>NZ_JHXI01000038.1 GCF_000621785.1 Ruminococcus flavefaciens ND2009 | reverse complement strand
GGATTCATTTCCTACGCAGAAACAGGCGACAGCCCCGAACAGGCTGTTGAGGAGACCTCAGATAATGAATTGGAATATGGCGGCTTGTTCGGGAAAATGTTTTCTGACGAGATCGGTGAGTCACAAAAAGGCACCAAGAGAAAGCAAGAGGAAAAATATGCTGTCTACAGGATGTATCATGAATACCTGGAACCTTTCCTCGGTGTTGAATACTCTGCTGTTGAGGATTGTACGCTATTTGTTGGGTTCTACAATGATGAGGGCACAGAGCTCCTTTTTTCTCAGACGAACAAACTGCAAAAATCTGATAATGGTTATGTTGAATTGATCATTAATGATGTACTTCCGGAAAGCTATCTGATAAAATCGTTTATCGTCGGAGATGAACTGTGTGAGCCGTTATCATCTCCTTGTACATATGATAAATGTACTAAAAGAATACAGGAGATCCTGAACAAGACGACAGATGATTTTGATGACGAGAATGTTGTGAATTTTAATAATGATAAAACTGACAATTTCCTTGTAACCAAAGATGGAATAGTGAGTATCACATCAACTTTAGAAAAAGATACATATGTTGAGGGGGATGGATCCGAAACATATAAATTCACAAATCCTGATAAAGTGAGTGATCTTAAAATCGGTGACAAAGCGCTGATCATCGCACCGTTCACTGCGCTTTGTTTTGAAGTTCTGGATATAAAGAAAAGTGCCGATTCTGTTGTGATCACACCAAAAGATATTGATGTAAACACCGCAATTGATATGATCAAATACAACACAGAGACTCTGGGCGATGTTTACTATGAAAAGTTAGAGACCGAAGAAAATGATGATGTAAAGTATGTAGGAAGTGACCTGGATGCAGAGAATACAGAAAACCCGTCTGATACATCTGTACTCAGACTTCCCCATGTAACTCCGTTAAGTGATAAAAAATTCCATTTTTCACGTTCACTTACATTTGATCTGAAAAAAGGCAGTAAGAAAAATATATCTGTGGCAGGACAGGTTACACTATTTGTGAACTTTGAATGTGA
>NZ_JHXI01000037.1 GCF_000621785.1 Ruminococcus flavefaciens ND2009 | reverse complement strand
TATCCTGCTTTCGATCTCTCCGAGCTCGATTCGGAAGCCATGTATTTTTATCTGTTCGTCTATTCTTCCAAGGAACTCGATATTTCCGTCAGGAAGCCATCTTACAAGGTCTCCTGAACGATACATACTTCCTTCACCGAATGGGTTCTTTACAAACTTCTCCGCTGTAAGCTCTGGTCTGTTAAGGTACCCTCTTGCTACTCCGTCTCCTGATATACAAAGCTCGCCCGGTACTCCGATTCCGCACAGCTTTTCTCCGCTCAGAATATACATCTGTGTGTTTGAAATCGGCTTTCCGATAGGTGTTTTATCTGCCTTTTTATCAATGATGTAATGTGCCGCAAAGGTTGTTGTCTCTGTAGGTCCGTATACATTCCTGAAGTCAAGTCCTGTGTTCTGTGTTCTCAGCATCTCCACATGCCGCTCTGATGTTGCCTCTCCTCCGAACATTAAATGCTTCAGACAATTGAATATAGTCTTATCTTCGCTGATAAACTGATTGAAAAGTGCTGTTGTAATAAACAATGTATTTACACCGTTATCCTCCATATACTTCTTGAAGGTTGCGGCGTTCAGCATTTTTTCCTTACTGATAAGGTGCAGTGTTCCTCCGTTAAGTGACGCTCCCCATACTTCAAACGTTGATGCATCAAACATCAATTGGCCTGTCTGAAGTATCACACTGCTTTCATCAAGTACAGTATAATCACAGTTCTTTACAAGCTTTACAACATTTCTGTTGATCACAACAACGCCCTTTGGCTGTCCTGTTGTTCCTGATGTATAGATACAATAAAATGCATCTTCGGCATTGTTTACATATTCAAGATTATCTGTATTTCCATTCCAAATGCTGCTGTCTGCAAGGTCTATCACAGGTATTTCACTGCCAAGTTCTATGGACTCAGCTGTGAATTTCAGTATACACTTTGGCTTGCAATCCTCAAGCATATATGTGATTCTTTCCTCAGGATATGTAGGATCTATCGGAACGTATGCTCCGCCTGCCTTGATGATTCCGTAAATTCCAACTATTATCTCGATACTCTTATCAGCAATAATCGCAACAAAATCCTCAGGCTTCACTCCCATCTCTCGCAGCTTATGCGCCAGGCTGTTTGCCTTTGCATTCAGCTCTGCATAGGTCAGTTCCTTGTCTTCAAATACGAG
>NZ_JHXI01000036.1 GCF_000621785.1 Ruminococcus flavefaciens ND2009 | reverse complement strand
AGATTTTTACACTCTTCAAAGGCATTATAGCCTATCTGTGTAACCGAAGAAGGAATATAAAGGCTTTGTATTCCGCTGCCCATAAACGCACATATACCGATATGTTTTAAATTAGTATCAAAAGTAACATTCTTCAGATCTTTGCAGTTAAAGAACGCATGAGCAGCGATTGCTTTAAGTGAAGACGGACAATTCAGCTGAGTAAGACCGGAAGCCCTGAAAGCGTCTTCATCCAATAAACAGATCCCTCTAAGGTCGAAATTCTTAAGCTCTGAGCATTCTAAGAATGCACTGTTTCCTATTGTGTCAGTAAAAACAGGAAGCACAACATGTTCAACTGAAGAATAATTAAACGAACTTCTTGGCAATTCCTTAAACTTCATTCCGCTCAGGTCTACATCTTTTGCATTAGTTTTATTGAAATAACACATATTTATTCCCGGGGTGCCATTAGCTTCTTTTTCAGTTAATGATAACGACTGACCTGTTATAATGATCCTTTTAACAGTAGGAGGAATCTGGTAAATATCATCCAATACTCCGGATCCCCAGATATAACACGTATCGTCTCCATACACTCTGAACCATGCAGACGGCTCATCGTCGATATGACCGCAAACGCCGTAATTGGGATCATCTTCAATAATATATTTAGAATTATTTGAATCACTTAATTCAACAGTAAAAACATTCTTGGAAAGATTAACAGCCGAGAACATTTTGCCGACGTTACAACGTCCGAATTTAGTACCGCTTTCTGATTGAACAGTGACTTCATAATTCCTTTTCAAAATATTTTTATCTTTTTCAAAATACGAAAGATTGCCGTTTGAATCGCTTTTTAAAGCCTCTTGTGTTTCCGGGTCTTTTATTGATAACCCTGCCAAAAAAGCCTTAGCACCTTCAATTGGTACTTCACGATCATCTTCATTTTCTTTTTCTTCAATTATATGTAATGTGATCTTATGACTAATATTGTCACAAGGTCCTTCTACCCAACCACTGTGATTGGAATTATGGTATTCAAGCAGATCGAAAGAAGCCTCCGCTAATACAGCCTCAGCATCATAACCAAAAAAGTTAAATTCCGCTTTTGCTGCTATAAATGGCTGTATAACCAATGACAAACAGTTTTTACAGTCATGTTGTACGTCAGGAGGATAATATGAATCTGAATTCGTAAGAGTCAGCCTTATTCCAATTTCAGGAGCTATGTCAGCTGAAATCCAATC
>NZ_JHXI01000035.1 GCF_000621785.1 Ruminococcus flavefaciens ND2009 | reverse complement strand
ACATTATATACATAAAAAATAATCACAGGAATTTTTGATTCCTGTGATTATTTGACTTTTCCTTAGCTTAATGACATTATCCGTATGGAGGGATATTCTACAGATCAACGTACATAAACCGTTGGATTTAATTTAAGCAGATATTTCTGTATGCACAGTGCGTCATTACTCGTAAGTCCAAAACCATGTTCATATACGTCTCCGTTTATCATTCCCTGCTCGGTGATATGATATGGGCTGCTGCCATGGAGAGAATATTTATCGGGATTGGAAAGATGCTGCATGATCAGTATAGCATCAGCAAGCTCAACAACACCGTCATTATTTGCGTCGCCCAGAACTGTTACCTTTGGATCAATCCATGTAGTCTTTACAGTTGTGCCATCGACTACAGTCTTATATACTCTGCTATTATTCAGCTCGCTTATGAACATATAAGCCAGATCCTTGACTGCATCAGGAATGAATGAGAATGTTACCTTGCCCTTCTCATCAGCTGTCTGCTGGTCTATGTAGGCAACATTATCAACATCAAGAAGTCTGTCACTGTCTGCCTCTGTTGCAGTTGCAGGATCCCTCACAGCAATGAATAAGCACTCCTTATCGGGTCCTATGATAGTCGATACTACAGTTGTTACTGTGGTAGTAGCTGTTGTGGTAACTGTGGTAGTTTTAGTAGTAGTTGTTGCCGCAGGCTTTGTTGTCTGAGGCTTGTCAATAGAGATGAAGGTGTTGCCGTTGGTCTTTGCAAATGCTTCTGCTGTTGAACCGTCATGGCCGTAAATGATTACGTCCTCACCTTTTCTTACAATGCTTGAACTGATCTCACACTCAGGATTGTTTATTGTTATAGTTTTAAGATATGTTTTATTGTCATCGTCATACCCGTCAAGGAAAGCAGAAACACCTATCGAAGTAACACTTGCAGGAATATTGACATCAACAAGCCTTGTGCCTGCAAAAGCAGATTCACCTATGGACACCAGACCTGAGGGAAGCTTTATCTTTGAAATACTTGTATCACTGAATGCATTCTTGCCTATGCTTTTTAATGTACCGGGAAGCAATACATTTGAAACTGAATGATTGGTAGCAAACAGACCGGGATTGATCTTTGTTACACCATCATTAATTATAACCTGTCTAAGATTATCACAGTTTTTAAAAATACTCCATGAAGCATCATCTTCATCAAATGTACCCATATAAGTAAAATTCTTATAAAGGGTGTCTGAATCTTTAGTAATTATGAAATGGCTGGATATATCTTTAGGTACAGTGAAATCACTGTTTATAGTAACGGTTCT
>NZ_JHXI01000034.1 GCF_000621785.1 Ruminococcus flavefaciens ND2009 | reverse complement strand
CCGCTGTCGAATATGGGAGCAGCACCAAGCCATTCAAGGGTATTAGCATCACGCAGAAGTCCGAAGTTATTGAAGTGCCTGTCCTCGTTTGCTATAATATAGTCGAGAACTATCATCTTGTCAAGGAAAGAAACTATATCTATCCCGAGTTCCCGACAGATATTAACGTAGTGAAGGTATTCATTTTCATGATTTGCTTTTGTTCTAAATTGGAGTACTCTCCATGCACTGATGAGTTCAGTATCCTTCGTTACAAAATCCTCGCATACACTGTATGGTTCATCATTTATCCACGTTACCGAATAAGGCACATGATCTATTCCAAGTCTATTCATTATTTTTGAAGCGATAACCTCATTGAAGGTCTGCTGACTATATGGATTGGAGCCTGATTTCAAAAGACAACGTTTGCCGTCAATGATCTTCCAGCGTTTTTTCAGATTACCGTCAGAAGTATTATCCGGCGACAGAAAATCGAATCCAGCATTCTTATCACTTGTACCGAAAAGAACATCACCTATATCATCTGAGAAATCGTTGTCAAAGAAATTTACATCTTCCCAGGTCATATCGCTTCCGTAAGGCTTTATCCAGTAATGATCAGATAAACTAAGGCCGAGACATTTCGTAAGAAGCAGCTTAGAATTATATACACCGAGCTTTTCCAAAGCATCTTCAACGCCCATTCTACTCGCAGGAATTGACCTGCCTGCCCACCACTGATTCAATGCGTATCGGTCAATGCTTTCGCTATGATGAAGCGGATGCACAACACCGATCGGTAGATGCTCTTTTGCTGATAAATTATCAATTACGCTAATACCACCAATAGCTTCATCTATTTCAATATCTGCAACAGCTATATTCTTATGCATAAGTGTATATTTCAACGCTCTCACCTCGCTTTTCTATCATTATACCACATCTCTATATCATAATCAAGCCATCTCTTCCGCCAGTCTATCCAAACAGCACAGCCTTATATTTCGGTGATTTCACCATATGAAGCAATGGACGAAAAAACACACTGGTGCTACATATTAAATTACAAGTTGCATATTGAGTTTTCTTTTAATGCAAAATATACAAATGAAGCTCCGTCGGGATTTTACCACTTATTTTGAGCTGCCATATTCCGCTTTCAACGTAGAATAGCGCTATTCCAACCACTTGTTTACCACTTATTTGTACCAAAAGCTGCCAAAAGACACTTGAAGCTGCTAAAAGCAAAATCGTAAAATACCGCGAAAAACAGCCATTTTCGCAATTTAGCAAAAATCACTAAAAGCACTTCTGCTTTTTCAATTCCCCTCGTCTCAAAATCAGGGCTCACAAATGGCTTAAAATAGGCGTTTGTGGGCTCACTTTTTTGACAAAAAACTGTCAACCAC
>NZ_JHXI01000032.1 GCF_000621785.1 Ruminococcus flavefaciens ND2009 | reverse complement strand
ATAAACTCGATATAGCCTTCTGCACGAAGTCTTCCGATATCACCTGTTCTATAAACTCTTCCAAATTCGCTGTACTCTACAAATGCCTTTCTGGTTTTATCTTCCTGATTTGCATAGCACTCTGCTACGCCCTTTCCTGCGATACATATTTCTCCCACTGCACCTATAGGACAGAGTTTTCCGTTTTCATTCAATATAAGCATTTTCTGATTTGCAAGAGGCATTCCATAAGGTATACTGCTCATATTATCAGGTACTTTTATTATCGGATAATAGATAGACCATATTGAACCTTCTGTTGCACCACCAAGGCTGCAAACTTCTGTATTTACAAATTCACTTCTGATTTTTGAGGGAAGAGTTATCGGTATCCAGTCACCGCTCAAAAGAACGTTTCTGAGACTATCTGTTCCCATGCCTCCGCTCATAAGATACATGGACATTATGGCTGGTACAGAATTCCAGAATGTGACTTCATATTTGTTTAATATTCCTTGTATTTCCTCATAATCTCGCTGATCCCTGACAATTATGAGCTTAGCTCCTGTGCTTAATGCTCCGAAAATATCATATACTGACAGGTCAAAACTGAATGCAGATAATCCGATAATGCAGCTTTTTTCATTGACAGCAAATTTTCTATTGATGTCTTGTATTGTATTTGCTGCCGCAGAATTCTTTATAACTACACCCTTAGGTAATCCTGTACTGCCGGACGTATAGATTGTATACGCTATTGATTCAGGATCGTTTTCACAGTAGAACGGACTATATGATTCCATTTGATTTCTTGTATAGCTTTCTGCGTCAAGTCTTTCTTTGCATTTACTATTTTCTCTGATATATCTGTTTCTTTCTTCAGGATACTCAGGATTTTCAGGAACATATAAGCACCCTGCCGCCAATATACCTATAATATTAACAACTGTTTCGATGCTTCTTTCACCACTGACTGCAATGCTGTCATCCTTACCATAGCCGTTAGAATGAAGATATCCTGCAATTTTTCCGGCTTTCTGCCACAGTTCATCGTATGTAATACTTTCATTTTCAAAAACAACTGCAGTTCTGTACGGCGTTTTTTCACACTGCCTTCTGACAAGTTCTAACAGACTTAGCTCTTCTATTACTTCATCTGTCTCATTATATTTCTTCCATGCATTTCGGTCAGCTTCTGTAAGCATTTCATAATTTCCCAGTTTTTCTTCTGTCTTTTCGCATTCAGCCTTAACTGTTTCTGCAAAATGCTTTAATATACTATCTGCTGTTTCATCATTGAAAAGATCTGTACAATACTCAATATAAATGCAGTATTTTCCATTTTGTTCAGCTATATTAAACGTGAGATCAAACTTAGCTATGGTACTTGTAATTCCCGTTATTTCACCCTCACTGCCACTGAGCTTAAGGTCAGTTGTCTCGTTGTTCTGCATTACAAGCATTACGTCGAACAACGGATTCCTTGACATATCTCTCTGTAC
>NZ_JHXI01000030.1 GCF_000621785.1 Ruminococcus flavefaciens ND2009 | reverse complement strand
AAGCAATTATAGTACAGGTAATGATATATCGCCAGAAAACAAGACAAATGACAGAATAGTAATAAATGGCAGCGTAATAGATGGGAAATTAAAGTTCATCATTTTCAGCCAGACTGTGGAATACGGACAGGAATTCATAACAGAACTTACACAAGAATTTGAGAAGTGTGTAGAACAACTCATTGATTACTGCGAATCATACAATGAGGAAGAAATGACACTTTCTGATTTTGATTCTGATAATATAACAGTCGAGGCTTTAGAAGAAATAAATAGTTTCTTGGATTTAATTTGATGATCAGGAGGATATAATCATAATGGAAAAAAAGATAACAGCTAATAATAAAATTGAAAACATCTATTCTTTGACTCCGCTTCAGGAAGGTATGCTTTTTCATAGTTTATATGACTTGCAGTCATCAAGTTATGTGCTTCAGAATGTTAGTAAAGTTGATAAGAAGATAACTTTTTCAATTATCGAAGATGCACTGAAATTACTTTCAAAAAAGTATCAGGTATTAAGAACACTGTTTTTTTATGATAAAATTGAAGTTCCTCAGCAGATCGTTTTAAAAGAAAGAAAAATTGAAACTGAGATAATAGATCTGTCTGATATTTCAATTGATAAATTGAATTATGAGGAAAAGGAAATTGCCCAAAACGATATAAAACGAGGTTTTGATTTACAAAAAGATTCTTTACTTAGAGTTAAATACATAATTACTCCTGAAAATAAGAACAGGCTTATCTGGACAATTCATCATATTATAATAGATGGATGGTGCTTTTCAAAACTGTATTCCGAATTTTCATCTTACTGTGTAAGATTATTGAATGGCGAGAGCTTTTTAGACATATCAGCACAAGTTGAAAATGAATTAAAACAACAATATTCGTACAGCGATTATGTTAAATGGTTAATAAAACAGGATAAAGAAAAAGCAATCGATTATTGGATAAGTGAACTTGAAGGCTATGAAAACAATACAGAAATAAAGCCAACAATAAAGCCTGAATCAACTGAGGAACAGGTAAAAGAAAAAATAGGTCTGGTCAGCTCAGATACAACAAATAAGTTGAAGTCTATATCAGAGAAAAATGATACAACTATCAACGTTATAGCCGAAACCGCAGTAGGTATATTGCTTCAGAAGTACTCAGGAAGTAAGGATGTTGTATTCGGCAAGGTAGTATCAGGAAGAAATGCACCTATCAAAGGAATAGAAGACATCGTAGGTCTCTTTGTCAATACAATACCGGTCAGAGTAACTGTAGATGAGAAAACTACTGTTTCCGACCTTCTAAAAACTCAGCAGGAAAAGGGCGCAGAGAGTACAAATTATGATTATTGTTCTCTGGCTGAAATACAGAGCAAAACTCCACAGGGTTCAAATCTGATAAAGGTAATATATGTATTTGAGAATTATTCATTTGATGACAATAATGGATCAATAGATGATACAGATAGTCTTATGGAGGTTGAAAGTGTAAGAGAACAGACAAATTATGATTTATCAGTATCGGGATTTGAAACAGATGGTAAGTTGGGCTTCAAACTCATGTATAATCCGAACATATACTGTGAGAACGAAGTACAGATAATCCTTGATAGACTTATAAAGATCTGCGAAGAGATAGCAGAAAAACCTGGTGCTGAAGTCAGTGAACTGGATACTGTGACATCGAGCGAGAGATCTCTTATACTGAATGATTTCAATGCAACGGAGACAGAGTATCCGAGAGAAAAGACAGTAGCAGAGCTGTTTGAAGAGCAGGTAAAGAAGAC
>NZ_JHXI01000029.1 GCF_000621785.1 Ruminococcus flavefaciens ND2009 | reverse complement strand
GCTGATAACGGAATTGGATATGGATTTACAGAGCATGAAGAAATTCCTGACATCTGCTTCAATTATCTCGGAGATTTCAGTGGAAGCAAAACAAGTTATTTCGGAGAGTACAGCTGCGGAAGAGATGTAGCTGAAGGAAACAGTCTGAAAGATAAGATAACAATTAACGGACAGGTTGCAGACGGAAAGCTGAATTTCATAATCACGAGTCAGTACGGACAGGAATTAGCAGATAAACTGAAAGAAGAGTTTGAGAAGGCCGTAGAGGAGCTTGCAGGATATTGTGAAGAAAAGCATGAGGAAAAGACAGCAAGTGATTACGGAGTAAACGACCTTACAACAGAAGAATTTGCAGAAATGCAGAAAGATTTTACGGGTAAGGTAGAGAAGATCTATGAACTTACGCCATTACAGGCAGGAATGCTGTTCCATAATCTGAAAGACAGGGAATCTACAGGATATGTGGTACAAAGCGTATACATAACAGAATTTGAGATTAGCAGTGAAAACTTAAAAGAAGCATTGAGGCTGCTGAGCAAAAGATACGAGGTTCTGAGAACGAGCTTTGTATATGAAAAGATAAGAGAACCGAAGCAGATAGTGTATGCAGAAAGAGTACCGGAACTTGAAATACTTGAAGTAAGCGAAGAAGAATCAAAGAGAATTGCAAAAGCGGATATAAAGCGTGGCTTTGACCTTTCAAGAGATACATTGCTGAGGGTAAAGAGCATAGCTATAGGTAATGGGAAGAGCAAAATAGTGCTGACGGTGCACCATATAATAATGGACGGCTGGTGCATGGGAACACTTGTAAGGAAGCTGTTTAAATATTATTTCCGACTTGAAAAAGGTGAAAAAGCAGAGGAAATAGAGAAAGAAATATCAGAAGAAAGAAAGCAAACAGAGGAATACAGCGAATATATCAAGTGGCTTGGAAAGCAGGATGCAGATAAGGCAGAGAAATACTGGGAAGAAGAGCTTGAAGGTTACGACAGTGATTGTGAAATAAAGGCAATGGGAAAGCCAGAGCCAACAGAAGAACAGATGAGGGAAGTATTTGGAAGAACAAGTACAGAGATCACTGAGAAACTAAAAGCAGAGGCAGAAAGAGCCGGAAGTACGATAAATACGGCAGCGGAGACAGCGGTAGGAATAATGCTGCAGTGCTACAGTGGAAGCAGAGACGTAGTTTTCGGAAAGGTAGTATCTGGAAGAAACGCAGATATACCCGGAATCGAAGACATGGTAGGACTGTTCATAAATACTATACCAGTAAGGGTGAAAGCAGATCAAGAAGAAACTGTAGAAGAGCTGATAAAGAAGCAGCAGGAAAAGGGAACAGAAAGTACGAATTACGATTATTGTTCACTTGCGGATATCCAGAGAAAGACATCACAGGGATCAGAGCTTATAAAGGTTCTGTATGTATTTGAGAACTATGGATCAGGACTGAATGAAGATCAAGGAGAAGAAAGCGAAGCGCTGATAAAGGTAGAAAGCGGACGAGAGCAGACGAACTACGGAATGTCAATATTAGGAATGGAAATATCCGGAAAACTGAGCTTTAAGATCATGTACGATCCGAACAAGTATTGCGAAGAAGAAGTACAGATGATACTTGAAAGACTGCTGAAGATCTGTGAAGAAATGGCAAATAAGCCGGGAGCAAAGGTATGCGAGCTTGAAGCAGTGACAGAGGCAGAAAAGCAGTTTATCCTCAACGACTTCAACGCAACGGAGACAGACTATCCGAGAGAAAAGACAGTAGCAGAGCTGTTTGAAGAGCAGGTAAAGAAGACCCCTGAC
>NZ_JHXI01000028.1 GCF_000621785.1 Ruminococcus flavefaciens ND2009 | reverse complement strand
GGAGATTTCAGTGGAAGCAAAACAAGCAATTATAGTACAGGTAATGATATATCGCCAGAAAACAAGACAAATGACAGAATAGTAATAAATGGCAGTGTAATAGATGGAAAATTAAAGTTCATCATTTTCAGCCAGACTGTGGAATACGGACAGAAATTCATAACAGAACTTACACAAGAGTTTAAAAACAGTGTAGGAGAACTTGCTGGATATTGTGCAGAAGAAACACATGATGAAAAAACAGAGAGTGACTATGAAATCAATGACCTGACAACAGACGAGTTCAGAGAGCTTAAAGAAAGCCTTGAAGGAAAAGCAGAAAAGATCTATGGGCTTACACCGTTACAGGAAGGAATGCTGTTCCATAATCTTGAAGACAGAGAGTCAACAGGATATGTTGTGCAAAACGTATATAACGTTGCATTTGAAATTGAGGAAAGCATTTTAAGAGAAACACTAAGAATACTGAGTATAAGATATGACATATTAAGGACAGGCTTCATATATGAAAGTATAAGTGAACCGAAACAGGTAATATACGAAGAGAGGGTGCCGGAATACGAAGTAACAGAAGAAAATGGTGATGATGCAGTAAAGGCAGCAGAAGAAGTAAGAAGAGGCTTTGACCTTACGAAGGATACAATGCTGAGAGTAAAAGCAATAAATACCGGAGAAGGAAAGAGCAAGATAATACTGACAGTACATCATATAGTGATGGATGGCTGGTGCTTAGGAATACTGGTAGGAAAACTTTTTGAAATATATTGCCGTATTAAGAATGGAGAAGCAATTGAGACAATAGAGAAAGGAATAAGAGAAGAGAAGAATAATAACGGAGAATACAGTGATTATCTTAGCTGGCTTGGCAGACAGGATGGAGAAAAGGCTGCTAAGTACTGGGAAGAAGTGCTTGAAGGGTATGAAAATGATGCAGATATAAAGGCAATGAGAAAGCCTGAACCCACAGAAGAACAGATGAAAGAACTGTGGGGAAGCACAGATGAAGGAACAACCAATAAGCTGAAGAAAATTGCTGAAAGCAATGAGGCGACGATAAATACCGCAGCAGAAGCAGCGGTAGGAATATTACTGCAGAGGTATAGTGGAAAAGATGATGTAGTCTTTGGAAAAGTTGTGTCGGGAAGGAATGCGCCTATCAATGGAATAGAAGATATGGTAGGTCTCTTTATAAATACAATCCCTGTAAGAGTAACTGCAGAACAGAATACAACAGTCACAGAACTTATAAAGATACAGCAGGAAAAGGGAACAGAGAGTACAAATTATGATTATTGTTCACTTGCCGAAATACAGAGCAAAGCAGTACAGGGCTCAGGTCTTATCAAGGTGCTTTATGTTTATGAAAACTACACATCAGGACTTAATGCCGAAAGCGCTGGTAATACAGAGGAAAGTCCGGTAACAACAGAGAGTGCACGAGAGCAGACTAATTACGGAATAACAATTTCAGGATTTGAAAAAGAAGGCAGACTTAGCTTCAAGATAATGTATGATCCGAATAAATACTGTGAAAACGAGATCAAGCTAATAATTGACAGGCTACTTAAGATCTGTAAAGAGATGGCTGAAAATCCCAACGGTAAGGTCAGTGAACTTGAAGCAATTACAGCAGGTGAAAAGGCTCTTATTCTCAACGACTTCAACGCAACGGAGACAGAGTATCCGAGAGAAAAGACAGTAGCAGAGCTGTTTGAAGAGCAGGTAAAGAAGACCCCTGATAACATTGCACTCGTATTTGAAGACAAGGAACTGACCTATTCAGAGCTGAATGCAAAGGCAAACAGCCTGGCGCATAAGCTGCGAGAGATGGGAGTGAAGCCTGACGATTTCGTAGCGATAATAGC
>NZ_JHXI01000027.1 GCF_000621785.1 Ruminococcus flavefaciens ND2009 | reverse complement strand
TACCGTTGGGATTTTCAGCCATCTCTCTACAGATCTTAAGCAGTCTGTCCATGATAAGCCTGATCTCATTATCACAGTATTTATTCGGATCATACCTTACCTTGAAACTCATTCTGCCTTCTTTTTCCAGACCATATATCGTGATACCGTAATTGGTCTGTTCTCGTGCGCTTTCTACTTTTATCGTACTGTCTGTATCTTCTGCGGCTGTAACAGCACCTGATGCATAGTTTTCAAATACATAAAGCACCTTGATAAGCTCTGATCCCTGTGCAGTTTTGCTCTGTATATCTGCAAGTGAACAATAATCATAATTGGTACTCTCTGTACCCTTTTCCTGCTGAGTTTTTATCAGCTCAGAAACTGTGGTTTTCTCATCTATCCTTATTCTGACCGGTATGGTATTGACAAAAAGTCCGACCATATCTTCTATGCCGTTAATGGGTGCATTCCTTCCTGATACTACCTTGCCAAATACAACATCCTTGCTTCCTGAATATTTCTGAAGCAATATTCCCACTGCGATCTCTGCTGCTACATTTATTGTCGCTTCATTATTCTCTGTTATCTTTCTGATCTTTTCTGTTGTATCCGCATCTGTTTCTCCTTCAACCTCCCTCATCTGGTCTTCTGTGGGCTCTGGTGCGCTCATCGCCTTTATATCTGCCTCGCTGTCATAGCCCTCAAGTTCATTCTCCCAGTATTCTAACGCTTTCGTTTGATCCTGATTTTCTAACCAAGAAATGTAATCACCATATTCACTTTTTAATTTTTTTTCTTCTGATATTTCTCTTTCAATATCCTCAAATGAAATACCTTTCTCAAGACTTTTATAGTATTCTAAAAGTTTTTTGTATATTGCATTTATACACCATCCATCAACAATTATGTGATGGAATGAAAACAGGATCTTATATTTATCTTCATCGACTTTAAAAAAGGTTAATCTAAACAAAGAGTCATGAGTAAGATCAAATCCTCTTTTTAAATCCTTGGATATATAATCTTTAATCTGATTATCTAATTCAAAAGAATTGTACTGTGTAAAATCAACGCAGTTAAATTCAACTTTTTTATCTGAAATAATAACCTGTCTTGGCTTCTTTAATTTTTCATATGCAAAAGCAGTCCTTAAAACATCATATTTTTTTGATAATAAATCAGCCGCTTTTTTCATTAAATCAATATTGATTTTTTTATCAGAACTGAAAACGCTCTGTAAAATATATGATTCCGAATTATTATCATAAAGATGATGGAAAAGCATACCTTCTTGAAGAGGAGAAAGACCATATACATTTTCAATTCTACTGTTAACTGTTGCCATTTACGAAACCTCCGTTAAGAAAATAATCAAGAGAACAAATCATTTAAAATATCCAATTCGCTATCTTCCAGTTCTTTATCACGTAAATCTGTTATGGTTTTTTGTTTTTTATCAACATCATTGCAAAAATCAGCGAGTGTGATAACAGAATTCACGAAATCAATTTTGAAACGGTCAATAAATTCCTGACTATATTTCTTTGAACTGCTTATTATATTGAATATAAGTTTCGAATTTGTTACACAGCCGTTTATTGTTATATCATCAGGCAGTGTATTTTCACCGGAAATAGATTCACCACAAGAATATATTACGGATTGACCGTTATATTTTTTTCCAAAATCTCCGAGATAATTGAAACAAATATCCGGCATTGTTTCATGATCTACATATCCAAAGCCCATTCCCATATTCGGTACGTTTCTTATGGTATCCTTGGCATTTATTATGGCTTTGTCATTATCTTCGCTGCATTCAAGGGTCACTGTGTATACATTTGTGAACCAGCCTACTGTACGGTCTATGGATATTTTTTCGTGAATTTCCTCTCGTCCATGTCCCTCCAGCTTTATTGCAAGTTTTTTCTGTCCGGTTAT
>NZ_JHXI01000026.1 GCF_000621785.1 Ruminococcus flavefaciens ND2009 | reverse complement strand
AATGCGTATGGAGCAAAGATCGATGAGGTACTGATAGCCGGACTTGCAAGGGCAGTCGGAAGAATAACCGGACAGAAAAAACTTGCAATAAAGCTTGAAGGTCACGGCAGGGAAGAACTTCACGAATCTGTTCTGATAGACCGTACAGTAGGCTGGTTCACAAATATCTACGCGGTTAGTGTTGATGTCAGTGAGGACAATGATACTTCGATAATTTCTGCAAAGGATTCTTTAAGAGGAGTTCCCGAAAATGGAATGGGCTATGGATTCTCAGATCACAGTGTGAGTCCTGATATATGTTTCAACTATATTGGCGATTTTGGAAAGGAATACAACGGTCAGTCTGTATTATATTCTTGTGGTGAATCTATTTCCGGTGAAAATATACTGCCTGATGATATAACAATAAACGGCGGTGTAACCAATGCGAAACTTATATTCAATATATTAAGCAGTTCGAAGAAATTCAGTCAGGATTTTATTGATAGATTGAAAAATGAATTTGAAAAGGCTGTTACGGAATTAGTCATGGTATTGGGTGAACAGAATACTGATTCACAAACAATTTCTGATTTAACGGATGAGAATCTGAGTTATGAAGATATGGACTTGTTAAACGAGTTTTATAGTATTTAATGGAGGATAAAATGAAAAATTCGAAAGTAGTCAATAATAATATAGAAGATGTATTTCCTCTTTCCCCTTTACAGGAAGGAATGCTATTTCATAATATTATAAATGGTTGCTCTTCTGCATATGTAGTTCAGACGGCATTTGCAATTGAAACTGTGTTACAGGAAGAATATCTGTGTGAAGCTCTGAAACTCTTGCTTAAAAAGTATTCAGTACTGAGAACAAATTTCTTCTACGAAAAAATTGAAAAACCTCGTCAGATAGTTTTAAGAGACAAGGAGCCTGATATTTCATTTCTTAATTGGTCAGATTCATGTGAAACAAAGGTAAAAAAGGATTTTGCAGAATTGCTGCATAAGGATGTTGAACGTGGTTTTGATCTGCGTAAAGACTCCTTGATAAGAGTAAAATATGTGAAACTGAATGACAAATCTAAATTAGTATTTACATTGCACCATATAATTATAGATGGCTGGTGTACAAGCGTTCTATTTGAAAAGTTTTTATATTATTATGCAAGGCTTGAAAAAGGTGAATTATTTGAAAGTATTTTGCAGGAAATAAATGCTGAAAAAAACAACAGTCACAATTATTCTGAATATATAAAATGGCTTCAAAGACAGGATCAAACGAAAGCGTTAGAATACTGGGAGAATGAGCTTGAGGGCTATGACAGCGATGCAGATATAAAGGCAATGAGCGAACCAGAGCCCACAGAAGACCAGATGAGGGAGCTTGAAGGAGAAACAGATGCAGATACAACAGAAAAGATCAGAAAGATAACAGAAAAAAATGAAGCGACAATAAATGTAGCAGCAGAGATCGCAGTGGGAATACTGCTTCAGAAATATTCAGGAAGCAAAGATGTTGTATTTGGCAAGGTAGTATCAGGAAGGAATGCACCCATTAACGGCATAGAAGATATGGTAGGTCTCTTTGTAAATACAATACCTGTCAGAGTAATCATAGATGAAAAAACAACCGTTTCTGAGCTGATAAAAACCCAACAGGAAAAGGGAACAGAAAGTACAAATTATGATTATTGCTCACTTGCAGACATACAGAGCAAAACTGCACAGGGATCAGAGCTTATCAAGGTGCTTTATGTATTTGAAAACTATGCATCAGGTGCTGTTAAAGATGCAGAAAATGCAGACAGTACGATAAAAGTAGAAAGCGCACGAGAACAGACCAATTACGGAATTACGATTTCAGGATTTATAAAAAATGGCAGACTTAGCTTCAAGATAATGTATGATCCGAATAAATACTGTGATAATGAGATCAGGCTTATCATGGACAGACTGCTTAAGATCTGTAGAGAGATGGCTGAAAATCCCAACGGTA
>NZ_JHXI01000025.1 GCF_000621785.1 Ruminococcus flavefaciens ND2009 | reverse complement strand
AAAGAGTATATGATGAGACCGATTGTGAAAGCAGTCGGTCTTATCTGCATATTAGCACATGATTATTTGATTGTCAAGATGAAAATGTTATTCGGATATCCTGTCACCATAGTAGATCACAAGCTGAGCATAGATACGGCTCCAGTCCTGTCGGCGACCGGTCCACTTTTTCGTGATGTCCTTCATAGCCAGATACAGCATTTTGAAAAGGCTGTCATCAGTGGGAAATACAGACTTTGCCTTAGTTACTTTTTTCAGTTGACGGTTGAAGCCTTCTATGGTATTGGTCGTATATATCAGCTTTCTGAGCTCCTGTGGAAACTTGAAATATGTGCTGAGATTTGGCCAGTTTTCGTACCAGGACTTTGAGATCTTGGGGTATTTGCTGTCCCAGGCTGCTGCAAAGGAATCAAGAGCATCCAGAGCAGCTTCCTCAGTGGCGGCAGTATAGACCTTTTTCAGATCAGCCATAAGAGCCTTAATGTCCTTGTAAGATACATATTTGCTGGAATTTCTGAGCTGATGAATTATGCAGTTTTGGATATCCGTCTTCGGGAATACAGCCTCTATTGCCTGAGAGAAGCCTGTCAGGTTATCGGTGCAGGCGATAAGAATATCCTCAACGCCTCTGTTACGCAGGCTATTAAGTACACCTGCCCAGAACTTGGCGCTCTCATTTTCACCTACCCACATACCGAGAACGTCCTTCCTGCCGTCCATATTAACGCCTATGGCTATGTATACAGCCTTCTTGATGATCTGTCCCTCGCTGCGGACATGATAATGGATAGCGTCAAGAAATACAACTGCATAGACGCTTTCAAGCGGTCTCTGCTGCCATTCTTTGGCTACTGGGAGAACCTTGTCGGTGATGCGGCTGACAGTGGTATCAGATATCTCCAGACCGTAAATATCACGGATATGATCCTCTATATCAGATGTAGACATACCTTTTGCATACATGGAGATGATCTTGTTCTCCATATCCTGGGATATGCTTGTCTGATTCTTAGGTAGTATCTTAGGCTCAAATTCACCATTTCTGTCACGGGGGACTTCAATATCTACCTTGCCCATACTGGTACGCAGAGTTTTCTTGCTGTGACCGTTACGGCTATTGTCAGTTTCCTTGTTCTTCACGTCATACGGCTCATAACCAAGCTCAGAATCAAGTTCTGATTCAAGGCTGCCTTCCATAAATCCAGCAAGTGCTTCCTTGAACAGCTCCTGAATATCATCCATGCTCTGGATATTAGCTGCCGAAAGAAAATCGCTTATCAGCTCTCTTCTTGCTCGCTGCTCTTCTGTTTCATTTCTTCGTCTTCTTCCCATAATTAAAACCTCCGAAGTAGTGTCTCTTCTATTATACACTACTTCAGAGGTTTACACAAATTTTAGGATAGACTCTAAAAACTTATTAACCGTTCAGTCCGCTCCAGTTGCCTTCATCGCTGTCTCCGTTACCGGAACCGCCAGTCGGGATTCCACCGGAGGTGGTGATGACATCTTCTGTTTCAAATTCAGTAATCTCCATAATTAGATCAAGAAAGCAAGTTATCCGAAACATCAAAGACATCATATTTGGGATCAGATACCATTATAAAACAAACAGGCAGATACCTCGATAATAAAGTATCTGTCTGTTCTGTTTTATAGGCTGGCGCAAAGTCCTTGCTTATAGTTGTTTGGATAAAACTTCTATATTAGCTCAGTCCTTTCGCAGGCTCCTCATTGCCTTATTCCATTTTCATTCCGTAGCTCTCAGCTACATCTTCTTCAACATCCCCCTCGGTGGAGGAGATGTCATAGCTTTGTGTTTGGCTCATCGCCATGCTTTCAACAGCTTCTATCCTGTTTCTGACCTCAGCAGCTATGGTCTTAGCACGTTCAGTATCAATATACTGAGCCGCCTTATCTTCACTGAACACTTCAAGTATCTCATCTTCGATACCATCGAGTTTTGAAGCATCGAACCATTCAAGGGAGGATACAAGTTTTAACTGCTCGCCGTGTGTTTTCTTGAATGGCTTACAATTAACGCCATTGATTGGTATTCGTGAAGTTAACCTATCATACCAGAGTGAAGTTCCGCTGTCGAATATGGGAGCAGCACCAAGCCATTCAAGGGTATTAGCATCACGCAGAAGTCCGAAGTTATTGAAGTGCCTGTCCTCGTTTGC
>NZ_JHXI01000024.1 GCF_000621785.1 Ruminococcus flavefaciens ND2009 | reverse complement strand
GGTGCCTTTTCACACTGCCTTTTCACAAGCTCCAGCAGACTTGTTTCTTCTATCACCTCTTCGGTTTCGTTATACTTTTGCCATGCGTTTTTCTCTGATTCATTTACGATCTCAAGCTCATTTACTCTGCAATCCGGCTTTTCGGCGATTTCTCCACATATCTTTATTAATGTATCCATAATATGCTGAACTTCATCGCCACAAAAATGATTTGGATCATACATTATCTTGAAGCTCAATCTGTCATTTTTAATAAATGCTGAAATTGTGATACCGTAATTGGTCTGTTCTCTTGTGCTTTCTACTTTTATCAGACTGTCTGTATCTTCTGAATCTGTAAAAGCACCTGATGCATAGTTTTCAAATACATAAAGCACTTTGATAAGCTCTGAACCCTGTGCTATTTTGCTCTGAATTTCTGCAAGTGAACAATAATCATAATTTGTACTCTCTGTTCCCTTTTCCTGCTGGATTTTTATAAGCTCGGAAACTGTGATTTTCTCATCTACGCATACTCTTACCGGTATTGTATTGACAAAGAGCCCTACCATATCTTCTATGCCGTTAATGGGCGCATTTCTTCCTGATACAACCTTGCCGAACACAACATCATTGCTTCCTGTATACCTCTGAAGAAGAATTCCCACTGCAGCTTCTGCTGCAACGTTGATTGTTGACTCGTTTTTTTCAGTTATCCTTATGATTTTTTCTGTTGTCTCTGCATCTGTTTCTCCATACAGTTCTCTCATCTGCTCTACAGATGGTTCAGGTTTATTCAGTGCCTTTATCTCTGCGTCACTATCATAGCCCTCAAGTTCATTTTTCCAGTATTCAAGCGCTTTACTCTGATCCTGCCTTTGAAGCCACTTTATGTATTCGCTGTATTCACAGCTACTGTTTTTTTCAGCAGCTACTTCTTGTGATATTTTTTCATAAGTTTCACCATTTGAAAGCTTTGAATAATAATATAAAAACTTCTGAAATAATGTATTTATACACCATCCATCTACAATTATATGGTGAAGGCTAAAAAGGATTTTATCTTCTCCGGAAGCATACTTTATATGTAAAACTCTGATAAGTGAGTCTTCCTTAAGATCATAGCCGCGCTGAAGATCCTTTAATACTAATTCATCAACTTTTTCTTTCTTCAGAGCCTCATCATAATCTGTTATATCTATATAATTCACTTCAGGGTCACGATTCTTTAAAACGACCTGTAATATTTCTTTCATGCCTTCATAAACAAATGCAGTTCTCAGTACCGAAAACCTTTCGGAAAGAAGGGAAAGTGCCTGCTTTAATATATCATGATCCATATTATATTTTACAGACAGCAAATTCTGAAGCGAATAGGCTGAGGATGAATTGTCGACCAAATTATAGTAGAGCATTCCTTCCTGCAGCGGTGAGAGGCGGTAAACGTTTTCAATTTTACTATTAATTTTAGACATTTTTATCTACCCTTCATTTTTAAAATAAGTTATTGAGGAAATCAATATCTGACTGTTCCAGATTATCAACATCAAGATCTGAAACTGTTTTATCCATCATTACACAATTAACGCAATAATCAGCTATATCACTTACACAAGCTGTAAATTCATTTTTCAGTCTTTCAATAAAACTACTATCATAGCGATCATCATTGCTGACAATATTGAAGCTCAATATTCCATCAGAAACCTGACCGTTTACTGTTATATTATCGGGAAGCCTGTTTTCTATTGCAATTGATTCGCCACAGGGGTATAATACAGACTTTTTGTTTCCTTTTTCTTCAAACTCGCCAAGATAATTGAAGCAGATATCAGGTGTCGTTTTATGTTCAGTGAAGCCGTATCCCATTCCATTATCCGGGACTCCTCTTAAAGAATCCTTTGCAGAAATGATTGATGTGTCGTTATCCTCGCTGACATCAACACTAACCGTGTAGATATTCGTAAACCAGCCAACTGTTCGATCGATAGATATTGGTTCATGGATCTCTTCTCGTCCATGTCCCTCCAGCTTTATCGCAAGTTTTTTCTGGCCGGTTATCCTTCCGACCGCCCTTGCAAGCGCCGCTATCAATACCTCGTCGATCCTTGCTCCATACGCATTGCTACTCTTTGTCAGGAGATGTTCGGTGGTTTCTCTCGTGAATCCTGCTATCGCATATCCCGGTTTGTCTCCTGAGTGATCTACAGTTATCAATCCTTCGCTCATTACTGCATTTACCTTATTCCAATAATCCTTGGTACGTACATCGAGCTTTTTTTCATATTCCTTCAGTTTACGGCTCCACTCAATAAATGATGCAGTTTTTTCAGGTAAGCTGACCTGTTTACCTGCCTTTATCTGGCTTACCGCTGTTTCAAAATCTTCTGCTAGTATTCTCCATGATACTCCGTCTACTGCAAGGTG
>NZ_JHXI01000023.1 GCF_000621785.1 Ruminococcus flavefaciens ND2009 | reverse complement strand
GATGATAGTCGCCACTATAATACGAATTTTGTGGGACGTCGAGTGACTCCCTACGGTGTAGGGAGATGTCAGCGAAGCTGACAGAGGGTACGTGCAGCTGTTAGCTGCGCCGTCCCCTACATAATGCTAAATTATGATTTATCCAGTTTCTTCATGAGCTCCGGAAGGTCGCTGAAACGCTCAAGCTCGGGGACGGAGTGGTCGATAGTGCCGAAGCCGTATGCCGAGTGGATAAAGTCGATACCAGCCTCCATGGTGGAGTCGTAGTCCCCCTGTATATCGCCTACATACCAGGCTTTGTCAAGACCGTTCCTGCTGACGATGAGGGCGATGTTGTCCCCCTTGCCCTTGAGATTGTTGCCGTAGCATTCAATATCGTCGAAATGCTTGCCGAAGCCGTAGTGCTCCAGGAAAGTCTCTATATAGCCGCTCTGGCAGTTGCTTACGATGTAGAGATGATACTTTTTCTTCAGGCGGATAAGTGTCTTTTCAAGGTCGGGATAGAGCACTCCGCCATGCTTGAGGAGATACTTCAGCTCATTATCGCAGCAGCTGTCAAGAAGCTCCATTCGCTCCTCGCGGGGAAGGCTTCCGAAGAGTATATCCGCTATCCTGTCCATGGTAAGTCCCATGACGCTCATAACGTCCTGCTGAGTGATATCGGGAAAGTCATAACCCAGCTCCCTTACCTTTTCTGTCCATGATACAGCCACATTCTCCGAGGAGTCCCAGAGTGTGCCGTCCATATCGAAAATAATTCCTTTTTTCATATTCCCTCCGCCATTCTGCTGTATATTTCATCAAGCTGAGCTCTGTCATGCTTTATATCGTCAAGTATGGTTATCCTGCCCGTTCTTACGGTGCGAGCCTTCTCCCACATATCCGCGAACATATCCTTTGTTATGCCGTAGGTCTCGGGACTGACGTCCAGACCGTAGGTGCGGAAGAAGCCGAGAAGCCCGTCGGGGGACTGTCCCTGGAAGATACATGAGCCTATGCTGCCCAGGGCAACTGCCAGACCGTGTGATATTTTCACATCGGGGTAGTATTCCTCAATGGCGTGGGCAAAGAGGTGCTCGCTGCCGCTGCATGGGCGGGATGAGCCTGCTATCTCCATAGCCAGACCGCCCATGACCAGAGCGCGGGAGAGTATCCTTATGAACACACGGCTCTTCATGTTCTTCTCGTCGCAGTGATACACCGAATCGTAGCTCATTCTGCTCAGTGCGTAGGCGAAGTCATCCACGGGAGTACCGGTTCGCTTTGCAGAGAGCTTCCAGTCAAAGAGTGCAGTGTGCTTTGCAATGGTGTCGCCAATGCCCGAGAGGGTCTGTCCCTCGGGAGCGTTTATTATCATGTTGGTATCAACGATTATAGCCGTGGGGATATTACAGGCAATGGTCTTTCTTGCCTTGCCGTAGGTCTCCAGCACCGAGAAGGGAGAGGCGAGAGAGTCGTTGCTGAGAGAGGTAGGCATACATATATATGCCGCCTTGCTTATGTGAGCGGCGTATTTAGCGGTATCAAGGACCCTTCCGCCGCCTATGCCGATTATCACCTTTATGTCCTCAACGCAGACCTTTTTCGCAATGGCAACAGCCTCGTCGAAGCTGGCGTTTTTCATGGCGTATATCTCCGCATTGCCGAAATCGCAGCTTATATCATCTATTTTTTCCTTATAGATGCCTATGAGGAACTCCTCGGAGATAACGAGAGCTTTCTGACCTATAAGGTCGGGGATATATCTCTTTATTATCTCGTCCGAGCGGAAGAAAGCGTCCTCCTCAACTGCCAGGCATATAGGAAGGTCAAAGCTTGTATGCTGATTCATAACATCACCTCTGTATTTATTATACAGTATTCTCGCAAATAAAGCAACAGTCATTCATCTGCCGCCAAAAGAAAAAGGTACCGCCTCTGCAATGATTTTTTTCACCGCAGGAGCGATACCGTTATTATTATATAAGTGTCAGTCCTTATACAGGAGCCCCACTACCACAAGGCGCTGTGTTCCGTCATCTGTACAGGTTATGAGAGTGACGCGGTCATCGCCGAAGTCCTTGAGTATCCAGGTCTCATCGGGTTTAACGATGAACTTCTCCGAGACCTTGTATCTGTACTTGTTCTTGTCCTTGTCGTAAAGCAGTATCTCAGTACCGATGTCTACCTTTTTCAGTGAGTTGAAGTACTCCTTGTAAATGACGCTGCTGTGGGCGGCGATACAGTAGTTTCCCTTTCCGAAGCCGCCTGTATCTGTGAAGTGCCCCGCGCCTTCACGGAGGATCTCCTTGTCCGTACCCTCAAGTACGGGAGCCTTTATGCCCACGCTGCTTATCTCAACGACAGCGTTTTCCTTCATGAGCTTATACTTGTGTACCTCTCTGCATATTTTTCTTACGCCGAAGAAGGAGAGTATGCCGAAGCCCGTCAGGAAAAGCAGCAGTCCGACTGCAAAGAGCAGCTTGTGTTTTTTATCAAAGGCTGCCATTTTCGTCTTTTCTTCTGAGCCTGTATGCAGCCATCATAGCTGCGCCGCCCGAAAGGGTCATGATGAATGCGCAGGCAGCAGCTGCGGCTGTACCCATGGAGTTATTGCCTGTCTTGGGAAGGTCGGAAGCATCGGTAGTTGTTGTGGTCTCTGATGAGCTTCCGGAAGCAGATGATGTTGCAGATGTGGTGCTGTCCTTGTCAGAAGTTGTGGAGACAGTTGTGGTTGTAGTGGTTTCTGTAGTTGTTACAGTGGTAGTTGTAGTAGTAGTCTCGGTCTCGGGCTCTGAGGGCTCCTGGGGAGCATCCTTCTTGTAGAAATCAGCAAAGAGTGAGCTGAGATTTGCAAAGTTGTAAACGTCAGAGTAGTCCTTTGAGCCGTCCTCGTTGAGCTTTACAAGTGCATAATCGGGCTCGATACCCTCGTCGATGGATTTTCCGTCCTTGTCTGCGAACTTGATACCATAGGACATTGCATAGATCATACCGTCAGCTGTAGCGTGGTAGTCAGTAGAGCAGGCACCGCCGCCGCTTCTCTCGCCGATCAGCATGATACCGCTGTCCTTGGCAAGTGAGGGCATGAGGTTTGCGCAGGAGAAGGAGTAATTGGAGGTTATTATTCCGAAGTTCAGATCGGTTTTGAATGCATCGTCCTTTTCGTCGAATGCCTTGTCCAGGTTCTTGTCAACCAGGAATTCTGACTTCTGGGGCTCGTCGTTGCTGCCGCTGGCAAGGTTTATGTGGTCAAGATCGTTTATCAGACCCATCATGTACATCAGTACATCTAAAGAGCCGCCTCTGTTTGTACCCAGGTCGATGACGAAGTTCTTTATAGCGGGATCCTTATCTGCCCTGGTGATACAGCTGTAGAAATCGGAGATGAGATCCTTGGGAAGCTCACCGTTGTTATAGTAGTAATTCAGCCATGCGGGAGTATTTGCATTGAAACCACTGAATGAGAAGAATGCAGTATCGCCCTTTACGGCGTATTCATAATAGGGAAGCGTATCATCGGGATGGGGCGGTGCTTCATATGTATCGGCAGTCTCAAACATTGCAATTCTTGCTTCCTGTGCTAAGTAGCCGCTTGCGCTGGCTTGGGCGTTGTCAGCCCACCAAATGAAGGCACCTTCAAGCTCATCGGGGGAAACAAGGTATTCACCGACCTTTTCTACTTGTTCCTTGCTGCCAATAGCGGCAAGGTTATTAAAGAATGTGTGTCCGCCGTCCCAGAAGTAGTAATTGAGCAGCTCAAGACCTGCACAGTATTCGTATGGGTCCTCTGAGAGGAGCATTTCCTTTACCTTTCTGGTGCCGTCGCTGGCTTCCGAGAGCATACCGTCAAAGCCTTTTTCGGCAAGCAGGTCATTGTAAGTTATTCTTCCGGGGAAGCCGTAGATATTGTCGATCTCAAAGCAGAGCTCGTTATAGTTGAATTCTGCCATATCTTTCGGACGTCCGTCCTTGTATTTCTCAAGATACTCGGCAGCGTGGGCAGGATTAAGGGCGTTGTCTTTTCTGTTGTATTCAGAATTAACATGACCGCAGAAGTAGAGCTCCTCCTCAACGCACATACCCTCATTCAGAGGATACTCGAAAATGTCGCATAAAGTGGCAGCAGGCCACCATACCTCATTTTCATCTCCGCGGATGTCGATCTTATACTCTGAAAGATCAATATCCCCGAACTGAGGCTCTGATTCTTCAGTGTTCTCTTTTGTATATGTTTCATAGCTCTGGTCATTGCTGTCGAATACATAGGCGGGACAAATAAAGTGTTCAATATCCTCTGATGACATATATTCCTTGTTTATGTCGATGATACCTGTTGCGCCGTAGGGCACCTTTACTTCGTATATGCCGTCATTTTTTGCGTTGATCTCAAGCTCCTGACCTGTCCAGCAGCTGTAGTAGTCGGACAGCTTTATGTAGGGGACATGGGGCATATCGCTGTAGTAGCGGCATTCAATGTCTATAAGGTTTTCATCTGAATAGACGTGTGCTGTCATTTTTGAGGTAGTGTAGTCGCTTGTTTCTGCGGCAGAAGCAGTGAGAGCGGTAAAAGCTCCCGAGCTTATAATGACAGAAAGTGCGGCGATCCCTGCGATAGTTTTTTTGATTTTCATGGTGATTCTCCTTGATAATAATTTAACAGCCTGCGGCTCAAAATAAAGCTGATATGAGGTCATAAAAGCTTTTGTTTCCGCTCATACAGGCTGCATTTATAGTATAACATATTTTATACTATAAGTCAATAGTTTAACATATTCCCGGTTTCAGGCCGTTCACTCCGTTTTTTCTCCCGTTCACTCCCTTTCGGTTGATAGGGAAGGCGGGCGATGCTAATATGATGATATTATCATCGGGATACAAGTATAACTGAAAATCACAGCCTGTGCAGATACCAAGGAGAGGGAGAGTATGCAGATAATTGAAAACCAGACCCTGATCTTTCATGACCTTTTGTCATACAGGACAAGGGTGTCTCTCGGGGAGCTTCCCGAGATGATAAAATATATCACAGATAACCTTGACGCGCTGAATATAACGGCGGTCAACAGGATAATATTCACACTTACGGGAGATTCGGATAAGGACGGCAGGAGAGATGCCGAGATACTCATTCCCATAGGGAAAGAGCTGGAGAGCTGCAGCGAATTCAGCTTCAAGCCTGAATTCAGGCTGATAAATGCTATATCCGTTCGGCATGAGGGAAGTCCCGCTCT
Source organism: Ruminococcus flavefaciens ND2009 (assembly GCF_000621785.1). Classification (GTDB taxonomy): domain Bacteria; phylum Bacillota; class Clostridia; order Oscillospirales; family Ruminococcaceae; genus Ruminococcus; species Ruminococcus flavefaciens_C. Next base: position 402 of record NZ_JHXI01000023.1, on the reverse strand, counting down.
TGCGGAGGCAACTGCGCGAAGACTTGCGGAGCATATTGACTTCAAGGGATATACAGCCATCACGCGCCCCTATTACAGGGTGATCCGTATGGATCCCGATCATGACTGTATCTTTGACATCTACGTGGGAATAGAATACAATATCCTCTGATGAAACAAAGCCCTGCGGTAAGGGCGGTGCTTATATAGAAGTTTATAGGTAATTATCGGGGACAAACCTTTCTGAGGAAAGGTTCTTTCCCCGAACCCCTTTTCCAAAGACTTTATAACTGAATTTAGCCCCAGAAGGGCGTTCCATATAAATGTGATAATCGGTAATATTACCAGGAGCGCCCTTCTGGGGCTAAATTTAATGCTAAAAGTTTTAGGAAGGGAGTTTGAGGGAGAACCCTTTTTCAAAAG
>NZ_JHXI01000022.1 GCF_000621785.1 Ruminococcus flavefaciens ND2009 | reverse complement strand
CATTCCAACCACTTGTTTACCACTTATTTGTACCAAAAGCTGCCAAAAATCACTTGAAGCTGCTAAAAGCGAAATCGTAAAATACCGCGAAATACAGCCATTTTCGCAATTTAGCAAAAACCACTAAAAGTGCTTCTCCTTTTTCAATCCCCCTCGCCTCCACCAGTTTTAAGCAGTGGGAATGGCTATATATAGCCATTCCCATAATTCAACAAATTGCTTATATGCAATTTGTTATTTGTTTGTTCTTTATTCAATAATTAAACAATCAAGCACTTCAGAAGCCAATAGGTCAAGCGCCTTTTGGCTTTATTTTTTTGTCACCAAAATCCAGTGCTGCAGTGATAGCTTCAGTGACTTTTGCTCTTGCTTCATCAAGCATATGACAATAAATATTGCTTGTCGTTGAAACTACTGAATGTCCTAACGCTCCAGATACCGTAACAATATCTACTCCCTGATTTACAAGAAGTGAAGCAAAGGTGTGTCTGAAAGAGTGGATTCCGTGGAACGGGATATTATTTCGGCCGCAGAATCGCTTGAACCACGAATACGGTATCCCGTTATACATTGCTTCACCGTTCCATTTTACAAACAACCTGTCGTTATCGATCCACTTATCACCGCACTGTAAGGCTTGATTATCCTGTTCTTCTTTATAAAGCTTCAGAATTTCCATGATCTGTTCTGGGAACTTCAAAGTCCTCTGAGAACGCTTTGTTTTGGTAGTATCAGTATATGTCCCGATTTGTTTAAGGTAGTTACTTGTACGTCTTATACTGATGATATTGTTCTCGAAATCAACATCTTTCCATTCCAGGCCAAGCATTTCGCCGCGGCGGAAACCACTATATATCATTAGTGTGAAAAATACTCTGAACTGAAGCGGTTCTGTTTCAAGCAATACCAGTATTCTTTGTATATCATCTGATGTGTATATCTGCTTTTCCGTGTAATGTATCTTTGGCAAGATCACCTTCTCACACGGATTTTCGCTGACTACTCCCATCCTTTCACCATATGTAAACACTTCTGATATAAAGCTGTGATAGTGTCTGATCGTTTTAGGTGAGAGTGGATCTCCGTTAAGCATATTAGCACCTTTCTCAGAAAGTGAATTGATAAATGCCTGAATATGTCGCGGTGTGATCCTATCCATGCGTAGATGACCTATTGCAGAATACACTCTTGGGCACAAGCGGCGCATTCTTTCTTCTGTGGTTTTTCTGAGATTAATCCTTGCATAGTTTTTAAACCACTCTTCGGCCATCACTTCAAACTTTACTGCTGAACTCTGATATCCATGCTTACAGGCTTCTTCAAATAAAACAGCCTGCCTTTTGACCTCCTTTTCTATCTGCTTGGCAGACATTCCTGGTTCAGGTTTCCATGTCATAGTCTGAACCATTTGCTTGCCATTACAATTATAGCCGCAGCTTACCTTGATAAGATAACTGCTGCCTCGTTTTATGATAGCGTGGCAAAAAGACACTCAAAATCAGTAAAAATGAATTTAAATGAATTGCTCAAAAAGCTACATAATACAGGCGATTACTTGAAGAAATCATAAATCACAAAAAGTGATTTCGGTCTCTTCAATTATTCCGCTACTAACACATTAGCGAAAGACGGAACTATCAAGATCTTCAACTATGGTAACTGCAAGCGTGATTTCACCTATATTGATGATATTGTTGAAGGCGTGTACAGAGTCATGCAGGGAGCTCCGAAGAAGCAGAACGGTGAAGACGGACTTCCCCTCCCCCCCTATGCAGTGTACAACATAGGCGGCGGTACTCCCGAGAACCTGCTTGACTACATAAGCACATTGCAGGAGGAGCTTGTGAATGCAGGTGTTCTGCCGTCAGACTACGATTTTGAGGCACACAGAGAACTTGTTGAAATGCAGCCAGGTGATGTACCCGTGACCTACGCAGACTCTTCCGCTCTAGAAGCTGACTACGGCTTCCGTCCCACAATTGGTATCCGTGAAGGTCTGAGAAAATTCGCTCAGTGGTATGCTGAATATTATAAATAAACATAATGCCCACTTACTATGGTTTCAAATGGCATGGTTAATTTGCCGATGGAATAGATGGTTTGTGGGCATCTTTGCCTTTGTCAATAAAAAACTGAGCCACAGCGCTAATAAAAAGTAAGAGTAAAATATTCCGCGTCTTCCCTCTCGTTGTCCAATGATGTATAATAAACTCCAGGAAACTTGATGGAGTAAATTGGACATTCCAAAAAACTCCAAAAAGCTCCATGTAGTAAATTGGAGTCCGTTGGACACGGGAGGGAACATTATGCAGAATAAAAAAACAGAGATCGCAACGATCAGACAGGCAGTACGCCTGCAGGAATGGTCGGAACTTATCAAAGCACAGCAGGCAAGCGGCCTGACCATAAAGCAGTGGTGTGAAGAAAACGGCATCAAGCCGAACACTTACTACTGCCGGCTGAAAAAGATCCGTGAACAGTTCGTTGAAGCTCCGACCATCGTTCCTCTCAACGTTCCTCAGCAGCAATGTCAGTCAGAGATTCGCATCGGGAAGAACGATCTTCAGATCTCGCTGCCGTCTGACATTGATCCTGAAACCATCCTCGCTCTGGTGAAAGCCCTATGCTGAACGATATTTCTTCAAGTCAGCAGGTCTACCTCGTCACAGGCTACACAGATCTGAGGCGCTCCATAGACGGACTTGCCATGATAATACATGGGCAGCTCCGGCTCGATCCGTTCAGCAGCGCACTCTTCCTGTTCTGCGGCAGACGCCGTGACCGTATCAAAGGTCTTCTTTGGGAAGGAGACGGATTTCTATTGGTCTACAAGCGGCTGGACAACGGACAATTCCAATGGCCCCGCAATGAAAATGAGACAAAACTGCTGACACCTCAGCAGACAAGATGGCTGCTTGAAGGTCTGAAGATCGATCAGCCTAAGGCGATCAAAGACGGTAAAACAGGGATGATCTATTGAACGGAAAGCAAGGAGAATTTGCCTATTTTCCTTGCTTTTTCGCTTGTTTTATGGTATAATATATGTATAGTTTCAGGAACGGAGGAAGCAGTATGTCTGAGCAGAATGCAGTAAAAAATGATCTGTCAATGGCACAGGAAATTTCTGCGCTCCGATCAAGAGTTGCCATACTTGAAGAAGAACTTGCATTTGCACAGGATCAGCTTTCATGGCTGAAAAAGCAGATATTCGGCCGCAGAACTGAACAAGCCTCAGTTAGCATGGATGCCTTGCAGCTCTCTCTGTTCCCGGAAGAGCAGAAGCCTCAAGTACAGCCAAAGCCTGAAACAGTCACAGTTCCTGAGCATAAGCGCAGAACAAAGCGTACTCACGATGACTGGATGGAAACACTGGCTATTGAGGAAGTCAAGCATCAGGAAGGGCATCCGGTATGCGAGAACTGCGGTGCTGAGATGAAGGAGATAGGCAAGGAAAAGGCTTATGACGAGCTTGTCTACCCTCCCGCGAAGTATCATATCCGCAGGCATATCGTATATACCTACAAATGCCCAGAGTGCGGCGAAAAGCCCGAGAATGATGCGGTTCATTCCGATTAAATTGAGCGCTGCAATATCCGACGTGCTGAGTACCCGAAGCCCATGATACCCGGAAGTTTCTGCTCGCCTGAGCTGCTTGCACATATCGTATACGAGAAGTATGCGAAAGCAGTTCCGCTGCACCGGCAGGAAAAGGACCTCGCCTCAAAGCATATACCTCTGCTGAAAGCTACAATGTCAAACTGGTTAGGAAATGCGGCAGAGAAATGGTGTATGCCGATAGTTGAGGAAATGCACAGGATGCTGCTTGCCGGAGAAGTAATCCACGCAGACGAGACACGCATACAGGTGCTGCATGAGGAAGGCAGGAAAGCGACTGCCGAGTCGAAGATGTGGGTATACTGCAACGGGAAACTGAATGACCGCAGCATCGTCATTTTCGACTACAAGCCCACCCGGAAAGGCGAAAATGCACAGGCCTTCCTGAAGGGCTTTGACGGCTATCTGGTGCGTGACGGATACAGCGGATATCATGTGGTTACCGGTGTAAAGCACTGCGGTTGCATGACTCATGTTCGCCGTTATTTCGTCAATGCACTGCCAAAGGATAAGTCCGCACAGGAAAGGTCGGTTGCAGCAGAAGCGGTCAGATACTTTGAGCGGATATACCATGAAGAAAACCTGCTGTCAGACATGACAGCTGAGGAAAGATATGAGCAGCGTCTGGCGAAGGTCAAGCCTTTGCTCGATGCTTTCTTTGCGTGGCTTGAAACGCTTCATGTCAGCAGAAAGAGTGCTCTTGCCAAGGCAGTAGCCTATGCGCTGAATGAAAAGCCATATCTTTACACGTTTCTGGAAAACGGGAATGTTCCCATAGACAATAACCGTGCCGAAAATGCCATAAGGCCATTTGCTGTGGGCAGGAAGAACTGGATGCACAGAAATACGGCGAACGGTGCGAAGTGCAGTGCAGCGCTGTATTCCATTGCTGCCACTGCACAGGCTAACGGGCTTGATGCCGAGAGGTATCTGACGGTGCTTTTTTCGCAGCCGGCCGGGACTATACTCCTACCATTTAATACATGATATTCATACAGGCTCACCTCGGTGAGCCTGTTTCTTTGATAGCATATGTTAGCGGTTGATGATTGCTATTATTCTACATGTGCCTTATGGAGCCTCAGATGATTGTTAGGGATATTTTTAAAAATTGAATTCCGTTAAAGCTCAATTAAAGATATTGACATAATTATGTAAATATGATATTATTGTTTTTGGTACACTTTATGTAAATATTATTATCGGCGAAAACAATTATAATAATATCCGGCAGCATGACAGTCCGCCGGCATATCCGTTCCGGATGCAGCATGAAAACGTACTATCCTATCACAATAGTCATGGAGGTATTGAGATGAAAAACAAACTATTGAAGAAAGCTGTTGCGTCTGTCATGGCTTCGGCTTTTATCTGCAGTGCAGCACCTACAGGCTTATCCGGTTCACTGCTGTTTGATTCTTCTATCACAGCAAACGCTGAAGATGAGACCAAGGAATATACGCTCGATTTCAACGAAGACACGGGAGAACTTCATTTATCCGGAGTTTTCCCGCAGTATTCTGGGATTCCGTATGAGTACAAAGAAAAAGTGACAAAGATCACCTGTACGCCGGGTACGGTCTTCCCTGAAAGCGCAAGCTATATGTTCAGCGGATTTACTAAGCTGACAGCAGTTGATCTGACCGGCGCAGATTTTTCACGCACAAAAGAGGCAAGGGGCTTCTTCTCAAGTTGTTATAAGCTTGAAAGCGTTGACCTGACAAGAACTGATTTCTCCGCTGTAACAACAATGGAGAGAATGTTCAGAGGATGCCTGAAACTAAAAAGTATTACCGGCCTGAAAGCGTCCAGCTCTGATCTCCAGAGTTTAGACGGCCTTTTCATGGACTGTTTAGAGCTTCGCACTGCTGACGTAAGCGGTCTGAACACTTCTAATGTTACCACCTTCGCCTTTATGTTCAGTTCCTGCAACCGTCTCGAGTCAGTTAACCTGACAGGTATTGATACAAGCAGTGCAATGTCCTTTAATCAGATGTTTGCATCCTGCTATGCACTATCTTCGATAGATCTCAGCGGGTTCAATACCTCAAATGTCAAAGATATGTATAAAATGTTCCTCTCCTGCAACTCACTTACGTCAATTGATCTCAGCTCGTTTGACACATCTAATGTGGGCAGAATGGACGGAATGTTCTCCGGCTGCATTTCATTAAAGAAGCTTGATCTGACTCCTCTCGAAGTCGACAGCTGTCAGAGATTCAAGGATATCATAAGCGACTGCCGCTCACTTGAAGAGCTTGATATAAGCAATTTCAATGAGAAGACACTCGACATCACTGGCAATGAATTATCATTAGATTATTGTTACAGTCTGAGCAAGATCAAGGTCGGCTCCGGCATACACACGATCAAAGCCTCTTCCTTCAACAGAGGCACCTTCTGGGCAAATGAAAAGGATCCCGGAACCAATGTCATCGCCGATAATGTAATAAACAACAGCGGCGAGAACACCTATATCCTCAACGAGGACAAAGGACATTTCAAATCCGCCGGCATCGAGATAGACAGGAATGGTACCATCGGTCTGCGTCTGTTCGTTGATCTGCCGGATACTCTTACAGAAGAGGAAAAGAACTCCGCTTATGCAATGTTCATGTATGACATAGGAAGCGGAAGTTCCGCAGATCTGCCCATCAAGAAGGATGCAGACGGAAATTACTATGTCCTCAAGCCTACTCTTGCAAAGGAGATGGCGTGCAGCTACATCATCTGCCTGAAGGTCGGCGGCGATACTGTTGATACTGTTCGTTACTCAGTAAGACAGTATGCAGATCAGATACTCGCCGATCCGGTCAAGTACGCAAAAGAGCAGGATCTTATCCGTTCAATGCTGGTTTACGGCGGTGCGGTACAACGTCATTTCAAGTTTGACCTTGATGACAGTTTTGCTCCTTTCATCGACAGTGGTATCAGCTATTCCAAGACTGTAGTCAACGATGCAAACCACTTTGTTGCCCCGAAGGATCTTTCCGGTCTTTCCTATGAAGGTTCATCCATCGTTCTCGGCTCAGGCGTTGTTCAGAGGCATTACTTCAAGCTAACTGACGGAGCGATAGAGGACTACAAATTTATGGTTGACGGCAAGAGCGTGACTCCCACAGAGAAGGAGGAAGGGCTCTGCTATGTTGATGCTGTGAAGAATGCTTCAATGATGAAGCTCTATACTCCTTCAGAGATATCCGTTTACAAGACGAGCGATGCTTCCAAGAAGATGGAATTCGAGTACAGCGTAATGGACTATGTACGACTTTCAAAGAGAGTAAGCGGCTATTCTGATACAGCTGCTGAAGTAGTAAGAACTCTCAGTTGGCTTGCTGACGAAGCAAAGGAATATATTACCAAATAAGAGAAAGGATAATATTATGGAATTCTACACAACTCCCGAGCTTGAGATAATCAGCTTTGAAAGTGAAGATGTTATCACAACAAGCATCCTGACAGGCAACGATGAAATGCCCGTCATAAAGTGATCTCTCAATAGTCAGAAACAGGCAGCCGGAAGGCTGCCTGTTCTTTTTGACGTTTTACGCTTACCCTTTGTCAATAAAAAACTGAGCCACAGCGCTAATAAAAAAGTGCGCCAGTTTTGAAAAAAAATAATGAACCACTAATCATTATTCATGGTCGAGTCGATGCGGTAGCAGTTTGAAACGGGTTCGTTTTCCTGTTCGATTGATTTCACTCTGGCATGTGTTACCCTAATAATTAACGGCAGGACAGCAAAAGCTGCCCTGCCGTATCATAAATCTGCTTAGAATGGGATTTCTGGAGTTACAAGGTCATCATTACTGTCGCCACCACTTGTGGTGATAATATCTTCAGTGTCAAACTCTGTGATATCCATTTCTGGGGTTACATACTTCTTCATTTCATTATTCTCCTTTGTTTTAATTGGCTGCGTCAACAGCATCGCTGTACGCACATATTGATTTTAATAGATTCAACAAGTTTTCATCATTCATTTCGCTCTTTAGATAATTATACACATAAGTCATAGCACTTACTTTTACTGAATAAGAGCTGTCAAATGTTACAATATAATCTTTTTTGAGATTTCCTGCTCCGATGTTCTCGATATCAACATAATACTTTCCGAACGTTCCTGTCTCATATGGTGTTAGAACATATTCACCGAGCGTTATTGAGTGATTTGCAATATCATCTGATACGGTAAAGTACAGTCTAAATGCTGTGTTGGAATCAAGTACCAAAGATGCACCTGTGAGTGCGATCGTTTCGTTTGTACCTTCCTGCTTCAAAGCGTATTTTTCAAAATCCGCCTTGTTAAGTGTAACAAGATCGGTGTTCACATCACTCGGAAGCTCAGTGCCATATTTCCATTTTGCAGAATATGCTCCATATGCGTACATCGCATTAATAATATTCATATCAGAATCCGTGATCGTGCTACTTGTTTTTGCACTTGCAACATAATCGTAAACTCCATATTCGATTATGTTTTCGTCAATTTCAGCACCAGATGCTTTTATCAGATCAAGGGTAATGCCTTCAGCATCTGTCAACTTGAACGATACCTTTTTATCAATGTCAACAGCTTTAAGCTTATACGTTACCTTATATCTGCCATTATCATCTTTTGTAAACGTAGACAAATTAAACACTTTCTCGCCGTTCGGGCCATTCATGACAGCCTTTGCGCCTGCTGCCACAACATCATCAGGAACGGTAACATAGAAGTTAAGTCCTAGTTCTCCGCCGAGGGTAATGTTTGCAGCGTTAAGAACGTTGTTCTCATCGGCTATATCAACGTCCTGATACAGCAGTATGAAATCCGAATACTTATCTGACAGAACTTTAATCTTGCCGTGCTTGTCAACCTCAACGTCTACGACTTCAAATTGTCCGTCATGTATTCTGATAACATTATAGATACGCTTTTTGCCGTTTTTGAGTTCTTCAATCTCTGCGTCATCGGGTATCTCAAACTCAAACCCATATTTCTTGTCAAATTCAGTGATATTACCTATCGTATGATCCTGACCGTTTGAGTCAGTATAGCCCATTTCATAGACTACATCCTTGCCCCAGCCAAGATGCCAGCCGTTGCCTGTACCGTACTTTGACTGGTACCATTCCCAAAATTCAGGATCATTCCAATAATCCTGATAATGACCAAGGCCACGGCCCTTATCCTTGAAGTTAATCCAGAATTCTGCACCATTCTGAGCAGCATCAATGATCTCCTCCTGGAGGTCATCAAGATCATTCTCATCAATATCAGTATTGCTGATATCGGGGTTCTCATTATTGGCTATATCGTCGATAATATCTCCTGCTGTGTCGATTATCTCATCCTTGTCGTCCTCGTTTGTAATGTTGGAATTGATCTCATAAACTGTAACAGGTACAGAATCGGTTACATCACCGATTGCTGCTTTAACGTTCTTAATCCCAACCTCAACACCTGTTATTTTACCGTCATTGTCAACAGTTACAACACTTGTGTCCTCACTTGTCCAGTCAATATTTTCATAGTATGCGTCAATAGGTTCAATTGTTTTGCCCAGGTAGTATGAGTTGCCTTTGCTGATTATTGGATTGGATGGTGCAAGTAATAGAGCTCTAATATATTTTTTTCCATTATATATTACTGAATTAGAATAATCAGATTCATCACTATTATAATATCCTTCGTCTTGGGGATATAGCTGAATACTAATTGAAACATACACGTCTTTATCTATAGAAC
>NZ_JHXI01000021.1 GCF_000621785.1 Ruminococcus flavefaciens ND2009 | reverse complement strand
CATTCCAACCACTTGTTTACCACTTATTTGTACCAAAAGCTGCCAAAAATCACTTGAAGCTGCTAAAAGCGAAATCGTAAAATACCGCGAAATACAGCCATTTTCGCAATTTAGCAAAAACCACTAAAAGTGCTTCTCCTTTTTCAATTCCCCTCGCCTCAAAATCAGGGCTCACAAATGGCTTAAAATAGGCGTTTGTGAGCTCGTTTTTTGACAAAAATCTGTCAACCACTTATTTTTTTATTTAACAATTAAAATTGCTCCGCAGAGTTTGTTTCTCTGCGGAGATTTTTTGCCATTTTAGCTCTGCACTTTCTTCTTTCATCACCTCTTAATCTTGTCAAGGAGCTATATTAATTGCATGACACACATCAGATCAGGCAGGTTGCCTTTGTCAATAAAAAACTGAGCCACAGCGCTAATAAAAAAGTGAGCCAGTTTTGATAAAAAAATAATGAGCCACTAATCATTATTCATGGTCGAGTCGATACGGTAAGACGAGTTACAGTTCATGTTCAGAACGAATGATCTGAAAGTGACTCTGTCTATGAGCGCTGCAAGCATCATTTCATTCTCAAAAAGCTGTGTCCATTCCGAAAATTCGAGATTTGTAGTGATAATAACACTGGCTCTTTCGGAACGCTCGGATATGATCTGAAAGAGCATTTCCGACTGGTATCTGTTGAAAGTCAGGTAACTGAGCTCATCGATTATCAGCAGATCTATTTTGCTGAGGCTCTTCTCAAGCTTTGATAGCCTGTTCATCTGGACGGCTTCCGCAGGTTCGGCTGCGAGGTTGACGGCTGTGTAGAACTTTACACGATATCCCGCTTCACAGGCATTCATGCCCAGAGCAATTGACATATGTGTCTTTCCGCTCCCCGGATTACCTATCATAACGATATTCTGACGCTGCTTTATGGTCGTATTCGACCTTACAATGGCGTATCGTGTGCAGGAAGGACATCTGGTAGGCTTAACTGTAGATATCAATGGCGTTATTGTCAATATAAAGGCTATATTGTTTATGAAAATATTGACACATGAAATTTTGTATGGTATACTAAATTTAATAATTGTATTTAGTATCAATAGCCTTAGAGTTCGTTAAAAATGAAGTAGTTCCAGATTCAAAGGCTTTACTACATTACAACACAATGTTGGTTCTAATAGAGGACAAGGGAGGCAGAAATGTGATAAGATTTGTTCATAAGAAAATATCTTGGCTTATTAGCTTTGTACGTACTTGGCTTAATCGTATACGTTCTAAAAAACCAGATGCATTTGATAAATCTGTTAAAGTGGTAACATTTTTTATTCCATTTTTGTCGTGCTTTGCTCCAGCTCTTGTGACAAATAACTGGTTAAGAGCATGTCTGGAGTTTTTGGTTCTTTCTCTAATATTGGTGTTTCAGTGGTCTGCGTTAACTAATAGAGTGATAGCAAAAAATAATGAGTTGAAGCAAGCTAATTCTAGAATAAAAGAATATGAAGAAAAAATTGCAAACTGTGAAGCAAGAATTAAAAATCTGGAGAGAGATACGGTTGATTACACAGATTGGATTGGCGAAGATGAAAAAAAGTATAAAGCAAGGTTGACAGAAATTAACTGCAGATTTGATGAATTAGCCGGCTTTTCTCATATTGTATCAGATAGAGTTAAAAAAATAACTGCTGAGATTGAAAAACCTGTTGATCCACGTGTTGTAAAAAAAATGACTGATTTTTTACAACAGAGCCTGTCTTCACTTGAGAAACTACTTTCTGAGCATTATGGACATGAGATAAGATCAAGCATAAAAATAATGATCTCCAATGATAAGCTTAAAACATACGCTCGTGGACACAATAATATTATTTCAAGAGGAGGAGAATATCATTGTTCGCAACTGAATGTGCGAGAAATAGAAATAGCTGATAATTATGCTTATACTGCTATAGTTCAACATGAGCAACAGTTTTTTGCAGAGGGAAATCTTATTGAAATGCATAATAAGTTTGATCGAGATGATGTTTTCTTTTGTGAATATGGAGATGAATATACTAATTATTTTTATTCTACAATAGTGATGCCTATAAGGGTGCCCGTGTTTGCATCGGAATATGACGATAATTCAGAACGTACTCAAGAAGTAATGGGAATGTTGTGCGTTGATTGCTTGAAAGAATTGCCAGAGTGGTCTGATAACAACTTACGTAATAAAAGGGCATATCATATTATAGCAGATTATGCAGATAGCCTTGCCATTTTAGTAAAGGAGTTTAAAAATGCAATACAAACTTAATGGGGATATCAAAGATATAAAAACCAGTGTCAAAGGGAAGATTAAAAAACATAAACGTTTTGCCATATCGAAAACAGGTAGGGTAATCTCTTCTCGGCACGGTAAAATTTGTAAAATTGAAAAAAAGAAGCGCGTTGTAGTATCACCTGTATTCAAAACAAAGGAGCAGGAAAAACTGTTTGCTGAATGTGCTGCAAAATCTATGTCTATAGATTCATATTTGAAGTGGTGATATGTTTGCTTTGGGGTTAACATTTTAACACAATAATACAGAATAATGAAGCAGCCCACCTGGTATGTTTCCAAATTACGATACATTACGTAAGACGGAGACATACCTGGTGGGCTGTTTTTCATTTATCCCTCTGATAAGGGGCTATTCTGCCAGAATGAACATTTCAAAAATAGAACTTTATCCCTCGCTCGGAACTATTCCCGAATACCAGATTTTAAGAAAATGGTGTAAAATCGGGATTTTCATTCTCCGCCGATTGCGCAATCCTACTGACAAACTTGGAAGGATGTACCGATGCATGGATACAAAAAAGAAATGAATGCCATGAAACCTAAAGAGTCAAATTATATGATTATCTACTCTTATGATAAAAATATGAACAATTCTGAAGAGGTTGAACAGATAAAAGAATTTGCTGCTGAAACCCCTTCCCTGTCCGACACCCTATAGCAGATAATCATTCGTAAAAAAAAAGCTAATTTTGAAATACAATATTTTGAAGATAATTTCGGCAATTCTGATTCAATTTTTCAGAAAAAAACGCATTCCAACCACTTGTTTACCACTTATTTGTACCAAAAGCTGCCAAAAACCACTTGAAGCTGCTAAAAGCGAAATCGTAAAATACCGCGAAATACAGCCATTTTCGCAATTTAGCAAAAACCACTAAAAGTGCTTCTACTTTTTCATCATCTTGCATCAGTAATTCAAGTTGTTGTTTGATAAATGAATACTGCTGTAGCTCTGTGATTTTTGGCTTGACACCCTCGACTTCTGTAATAATGTTCATTCCTAGTTTATGGAAAGTTGACGCATCTATAGGGCAGCCGGTTTCATTGCTTATTCTTTCTTTCATTTCGGAAGCTGATGCATTTGTAAAGGAGAGAACAAGTATCTCATTTTGCTTATATTTTCCTGTTTTTAAGAGATACTTTATCAAGCCTACAATTGTAGTTGTTTTTCCCGTTCCTGCCCCAGCCAAAACAAGATGTGTGTGGACATCCTTAGATATAGCAACAAGCTGCTGAGTATCGAGTTTTTTCCCTTCGACTTGGCCTATAACCGAATATACTTCGGTAGCTCTACTGTTAGCAGTTTTCTCATTATGAATGTTACGCGTTTGGTCAAGTTCTTTTTCTGCTGATAGCAACAGTTGTATTTTCCTTGTTAGTTCTCGGTATTTCTTTGCCTTCTTAAGTTTGAAAATCTCCGTATCTGCACGTAACTCCGTTATAATTGGACAATGCTTATTCTTCCATATGGTGATATCGTCATCAGTAACAAATCTGTCAGGGCATGAAAATACCTGTTTTAGTTCGTCAAGAGCGGTATCAATTCTGCTTAATAACATAGCGCAGCGCTCTTCTCGAATATGTTTCTTTTCTCTGATTATATCAAATAACCACATCTATTATACCTCTATTGTGATAGCACGAAATATTTCTCTGACCATATCTAAAATTGTCCCTGATTATTTCGACTACAATCCCTACATATGCCCAGATTTACATGTCGATGTCCGCCATATGATGCAAATTCTACATCTTGCTTTATTTTACCACATTTCTCACACATAACCCATCTGGTTTTATAGCGGTCAAGGATGATACGAGTTTGTTGCGTGAACAATTCCTTGACATCTTCATATCCAAGTTCATACTGTTCTTGTTTCGGATCTTTCGCAGGTTTCTCTGGCTCAACTGGTTCAGCCGTGTCTTCGGTAACAAGTTGTATCATTCCGCTTCTCACAACCATCTCAAGGAGCAGCTTACGGGCTCCGCCTTTATCAAATTTAACATCTATGATATGTGAGCCATTTAACGAGTTAATTTGGAGAATTGTGCCATTTCCAAAGCCGTTATGATTTACTTTAGCTCCTACTGTGAATTTGGACAGTTCACCCTTTAATGCCGGAATACCTGCTGGTCTCGGAGAGATGACGGACGGTTCGTAATAAGAAGCGATTGTGTGCTTGCTGATAGTTTTCGCAACAGCATCAAGGAATTTCTTCTTATCGGGCACTCTGATTTCGTAAGAGGTGTTGTCTCGTGTGTTCCACAGAATTCCTTTCTCAAGCTTCAAGGCAACTATGTAACAAGCGCACTGAAGAAAATGCTCATGAGTCAGATTTGAAACGAATTTCAGCTCATATACGATATCATCCTTGACAACATCTGCAAATCCGCCCGCAATAAACAGACGAGGACCGTCTTTTTTGCCTGCAAAAGGAATAAAGCATCCAACCTGTGCTTTTTCATCGTGTTGCAGTCTTGAGAACAGTCTGTCAGCGATCTGATTTTTGGCATCTTCATCAATAAACGGTAGTTCTACCTGTGTACGGTAGCGATCCTGATTAGTTTCAAGAGATACCAAGAATAGTATTTTCTTTTCAAGACTTGCTTGTTGAATTTTCTTATTCCAAAGCACTTTCTTGCTATCGTTGAGTTTGAAATACATCTCAATAGCCTTGTTGATCTCATAGGAATCAAAAAACATCGCTTCCTGATAGATGCCTATACAGGGAGATAGGTCAATCAGCCCATCGTTGCTTTTGACCTCTATGGTACTGCTATCTTCCGGAATGATTTGTTCAATTTGCAGTAACGAATAGCATTCCTCGATGTCTTCACGATACTTAAAATCAAACATAGCTGAAATATCAACATTGGATAGATTTTTGTTTTCATCCACCCTTGTAGAAAGGGTAGCTTCAGTAAGCATAGCTTCTTCGCTCTCTACAAAGATGATTCTTGATTTACCACGGCTTGCAGCAACGCAGAATATGTTACGAAGAATTTCATACGACTGCTGCGATTTGCTGATTCTGGCGTTCCAGTAGCTCTCTGTAAAGTCGAAAATAACACAGATTTTTCTTTCAAGTCCTTTGCTACTGTCAAATGTTGTAAATATTGCAGTATGTTCATTTGGCTCTGTTGCCCGAATCGAATCGTGATCTGATATGCTGGCATATACAGTTTGCTTATTGAAAATTGAAGAGTATCTTGATTCAAGCGTATTCAAAGTCTTAGATAAATCACCGTATCTTGCACCGAGGCAAAGAATATCCTGTGGATTTTGAGTAGACAAAAACTCTGCTATCTGCTTCATATCCATCTTTTCAACAATGCAATTGTCGTTCACACCTACTATCTTTTTATGCCATATTCTTCCAAGCTTTTCTGCTAATCCAGCAGATAATCTAAAGCACAGTGTAAATTCAAGCTGAATATGTTCACCAAGGAAGTGGGCGATAAACTCAGAAACATCCAAGCTCGTTTTATCATATATCTTCTGTTGCATATCACCGACTGCAATGATCTGCATTTCTGGGTTATATGACTTGATATGTTCTAATAATTGCGAATGCCCCTGTTCGATATCCTGGTATTCATCTATGATCAGAATGTCATATCTGTCAATTACAGGCTTCACTTCATTAAAACGAGGAATCTGGTCGCCGTATCCGGTAGAAATCCCCATTCGATACAGATAAGTTGATGCAATCCCGTCATAGTTCTGAACCTTAACATTAGTATTCCTGATTTTAGCTTTGGCATCAAGCTTCAGCAGCTTATTGTATGTAAGGTACAGGATTTTTTTCTTTTTCGGAAGCTGATTGCAAAGCAACTGGATCGCAGTTGTTTTTCCGCTTCCAATGCAGGCGTTTACAAGTATGTTATGTCCTTCAAGCGCCTTGTTTACGAAGTCCTGTTGTTCTTCGGAAAGCTGAATTCCACTCATTTTGTATACAACTCCTTTTGAGGTCAATCGTTAATCAATGTGATATCCTTTTCGTCAGCCGGAAGTAAATGCAAACTTATTCCTATAGCTTCATAGAGCACAGTTAGCAACAGGATTTCTTCATTCATTACTTCGATTTTTCTGACTACGCCGCATCCATACTGAGCGTGTCTTATTTTATCACCGATAGCGAACTTACAATTGGCTATTAATCGCTTTTCTATGATATCTTCGCTTTCTTCTGGAACATGTTTCGTTGGCTTCGGGAGTTTCGGAACTGCTCTCTGTTCCTTTGGTCTTATAGTCCTTGGTTTCTTTTCCAGATTAATTTGGGCATGACCATAGTCTTCTATTGCGTATCCGAGCAGTTCTATTATCCTTAGTTCGTCAACTGCATCACATACTGCATTATGGACTTCGCAATAGCTGCGATTGCCGGACAGAAGCCTTGTAATCGGTTCAACACCAAAATCTCTCTTTAACCTTCCAGTTCCACAGCAGTCAGCGTTTTCAGATATTTTGGGGTTATATTGCTTATATGCAGCTTTTTTTATTATGTCGAACCATTTATAGGATTGCAGTTCGGGCAAATGATTATAGTCAAAAGAAGCGTTATAGGCGAATAGGGAGTCTATTTGATACTTTTTAAGAACTTTAACAAGATGTTCGATAACCTTTGGACGTGAGCTTTTGAGATCCAGTTTAACAGATTTCGTCATTAAGACATAACTATACATTCCGCCGTCCTTATATTCGGGAGAGATAATATAATATTTCTTTTCTACCAGTTTAAATGTGGAGCATTCTGCAATCGCTACACCGATAGACATAACGGCATTGCTCCAAGTGGTTTCTGTATCGATAACAGCGAAATAGCCATTACCTGTTTTTTTCTCGGTGTTCATTTGCAGCCTCCTTTTTAATGATACAGATTACTTATCGATTGTATCTCAGATCTCTCCATTTTTCACATTCATCCGCAAGCCAATCTGGTGAACATATCCGCATCTTATCCGGGAACTGAAAATACCACCCCCAGAAAGTCGGACTTGCCTGAACCTTGACAGTTGCTATACAGGTATTATCATTTTTGCGGACAATAGGCGTTCCTTCACCAAATTTATCGAAGATTACATCAAGGAGCTGATCCTTAAACTCTAATAGAGCTTCTACAGTTTCACCACCATACATCTTAAATGATTGTGAAATGTATTCTTCGATTTCTGCCGGACTTACATCAGCTTTAGCATCCATAGGCAGCACAGTCGTTTTGACATCTGCCATACGATCCACACGATAATTACGTATCTCATCATGGTCAGGAGTATATCCACGAAGATAATAATTATCATTATTGAATATCAGAACTATCGGATCAACCAAGTATTCTTTTTTGTTGTGCCTATAGACTCTCTCAGCATGTTCATCGAGGTCAAAATAGAAAAATGATATTCTGGTTTTATTTAGAATCGCTGCCTCAATAGTTGAAACGACATCATATACATCGGTATTACTATGTTTGTGGCTATTAAAGAAAACCATATTGCTGCTTAGCAATTCTTTTTTTCTTGAACCGCCGAGTGCAACCAGTTTTCTTACTAGCTCCTCAGTTTGTTCCTGTGTTATGAATGAAGCAGCCTTAGCAGCGTCAATAAGGATTTTTAGCTCAGAAAAACTAAGTTCCGTTGCTTTCTTATAGTAATACAGGTTTGCGTTTCTTTCTGTGACAATTTCTATATCATAGCCGCAGTCAATTAATAGTTTGATATCACGATATAGCGTTCTGCGTTCACAATGCATCCCCATTTTCTCTAGTCTCTGACATATTTGAGATGTGCTTAATGGTTTTTGCTGTGTTGATTCACTTTGTAATATTTCAAGCAACCGTAGAAGCTTAAGCTTGGTATTTCCTTTAAAATCCGAGTCTGATTCTACAGTTGCTTTATTGTCGTTCACGGTTAAATTGTACTGTGCCATTTCTTCGCCTTTCTTTGAATATGGTATAAGGTGTGCACAAAATATGACTAATATAATCGAGGAGCACACCGAACGAACTACATGTAGTTTCTTTTCATCATTATAGCACCTGCACTCGCTTTTGTCAATAGCTTGACACAGATATCTGCACTGAATTATATTCAAATCACACGGTAAAAGAATATCTAAAGAATACTTTATTAGTCGTAATTTTGTGACATATATGATTATAAATAAGAAAGGCTCTGTGAGAACGCCTTTGCGTTAATCTCTCAGAGCCTTTTTCATTATACTACTTTCTCAAAACACATCTCCGTCAAAGCTCTCCGGCTAACCTCCTGCGGATTTCCGTCTGGCTTTATCCAGCTTTCAACACCCTCTCGCCACAGTATCAGCGGCATCCTATTATGAATTCCTCTCAGTTCACCAATAGCATCCCGTGTGAGAACCGAGAAAACAGGAACCTGCAGCCCATTACGCTCCTCAAACCGATATAATCCCGCCAGCATAGTCGTATGTCTGTCTTTCGGCTGTATCAGATACTTATCGCCGACCTTAGAACGTTTCCCATCCGGGCTTCTGAAGTGTTCCCACTCAAAATATCAGCTACAGGGAATCACGCGCCGCCGCTGGAACCATGAGTCCTTCCACATTTCCTTCTGACTTGCTGTTTCAAGGCGGCAGTTGACTATCGGTGCATCAGTTGCTTCGTGGCTGAAGCCCCATATCATTGGGAAAACTGCAACCCTGCCTTCTTTTCGGTGCAAGAACGGCGGTGACATCGTTCGGTCGCATCTCACCGGACATGGTCAGCGGCTTGCCGAGATGCCTCATCATATCATCTGCTAACTTCAGTTTCTGTGCTCTGGTGATAATTGGAGCGTAATATGCAGGCTCCACATAAAAGCGAGTACACATATAATCACGACCTTTCAGCCCTCGATCTTTCTCTGCTTATAATGTCTCCTGCAAAGCGAGATATAGCTCTCGTTGCCGCCGAGCTGTACTTGTTCTCCCTCTGTGACCATCTCACCGTTCAGCAGCCTTGCATTGAAATGCGCCCGCTTGCCGCACCAGCAGATCGTTCGTATCTGCTCAATATCGTCTGCAAGCTCCATAAGCCGCTGTACGCCGGGGAACAGATCATACGTCAAAAGAAAGCGGTAAAGGCAGCGGTCGGAAGAATCGGCGGCAGACCACACTTCCTGTACGGAAAGCTGTTCTGCGGCGAGTGCGGTGAACCGATGACAAGACGAACGCTGAACGGACCGAAAGGTATCAAGCATAAGGTATGGACCTGCAGAGGACGCCACGAGGGACGGAAAGGAAACGGCTGTAAATGCAGGAATATTAAGGAAAACGAGTTGATTGCTGCCATTTCAAAAAAAATGTGCAAAGAACTGACAGAAGAAAATGCTGTTCTGTTATGCTCAAAAAAGTGCTTATTGAATTGGATGATATATCGATAGAATATGCCGATAATGCAGTATAAAGCCGGGAACAAAAGGTGTGTGATGTAATTTTTTTACGCTTCTATATATTTCCACCGTAAAATAGTTGCAATTTCCGAGAAAGTGTGGTATAATACGAATATACGATAGCGATAGGAGGGCTAGCTATGTTGAAATATTATGAAGTGGAGAATTTCCGTTCTTTTAAGAATAAGACCACCTTTTCTCTGGAGAAAACGAATTATAAGGTGTTGGAGGAAACCAATACCGCGCGAGGTCTATTGAAAGGCGTTCTGTTTGTCGGAGCAAATGCATCAGGAAAATCCGGTGCGCTTCTGCCGGTAAAGCTTCTACTGGATATGCTTTTTGGAAAAGCGGAGATTCCATTTGAGATGTATCACTGCCTCTTCAGTATGAATCCGGCTGTTTCCATGCGTTTTGTGTTTGATATCAAAGGCTCTGAAATAGACTATTCTATCAAGTATCATAATGACGGCTCAGCGATTCATGAGCTTCTTAAAGTTGATGGAGAAACAGTTCTTGAAAGAGAAAACAGCTATGCCAAGGTGTCACTGACCGATCAAAAAGAGTATACGGACATTCAGCTTAATACCCTGTTCCTGCGTGAGATATACTTTAATACACGCTTCAGAGGGCATCAGGTGTTGCAGGAGTGGTTTTCTTTCCTGTCAGCCTCTATCTATCTGGACCTTTATACAAGGAGAGCAAGTGTATACCAGGCATCCGGAATTGAACTGAGGAAATATCTGGAAGAAAAAGGCACAGATGAGATCAATCAATTCTTTGAGGAATACAACTTCGGTCAGCGTGTTGAATATGGGATGACTTCAACAGGTAAAGTAGCTGCCTTCTTCGGAGAAGATAAGCACATCTTTATGAAGCGTAACGGAATCAATGAACCAATTCTCTTGGAAATGGAATCGACGGGAACACAGAACCTGCTTAACCTTTTGCCTGCGTTCTTTCATTGTACACACAAGGGGGGGCTGCTGATTCTTGACGAGTTTTCCAGTGGTTTCCATAACGACCTTGAAAAACTCCTGATTCGCTATTTCATGAAGTATTCAACGAATGCTCAGATGCTGTTTGTAACGCATTCCACAAATCTGTTGTCAAGCAGCATTCTTCGTCCTGATCAGTTATATACAGTTGAATTCGGTGAAGAAGGAAGCCGAATCAAACGTTTTTCTGATGAAAAACCCAGAGAAGCGCAGAATATGGAAAAGATGTATTTAGGTGGTGTGTTCGGTGGACTTCCAAGATATGAGAATTGAGCTTCACAAAGACAAGAATATCGGTAAAGTTCTTTTTATCGTTGAAGGATCACGAACTGAGCCGTATATTATAACCAAGCTGTTCACGAGCATACTGGATTATCAGCTTGAAACTAAACTGCGTGAAAAAGGTTATAAACAGTACAATTCAAAAGTCAATCCGGATTCTAAGATATTTGTTATCAATGCTCAGCAGAGCAATATTCGATTCATCGAGAAGGATGATGGATACCTGAATAACCTATTCAAGGAATTGATCGAAGAGTATGATTTCGATATTGACAATGCTGCTATTTTCTATATCTATGATCGTGATGATCGTTCCAATACAGATAATGCTTTTTTGGAGAATCTTTTATCAAAGCTTGGAAATTCAAGAGATAATCCAGATTATGGAAGACAGGGACTGCTGTTATTAAGTTATCCTTCCATAGAGAGTTTCACCTTATCCTGCTATCATGATAATGTGATTGGCATGGAATTCGATACCGGCCAAAGACTGAAAACGTTTCTTGGAGAACATAATATCAATAATCAGAGATTAGACGAAAATGCCTTGAAACATGCTACAGTTGAAATGCTGACCGCTCTGGGGCTAATAAATGACTGCACTTACGACCTTGATGATTTCTCTGAATGTAATCTGGATGTATATCATTACGAGGAAAGTCATAGAGAAAAAAGCGGTCTTTATCAGTGCATGAGCCTATTGATCGTTGCATTAATGGATCTCGGATTGATAGAATTAATCCCTTAATAGACAAGGAGGAGAATATATGATAGTATCAGAACTGGATTTGTATAATTTTCGTAGGTTTAAATCAGAAAATGGTAAGCCAGGACTCCATGTTACATTTCACAAAGGGCTTAACGCCTTAATTGGTGAGAATGATTCCGGAAAAACTGCGGTCATTGACGCTTTAAAGCTTGTGCTACTGACTCAGAGTAATGAGTATATTAGGCCTGTTGAAGAGGATTTTTATAAATTCACTGATGGAAATTATACAGATGAGTTTAAGATTGACTGTATTATAACTGAGTTTAGTCAGAATGAAGCAAAGAACTTTATTGAGTATTTGACATTCACTAATAATGCTGGCAAAGTTGAATATTCGTTAAAACTTCACTATCGTGCAAAGAAAGAGGGACATAGGATTTTTCAAGAACTTCGTGCGGGTGATGCAGATGATGGAATAGTGATTGAGGGGAAGGCAAGAGAACTTCTGAAAGCTGTCTATCTAAAGCCGCTACGTGATGCCGAACGAGAGATGAGTTCTGGACGTAATTCAAGAATATCACAGATACTCTTGAATCACCCTGTGTTCTTTAGAAAAGAAGATCATCAGTTGCTTCAGATATTTCGTGATGCAAATGATGACATTGAAAAGTATTTTTTAGAAGACGATACAGGAAAACAGGTTCTTCAGACTATCCGCTCCAATTTAACTTCTTTTCATGACAAAGGGCAGCCAAGTGATGCTGATTTAAAAACTTCTGATATTCAGCTTAAGGCTATTCTAGAATCACTCTCATTGAATGCTCCTGAGGTCAATCCCGGACTTGGTGAACTAAATCTTCTTTTTATTGCCGCAGAACTGCTTCTTCTCAAGGATGATACTGATTATTGTATGAAACTTGCTTTGATCGAGGAACTGGAAGCACATCTTCATCCACAGGCACAGCTTCGCTTAATCAGTTATCTTCAGAATGAGTACAACGAGAAAAATGCACAGATTATTGTATCAACGCACAGTCCGATACTCGCATCAAAAATCAATTTAAAGAACCTTATTCTAATGAAGAGTGGAGTTGGCTATGACCTTGCTGAAGGAAAGACTGGATTGCAGAAAGGTGATTATCTATTTCTTCAGAGATTTCTTGATGCGACTAAAGCGAATCTTTTCTTTGCAAAGGGTATAATCATGGTTGAAGGCGATGCAGAGAATATTCTTGTTCCAGTAATTGCTGACATTCTTGGATTCCCATTGGAGAAATATGGTATATCAATTGTTAATGTTGGAAGTACTGCTTTTCTTCGATATAGTCAAATTATGGTAAGAGCTGATGGGAGTACGATAGGGATTCCGGTATCTGTCGTCACTGATTGTGATGTGCGACCTTATGATGAAGATAAAGATACCAAAAATAAGACATTAAACGAAAAAAGTGATGAATCAAAGGCGGCAGAATGTGAAAAAAACAAGAAATATTCAATAGGTTCTGTTCGGGGATTTACTTCGCCACGCTGGACGTTAGAATACTGTATAGCAATGAGTTGCCTTTCTGAAGACTTCCATAAAGCAGTTCATTATGGAAAAAAGATTCTTAACGCCAAAGAATCGATTCCCCTTACAGAACAGAAGATTGTTGATGCCGATAAAGATGTATCTTCAGAATTAGAACAATGGAAGGATCTGCCGCTTTGGAACAAAGCATATAACATATATGATTTGATGCTAAATAGAGACGGTAAGAGTGGACTTAAGGCTATTGTGGCTCAGTGCCTTGCTTCTATTCTTCGATGGAAGATATCAAAAGTACCAGACGGAATTAAGCAAGATAAAATGTTTGATCTTGATCTGTATGGCTATAAACTAGATGAAGAGAAAAAGGCAAAGCTAAAGGCAAAAATCGAAAAAGATCCATATATAGGGTATATTGCAAATGCCATTAAGTATGCTGCAGGTGAGACTGTATAGAAAGGAGGTACTTATGGCAGAGTGGGAAATAACTGATGAGGAAATAGAAACGATAGAGAAACTTCTTCTTCAGCCTGGTAAGCATTTTGCTGATGACGCAAAAGAGGTTATTCGCTTTTGGGGCTCTACAGATGTAGCTGCTTGTCCGGGAAGTGGAAAAACTACAGTACTATTAGCAAAACTGAAATTGATTGCAGATAGAATGCCGCTAGAGAACGGTTCTGGAATATGTGTCCTTTCTCATACCAATGTTGCTGTTGATGAAATTAAAGCCAAATTATCGAGTGTTGCAGATAAGCTTCTTTCTTATCCCAATTTCATAGGAACGATCCAGTCTTTTGTGGATAAATACGTGACGATGCAGTACATAAGAGGACGATGTAAAACGAGCTTGCAATTCGTAAGTGACAAAGAGTACGCTCATTACCTTTATAAATTGATTTGGCGGGATAAATCAAGGAACTCTCCATATTATTCTTTACGCTATTATATAAGAAAAAGAATTCAGGCCGGAAATTCTCAATATACAAATGAAGAAAAGTATTATCAGAATATAGTTTTTAAACAAGACGGAATATATCATCAAGGCATCAAACTTGCTGGGCCTTTAAGCGATTCTTATAAACAATATAAGAAAGCCAAGCAGAATTTGCTTATTAATGAAGGAATGCTGCTTTATAGTGATACATACGTCTATGCTAATGAAGCTATAGATGCTTTATCAAAAGATTATACTGACCTTTTCAGCAAAAGGTTTAAATACATATTTATTGATGAATATCAGGATTGTGACGCAAATCAAAGGTTGGCTCTGGAGAAAATATTCGACGCTTCACAGTGTTGTGTAATTCGAATAGGTGATTCTGATCAGGCGATATATAATGGTTTGAATGGTTCTTCTGATTGGATACCGCAATCTAATTGTATGTCCATAGCTTCTTCGTGCCGATATTCACAAGAAATCGCCAATATTCTCTCTCCTCTAAGGAAAAATGGCAAAAGAATAGATACTTCTTCAGGTCCATGTGGTTATAAGCCTGTGATAATTGTATTCGACGATGATAATCCAACTTGCGTAATACAGGAATATGCCAATCAAGTAATCAGAAGAGGCTTGAATGAAGCAAATGAAACGCATTATGCAGTGGGATTTAGAAGGGAATCTTCGTCGGGCCTGACCGTTGGTAGCTATTGGAACGGATTTGACAGTACCAAACAAGCTAAAGATGATTTGAGTTATTGGTTATTGATCGATGATATTTGCAAAGAGCTAAAAAAAGGAAAACTCTATCGCGCCGAGCAGCTTATAAGGCGAATTATATGTAAGATATTACGCAATCTGGGTATAAAGAATGAAAATACAGATAAAAGCTATTCACCCGCTGCTGTACATAAAAAACTGAGAGATGAATATTTTGAAACATATTCTGAATGCATAATAAATTTGAGTAGACTCGATTGTATCAATAGAGAAAAAGTTGATGAAACTATACGAGCGTTAGTCACTACTTTGCTACATGATGATAAGCTATTCGAAAAATTACCTGAATCTTTTATGGAAAAAACTGTTTCACAAGATACAGAGGCTGAACATAATCTATGTTCAAGTTATGGTGTGGACATAAGATTTGATACAGTCCACTCCGTTAAAGGACAGACCCATACCACTACCCTTTATCTTGAAACGGAATATCAGAAGGGTTCTGATTTAGCAAGAATACTCCATTTGTACGGAGCTGGTAATGGTGGATCGTCACCAGTGTATGATTATAGTCGAAAGCTTGCATATGTTGGAATGAGCAGACCCAGAGAATTATTATGTGTAGCAATGCAGTCAAAAACATATAATAAGAGTAAAGGTGTGTTTAATAGTGATTTGTGGGAAGTAATAGACTTAAGAACAAGTTAGCGGTTTATTAGCTATTAAGAATTGAAATTGTAAGAATAGCCTCTGCCCATTGAGCAACTGCCGAAAAGATACCATATACGGGGAATAGCTATACCCGAGCGAAGTGTGGTCGTATTTGACCTTACAACGGCGTATCGTGTGCAGGAAGGACATCTGGTAGGCTGAACTGTAGATATCAGCTGTATTATACCATATATTGAGGCTTATTGCAATAAGCGCCGAATGATATTTTCATCGCGTCCGGATGCGGAAGATCCGTGAGGCCGATACATAAAAGTAAATTATGAAGCAGGCCACTGAGTATGTTTCCAAATTACGATATAATTCGTAAGACGGAGACATACCTGGTGGGCTGTTTTTTATTTATCCCTCTGATAAGGGGATATTCTGCCAGAATGAACATTTCAAAAATAGAACTTTATCCCTCGCTCGGAACTATCCAAAAATACCGGATTTTAAGAAAATGGCATAAAATCGGGATTTCCATTCTCCGCCGATTGCGCAATCCCTACTGACAAACTTGGAAGAATGTACCGACGCATGCTGACAGCAAAGCTCTAGAAGCCGACTACGGCTTCCGTCCCACTATCGATATCCGTGAAGGTCTGAGAAAGTTCGCTCAGTGGTACGCTGAATATTATAAATAATCGTAATGTTAGCAGATAGATTTCGTGACAAAAAGTCGGTTTTGACATACAGTTTTTTGAAAAAAATTGTGGCAACTCGGAATCATTTTTTCAGGAAAAAACGCATTCCAACCACTTGTTTACCACTTATTTGTACCAAAAACTGCCAAAAATCACTTGAAGCTGCTAAAAGCGAAATCGTAAAATACCGCGAAATACAGCCATTTTCGCAATTTAACAAAAATCACTAAAAGTGCTTCTACTTTTTCAATTCCCCTCGTCTCAAAATCAGGGCTCACAAATGGCTTAAAATAGGCGTTTGTGGGCTCACTTTTTTGACAAAAAACTGTCAACCACTTATTTTTTTATTTAACAATTAAATTGCTCCGCAGAGTTTGTTTCTCTGCGGTGAATTTTTTGCCATTTTTAGCTCTGCACTTTCTTCTTTCGTCACCTCTTTATCGTGTCCAGGAGCTATATTTATTGCATGCCCCACACCAGACCAGTGCGCTCTCCCCCGCCGCAGAATTACATTTCACGCAAAAAATGTCATTTCACGCAGATACGTTGATTTCA
>NZ_JHXI01000020.1 GCF_000621785.1 Ruminococcus flavefaciens ND2009 | reverse complement strand
TAAGGGCGGTGCTTATATAGAAGTTTATAGGTAATTATCGGGGACAAACCTTTCTGAGGAAAGGTTCTTTCCCCGAACCCCTTTTCCAAAGACTTTATAACTGAATTTAGCCCCAGAAGGGCGTTCCATATAAATGTGATAATCGGTAATATTACCAGGAGCGCCCTTCTGGGGCTAAATTTAATGCTAAAAGTTTTAGGAAGGGAGTTTGAGGGAGAACCCTTTTTCAAAAGGGTTTCCCTCAATATCACCCGTAAAACTTCTGTACGAGTGTCGCCCTTATGGTTCAGGGGGATTTTTTGTGTCTGGAATTTGCCGGATCACTGGTCTGATAGTAAGATCAGTGTAAAGAAAGTAAATAAATAAAGGGGTGGGTCAAAGAAAAAACATTGTCTGGTTTCGCGGCATATACATATAAAACCGCACTGCTCCGACTTAATCATTATACTATAATCAGGGAAAAAAGACAAGAGAATGCCCTGCTGCAACAAATAAAGCAGCGCCGCCCGCAAGGAGCCGCGCTGCTGTTATCATATCTTTTCTGACGGGATTATCTCCATGCTTCTTCATAGGTCATCCGCGAACCGCTGGCGGTTTCCGCGGGAACAGCCTCTGAATACACATAGATGTCGAATTCGTCCGTGTCCTCATATCCCTCATCGGGGAATACGGTCTTTACCCATTTTATGAGAGCAGCTGTACTATCTCCTGGAGCCACAGCCTCTGTGTAGTAATAGAAGCCGTCTGCCGTCCTGTACGTCCAGCCCTCGGGCAGCTCCGAAAAGGGAAATTCCGACGCATTTACGTATGCGCTTTCATTGTCCTTATCGTCATCAGCCGACAGCTGAGAAATATCTCTCACCTCTGAGGATGAGAATTCCAGTCTGACTCTTATATAGCTGTCCACATTGCCCAGATTGCCGATCCTGACCTCCTTGAGGAAGGGATCATCGCTTTTTTCCGAAGGCGGCTCAAAGTGCTCTGTAACATTTATATCCACCCTCGGGTCCGGCTTGGGACGATAGCTTCCGTTGAACCTGTTGGTCACCTGATCGGAGCCCGTGAAGTACGCCAGGGTATATGCTGTGACAGTGAGGAACAGTGCTGACACTATCAGCAGCAGATCTTTTTTCTTTAATCTGATCTTCATAGCTGCCACCTCAGTTTCCACCGCTCTGAGAGTCGGCATAGCTTATCCTGTTATCAGCGAATGCTGTATTATTTACAGGGGGATCCTCCTCCAGATGATTGGTGAAAGCCACCGTGACCATATCATCTGAGTCAAGGGTAACGGTAACATTGAAATTGCTGCTTATGACAGGATGCTCATCGCCTTCGACGTTCACATCAGCTGCCGTATAATTCAGCACAGACAGCTCCTCCACGATATATGAGCCCAGAGGCAGACCGCTCAGCACCACTTCCCTGGTAAACTCCTCATCTGTTCTGCTGTAAGAGATAGCACGGGTGTACTGAGGACCGTTTCTGACAGTATTGCCGTTCTCGTCCTTGGTCTGAGTCACTCTGAACATAAAAGCAGGAGCGCTCTTTGTGGGGTCCATGCCGTCGATAGTCTTCCTTATCTTTATCTGCCCATACTCCTTTTCATTGGGAAAATCGATCCTTATGATGTTGCCGCTTACATAGAGTCTACTGCTGAAAACGTCTTCGACGGTAACGTATTTTTTCGTACTGCCGTTATACCTTACGGTATAGACCTGGTCCACAGTATTATCCTCCGGCCTTATGTGGAATACCGTCTCCACATCGGGCAGTGAATATCCTTTGGGAGCCTTTGTCTCCTCCGCGAGATAATAGCCGCCGGGAAGCGTATCACTGAAGAAGAAGCCGTTTTCATCGGAAATGACATTCTGGTATTCGTCCAGCGGGGATTTCCTGTTCTGCGCCCTGTCGAAGCTGTACAGTGCGAATTCAGCGTCCTTGAGAGGCTCGCCTTTTTCGTCTGTTTTTCTGAGAAGAATGCCCTTCGGCTCGTCCCTGACAGTAAGGGTTCCGCTCTTTCTGTCCTCGGAAAGGGCGACGATGATATTATCTGCGTCCTCCGCGTAATACTGAATATCCAGCTGTTCGTTCCCGTTCACATAGATCATGACAGGTCCGTCCAGAGTCTTGAAGCCGTTGGGAGCTTTGATCTCGTCCAGCCTGTAGCTGTGACCCGCGGTAAGATAGGCATTTGTTACAAGTCCGTTCTCGTCGGAGATAACGGGGGCCTCAAGGGTAATGCCCGAAGTCACATCAGTGATGGTGAATTCAGCACCGATGAGAGGAGCACCGTCCGGATCCTGCTTGATTATCTTCAGGAAGTCACGGGAATTGGTAATGGTATCCGTTCTTATATTATGACCTGTACCTCCGACCTCGCCCTGAACATAGCCTACTTTGTAATCGAAGTCGTAAGCCTCTCCGCTGAAGGTCTCGGCGCTGAGTCTGGTCACTGAATTTGCCGTATAGGGCTGGCAGTCGGTCACTGCCGCAGTATCGCCGTTCCAGTCGGCAGGCTGTATGGAGCCGGGGATCACCTCCATAGCCGCATACTCGCTGGCCTCCTGCTCGTCGTTGAAGTAATAGATAGTGGTATTGGGTGATATGAGCTCTCTTAATGTGTTCTCCACAAATCTGAGCTCTCCGCCCTCTTCCTTGTGGAACAGAGCGATATACACCGAAGCGTGTGAATTGGTATACTCGGCGTCGGACCAATGCTTGTTGACAGTGATGCCGAAGCCCTTCTGGTTGGTAACTATCATGTGAGCGTTGGTGTTCTCACGTATCTCACCGATATTGTAGACACCGCTGTCTAAAAGGTTATAGGTAGCGCCCTCGCTGCCGGTAACTCTTTCGTAGCTCCTCCACTCATATCCCAGGGGGATTTTCTCCTCCAGCTCCTCCACATGGAAGGCAGTTCTGGGAAGGAGGCCCTCGATGACTACCGAGAAGCCGTCGGGTATTCCTGCGATAGAGCCGTTGTTGCCCGATACGCTGCAAACCACCTTTTCCCTGCCGCTCTTTGACAGTCTGCCGTTCAGATAGACGTAATAGTTGCCGTCATCGTCCATAACGTAGTATTCCCTCTTCTGATAGGGAACGGTCTCCCCTTCTTCATTGAGGAAGCCCACCTGGAACTCAAATCCCGTATTATCGTTTTCGACGTGATTTCCGTCCTTATCTACGACATTCTTGGTGATTATGAGCTTTTTGAGGTAATTCTGGTCGATGTGGTTTTCATAGACTACTCTCTTGCGGTTGGAAACTGTGTCTGTTGCAGACCTTACATCGGGGTATTTCTTTACTCTTGTAACAGCGTAATCGCTGGTATAGGCTCTGTCGCTGTTGATATTTACATATTCGTATTCCTGATTGAACACGCTAAGCTCGGCGAAATAATACTCAGTCTCCTTGCTGGGCATGGTGAACTCAGCCTTTTCGCCTGCGCGGAGGAAGAAAACGTTATCATAGACGATACCGTTTATCTCGGCTGACTCAGAATACTCCACAAGGCTGTTCTGACCCTCATAGTGTGCCTTCTTATCATCGGCGTCAGGGTTCTCATAGAGAATGAAGTCATCGCTTCCCTCGGGCTTGTAGTAAAGCTGGTAAGCGTACTTTGTGTTGGAATAGTCGGTGGTCTGAGTACCTGTCAGCTTCTTTTCCAGGAAAACGCTCTTTTCGTCAACAGTAGCAAGGTTGAAGCGCAGCTTCAGGTTTGAAGCGCCTGCTCCTCGCTCCATGTAGAATATCTTCATAGTGTGTGAGCTGTAGTCCTTGAACACGCCCTCACCGCTCTGGAAGCTGCCGTCGTCCTTGAAGTATTTTTCCACAAGGCTGTCGTCCCAGGGGGATCCGTCAGGGAATACGCCTGCATTTCTGAAGCATTCCTTGAGTGAAGTCACAGTGTAGGTATTTTTGTTAGAACCGTCGTATGTAGATACTTCGCCTGTGCTGAAATTTACCGAACCCGACAGTGAATCATGGACACCGCCAATGTCGAGCACAAGCACATCATCAATAAACAGCCAGAAATCATCATCACCCGAAAACTCGAATACAAGCGGGTTGCCATTGGCGTCACAGCCCTTCTCGGGGATCATGAATGTGGCGTCGATGGACATACCATAGTAGAAATCCGGTGAACTCTGAATATAGATATCTTCATCCTTTCTGGGATCTTCCGCAGGCAATGCCGCTGCCTTGTCATCATACTGGTTCAATGCGTGCGCGTCGGCTGAGTCCGCCTTATCGAAGGGAAGGAAATTACCGCGCCTGTAATAAGCCGTGGTCTTATTGGCAGGGGTTGCCAGCTCCTGATAGACCGTAAAGTCATAGACACCGGGATAGCCTTCTTTTGACTCAACTGCACCTGTTCCGTCCTCTTTCATCAGAAAGGCGGAATTCTCGAAACAGCTGTATTCAAAATATCCTGTTTCGTCATATGTACTTTTAATAAACAGGTGATTTGCTTCACGCTCGGGATATGTATTATTAGGTGTAAAGAGCGGTTCAAGTGAGGTGCCGTTTTTCAGGGCAGGATAGCCTTCCGGATCAAGAACATTTCTGACAAGGCTTGTTGCTCCGGCGCCTGCTGTATAGCTGAAATTACCCATGATGTTTTTCTGTAAATTCGCATCATAGTCATACATTTTTATGGTAATGCCTTCTGCCTTGCTGTCAACAGTCTCAATAGGCTGGAACTTATCATCTGATCTTTCGACCGCAAAGCACATCGCCAATGCCTGTGTATCGGCTACAGGGATCAGGGTGCCCCTGTCGGAGTACTTATACGCATACCAGCTCCAGACGTTATCGTCCCAGGCTTCGATAGACGACCTGTAATCGCCGTTTTCTCTTCCTGTCAGTGTGACGCCGATAGGGCTGTTGGATAAGATCTGTCCGTTCTGCGGAGCAAGATACATTCCTGTCTCGGGATTATAGAACTCATAGTATTCTGTATCGCCGTACTGGATAAACTGCCAGAAAAGACTCGAAGTTGCCGGACCGGTCTTTCTCCACTGCACCACATCGCCGCTTTCCCATACCTTGACCAGGTCTCCGTCACCGTTTATGGCATAGTTTACATATTCTCCGTTTTCATATTTCTTTGCATATATAATAACATTCACGCCGTCATGGAGCTTTTCGGTATCGGAAACGCTCACCTTTTCCGCTGTGAGCACGTTCGTCTTTATCTCCGTATCCTCGGACAGAGCGCCGAGAATGAACCATTCGTTGGGATCCTGATTGCCTTTGTAGGATCCGAAACCGTTGTTGTAATTTCCATTGTAACGATTGATCGCATAATTATCGGAATTCCTGAAACGCAGCTTGTTTTCGCGGTTCGTACCGACTGCACCGTTATTGTCGATATATATACGAGAGAATTGATCCGGAGAATCAAGGAGCTTAACTGCGGAATTGGTGATCGTCAGATATTTTGTCGCACCGTCAACCTCAGTGGTGATATAATAATATCCCCCGGTCTGATATGAAAAATGCCACATGGGCACATCATCATCGGAAAAGAAATATTGTGTATACAGATCGGCATTTTCTCCTTCATAAAGAAAAGAATTATCTGTCTGATAGTTCTCGTCATAAAAGGTTTTTAATGACAGACCCAGTCTGTCGTTCCTGCCGGCAAAATAACTATTCATCAGAACAGCTATCTTATCCGCTTTCCCCGTAGTGCTTTCATTTCCGTCAAACCATGCGATGACACGATCCTGACCGTCCATAAGGTCTCCGATATTATTTCCGGCAACATTATAGAATATGATACCGTAAGCCGAGAAAGACTCTGTCTCAAATCTCAGCATATCAGAGACGGCGCCGTTTTTGTCATCGGTACTGTCATCCAAGGTATCTGCCGGAATATCCTGTCTGCTCTCCGCCTCCATGAGGACAGCCTGATCCTCCTCAAAGTGGATAACATCTGAGGAAATAGCCAGCGACTCATAATCCAGGTCGGGTCTGTCATAGGTAAACTCCACAGAGACAGCCGCCTGCGGCTCTATCTCCTCTCCGTCGGAGGTGAAGCCTATATCGAAGAAACGTGCGTGTTTCAGTTCCACATAGTTCTCGCTGTTCACGCTGAGGCTTTCGTTGAGAGTATTGCCCGACTTCTCAAAATACTCCTCATACTGCTGTGTCTCGGGAATTATCTCCTTCATTGAGAGCACAGCTCCCGCAGGTATCTTTGCCTCTTCGGTGAATGAGGCAGATACCTTTATACCATCGGCGGCAATTTCCGCCGTAAAAAGTCCGTCATCGTCCACGGTAACGACTGCTTCATGCAGAGCGTCACGAGCCGGCTCCGGAACGTCCGATTCTCCGGTGCCCCGGGACTGTTTGTTGACTTGCCGTGAAACTTCTGATATAATAAATAAAAATCACACAAAGGAGCAGCAGCAATGGGCTATATACTTGAACTTCGCAGAATGACCGGCAGCAGACCACTTATCATGGCAGGTGCAGGCGTCATACTTCTCAACGAAAAAAACGAGATACTCCTCGGCAGGCGCACCGACAACGGCTACTGGGACTATCCCGCAGGCTCAATGGAGCTTGGCGAGAGCTTTGAGGAATGTGCCCGCAGGGAGGTGCTTGAAGAAACGGGACTTACCTGCGGAGAGCTGGAGTACTTCATGGATATATCGGGAGAGGACACTTTTTACGAGTATCCCAACGGCGACAGGGTATATCTGGCGGTAATATTATACCTGTGCCGCGACTTTGCAGGCGAGATGAAGGTGCAGGAGGAAGAAGCCTATGAACAGCGATTTTTCCCCATAGATGCTCTTCCGGAGATACCTCCCCTGAAAGTAAAATCGTGGATATTTGAAAAGGTCAGGAAGTACATAAAGAGCAGATAAAACAGAAAGCCCTCACATCGCTGTGAGGGCTTATATATTACTTCTGATACTTAGCCTTATCCATCTCGCGGATAGCTGCACGGCGGATCTTGCCGCTTCCCACAGTCTTGGGAAGCTCATCAACGAACTCTACCACACGGGGGTACTTATAAGGAGCGGTACCGTTCTTGACGTATTCCTTGATCTCCTTGACCAGCTCCTCGGAGGGAGTCTTATCCTTGGTGAGGACGATGGTAGCCTTAACCACCTGACCTCTTATCTCGTCGGGAACGCCTGTAACTGCGCACTCCAGCACATAGGGCAGCTCCATGAGAACGCTCTCGATCTCGAAGGGGCCGATACGGTAGCCCGATGACTTGATAACGTCGTCAACTCTGCCGACGTACCAGAAATAGCCGTCCTCGTCCACCCAGGCGGTATCGCCTGTGTGGTAGAAGCCGTCGCGCCAGGTCTCGGCAGTGTTTTCCTCGTCACCGTAGTAGCACAGAGCCAGTCCGGGAACGCCGTAGCCGGGAGCGTTCATATCCTTGAGCTTTATGCAGATCTCACCTGTCTCGCCCACGCCTGCGGGAGTGCCGTCGGGGAGAAGCACCTGAACGTCATACTGGGGATTGGGCTTACCCATGCTTCCGGGCTTGGGCTCCATACCAACAACGTTGGCGATAGAGAGTGTGGTCTCGGTCTGACCGAAGCCCTCCATGAGCTTGATTCCGGTAGCCTTATAGAACTGGTGGAACACCTCGGGATTGAGTGCTTCACCTGCAATGCAGGCATATTTCAGTGATGAGAGATCATATTTTGAAAGATCCTCCTTGATGAAGAAGCGGTACATAGTAGGAGGAGCGCAGAATGAAGTGATATTGTACTTTCTGAACATGGGAAGTATATCATCTGCGTGGAAGCGGTCGAAGTCATAGACGAATACAGCAGACTCGTTCATCCACTGACCGTAGAGCTTGCCCCAGAGAGCCTTGCCCCAGCCTGTATCGGAAATAGTGAAATGGAGACCGTTGGGGTCTGCATTCTGCCAGTAGCGGGCGGTAACGTAGTGACCCAGTGGGTACTGATAGCTGTGGAGCACAAGCTTTGGGTTGCCCGAAGTACCCGAGCTGAAGAAGATGAGCATGGGGTCTGTACCGCAGGGAGTGTCCTCTGTACGCTCGAAGTGAGTGCTGTAAGCGGAGAGCTCTGCGTTGAAGTCATGCCAGCCATCACGCTGACCGTTTACCAGTATCTTGGTTTTCAGCGTGGGAGAAACAGCACAGGCAAGGTCGACCTCATTTGCCACATCGCCGTCAGCGGTGCAGACGATAGCCGAAACCTCAGCGGAGTTGAAACGGTACTCGAAATCGTGCTTCCTGAGCATATTTGAAGCAGGGATAACAAGAGCGCCTATGCGGTGGAGAGCGATGATAGAGAACCAGAACTGGTAATGACGCTTCAGCACCAGCATAACTCTGTCGCCCTTCTTTATGCCGAGAGACCTGAAGTAATTGGCGGTCTGGCAGGAATACTTCTTGATGTCCTTGAAGGTGAATGTGCGCTCGTTCTTATTGACGTCCACATAGATCATAGCGGTCTTGTCGGGACATTTCTCAGCCATAGCGTCAACAATATCGTAAGCGA
Organism: Ruminococcus flavefaciens ND2009; assembly: GCF_000621785.1. Taxonomy (GTDB): domain Bacteria; phylum Bacillota; class Clostridia; order Oscillospirales; family Ruminococcaceae; genus Ruminococcus; species Ruminococcus flavefaciens_C. The sequence continues at coordinate 26,329 of NZ_JHXI01000020.1, read as the reverse complement.
AGTTGAACTTATCCTGATTTTCAAAGTGAACAGCGCTGAGAACTCCCTCATCGTTGGTCTCGCAGTTCACGAACTTCTCTGCAACAGGGTGAAGCAGACCTGCCTTGTCAACGTTTGTGAGGTGGTGCTCAGCCACCTGCTCGCGGTACTCGGTCATGCCGGTAGTGCCCTTGGGAGGCATAACGAAAGCGTATATCTCGCAGTCTTCGCCGCCCAGAGCGACCTCATCGTGGGGCATTGAGCTGTCGTAGTAGATACAGTCGCCCTCGTGGAGTATCTCTGTGTGGGAACCAACAGTCATACGGACAGTTCCCTTGAGAACGATGTCCATTTCCTGACCCTCGTGGCTTGCCATGTGGAGGGGCTGAGAGAGAGCCTCCTCGGAATAAGGGATAACAACGTGGAAGGGCTCCACGGACTTGTTCTTGAATTTAGCGGCAAGGCGGTTATAGATAAATCCCTTTCTGCGGACGATGGGCACACCCTCGCCCTTTCTGGTAACGGTATAGCCGCTGAGCTCGGGGCTGCTGCCCTCCATGAGCTCGGTTATCTCAACGTGAAAAGCGTTGGCGCATTTATATATAAAAGTGAAGCTGAAGTCCTGCTCGCCCGATTCCAGTCTCTTGTACTCATCGACGGAATAATCGGTGATGTCAGCCATTTCCTCGACGGATATACCTAAGTCCTCACGCAGGCTTGCGATACGCTCTGCGACCTCTTTGATCCTTGTCTCTGCATTCTGTAAATTCATCATGTCGCTCATAATTATCTCTCCTTTAAAAAATATTTTTTGTACTGGAAAATGAAACGGGCGCTGTGAAATACTGCCGACATTTGCCGCGTAAAAACAAAAAACTCGTCTCAAAGATAAAACTTTGAGACGAGTATCAATTCTGATTACCCGCGGTACCACTCAAATTGTGCCGCTATTGCGTAACACCACTTCAGACTCCAGCAAGTCCTATTCATTGACGCAGAATCACGGAAGCGCTTACTGAAACTTTCAGCACTTCGGCTCAGAAGGGATACATAGCATTGCATATCACCGACTCACACCTTCCGTCGGCTCTCTGCAAGACATTGGCAATACTCTGCGTGTCTTCCTCACAGCTTATATCTTGGATTATAGCACAAGAAAACCGATTTGTCAAGGGGTTTTTGAATTTTTCTCCGCAAAAATTCATTGAACAATTCCCGCGGCTGTGATATAATACAGATAACCAAGCAATGAGACGCCCCGGAAAAGGAAGGAACAAATGAGACAGGTATCATCATCAGTCAGAACGGCAAAAACGCCCATAGGCGGCATAGAATACACCCTTGAGCGCAAGAAGGTGAAGAACATAAACCTCCGTGTCCGCAGGGACGGAACGGTATATGTTTCCGCGCCCGCCCGGGTCCCCGTAAGGGAGATAGAGAGTTTCATCGTCTCCAAATGCAGTTATATAAAGCAGGCGCAGGAGCACTTCCGCAGCCGCACCGAGTCAGCCGCAGAGGAGCGCAGATTTGCACAGGGCGCTTCGGTCATGTATCTGGGCAGTCCTCTGGAGCTTTGCATAGTGCAGTCCGCAGCGGAGAGTGTCACACTTGAGGGAGACCGTCTCATCATTTCACTGAGGGACAGCTCCGACCTGAGCCGCGGAGAACGGCTTTACGCCAAATGGCTGGACGGAAGGTGCAGAGAGGTCTTCACCGACCTGATGAGGGAGATATATCCGTTTTTCAAGGCAATGGGAGTCCCCTTCCCTCAGCTGAAGATAAGGGTAATGAAGGCGCGCTGGGGGAGCTGCCACTATACCAAGGGCATGATAGTGCTCAACCGTTACCTCATTGAAGCTCCGCGGCACTGTATCGCCCATGTAGTGGCACATGAGTTCTGTCATTTCATCTATCCGAACCACTCGCGGGACTTCTATTCCCTGCTGGACAGAGTATGTCCCCAATGGCGCAGTGCAAAAACAGAGCTTGAAAAGCTGGTAGTCCTCTGAGACGTCAGCCGCAAATCAGAATTTAACGGCTAAAATCATAACTGAAAATGCCCCTGAGTGTTTTGCAGCACTCAGGGGCATAATTTTTACATAAGTATCTGTACGGGGGGGTAATGCTCGTATCAGTTCTTCTTGATATTTGTTTCCTTCTTGCACTCGTAGTAGAACTTGTCCTCAACAGCCTTGTAGAGGTCATCAAGGTTCTCATATCCTACATAGAGAACGTCGTCGATAGAGAAAGCGTCGCCTGATACGCCGAAGAAGTTGCTGTAGCTGGGCTCGTTGTAGCTCTGAGCGTCATACTCCTTGTCGGGGTCTCCGGGAGTAAGAACGTTCTGATAGTAAGCGAAGTAGTAATAAACCTTTTCGCCCTTCTTAGCCTCTTCCTTCTTATCTTCCTTCTTCTCGGCAGTTGCCTCGGTAGCGTCTTCCTTCTTCTCGTCAGCCTTAGCGGTAGTTGTGCCCTCTTCCTTCTTCTCCTCAGCTGTAGTAGTGGGAGCCTCGGTAGTAGCCTCTGCTGTAGTTGTAGGAGCCTCTGTTGTGGGCTCTTCCTCCTTCTTCTCCTCACCCTTGAGTGTGGTAGTTACCTTGTATACATAGCAGAGAGCGTTCTTCATGCTGTAGTTCTCTTCCTTGGGAATGTAGAGGTTTACACCGAGGAGCTCGAGATCCTTGAGTTCCTTCTTCTCCCAGTTATCCTCAACGTCTTCCATGAAGCGGTCCTGAGCGTACTTGTCCATCTTATCATAGGACTTCTTGTCTATTTCTGAGATCTTTGAAGCATACTGCTGGAGTCCCTCAACGGTGTACTCCTTCTCGAATGACTCGGGGAGATAGCCCTGGCTGAAGCACTCTTCCTTAGCGCTGTCCTCGCTGTAGCCGAAGGTGACCTTTACCTTGTCACCGTTGCTGAGACCGTAGCTGGGGTCAGCATAGAATGAAACGTAGTCAACAGGGAGATCGCTGTAATCCAGCTGGATCTGACCGTCGGGACCAACGCCTGTGTAGCTTACCTCAAGGTAATCGAAGGGATCGAACTTCTTGGGCTCTTCAAGGTCCTTTACAGTGATGTTCTTATCGCTTATCTTGAGCTTGATCTTGTACTTCTTTTCCAGCTTATCAACGTCATCGTCGTTCCACTCAAAAACGATCTCGTCGCCGTTTGAGAGTTCGCTTGTCTTGTCCAGCTCGCCGCTGAGATACTTCTCAAGCTTGCCCGCAGCTCTTTCGATAGCGTGATCGTCCTTCTTGCTCTTGATACCGAAAGCCTTGAGGTTATCGGTTACCATCTTCTCATAGTCGATCTCCACATAAGCACGGGCAACGGTGTCCATGCCGTCATACTTCACCTCAACGTACTCGTTGGGATCGATAGTAGTTCTTCCGCAGCCTACCAGAATAGCGGCAATGGGAAGACAAGCCATCAGCTTCAGATCATTCTTCTTCATTCTCATATACCTCCTGTTTTTGAATAAAAATTCAAATTACATTTATATTATAACAAACATAATTCAAACAGTCAATTGACAAATATACAGTTTTTGACTTATATATATCCATGTTTTTTGCGATTTTTCACCCTTAATTGACAATTCACACTTCAGGTGATATAATAAATGTAAAAATAAAAACGAAAGGAAGGGCACAGAAATGCGTTTATGCATCGTTTCAGCTCCATGCAAGGCTTGAGGGAACTGCATGGAGAAATTCTGATACCCTCGGGCTTTGCTTACCTGACCAAATAATAAAAAGGAGCAAAGCCAATGAAAACTATAAAGGAATTAAAAAGCTATCTGTTATTATGGAGCACACAGTCACTTTCCGCCCTGGGAAGCGGCATGACGAGCTATGCGCTGGTACTGTGGCTCTACCGCGGGAGCGGCTCTGCACTGAGCACCGCTCTGCTGAGGATATGCTCATACGCGCCCTATGTACTGATGAGCATATTTGCAGGCGCCCTCAGCGACAAATGGAACAAAAAGCGAACCATGCTGACCTGTGACCTGCTGGCGGCGATAACTACGGCAGCAGCCTTCCTGCTCATAAAGACGGGACAGCTCTGCCCCTGGCATCTCTATGTCATCAACGCTGTAAACGGACTGATGAACACGGTACAGCAGCCTGCGGCGGAGGTCGCCTCCACACAGCTGGTCCCCAGGCAGCACTACCAGAAAACAGGCGGACTGCGGTCGTTCTCACAGTCTGCAAACACCATACTCACACCCATATTCGCCACGATACTCTACGCTTTCGGCGGCATAAGCACGGTCATCATCACCGACCTGCTGACCTTCGGCGCAGCCTTTTCCACACTGCTGTTCTTTATACATATCCCCGAGCCCGAAAGGACCGAGGAGAAACAGCAGTCGGTTCTGCGCTCGGCAGGAGAGGGACTTCGCTGGCTGCGGGACAATCCCCTCATAATGAAGCTCATATTCTTCCTTGCGGGGATAAACCTCATAGCCTCCGCCTACACCGCCGCCCTGCCTGCGCTTATTATACCGAAGTCAGCAAACGGTGAAAGCATACTTGGTGCGGTAAATGCCTGTGCAGGCATAGCCTCTCTGGCAGGGAGCATCATAGCCTCGGCACTGCCTGCACCGAAAAGCCGTGTAAGGCTCATATGTCTGGCGCTGTTTTTCTCAATGAGCACCGAGAATTTTCTCCTTGCACTGTGGGATTCGCCTGTAGTATGGTGTATAGGAGCGGTCTGCGGCTGGCTGTTCATACCGGTCATGGGAACGCAGCTTGACGTTATCTTCCGCAGCACTATCCCCGCGGATATGCAGGAAAGGGTCTATTCCTGCCGCAATACCCTGCAATTCTTCACTATCCCCATAGGCGGACTTTTCGGCGGCGCCTTCATAGACAGGGCAGCCGAGCCCTTCATGGCAAAGCAGTCCGCAGGCAGCTTTCTCACCGTTCTTTTCGGTGAGGGCAAGGGCTCGGGAGCAGCATTGCTTCTGGGCATACTCGGCATAGCCGGGACAGCGGTGTGCATTATCTTCACCCTGCTCCTGCGGAAGGATATGACGGACAAAAAGGTATGATAACCCCCGAAGTATAAATCATAATTTGCCGCTGAGCGAGCGGCGGCGCTAAGTTGATAGTTGAAAGTTGAGAGTTGAGAGTTAATGTGTTCGCTTCGCTCACAATATTTAAATATTGTCGACGAAGGCGACACCACAACTACTCACTATTCACTAATCACTATTCACTCAAATCAAAATTTAGCGAAGCTAAATTTTGATTTATCTTAACGTCCATGCAAAACACAAAGCCCCGAAGCACTATGAATGCTTCGGGGCTTTTCTTATTGATGATTACTTCTCGGGGAGAGAATCTATCTTGTGCAGCAGGAAGTTCTGGATAGCCAGAGCGTCATTTGAGGTCATGCCGTCAAAGCTGCCCGAGCAGTCAGCGTTCTCTCTGCCCTGCGCGGTAAGATGGCCCTTATCGCTGCCGCTGATACCGTACTTGTCGGGGTTAGCCAGAGCCTGCATGATGAGGATAGCGTCAGCCAGCTCGATCTTGGTATCGCAGTTTGAGTCGCCTGCCAGGTAATTCTTGCCCGTAGGCTTGGGACCTGTTGTTGTGGTAGTGGTAACACTGGGCTTAGTTGTGGTGGTGGTAGTAACACCGGGCTTGGTAGTCGTAGTTGTTGTGACCACAGGCTTGGTTGTAGTTGTCGTGGTCTTGGGAGTCGAAGGCTCGCTGCCTGCCAGCTTGCCGTAAACGATACCGCAGCCTACTGTGGACATATATACCTTTCCGAACTCGTCCATATCGCCGACGATGTAGTTGCCGTTACCTGTGCCGCCGTAGAGGTGGTCTGTGTTGATGCACACCCAGGTCTTGCAGCCGTCAGTCGAGCGGTAGATACCCTCGGGATCGGAGTCCTCGGGCTTGCCATAGAAGTATATGGTATTGGGACCGCCTGCCTTTTCGGGAGCGCCGTAGCCTGCGGTCTTGCAGTAGCTTACGCCGTCGATCTTGGTTATAGTTGCCTTGCCGTCCTTGACAACAGCGTCATACATTCCGTACCAGCCGCCGCCCAGGATAAGGTGACCCTTGCCCAGGTATGCGATACGTCCTGCGCTGTCGCACTGGTCGTACATACAAACGTCGGTGTAGGTAAAGGTCTTGCCGCCGTCTGTGCTGACGCAGAACTTATACTGTGCGTCGGTAGCGTCGGGCTCGTCCTTGGAGTAATGCCATGAGGAGTTGAAGTATGTGGCATAGGCGTAAACTGTATTGGGATCATCGGGCTCTATGAGGAGCATAGTGGGCTTTGATCCGTACTGTGAGGGGATACCGATACACTTGTTCCATGTTTCGCCCCAGTTGTCGCTGTAGGAAACAGCGCCGTCGTCCTTGCCTGTATTGAAAATGCGGTACTTGCCTGCGCCTATCTCAGCGATAGCCAGCTTTCCGCCCTTTGCAGCGGGATTAAAGGAGTTCCAGGTCTTGCCGCGGTCTGTTGTGTAGTAGCCGCCGCCGTTGTCACCCTCGGCAATTCTTGCCCATACGTCTGTATTCTGAGGGCAGACAGCGATAGCTGAGGTAGAGCCCATGTTGGGCTTATACTGAAGACCTATCTTGTCCTCGGACTCATGAACGAATCCGTCATAGTCGCCGATAGCAGACAGGTCCAGACCGTCCTTGGTACTGGTGAAGTCGAGGGAAACTACCTCCTCGATACCGTCGGGGTGGAAGGTATAAACGGGAAGCTCACCCCATATATCAGTGCAGACGAATGAGCCGTTGCCCGAGGTGAGGAATGCTCTTGAGGGGTCTCTGGGGTCAAGGACCATAGCGCCTACCCAGTGGATAGCCTTGTCCTTTATCCAGTCATAGCCGCCTGTCTGGATATAGTCAGCCTCACAGGGCTGGTTCCAGCCTTTTTCCTTGCCGGGAGTGATACCCTCCCAGGTCTTGCCGCCGTCAGTAGAGCGGAAGAACTGGTCGCCCCATGCAACAGCGTCTCTGTCCCAGGCGTCGGCAGAGTACATCTGACCGGCCCACACACCGCAGGTAGTAGCGATAAGGTGATCGGGGTTCTTGGGGTCGGGGTATATCTCACCGAAGCCGTTGCCCGAGGGAGAAATATCCGTAGCCTTGCCTGCCTTGACGTCGTACTTGTAAGCGCCGCCCGAGGTTCCGCCGAAAGCGAGGCCTGCCATATAAGTGATGATGAGGTTGCCGTTAGCGTCAACATTTATACGTGAGGGGAAGTGATCTGTGGGGAGATCCTTGCTGAGGGCTGTGAACTTATCGTCCTTTGTGCTTGCAACGTGAACGTTTGCAGTACCCTTTATGGAAGTACCCACATATACCTTGCCGTTTGAGATAGCGATATTTGCAACGCCGTTCTGGTTATTGTAAGCGTCAGAAGTAACAGAACGTGCGATATTTTCTGTCCATGTAGGCCACTTTGTGGTAGCCTTGAAGAGTCCCAGGTCGTCATAGCCAACAACAGGCTCCCAGGTCTCACCGCCGTCGGTGGACTTGATGAGCGCGGACTTTGACTTCTCATCGGCGGTAACGTCGCCGCCTGCGTAGATGACCTTGGGGTTATCGGGGTCTACAGCAATGGACTCGCCGCACTGACGGCCGTCACCGTTGCCCATTACCTTTATAAGGTTGGTTACATTTATCTCCTTGAAGGTCTTACCGCCGTCGGTAGTTTTGAAGATAACTGTCTTTTCAGCCGAGAAGTAAGCGCAGCCGCAGAGGAAGTAAACGGTATTATCGTCGGTGGGGTCAACAGCCATAGCATCAACGCTGAGGAGACCGCGGTCAGCCTCATTGAGGAAGCCGAAGAGCTGCTCCCAGCTCTCTGTGTCATAGTTGTACTTGTACGCACCGCCAACGTCTGTTCTTGCGTACATTTCCTTCTTGCCCGTAACGATACCCGAAACGAAGCCGCCTCCGCCTATTCTGAGGGTGCCCCATTCCATCTGTGAGGAGATGTCCTTAGCTGCTGCAAAGGCATTGTTCTGTCTGTTTACAGTGCCTGAAACAGACATACAGCCTGCGCTGATAAACAACGCGCAAATTCCTGCCATAGTCTTTTTAAATGCTTTCATCTGTGATCTTCCTTTCTGCGGCGAGCCGCCGCCCCCTTTGACGTCCGCGTGTCATCGAAAGTGTGCCTGCTCCTCGACGCGGGGAGTTTTTCTGACATCGGACTGCTTCCGCCCGTTGCGGCGAGCCGCCGCCCCCTTTGACGTCCGCGTGTCATCGAAAGTGTGCCTGCTCCTCGACGCGGGGAGTTTTTTCTGACAACGAAGATCCGTCATCAATCGCGGTGGACTTCCGCCCTTTTAGTCATCCGCGCCTTATCGGAAGCGTGCCTGCTGCCTGACGCGGATGGGGAGATACTGACAGCAGCGGGCAGCCTATACGCCCTTGCTATCAGTCCTTTCATGTTTCTTTCCGACTTCATTTTAGCATTAAAAAAAGGGGGTGTCAATGGATTTCCGGCGTTATGACATTATCGGATATAATGAGAATACTATTTTGCAGAACCCAAAAATGAACAGACTTTTAAGGCGTCATCAGGGCATATACATAAAAAAAGTGCGCAGCCACACTGACTGCGCATACACAACTTATGAACAATGAAGATAAATACAACCCCTTGAAAGAAATTATCATATTTAACGCCCCGTGTTTGCTGAGAGGAGGAACGGAGCCGTCATTAGCGTAGAGGGTGATAGCGTAGCAAGGAGAGCGCATGGCACACAGCGGCGATATAAGTATAACGCACCACGACTGTAACCCCCCTGCCGTGCTGCGGCACAAACGCCCTCACTTATCTACTATCACGATATATACTTATCATATCCCGTAATTATTATATCATAACCTGTTCCACATGGTTCAACAAAAAACGGGACTTTTTTCATAAATTTTGAAAAAATTGTAAAAAAGCTGTGAATTTGCGGATTTTCCGCTGCCAAAAACAGGCTTCTTTCCCGCCACAGGCAAAAAAACCTACAAAAAGAAACAATAAAATTCTTTACAAACAGTGCACAATGTGCTACAATGTAAATATATATTATTTTTTAATGAACAGGGGGCGTTTATATGGAGATAATCTCCCATCTGATCTCCTATAACTTTATCTCGACAGCCATGATAATCGGTATTATCATAATGCTCATCGAGAACCGCAAGGAAAGCCCTCGCGGCTCCGAGCATATTGCCGTTACGGTAGTTCTCCTGTCCATAATCGTGGTAAACACGGAGCTGAAGGAGTGGTTTTTCGCCACTGCCTATGACAGCACCTTTGACTACAGGGACGATGCAGCCATATGGTTCATGTACATAAGATCAGCCGTGGAGCACATACTGTTCCCCGTCATCGCCTATGTACTGCTGATGATGATAGCCCCCATAAAAGCGCGTTACCTTTCCTTCCTGCCTGCCACTGTGCTGATAATAGCAGAAATAGTAAATCTTCTGGGGCCTAAGATAATATTCAGATACGACAGGCACCTGGGCTTCCATGACGAGCTGCTGTTCCTGCTGCCCTACTTTGTGGGAATGCTTTATCTGCTGCTCCTGCTGAGATACTCCATCATGTTCCTGAAGGAGAAGAAGCTGAGCAAGGGAATAGCGGTAATATTCATCGTATTCCTTACCATATTTGAATGTTATCTTGAGGCAGCCTATATAGTCGTTGACCTTATGGACGAGATAGTTGCCCTTGATGTTATCATATACTATTTCTATCTGGTAGCTATATATCAGACCGATACCAAGGTCAAGCTCCGTACCAGCGAACTTGAGCTTGAAAGGAGCCGCCGTCTGTTGACTCTCTCACAGATACAGCCCCATTTCATGTACAACTCTCTCACCTCTATCATATACCTCTGCGACAAAGACACCGAAAAGACCAAGAGCGCTCTCATAGATTTCTCAAAATACCTGAGAAAGAACGTAGATGCCCTCAGCCGTCAGGGACTTGTCTCTATAAAGGAGGAGCTTGAGCACACCAGAGTCTACCTCTCCCTTGAGAAGCTCCGCTTTGATGAGGATCTTAATGTGGAATTCGACATCAGGGACGATATGTTCATGCTGCCCGTACTGACTCTCCAGCCCATGGTGGAAAACGCCGTAAAGCACGGCATAAACAGCTCGGAGAGCGGCTGCGGCACCGTAAAGGTCATGACTATGGACACAGGAAACTACCACAGGATAACCATTACCGACAACGGCGCAGGCTTTGACCCTGCAACACTTGAACAGCTTGACGAATCCCATGTAGGCATAGCCAACGTCCGCAAGCGTCTCAGCGACGAATGCGGCGGCGAGCTCATAATACACAGCGTTCCCGACATAGGAACGGAATGTACCATACTTATTCCGAAGGAGAATGGCAATGAAAATACTGGCAATTGATGATGAAAGATACGCCCTCCAGATGCTGGTAGAGACCCTTCACAAGGTCAGACCCGAAGCGGAGATCATCCCCTTCCGCCGTGCCTCCCAGTTCCTTGAATACGAGGCAAAGGACACCTTTGACGCCGCCTTCCTGGACATACGCATAGGCAAGATGTCGGGGATCCAGGTAGCTATCGAGCTGAAGAAGCACTCCCCGCACTGCAATATAGTATTCGTGACCAGCTATTCCGAATACGCCTTTGCAGCCATTCAGATGCGTCCCAGCGGCTACATAATGAAGCCCTATACCGAGGAGGATATACGCAATGAGTTCGAGAACTTCCGCTATGTCCCCGAGGCAGAGAGCAAGAACAACGGCAAGCTCAGGGTGCGCACCTTCGGCAACTTCCGCGTGTTCGGCAGCGGCAATACTCCCCTAAAATTTTCGCGTACTATTTCCAAGGAAATATTCGCCTACCTCATAGACCAGTGCGGCTATCCCGTCACCAGCAAGGAGATAGCAGCCGATGTCCTTGAAGTTGAGGACTTCGACCGCCCCACTTCAAAGAAGGTCTCGCAGTATGTCTCCGACCTGATAAAGGACCTAGAAGCCGCAGGCTTCAGCAATGTCATCATCAAGCAGAACCGCCAGATACAGGTGAACAAGGAGGCTGTGGACTGCGACCTCTATGACCTTTTCGCAGGTGACACCAACGCCCTCAACTCCTACCACGGAGAATACATGATAGACTATTCATGGGCAGAGATAAGCGACTCTGCCGAAAGGATAAAATCCCTTTAAGGAGGCTGGGACTATGTCCGAAAAAAGCATCATATTCCGCAAGATGTGCGCCGCCAGCGACGCCGAGCGTGACGCAGGTCTCACCACACCTCCCGGGGTGGAACGCTTTGACGATATACAGTACGGCACCGACAGCAAATGGCACCTTCTTGACGTATACAGACCCAGAGCCCTGAAGGGGAAGCTCCCCGTCATCGTCAGCTTCCACGGCGGCGGCTGGGTGTACGGCGACAAGAACGTGTACCAGTTCTACTGCATGGAGCTTGCAAAGCGGGGCTTCGCGGTGGTGAACTACTCCTACAGGCTTGCTCCCGAGGACAGATACCCTGCCCCCTATGAGGATACCAATGAGGTATTTCGCTGGCTCCTTGAAAATGCCGATAATTACGGCTTCGACACAGATAATATCTTCGGCGTCGGGGACTCCGCAGGAGCTCTCGGCATAGCCATATACGCCCTTATAGTCACAGACCCCGGCTATGCAAAGAATTACAGCTTTGCTCCCCCGGCGGGGCTGAAGCTCCGCGGCCTGGGTCTCAGCTGCGGACTTTACAAGGTCAAAGACTCCCGTACAGTCGCCACTCTCCGCGACTTTCTCAGAGACGAGGACTACCCCGGTGCACTGGATAAGCTGAACCTTATAGAGCTGGCAGGACGTGATTTTCCGCCCTGCTTCATAATGACCGCTGTGGGAGACTTTCTCCGCGGTGAAGCTCCCCTGCTGGAGCAGCGCCTTGACAAGGTGGGCGTGAAGTACGAGTCAAAGGTCTACGGCACCGAGGAAGAACCCCTGGGTCACGTTTTCCACTGCAACGTGCGGCTCCCCGAAGCTGCACAGGCAAACGACGATATGTGCGCATTTTTCAGAACGCTTATCTCAGAATGAGAATTATTCCCTGAGGAGGAGGACTTATGTGGAACGAGCTGTCCGGAATATGGCAGGCTGCCTTCAGAGAAGCCTGGGAAGCCTTTGTACAGGGAAGTCCCCCTATCGGCGCGGTGCTCTGCGGCTCAGATGGCAGGATAATAATGTGTGAACACAACAGGAACAATGAGCCCCATATCTTGAACAAAAGGCTCGCTCACGCAGAAGCAGGTATTTTAAGGCGTCTGGACACTTCGGAATATGACCCGAAAAAACTTGTGCTGTATTCGACCATGGAGCCCTGTCCCATGTGTATGGGAACTATAATAATGTCAAACATCAAAAGGGTCCACTATGCTGCTGCGGACAGCTACTGCGGAATGACACATCTGACAAGGACCGAGCCCTACTATTCATCAAAGAATGTCAGCTGCTTACATGAAGGCGGAGAGCCCGAAAAATTCCAGCTCACCATGCAGGCATATTACGAGCTGAGAAATATTGAGCAGGGCGCAGGCAGCTGTGTCTTTGATAAATTCAGGGAGCACTGTCCCTCTGCCGCAGAAACAGCCGTGAGACTATTTGCAGAAAGATGGCTTGACAAGGCTGCCGACAGCAGAACAGACGTAAGCGAAGTATACGATCATATCATGAACGGATAAAACAAAATGCCCCTGAGCCTTCAGAAGCGCTCAGGGGCTGAATTATTTTATTCGGGAAGCTCCTTGGGTAACTTGTCCCTGTAAACGCCTGTCTCGGTGACAACTCCTCTGCTGCTGCCCCTTACGGTGACAGAGCCGATACGCTCAGAGGTCACAGAGCCAAAGCTGACAAGGTCGGAGACGTCCTCGCCTTTGTAGCCCGAATAAGCGCAGAAAAGCCTTTTCTGTCCGCGGAAGTCATACTTGTCGCGGAAGGCAAGAGCCTCAGGAGGATCGTAGAGAAAGCGCATATCCAGGTCGAAGTACTTGTGGCGGACTATTTTCAGCGCAGTAACGTCGCTGTCCGTCAGTTCAAAATCCCCGTAGGTGCCGCCCATATTCGCCATGTGGTAACCGCTGGCGAGACGGCTGTCGGTGAGCTCCGTACCAATGTAGAGCAGCTTCTCTCCACTTAGGTCAAAGCTGACGGGAGCCGCCGCAGGGCTTATCATCACCGTGTTGGTGCCCCTTATATAGGGATAAGTGCCCTGGAGCTTGTAGGCGAGATTTGCCGCCGCGTCCCACATGGAGGTATTGGGTCTTACGTAGATATAGCTGCTGTCGTCGGCGTTGTACTCATGGGTGACATAGGGCAGAGTATAGAAGCTGTCCATGAGCCGGTTGAAGGACATATTCATTTTCAGTCCCGGCTCTATCTGGTTCTGGGTGAGCAGGGAGGTAAATCCCCTTGAGCTCACATTCATGAACAGCTCCCCGTCTGCCCTCTCCCAGCGGATATTGTCCACGAGACCGTGGTGAATAGTGCTGCCGTCAATGAGCAGCAGCACCTCCGCCGCCTCCTCATAGGAGTTCCTCACAGCCCTCACCTTTGCACTCAGCGTGGTATAGGGGGTGTACATATCCTTCTGAAAAAGGAAGCTGAGTACCTTCCCCTCCGCAAGAGAGGTGCCGTCGGCAGTCTTTATAACAACAGAAACTGTCATGGGTCAGCTCTCCTCTCTACGGTCTGTTCCGTGACCACCGTCACCGACACCTCCGCCCATTCGCCGCCCTTGTCCTCGAAGGAATAGCTGAGCATACGGCAGCCCCCGTATATGAGCCCCATGTACTCCACGGTGAAGTCTGCGGCGGAGTGGACAAGCCCGTTGAAGCCCAGAATAAAGTCCTCGGGCTGACCCTGAGTGCAGACCCTTCCCGAGAAGACCAGCCTTGTGCTCCTGTAGGCGGAATTGGTAACGGCAGTGCCTCCGTCGGCGGTGGACTCCTCACTGAGCACCCTTGCCGCCGTCGCTCTGAAGCTCTCGCAGTATACGGTGATACCGCCGATGCTTACGGGAACGGCTCTGCGGCAGGAAAAAGCCGTTGCCCCGCTCATGGGCTGCTCCTTTCTATCTTCGTGATACCGCTTGCCGCCAGCTTTACGGTCAGCACAAGGCGCCGGATATTGCTGTCGAACTTAACGCTCATCTTTGTGAGCCTGCAGGTAAGTCCCGACATATCCTCCACCGCCTTTGAGATATTTTCATCGTAATAGCCGTAGAGCTGCACCATAGAATAATTCTCGGGAGCCGTCACGTTTATCTCCACCTCCGCCTTGAAGGGCACATAGACCGTATAGGGCGAATAAATGGGCGCCGAGGACTCAAAGGCGCTTATTCCCACAACAGTGAAAAAGCTCCTGCCCTTGCGCTCCACAGCCTTTGCGTCAAAGGCGCTGTAAACGTCGGTGACGTCCTGCGCCCTGAGCCTTGAAATAATATCCTGAATAATATCCCTCAGCATTACTGTACCTCCTCTCCGTTTGAAAAGCTGCTGAAAATGAAGTTCTGCGGCTTTATAAGGTCGCTGCATATCTGCATATAGTCCCTGAGCAGCAGCTTTGAATACTCATAGGCGGAATTCTGCGACTCCTTCAGCACCTTGCCTGCATAAGTGACCGCAGCCCGCTCTCTTGCGGCGAGTATCTGCTGCACCCTGTAATAGGCGATGGCAGCGGCAAGGTAATTGAGCCTTACGTCCGTGGGGTCAGCCTCGGGGCGGAGCATGGTCTCCGTCTCATAAACGGCGAGACTGAGTATCATGAAGTACTCCTCCCCGTTTTCCTCTCCCGTAAACAGCTCAAAGACCTTCTTAGCCTCATCTATATCCATAGTTTCCCTCCTATCTCATGGAAAAGCCCTCTGTGGGGTCATTTTCCCCGGTATCGGACGAGAGCTGCACCTCTGCCCTGCCCCTGCCGCACTGCTCCTCGAAGGACCTGCGAAGGGCGATGAGCTGCTTTGTGGTAAGGCTTGCCGCGGAGAGGGAAGCGATATCCGCTGCGGACCTTCCTCCCGCAAAGTAAGCCAGCCTGCGAATATCGCGGCGGAGCTCATCATCTGCCGCAGAGATGTCCTCTCCCTGAGCCTTTACGGTGTCGGCTTCGGTGTACTTCTTGGTGACGCCTGCATTTACCTGAGCAGGCACCGCCACAAAGCTCCACTCATAGGCGTCGGTGATGCCGTCCAGGACGGTGTGGCACAGCTTACCGCCGTACTTTCTGCCCTTGACGTGATTGCATGAGGTCACAGCCTTGTCATTACCGCATACCGAGCAGATACGCTTTGCTGCCGAACAGGAGATGCTGACCTCCTTTTTTATGCCCCCGTCTATCTCCGCGATGAGGTTTTTATTCTCCCCGGTGCGAACCATATAAGCCATAGCCTTCAGGTACTTGTAGGGCTCACCGACCGCAGTAGTGCGGGAGTCATCGGTGACCAGCTCCGTATCGAAAATACGGGCGTTCTGGTTGGCAGTGGTGGGATCGTGGTCGAAAATGCCCGTCTTGCCCACAAATCTCTCCTTCAGGGACTCAAGCGCCCCGTCGGAAAATCTCTCGCAGTCGCGGTCAATGTCGTTGTCGCAGAGAATGACCGAGAAGACGTAGACCTCGTCCTCGCTGAGCTTTCTCCGCGTAAATCTGTTTATTTTATCGAGAATTATATTGTCCATAATATCTCCTTTCGGAATAGACATTCAATGTAGGGGGCGATGCCCACATCGCCCCGCACTGTGCACTAACAACTGATCTCTTACTCTCCTGCCTCCACAGTGAGCACCTTTACTGCCTCGGGAGTTATCTTTCTGAAACCGCAGGTCACGGACACTGTCATCTGGTCAAGCTGACGGTCGATGAGCTTGTCTGTCTCCATGACAAGGTCGGTGCTGGTGATGAACTCCAGCGCAAAGTCGCGGTCGATACCGATGACAGTATCAGCTCCCGCAGCGGAGGTCTTGATGAGCTCCGCACCGAAGGGAAGAATGAGCCTTCCGTCGGGAGTTGCGGCGCAGTCCTTGAGCTGCTCCATAGCAGCTATCTTGGAAGCCAGCTCGGGAGAAGCGATCACCGTAGTCATATCGAAGCAGTCGAACTCGCCGTAAAGTGCAGCAAGGTCATCATAGGTGAGCGCCTCTGTGGTGATAGGCTCAACGTCCTCCACGAGCACCTCCACAGCCTTCTTCACAACTGATGCGGCAAGTCTCACACCCACGCTTCTGAGCATAACGCCGAAAACGTCAAGTCTCTGCTGGCGTATAGCCTCATATGAAGCGCTGATAAGTCTGCCGAACTTCTCAAGGACAGTAGCCTCTGCGCCCTCTCTGACCGTTGCCTCGGGGAGAGCCGTTGCCTCTGCGGTGGTGGAATAGGCTGCCTTATCGTCAAGGACACAGCCCAGATACTGGCTGCTTGCGCAGACGGTCTTTGCGGCGCATACGGACTTCAGCACCGTCTCGTCAAAGCCTTTTCTGATGCAGCGTGTCACGAACTCGGGGAAGAGGACCGCTGTCTCTGTGGTAGAGAAGAACTTCTCCACGCAGTCGCAGTCCTGACCGCTTATCCTGATGTTGAAGCGCTTGAGCTGTCTCTCAAAGGCGTCCAGCTTCTCAAGGGGAGTTCCCGCGTATGCCGAGGAGGGGTCAAGCTCCTCGAGAGCGGCTGTGAAAGACTTGCCGCTGAGATTGTAAAGACCCTTTTCAAGCTTGATATCGTTATACATAATTCATCCTCCGTTTTGATTCTTTTCAAGGCGAAGCTCAATTTCCTTCGCCTGTGCGTTTTTCAGCCTTGCCTCTGCAAGGGCTGTTTCGTCCTGTAAGTTGATGTTGTCCCACTCCACTGTGCAGGTCGCCTCTGCTCCGACAGAAGCAAGATAGGCGTTTCCCACGTCGCAGATGACGGGAGTGAGGAGTCGGCGGTAATACTCCAGCTCAGAGGTGAGTATATCCGCCTGCTGTGATGACATACGCTCCGTAGAGCTCCAGGAAAGTCCCAGCAGGAAGGGCGGTATGGACAGCTTTGCGATGAGCTGCTCAAGTATCTGCCTTACGGGCACATTGGTATCAAAGAGCTGGTTTTCGGCTCCGATGACCTTTATATCAACGTCGCCCACCGCAACAAAGTCCTTTACCTGACCGTATTTTGCCGAGTTCATTCCGTCTGCCCACTCACGGGCTATCTGCTGAGCCCTTTCGCGGGTGAACATCATGTCCGACGCCTCTCCCGAGGGCTTGTAGGTCACTGCATAGCGGATATTGCCTGCACGGTCGTAGTTCTGACCTATACACTCGTATATCCTCATGAGGATGCCGCTGAGTGACGGAAGCCCTCTGAGCAGCGAATTGCCGCCTGTCAGCTCCGCGTAGACTATGCGCTCGGGGCGAGCTATCCTGCGGCTTGTGCCGTCGGACGCCCTTAGTTCATAGCTCCTGCTGAAGGGGTCTGAGCCCGAAGATATGCGTATCTTCGATATATCCCCGTTCCAGAGCCCTGCGATACGGCGCTGCTCATTGTCGGTGACTATCTCCCCCACAGCCCTGCCGTAGGTGAGCAGGCTGTCAAGGAAGTTGTCGGCGAAGCAGCCCACCGACCGTCCCGTAAGACCTACGGGGACGCTGCCGAGGAAGCTGTCAAGCTGCTGCTGAAAGCTCTCATCGCTGCATATAACGCGGAAACCGCCTGTGAGCCTTATCATCTTCATGATAGCTGCGTCGATTATGGGAACTGCGCAGCGGAGCCTGTCATAGAGCTCCTTCTCATAGGGCTGTACTGCGGCAGGCAGCGGAAATCCCTCCGTGCAGCCGCGCTGTGCGCCTATCAATTCGGGGGCGCTTTTCGGAGCGTTCTTCTTCTGAAAAAGCTTCATAATTCCTCCTTCTTTCGTACTGAACGGCGTCACGTTCTCATCGGGCAACGGACAGCGCTATGAGCTCGCCGCCGCCCTGTGACCTGACCATATCCGCCACAAAATAGCGCATATCGTCCATTGCGTGGTCATTCTCCTTTACGGGAGCGTCCGCCCCTGCCCTCTCGTTCCAGCAGTACAGGGAAAACTCCCTGATGATGTCGCGGCAGGACTCATGAAAGCGGAGCCTGCCCTGCTTGAGCGCCGTGCTGACCTGACGGATACCCGATATAACGTCGTTATCCGCCTTTGCCACGGGGAATTTTCCGTGGCGTCTTATGCACTCGATAAAGCTGGCGGCAGAGGGGTCAACTATGACCTTTTCCACGGCTCTGTCCCCTGCCAGCTCCTCAAGGGCGGCGTAGTGCTCCTCATCGGTGCGGGAAGAGCCTTCCCGTCGGGAGTCGTAATAATACTCCCTGAGCCTGTACCAGACTCCGCCGCTGAGTCCCCAGAGCCCGAAGGACGAGGGATTTACGGTGCCGTAATCGCAGGAGATGACGTATCTCTCGCAGTCAATATCGCCGCTGAAAATGTGCTTCTCCGCGCTGAACATGGGATAGACCACGCCCTGTGAGGCGGTCCATTTGCCCAGCACGAAGCGGTCGTAAAAGGTGCCCGAGTACATACGCTCATAGCGCTCCCTGACCCTCTTTGTCAGCGAAGGATTGTCCTCCATGGTGAAGTGAAGGTACAGGGCGTTTTTCTGCCTGAGCTTCTTTATCCACTCATTGTAGAACCAGTGGGAGGGATTGTCGGGATTACAGTTGAACCACATTTTCGAGCCGCTGACGGAACATCGTGCAAGTGCCTGCTCCACGAAGGAGCGGGGCATGAGCGCAACCTCGTCGAAGAATACTCCCGAGAGAGTCATTCCCTGTATCAGCGCCGCGGAGCCCTCGTCCTTGCCGCCGAAAAGGTACACCCTGTTGGTGCTGCCGAGAAAGGTCATATCGAAGTAGTTCCTGCTGACCTTTTCCGTTATGGTATAGCCGTACTCGGTCAGCAGCGGCAGCATGGGCGTTATCACATTCCTGCGCAGGGAGGTTATGGTCTTGCCGCACATGGCAAAGGAGCTCCCCTTGAAGCACTTGCTCGCCCAGAATATAAAGCCCAGGGACATGGAAAGAGTCTTGCCGCTTCGCACCGCTCCGTCGCAGATTATGGCATCGCGGTCGCCGTAGCTGCGCATATTCCACCACTTCATGGCGAGGAGCTGCTTGTGTGAGAACTCAGTTATCATCATCGCTCTCCCCCTCAGCAGTCAGCGCCTTTATGAGGCTTTCCGCCTTATCGCGGTCATTGAAGGCGTTCTCCAGCTCGAAAAGCTTCTCCAATGCCTTCAGCCTGTCAAACAGCTTCACCTCGACTCCTCCGCCTTTTACGCGCTTTATCTCCGAGACGTTGAAAAGGTCCAGCCTGCCGATGACCTCCGCAGGGGGAAGCTCATCGGCAAAGACCAGATACACCGCGTCGGTGCAGCTTCCGAAGGCAAGACGTTTAAGTCCCGCGGCTACGGTGCCACTGTCGGCAAGGAGCCCGCGAAGCTGTGATATGAGCTGTCGGCACTCCTCTGTCCTGAGCAGCTCTATACCCTCGGAAAGGGCGGTCTCACGGGGGAAGCCTGCCCTGACAGCCGCCTCCTCGACGCTGCCCAAAGTTACATAATTGCAGCAGAAAGAGTTCAGCCTTGCTTTTGTGTTTCTGTTCAAAAAAATATGACCTCCTTTCGGTTATGAACGAAGACGCCGTTCATAAGTAGTCCGGAAAGGGGGTCAAAACAATGGAAAACCGTTGTATAACTGAAAAAAAGTTTTTGACTTTGTATACCTGCACAAATCAGAACATCCGTTTCTGTGCATAACCTATAAAAAATCCCCGGATATTACTACCCGGGGACGCGGTTTATTTCATAATGTGAAGAATGAGCAGCACCACACCTGCGGCGAGGACTGCCGCGCCCATGCCGATCACAAGCGGCGCCGACTTGTACTGCCTTTCAAGCTCGGGATCGTTCTCCATCTCCTCGATCATGAACACCGTTGGGTGCATGGGATCGACCTTGATGACGATGGAGTCCCCAGGGCGGTAGGGGAACATCTTCGAGGGCAGGCTGGTGTAAAAATAGCCCTCTGTGAGCTTTCCGTTCACGGTGTACTCCGCGTAGAGAGTGACTGCGTTGCCGTAATTGTACCTTTTCGTCACGGGCTTCAGCTTCGTCACCACCGCGTCAAAGCGCTCAAGGTCTCCCTCAAGCATTTTTCGCTGGACTCTGGTAACGATGCCGAATGCCATCAGTATCACGCCCACAAGAATAAGGGCAAGTGCCCATGTGTATAGTTTGTCCATGTTATCCTCCTTTTACTTATTTATATGGAGCTGACGCCCCTGCATTTTCACCATTACCGTAATATCCGCTCGTTTTTGCGGAACGTCGTTCCATACGTACCGCGGTTTGTCTTTTCGTGTGGCGGGACGCCGAGGGCGGCGTCCCCTACAATTGATCATTCAAAATTTTACGGCTATTAGCGGGCGGCGAAACGCCGCCCCTACATATAGCGTTTTTCCTCGGGCGCACACTGTGCGCCCATTCTATGCACTAAGCACTAACAACTGATAACTAAAAAGGCGGACTTTTTAAGTCCGCCTTTTTCATTGGGCTCAGCCCATTACGATCTCTACTTCGTGTGTGCCGCTCTCGCATACGGGGATAACATTTCCCTCTACTGCCTTGCCGTCAACTGTCATTGTCTTTACGCCCTTGCAAACGTGCTCGGGGTTCTTGACTGTGATGTTGAAGGTTGCGCCGCGGAACTTACGGACTGCTGTGAAGCCGTCCCACTCGTGAGGAATGGAAGGATCTACCTTCAGACCGTCAAACACAGGCTGTACACCGAGAATGTACTGGGAAATAGCTACCATGTTCCATGCAGCTGTTCCTGTGAGCCATGAGTTCTTGCCCTGACCGAAGTTCTTTGCGTCCTTACCGCCGATCATCTGACCGTATACATAAGGCTCTGTCTTGTGGATATCAGATGTCTCCTCTGTGAATGCGGGAGCTATCTTGCTGTAATACTCAAATGCCTTGTCACCGCGTCCGACGTAAGCCTCTGCGCAGATGATCCATGCATTGTTGTGTGTGAAGATACCTGCGTTCTCCTTGTATCCGCCGGGATATGTGGAGATCTCGCCGTACTGTATATAATACTTTGTGAATGCAGGGTTATTGAGAACGAGACCATACTCGCAGTTGAGGTACTTGTCGATGGAGTTCAGAGTCTTGATGTCTGCTCCTACGTCCTTACCGATCTCTGACATTACTGCGAAGCCCTGGGGCTCGATGAAGATCTTGCCCTCCTCGCACTCCTTGGAGCCCATCTTCTCGCCGTTTGCGTCATAAGCTCTGATGAACCAGTCGCCGTCGAATGCGGATTCCATTACGTTCTTCTTCATCTTGTCGATCTCAGCCTGAGCCTTTGCAGCCTCGTCAGCCTTTCCGAGATGCTCAAGGATCCCTACGAATGCAGGACCTGTGTATGTGAAGAGTGCTGCAACGAATGCGGACTCAGCAACCTTTGAGTAGCCGCCCTCTGCTGCGAACTTGGGGTTGGTGTAGGTCTGGAAGGACTCACCGGGTGTGTCTGAGAAGCATGAAAGGTTGATACAGTCGTTCCAGTCAGCTCTCATTGCAAGGGGAAGACCGTGAGGTCCGAGGTTGTTTACGATGTGATAGAAGGAAACGTTGAGGTGCTCAAGCATTGTGTGCTTGCCGTTGGGATCATCATCAAAGGGAACGTTTGCGTCCAGAATGCCCCAGTCGCCTGTCTCCTTGATATATGCTGCAACAGAAAGGATCATCCAGAGCGGATCGTCAGAGAAGTCGCCGCCGATGTCAGCGTTGCCCTTCTTTGTAAGAGGCTGGTACTGGTGGTAGCAGCCGCCGTCTGAAAGCTGTGTTGAAGCGATGTCGATAAGTCTCTCTCTTGCACGCTCGGGGATCTGGTGTACAAATCCGAGGATATCCTGGTTGGAGTCACGGAAGCCCATGCCTCTGCCGATACCGCTCTCGAAGTATGAAGCGGAACGTGAAAGGTTGAATGTTACCATACACTGATACTGGTTCCAGATATTTACCATTCTGTTTACCTTGTCATCAGGTGTGTTTACATTGAAGATTGAGAGGAGATCGTTCCATGTGTTGCGGAGCTCCTCAAGTCCTGCTGCTACCTTCTCGGGAGTGTTGTACTTCTCGATCATTGCATAAGCCTTCTCCTTGTTGAGGACCCATGTCTCTCTTGTGAGGAGGTTTGCAGGCTTTTCAGCAGCGAACTTCTTGTCCTGGGGGTTCTCAGCGTAGCCGAGGATATAGATGAGTGTCTTGGACTCGCCGGGAGCCAGTGTCACCTTCTTGTAGTGAGAAGCTACAGGTGACCAGCCGTCAGCAAATGAGTTTGCGGGCTTGTCTGCCTTTACGGTCTCGGGGTTGTCCCAGCCGTTGTAGATGCTTCCCAGGAAGGCATCACGGTCTGTATCGTAGCCGTCGATAGTATCGTTTACAGTATAGAAAGCGTAGTGGTTACGTCTGTCTCTGTACTCTGTTACGTGGTAGATAGTTGATCCTTCGATCTCAACACGGCCTGTGGAGAAGTTTCTCTGGAAGTTTGTGCAGTCGTCCTGTGCGTCCCAGAGACACCACTCAGCGATGGAGAAGATGGAGAAGCTCTTTGCTTCCTTGCCATCGTTGGTGAGAACTACCTGCTGAACTTCACCGTCGTAGTTCTGGGGAACAAAGAATGTTACCTCAGCCTTCAGGTCGTTCTTCTTGCCTGTGATAACGGTATAGCCCATACCGTGGCGGCACTCGTAGAAATCGAGAGGTGTCTTCACAGGAGACCAGCCGGGATTCCAGATGGTTCCGTTGTCGTTGATATAGAAATAACGTCCGCCCATATCAAGGGGTACGTTGTTATAGCGATAGCGTGTGATACGTCTGAGGCGTGCGTCCTTGTAGAAGCAGTAGCCGCCTGCTGTATTGGAAATAAGTGAGAAAAATCCCTGATTGCCGAGGTAGTTTATCCACGGATAGGGAGTCTTAGGGGAATTGATAACATATTCCTTCTTAGCGTCGTCAAAAAATCCGAACTTCATAATATTACTCCTTTATTTTTGGTGACAAAGCGGACAAAAAGCCCACATTTGTAATATTATACCACATTTTCATTTATAATACAATAGATTATTCCAAAATTGCTGTGTATTATTTTCTGACCAATTTTTGTGCAATATGCCTTACGCTCATTCCTCAAAGGAGAAAAGTTCCTCAACGGTGGTGTGGAACACTGCCGCTATGTCCATGGCAAGCTTCAGTGACGGATTATATAGTCCCTTTTCAAGGCGGATTATGGTCTCGCGGCGGACTCCCACCAGCTCCGCAAGCTCCCCCTGCTTCATATCATGCTTTGCACGGTATTCCTTCAGTTTTGTTTTCAGCTCGGGCATTATTCTTCCTCCGTATCTTTGTTTGACACAGCGTCAAAGCATATGAAAAGAAAGCTTCGCAGTCCAATGGCACTCATTACCGTTATCCAGCAGAGATCAGAGCAGATAAGTCCCTTGTAAAAATAGTCGTTCACGATAACCGCAGCAAACAGCACTGCAAGCACCGCAAACAGTACTATCCGGTTTGCTCTTGCAAGGTTGTACCGCACCATTTCGTCCTTTTTCTCAAGTTTATAGAATATGGACTGGACTGCCGCCTGCAATGCTGCAAATATAGCCATTCCCAGGAGTATGGAAAGCTTGTCGCCGTATTCCCTGCCCTGTATCTTATGAAAAACAAATAGCATTACAGGGACCAGCGCTATAACGAATATCAGTCTGTGAAAATCACTGTATGAAAACTTTTTCTTCGCCTTTTCCATTATTCTTCCTCCTCGCTGTCCGTGCGGTCAAGAAGCACGAAAAACAGGCTCCTGAGCCCTGCTGTAAAAAGGCATACCCCGAACAGGAGACAGGCTGCATTTGAGCCGTCGATGGTGAAGCTTGCTCCTGTTGCGGCAAATATCAGCTCAATAATGCCGCCGACAATTATGAGTGCTCCTGCCGTAAGTCTGCCTGCCTTGTACATTATCTGACGTGCAAGCTCGTCCGCCTGCTGTATGGTGTGTCCCTTTATCATGGCGAAAAACTTAACACACATGATAAGCTCGATAACGGCGGCAGCTGCCAGAAGTACGGTAAGTACCGCAAAATTATGTCTGTTTATCATCGCCATGCCCAAAAAGGTGAAGGAACCCAGCAGATAACCTGCAGCTGCAAATTTATGATAGCTGTGGAGCTCCACCGCAGGCTTTTTTGCCGTGGTATCGGCTTCAAATAAACTTCTTATGCTCATTATTCTTCCTCCTCTGCCTTGGGAGTTCTGTCAAGCCATAGGAAAGTAATGTTCTTGGCTGCTAAGAATACTCCGCACAAAAAGGCAGCGAATATACACACGTCACTGCCCTCGATGCTGTAATATTCAAAATGCCTGTGGTTTCCGTGCAAGTGCATGAAAATACCAACGAGCAATGCTGCGCAAAGCTCAACTCTTACTGCGATATCTGTGGCTTTCAGCATGAGTTCACGGGAAAGCTCGTCACTTGGCTGCTTTTTGTACTTCGATGACATAGCACAAAAAAATACGATCCCAATGAGGATAAGCGGAGACAGCACATTGATAATATGATGAAATACTCTGGTGTGGTATATCTTTTCAAGCATTCCGCAGATAAACAGTATTATCATCACCATAGATGATACGAATTCCGATAAAGCCTGCGCTTTCTGTGACATCATCTTTTTATTCATAATGATCACTCCTTTTGTGTGATGTATTCATCACTTTCTGTGACAATTATATCACCCATATCAGAGAATGTCAATAGAAAAAGTGACAAATCCATCACTTTTGGAGGAGTGTACAAATAACACACTCTCTTTTTGCAAGATGTGATGTATTTGTCATATAAAAACGCAAATGCAGGGACGACCGGTGGTCGTCCCTGCATTTATCAAAGCTTTGTGAAAAATCTTTCGTGAGTCTCGAAAACATCTCCCGGCTTTACCTCGCGGTAGCCCGTAACGTCGGCAGGCAGGCTCAGATTGGGAGCGTCTATCATTGCGGTCATGGGCTCGGGACAGAAGTAATGGTTGAAGCCGCGGTCATTCCAGATTATCCAGAAGCCGTACTCCTCCGATACCTCATAGCAGAGCTTCTTGCCGCTGGCGATGTCCTCAGCGATAACGCCGTGGAACTTCTCGCCGTCAAGGTCGGCATACTCAGCAAAATACATCTCGTTGTCAACTACCTGAAGAACGGGCTTCTTCACGCCGTTCTTATACTCCAGGTCGTGCATGGTGGGCACCTTCAGGTTCTCGGTGGGCAGGCAGCGCTCGTTGAGCTCACACCTCTTGCCTATTGGCACTGTCAGGCGTATATCCTCCTCCCTGGCGCCGTCAACAAAGGGAGAATTGATAGTTGTATG
The DNA here is from genome assembly GCF_000621785.1 of Ruminococcus flavefaciens ND2009. Taxonomy (GTDB): domain Bacteria; phylum Bacillota; class Clostridia; order Oscillospirales; family Ruminococcaceae; genus Ruminococcus; species Ruminococcus flavefaciens_C. Next base: position 873 of record NZ_JHXI01000020.1, on the reverse strand, counting down.
TGATGCCAGCGACATGGGAAGCACCTTCATGCCGTCGGTGTTGATGAAGCGGATATTCTGCTCCAGTCCCTGTGCGGACAGTGTGAATGTGTACTCGGCTGTGAAACGGACGGGAAGATATTTGAAGAACTCGTCCTTCTCGTCATAGACATAGCGAGTCTTTACCCATGCGCAGTTGTCATCGGCGCTGTACTCCACTACCTCGTGGGCTCTCTTGTGGAGGAAGCCGTGTATGTGGTTGTTGTAGGGAGCCTTTTCGTTTACGGGAAGCTGATACACCGCGTCGGAGGTCTTCAGTACGCCGTCTGCAAAGCGGTTGGGCAGGTAGAGTGTGGGGAGTCCCCATACCTCTGCGGACTGCTTTATGGTGTCGGCAGTGTTGTCCTCGCTGAAGCGGAAGAACTCCAGTCCGTTTGTGTTGTCGCGGAGACGGATAACATTGGAGCCTATCTCGTTAGCTACCCATGCTTCGTATCCTCCTGCGCTGAGCTTTACGCAGGTAGTTCCCTTCCATTCAAATAATTCTGCTGTGTTTGCCATTTATATCACTTTCCTTTCGGATTTTTATGTCATCTGTAAGTTAAATTATAATTTACATTTGTAGGGGACGCCGCCCTCGGCGTCCCGTTGGGCGTGTAATATATCTCGCGGGACGCCGAGGGCGGCGTCCCCTACATTAGCTAACGGCTAAGGGCTAAGGGCTCAAATCATAATTTTGCTCCGCAAAATTATGATTTGTCAGTCCATTCGGTTCTCCATGTCGGTGTACTCGCGCATGGGAGATATTGCCTTGTAGGCAGGACGGATTATCTTGTTGGAGTTGATGAGCTCCTCAATTCTGTGCGCCGACCAGCCTGCTATTCTCGATGTTGC
>NZ_JHXI01000019.1 GCF_000621785.1 Ruminococcus flavefaciens ND2009 | reverse complement strand
TCTGCCTCAGCCAGATTGTTTCCGAAGGCTATACGATAGCTTCCGCCGCCGATCACATCTGCCGAGCCGTTATCGGGAGCAAGGGAAGTATATTCGATCTTTTTGAGAGTAAGAGCATCAGCATTCCACTTCAGATCTGCTGTACCCGAAACAAATCCGGGGTTCTGCTTTGCAGTTACGGGAACCCTGATCTCTCCGTCACCTTTTACAGGTGCATTTACACTGCCTATCTCTAAAAGCAGGTCATTCTCTGAAGTCTCGCCTGTAAGTGTTACATTTGCAGAGCCCAGCGATACAGACAATGCTTTCAGGTCTGTATTATATATAACTGCATTTTCAAGTGCTACAAGATGGTCTCCTGCTTTAGCCGTTTCCGTTACAGTAAATGTCAGGGTAAAGAATTCGCCTGAGCCTGTAAAGTTTTCGGTCTTTAAATTCTCTCCGAATGATACCCTGTATCTGCCCTGTGAGATCTCTGCCGAGCCGTTATCGGGAGCATTATCCGTATACGCTACGGATCTGAGCTTCAGAACCGTCCTGTCCCATACTATATCCACCGTTCCCGCTATATATCCGCTGTTCACTTCTGCTGTGACAGGGATACTTATTTCTGTTCCCGGCTTGCATTCTGCTGTGACACTTTCTGCGGAAAGCATCATATCAGAAGCCGCAAATACGGCTGTCGGAAGCAGGCAAAGCGATAGTACGGCAGAGAGGAGCACTGATATGATTCTTTTTATCATGATGCTTTCTCCTTATTTTTCTATCTCTGCTATGTATGTATCATAGCCGTCCCACGCTGCAACTGCACGGGAAAGAATAATTGAATCTCTTACATCGACTGTACCGTCACGGTCAAGGTCCGCTGCATCAAGGTCTATCTCGATACCTTCCCAGCCGTTTACATAGCGTGCTATGAGTTCTGCATCCAGTGTTGTTACCGAGCCGTCGCCGTCAACATCACCGACAAGGAGCTTTTCCTTGACTTCTTCGCTCCAGAGGGCTTTCACAACTGTATCGGCTGTGATCTTCAGTGTATCGCCCGCATTATAGGTCTTGTCGCCGATCTGCCAGCCTGCAAAAACCTTGCCGTCAGGGGCAGTGAAGGAACAGGACGGGAAGGCGAATGTGCAGCCCGAAAGCAGTACAGAGTCGGCTATGCTTCCGTCGCCGCCGTTTGCATCGAACTTTACGGATACTATGCTGTAATCCCACATTGCGTAAAGGGTAATATCCTCAGTTACCGTGATCTTTTCGCCCGCCTGTCTGATCTCACCGTTGATGAACCAGCCTGCGAACTCCTTGCCCTCGGGAGCAGTGAAGCCGCACTCAGGCAGAGCAAATTCCGCAAATGCTGTAACAGAGGCATCTTCCATTGTACCGCTGCCTCCGTCGGGGGCAAATGATACTGTGATCTTATTAGTTCCCGTTGCTGTGAACTGATATGTGACTATTATAGACTTTCCGTCCTCCATAGGCTGTATCCCTGCGGGCTTGCCGTTTACTGTGGCAGTTATGTCGGTGAGATCATCAGGGAATACATATCCGTCCTCAGCCGAAACAAGCACACGGACTGTATATTTATTGCCTGCCAGGAATTTAGCCCCCGGAGGCATTACATCGCCCGAAACGTCATCATCTGCCCAGTTCATGCCGTCTGTGCCGTAGTCCGCTATATCTGAGTCAGTACAGAGGACAGCGCCCTCGCCCGAAACTGTTGCGGTTTTTACGGGGAGCTCCGGCGCATTTGGTGCGACTACATCTGTGATGTCGACCCTGTAGATAGGCTCTGCCTCCTCACTTGCGGGAGTCTTTACAGTCTTGGTATAGAATGGCTTGCGCTCACCTTTTACGAGGACATATACCGTATACTCCGTATCTGATCTGAGCTTACCGATACCTACGCCGTTTATCTCGGCAAAGGTATACCAGTTCTCCTGATCCAGGCTGTAATAGTAAGTCGGAGCGACTGTGGGCTCCTGCCACAATGCATTATACATATCCTTTATCAGAACAGTATGTGCATCAGGGGCGCTGACGCCAAGATCATTCAGATAATGTGCCGCAGCTTTACGTCCGTCGGGTGCCTCATAGCTGTAGAAAGCCGATGACTTCCTGTAATTGGAAATATAGGCTAAAAATTCAAGCGAACCGTCTTCGAGGAGCCGGGCTGTGTTCTTTTCTGCCTCACAGAATACAGTTTTACCGTCAAAGCCGTAAATATCTGTATAAGCAAGAGCATCTTCCGTGGGCTCGGCAAAAACGTAATTCTCGTTGGGTCTCAGACGTACAGAGAGTAAGTATGCTCCGCCGTACACGAAAACATCATCACCGCTCAGTTTTTTTCCTGTAACGGCGTCTATCCAGTATGTGTTACTCATGTCTACCGTGTATTCATTACTCATAGCTTTAAGGTCTGAGAGCGAATCCCATGCCGTTGTACCCGGTGTAGGGAAAGTAAGATATTTAAGGTTATAATTCTCGGCTTTTATCAGATTTCTCTTATAATAAGCAGCAGAGCCGGAGGTGGTTTTGCTTATCTCAGCAAATTCTCCGCTTCCGCTTATCTTATCTCCCTTGCCGTTGAGCCAGCCGCCACCGTTGGGAAGCCTATGAGCTGCGACAACATCGCCGAATTTTGAGCTGAGATACAGCTTGCTGAGTGACTCACAGCCGGCAAAGAAGCTGTTCATATTTTCAGCATTGACTGTATCAAGACTTCTCAGATCAAGCTCCTTTAATGCCGTACAGCCGCTGAACATACTGGCTAAGTCAGTGCAGTCTGATGATGCGAAAGCCGTACCGCTGATAGATTCGAGGGCTTCACAGCCGCCGAACATTCCAGCCATTGTCATGACCTTTTCAAAGCTGAACTTTCCGAGATCAATTTTTTTCAGAGACTGACAGCCATAGAACATATACTCCATTGTTGTGACATTCGTTGTGTCAAATCCGCTGAGATCAATGTTTTCCAGAGCTGAACAGATACCAAATGTGTAATCCATACTGTCTACCTTGCTTGTATCCACACCTGTCAGATCAAGATTTATCAATGAATAGCAGCCATAGAACATATTCGACATTGACGTCATCCTGCTTGTATCCACATTGGAAAGGTCTATATCTGTACAGTTTGTATACCCATCAAACATACATGAACAGCTGTCTACGAATTTAGTGCCTTCCTGAGCGGCTATCTTTTTTACAGAGGTTTTCTTCTCAAAGCGTCTTATTGTTTCCCTGTCAACAACGTTTTTCAGCGTCAGGAGACCTGTTGTGCTGTTGTATGTGTAACAATCCGTTGCAGGCATGAGAGCATAGTCCCTGATATAGGTGTTTTTGCCGCTGTTTGAGATAACAGCATAGGTGTCCGTTCCGCTGATTATAGTATCCGGAGCCATGACGTTTGACCAGCCAAACTCACCTTGCTGTAAGCGGGAATCAGAAGTCAATCCTGAACAGCCTTTTCCCAAAGTCAGTTTTTTAAGAGAACTACATCCATAAAACATAGCACTTTGAAAATCTGTGCCTGATTTTATGGTAAAGCTGCTCAGATCAAGCTCCTCAAGAGATTTACAGGAATCGAACATCTGCTGCATATTTACAGCACTACCGGTATCCCAGCCCAAAAGGTCAAGCTTTTTCAGAGAAGTGCAATTATTGAACATCGCTCCAAACCTCTCGCAGGAGCTCACATCAGCCTTTGAAAGATCCATTTCGGTACAATTTACAAAACTATCAAACAGAAAAGAGCCTTGAGTTATCTTCGTCCCCTCTTCTGCAACTACTTTTTTGACCTTACTTTTGTCTTTGTAATTTAAAATCTCCGATCTGACATTTAGGTTGATCAAACCTTTCAGCGAAAGCACACCCGTGCTTTCGTCAAATGTATATGCGTCCGCTGCATATACATTTGCAGGCTTTTGCAGGAACCCTCCGCCGAACCGGGGCGGCGCTGCCCCCGTCGTCAGTGCCGCTGCTATCGCCAAAGCAGCAGCCCTTTTGATGATCTTCTTCATTTTTCGTCCTCCTTTAAAAAAATAAAAACGTACACAGAACAGAATTATCCCGTGTACGAATCAAACAATGTGAATATCCGCTGTAAAGCCGTTGCTTACATAGACTGAATATGATTTACACATATGAACTGCCCCCATAATTTCACGCCATATCATGTAAAAACTATTTGATTTATTATAGCATTTTTAACATGAATTGTCAAGAATGAGTTTATATTTCCGATATGTGTAAGTTTGTATATTTGACTATTACTAAAAAGATGGACCTATGATCGCTTTCCTCTCTTTTGTATGTTTGTTTCTGCTCATATCAGCAATTTTCCGGTGATCAGCCATCTCTCTATTGACAAAGTCAATAAAATATGATATTCGGTACATCCATATCAATCGTTACATAGACGTGGACAACGGCACATATAAGCGATTGTCTGAGCTTGTAAAGGACAAGGAATACACTGCACTATGGTCAAAGTTTTTTAACACGGACTGCACATACTCTGTAATGTGAACTCCGCTCATGAACTAACGGAATGGTACTCCCCTGGCGAACTATACCTGCATTGACGCAAACAAACAGGAAATATCTCTGCTTTTACAAATAACGACACCATTTGCAGTTGACAAACGGCTGAAAACAGTGTATAATGTTATTCGGAGCATTTCGGCTCCCCACCTCACTCCCTCATTATATGGGGGCGTAAAGGTTTCGACGGGGGTCTTGAAGTGTGATAAGCGAGCGGAGAATGGCGTGATCTCCATAACCTGCGCCACGTTTAAATATAAACGCAAGAAATAACATTACAGTTTCTAGAAATAGCGAACTGGTAGCTGCTTAAGTCAGCTTCTGTCCACCGAGGGAGTACCGCGGCTCTCGCTTGGGCATCGATCAGCGGTGAACGACTGACGGAAGTGTCCGTGTCCGCCAGTTGTATACGGACTACCTGCACCCGCAGCCCGTTTATCGGCGGCTCGTACAGGGAATCATAATAGGTAAAATACGCTCGTAGAAAGTTGCATGAACGGACTTTCGGACAGGGGTTCAATTCCCCTCGCCTCCACCAGAAGCAAGGCTCGCAAACGGCTTAGAATAGCCATTTTGCGAGCTCATTTTTTTTAAAAGTGCTCCCAACCACTTATTGACCACTTATTTTTTTATTTAACAATATCAGACGCTCCGCAGAGTTTTGTCTCTGCGGAGTATTTTTATGCCATAGTCTGCTCCATATTTTCTTCTTCAAGCTCGTCCTCATCTTCGTCAATATCCGGCTCAGCTTCCTTCATAATAAGATTAACGGCTCTGAAATTGCTTTCAGAGCCGTGATATGTTCCCTTTACAGAACTTTTATTTTTGACACACATCTGTCCAGATGGCGGTATCAGTTTTTCGTTACGGTAACAGTTGCTCCTGCACCTTCAAGGTCGGCAACGAGCTGATCTGCTTCTGCTTTTGTTGCTGAATCTGTTATTTTAACAGGTGCTGCAGCGACCCTATCCCTTGCTTCTACCAGACTGCATTCCAAATACTGATGAATAATAAAAGCGACTGATGTAGGTTTCTTTCCAGCATCTTCAAGGCGTATGGTATAGGTATCTTTCTGCTCGATTATCATTTGCTTTAACAGGCAGAGGTCGAAGACATCGAGTTTATCATCTTTGCACAGATCAGCATTCTGCCAGTAAGAGAGCTGAGTATCCGGAACAGCAAGCAGCCATTTTTGCAGCAGAACAGCATCAGCTATTGTGACCTCTCCGTCACAGTTGACATCACCAGGTGGACAATCGAAATATATCTTTACCTTTTCGATCGTACAGTATGTATCACCGGTGCAGCCTGTAAGTATAACTGAATCGGCATTTAGATCAGTTATTTCAAAAACATCATCGGATAAGGCAAATTTTACCGAGACTGGTATCACTAGCTTCTACAGCAAAATGAACCCCACTAAAGTTATGCACTTCGGGTAGATATGTGATTACCAATGTTTCGGAATCATATATATATGTTTGGTAAGTTGTTGCAATTGTTTCCACTGTTTCCTTAGCGTGTGCAGTAAGCTGATAGGTAGTTCTGTCAGTAATGGCGGTGTCAGCCAGTATGACACCAATAAGTAACACAGTTGACAATACCGTTGATATAATTCTTTTGATCTTCATAGAAAAACCTCCTTTTATATCATTGTATCCGCATATATAGGGATTCTCCCCTATATTATCGCCATTATATCATATTATTTGTGGAAAGTCAACTAAACAGAAGAGCATGCCTCGTCTCTACCAGAAGCAAGGCTCGCTAATGACTTAGAACAGTCATTTTGCGAGCTCGTTCTTTTTAAAAAGTGCTCTTGATCTTGACCGCTTATTTTTTATGCCATAGTCTGCCCCATATTTTCTTCTTCAAGCTCGTCCTCATCTTCGTCAATATCCGGTTCAGCTTCCTTCCTAATAAGATTAACGGCTCTGAAATTGCTTTCAGAGCCGTGATATGTTCCCTTTACAGAACTTTTATTTTTGACACACATCTGTGCAGAGAGCGTTATCAGTTTTTGGTGACAGAAACAGTTGCTCCTGCGCCCTCAAGGTCGGCAACGAGCTGATCTGCATCTGCTTTTGTTGCTGAATCTGTTATAGTAACGGGGGCTGAATTGACAATATTCTTTGCCTCTCCAAGACCGCATCCCAGATACTTATTGATTATCGAAATGGTCGAAGTTAAGGATGTTATATCCTCTCCGACTTTTTCAAGGCGTATGGTATAGGTATCTTTCTGCTCGATTATCTGCTGCCTTAACAGGCAGAGATCAAACCCATCAAGTCTGCCATCTTCGCACAAATCAGCGTTTTTCCAGTATGGTATCTGCGTACCTGGAATGGCAAGCAGCCATTTCTGAAGCCGCACAACATCGGCTACTGTGATATCTCCGTCACAGTTGACATCGCCTTTTTTATCAAAGCCATACTGGACGTAAGTGCCGCCTGTATTCTTAAATTCGGCAAATTCTGCACTGCCGCTGATGACAGTTGAAGAGTCACTTGCATTCACCCAGCCGTTTCCGTTTGGCAGCTCATGCCCCACGGCAATATCGCCGAAATTCTTTCCAAGCGTTAATACGGAAAGGTCTGTACAGTATCGGAACATTGAATCTGCACTTTCAACGTTGCTTGTATCGAAGCTGCTCAGATCAAGTGTAGTCAGGGAAGAACAATCATAAAACATATGTCTCATATTCGTCACATTGCTAGTGTCGAAGCTGCTAAGATCAAGAGCAGTCAATCTACAACAATCTCGAAACATATCATTCATTGACTGCACATTGCTTGTTTCGAAGCTGCTAAGATCAAGCTCAGTCAATCTAGAGCAATTATAGAACATATAAGACATAAGCGTCACATTGCTTGTGTTAAAGCTGCTAAGATCAAGAGAAGTCAATCCAGAGCAACCAGAGAACATTTGATCCATATCTGTCACATTGCTTGTGTCGAAGCTACTAAGATCAAGAGCAGTCAATCCAGAGCAACCAGAGAACATATAAGCCATATCTGCCACATTGCTTGTGTCAAAGCTGCTAAAATCAAGTACAGTCAGTCCAGAACAGGAACAGAACATCAAACGCATATCCGTAACATTGCTTGTGTTAAATCTGCTCAGATCAAGTGAAGTCAGCTCAGAGCACTCAGAGAACATATAACCCATGGACGTTGCATTGCTTGTGTCAAAGCTGCTCAGATCAAGTGTCTTCAGTGAAGAACATTTTTCAAACATACTGTCAAATCTTTTCACATTGTGTGTATCGAATCCACTAAGATCAACTGATCTCAGAGATGAGCATTTCCAGAACATCTGCTGCATATTTGTTACATTGCTTGTATCACAGCCGCTCATATCTACAGATGTAAGAGCAGGACACATAGCAAACATGTAATACATTTCAGTTACATTGCTTGTATCAAAACAGCTCAGATCAACTGATGTCAGCGCAGAACATTCGGCAAACATTGATTCCATGCTCGTAACTTTGTTCTCAGCAAAGCAGCTCAGATCGACAGAAGTCAGTGCTTTGCACCCAAGGAACATCTGACTTGTTCTGGTCACATTCGAGGCATCAGCATTCGAAAGATCAACTTGTGTGCAGCTGTCCAACCCGCCAAAAAGATTGGAACAGTCTGCCGGAAGGATCGTTCCTTCCGCCGCCCTTATAGTTTTGATATCATCATAGTGTGCAAAGTCCCAGAGTTCAATGCGATCCACATTGCCTTTCAGTGTCAGCGTCTGCGTGGTGCTGTTATAGGAATAGCACTCGCCGGCAGCATCCGCTGTAATGGAATAGTCACTGACCTCCGGTGATGCGAATGTGAATGCTCCGCCCACCATGCACAGCGATAACGCCGCCGCTATTATTCTTTTGATCTTCATAGAAAAACCTCCTTTTATATCATTGTATCCGCACATATAGGGATTCTCCCCTATATTATCGCCATTATATCATATTATTTGTGGAAAGTCAACTAAAGCAGAAGAGCGTGCCTCGTCTCTACCAGAAGCAAGGCTCGCAAATGGCTTAGAATAGTCATTTTGCGAGCTCATCCTTTTTAAAAGTGCTCTTGACCGCTTATTTTTTATGCCATAGTCTGCCCCATAGTTTCTTCTTCAAGCTCGTCCTCATCTTCGTCAATGTCGGGTTCAGCCTCCTTTGCGGACTTAGGTTTAGCGTTATTCCCCTCTCGGGTAAACCTAAGTGCATTGGTTATGGCATCGCAGTTTCTCGCTCTCGCCTCCTGGAACATATGGGAGTACAGGTTCAAGGTAGTTCCTACGATACTGTGTCCCATATCCGCCGACACTGCTACTACGTCTATGCCCTCGTAGATGAGAAGCGATGCGTGAAGGTGTCTCAGTGAATGTATGCCGCGGAAGGGTATGTCAATCTTCTCGCAGTAGCTTTTCAGGTACTTGTACGGCATTTCGGGATACATGGGTGAGCCGTTCCACTTGGTGAACAGCCTGTCGTTATCCTCCCACTTCGTTCCCAGCCGACGGGCTTCTTTTCTCTGCTCCTTGCGGTATTTCTTCAGCATATCCATTACGTCCTCGGGGAATTTTGCTACTCGCTGAGACTTCTTCGTTTTCGTAGTATCGGTGTAGATGCCCTTCGCAGGTGTGTAATGTGAAGTTCTGCGAACTCTTATGGTGTTGTAGTCAAAGTCGATGTCCTTCCACTCCAGTCCCAGCATTTCGCTCCTTCGGAAGCCGCTGTATATCGCCAGTGTTATGTAGACCTGAAACCACATTGGCTCATAGCCCAGATCTTCAAACAGCTTCTTCACTTCATCAAGGGTGTATATCTCCTTTTCCTTCTGCTCCAGCTTGGGTATCACAACTCTGCTGCACGGATTGTCCGTCAGCATTCCCATACGGATAGCGTAGCTGAATATGTCACTGATGAAGCTCAGGTGATGTATAGCAGTTTTTCGTGACAGCGGCTTGCCTGTGACCATGTGCCTGCCGTTTACGATAAGGTCGGTGATGAACATTTGTATGTCTCGGGACGTTATCTTGTCCATACGCTTGTGTCCGATTGCAGCGTAGATACGCTTGGTGACCTGCCGCATTTTTGAGAATGTGGTCGGTCTCAGGTTGACCTTTGCATACTCATCAAACCACTGCTCGGCGAATGTCTCAAACTTGACCGCCGATGTTATCTGACCTTTCTTGCACTCCTCCTCGAACAGCACCGCCTGTTTGTTGACTTCTTTGTCGATCTGACGAGGTGTCATGCCGGGTTCGGGATAATAGCTCTTGTACTGATTATGCTGTCTTCCGTAAATATCGTAGCCGCATGATACCTTTATCTCGAATGAACCATTCGGTCTTTTTCTTATAGTCGCCATATATTTTCCCTCCTTCATAAATATGGCGCGTTTTTGCCAACGACATCATACCACAACTCGGTGCGGAAGTCCAGAAAAAACGCGCCATTTCCACTATTTTTTTACGCGGTCTCTCCGCGCAGATATTTCAGGAATAATTCCTTGTTGATAAGATATTTATTGCCAGCCATGATGTGCGGCACCTGACCGCTCAGGCACATCTGGCGGACTCTGTACTCGGTCAGTCCCTCTACAAGAGCTGCCGCCTGCTTTATGGTAAGCATTACGATTTTAGTCTCTGTTTTGTTTTCAGCCATTCGATCATACTCCTTCTCATTGTCTTTATCTCGTTTCCTATGTGATTTGAATTGTTCATTTTACATTTCTCCTTTAAACAAAATAGCACTTATGACTAACATAAATGTAGGTCATAAGTGCTTTTGAGAATAAGAAAACCGCCTGAGCAATCAAGCGGTTTTATATTGACATTTTTTCTTCCCAGTTTTTTCGGGTTTCTTCGTCCCACTCTTTATCTGTCCCATCGTCTGCCCATGGCTGAGCAATAAGCTCCTGCTTTTTCATTTCCCAGTATTCTTTTTCTTCCTCAGTCATTACTAATCACCTTCTAATAAATTGAATATCCTGAACTCTGTATAAATACAATTGAGTAGCAGTGCTTTGTTTTGTGTACTCCCTTAAAATACATTATAACCTTTAGCAACTCATTTGTCAACACTCTCGTATGGGACGCCCCTTGCTGAGCCTGCGATTTGCCGACTCAGGTACCGCTTCGGTAGTTGAGCTCTGAATGATAACTCACGGACGTTTTGCCCCTGAGTCATGTGACTCCCTGTATCAGGGAGTCATTGATTATCCCATATGCATACCGAGTTCTTCCTTTTTTCTGAGCTCCTTCGCGAGTGCCTTCCTGTCAATGTGCTCCCGAGCGTACTCGGTATCGTCGGCAGGCTCAGGCTCATCCTCGATTATCGAAGCCATAGCAGCAATGCCACCGACGATATCAGGTGCAGCAATTCTATCAGCACCACCAGTCGGAGCAGTCTGAAGCCGTGACTTCTGCTCTGCTCGTCTGAGCATTTCAGCTGCGATAAGGTCTGCTCGTTCAGCCTCCCAGCCTGTGATACGAGGTTCTTCGCCGTCTGATCCAGCTTCGATACCTCTGCCGTCACGTTTTGTGACGTCTGCTCCTGTATCTCCTTTCCCTGTTCCAGCAGCTGATTGTATATCGTCCGCTGATTTTGCAGGTACTGTTTCATCTGTGCATATGTCATTGTCTCGTCTGTCTGAGCCTTGACATCGAACAGCGTATCTGTCAGAAGTTTCAGCTGTGATATCAGCGCCAGCCAGTTGTGTTCCTGTACGCAGACCATAGTTGGTATGTCCTGTGTCTCCTGCATATTCTGCTTGGAGGCTTCTTTCGCTTCTTCGTATTTCGAATTCATATTCCATATTCTCCTTCCTATATTTCGCTTCGTGCAATTTATTGTCGCGGCATCTTCTGCCATTTGGGCAGGTGTATGTGATGTACTTTCGGCTGTCCTCCCACCGAACATCATAACCCATTTGCTTCATGTAGAAGCGGAATTGTTTCTTGCTCTTGGCTCTTTTCATTACCACGTCAATGGTATTGGAGAGAGCCATTTTCCAACTCTCACATCGCATTGCAACTCGATACTCGCCGTTAGTGATTCCATTACTCTGCTTGTGAATCTCAGGTTTGCTGAGCGTTGTCACTCCGTACTTTTGACAGATTTCATCGCTGAGCTGTCGCAGATCTTGCAGTGTGAACTTGTTTGAGTGGTACTTCAAACCTGTGTTAGCGTTGACTGCGTTGAGTATGAAGTGCGAGTGTATATGGTCGACATCAGTGTGAGTTGCCACTACAACTTCGTGTCCCGGGAAAGCTCTCTTCGCGAACTCAACTGCTATCTTGTGAGCAAGTGCAGGCTCAATCTTGTAGCCACTTGGGTGTGACTGGACGAAATGATAGTAGCGTATTCCGTCAGTCTTGTTGTACATCTCACGGGTATTCTTAAATTCCTGATAGGCGGTGGGCAGCGAACAATTGAGAGCAGTCACATATTTTTTGCCATCGGTCTTGTCATCGCGGCAGATGTAGTCCAGACTTTTCTTTCCGCCGCCACCGCCTTTCGTGCTTATCGCTGTGACCGTCGCCACTATTTCACCTCCCGAAGCAGCTGACCTATCAGCTCCGTGACCTTCCTGTGCTCGTCGAGGAGCGGCTGAAAATTCACGACGGTCAGCCTGTCCATGTTTGCAAGTGTAGCAATCTGGTTGAGATTACGTCCGATAGCTTTCTGCTGCCGGACTATCTCATCGATGCCGTTGGCGACAACGATTTTCTTACCGAGAGCGCACCGCAAAATGAAGTCGTTGAGCTTCAAACCATGCCTCTCAGCCTGTTCATGGATATGTCTGCTTTCTTCCTCTGTACAGCGTATCGCTATGGTCGTGTTTCGTTTTCTCATGTTATCATCCTCCTTTTTTCTATGCCAATTAAAGTGGGTTCGGGCTTCTGCCCGACAAGCAAGGCGGCAGGCGGAATGCCAGCTGCTATGCTTGCCGGCTTTTCTGAGCCGATTTCTTGGGTACCGCCACTGCTTCTGTCCTCTGCGAATAATTCCGTAACGTTTCGTTACTGTTTTATTCGCCACACTCGCTCCACGTTGCACCACAATCGCTTTTGTGGGTGCAGTTGGGATAACTACCCGATTTCTATATTGGTGGCAAATATGGGCGTTTTTGTGCGTGACAGTAACTCAGCCGTGACGGTAACTCTACCGACACGAAAAACTACTGACACGCCCCGCAGATGAAGCTATATAGACGTTTGTGAACTGTCAGGCAGTGCCTGCGTGACGGTAACATTTCTACCGTCACTACTGTCACGCTCGCCGTTGTAGTGAAGAATAATAACTCGACCTTTGTGAACTCTTTCGTACCTGAATTCAATTCCGTACTTGCTGAGCTCATATCCGTTCTGGACTAAGTCGCGGGTTACTCTGTTCGGATAAATGACTTCATCTGTAACTGTTTTCAGCTCAGCGACTAACTCAGTTGCAGTACCTTCAAAGTGGATTCGCACCTTGATGAAAAGATAAACAGCAGAGAGAACAATATTGTCGCGGCTCTTCTGTGTCGCAGGTTCATTTTCAACTATCCAACGCATGACATCAGTATCGAAATGCATTCGCAGTTCAGTGTATTCAATGTCACGCCCCTGACAATACATAATAGCTTTTCCTGAGCCGCACTTTGTTTCCTTGAGCGCAAAGTTTCCGTCAGTAGCTCCGCCGATACCTGTACTGCCTGTCATCATATTGAACGGATTATCGTCCTTAGCTTTTCGCATATGATGTATCAGCAGTATGCAGATGTTCAAGTGATACGCAAGCTGTTTGAGAGCGATCAGTTCTACGTAGTCAGCGCCATAACTTGACTCAACATTGCTGCGCACCATTTGCATTACGTCAACGACAACTATTTTCAAATCGCTGTGTTCTTTCTTGAAAGCTTCTATCTGCTCTTCAAGACCGCTGCCTATTTTGTCAGCAACTGTTGCAAAGTGAAGATTCTCAATCGGTTCGGCATTCATCTTAAACAATCTGCGCTGTAGTCGCTGATAGTTATCCTCGAGACAAAGATACAAAGCAGTTCCCTGAATAGTATCACGTCCGAGTACAGGAACTCCTGTTGCAATGCTGAGGCATATATCCATTGCCATCCACGACTTGCCTACCTTCTGTGCACCTGCAAGGACGTACAGTCCCTGCGTAAAAAGTCCGTCAATGATGAACTCCTTCGGCTTGAACACCGTTGACAGTATTTCTTCAGCGGTTTTCGTTTGTAACATATTACTCATAGCATTCCTCCTTTCCTTCAGTGTAGAAACAAAATTGCCGCAGCTGAATCAACAACTGCGGCGATCGTGTCCCTCTAATATATATTATGGGAACTTTTTTTCATTTGCATAAAATGTGGAGACATTTTTTTTTCGTTTTCGGAGACATTTTTTCTTGCCGATATATCGGGATATGAGATTTATCACATATTCATAATGCAGAAAAAGAAATTTTGTTCGGTTTGACTATTGCAAGCAGAACATATGTGTGATATAATATATAAAAACATTTGTTCTCATTGTTAGGAGGCATACCATGCAAGGATACATTGATGTGATCGTTAAGGGCAATAAAATAATTATCAAAGGACAGGAGTTCCTTCTCGGCGAGCTTTCTGTTTCTCTTATGAACGTGGACGATGATGTACTGCGGCAGATGTCAAAGCATCTTGTTGAGCTTGAACGTCTTGCGTGTATATGCAGAGAGAAGCACGTCTTTTACCGCAAACTCATAGACACTGACAAAGAACGCAAGGCTGAGCTTGCACAGGACGAGCATATTAAAATACCTACATTTGATGAGTGGATAGAAATACACGAACACGTCTGTGCAATTCAGGAGCTTATGCAGACCTTCAAGATGGGAGAGGTACTTATGTCCCCTGTCGGAAAGGACTTCATGAAGCATTTTGAAAATGCGGAATTCGGAACAGAGCAGTATAACTTCAACTGGATGTGGTATCTTGAACTGCTGGACATAACTATGGGCTTTGTCGAAGATGTATTTGCGGTATTACGCACTTTCAGAATGTTCACGGTGCATATTATCTCGTTCCTGAAAAAGTACGACATTAACCACCTTGCCGGTGCTTATCACATACTGATGTGTGATCCACGCTACAGATGGATGGTCGCAAACTTCAATGATCCGGACAAGGTGACTTACACAGACTCAGACTTTATGATCTTGCAGTATAAACCTATGTATGATCCGGTAAAAAATGAATATATCATAGCAGAGTATTTCCGAATGGACAATTTGCAGGCAATCGCTAAGACAGATATGCTCCGGGGACTTATGAAGGGACATTTCCCTCGCCGCTGTGAAAACTGCGGACGTTACTTCCTTATGACGAAAGCTTATCGGACAAGATTCTGCGATATGCCGTCGCCGGAAGATACAAAGCGTACCTGCAATCAAATGGCGTATGCAAAGAAGAAGGTCAAGGAAGAAAAAGCCGATGATCCTAAGTATCAGAGTTATCGCCGCTGCATAAAACGAATTGAAAAAGCATTTCAGAGAGAAGCTCTTACCGAAGTGCAGAAGGAGCTTCTGCTGTCAAAAGCGGAGGAGTTATACACAGAAGCTATGATGTCTCCTGAATACAGCAACGAGGAATTTGAAGCAATGCTGCAATCTAAGAATTTGTATAAGAGCTGCGGAATTAACATTCCGAGGAAAGGCAGACCTAAGAAAGGAACGGACAATGACTAACGAGGAACTGTTAAAACAGTTTTATGACGGAGACAAGGCTGCACTCCACGCACTTTACGGACAGAATACCGGTTTTATACATGAAACAGTGAATGCAGTTGCGAAACGTTATCGCTCATTTATCCATTCGCAGGATACGCTTGATGACTTGTTTCAGATTGCTTCTCTCGAGTTTATTGAGAGACTTATGTCGAAGCTTTATGTTCCGGATACAAGTTCTTTTCTCACCTATATCAAGCCTTTTATGGAAGCAAGTATCCGCAATCATATCATCGACTCCAGTTCACTTTTCAAGCTGTCCCACAAAAGCTTCAGCCTTATCAATAAATGCAAGCGGCTGCATAAGAACGGCAAGTCTGAAAAAGAGATAGCTGAGGAGCTCGGTATAAGTCTCTCGGTAGTCAGCAGGTGTTTACAGTACTCCTTCGTGTACTCCGTTATCATATATGGCAGTGAAGAGGATAACTTTGGCTTCGACTATATCACCGAGGATAGGCTCGGTGAGAACGAGCTTCACCCTGACAACGATGTATATATAAAGCTCTGCTGTGAATACTTAAAGCCGCTGTTTGATCAGCTGTCAAAGAAGGAACAGGAGATCCTCGGCAGGTACTTCGGAGTTTTCGGCTATGAGGAGATGTCCGCTAATGATATATCTGCGCTAATGCTCATGACGCCGAATGCGGTAAATAAATCCGTAAATACCTCACTGAACAAGCTGAAAGAGCTATACTACAAGGACAGCAAGCTATTTTACTGGCGGAATGCTAATTGGGGATTTAAGGACCGATATGTGGTCTATTTAGATGAAGGATCCAAGCAGCTCTGAGAGTGTAATGCTCTCGGAGCTGTTTCTTTTCCTAATGAGTAATGTCACAACGTCCAATCGACCAAACGGAGCCATGTTTCGTTGGTTTGCTCCATAAGAAAAGCTCTTCGGAAATATACTTTCTGTACTATACAAGCCAAATATAAATTTTCGTAAAGAAGGCATAAAGAAAATATATATACAACCTATGACGGTCAACGGTTTCTTTGTTTGTTATGCCTAAAAACAGTCCGCTCTGCTTGACACTTATGACAAATAATGATATAATTAAAGTTGCGAAATAATATGATATTTCCGAGAATTGCGAGCTATCGGAATACATTTGCATATAAATATAGACGGCTTTTCAGTTGGACATTCATTGGCAGTATATCAATGTGAGGCTTGTTATAACTGGAACGTCTTATTTTATTTGAATCATCGGCGACAACAAAACTATTCGTGAGTTATTATTCTCAGCTGTTATTTCCGTAGATGCAGTCATCTATAGAAATTGTTTTTAGAATGAATTATTTAGGGTGAGTAGGAAATGAAAGAATTGAAAAAAGCATTGGCAATAACTGGAGCTATTCTCGGTACTGCATATGTAGTTATGAATTTTGCAGCTAAAAGCCAGAAGACAAAAGCAACTTATCAGGATAAACCAGAGGAAAAGAATCCTATGGAGGGCAAAAAGGTAGTTTTCATCGAAGATGAAAATGATCTTGTGAATGCAGATGGCCTTAACGGACATCTTGAATCTGTCGGAGATTCGTCACACCTTCCTACGGTTTATGAGTCATGCGTTAAGCGTGGAATTGATAAGTTGCTTTCTTTTTTTGGCATGGTAACTCTCGCACCTGTATATGCTGTTACCGCACTTGCTATCAAGTCTGATGACCCAGGTCCTGTTTTATTCAAACAGAAAAGAGTCGGTCAGAACAAGCAGTACTTCGAACTGCTTAAATTCCGTTCTATGTCAGTGAATACGCCTAACCTCTTATTTATAAAAGGTGAAAAGATGGCGAAAACAGCGTAAAATCGAGGGGAATGTACATTAAAATCCATCATAGTTTCGTTACATTTTCGTGGTAATATCATTGCATTATCAGGTATGAACACTTCCGACGCATCGGCGGAGAATTTACCTTTTGAGCTGAAGAAGGTCATTGGTATGTCAATTGTTGGTAGTATGTACATAAGAAGCTGTTATAGATTAAAGTTGGCGGGTTGATATAAGCTGCTCAATATGTTAGCGGTTGATATGAGCTTGTTAATGAACATAGTGTGTTAGGAGCACACGGTTGGTTCTTATATATAGTATTTCCGAGACCAAGAGTTTTTTGGTCTCTAAAAGTCGTATTAATCCACCTTGACATTGTTATAATCTTTTAGGGGGCGTGTTTATGAAGAACTTACTTATCATAGGTGCCGGACAATATGGTATGGTCGCCAAGGAAATCGCAGAATCGATGAAGTACTTTGAGAAAATCGATTTTGTTGATGATGTATATCCGTCTGCCGTCGGAAAGATCTGTGATATTGATAAGTTGATTCATGAATACGATTCGGCGGTTGTTGCGATTGGAAATACTGAGCTCCGCCTGAATCTGATAAAAGGATTATGTGAGATCGGTTATGAAGTGCCGACTCTCATTCATGAAAAAGCATATGTTAGTCCGTCGGCAAAAATCGGCATAGGTTGCTTCATAGAGCCTATGGTTGTTGTTCATACCGCAGTGACCGTTGAAACAGGATGCATACTTTCCGCCGGAGTGATCTTAAACCACAACAGTGTTGTTCACGAAGGCTGCCATATTAACTGCGGCTCTGTTGTTAAAGCAAGAGCAGAGATCAAGGCTGGTACGCAGACAGGCTATAATGAAGTATGTGATACCGAGAAGGTTGAACATATGAAACAGCATGAGAAATTGCCTGTTGCTGTGTGAGTGGATAAAGCTTGATGAATCATTTGTGTGGAACACAGTAATGATATGAGATATAAAAATAAGGTGAGGTAAGAGATTGTGAAAGAGCAGACTAAGAAAAATCTGAAAACAGCAGCTGCGGTAACCGGTTTGGCTTTGGGTGCTACATATCTTGTAATGCGTCATATTGCCAAGAAACAATATCCCGACTCTGTTTACGCTAATCAGCCGGAAGAGCAGAATCCGGTACAGGGTAGAAAAGTAGTGTTTGTCGAGAATGCGGATGATCCTGTAAACGCAGACGGAAAGCAGGGGCACCTTGAGGCTGTTGGAAACAGCACACATATCCCGACATTCTATGAGAAGTACATCAAGCGTGGATTTGATGTTATTCTTTCCTTCGGCGGCCTTGTTGTTTTAGCACCTGTTTACGCTGTTACAGCTCTTGCTATTAAGGCTGACGATCCCGGTCCCGTGTTCTTTAAGCAGAAGCGTGTGGGAACGGATAAGTCTTACTTCGAGTTGCTTAAATTCCGTTCTATGTCCGTCAATACGCCGAAGGACGTTCCGACGCACATGCTGAAGAACGGCGGTATCACAAAGGTTGGCGGTTTTATCCGCAAAGCTAGTATTGACGAACTGCCGCAGCTTTGGAATATCTTCCTCGGCAATATGAGTGTGATTGGCCCGCGCCCCGCTCTTTGGAATCAGGATTATCTGACGGCTGAGCGTGATAAATATGGCGCGAATGATGTGAAGCCTGGTTTGACTGGGTTGGCTCAGATTAGTGGTAGAGATGAGTTGGAGATAGAAGAAAAGGCTAAACTGGATGGTGTGTATGCGAAAGCTCTTAGAAGCAGTAGCTTATCTGGCTTTCTCATGGATTGCAAGATGTTCTTCGGTTCGGTTACCGCTACACTGAGAAGCAAGGGCGTTGTTGAAGGTGGCACAGGAGCTATTGCAAAAGAGATTGATAAAGCGCAGACCATTACTGAAGATACAGAGATTGATAAGGATAGAACGGTAGAGGTATGAAGAAGATTTTAATCACAGGTGCAGGTTCATATATTGGCACCTCGTTTGAAGAATATATGAAGCAATGGTCTGAAAAGTATCAGGTGGACACACTGGACATGATCGGCGATAGTTGGATGAAGTACGATTTCTCCGGCTATGACAGTGTTTATCATGTAGCAGGTATTGCCCATTCTGATAATGGTAAGATTAGTAAAGAGAAAGCAAAGCAGTACTATGAGGTCAACACAAAGCTGACCATCAGAACTGCTATGAGGGCAAAGAAAGCAGGAGTTAAGCAGTTTATCTTCATGTCGTCAGCTATTGTTTATGGTGACAGCGCACCGATTGGTCATAAAAGAATGATTACGAAGGATACACCTGTAAGTCCGGCAAACTGCTATGGTGATAGTAAGGTTAGAGCTGAGAAAGGTCTCAGGAGACTTGAAGATGAGAACTTCAAGGTGGTCATCTTACGTCCGCCGATGATCTACGGAAAAGGCAGCAAAGGAAACTATCCTCTGATGTCTAAGTTGGCACAAAAGCTGCCTGTGTTCCCTTATGTGGACAATTGTCGTTCAATGCTTTACATTGAGAACCTCATGGGATTTGTAAGGCTGATGATTGAGAATGAAGAAAGAGGAACATTTTGGCCACAGAATGCTGAGTACAGCAATACGAGTGAGCTTGTTAGAATGATAGGAAAGGCTCATGGTAAAAGAATTGTATTACTGAGAGGATGCACTATACCGCTTAAGATAGTAGGTTTAGGAACAGGACTTGTTGATAAGGCTTTCGGTAATCTAGCTTATGATCAGTCCCTTAGTAATTATAAGGAAGAGTATAGGAATTGCTCGCTAAAAGAAAGTATAAGAAGAACAGAGAGAGGTTAATGAGTAAGAAACATATTTTGGTCATCAGCCAGTATTTCTATCCTGAACAATTTCGCATAAATGATATGTGTGCAGAATGGGTAAAGCGTGGGTATAAAGTAACTGTATTAACAGGATATCCTAATTATCCAGAAGGAAAATACTACGATGGGTATGGTTGGTTTAAAAGAACAAGGCAACGCTGGAATGGCGTTAACATAATCCGTATTCCCTTAACTGCAAGAGGACAAGGCTCTGTTAAGTTGGCTTTGAATTATTTCTCTTTCGTTATTTCTGGTTTTCTTTGGGCTTGGACTACTCATATTAAAGCAGATTATGTGTTCACGTTTGAAGTATCACCAATGACGCAAGCTTTAATTGGCACTTGGTACTCAAAGCGTAGAAAGATACCAAACTATTTGTATGTCCAAGACCTATGGCCAGAGAATGTTGAAATAGTCACAGGCATTCACAGTCCTCTTGTAATCAAGCCGATAGAGGCGATGGTAAATCACATCTATAAACATTGTGATGTGATTTTTGCTACATCCCCAAGCTTTGTAAAAGAGATACAAAAAAGAGTTAAACATAACAAGCAGAAGGTTAAGTATCTTCCGCAATATGCTGAGGAATTCTACAAGCCAGTTGAGCGAAAACCAGTACCTGAAATCCCAGACGATGATTCATTCAAGATAATCTTCACAGGAAATATCGGAAAGGCACAGGGACTTGATATTCTCCCCAAAACCGCTAAATTGCTCAAAGGCAAGGAGAAAGTAAAGTTTGTAATCGTCGGTGATGGCAGAGATAAGGATAACTTTCTGAAACAGATCGCTGACAATGGTGTTCAGGATATGTTCATCATGATCGACAGGCAACCGCCTGAGCGCATCCCAGAACTGCTGGCAGCTTGTGATGCGGCGTTCATTTCGTTTATGCCAGATCCGCTGTTTGAGAAAACGATACCGGCTAAGTTGCAGTCTTATATGGCTTGCGGAATGCCGATTATTGCCGCGGCAACTGGTGAGACAAAGAGGATTGTTGAAGGATCAAAATGTGGTTTGTGTTCTGATATTGGTAATGTTGCAGAGCTTGAAAAAAATATAAAACAATTGATACACTCGTGTGATATGGATCAAATGAGTAAAGTATCCGGACAGTACTACATTTCTCACTTTAACAAGAATAAGATCATGTCTTATATAGATTCTTATTATAGGTGATTTACATGAACGATATTACGGTTATCATTCTTACAAAAAACGAACAGAAAAACATAAAAAAATGCATTTTATCCGCAAAACAAATTTCAAATAGGATTATTATTGTTGACTGCGGTAGTGATGATCAAACAATTTCTATTGCAAAACATTGCGGTGCAGAAGTCTATTACCATGCATGGGAAGGACATGCAAAACAGTTTAATTGGGCATTAGATAATTGCCAAATAGCTACTGAATGGGTATTTCGACTTGATGCAGACGAAAGAATATCCGAAGAACTTGCGAAAGAGATAAATCATAAACTTGCTTCTAAGCTGTCGAAGCATATTGACGGATATGAAATGAGATGGCGAGTTTATTTTATGGGAAAGTGGATAAAACATGGCGGAACCCATAAACCATATTTCCTTCGTTTATTCAGAACTGGAAAAGGCCGTGTGGAAGAGAAGCTTATGGACGAGCACATTATTGTTAAAGGCGCGGTGCATAGGTTAACTAACGATTTGATTCACTACGATTATAAAGGCTTGGATGCCTGGTTAAACAAGCACATTTGGTATAGCAATCTTGAATTGAAGATGTATGAGGAACAAGGTGAACTAACCGGTGGGAATGTATTGCAAAAGAAAAAAAGAGGTTTTTATTATAGACTTCCGCTCTTTCTAAGAGCAAGGCTATATTACTGGTATAGATATTATGGGCAGCTTGGCTTTCTTGATGGAACTGAGGGAAAGGTATTTATATATCTTCAAGCATATTGGTTCAGATTTTTGGTCGATGCGAAAATTTACGAAAAAGGAACATTAAAGGAATGAAAAAAAGAATTGCTATTTTTATCGGTGGCTATCTGCCTGCAAAAAAGTATGGTGGCCCCGTAACCAGTATAGCGAATTTAGTAGAGAATCTATGTGATGACTTTGATTTTTATATCATATCGAATGATCATGAGTTTCAAGAAACTGAACGGCTATCCGGAATTAAACAGGGTTGGAATAAAGTTGGAAACGGAAAAGTTCTCTATTTAAGAGAAAGTGAGTATTCCTACAGAAGATTCATATCTATTCTGGATAAAGTAAAGGCAGATATGGTGTATCTATCTAGCGTGTTCTATTATCAAATGAACTTTCCTGCAATTCGCGCAGCTAATAGATTAGGAATTCCTATTATTTTGGCTCCACGAGGCGAACTGTGTGAAGGTGCAATGAAAATTGGTAAAACTAAGAAAGAGATATTTCTGTGTATTGAAAGAGCGTCAAAAATCTTTAAGAATACGTATTTCCAAGCAACAAGCGAAGACGAAGAAACGGCAATAAAAAAATACTTGAAAATAAGTAATGACAGAATATTTAATTTGCCTAACATGGCTTGTAAAGTTTCCCTTAGCAACATGGAACCGAAATCAGATGATTGCTTGAGATTGGTGTATATTTCAAGACTTGTTAGAAAGAAAAATGTTCTTTTTGCGATACAACAAATAAAAAAATGTAAAACTAAGATTAGATTTGATATTTATGGTCCGATTGAAGATAAGGAATACTGGGAAGAATGTAAATTTGAATTAGCAGATTGCCCAGATAATGTCATCATTGAGTACCGAGGCGCGATTAGTCCAGGCGAATCAGTGAGTGTTTTCAAAAAATACAATATATTTGTTTTCCCAACATTGAGTGAGAACTATGGTCATGTTATAGCTGAGGCGCTTGCCGCCGGATGTCATCTAATTGTGAGTAAGGGAACTACTCCGTGGGATGATATTCACGATCATGGTGGATATGCTCTATCACTTAACGATGGTGATAGTTGGAGCAAAACTATAGATTTTGTTTCGAGGATGAATGAAGACGATTATCTGAGTTTTAATCAGACTCTTCATAAATATGTTGAAACTAAATTGCTTAATGATGACCTAAATAACTCATATATTGATATGTTCAGCAAAGTGATGGGATAATATGAAAAAGGTTTACACGTTAACGTTTTGTGATACACCTAACTAAGAAGCAATAAAGCTTCTCCCTCCAAATGTTAAGTGTGAATATAAAGGACTTGTTTCGCATGAACAGGTTCATGCTGTGTTTAGCCAATATGATGCATTCCTTTTTCCGACATTGAGTGCTAACTATGGCCACGTTATAGTTGAGAGCCTAATTGTAGGTACAAAGGTGATAATTAGTGATCAGACACCATGGAATGATGTCGAAGAGAATAACGCTGGATTTGTCTGCCCATTAAATGACAACGATGGCTTTGTTAAGGCTATTATGTATGTAGTCAATAACACCAATGATGAAGCTAATGAGGCAGAGGCGTATATCGCGAAAAAAGTCCGATTAGAAGAACTTAAACGGAAATATGAGTCTGCTCTAAATAGCGGAAGATAGAGGATTGAAATGTTTGTTAAATCTGTATACAACTTTGAAAAAGCAATCGAACGATTCAATATACACAGATTATCTGTTGCGGTGTGGTATTCGCTGAAGTATTATCTTAATTTTACTGTGCCAATTTATTATAGAATTACTAAACGGAAAGAGCAGCAAAGTGTTCGTAAGTATACTAACAAAATAGTAATTGTTTCATTTACTACTTTTCCTGCTCGAATGAAAACTTTACCTGTTGTAATTGAGTCTCTATTAAGACAAACTGTAAAACCTGATCGTATTATACTGTGGCTTGCGGACACGCAATACCCTGATAAAGAAAAGGTAACAGCTCTACTAAAACCATTTATTAATCAGGGATTAGAGGTGAAATACTGTGACGATCTTCGGTCCCACAAAAAATATTACTATTCTATGAAGAATAATCCTGAGGCTATTGTTGTGACAGTGGACGATGATATCATTTATCCAGAAGATATGCTTGAAAAACTTTTAAAAGCACATAAGAGATACCCCAATTGTATTGTGGCTAATAGAGTACATAGGATGAAATTCAATAATAATGGTCCGCTTCCATATTCAAAATGGGATACTAAGATTTGCAAGTCTGCTAAACCGGATCTAGCGCTATGTCCTACTGGTTGTGGCGGAGTACTTTATCCTCCACACAGTTTAGATCAAAGAGTTTTTGATACAACTGTGTTCAAAAAAATATGTATTTATGCTGATGACTTATGGCTGAAATGTATGTCATTCATGAAAGGAACTCAAATAGTTCTTTCAGAGAGTGATATTCCAGAAATAATTGATGTAATTGGAAATAAGAAAAATGGTTTGGCAAAGGTTAATGTTGAACAAGATCTGAATACAACTCAGCTGAATAATATTACTAAGCATTATTCTATCGACTGGAGTGCAATTAAATGTATGCGATAAACAAAACCAGTGAAAGCGCAAATAATATGAATGCTATCGGGGAGAAAATTCTATTATTCATATTGTTTATATACTTTATAATCGGAAAGTTCAAAATTTTCACTGTTTTCGGTATAAGCATGGATTATCTATTTTGGATAATTATATCTTCTTTTCTTATAATCGAAGTATTATTACAGCGATGGGAAAAAAATAACAACAGAATCATTCCTGCGGTTTTGTATTTGGTGTATCAATATTTTGAATTGCTAAATAGTGATTATCGTGATAAGGCGACAGTTGTGTTTGTTTTTAACGTTATAGCAATTTTGGTTTTTACATATTTTATAAATAAGAAACGGGCTTACGAAACATTTTTTTCTTATCTCAATAAAGGGGGATTGTTTTATTCAATTACAATTATTTTACAGAGTATAATCCCAAATATTATTAATAATTTGAGAAAAATTATACTATCTGATGCAGACTATTTAATTAGTCAAAGAGGCTATGAAAACACAACACATTACATGGCAGGTTTAGCGCCAAATGTAGCAACTGCTGCTTTTTTTATATCTATAATGCTTTCCATAACAATTTCAAGATTATTACTCCAAAAAAACATGATTAAAAATAGCGGAATAACGTTTATTGGATTGATAGCACTATTACTTACACAAAAGCGATCTTTCATGATTGGGATATTTTTCTCAACTGCAATTACCGTATTATTATTCAATAAAAATCTAAAGAAAAAAATTCGAGTTTTACTATTGACCTTAATATCAGGAAGCATACTTATATATATTCTATATTTGTGTTTGCCTGCTATGACTATTTTTCTTGAGCGCATTTTTGAGAATGATGATGTGTTAAGTGGAAGAGAGGCATATTATGATGTGATGAAAAATTGGATTTCAGAAAGTATGCTATTGGGAAAGGGAATAGGGACTTGTAATGGTACATTTGGAGTAGGAGGTCATAATTGTTACCTTCAGTTACTGTCGGAAACTGGAATCATAGGTTGCATTCTATTTGCAAATTTAACAGTTCCATGTGTTATAAAAGCCGTAAAAATGCTTTTAATATACTGGAATGATCCCTCATATTATCAAAAGAATATCGAAAATGTTGAATATCTATTATCTTCTGTTATTTCAATTGTTTTGATATTATTTTATGCTTTCTTTGGTAATCCCTTTTATGATTTTACGTTCTGTCTTACGTTTTATGTATTGCTAACTATTCCAACACAATTATACGAGGTTAATAATGGTGATAAAATATAAATTTAGTGTAATAATTCCAGCTTATAATGCTGAAACTGTATTGGAGTGTGCTGTAAAAAGTGTTTTGGCACAAACATATCAGAACTATGAAGTGATAATTATAGATGATGGATCAACTGATGGCACACCAGTTTTGTGTGAATATTTTAAAGGAACAAATAATAATGTAAAAATAATACGACAAAAGAATGCCGGTCCGAGTAAGGCAAGACAAAGAGGAATTGATGTAGCTCAAGGAGAGTATATTGTATTTTTAGATGCAGATGATTATTTTTTTAGTGATGCTTTTTCAACGCTTAATATGATAATTGAATTAAAAAAGTGTGATATTCTACAATTCAGCTATCAAATGGTTAATAACGATGGCAGTGTCATTTGTAAGAAACGAATGAAAAGAGAATCTTTTGATAATAATTATGATTCATTTCGAAGCTTTATCAAGCAAGAAAATTGTACAAATTATTTGTGGAATAAGATTTATAAGCGATCGATTTTTGATAATCTCGAATGGCCAAAATTATTCTATAGTGAAGACTATTTTTTGTTAGTTCAGTTGTATGGTCGAGCAAAAAATGTATTTACTATTTCTGATGTGTTATACTGCTATGTACAAAATGAACAAAGTGCAGTACATCAATCATTTAACATGAAGTTCCTTGACCAAATTAAGGCTGGAGAATATGCCGTTCGGTTTACTAAGCAGTATTTTCCGGATTTTGTGCCAGAGGCACTCTTCTATTTAGCAACACATAGTGCTCGATTAACAGTAATGGCTTACTTGTCTTCAATAGAAAATAAAAACGAAGTGATGCGGTTTACTAAGGAAATCTTTAAGAAATCATATAAAGAACTTCGAGCAACGTTGAGAAACCAAAAAAGAAAAATACAGCTTGATCGTATGACACGACTATTCGCCATGTCCCCCACATTTGTGTTGTGTTTGAAAAAAATCCAGTTTAAGAACCAAACTAAAATCGGGAGATAATAAATTGCCGTATCCTATAAGAAGAACGAAAGGACGACATTATATGAGCAAAAAGATAGGGATAATGACTTATAGCAGGTCTATAAACTATGGTTCTGCACTACAAGCATTTGCGTTAGCATATTGTTTAAAGGACTTAGGATATGACGTTGAGATTATTGATTATGTTCAACGCAATTATGGACTGAATTACAGTCTATTTAAAGCACCTTTTTCATTGAATGATATTAAATACGATATTATTCATCTTCTCTTTCTCAACACTTTGAAAAGACGTGAAGCAAAGTTTTCGCATTTTAGAAAATCTGTCCTTCCAATGAGCAAGAAACAATATAAGTTTGGAGATGATTTGTCAGAATTGGATAGTGAATATGATCTTATGATTTGCGGAAGTGATCAAATATGGAATCCTAAAGCAACAGATTTTGACACCAACTATTTTCTTCCTTTCATAAAGCATTCGCCTAAGATATCTTATGCTGTCAGTATTAACGGCGGAGAATTAAATAATAATACAAGTAAAGAAAAAATAATAACAGATATTCTAAGATTCCACGCTTTATCGGTTAGAGAAGAAACTGGAAAAATTGCTTTAGACAACCTTCTGACTGGCAAAAAAGGTATTACTGTTTCCTTAGATCCAACGTTGCTTAATCCTGTACAAGTCTATGACGATATTTCTTCATCAAGAATAGCTAAAGAGCCTTATATATTTCTTTATTCAGTAAATTTCAAACAAGATGTTGTCGAAGCAGCTGTAGCATTATCTGAACGGACAGGGTTACCTGTCTATACTCTATTCACTGGTGGAAATAGAACTGTTTTGAAAGTAAAAAAGCGATTTATTTTTGCAACTAAATCAGTAGGTGTAGAGGATTTTATAAGTTTCGTTAAATATGCCGACTATGTTGTTACTAATTCTTTTCATGGTACAGCGTTTTCTGTTATTTATGAAAAGAAATTTTACTCAATTGGTTTAGTAGATGACGATGGTTGCCTTATCCCTGATGCACGTATATGTCATTTATTGGGATTACTTGGAATTGAGTGTCGTTATGTATCTAAAGATATGATAAAAACGATCAATCTTGGTGAACCTATTGATTATACACAAGTTAATGAGCGCAAACAAGAAGCTATTATGAAATCAATATCATATTTAAAAGAATCAATAGGAGGTATACAGAATTGAAGATTGTTGTAGTAACGCCCTTTGATTCAGCAAATTTTGGAGCTTACCTTCAGGCGTATTGTTTAAAGTATTTTTTAGAATCAAAGGGACATGAAGTAGTTCATATTCCTACACGTTCGTATGAATACGTTCGTAATTTATATTATAGAGATAAACCTGTTTCAAAGAGAGATAAGTTATTTATTAAAGAATTTAAAGAGAGAAACGCATTCGGAAGAAAAAAGTGGGAATTGTTTGTAGAAGCACAAAAGCACTTTAAGATTGATAACTCAGGCTCAACAAACGCTGATTTATTCATTTTAGGCAGTGATGAGATATGGAATGTGCGTCAAGCTGCCTTCAGGCGTGATGTATTTTGGGGAATTGACTTGTCTCCCGTAATTTCATATGCGGCAAGTATCGGAAGCTCCACGCCAGAAGAAATAAAAATGTATCCGGAACAAATAAATGCTGTGAGAAACCTAAGTAAAGTATTAGTCAGAGATATGAGGACAAAAGAATTTGTTGAAAATGTTTGTTCTGTTGAAGCGAGTATAGTTTGCGATCCTACACTCTTGGTTTCGGTGGGAGAATATGGAGATACTTATAGCGATGAGTTTGTAAAGAACAATGACTGTTTGCTGATTTACTCTTATTCACTTACTAAAAAGGAAATTACGTCAATAAAAGAATTTGCTGCTGCAAATGGATTGAAAACTGTTTCTTGTTGCTTTTATCATAAATGGTGCGATCATGTTTGTCATTGCAGCCCGCTTCAATTTTCCGATTTAATAAGGCAATGTAAAGCAGTTGTCACTACCACATTTCATGGTTCTATTTTTAGTATAGTTAATCACATGAAATTCATCAGCATAACTTCAAACCCTAAGACCGTACAACTGCTTCGAGAGGTTGAACTTGATGATCATTTAATTAATCCCGATGAGGTCGATTGCAAAAAACTACAAGACATTTATAGATTAGATATAGATTATAAGCATATCGAGGATTTGATAAGTATTTCTCGCAGAAAATCATCAGACTGTTTAGAACAAGCAATTTACGATGCTGTATGCCAACAGCGCAAGTTTAACTATCAAATTTGTCGCAGCGATGACTGTACTGGTTGTTTTGCGTGTATGAATAAATGCCCGCAGAATGCTATATCGGTTATTAATGATAAGGTTGGACGCACTGTTCCGTTAATTGATATAAAAAAATGTGTAAAGTGTGGACTATGCAAAAAAGTATGCCCAGTTAATAATCCCCCTAAACTCGTTGAACCGCTTTCGTGTTTTGCGGCACAAATTTCCAATCAGAAGGAGAGATTGCTATCTTCATCAGGTGGAATTAGTGCTGCTCTAACTGAATATTTTGTGACAAATGGAGGAGTTGCATACGGAAGTGTTGCAACAAAAGGCGGTTATGTAAAACATCAACGTGCAGATAACATAGAGGAAGCAAAGAAGTTCCGTGGTTCAAAATATGTACAAAGCTATATCGGCTTTGCGTATCAAAGCGTTCTAAAAGATTTAAAATCCGGAAAGATGGTGCTTTTTACCGGAACACCATGTCAAATTGCCGGACTATACGGCTTTTTGGGTAGAGATTATGATAATCTATATACTATAGATATTATTTGTCACGGCGTTCCTCCTATGCAGTATCTAAAGAAACATATTGAATCTATTTCAAAAAGCGACAATGTAACCTCACTGTCATTTAGAGGTGGAAAAACAGATTATATTTTTAAATTGTATTCTGATAATCAAGTTATATATAGTGCATCACGGTTTGAGGATACATATTATTGGGCTTTTATGAAAATGCTTACTTTCCGTGATAACTGTTACGCTTGCAGATACGCTGATCGACTTCGAGTTGGAGATATAACTTTAGGTGATTTTTGGGGTATAAATAGAGATACATTAAAAGAAAAAATGAGCGGACGTATTTCTGCAATCATGGTCAATAGTAGTAAAGGAGTAAATTTACTGGATTTTATAAAAGATAGAATAATAATTGAACGTCGAAATTATGATGAAGCAGTACAAGGAAATGCACAACTACGCAATCCATCAACAAAACACATTGGAAGACAAGCATTTATCACATCTTATGAACAGAATGGTGATATTGTCATTGCTATGAAACGAGCTGGAATTAATAAGCAAATTCAAAGTTATAAATTGAGAATGACATTTCCTGTCAGAGTTTTGAGAAAAGTAAAAAATGTAATGTTTAGGGAGAAACGTAAATCATGAATGCGGTAAAGAAGATATTAAAAAAATACAATGATATACCCATTGCCGCAAAAGCAACATTATGGTTTATGTTTTGCACAATTGTCCAAAAATGTATCTCGTTGATTACTACACCAATATTCACACGAATTATGTCAACAACTCAGTATGGACAGTTTACAGTTTACAATTCGTGGCTACAAATATTTACGATAATAACTACCCTACGATTAAATTATGCTGTTTTTAATAAAGGTATGAGTAAATACAAGGATGATCGAGATGGATACACATCTACTATGCAATCCTTAACTTTTGTTATAACAGCTATTTGTTTTATCATCTACTTGATTTTTCACCGCTTTATTGATGATTTTGTTGAATTACCTGAATTTATTATGGTAGCAGTTTTTGCTGAGTTATTTGTTACACCCGCTATTGATTTCTGGACAATTAGAAAGCGATATGAATACCTTTATAAGCCTGTTGTTGTTCGCACTCTTGTGATGGCTGTATTAAATGCAGGCATTGGCGTTGTAGCAGTTTTATTATCTGATGAGAAAGGATACACCCGAATTTTAACGTGCGTATTTGTTAATTTGGTTTTTGGTATTCCATTATTCATTCACAATAGAAGAGTGGGCAAGACTTGGTTCAAAAAAGAATACGCTCAATTCGCTTTGATGTTTAATTTTCCTTTGTTACTCCATTATGTCTCTCAGTATATATTAGATCAATTTGATAGAATAATGGTTCAAAAAATGATTAGCATTGAAGCCGCTGGTTTATATGGTGTTGCATATAGTGCCGGACTAATTATGAAAATTGTAACTCAAAGCATAAATAATGCTTTCGTCCCATGGCAATATGACAAGCTTGAAAAGAAACAGTTTAAAGAACTTGACAATGTATGTTTTATTATTTTTATAATTGTATCTGGATGTGCGTTGGTTTTTTCGGCCTTTGCTCCTGAAATAATGATGGTTCTTGCAGATGAAAAGTATAGTGAAGCTGTTTATGTCATTCCACCTGTTGCTCTTGGTTTAGTTTTCTCTTTTATGTACACCACATTTGCAAATGTTGAGTTTTTTTATGACCAGAATAAATTTACCATGTATATATCCATGATAGGCGCAACATTAAATATTCTTTTTAACTATATTGGAATTAAACTATTTGGCTATATTGCTGCGGCTTATACCACTTTGTTTTGTTATGCAGTGTTTGCGCTATCTCATTACATTTATATGACCTTCACTATTAAACGTAATCTTTCATTTAAAAGTATTTTTAATGGGAGAAGATTGTTGCTGTTGTCCTGCATAGTATTGATTTTTGGCACTTGCATCATTTTCTTTTATGATAAAGCAATTATTAGATATGCTATTGTTGGGGGCATATTGATAATTGCATTTGTTAAAAGAGAACAGTTGTATTCTGCAAGCATTGGAAAAATAAAGAAAAAGAATGAGTGATTTAGATTAGAATTTGCTGGAGGAAAATATATTATGTCATTATTTAAAAATGCAACCCTAATGATTACTGGCGGCACAGGCAGCTTCGGCAATGCCGTCCTCAACCGCTTTCTGAAAACCGACATTGGTGAAATCAGAATATTCAGCCGCGATGAAAAGAAACAAGATGATATGCGTCATCACTTCCAGGCTACTATGCCGGAAGTTGCAGACAAGATTAAGTTCTACATCGGCGATGTAAGATCTTTGGAATCTGTTCGTGGTGCCATGGTTGGCGTAGATTATATCTTTCACGCAGCCGCTTTGAAGCAAGTGCCGTCTTGCGAGTTTTTCCCGATGGAAGCTGTCAGAACGAATGTTGTTGGAACGGACAATGTACTGACCGCCGCTGTTGAAGCTGGTGTTAAGTCTGTTATCTGCCTTTCAACCGATAAGGCTGCTTACCCAATCAATGCAATGGGGATTTCCAAGGCACTTGAGGAGAAGGTTGCGATTGCAAAGTCCAGAACGTCTGGTAAAACAAAAATCTGTTGCACACGTTACGGAAATGTTATGTGTAGCCGCGGTTCTGTTATTCCGCTTTGGATTGATCAGATTCAGAACGGTCAGTCTATCACTTTGACAGAGCCTACTATGACTCGTTTTATCATGTCGCTTGAAGAAGCAGTTGACCTCGTTCTGTTTGCTTTTGAAAATGGTGAGAACGGTGACCTTCTTATTCAGAAAGCACCCGCTTGTACCATTCAAACTCAGGCTGAAGCTGTTTGTGAGCTGTTTGGTGGCAAGAAAGAGGATATCAAAGTTATTGGTATTCGTCATGGTGAGAAGATGTATGAAACACTGCTCACCAATGAAGAATGTGCCAAGGCAATTGACATGGGTGACTTCTATCGTGTTCCCGCCGACAATCGTGGTTTGAATTATGATAAGTATTTTAAGGAAGGCGACAGCAAACGAGCGACTCTCACTGAGTTTAATTCTAATAATACAAAGCTTTTAAATGTTGAAGAAACAAAGGCTAAGATAGCATCGCTCGCTTACATACAGGAAAGACTTGAAGAAATGAGGAACAAGTAAAATGGCACAGTGGAAAGAAAACGGAAAAATCAAGTTGATGATAATTGTAGGCACTCGCCCAGAGATCATCAGACTTGCAGCGGTCATAAAAAAATGCCGTAAATACTTTGATACTATCCTCGTTCACACAGGTCAGAACTATGACTACAATCTAAACGGTGTGTTCTTCAAAGATTTAGGACTTGATGATCCTGAATTATATCTTGATGCAGTTGGTAACGACCTCGGCGAGACAATGGGAAATATCATTTCTGCATCATATAAGGCAATGGTTGAGTTAAAACCTGATGCTGTTCTTGTTCTCGGTGACACAAATTCTTGCCTGTCCGTTATCGGTGCCAAGCGTCTGCACATTCCGATCTTTCACATGGAAGCAGGAAACCGTTGCAAGGACGAGTGCCTGCCAGAGGAGACTAACCGCAGGATCGTAGACATTATCTCCGATGTTAATATGGCTTATTCCGAGCACGCAAGAAGATATCTTGCTGACTGCGGACTGCCGAAGGAGCGTACCTATGTAACCGGTTCTCCTATGGCTGAGGTACTTACAGATAACCTCGATGCTATCAAGGCATCAGATGTTCATACACGTTTAGGACTGGAAAAGGGCAAGTATATCCTGCTTTCAGCTCACCGTGAGGAGAACATCGATACTGAAAAGAACTTCACAAGCCTGTTTACTGCAATCAATCAGATGGCTGAGAAGTACGATATGCCGATTCTCTATAGCTGTCACCCAAGAAGCAAGAAACGTTTGGAGGCATCTGGATTCAAACTCGATTCTCGTGTGATTCAGCATGAGCCGCTTGGCTTCCACGATTACAACTGCCTCCAGATGAACGCTTTTGCTGTTGTATCCGATTCTGGGACACTACCGGAAGAGTCCAGTTTCTTCACAAGCATTGGGCATCCGATTCCTGCTGTGTGCATCAGAACAAGCACCGAACGTCCAGAAGCTCTTGATAAGGCTTGCTTTATCCTCTCCGGTATTGACACCAAGGGACTGCTACAGGCGGTTGATACTGCTGTCGAGATGGTCAAGATGGAGAAGAATGGCGGAGCAATTCCTGTTCCCGATTATACTGATATCAATGTATCTGATAAGGTCGTGAAGATCATTCAGTCCTATGTTGGTGTGGTCAATAAGATGGTTTGGAGAAAAGATGTATGAAGATTTTAGTTACCGGAGCTAAAGGCTTCGCAGGCAGAAATTTAGTCGAGAATCTGAAAAACATCCGTGACGGCAAGAATAAGACTCGTCCGAATATTCAGATTGATGAAATCTATGAATATGATATCGACTCAACCCCAGAGCAACTTGATGAATACTGCTCTAAGGCTGATTTCGTTTTCAACCTTGCCGGTGTGAACCGTCCGACTGATCCGGCTGACTTTAAGAAGGGCAACCGTGACTTCGCAGAACTACTCCTCGAAACATTAAAGAAGCACAACAGCAAAGCACCTGTAATGGTTTCTTCTTCGATACAGGCTACACTGTCAGGCCGCTTCGGAACTTCTAAGTACGGACTTAGTAAGAAAGCCGGAGAAGAACTGTTCTTTGCTTACGCAGCCGAAACAGGCAACAGAGTAATGGTTTACCGTTTCCCTAATCTTGTGGGTAAGTGGGTTAGACCTAACTACAACAGTGCTGTCGGTACTTTCTGCAACAACATAGCCAATGATCTGCCGATCACAGTAAACGATCCGAGCGTAGAGCTTGAGATGCTCTTCATCGATGATTTGGTTGAGGAGATGTTTGATGCTATTGAAGGCAAGGAACATCACTGCGAGTTTGACGGAGTGAATGCTGTGATGCAGGAGAACGGCAGATACTGCTATGCTCCTATAACACACAAGGCTACATTAGGCCATATCGTAGAACTTCTCCATCTTTACCACAACCAGCCAAAAACTCTCGTGATGCCTGAGATTCCTGATGGCAGTTTTGAGAAGAAACTGTATTCGATGTACCTCTCATATCTCCCGAAGGAGAAAACCATCTTCGACCTTGATATGAAGTGCGATGACAGAGGCAGCTTTACTGAGCTGTTGAAGACCGTTAACTGTGGTCAGGTTTCTGTAAATATTAGTAAGCCCGGCATCACCAAAGGACAGCACTGGCACAACAGCAAGTGGGAGTTCTTCATTGTTGTGTCTGGACATGGTCTGATTCAGGAACGTAAGATCGGCACGGATGAAGTCATTGAGTTTGAGGTAAGCGGAGATAAGATTCAGGCGGTTCATATGCTCCCAGGTTACACACACAACATCATCAACCTGTCAGCGACAGAGAATCTGGTAACCGTCATGTGGGCAAACGAGCAGTTTGATCCGAATCATCCGGATACTTTCTTTGAGAAGGTTTGAAATTCCTTATGCCCAAAAAGGAGGCCAAAATCAATGAGAACAAAAACACCGGATCCATCCACCGTACGTTCAACAGTAATACGCCTCCGGGTAACGGAGGCAGAAGCGGAGTTGTTCAAAAGAAAAGCCAGAGAAGCAGGCTGTAAGTCTGTCAGTGAGTACATCAGATTACGATGTATTGATGGTATTGGAACGATGCTGGAAAACAATACTAAGGAATAAAAAATAATCCTCGGAGAGAAATGTGAAAACTCACAACTCTTCGAGGATTATCTTTAGCGGCCACACTTTAGAGATTAAAACCGTAACGGTTTACAGGGCGAAATTTAACGTGAATCATACCGTGTTTGGTAATGCTATTCATTTCTGATCCACGGGCTTTTGCCCACGATGGAGGATAGGGCAACGCTGGGGAGCGACCCGAGCGCCTCGTGGGATTTTGCCGGGAGCATTTGCTCTCTTATATCTGAAACTGACATCTCTGGGAGGGGTGTCAGTTTGTTTTTCACCACCCTATCCACCCTGACCTTGACAAAATACAGTGCCTACCCTTGACAAAATACGCTCACTTTTGGATGACAGAATAGATTGAGCCAAAATGGTGTAAAGGATCTGCCATTAGATATTTTGATACACCTGCTGGTGTTCTGAAAGGCATTGATGGCGTTGAGAAAGCAAAGAGTATTCCGGGTGTTGAAGAAATATCCTTCGTACATGATATCGGTGAAACGCTTGGTGAAATCGGCAGTAGCGTTGATAGGATTGGTTTCGTGATTGCACAAGGCGAAACTATCAATGATGCAATTGAGATATGCGAAAAAGCTCAGTCCTTAATTAATATTAAAATCGATTAGAAGGGAGATGGCTATATGTTTGACGAATTAAAGGGGAAAAGGCTTCTTGTCCTTGGCGGAACAGCATGGGCTGATATTCTTTTTGCATTTGCAGCAGAAAATGATATTCAACTTGTGACAACTGGTAAGAATCCCAATAAAAAGTTTAAAGAATATTACTTTGTTGATTCGACTGATCACGAAGGAATGAAGAATCTGATTAAAGAGAAAAATATTGATGGTGTATATGTAGGTAGTCATGAAGGAGTAATTCGCCAAGCCACACAGTATCTCGCTGAATTGGGGTTACCTTGCTATTGTACGCTTCAACAGTGGGACACCTTAATGAATAAAAGAAAATTCAAAGAGCTGTGCCAAAAATTTGATATTCCTGTAGCACCAAAGTATAATTGGTCACCTGATAGTCCTTGTGAGATTCAATTCCCGGTAATAGTAAAGCCGGCAGATGGCTGTGCAAGCGTTGGTATTAAGATTTGCCATAATGAAACCGACCTAAAAGAAGGTTATCAGCTTGCATATGACCATTCGGATTCTCATGAAGTATTAATAGAGAAATTGGTAAACAATTCCGGAATGGATGTGTTCTTTCAGATAACGAACTCACAAATCGAGTTTTGTGGTCTTGGTGATAAATATCCAGTTCAGTTAGCCGAAGGAGCAGGTTCAGTGGCAGGCGCTCGAATTCTGCCAAGCATTTATACAGAAGATTTTCGGGCAAGATTTGAAGATAAGATTAAAGCGATGTTCTCGTCGGTTAATCTGACACAAGGGCTAATTTGGATGGAAGTGTTCCATGTACTTAATGAATATGTTGATGTTGAGGAACTAAAAAATAAACTTGAAGAGATTAGCGACTCATTATCTACATATTATCAAAACACCAAGGTTAATTTTGCTAAAGCACCCACAATTACGTGGAATAATCCAGACGGGGTAATCACGCTTTTAGCAAAAAGAATATACTTTACTAGAAATGCTTTGGTTCATAGCAAAAGCGGGAAGAATTCTGAAAGATATAGACCTTATAAAGATGATTCAGAATTACAAAAAGAACTACCCTTGATAAAATCAATCGCAGAAATGATTATAATTGGTTCTAGTACGACTGTAATGAACTAATTTTAATAAGGATTTCCCTTATGAGTTATAATAATTATAAAGAATTATAAAAACATTTGTCTCCGAGACGAAATCAAAAGCAAACTGTTCAGAACTAATAAACTGATACTTGTCGCTGAAGCGTTAGTGACTACACAATTCTCTTATCAACGATGATGTTGGCCTGCCAATTTGCATCATAAACTCTCCCCTATCCGACATACTATACTGGATAACAATTCGTGACAAAAAGCTGACTTTGGCATACAATATTTTGAAGAAAATTGTGACGATTTGGATTCGTTTTTTCAGGAAAAAACGTATTCCAACCACTTGTTTACCACTTATTTGTACCAAAAGCTGCCAAAAAACACTTGAAGCTGCTAAAAGTGAATTCGTAAAATACCGCGAAATACAGCCATTTTCGCAATTTAGCAAAAATCACTAAAAGTGCTTCTACTTTTTCAATTCCCCTCGTCTAAAAATCAGGGCTCACAAATGGCTTAAAACAGGCATTTGTGGGCTCGTTTTTTTGACAAAAAACTGTCAACCACTTGTTTTATTTAACAATTAAAATGCTACGCTGAATTTCTTCGCTGAAGAGAGCTT
Organism: Ruminococcus flavefaciens ND2009; assembly: GCF_000621785.1. Taxonomy (GTDB): domain Bacteria; phylum Bacillota; class Clostridia; order Oscillospirales; family Ruminococcaceae; genus Ruminococcus; species Ruminococcus flavefaciens_C. Next base: position 7,041 of record NZ_JHXI01000019.1, on the reverse strand, counting down.
TAAAGCCTTATCACAAGAGCAGTCACAAAAGGATGCTTCCGTAATATGAAGCTGTACCTGCATCAAACTGGCCAATTATTGGAGAAGGTCTATTTGACGCTTACGATACATCAACGCACAGTAGATTTTCAGGTATAAGAGTTACGCAAAATTCTTTTTGATTTTTGTCACTTTAAAGTATTGCAAAACAGCCTGCAGTTGTGCTATAATTAATATTAGATTCTGTAAAAAATCATACACACAAACAAGTATATGATAATACAGAACTATAATATCTATATGAAAAGGACGAATGCACATGAAGAAATCTTTAACAAAGCGTCTTATAAGCTGTCTGACCTCAGGTCTGCTGACTGTTATTTATGCATTACCAAATACCGCATATTCCGGTGCATTAACTAACACATTTGCTACAGGCGCTATCGCTGACACACAAAGCCCACCGCTAAATCAGGAGCCGGTTTTGAACTCTAATGAGGATACAGCAATAAGCACCTATGACATAAGCTGCATGCTTGACGTTCTTATACAGGACGACGATAATGCTTTTTTGGCTGGTTCAGTACTTGGCCTTTATCCTGTGACCGACGGTATTCTCGGAACGGAGCCTGAACTTACGCTCACTTCGGCAGGATCAGGACAAGATATCCTTTATACAAAAGCAGGGAGATACGTTCTTAAAGAAATATCAGCACCTGACGGATATGCAGTTTCTGATAACGAATACTGTTTCGAGATTGTTGAAGGAAATATAGGCACTTACATTGATCCGTCAGATAACGAAAATAGTATTGATTATTGTAAAACTGTTATCTTTAACCTTTATAAAGACAACACTTTTTCTGATGTCATTGAAACTGTAAAGCTTTCACCGCTTTCTGTTGCCCAAAACACTTACAAAGCCGGCGGTAATGAATTGGATTTCGACGTCGATGCTGAAGGCAATATCATAAAGGCTTATGTAAATGGTATTGCCGTATCTGATGATGAACTTGCAGATGACTTTGAATTTATCGAAATCGATACTGATGACAAAGTATACACCGTAGTCTATAACGGCACATCTGTAAAACCTGTAAACGGTTATTATGAACTTGACGGAGACAGATACAGTATTGAGATAAACGAGAACGATGGTACTATAAACAGTGTCATAAAGCTTGGAAATGAGTTGGATCCCAGTGGATTTTCATTTGTTGAAGATGAGCTTTATTACGATTCATCCTTATCTCCGCTCACTGAAAATGATGACGGCACTTTTACATATAATGATAAAAAGATCATAGTAACAGTAAATAATGATACTGAAAGAACAATTACTGCTGTAAGATATGCTGATGAAGAAGCTGATGCAAGCATAAAAGATGCTATACAGCCTGTCTCTGCTAACTACATCGTTAAGTATAAGGGAGATGTGGCAAGCACAGTTCTTAATATAAGCTGCAGTCTTAAAACAAAACTTGAGTTCATTGATGAACAGGCATTCACAGTGAACAAGGTCGATTCCAAAGGAGTGCCTCTCATAGGAGCCAATATCGGTTTCGTAGAAGAAATATACACCTACAACGGTGCTTCTATCCACATCTACAGCAAGATGCCGAAAGATGGTGAAATTGCAAAGAGCGTATCATCATGGAAATGGGACTCTGCTGAGACTGTAAAGGCAACTTTCCGTTCAAGTGATATGGAATTAGCTCTTCCTTATGCAGTAAATGCATCGGATAAGTTAAAGGTATACAGGATCATCGAAACAGAAGCTCCTGAAGGATATGATATCACTTCAAGTGATATCGTTATCATAAAGGGCTATGCTGACGACAAGGAAGTGTTCTACAAGCGTTCGATCGCTCACGGAGAGCCTATAAGAGATCTCCCGTTTGAAATAGACGCTGCTGAAAACGGCTATCGTCTCGGCGACGAAAAAGCAAATACGGGCGAATGGGAAAAAATAAATGCTGATTCTCCAAGTGGAAGAGTCATAAACATTGTAAACAAGAATGACGAGTGCAGGATACGTATTGCAAAGGTAGATCAGGACAACAACTTTATAAGCGGTGCTGTTCTCCAGATCTTCAAGGAAGACGATAAAACTCCTTACATCGACAATATCAGACCTGACATGACCGGTTCTGTTGGACTTAGCAAATCTTTTGCTCCTGGTACTTATTATATAGTAGAGAAATATGCTCCTGATAATTGCAGCAAGGAGCGTGAAGGTGTTAAGCAGTACTTCACCGTTACAGAAGAGCTTACACCTATTCTTGGCAGAAATGCTTTTGAAATGGGAATAGGCCGTGATCTTGACGGCGGTAAGCATAGATACAGCGTAGATGACAGCAATGGAAATACTCTTATTTCATATGATAATTTTGACGGTACTATAGGTTATGCAAATGTAAAGAAGATAATCGCTTCAATGACCGCAGCACCTTCAAATGTTGAATATAAGATCAATTCTTCTGCACCTACGGGCGCTCACGTTTCAGGCGGCAAGTTCCAGGACGAAATGTGCAGCTTTGTATATGATGACGCATCCAAGACAGCGACTATCACTTTCAAGGAAGCTGTTGATATCAACAATCTTCTCTTTGCTAAATATGACGGCGTATTTGAAGTTACCGATGTTAAGTTCATAACAGATGGCATAGCTGATTCTGCTGAATATGAATGGCTGTCTCTTGATAATACAAGCGGCGCAAACGTTATCAGCTTCATTAACGAAGTTATTGAAGTCAAGAATGACGTTACATTCAGAAAAATAAATGACACAACACACATCGAAGAGACAACAGGTTCAGAATATAATGTAGAGAGCAACGATGAAAGAGTGCTCGACGCACAGCTTAAGCTCACACTTGTTGAACCTGAAAAAACTGATGCTGATCTCCTCGGAGTCACATCAAACTTTGAAGGAAAAGAATTTAGTGAAGGCAATCCTGATATCTCAGAGACTGAGATACTGTGGGAGACAGTTGAAGAAGACCTTAAACTTTATGGCCTCCCGAACGGTAAGTATGAACTCTCTGAGGTATATGCTCCTGACGGACACCAGAAGATTAAGAAGACAGAGCTTTCTATCTTCAACGGTGAAGTTACTTCCGACAATCCTGAATATGTCTTTACTGCAAACAAGTCAGACTGGGAAGATGCTTCGGTAACAGCTGTTGATGAACTCTTCACAGTTACTGTACGCAAGACAAGCAAATCAAACGATTCAGTTGAGATACCTGTCGTTGGGGCTAAGCTCAGACTTACAGGTGTGAGCGACGGTATTCCTACTGATATGTCCAATGTCCGTGCTAAGAACGAAGTATTCTTCAGAGAGGACGGAAGCAGCATACAGCCAGGTATTGCAGATGCAAAGCTTTCTCCTTACAAGTTGGATATAAACAATATCCAGAATGTGGCAGAAGATCCGTCAACAGCATTTGAATTTTATTCCACAGGCGACACCGTAATATTTACAGGTCTTCCATGTGGTGAATACAAACTTGAAGAAGTAGAGACTCCATTAGGTATGTCAACTGCTGACTCAAGAGTATTCTATGTAGATCTTGAAGATGATGAAGACGGAAACGAGAGACTTGTTCTCAAGGGCGGCGATGAAGGAACTACTGAAAATGTAATTACACTTTATGACGACATCCATACAGTTAAGATCAGCAAGGCTGACATAGGCAGAAACATTATCGAGGGTGCTGAGTTCGAGCTTTCAAGATTAGACGGCAAGGCACTGGACAATATTTCAGTTGTCGGCACAAATGATAATGCGAAGAGCAGGATCAAGGCTTTTGTTGATGATAATTACGACATTGAAGATAACAATGACAAGTCTGTTGAAATCACTCTCGACGGTAATCAGTCGTTCACATTGAGCGGTAAGACACTCAATCATATAACAGTAAATGATGAGTGGATAAACTACATCACTGAACAGAACGTTTACACATACAGTGGTACAGCAGAAGATAAGCTTGTTATATGCGGTATGTATGACGGTATCTACGTTGTCACACTTGATGACGGAACAGAGTACACTATCCGCTGCGACAAGGGTAACGAAGAGATCACACAGATCGACGCTAAAATAAAACCCAAGACTACAGACGACAAGGCTGTACTAAATGAAAATACAGCAATTCTCTCAACGGATAAGACGACACTCTCATTTACAGGCGGAAGTGTTGATATCTCAAGCCTTGCTGATGGTGAGTATGTTCTCAGAGAGACAGCTTCTCCTAACGGATATACAAAGGTCGAATCCGAATTTGTATTTGTTGTAGAGAACGGCAAGGTATCAGTAAACGAAGCTTACACAACAGGCGCTTCAGTAAAGAACGGTAATGAGATCATCATTAAGGACGACGTTTCCGAGATAGATTTCTACAAGTTCTATGACGTTGAAGAAAATACAACTCCCGATGACACACATGAGGGAGCTGAGATGAAGCTGACATTCAAGAAGGCTTCTGACAAGGCAGCAACAGTTATAGAGGGTGCAGATACTCTTGAAGTTGGTGAGTCCGTAACATGGAACACTAATGACGAGAATCCTAAGACACTCAGAGGACTCATGGACGGTGAGTATATCCTTGAAGAAGTAAAAGCACCTACTATTTACGAAAAAGCTGAACCAAGGACAATATACATAGAAAACGGTGCTGTTGCATTGAAGAACGGCGACCGCACGATAGGCACAAGACCTTACACTCATCTCCTTAATGTTAAGAAGGGCTCTATCGTTATCGATAAGAAGGCTCTTGGTGCAAAGGAGATACCTGAGGAAGCTGGCAAAGCTAAGTTTACTCTCATTGCAAACGATGAGGGCACTGATCTGAAGGGTATTGTCGTTAACAGCAGCGAAATTACAGAAAGTACTGACAGAATAACATTTGACGGAAATACAGTAACACTTATCGGACTTGCAGACGGCGAATACACACTTATTGAGGACACAGCTCCTATCGGATATTCAGTCGTAAGCGAGTTTACATTCGTTATAAAAGGTGGTATGATATTCGGAGTTGAAGCGGTCTCAAACGGAAGGACCTACGTTGATGACAAAGTCGTAGATTCAAACGGAAGAGCGATCGGATTCATGACTATGGTCATTGAAGATGCTCCGATAATCACAATCGACAAGAAGGCACTGGGCGCTAAGGAAATTCCTGAGGAATCAGGTCATGCAGAGTTCACGCTCACAGCAATGAACGAAAATAGAAATCTCACGGGTGTAGTTATCGGTGAGGGCGAGGATGCTATCAGAGTTGAGAACGGCGCGAAATCTGTAAGCTTTGAAGGCAACAGTGCTAAGTTCACAGGTCTGAAAGACGGTGCTTATAAACTCGTTGAGGACACAGCTCCATTAGGGTATTCAGTAATATCTGAATTTACATTTGAGATCAAAGATGGTCTTGTTGAGAACGTTCAGACTGTAACAAACGGCAGAACTTACACAGAAGATGACGGAAAGACACTCGTTGTTGAGGACGACCATCTCAAATATATTAATAATATTTCGTTAACTCTCAGCGACACTCTTGGTCTGAATTTCTATCTTAATGAATCGATCCCAGCATATGAAGCTGCTGATTACAAGGTCTTGCTGACCGGCAATTGTCTTGAAAACGGACAGATGGTTGAATTCACCGAGAAGAACGGCAAATATTGTGTGACCGCCCATGTTTACGCAAAAGACCTGAACGAAAAAATAGTCGCTGAGGTGGTAAAAAAAGATAAAGTGATCTATACTTCTGAGCCTTATTCAGTTTCTGATTATCTTGAATCCGCTCTCAAAACTGTGACTGAGCCTGAAGCTCTTACTCTTATAAAAGCAACAATAGTTTTTGGCTCTGCATCCGCTGATTATTTCTATGAGGGAGACCATGGATTTGCTGAATCACTTGAGGCTTACCTTAAACAGACCGATATCTCAGAAGATGATCTTATCAGACTCGGAATGCTTGATCAATATGCTCCGAATTTTGATTCGAATGAAGCTAAGATCTCTCTTGTTCTTGATTCGAGAACGGCTATACGTCTGTACATAAAAGGTGTTGCTGCTAAAACAAAATCAGGCAGTTTAATTTCGGAAGCAAGTACAAAAGTAAATAAAACGACTTATCCGTCTTATTTTGAGATCACAGAAATAACACCTGATCAGCTTGCGAAAAACTATACTATCACTTTAAAAGACAAAAACTATTCACTCTCCGCACTTTCATGGGTTTACCGTGTCATGAACAATTACATAAGTGACGAAGACAGCGTATCTGACAAAAATCTGAAAATGGCGAAGGCTATCACAGCATATTATATCGCTGCAAATGAGTATGTTAATGCAGATCACGCTACAACTTCCTGAACAGATAATATCAGAATAACACAAAGGAGGTCTATTGATGGATAAGTATTCACCACCCGAGATAGAGATCGTTGTTTTCGACTGCGAAGATGTCATAACAACAAGTCAAAATGAGCTTGATCAGATGTAAAATCTGAAAAAAACAGAAAGCTCCGGCAGAACTATCATAAATCATAAGTTGACCGAGCGGCAGACAGCCGCTCGGTTTGATGTTTTCAAGTATTTTGAGCTGATTCTCACTGTACTAAAAAGTTGGGAGTTTCATAGATATTTCCTTTCTTACTGATAATGTAGAAAACGGCAGGCCAGCGTAACCGCTGCCTGCCGTTAAAAACTGAGTCAATCCCAAATTCTGTGTAAACGAAAAATAGTGCAATAAAAGAGTATATGATGAGACCGATTGTGAAAGCAGTCGGTCTTATCTGCATATTAGCACATGATTATTTGATTGTCAAGATGAAAATGTTATTCGGATATCCTGTCACCATAGTAGATCACAAGCTGAGCATAGATACGGCTCCAGTCCTGTCGGCGACCGGTCCACTTTTTCGTGATGTCCTTCATAGCCAGATACAGCATTTTGAAAAGGCTGTCATCAGTGGGAAATACAGACTTTGCCTTAGTTACTTTTTTCAGTTGACGGTTGAAGCCTTCTATGGTATTGGTCGTATATATCA
>NZ_JHXI01000018.1 GCF_000621785.1 Ruminococcus flavefaciens ND2009 | reverse complement strand
AATCCCCCTGAACCATAAGGGCGACACTCGTACAGAAGTTTTACGGGTGATATTGAGGGAAACCCTTTTGAAAAAGGGTTCTCCCTCAAACTCCCTTCCTAAAACTTTTAGCATTAAATTTAGCCCCAGAAGGGCGCTCCTGGTAATATTACCGATTATCACATTTATATGGAACGCCCTTCTGGGGCTAAATTCAGTTATAAAGTCTTTGGAAAAGGGGTTCGGGGAAAGAACCTTTCCTCAGAAAGGTTTGTCCCCGATAATTACCTATAAACTTCTATATAAGCACCGCCCTTAAGGTTCAGGGGGATCGTTATTAACATCAGTTATCCGTATACACGGGTGAAAATGCTAATCGTATGTGCAGATCAACTCTGATGAGTTATAATTACTTCTTGTCAGCGATAGCAGTCTGACAGGAAATAAATACACCTATCTGGTATAAAAGCGCGTAATATGAGCGCGTGTCCTCTCTGGACTGGCAGTGCTTTTACATACTGCCGTTAGCGCAGGAATATACAAGAAAAACAGGCTTAACGGCTATCTTAAATATTGTCATTTGCCTATAATCTTTAATATCTCAGCAGGATCCAGAGTTTTACCAGAGGAAACGAGCTTCTCATTAACCACAAGCGCAGGCATTGACATTGCTCCGTACTCCATTATCTTCTGCAAGTCTGTGACATACTCGACCTCGATGCCCATTCCCTCAACTGCCTTGACTGTGTTATCGTAGAGCTGATGACAGGCTTTACAGCCAGAACCGAGCACTTTGATACAGCAGATACCGTCAACAGGTTCACCGCAGCAAGTAGATGCTGTTTTGCTTATAGTCTGCTCTCCACCGCAGCAGCAACAGGAAGCCCCCTCTTTCTTCTCTTCCTTTTTCTTACCAAATAATGCCATAATATGTTCCTCCTAAATAATGTAATCCTGAATGAGATTAAAGAAATATCCGACGAGGATAATCCCGACCGTACAGATAGCGATAAAAATGCCGAGCAGCTTTGGCTTGATAGCTTTTTTCAGCATTATCATTGACGGCAGTGACAGCGTGATAACGCCCATCAAAAAAGCGATAACTACGCCGAGATTTGCTCCTTTTGCGACAAGCGCTTCTGCAATGGGGATACAGCCGAAAATGTCAGCATACATCGGTATACCGCAGATAGTAGCTATGATAACTCCGAACGGGTTGCCGGTTCCGAGAACTTTGACTACCCATTCCTCCGGTATCCAGTTGTGAATAATGGCTCCGATTCCAACTCCAACTATGATATAGGGCAAAACTTTCTTTGCCGTTTCAGCTACTTGCTTCCAGGCGTATTTCATTCTATCACGCTTTGTCAGCTCGTTCTGCGGAGTATCAATGCTCCTGCCGTTTCGGATAAACTCCTCCACCTGATCTTCAAGGTGCAATTTTTCGATAAGCGTACCGCCTGCGACTGCAATTACAAGTCCCGCTATCACATATATAACAGCGACCTTCCAGCCGAATATACTCATCAGCAGAACGAGCGAGCCTAAGTCAACCATTGGCGATGAAATAAGGAATGAAAACGTCACTCCCAGAGGAAGCCCTGCACTTGTAAAGCCCATAAACAGTGGTATGGACGAGCATGAGCAGAAAGGCGTGACAGTTCCGAGCAGAGCGGCAATGCAGTTGGCACCAATACCGTGAAACCTGCCGAGTATCTTCTTCGTTTTTTCAGGCGGGAAATAACTCTGTATATAGGTTATCACGAAAATCAGAAAACCAAGCAGCACCATGATTTTTATCGTATCATAGATGAAGAATTGCAGACTACCGCCCAGCTTGCTTTCAGTATCAAGCCCGCAGGCGTTCAGCAAAGAGCCGATAAGCCTGTTCAGCCATTTCATGCCGAATACTTCGTCCTGTATGAAGTCCCACACTATTCTTCATCACCTCCGAGTATTTCAGTCAGTATCTCTGCTGCCGTCCTTACCATTTCGGGGCAGTACTTGCTGTACAGACCGTTTGACCGTGCGTAGTTTCTGCCTTCATCGGTAGAAATATCGCATCCGAGTATCTCACGGCATATATATGAACCTTTGCGATTTTTGAACTTATCAAGGAACTCAGATGCTTTTGCACTCTGAGCAGCACGGCTTTCAAGATCGTTTTCATCAAACTGACCGTATTTCATACCGAGCACCATAAGTGCACCCGTACACGCACCGCATACCTCAGCCTTTCTCATACCACCACCGAAACAAGCACCTATTTGAAGTGCCTGCTTTTCCGTTATACCGAACTGTTCTGCAAACGACGCAAATACTGCCTGTGAACACATAAACCCTTTCTCAAAATACTGTACCGCTTTTGAAACATGATCCATTTTTATTTCCTCCAATAGTCATATTTAGATATATCTATTTGTTGATATTGTTTTAAGCCGTATGGTCATACGGCTTATTTATTGCAGCATTCACAATCATTTTCAGTTACTGCTGTTATCTCTTTCAGGCAGTCCATAGCTATCTTAGCACCTTTCTGCGAAATAGAGTAGTGCATCCACTTGCCCTCTTTTCTACCGACCACAAGACCGCTGTCGCAGAGTACCTTCATATGGTGAGAGAGTGTCGGTTGACTCAGGTGAAGCTCCTCAAGGAGATGACAGGCGCATAGTTCGCCGTTTTGCAGAAGTCTGAATATCTGCACTCTGTTTTCATCGCACAGGGCTTTGAATATCACAGTGATCTGCTTGTTTGATAATTCCACGTTCTCACCTCACATTGAAGATTTTCTATATTATATCATACATATAGAAAAATGTCAATATGTTTTTCTAAATTCTATTATAATCCAAGTCCATATCCTACGCCTATTCCTATCACCGCAGACAGAATAATGATCTTGATCGGGTGTACCTTTTTGAACGCAAGCACGGTGGTAACGGCGAATAATCCGAGGAATATCCAAAAGCCCGCTGAAGAAAAAGCAGATATACTGATACCAGACGGAAAGAACACTGTCCTCGTAACAGATATAAAGGCTGTACCTATCATTCCGACAACAGCAGGTTTCAAGCCCGACATGATACCGCCTACAGCTTTGCTTTTCTCATACTTCTCAAAACACTTTGCGATGATAAGTATAATGATAAAGGAAGGCAGAATAATACCAAGTGTTGCGATGATAGCTCCGAGAACACCGCCAGTTCTCATTCCTGCAAATGTAGCCATATTTACTGCAAGAGGTCCCGGCGTGCTCTCACTCAGAGCGACGAAATCCACAAGCTCTTCCTGTGTCAGCCAGCCCTGACTTTCAGCTTCCGCCTGTATCATAGCGATCATTGCATATCCGCCGCCGAAGGTGAACGCACCTATTTTCAGAAAGGCAAGAAACAATTTAATCAGTGCCATTGCTTTGCTCCTTTCTGTTAAAAATCGACCAGATCAAACCAAACAAGCCGCAGCCGATGATGACAAAGACAGCATCAATTTTCAGAAAAGCAGTCAGCACAAGTGAAAGTCCCATGATCACATAGGAAAAGGGTTTCTTTTTCTTCTTCACCGATTTGAACATCATCCACAGTGCTTTTAATATTAGTGCAAGGACGGCTGCTCTTATACCCATAAAAGCATAACGGACTGCTCTGATGCTCTGAAACTGCGTCAATATCATGGAGATAAGCGAAATTATAAGGAAAGACGGCAGAACAACTCCCAGCGTAGCCATACACGCTCCGAGAAATCCCGATGTCTTATATCCTACAAACGTTGCGGCATTGATTGCGATCGGGCCCGGTGTTGATTCTGAAATTGCAACAATATCAGATATTTCTTTTTCATTCAGCCATTTTTTGTTTTCGCATACTTCCTTCTGGATCAGCGGTATCATCGCATAACCGCCGCCAAATGTAAATGCTCCGATCTTCATAAAGGTCAGGAACAATTCAAGATTCTTATTCACAATATCACTCCTACAGAAGAATTATACCAAATGAATTAATATCCGTCAATATCCGGAAATGCAGAATTATACTTGACATAAGTCAATAAATGTGTTATAATCGACATAAGTCAGAAATGAGATGCTGATATGCCAAGATCTCAGAAATCACGCCGTATATGTTGTTACCCCGATTACTGGAGCTTTGCGCCCGATCAGGATACAGCAAACGATACGGTCGTTATGTCGCTTGACGAGTTTGAAACGATACGTCTGATAGATTATCAGTCAAAGACGCAGGAACAGTGTGCTCAGGAGATGAACGTGGCGAGAACGACTGTCACGGCAATATATGATACTGCAAGAAAAAAGCTCGCTCAGGCACTGGTGGAGGGCAGACGCATCATCATTTCAGGCGGAAATTATACTCTTGACAACACGATCCCGGAGGGGATAACTCAGAAAGGAAGCACTATTATGAGAATCGCAGTAACCTATGAAAACGGACAGATCTTTCAGCATTTCGGCAGAACAGAGCAGTTCAAGCTGTACGATGTTGCCGACGGCAAGATCATCAACGAGCAGGTAGTTGGAACAATGGGTGCAGGACATGGCGCTCTTGCAGGGTTCCTGAAAAACGCACAGACTGACGTTCTTATCTGCGGAGGTATCGGCGGCGGAGCTCAGATGGCTATGCAGGAGGCAGGTATCGCTCTTTACGGCGGAAATATAGGCAGCGCCGATGAAGCTGTGGCAGCTTTCCTTGCACAGACGCTTGTACAGAACTCTAATCCCACCTGCGACCACCATGCTCACGAGCACGGTGAGGAACATTCTTGCGGAGATCACGGTTGTGGCAGTCACAGCTGCGGTAACCACTGATGAAAATCGTCACACTTGTAGAAAACTCCTGCGGTACTGAAAACTGTATCGCAGAGCATGGGCTTTCGTTATATATTGAGACTGAAAAGCACAAACTGCTGCTTGATACAGGGCAGACCGACGCAGTTGTAAAAAATGCTGAAACTCTCGGCATAGACCTGTCCACAGTAGATACTGTGATACTCAGTCACGGACACTATGACCACTCGGGAGGTATTCTGCCATTCTCGCAGATAAACCATACCACACAGATAATCATGCAGAAGTCGGCTGCCGAGCCCCACTTCAACGGCAATCGCTACATCGGCATTGATACAGATATCCTTAAACTGCCGAATATTCAGCTCATAGACGGCGATATGGAACTTGATGACGAGCTGTTTCTGTTCAGCGGCATCACAGGTAGGAGATGCTATCCGCAGGGAAACAAAAAACTGTCCTGCATAAAAAACGGCGAAAAGGTCTGTGACGATTTCTGCCACGAGCAATGTCTTGTTATCATTCAAAATGGAAAACGCTGGCTTCTGTCCGGCTGTTCCCATAACGGCATACTCAATATCCTTGACCGATACAAGGAACTGTTTGACAGCTATCCCGACTATGTTATCACAGGATTCCACATGATGAAGCGTGAGGGCGAGCACACCGAGGAAGAAAAAGCAGTCATCATTCAGACATCGCAGGAGCTTTCACAGCTTGATACCGTATTTTACAGCGGACATTGCACGGGCATTCCTGAATTCGAGATGATGAAAGATATAATGGGCGACAAGCTCATAGCTCTGCACAGCGGAGAAGAAATACTATAATAAAAAAGCCCTTACAGTTCAAAAATGTAAGGGCTTTTTGTTGATGTACAGGTTACATTTCTCTGTACTGATTACACCTATACTGCTATCAGACCAGTGATCCGGCCAATTCCAGACACAAAAAATCCCCCTGAACCGAAATGATTCAGGGGGATCGTTATTAACATCAGTTATCCGTATACACGGGCGCAAATGTTAATCGTATGTGCAGATCAACTCTGATGAGTTATAATTACTTCTTGTCAGCGATAGCAGCCTGTATGGCTGATCATCCGGGCAGGCATTTCTCCTTTTACGCGAAGCGGACTCCCCGTCAGGGGAGTCCGTTATCTCGTCGATATTTACGACAGCTCTGTTTCGTCTGCCGCTTGCAGTGCACATCATTGCACCTGTATAGTTCTCATTATATCTGATGTTGAAGATATAGCTGTTGGAGTTGACCACCTGTACGCTGCTGATGAGCTTGTCCATAAAGGCTGCGGAAGCTCCGCCCTTGAAGTCAGACATTGCGTGAAGTGTCTGTTCAATATTGCGTATGCTTGCCTTGAAGCTTTCTGCATTATCCTTCGGCACTTCCTCAGTTGAAACATTGAGCAGTCTCTTCTTTTCATCTATCTCCGCTTGAATTTTGCTGTGCTTTTTGGTGAATGCCTCCTTTGTAAGCACTCCTTCAGCTCTCATATCTATGAGGTTGTCGATCTTGCTTTCGAGTGCTTTTATCTCTGCAAGTATCTCACTGTCGCTCTTGTGTGTCTCGGGTGATGTATCGTCAGGGCGATAATATTTCTTAACAAGCTCAAGTACTTTTGCGAATACTTCTCGCTTGTTTACGAATGTATCCTCGAAGATATGCTCAGCAATGAGATCAAGCCGCCACTGCGGAAGCATTTTCATTTCGCAGAAGTCAGTGGTGTCAAGTCCTGCTTCTCTGCGCACCTTTGCACTGCCGTGATTGAGCTTGTTGTAGCAGCGGTATCCCCAGCTCGGAACTCCTGCCTTGTTCTTGCCCCACAGGTCACGTCTGAAACCCGAACCGCAGGAGCATATCAGCTTGTTGGTCCACATATTTGTTGAGGGATTACACCTCGACCTCAGCACTGTTCCGCCGACTACCAGCGTCGGCTTTTTCTTTGATCTGCGCATTGCATTTGCCTTGTACCATTTGTCCTCATCGATGATAGCTTCAAACTTTTTCTCACCGATGATGTATGTGTCCTCGTCCTGATTTACTATACGCCGCTGGTCGAGATAATTATTGTTGTGGGACTTATTGTATACCACTCGTCCCATATAGGTCGCATTGCGGATGATGCGCAGGATATTTCCGGAGTCCCACTTCACAGCTCCAGAAGCGTTTTTGTAATGGAGCCGTGTCAACTCATCGCCTATCTTCTTGCCGCCAAGCCCTTGCAGGTACAGGTCGAATATCATTCGGACCGTCTCTGCCTGTTCGGGATCAACGACATAGGTCTCGCCAACTTTATTGTAGCCGAGAATATTTCCGTTGCCGTACAGTATTCCTTTTTCACGGCTTACCATCTGACCTGCACGAACTCTCTCCGAGACCTTGCGGCTCTCGTCCTGCGCCAGCGTAGCCATAAGCGAGAGCCGGAGCTCTCCGTCGCCGTCCATCGTCCAGATGTTGTCCTCGACGAAGAATACTTCAACTCCTATGTTTCGGAGCTCTCTTGTGAAGGAGAGAGTGTCCACCGTGTTTCTTGCAAATCGGCATACCTCACGGGTAACTATCAGGTCGAACTTTCCGTTCTTAGCGTCCGCTATCATTCTCAGAAACGATGGACGCTTCTTCGCCTGCGTACCTGTGATGCCTTCGTCTATGTAGCGGTCAACTACGTTCCAGTTCGGATGATATTTTTTCTGATCCTCATACCACTGGATCTGGTTTTCGAGTGCAGACAACTGCGCCTCGTGATCTGTTGATACTCTTCCATAGAAAACCACCTTTCTCGGACGATTTCTATCGAGCATTATGTTATTGTACATCAAGCCACCATTCCTTTCGTATCATTTTCAGCCTTGTTCTTGAATTCATTTTTGATGATGTTGAAGTATGTGGCGCTGTTAATAACTCCTTTCTCGAACAGCGCTTCGATGAGACATTTTACTGCAAAGTCCGTATCGATTTTTGTCATACTCTGCCCTCCGTACGCAACATTGTACCACTATTCAATTCAAAATGTAATCACCAATACCACCAGATTTTTTCTCACGTCTGTGTGCAGTATTGACATCTGTTGCAGTCACTCAGGAGACTGCATTTTTTACCATAAAACAGCCCTTTTACGGCTTTCACTATGAAGATATGAGACCTGTTTTCATGGATGTTTGCTTTTATGCGACTATCTGTCACTGCTTTGGTTTCCCGAATTCTCGGCGGGCACTGCCCGTCCGAGATGAATATTCGGTCGCTCATGCGACCGAAATTTAACCTGCGACTCGAAAGGGGCACGGGTTCTCCCGTTTCAGCGGCAAACGGAACGCCGTTTGCTATGCTTGCCGGTCTTGCGGACCGACTTCCGCACCGCAGGTTTGTCCGTTTTTTCTCCCTCTGATATATCCCCCAACTCGCTCCACGTTGCGCGACAACCGCGTTCAACGGGAGCGGTGTGGTAACTATACCATTTTGGTTTTGAAGGCGGTAAACTCGGGGCTTTTTGCGCGTGTTTCGGACAATCACTCCTTACACGTTTCCTGTCATAGTTATTATTGCAAAGAAAAGAAGACACATAGTTTATATAACTATCAAGTAATATATATCTTCCTTCTCTGTATTAAGTATATATTCTCTTGTATACTTAATATATAAGCCTATGACATCATGACACAGCCCCTATGACAATCAGCTTTTAAATTTCAATGCCAACTCTGCGTCGCGGAGCTTGTCCTCGTCCATGTCGTAATTCAGGAATGCGACTTCGTATGAGTTCTCGACCTGACGACCGTTGTCAGCATAGTTGTTGTGGATACGAATGATGTCCTTCTGCGCAAGAGTTTTCAGTGCGCGCTCAACATTGCTCACCGACATCGCAGTATCTCTTGCGATACCTGTGCGGCTTATGGTCGAGGTTTTCTTTTCGCTGTCGTAGTAGCAGAGTAGATCCATCACCACCTTGAACTCGGCAGGCGTAGTGATGTTGAGATACTCAAGCGGAGAGTTGACGCCATTAGAATAGCTTGTGCAGTTAGTCACGTTCATGTTTTTCATCTACATCTTCCTTTCGCGTTTCGAGTTTTTACTTGTGATGTCAAGAGTTGTCCGGACGTCTTAACTGTGTTCAGTATACACCAGACCTTGACAGAAGTCAATAGATGTTGTATAATAACTCTATCAGTTTCGATTTATTATCTATTATTTGTAAACTTTTTGTGAACAATCAAATTTAAAAGCGTTATGCAGATGATTATTGATCGCAAGTGTTCTGATAGTTGTATCAACTACTGCGAACACAAATTCTGAAAGGAGAAGCTATGTTTGAGATAGAAGTGCATTACCACGACCGCAAGATATATTTATCAGACGGGAGAGAGTACCCGCTCGGAGAAATACTTCTTCGCTATTTTTCAGCAAATATAAAGGATCTGGAATATGTTTATGATGTTTGTAAACGTGCAAAATCGCAGCTGAACATCAGTTCTGAGTATCAACCGTATGCAATCGGTGAGCGAGCACAAAAGGTTGAAGACGCTTATGAGCGTATCTTTGATATCGCAAAGAAGCTTCCGCCGTATGACAAACAGCACTTCCGCAGAGGTGTTCTGCAAAACTTGTTTGCTTATTATGATGACTTGTTTGTGAATTATTATAGAGGACAGAAAAACAATGAAGAGGATGACGATTATTATTTTATAGACAGGTCAGAAGGAGTAGACAACGGATATATCAGCGAAAACCTCAACGAGCTCAAACGGCTTCCTGACTATCATCTTGATGATGAAAAAGCGTTGAATGATTCCGAGAAAAAACAGTACGCGATAGAATTCATTTCACATATCAGAAGGATAGCTGATGAGTTTGAAACATTTGTTGCAGACCTGCTGCGATTAAAAAATGTTTTTATGCCATTTGCAGACGAACTCTGTGACCACAATAACTATCCGGCAAGCGAAAAGGTCATCGAAGTATTTCAGAAGTTTACCGCAACACATAATCTCAGCAATTCGTATATGAATCTGGAGTCCAGCGGCAGTATGTGCATGGGACATACAATAATTGAAACGAAAAAAGGTCCCATACTTTGTAAGACCTATCGTTTCACATCGCTGGGAGCCTTTCTGTATTTTGAATTGTTCAAGTGCATCGAGGAGAAGTTCATGCCTGTCAAGTGCCGCAACTGTGGTCGGTGGTTCATCATGAAGCATACCACCTTCTCCCACTACTGCAAGCGACTCATAAGCAGCAATCCGCCCAAGTCCTGCCGTGACATCTCAATGCGTCACACCTTCAAGGACAAGCTCAAGAATGATCCTGTGTGGGAGATATACAACCGCGCCTACAAGCAGCACTACGCTCGTTTTATGAAAAAGAAGATGAGCAAGTCTGAGTTTGCTGAGTGGGGTGAGTACGCTATTGAGCTGCGGCAGAAGGCTGCCAATGGTGAGCTTGAGATTGAGGAGTATCAGAGGCTAATGAGAATATAGCATAAATGTCACTTGATTAAATCGCTCTGTTGTGGTATAATAACTACATTAAACGAAAGGAGGCGGTAACATGGCATATGAACTGCGGCACTTTGATACTCCGCTAATGAGGTTCACAGCGACAGAGGATACAAGCACGCCCGAGATAGAAATACTCTGGGTGAACGAAGAAAAGAAGGCGTTACTGCCTCTTGATATGGATATTGACGGCGACAGCGTTTCGCGTTGGCTGAGGCACAGGACTATTCCGAAGAATCGAGCATACGTCCACAGCTTCCTCAGCAAGTGCGGACTCAATCTCAACCGTCCTATGAGTATACTAAGCGTATCAAAGGGACTGTCGCTGAACGACTGCTACTGGGTGGTTGAGGAAGGTTTTGAGGGTGGCTTCTCGCAGTACAATCTGTACGAAAACAGGTTCAGCAGAGTGCTGGGACTTATCGCTTTCACAGGCTACGGCAGCTCTGTGAGAACTTCTCTGGCGTCCTGTCCTGAGTTCACAACGAATGGTATGCTGCCAAAGTGCTGGCGCAGAGAGAACGGAGTTATCAGACTTTACAAAGGCGGAACAAGCGGAGCTTCAAATACAGGCAATGAGCCATATTCGGAATTTTACGCTGCTCAGATAGCAGACGCTCTGGGTATCAACGCTATCTCCTATGGGCTGTCAAAATGGCAGGGTGAACTGTGCTCCACCTGCGAACTGTTCACAAGCAAGGACTACTCCTTTATGCCGATAGGCAGACTTGTCAGCAAGGGCGGTATGAAAGCTGTCCGTGAGTATTACAAGTTGCTGGGCGAGGAGTTCATAAATGCGCTTGATGATATGCTTGTGCTTGATGCAATAATCTGCAACGTAGACAGACATTTCGGGAACTTCGGATTTCTGGTGGATAACCGTACAAACAAGATAGCTGCTCCTGCACCGCTGTTCGACCACGGCAACTCCCTGTTCAATCTTGCAGGCAGGGACGATCTTGTCTCCGATAAGGCACTCAGCGATTATGCGGATACACTCGTACCGTGCGTGTATGATGACTTCATCGATACTGCTAAAAAGGTACTCAGCAACAGGCACAGAGAAGGACTTCGCAGGCTGCTCGACTTCCGCTTCAAGCGCCATTCAAGGTATAATCTCGATAGTAAGCGACTGAAGCTCATCGAGGAGCAGATACACAAACGAGCACAGGAATTGCTGAAATAAACAAGCTGTTCAAATTACGCAATATGCAAAAAAGCCGCAGGGATCACCCTGCGGCTTAGTTATTATCAAATATTCAAGAATTATCATACCTTGTACACTGAAAGTGTACAAGCTTGTTACTGTACATTTTTAGTGTACACATTTTTGTGATTGCAATTTCCGAGTCAGCGTTGTATAATGATGTTAGAAATTCACAGGAGGTTGAAACTATGTTTTTATTGGAAAGCAAAGAAAATATAGGCAAATATCTGAAAAAACTGATAAAAGAAAGAGGATTTGAAAAAGATGCTGATTTCAGCAGAGCTTACCTAAAAGAAAAATACAGAAATATTGATTATACAGGAGATGATTTGAATGAAGATTTAAAAACGACAAAAAGCACTTTTTCACAAATATTCAGCGGAAATAAAGGTATCACAATAGAGCATCTGGCAATAATATCAAAGCTTCTCTGCGTTTCCTGTGAGGAGATACTTTCGGCTGGTAAGCAATATGCTTCTACAAGAAATCACGTCACGAATTATGAAATTGCTCAGTCACACGACAGAAAAGTCTGGGACGAATATATGAAGCGTGAAGACACCATTTTCCTCAATTGTGATGAATACTGTAAAACTGTTATTGACTACGCTCTCGAATTCAAGAACTATGCTTTTATGAAGTATCTTCTTGATGAAGGTTTTATCTGGTTTGTTGACCCAAATACAGACGATTGTGATATGTATGGTTATAGAGCAGGAACATCTATAAAACCTAAAGAGCTTGCCAAGAACTATCCAGAGAACCGCCTCCCTACAGAAATACGATTTCAAGACAGACTCAGAACTCAAACTATTGCACTGGCAATAGAAAACGAAGATTACGATATTTTAGAATCACTGCGGGCAAGAGAAATACCCGAAATGCATCAACTGACATGGAATGGAATTAATCCTGCTTTTATTTACAAAAATGAAGATTTGATCGAAGCGATTGCAAATTCCGAAAACGAAAAAGTCATTGATTATTTCTCAGATGAATTTACTATCGGAATTTACAATAATAAAAATATCACTGTTGTTTTTCCATTCCTTAGTAATGTGATTGAAAAAATGCTTGAAATAGGAAATGAAAAAGCAGCTGCTGTTGCTTTAAAGAAAGCTATAACTCATAATAAAGATACATTCAATAAAATCGATGATATGATAAAAATGGCTTGTAAACTGCATCATGATTCTCAGACTGAACAAATGGAGAGGCTCATAAAAGTATGCAATGAAACAGGCTGCAGCGTTAATGATGCAAATATGATAAAGCGTTTTAAAGAAAATGCCGATAATTATGCGTATATATATTCAACGTTCAATGTTGACGAATGCAATTATGTATCCTTTCATTATCGTAATAATGGACAGTATCACGATATCATCACCAATATCTGCAAAGTAACAAGTAAAAAAGGCTCAGCTGAAATTAAATCACTTGTAAAAGAACTCAACGAGTGGTATAACAAGATCATT
The DNA here is from genome assembly GCF_000621785.1 of Ruminococcus flavefaciens ND2009. GTDB lineage: Bacteria > Bacillota > Clostridia > Oscillospirales > Ruminococcaceae > Ruminococcus > Ruminococcus flavefaciens_C. The sequence continues at coordinate 76,088 of NZ_JHXI01000018.1, read as the reverse complement.
TCACTGGGAGGTGAAAAGTATGCCAAAATACTGCTATAATTACGATTCAGGCGAATACGAATACATAGACGAAAACGGCTACAGTTGGGACAGAGGCGAATACGTTTACAACTGGGACGACAGCGAATACCGCCGTGAAGAAGAGGAAGAAGAACGCCGCCGCTGGGATGATAATGAAGATGATTGGTAAAACATAAGCCGCAGGGATTACCCTGCGGCTTATTTCATAGTGTAGCTCATTTATCATCAAATTGAAAAATGTGATAAAACAAGAATTATTCGCTATGTTTTGGTGCAAATCGGTTTGAAGTGATCATTCGGGTATGCAGTTATTCTGATAAGTTGCAAAAATCGTTCCGGGATTATCATAGTAAAAGCTACTGTTATAATCCTCGATAAGATCCACGATCTTCGAGCTGTAAGCATTCATAAGCGAAGAAATTATGTCATCACCGCTGTTCTCCGAAACAGCAAGTATCAGCCTTTTGTAGACCTTGCCTATATCCCAGTGAGTAGGTATTGAGTATTCACATTCAGCAACGTTATCAAAGCTTCCGTTAGTAATGTTATGATCGGTTATAAGATCATCGGCAACTCTGTCGATATTGTCGCTATGATAAACATCTGCAAGCTCATATATTTTGGAAATGGCTTCTTTCCCGAGCAAGCTTACGATGTACGATGGCTTGTTACTGGTTTTTCCTGCAATATAGCCTATCAGACTACAAGTATAAAACAGGTCGTTGCTCTTTTTATCTTCTCTTCCGCTCATTTTTTGACCGCCTCCGATCTCTGAAATGCAAGACATTCAAGAGCCTTATCGGAACAAAACACAATTTGATGTGTCGGATACTTGAATTTGGCAAGAGCCCAGAATTGTTCACGGGTTATGATACCATCAATGTAATCTGAAACGAAATTATAAATCTGATCATTTGCCGTTGCTCCTATCACAATATCGTGATTATGAGGCTTACCGCTTCGGCAGTCGATTATGAAATCCAGCCATTCGTCTGTCATTTCCTTGAATTCGAGAATATCCAGTTTTTCATTGATAAGCAGTGAATACACATTTATAACAGGCGTATCGAACCTTCTCGCCCATCTTTCAGCTTGCTCCTTTATAACGGTACAATAAAAGCCGACACCAAAGTCCTTGGTATTTCTCGCTGTTCTGATCTCAGGCTTCTGAACTTCTTCATAACTGCTGTGGTATACAAGCATTTCCCCATTAGGCTATCCTTTCTGCTTGGTCAAACTGTTTTATTTCAGCTCCCAGCCATTATCGCCGTGGTATATCACACACAAATGGTTCGATGTATTTTCTTATGAAATCAGACCTGTCCATTACAGTGGGCTTGAAATAGGACGCTACAGCTATAACGATATTCTTTTCAAGGTTAACGTAAATGACATTGCCGCTGTTTCCGAGAGCGGCGTATATATTCTTTTCACGGTCAAGTATCCACCACAGATAGCCGTATTCCATGCCCTGCCAGTTCTGATTTTCAATAGCTCTGGGACAAGTCATTTCTTCTATCCAACTTGCTGAGATTATTTGCTTTCCGTTATAAACGCCTTTGTTCAGGCAAAGCTGCCCTATCTTAGCCATATCCTCAGCCGACATACAAAGTCCGTATCCCGGAGTTCCCAGGTCTTCTGTATCGCAGAACCATACATTGCCTTTGGGAGTTTTCTCTATGGTAAACTGCTTGTGTTCCTCTGCTGTTTTTGCTATGTAGATCGAGTACGGTCTTATACCCAGCGGTCCGAAAAGATATTTGTTTGCATAGTCCACAGTTTTCATATTTGTTGCCTTGTACAGTATTCCCGTCAGAATATGCAGACATACCGTCTTATAGTTGAATTCGTCTGTCAGACCGTTCCTGCCTCCAAGAAAATCAAGGGAAGCGTATGTCCAGTTATCGCTTGAACACACCTTTGACCAGGGATCGCCCTTGCCTTTATAAGGCGCTCTCATTGTCAGCAGATGCTTGATAGTAACATCGTATATGGTCTTTTCGCCGCGTTTGACTTTATAATCAGGAAAATAGTCAAGAACTTTATCGTCGATACTGCCTATCTGCCCTTTATCAAGAGCAATACCGATAAGCAGCGACATAACGCTTTTTGTAGCGGACATTATATGTACGCAGTCATCTTTCTTGTAATCATGCCATGTGTCACTGTATACCATTTTACCGTCTTTGTAAGCACATATCTGACAAATGTTACTTTCATTGCCCTTGCTTTCCTCAATATACCTATGAAGTTCTTCTTTGGTCATAATATACCTCCGCATAATTAGAGTCTGTACATTCGATCGAAGTTTCATACAGTATCTTTATTGTAGCAATATCATTTTTAATTGTCAATACTTTTTTCAAAAACTTTATAACGCATGTAATAGTGTTTATTTCAGCTCCCAGCCATTGTCGCCGTGATATATCATCAGCTTTGTCATACCGCCGTCAATGCAGATATTCTCGCCTGTGATGAAGCCTGCCTTGTCGGAGCAGAGAAACAGAACCATATTGGCAATATCCATGGGGTTCCCCACACGACCGCAGGGCTGCTGATAAGCGTCAGAACCTTCGTAGACCTTGTAGGACGTATCTATCCAGCCTGGAGAAATAGAGTTCACACGCACCTTCCCTGCAAGGCTCACCGCAAGTGCGTGAGTGAGGGCAGCTATACCGCCCTTTGCCGCTGCATAGCTCTCGGTCTGCGGCTGACTCATACGGTCACGGGAGGACGAAATATTGATGATACTGCCGCCATTGCCAAAGTGCGGTGCGAACAGCTTCGACAGGTAAAACGGCGCAGTCACTCCCACTGACAGTGCGTACTGGAACTCCTCATAGCTGCACTCGTCAATGCCTTTCATCAGCGGCAGAGCGTTGTTGACGAGGAAGTCGATGTGTCCGTGCTTTGCAATGACTTCCGCCGCAAACCTTTCAAGCACGGACTTGTCGGAAATATCGCCGATGAAGTGGTCTCCCTCCGCCTTGTCGATAACGCACACAGCCGCACCATTCTTGCAGAATTCATCGGCTATACACTTACCGATACCATTTGCACCGCCTGTTACTACTGCTACTTTGTTTTTGAACATATTATCGCCTCATTTAATAATCTATAGCTATACTTTTCGGTATCAGCGAATTATCCTGATATATACTAAATATCTTCCATATCAATTTCAGTGCCATTATATCAAACCCAGAAATAGTTTTCCAACAGTAAGTACTATTCTTGACCGTTATTTGTCCAGTATCAAAAAGAGTTTCATAATCAACTTCTCTTTTAACTCTTTTAATTATGAGTTCCTTTTTCCCGTTAGGAAATCGTTTGATTTTTTCGTGTATCTCGGGTTCAACAAAAGCATTTTTCTTGATTGTAATCAGACCACAGAATGATTCTTTAGCAAGCTCGTAATCATCGTTATTAAGATTATAACAAGCATATTCATACACAACTTCAGCTTCATTTTCGTTTTTGATTCTACACCGTGCCGCATAACCCATACTCATTTCAAAATCACTCTTTCCTATAAGTTCAGTAACTCCATCTGCTCCAATTAAATGGCTTTATATAAAACAATAATACTCTTTTTTATTGATCTGTGACTACATCTCCGGTCCAGTCGATAATTCCGCCGAACTCGTAAATGTTGGTATATCCCATATCAGCCAGCTTCTGCGAAGCTTCCTTGCTGCGTCGACCGCTTCGGCAGTATATGAGAATTACCTGGTCGAGGTCGGGCAATTCCTTTGGCTGTTCCGTACCGATAGACTCGTTCGGAATAAGAATCGCACCGGGGATATGACCGCTGTCATACTCGTCCTGATGCCGCACATCGACGATAATGTGTCCGTCGTCAGCCTGCATCATTTCCTTAGCCTTTTCCTGTGTTATCTGCTGATAGGCCGCCGCTGCAGAAGCCGTTGTTGTCCTGACTTCCGACTGAGTACCTTCCGCTGAACTTGCCCCATTGCCGCAGGCTGTCAGCAGCATACATAATACGACAAAAACAGCAAGAACTGCTCCCCGTGATTTTGAGTTTCCCATAACAGGTGCCTTCTTTCTTATAGTTCTTTAAGCTTCCCGTCCACAAAATAATAAATATTCTCTTTCTTATACCCATATTTTGAGCCCTTGACGCTGATATGCGGCTCAAAAGTGAAATAATCCACTGACGAAAGCAGTGCAGTGTTGCCATTTTCGATGTAAATACGGTCGTTTTTGTCCTTTACGATCGAGTGACCGAGATTGCCGAGAAAGTCAAGGTTGATAAATCCGCGATTAGTTATTAGCTGATTAATATGGAAATACAGTTCCTCAAATGTGGTCTGCGGAGTCGCAAAGCTGAGCATTTCAGCGTGAAGTTCCTCCTCCATAAGCAGACCGTTCCGCCATTCATCGCTGCGGATACTGCTTATATCATCAACTACTTTGCCGTCCTCGAGAATTATCGTTCTTGCGTAGTCGCCCCATATATTGTCGTTCTGCGGACTGAGGTCAATAGTTATGATGTCATCAGCAGCGATAAGTCGGTCGGAGGTCACATACTCCCTGCCGGAGGCTGATACTGTGGTCTCGTCACCTGAGAAAACAAATGCACCAATGTCCCAGTACCAGAACGAATCTGCTCCCAACGCAAGCATTTTATCCTCGCAGAGGCGACGTACCTCGGTCAGCTTCATACCTGTATGTATCTCATTTTTTATGTATTCTATCGTGTCTTTCGCTATTTTCTGCACTTCGGAGTATTTCATATGATTGCCCTCTTTCTGTTCCAGATAATCCCTGATAATTACATTCTATCATTTTATCTGCAATAAAGCAATGGTAAGTGCAGAAATAATTGCTGATTCGGTGTTATAAATGAAAGGGCCCTGTAATCAGGTACAAAATCGCTCTGGTCACAGGGATATTGTTATTTTATTTCCTGTTCAAGGTCATCAAACTCGGGCGAACTAAAAAACTCGCCTAAAGTCATATCTAATCCGTCACATAGAATTTTTATCGTAGTTATAGAAGCATTTTTACGTTCAGGATTAAGGAGACTGTAAACCGTTGACGGTGTCACACCTGAGAGATTTGCCAGTTCATTAGCAGCTATCCCTCTGTCTTTACATATGCTCTTTAGTCTCTGTACAACAGCTTCCTTTACAACTGACATATTCCTCACCACCATCTATTATTTCTTTTATTATACAAATTAATACGCTTCTGCGTGTACGCACTTGCGTATATAATAAGATAATGGTATAATAAGAAAAATAGAATTGGAAGGTGAATAAATTGACTTGTACGATCATATCAACAGGCGAGGAACTGAAACTCGTCTGCAAAAATGAAAATGAACCTCCATATCCCGAGATAAAAGCAAAGCTCTGTGAGAAGATATGGGAGCTTTACTGCAAGGGATATGACAGGTTCTGGATAAACTGTGAGTATGGAGTGCCGCTGTGGTGCGGAGAGATAATAACAGCACTGGCTATGTACAACGACATCGAGCTGAACATCGCCATGCCATATGAGGAGCAATCTACAAACTGGGTTGAGGAGCACCGTGACCGTTTTTTCAGACTTCACGCCGATTCGGATAATGTTGCGATCGTTTCACATCACTACACCAATAAATGCTATGACCTCGCAGATGAGCATATGATAGATGATTCCGACCTGCTGCTTGTAGTCGGAACACACACTGATTGTTACGGAGCTTCCTACTCGAAAAAGAATGGCATAAAAGTCGAGCAGTTGTTATTTGCACTGCCATATTGAAAACCGCATATATCTGTGATATAATATATAGGCTAAGGACGCTCCTGAGAACAATGAATCTCCAACAGACACTATTGCCGCTGCCGTTATAACAACTGTCCCCAAACAGGAGTTTGTTACCGCACACTACGGCATACCTACTCCTGACAATAACCCTTAGAAGCCGTCTGTTTCTGCAAAAACTGAATCCGAATCTTTTGATGTTTCAAAATTTAAAGTCGGTATCAAGGTGACACATAAGATGTTCAGTGTCAGAACAGTTGTCAAATAGTATAAGTCCAATAAGTATGTTATAGTTCATGCACTGCTCTACCAACTGTAATACAAATATGTGTCGATACGGCAATTATTCACTATAATTTTGTGCAAATAGGTTTGTTAATGGCTATAAAAATGTGTGAAACCGCTTGACTTTTGGCTCTGTTTATTGTATCATAGAGAGGACAGGAGGTGCAGTGTATATGTATATGCCGCGTAAAATAGACAAGTTTCTCACTGATTGGAAATCCGAACAGGACAGAAAGCCACTTATAGTAAAAGGCTCACGTCAGGTCGGCAAGACGGAATCCATAAGGCACTTTGCCGCTGACAATTATGACAGCTTTATTGAAATAAATTTTGTTGAAGAACCAAAATACACGATGATCACTTCCGACGGATACAAAACTGACGATATTATAAAAAACATCTCGCTCATTGATCCGTCCAAGAAGTTCATTGACGGCAAAACACTTATATTTTTTGACGAAATACAGAGCTTTCCCGATATTGCCACAAGTCTCAAATTCTTCAAGCAGGATGGCCGTTTCGATGTGATATGCAGCGGCTCCATGCTCGGTATCAATTACCGAAAAATCGAGAGCAATAGCGTCGGCTATAAGAAAGACTTTACTATGCGTTCGCTTGATTTTGAGGAATTTCTCTGGGCGAAAGGTTATGACGATTCATTCCGTGAGAAACTGTTCAGCCACATGATAGAGCAGAAGCCGTTCAGTGAGCTGGAGCTCTCGGTTTGCCGCTCGCTATTCCTCGACTTCTGTGTGCTTGGCGGTATGCCTGCGGTGGTTTCGCAGTATATCGAAAACGGCACATTTGAAGGCTCCCTTGATACGCAAAGACAGCTTCTCGCGGACTACAAGGAGGATATTCGTAAATACGCAGAAGGCGTTGACCAGACTCGTATTCTTAACGTGTTCAATCGGATCGCTCCGCAGCTTGCAAAGGAGAACAAGAAGTTTCAGATCTCAAAGGTAGCCTCTGGAGCTCGTTTCCGCGATTACCGTGGCTGTATAGACTGGCTCGTTGATGCTGGCATCGTCAATCCCTGTTACTGTCTAAACTTTCCTGAGTTGCCACTAAAGGGTAACTATGATGAGGATAAGTTCAAGCTATATTTTGCAGACAGCGGTCTGCTAGTGGCAATGCTGGACGATGAAGCACAGGACGACCTCCGTGCAAACAAAAACCTTGGTGTATATAAAGGCGCTCTCTATGAAAACATCGTTGGAGAAGCTCTTGTTAAAAGCGGCTGCGACCTCTATTACTATCGTCGTGAGGACTCCACGCTTGAACAGGATTTCTTCATGCGTACTAAGGATTCGCTTGTGCCTGTTGAAGTCAAGGCTGAGAACGGCAGGGCGAAGTCCCTTAAAACGCTGATAAACTCCGATAAATACGCGGATATTAAATTCGGTGTTAAGCTGTTCAACGGTAATGTCGGTTATTCGGACAATGTGTATTCATTTCCGTATTTCTGTGCATTCCTGCTTAAAGAGTTCCTGCAAACTAAATAAAAGAAATGATCCCGAAAGCGGTCTTTAGCTGACTGCTTTCGGGATTGTTGTATTAGAGGTTTATTCATAAAACAATACTGTTCTCAAGAAAACGTTTACTCTCTCTCCAATCAGGCAGCATTACCTGTAAAAGAGAGTAGAACTGCTTTGAATGATTAGGATGAATAAAATGACAGAACTCATGATACACCACATATTCAATGCAGTTCTTAGGAGCCTCGATCAATCGTTTATTAAGTGTTATTATACCTTTATTCGGCAGACAGCTGCCCCAACGGGACATCATATTGCGAAGTTTCAACTGCGGATAATCAACTCCATACGGAATGAATTTCTGATGAACTTCGTGCATTATTTCATTGAAGATGATACCGCACTGTTCATTCAGCCAGTTGTTGAGAAGGTTCTTTTTTCTGTTATAATAGTCGGGACGTTTTACATGAATGTAAACATATATACCGTCGGTATTTACATATTCCTCTGCATCTTTGATAATGCTTATCCGCATATTCTTTCCGAGAAGTGTAACATTTTCTCCGCTGACATACTTCATTTCAGTTTTAGGTATCTCATTGCTTTCAAAAGTATCAACAGCATTTCTGATATACCTGCACTTGCTGATAACAAAAGAATCTGCTATACTCTCGGCAACATTCTCAGGCACTGAAACAAAAATACTTCCATTATGACGTATTCTGAGATTTATGTTTTTGATATTCTTGCGCTCAAAAATGTATTCAATATCTCCGCACTCGGTTTTTACTTTTCTTGTTTCTGTTGACAATATTTTCATTAAAACCTCCTGAGTGCAATGGTTTTAACGTTATCAATGATCTTATCCATAATCTCAAAGCTAAGATCCCAGTTATTATTGTCGCTGTAATCGTATAGAAGATCGTCTAGTGCATGAGATATTTTCTTGTGAATGTCAATGTTTGAGGTCCAGTCTACTTTGCTGTATTCCTTTATTATGTCTGTTATATCCGCCGACAGATCAGCTACTATATCTCTGTTTTCTGAAAGTGGTATTACTTCATCAAGTATCGCTGAAACAACTCCATAGAACGCCTGAGCATGAACATTGTCTTTAATTCTTTCAGGATATTTGAGTTCAGTTTTTCCGCTGCGGTATTCCTCCATGATCTTAGTCATCTTTTCAAGATACTCTGCTTCGCTTATTACCTGCTTTTTGTACAGTTCGAGAGCTTCTTTTATTTTCTTTGAGAAATTATCATAATAAGCAGGGTTTTCATCATATTTTTCGGATATGCTTTTAGTCATTCTTGAACGAATGGCATCTGCCTTTGATCTTGCAGAGCCAAGTTCGTTCAGTTCCTTTTCAAGTCCGTCTGAATCCAGAATATCAACGGGAGCCGTAACGATTTTCAAGCCTGTTACAGAAAGGTTCTGATCAAGTAAATTCTGCATTATAGGCTCATATTCCTTATTATCGATAGCATCAGCATAGCGGAGTTTTACAGACTTTCTGATCTTAGAGAACATGATGAATTCAGATTTGTACTTATTTATCTCATCACGTGGTACAGCTTCGTAAGCCTTCTCGGAATTGACTACAATAGCAAGAGCTTTTCCGAATTTACAGAGAAGATTGTAGAAGTCATTTCGTAAATCTTCATCTTCCAGCTTATCCTCATATTCATTTACATCATTTTTGTTTCTGATGCTTATGAAGAGTTCACAGAGCTGAGAATATGCTTCACGAAGTTCTCCTACAACTGTCATAACGTCAACGATAGCTCCTGAAAGATCAGTGCCTTCATAGTTTTCAAGACCTGCGCCGCTGTACATATTCATAGCAGTATCGAGTTTCTGAATAAGTCCTCGATAGTCAACAATGAGACCATAATCCTTGCCGTCATACAGTCTGTTTGTACGGGCAATAGCCTGAAGCAAGCCGTGTTCTTTCAGTTCTTTATCAATGTATAAAACCTGACACACCGGTGCATCAAAACCCGTAAGCAGCTTACTGCATACTATGAGGATATCGATGTCGCCGTCACAGAATTTATTCTTGATAGTTTCTTCGTATGTATCTGCATCGCCATACTGTTTCATCATCTTGTTCCAGAACGCTATGACTTTGTTATCTGTCTCGGACAGTATATCGTCTTCACCCTCACGCATATCGGGAGCTGATATAACAACAGCGCAGTTAAGACTTCCAAGCTGCTCAAATACTTCAAGATAACGTACAGCGTCACGCTTGAAATTGGTTGCAAGCATTGCTTTCATACCTGTATTCTTTACGCTGTCTGTAAAGTGCTCTTCAATGTCAAGAGCTATCCTGCGAATTCTCGCATCGGTAGAAGTCAGGCGCTTGATGCTGCTCCATTTCTGCTTCAGATCCTCACGCTCACGCTCGTTAAGACGGCGAGTAGTTTTCTCAAACCACAGGTCTATATTATCTTCATCAACTTTCTGATCCACAAAACGTCCCTCATAAATAAGCGGAACTATCGCTTTATCATCAACTGCATCCTTGATAGTATACTTGTGAATATAGTCACCGCCGCCGAACCGTCCGACAGTGGATTTCTCCTTTTTCATCAGCGGAGTACCTGTAAAGCCTATGTAGCATCCACAAGGGAAAACTATTCGCATTTTAGTCGCAAGTGTTCCATAGTTACTGCGGTGACTTTCATCTACAAGCACAAATATATTGCGGTCATTTATCTTAACTTTCTGATTTTCAGCAGTATTGAATTTATTGATTATCGTTGTTACAACATCAGCTTTATCGCTCTGTATCAGCTCGACAAGATGCTTTCCGGATGTGGCTTTTGCCGGTGAAAGTCTGGTGTGTGCAAATGTCTTGGCAATCTGGTTATCAAGGTCTTTACGGTCGGTAACTATGATAACTTTCGGGTGACAGCTTGTAAGTTCCATGAGGATATATTTTGCAAGCATTACCATTGTAAGGGACTTTCCGCTTCCCTGAGTGTGCCATATAACACCACTCTGACGATTGCCGTTCTCATCATCGGTGTTGATAGTCTTTATTATTTTTCGGATAGCAAAAAACTGCTGGTGTCGGCATATTTTCTTTATGTTCGCATCAAAGACAATGAAATACTTTGTAAGCTCCATAAGTCTATGCCTGTCAAAGAGCGACACGATATCCCTGTCCTGTTGAGTGATACTGCGGTCAGTGATATGCTGTGAAAGCAGTTCGTCAAGCCACTCGGTATCTTCTTCACGCCATACGTTCCAGAACTTCTTCGCAGTTCCTGTGGTCGCATATTTGAAGAAGTTTTTATTTGTTGCGGCGACTATCTGAGCAAACTTGAAAAGCTGCGGAGTGTATTCCTGTTTCTGATTGCGGATAGTCTGCTCAACCGCCTGTTCTACGGAGATTGTCGGTGCTTTGCACTCTATAACGGCAAAAGGGATTCCATTAACGAAAAGAACAATATCGGGGCGTGTGTCATGCTGGCGGTCTGCGCTGTGAACCGTGAACTCCTCAGTAACATGAAAGACGTTATTGGAAATATTGTCCCAATCTATGTATTTCAGATTAAAGTTAATGGCTCTGCCATCGGGGAGAGTTTCGGGATAGCTGCGACCAAGCATAATATCGTTGTAGACCTTCTCACTTGACACAACAAGGTTGTCAGCAAGAGGTTCATCTATCTCGTCAACTGCTCGCTCGATATTTTCGGCTGAAAACTTATATTCAGTATCACCGAAAGTATAGCTATTCAGACGGCTGAGCTGTGAACGCAGAACATCTTTGAGGATAACATTATAAAGCCCATCACGCTGAGCTTCGCACTCCTCGGGAGAGAGATAGGTATAGCCGAGCTTTTTCAGTAATTCAATGGCAGGGTATTTGCTTATGTTATCTTCGAGGTATGCGTCTTTTTCCATTAAATCACCACCTTTTAGATTTATGCTCTTGAAATACTATCAAAAGATCTGACAGTTATTTCAATATTGTCTTTAGGTACTATTATTTGCTCATTTACATAAACAATAGCATCTTTGTCGTTTATTTCGATTCTTTCAGCTATGAAACTGTCGGTATCATGTATTATAACAGAATAATTGTTATTATTAATTTTTGTAATTGAAATGCGATTTTTTAGATTTTCAGCATCTTGTCTGCCTTGATTATATTCCATAATAAAGAAACCAATAAAAATAATAATCATCATTGCGAACCCTCGAACAATATATCTATTCGATAGGAAGTATCTTATACCAAGTTTATCCAATTTTCTAATTGGAAACATTGGTAATTCATAATTACTTTCATCAGCTTTTTCCAATTCTTCTATACATTCTTTTTTGATTTTTTCTTTGTTTATGCTTGAAAAAAAGTAACCAGTAATTGCAATGAATAATCCTGAAATAAAAATTGCTGCTAAAAATAGTATTAACGATTTACTATGTATATTCCCTTGCTGTAAATATGCAATGTAAATAACTACTCCCCATATTATTTCCAATAATACAAAGTAACCGATAACTTGTCTCCAGGCATTAATATTTGCTTGCTTGCACCATTTCTTTAATTCTTCGTATTCATTCTTATTTAATTTGATATCAAGATTATCCATTAAATCTTTGTGCTTTTTGGTGATTGGCTTTTTTCCCTTTGTTGTTTTTTTAGATTTATTGAATCTAAAATCATTATTACTTAATATTTTTTTCGCGGTTTTTATATAAATCATATGCTTTCTAAATGTACTCATTGTTTCATTCATTAAGCTCATATAAATAATACCTGTTACTAATAAAGCAAAAGAAAGTGCTATGTCTTGCAACCAATATGTTTCCGGTGTAGAAACAAGTTTAGGATCAATATTCCAATAGTTCAAATATGCAATATGATAAAGGTAAGAGCCAAATTTCAAAATCATGGTAACAACTGCAATTAATGCTGAAACAACAGCTATCAAAATGGAAGTATTCTTTTTTAGGTATTCATATATAGAGTATCCATTTTCTTTAGGCTTTGATGTTTCTTTATCAGATTCTGTAATAATAGTATTATTGTTTTCGTCGCTCATATACACCTAACCTTTCCTGTAAGCAATAATTGCATAAGGGCTTTTTTCTTTTGTTTTTCCTGTTCTGACTTACGCTGATGAAGGGTAATAAGATTATCCAAAGCACTAAAGCATCTCGAAATTCTCTCTTGCTCATCAGTAGAATCTGGAGCTTTCAATGAGGTCCCTTGTAATGCTGATTTAGATACTGAAGTCACTTTTGTTCCTTGCATTAACGGAAGTAGTTGATCGTGATATGCCCCTGAGTTCATGTAGTATCCGAGGTATCCAGAGGCAAACTTGCATTGAGGTCTGCAAGGAATTGTATGTAGCCCTGAGACAATAGATTTGCCCTGAATCTCGCATATTTCCGTACATTTTCCAACAGTTTCGTCCTCGGCAGTATCAGCGATTATAATATCTCCGTCCTGCAAAAATGAAGCCTTGAATTTGGATAGTACGCTCTCCGAGGATATACAAGGTAATTGTTCTGATGTAGCGTTAAGAGTCTCTCCGTACTTAATAAGAACATCGCCATAATGGACTGTATATCCGCAGCCTGAATCGCTTAATTCAGCTCTCGATAGAGTATTATTTTGCAGTATTGTGAACACTTCAGAAAACTTATACTGTTCCCAAGGATCAGTAAATCCTTTAAATCTGAGTTCGGGGTATTTACTGCCTTTTTGCGGAAACATCTTTTGCAGATAGGCTTTTTTCAGTTCTTTCAACTGCTCTATCTTCTTTTCCTGCAATTCTATCAGCTTGTCCTGCGTGGAGAGTATCTCGGCTATCTTTTGCTGTTCGGGGAATGGGGGAATTGCGTAGATTAGATTTCCAAGTTTTTTCAGTGATAAAACTTGCTGAGCCGTTCCTTCCACAAAAGGCATAAAACGATGATATATAGAAAAATTGAGCAATTCCAACATAAATGTTGTATTAACTTTCTTTTTAAAAGAAAAGACAGGATAAAAGTAACTGATTATTCCTTTATCTATAATCGTATTCTTGTTAAACACAAATCTTCCGTCATCTGTTCGACTTCTAAACGTTAAATATCCGTAAGGAATAATATTGTAGCCTGTATTATTCTCTGTTGTTACTTGTCTATCTTTAAAATAATCTGTTTGTAGCATTAAACCTTTTCTTGAAGATGTTAAGACAGGATATTGATTGTTTTCTGTGCTTTTTTCTTTATATTCAACTAAATATTTGCCTATTTGCTCAACTTCCCACTCCACAGGCACAATACCGACTTTTGTTTTCTTGTAGCCTTCGGGGATGATACCTTTATTTATGTCGGCTATGCGTTCTTTTGTTTCTGAGGTCATGTTTTATCACCTTCGCTCATTTCATTAGGCAGCTCATAAATAAACAACAGCAACGATGACAGAAAGGTAATAACCTTTTCTGTTTCTTCCTTTTCTTTAATAACTATCTGATGATTGGCAACATTTCCTGATTTGCGAATGAAGTCTACCCATTTTTTACCGTTAGGCGGTATAAACCCATTGTTCTCAAGATAATCAATATACTTTGCAAATGTTTCTCCTTCTTTTGCGCCTTGCTCAACAGCAATATGCATAAGAAGTGTTCTTGCAATCATCTGAGATGATGTATAACACTTGTTAGAATAGTTAGTTCTGCATTCATCATAGAGCGTCTGAATATTTTCAGGAAGTCCTTTTATATCACGACCATACATAGATCCGGGAAATGATTCATCAGTATAACTGTTATATATTATTGGATTTGTACATAAGGGGCATTTATACACAAAAATATCTTCATATTGACTTTTTATGTAAAAACCTGTATTAGGAGCAATTGTATTTCCACAGTATGCACATTCTATAGAATGACTTGGCAATTCTACTTCCTTTATATAATCCAATTCACCATATGCCTTATATATTTTCTTCATAATCCCAACTCCTTCAAAAACTCGTCCATCTTCGCCTGCACCTCAGCGATTTCCTTTTCTGTTGCGGCAATGTCAGCCTTGACAACATCAATATCAATGGGGGCTTCCTCCTCGAAAGTATCGACATAACGGGGAATATTGAGGTTGTAGTCGTTCTCGATGATCTCGCTCTTTTCGGCAACATAGCTGTACTTGTCCACGGCTTCACGCTTGCGGTAAGTATCAATGATACGCTCTATATCGCTGTCACGGAGAATGTTCTGGTTCTTGCCTTTTTCAAAATTACCGTCACCGCTTGCATCAATGAACAGCACATCAGATTTACTGCGGTTCTTCTTGAAAACAAGAACGCAGGCAGGAATACCCGTACCGTAGAACAGGTTTGCAGGCAGACCGATAACAGCGTCAAGCAGGTTGAAGTCGATTATCTGCTGACGAATTTTGCCCTCGCTTGCACCTCTGAAAAGTACACCATGAGGAAGAACAACCGCCATGCGTCCGCCGTTTTCGTCAAGGCTGTGGAGCATATGCAGAACAAAGGCATAGTCGCCCTTTGAAGTCGGAGGAACTCCCCATGCAAAGCGTCCGAAGGGATCAAGTGAAGCGTTCATCTTCTCTTTTTTCTTGTCCTCGCCGCTGAGTCCCGAGAGGAAACCGCTGTCCCATTTATCAAGGGAGAAAGGCGGATTTGCCACAACGCACTGAAACTTCATCAGCTTGTCTTCCTTGATATTCTGAGGATTTGCAAGGGTATCGCCCTGCCAGATAACAGCATCATCAACACCGTGGAGGAACATATTCATCTTACACAGCGCCCATGTCTGGTTATTGACTTCCTGACCGTAAACGGCTGCTTTGTGGGACTGCACTTTATTGTACGCTTTAAGGAGCAAACCGCCGCTTCCGCAGGTAGGATCGTAAATTCTCTCATTTTCCTGCGGCGAAACAAGCTCAGCAACGAGCTTTGAGACCTGACTTGGGGTAAAGAATTCTCCGCCCTTTTTGCCTGCATCGGAAGCAAAGTTAGCTATCATGTACTCATAAGCGTCACCGATAATATCTGCGCTGTCCAATTGCGTAGGACGGAGGTCAAGCTCATGGAAATCCTCAAGCAGATTACGGAGGATAGCGTTCTTGTCCTTAGTCTCGCCGAAGTCAACAGTGGAGTTGAAGTCGATAGCACGGAACACGTTGCGGAGTTTCTCGCTGTTGTTATTTTCGATCTCGGCAAGGGCAACATTTATCTTCTGACCGATCTCGTTATCGGTGCGGTTGTCGTAGAGATAATCGAAAGTAGAAGTCTCGGTCAGTGTGAAACGCTCATTACGCATAGCACGTTCAACACGTCTTTCGTCGCCCTTGTATTCCTCGATATACTTAGCTTTTGTCTCGTTGTAAACGTCATTCAGATACTTGACGAAGAGCATGGCGAGTATGTAGTCCTTGTAACGGGAGCTGTCTATCTTGTTTCTGAAGCTGTCGCAGGCGCTCCAGAGTACCTTTTCTATATCGTTTTTAGTAGTCATTATTATTTACCTCACTATTCTATCGTACTTTTTTCTACTTTGAAAGTATGAGATTTCACATTTTTAAATACATGTTACTCATTGCTTCTTTTAAATAGCTTGTATAAGTTTAATAATATCGGAACAATTACTGCGGTAATAACAATTTCCCAATATCTTTCCGACCATACAGTTGTTCCATTTTTGTTATCATACCAATGAACTCCAAACCATGATAGAATAAATACTGAAATAATAAGAAGAATAATAATTATGTTTCTAATATTAAGATATCTCTTCAAGTATTCGATATTTTCTCTTGATTTGGTTTTTTTAAACTGAATATAAGCATCGCTGGTGAGCATTTTATTTCTAATACCAGTAAAACTGCTTTTCCAATCCTCAGTTAAATATTCTCTTGTTTTTTGACTAACATTAAATTTTAATTCGGAAAACTTATCCACGTGACCATTATAATTAGAATTGACATTTTCTTGAATCGGTGTTTCTAAGAGATAGAAGATTAACGAAACAAATGTTTCACCAACTTCTAAAGTAATAATATTATCTGTAATATTGTGTAACGATATTAATAAATGTCCACAATAGCAAGGTCCCAGCATTGTACCTATGTGTCCAACACCTTTAGCTGCTATTCCAACCTTTGAATGAAAAGTGCCACCAATATTTTGACTCACAGCTATTACTTCGCTAGTTTCAACACTTGTGGTTGTATGAGGAAGAAGAATCAAAAATTTCTTTTTACTATCCATGCTTGGAATAATTGCAGGATTGCCTCCAATTATGGATAATTCCTTTGAATTTTGTTCTTTTTTTAAGGAAAATGTATCATTTGGTAATTGATAGATTTTTTTGACTTTACAGTTTTTATCAATCCATGCATTTTGTCCTATAGTAAGATTTATAGAGTTTTCTTTAATATTCTTTATATGCAACGGATAGATACATATGTTTTTTCCTAACTCCTTAAAAATATCTCTTTTGCTTAACATTTTATAACTCCTTAACAACTTTTTTATATCCTATTGACTTTGTTTATCAGTGCCTTGTAAAAGGCTTCTTTCTGCCTTATCTGCCTTTCCAGTAGTTCGATTTCTCGTCTGGAAATATCATAAAGCTCAACCACCTGCCGCTGCCGTTCAAGCGTCGGCAGTTTTATCTCCGTCTCGCCGACCATAGTGGGCTTTATCTGTTTCAGCATACCCGTACAGCTCATGCGGAAAGCCTTTTTTATGCGGTCTTTGTTCAGATACCACGCGATATACTGCGGCAGAGCCTTCGTTATATCAACTCTCACCACAACAAAGTGCGAGGGTATTACAAGTCCCACGTATTCCTCCGTGATATATGCAGCCGTGTACGGCTCGGAAGTCTTGACGACTATGTCCCCAACCTGAGTGAGATAGTTCGGGGAGAGCTCCTCCGCGGCGTAAAACGTTATCGTTTCATCTATATTTATAGTGCCGTCTTCGTTGACAGCTTTCAGATTCAGCTGACGGTATTCCCAGCTTTTATCGGTAGTTTTGGCTTCTTTTCGTGACAGAACAAGACCTGTTTTCACGGCAGCCAGTTTGGTAAGTTTCATAAGTCCTCCTAAAATTTATCGTCATGAGCGTTATGTAACCTCTTGCGGATAGTATAGCATATGAGGAAAGAAATGTCAAGGGTTTTGAAGAAAATATTTTTGTTATGTGCAAAATGTTACTCGCTATGAGACTGAAAAAATCCCCCTGAACCGAAATGATTCAGGGGGACTGTTATTAACATCAGTTATCCGCATATGCGAACTTCAACATTGATATCTTCCCATATTTTGGATTTTATCGTCTGTCCGTTCGCGGCTCTGAAAGCCTTTGCTTCTTCCAATGTTATATCGAATTTGCACATTAACTCTAACGAGTCGAACTTACCTCTTATCTGCGATAGCAGCCTGAGCAGCAGCCAGACGAGCGATCGGAACACGGAAAGGTGAGCAAGATACATAGTCGAGGCCGATCTTGTGGCAGAACTCAACTGATGTAGGATCGCCGCCGTGCTCGCCGCAGATACCGCAGTGGAGCTTAGGATTCTGGGGCTTACCGAGCTTGATAGCCATTTCCATGAGCTTACCAACGCCTGCCTGATCGAGCTTAGCGAAAGGATCGTTCTCGAAGATCTTCTTGTCGTAGTAAGCGCCGAGGAACTTACCGGCGTCGTCTCTTGAGAAGCCGTATGTCATCTGAGTAAGGTCGTTTGTACCGAAGCAGAAGAAGTCAGCGTTCTTAGCGATCTCGTCAGCTGTAAGAGCAGCTCTGGGGATCTCGATCATTGTACCAACTTCGTACTCAAGGTTTGCGCCAGCCTCAGCGATAACAGCGTCAGCAGTCTCAACAACGACCTTCTTAACGAACTTGAGCTCCTTAACGTCGCCTACGAGAGGAATCATGATCTCGGGCTTAACGTTCCAGTCGGGGTGGTTCTTCTTAACATTGATAGCAGCCTTGATAACAGCCTTTGTCTGCATCTTAGCGATCTCAGGATATGTTACAGCAAGACGGCATCCTCTGTGACCCATCATGGGGTTGAACTCGTGGAGTGAAGCGATGATGTTCTTGATGTCCTGAACTGACTTGCCCTGTGCCTTAGCGAGAGCCTCGATGTCAGCTTCCTCTGTGGGAACGAACTCGTGGAGAGGAGGATCCAGGAATCTGATTGTTACAGGGTTGCCCTCGAGAGCCTCATAGAGAGCCTCGAAATCGCCCTGCTGCATAGGCTCGATCTTAGCGAGAGCAGCTTCTCTTCCTTCAACTGTATCTGAGCAGATCATCTCACGGAAAGCAGCGATTCTGTCAGCCTCGAAGAACATGTGCTCTGTACGGCAGAGACCGATACCCTCAGCGCCGAGCTCTCTTGCCTTCTTAGCGTCAGCAGGAGTATCAGCGTTTGTACGAACCTTGAGAGTTCTGTACTTGTCAGCCCAAGCCATGATCCTTCCGAACTCGCCTGCGATCTGAGCGTCTACTGTAGGAATGATACCGTCGTAGATGTTACCTGTTGTACCATCGATGGAGATGTAGTCTCCCTCGTTGAATGTCTTTCCGCCGAGCTCAAACTTCTTGTTAGCTTCATCCATCTTGATGTCGCCGCAGCCTGATACGCAGCACTCACCCATACCACGGGCAACAACAGCAGCGTGTGAAGTCATACCGCCGCGAACTGTCAGGATACCCTGAGCAGCCTTCATACCTGTGATGTCCTCAGGTGATGTCTCGAGACGAACGAGAACTACCTTCTCGCCCTTTGCAGCCCACTCAACAGCGTCGTCAGCTGTGAATACGATCTTACCGCAAGCAGCTCCGGGTGAAGCACCGAGACCCTTGCCGATAGGAGTAGCAGCCTTGAGAGCCTTTGTATCGAACTGGGGGTGGAGAAGTGTATCGAGGTTTCTGGGGTCGATCATTGCAACAGCTTCCTGCTCTGTCTTCATGCCCTCATCAACGAGGTCGCAAGCGATCTTGAGAGCAGCCTGTGCAGTTCTCTTACCGTTTCTTGTCTGGAGCATATAGAGCTTCTTGTTCTCAACAGTGAACTCCATATCCTGCATATCGTGATAGTGATTTTCGAGAGTCTGGCAAACTTCCTGGAACTGCTTGAAAGCCTCAGGGAATGTCTCAGCCATCTGCTGGATAGGCATAGGAGTACGAACGCCTGCAACAACGTCCTCGCCCTGAGCGTTTGTAAGGAACTCGCCCATGAGCTTCTTCTCACCTGTAGCAGGATCTCTTGTGAAGGCAACACCTGTACCGCAGTCGTCGCCCATGTTACCGAATGCCATTGACTGTACGTTAACAGCAGTACCCCATGAGAAAGGAATATCGTTATCACGTCTGTAAACGTTAGCTCTGGGGTTGTCCCATGAACGGAATACAGCCTTGATAGCTCCCATGAGCTGCTCCTTAGGATCGTCAGGGAAGTCTACACCGATCTTAGCCTTGTACTCAGCCTTGAACTGACCAGCGAGAGTCTTGAGGTCCTCAGCTGTAAGCTCAACGTCCTGTGTAACGCCCTTTTCTTCCTTCATCTTGTCGATAAGCTCTTCAAAGTACTTCTTACCAACTTCCATAACTACGTCAGAATACATCTGGATGAATCTTCTGTAGCAGTCCCAAGCCCATCTGGGGTTGTTGGACTTTTCAGCGATTGTGTTAACAACTGTCTCATTGAGACCGAGGTTAAGGATTGTATCCATCATACCGGGCATTGAAGCTCTTGCACCAGAACGTACAGAAACGAGGAGAGGATTCTCCTTGTCGCCGAACTTCTTGCCGGTGATTCCTTCCATCTTTGTGATGTACTCATTGATCTCAGCCTGGATCTCATCAGAGATACCGCCGTCCTCATAATACTGAGTACAAGCCTCTGTTGTGATCGTGAAGCCCTGGGGAACAGGGAGACCGATGTTTGTCATCTCAGCCAGGTTTGCGCCCTTACCGCCGAGAAGCTCTCTCATGTTGGCATTACCCTCTGAGAAAAGGTAACAATACTTATTTGCCATTGGTGTATACCTCCATTTTTAACATTACCGGACAAGAACCCTGAGGGCATTATCCGAGTTATACCTATTATAACACATCTGAGAAAAAATTACCATATATGTGATGACAAAAATTACCCCTTTATTTTATTGCAGTTTGTACAAAATTTAACAAACCACTTTGTTTTCTGCGAAAAAAGCTTGCATTTATTGTTAAAGTATGTAAAAATAAATACATGGCAGCTCTTATGAAAAGCTGCAAAATCGGTTGAATAACAAGGAGTTTATTATGAAAAGAATTATAGCGACTGTGCTTTCACTGGCACTTATGGGCTGTGCAGCAGTTTCATGCAGCAGCAAGAAGGACAGCGATAAGGCTGCAAGCAGGCTTCTGCCCGCAGCTGCCGATACCTGCGTAAGCGATTTCTCCGAAAACGTTTTCGGCGGCAAGAGCAATGAGATGCTCACCTGTATGTATCCCGATGAACTGGTTTCGGGACTCAAGGACAGCGGTCTCATGGATCAGCTTGAATCCGCTATGAAAACAGGCTCGACAGGCTCATACAAGAGCTGTACCACCTCGGGAGAGGTAAAGCTCAGCGACAAGGCTATACAGGGTGCAGGAGCTTATTTTGACACCTATGCACAGATGCTCAAAGTAAGCGCAGGTCCCTATAAGGTATCTGACGGATATAAGCTGAAAATGACGGTGGTTACAACGGAGAACGGCAAGGACGAGTCCTTTGACGAGGACATTATCGTCGTTAATGTTGACGGCGAGGGCTGGAAGCTGATCCCCATGGACGAGGCAACCCTTGAGGCTGCAGCTGATAATCAGGCGTCACAGGGCTGATAAGCGGAAATAACATAAAGAGACACAGAATACAATGCAATAAGGAGAAAAGGATAAATGAAGAACAAAGCACTGACACTTATGCTGTGCGGACTTGTGGCGGTTTCTGCTGTTTCCTGCACGGGAAAAGGCGAGACCTCGTCTGCTACGGTGGAAACTACAGCTGCCGCGACAACTGCGGAAGCTGCAACAGAGACGGAAACAGAGCCTGCAACGGAACCGACAACAAAAGTGACCGTTGAATACTACGACGGGCTTATCTGCTCGGATAATATGACCGAAAAGGAAAAGGAGAGATCAAGTTTCCGCGAATTTACGCTGCTTGATGTTGACAAATGCTTCGAGATAGGCGAAAACGGACGCAATTCCTACTATTTCTATCCCGCTGATATAACGAAGATAACCAAGATCAAGGATTATTTCCGCGAGCTGACCATATACGACGAACAGCTTGACCAGCAGTTCCTTGTGCACATAACACTTCCGCCGAATTATGACAAAGACAAGGAATACCCGGTGGTATTCATCACTGATTCGGCGTATCATCTGAAAAAAGTTCCCGATCTATGGAAGCTCATCGACGATGGCGAGGCTTCTCCCGTGATATTTGTAATACTCGGTTATGACTATGATACCCGTGAGGAAGAGGAGCGCTTCAATAAATTTGTTTTGCAGGAGAAAGAGTTCCTCGATTTCATAACCGATGACCTTATGAAAACCATTTCTCTCAATTACAAGGTGGACGCTTCACGTTCCGTATTTTTCGGGCATTCATTTGGCGGGGTGTTTTCACATTATGCCCTTTGCAATTCGGATAAGTATGATTATCAGCCCTTCGGGAGCTATATAATAGGAAGTCCCTCATTCTACGCATATTTCTATCCCGATATGGAGTATTTTGACAACAGTTCCATTAAGGATCCGTATGCTTTTCAGCGGGAGTTCGATTATTTTGACCGCAATGAGACTATGGACAAGAATGTGCTGATATGTGCAGGCGGCAGAGAGAATTACTATGATTTCAAGGCACCTGATGACCTCCCCACTATCCCCGAGGAGGCGAAAATGCTTCAGGAAAGGCTTGCCGCATACGATGTGCCCTCAGAACTGAAGATATATGAAGAATGCTATCATAACAATTATCTTGCAGATATGCTCAAGGATTACCTGAAACAGAATTTCCCGCCTGAGAACTGACACTATTACGCTATGGAGAATACAATGAAGAACAAAGCACTGACACTTATGTTGTGCGGACTTATGGCGGCTTCGGCTGCTTCCTGCGCGGGAAAAGGCGAGACCTCGTCTGCTACGGTGGAAACTACAGCTGCCGCGACAACTGCGACAACTGCGGAAGCTGCAACAGAGGCAGAAACAGAGCCTGCAACGGAACCGACAACAAAAGTGACCGTTGAATACTACGATGGGCTTATCTGCTCGGAGAATATGACCGACAAGGAAAAGGAAAGATCAAGCTTCCGTGAGTATACAATGCTTGATTCTGCCAAGTGTTTCAGCCTGAGCAAAAACGGTCGTAATTTCTACCCCCTGCCTGATTCTACGGAACTTAAAGTGAAGAAATTCACTGATGATATCCGAGAGATAAAAATATACGATGAACAGCTTGACACAGACTTTCTCGTCCATGTCATACTTCCACCTGACTATGATGAAAACAAGAAATATCCTGTATTTCTGATGACCGATCCTGCGTATTGGTTCAAATTAATACCCGATCTTCGCCAACTTATCAGCGACGGTGAAGCAGCTCCTCTGATATTCGTTACACTCGGCTATGATTATGACAGGAATGGCGGCGGTGATGAAGAGCGGCTTGATAAATTTATAATTCGCCAGAATAAATTCCTCGATTTTATTACTGACGACCTCATGCGGACTGTTGCTCTGAACTATAAGATCGACGAGTCACGCTCCGTATTTTTCGGACATTCCTGCGGAGGAACGTTCTCTCACTACGCTCTCTGCAATTCGGACAAATATGAATATCAGCCATTTGCAAGATACATAATGGGAAGCATGGCATTCTGGAATTATTATCATTCCTTTGATGAGAAGCTTTACGATCCGAGTGTTATTACAGATCCTTATGCGTATACACGTGAATTTGACTATTTTGATCGCAATGAGGCTATGGATAAGAACGTGTTCATATGTGCAGGCGGCAGAGAAAATCCTTCTTTCGAGGATAACTATAACGGCAATAAAAATATGACTGAGGAAGCAACGGCTCTCTATGAAAGACTTATTTCACATGGTACAGATGCAGAACTGAAAATATATGAAGATTGCTATCATAACAATTATGTGGAAGATATGCTGAAGGACTATCTGAAGCAGAATTTTCCGCCAGAGGATAAAACTCAAAATTGACATATAGGAGGAACGAATATGAATAAAGCAGTAATTCTTGCAGGCGGACAGGGCAAGCGCATGAAAGCGGAAATGCCCAAGCCTCTTTTCAAGGTGCTGGGCGAGCCTATGCTCCGCTGGGTAATATCAGCCTGTGAAGCGGCTGACCTTACGGATATATGCGTGGTCAAGGGCTTCAAGGGCGAGATGATAGACGAGTATCTGGGCGGTCAGTACAAGACAGTGCTCCAGGCAGAGAGACTTGGTACAGGCCATGCGGTGAAGCAGGCTGTGCCCTTCCTTGAGGAGGATACGGACGGCAATACCCTCGTTCTCTGCGGAGACGCTCCCTTCATCGACGCCGAGACCATAAAGGAGTCTCTGATCATACACAAGCAGCAGAAAAACGCTGTAACAGTCATCACTGCGGAGCTGGAAGATCCCTTCGGCTACGGCAGGATAATCCGCTCGGCAGGCGGTATCAGCGGTATAGTTGAGCAGAAGGACGCCACCGAGGAGCAGCGTCAGATAAAGGAAGTAAACTCAGGCACATACTGGTTCAGGACAGCTGACCTCATCGAGCTCCTGGGCAAGCTCAGCAATAATAATGTACAGAATGAGTATTACCTCACCGATACTATCGCTATCGCTCTCTCCGAGGGCAAGAACGCTGGCGCCTATAAGTCCGAGAACGCTGACATCATCAGAGGTGCCAACGACAGAAAGGACCTCCTTGAGCTGAATACCTATGCGAGAATGGCTGTTATCGAAAAGCACCTGGCAAACGGCGTTGAGTTCACCTGCACAGACGGCGTTGTCATCGAGCGCGGCGTTGAGATAGGCGTGGGTACGGAGATACTTCCCAATACTATAATAAGAAAAAATACCACCATCGGCAGGAACTGTAAGATAGGTCCCAATACCGTGGTGGAGAACTGTAAGATAGGCGACGATGTAAACCTCCACACCGTTCAGGCTTACGAGTCGGAGATAGAGGCAGGCGTAAAGATAGGTCCTTACGTTCATATCCGTCCCGACAGCGTTGTGAAGTCGGGAGCCAAGATAGGCGACTTCGTGGAGATAAAGAACTCCACCATCGGTGAAAAGACCGCAATCGCACATCTTGCCTACGTGGGCGACAGCGACATCGGAAAGCGCGTGAACATCGGCTGCGGAACAGTTACCGTAAACTATGACGGTATCGCCAAGAGCCGCTGTGTTATCGGCGATAATTGCTTCATCGGCTGCAACACCAATCTCATTGCTCCCGTAAAGCTGGGCAAGGCTGTTTACACTGCCGCAGGAACCACCGTAACAAGGGACGTTCCCGACTATGCGCTGGCTATCGACAGAGGCGTCATGAAGATAAACGAGGGCTACACTCTCAGAAAGCTGAAGAGCAAGCTCGGAAAGTGAAAATAAAAGTAAAAAAGGCTGTCCTGAGACAGCCTTTTTTATATAGGTATAGAACCGGAACTGGCAAAATAATAACGACCTTCATTGACACCCTCTCAAAAGCCAATCAAGGTCGCTATCGAGTTGGCGGCTGCGCACCCTCTATACGCAGATGCCGTACGGCAGGCACAAATTCCGTAGTGCCATATATCCTTTTGCTGTGTTATCACTACTGCTGTAACGTTTCAAGCGATCAAGAAACTGCCTTAGGCGATTAAACATATTATAGGCATTAATGTTTAATAACAGTTGTGAATAAGTAAGATGTCTTTTGGAACTGGTTGACGTGACATGGACACGGCGGAGTTAAAACCGTATCAAGCAAAAACAGGATATAATTGCCGATTTTGTTACAGGACACATAATATATCTTGATGTAATTATGTGGTGGATGGAGACCGATTTTTCGGTCTCTGTTCTTCCAACAATTGTATTATAGCCCATGAGAGAAGAAAGTTCAATTGATTATATTGCCCTAAATTAGCACTATATTGCTAAATAAAATTCAATTATTTATATTAAGTAATTATGAACAAAAACATAAATATTATCTGTTAATATATCGTTAATATATGCGCTTTTTGCTGTATCAGGAACTTTTCAGGGGCGTTGCACAGGCTCGGAAATCAACGCAGATACGTTGATTCGGGCGTTTATACAATTCGTGCTTTAAAAACCACGGTTTTTAACAATTTGTAATATCGGGAACGGATTATACAGCTCAAAGTTGTTGGTTAAATTATGTGAAAAATTCTCTTTTCAAAAAATTCATAATTCATACGGAAATTTTTCATATATTTTTTTGTTTTAACGATTTTTGTGCTACAAAAAAGCTCCGAAGTGTGTCTCCGGAGCCCTCTGTTATAATATTCCGTTGGCTGCCTCCTCGATACGTCTGCGGTAGTAGGAGCCCTGCCATGCAAAGTCGAACTGCTTGAACAGCCTGAGACAGCTCTCTGCGTTCTGAAGGGCGCCGTCAAGCCCCTCCTCGTCGCCTGCCTTTGCGAAAATGTAGACCACCGTGATGAAGATCTCAAGGAGAGTCAGATCCTTGCTGCCCTGGGGCTTATAGCCGAATTTCAGGAGCTTCAGTGCCTGCTGGTAGTTCTTTGAAGCACAGTCCGCCAGCGCAAGGGCGATGTAGAGCTTTGCCTCCTGCTGGGGAGTTGCCTTGGTGGTATACTTCTGTAAGAAGCTTATATTCTTAGTGCGGAAGTCCACAGCGTCACGCCAGTTGCCGATCTTGCTGATGGTCTTGAGCATTTCCGTGCAGAAGCCGAATTTCTCGTCGCCGCTGAGCTTTTTGTCTTCCAGCTTTTCAAGATAGAAATAAGAGGTCTTGTAATCGTGGATCCTGTCGTACAGCGATGCCAGCTGCACTATATCGAAAGGCGAGGGCTTCTTCGCATTGTCGATGAAGGCGTCTGCGTAGGCTTCGCACAGATCCTTGGTATAACCCTTTTCAATGTATAAAGCGTACACATCAACGTACTTTTTCATCTCTGTGCTGTGGGATGACAGCAGAGAAAAACCGATCTTTTTACGTTCTGCCGGTGATATCATATATCAGCCCCCCTGTCCTGCGGGTTTTAATAATGAGTAAAAACAGTAAATTATTCTCGCCTGTTTGCATATTCAATTCTAACACAAATTTAATACTTAGTCAACATTTGTTAGCAGCTAAAATATAAAACTGTTGATATGCACAAAAACGGTGCAGAAAATTTTCCTAATCAATATATTGAACTAATGTAAGTTTTAAGCTTATTTCAATAATTTGTGATATAATAATAGTAGAGTGGAATTGTCTGCTCTTATTTGCGACGATACAGGCTCACACCTTGCGGGCGGAGCTTTTTTCCAAGGGGGAATTTATATGAGACTTCTCGTGGTAGAGGACGAGATGCAGCTTGCGGATGCTCTTTCTGAGATCCTTAAAAGAAATATGTACAATGTGGATACCGCTTATGACGGCATAGACGGTCTGGATAACGCTATGACCGGCGTTTACGACTGCATTATCCTTGACATCATGCTTCCGGGCATGAACGGTCTGGAGGTGCTGAGAAAGCTGAGACAGGAGAAGATAAACACTCCCGTCCTGCTGCTCACCGCACGAAGCGAGATCGAGGACAAGATAAACGGTCTTGACGGCGGCGCCGATGACTATCTTACCAAGCCCTTCGTTACGGGTGAGCTTCTGGCAAGAGTCCGCGCTCTCACCAGAAGAAAGGGCGAGATAGTTGACGAGCACAGGCTGGATTACAACGGTCTTGAGCTCAACAAGAATACCTGCTCTGTAATGTGGCAGGGAAATGACGTAAAGCTCTCGCTGAAGGAGTATCAGATAATGGAGCTGCTTATCTCCAATCCCCACCAGATACTCCCAAAGGAGCGCATAATCGAGAAGATATGGGGCTATGAGAGCGATGTTGAGTACAACAACATCGAGGTATACATATCCTTCCTGAGGAAAAAGCTCTCAGTTATATCTGCTCCCGTTCAGATCAAAACTGCCCGAGGCATCGGATATTCGCTTGAATAAGGAGGAATGCTTCTATGTCAAAGAAAAATAACGATCAGATGTTCAGAAAAGCGCAGATGAAGCTGTTCACTATGATAGTGAGCATACTCCTTGCGGTGTTCATCGCGCTCATAAGCTCAATAAACGTTATCACCAAGGCGGTCATGAGAGGACAGTCAAAGGAGGTCCTCATGCAGATCGCCGCAGGTACGGAGTATAACGACAAGGAGCTGAAGTTCATGTTCACTCCGCCGGACAACGGCGAGCCCAGGAACGACAGACCTGCCGAGCCTCCCAAAAAGGAGACCGAGCCCGCCACCACCACTACGGAGACGGAGACCTCTGCGGTCCCCACTACGGTAACATCGACTACTGCGGAAAATACTACGGAAACAGGCACTACCACAGAGGCTGAGGAAAGGACGGAAGCTTCCGTGGAGGAGAACTATGATGAGCCCGAGTACGAGCAGCAGAGACCTCCCGAGGTACAGCAGCCCGAAACTCAGCCGAGACAGCCTGAGACTCAGCCAAGGCAGCCGGAAACTCAGCCCAGACAGCCAGAGACTCAGCAGTCTCAGGAGAACCACTCCGACTGGACAGCTCCCACAGTCCCCGATAACGGCGGCAATAACAACGGCGGCGGATGGACCGGCGGTTGGAGCGGCGGTGGCCAGAACGGCTGGGGCGGCGGTGACCAGAGCGGTCAGGGCGGCGACCAGAACGGTCAGGGCGGCTGGGGACAGGGTCAGTATGACCCGAACTGGAACCCATACTATGACCCATGGAATCCCTGGAATCCCTGGAGCCCTTTAAACCCCTGGAGCCCCTGGAACCAGCAGCAGTGGGGACAGGCTCCCAAGGCTTACAGCAACGAAAAGGAAAACGATGACTTCGACTACGAAAGCTACAAAAAGGAGCACGGCGGCGAGGTACAGGATAATGAGGAGGAAGAGTTCACCCTCATGCAGACGGTATACAGCGGCGAGGACGTGCTTGACGGCTTTACCGTTCTGTCAAACAAAGAAGACGGCGACGAGGTGAACTATGAGAGCAGGAAGGATAACAGGAAGTCCGCTCCCCAGGCAAGTCCCGTAAGTGCTTCAAAGGTGGAGCCCATACCCAAGAGCCTCGGCTCTATCGACTTCTTCGTGCTCATGTCCGACAAAAACGGCAATTACCTTGCAAAGCTCTATAATGAGGACCTGAAGGCAGATGCCGCTCAGGAGTGCATCACCGATATACTGGACAAAAACGCCGACACGGGTATGTATCACTCCTATCAGTACTATCAGGCTGACAAGTCAAACGGAAACCTCATAGTCCTTACCGACAAGAGCTATGAGATGGATATGCTCAGACAGCTCAAGCGCACTACTATCATCATCGGCTCGATCGCTATGATAATACTGTCGATTCTGGCGTATTTCCTCAGCAAGAAGAGCATACAGCCTATCAAGATAGCCTTCAACAAGCAGAAGCAGTTCGTATCGGACGCAAGCCATGAGCTGAAAACTCCCCTTACGGTAATATCTGCAAATTCCGATGTTCTTCAGGGCGAGATAGGCGAGAACAAGTGGCTCAATTACATAAAATCCCAGACAGACCGCATGAACGTGCTGGTAAATGACCTTCTGAACCTTACAAGGCTTGAGAACAACACCGTTGAGCTTGAGTACAAGTACTTCAATATGAGCAAGGCTATCATCAATACAGCCCTGCCCTTCGAGTGTCAGGCATTCGAGAGCAACAAGAAGTTCGAGGTGGACGTAGACGACAACATCATGCTCTGCGGAAGCGAAAAGCACGTTAAGCAGATGGCTGCCATATTCATCGACAATGCGCTGAAATACTCAAACGACGGCGGTACGGTAAGAGTTTCGCTGAAGAAGATAGGCGGCAAAAAGGTACTGTCCGTATTCAATACGGGTCAGGGTATCAAGATCGAGGATCAGGACAAGATCTTCGAGCGCTTCTTCCGCAGCGATGAGTCGAGAAACCGTGCAACAGGCGGCTACGGACTGGGTCTTGCCATTGCGAAGTCCATTATCGACAAGCACAAGTTCAAGCTGAATATCATCAATCAGCCCGGTGAGAGCGTATGCTTCGCCGTGACTATGCAGTGATGAGCATATAGCAGTTCTGCCCCTGAGTGCTGCAAAGCACCCGGGGGCATTTGTTTATCCAGGGAAATCATAATTTAGCGGAGCTAAATTATGATTTGAGTAAGTAGTAAGTAGAAAGTAGTGAGTAGAAGCCGATACACTGAATAATACTACTCTCTACTTACTACTCTCTACTCACTCATAATTTAACACCTGCGGTGTTAAATTATGATTTGACATCATCTTTAAGGTATATTATAATAATAAGGTACCGTTTATGCGGTAACGTACAGAAATCATAATGGAGATATTGCTATGAAAACTTCCGTTGTTATTGTATGCGCAGGAAATTCTACAAGAATGGGCGGCGTTAATAAGATACTCCTCCCCCTGGGAGAGAGAAAGGTCATCGGCGTTACCATGCAGGCTTTTCAGGCCTGCGAAAGCGTCAGCGAAATAGTGATCGTTGCCCGTGAGGACGATATTCCCGCCATTCAGGCTGAGGCAGAAGCCGCAGGCATCACAAAGCTTGCCGCCTGTACTACGGGAGGCGCTACCCGTCAGGAGAGCGTCATCAACG
The DNA here is from genome assembly GCF_000621785.1 of Ruminococcus flavefaciens ND2009. Classification (GTDB taxonomy): domain Bacteria; phylum Bacillota; class Clostridia; order Oscillospirales; family Ruminococcaceae; genus Ruminococcus; species Ruminococcus flavefaciens_C. Next base: position 45,643 of record NZ_JHXI01000018.1, on the reverse strand, counting down.
GCATTAAGAAAATATCAAAGGGCACCGACCTTGTGGCTGTCCACGACGGCGCCCGTCCCCTTGTAAAGCCCGAGCATATCGAGAAGGTCATCAAGGACGCCTCCGTTTTCGGCGGCGCGACTCTGGGAGTTCCCGTAAAGGACACCATCAAGAACGTGGACGGCGGTCTTATCATTGATACCCCTCCGAGAAGCTCACTGTATATCACCCAGACTCCCCAGATATTCAAGCGTGACCTCTACTTCGAGGGTATCGACTTCGCTCTGGAGCACGGTCTGGACTTCACAGACGACTGCCAGCTGGTAGAGGCCATCGGCGGCAAGGTCGCCATGACCGTGGGGGACTACACCAATATAAAGATAACCACTCCCGAGGATATAGAAATCGCGGAGGTGCTCCTCAGGCAGAGATGAGCCCGAGGGAAAGGAGAATAGACATTGTTTGCAAACTACCATACCCACACCGCCCGCTGCGGCCATGCCAGAGGTACGGACAGGGAGTTCGTGGAGAGCGCCATCGCTCACGGCATGAAGGTGCTGGGCTTTGCCGACCACTGCCCCTGGGTATTCGGGGACGGCTACAGGTCGGGCATCAGAATGACCGATAAAGAGGTGGAGGGCTATTTCAGGTCCCTCACCGACCTGAGAGATGAATACGCCGATGATATTACCATATATATAGGCTTTGAGGCGGAGTACATACCCCAGCTCATCGAAGCCCAGGACAGGCTCCTTGCGGACTATCCTCTGGACTATATGATAATGGGTCAGCACTTCAACGACCCGGAGTACTGTCAGGTCTATATGGGAGTCCCCACAGGTGACGAGGCGGTGCTCAATAAGTATGTTGACCGCATAATCGAGGGCATGGAGTCGGGAAGATACCGCTATCTGGCGCACCCCGACCTGCTGGACTTCACAGGCGGTCAGGAGATATACGAAAAGCACTTCACAAGGCTGTGCGAGTACCTGAAAACAAAGGATATACCAGTGGAGATAAACCTGCTTGGCATGACAGGCGGCAGGCACTACCCCTCGGACAGGTTCTTCCGCATTGCTCAGAGAGTGGGAAATACCGTCATTATCGGCTGCGATGCCCATGTGCCGGAGGCTCTCTGCGACAGCGAGGCTATGGAAAAGGGCAGGGCATTCGCAGAAAAGTACGGACTGACAGTCCTTGAGACCCTTCCGGGTCTGGGGGCAAAAAGTCAAGTTTTTTGAGTTGAAAGTTGAGATAGGAAGGATAATATGAGTATTTTTGATGTGTTCGACAGGATTTCCGCAAATTCTTCCTCGGCAAGAGGTAAAATAGAATATGTTATCGCAGGTCTGGGCAACCCCGGACTTGAATACGAAAACACACGCCACAATGCAGGCTTCATGGTCATGGACGAACTGGCAAAGCAGCTGGGGGAGGATATAAGCCGTCTGCGGTTCAAGGGCAAGACCGCTGAGGTCACTATCGAGGGCAAGCGCTGCCTGCTTCTCAAGCCCACCACATTCATGAACAACAGCGGTGAAGCTATCGTTCAGGCGCTGGAGTTCTACAAGATAGACGTTTCAAACCTCATCGTGGTCTGCGATGATATTTCCCTTGACTGCGGAAAGCTCCGCATACGCCGCAAGGGCAGCCACGGCGGCCATAACGGTCTCCGCAGCATATGCGAGCTCACAGGCAGGGACGACTTCCCACGCATAAAAATGGGCGTGGGCAAGAAGCCTCACCCCGACTATGACCTGGCTAAGTGGGTGCTGGGCAAGTTCGGCAAGGAGGACTCTGAGAAAATGGCAGAGTCGGTAAAGAACGCCTGCGAGTGCATAAAGCTCATGGTGCAGGACAAGACCGATGAAGCCATGAATAAGTATAATTCCTGATAACGGAGATGTACAATGGATCTGTTTAAAGAACTGTTCGGCGAGCTTGCAGGCTTCAAAAGCCTCAGGGAAGCCGTCGATAAGAATATCTCACCCGTCTCTGTGACGGGCCTTTCCCATATACACAGGGCGCAGCTCATACACGCCCTCAGCGGTCAGAAGATAAACCTGGTCATCACAGGCTCCGAGGCAGAGGCGAAAAAGCTCTGCGACGACATAAACATGATGGCAGGGACGGAGGAGGCTGTGCTTTTCCCCTCAAAGGAGCTGGTCTTCACTCCCGTTGACAGCACCAACCATGAATACGAGCATATGCGCATAGCCGCCCTCATAAAGGCGGCTAAAAGCCGCTGCTCCGTGATCTGCGCAAGCATAGAGGCTGTCATGCAGCCGGTTATCCCCGTGGGCGTCCTTATCGCCTCGGGTATCGAGCTCTCCCAGGGACAGGAGATAGACCTGAAGGAGATTGCGGTGACACTGGCAAAGTGCGGCTATCAGCGCTGCGAAAAGGTAGAGGGCGCGTCCCAGTTCTCCGTAAGGGGCTCTATCCTGGACATCTTCCCCGTACAGGCGGATAAGCCCGTCCGTATCGAGCTCTGGGGCGACGAGATAGACTCCATATCGGAGTTCGAGACCGACACTCAGCGCCGCACCGAGCCCCTTGAAAAAACAGAGATATACCCCTCGGGTGAGGTGCTCTACGATAACGAGGAGCTTGCCGATAAGATTGAGGAGCTGTGCAAAAAGGTCCGCGGAAAGCGCATGGAGCAGATACGCGAGCATCTGGGTGCGGACGTTCACAGGCTGAGAGCAGGGGAGATACTTGCCCACAGCGTCAAGTACTACCCTCTGGTCTACGGAGAGCCCTCCACCGTCTTCGACTATATTGACGGAGCGGTGCTTTTCAGCGATTATTCCGACATCATGGACACCGCCGCAGGTGTGCTCACAAGGCACAACGAGGACGTGAAGATACTTATGGAGGACGGTCAGCTCTGCAAGGGGCTGGACGGTTATGTCCTTGAGCTGGCGGAGATACAGCACAGGGCTGAGAAGCGTGTATGCCTCTATATCAGCAGCTTCATGCAGGGCGGAGAGCGTATAGACTATCGCAGACTGGTAAGCTTCGAGGCTATGCAGACAGCTCCCTGGAGCGGCGAGATGAAGCAGCTCATTGAGGACCTTGAGGACTATCATCGCCGCGGCTACCGCATGATACTTGCGGCAGGCAGCGACAAGACGCTTCCCATAATCCAGCAGGACCTCTGTGACAAGGGCATTCCCTGCGACCTGCTGTCACAGGGCATCGAGCCCGCAGCCGGCAGGGTGCTGCTCATGTCGGGCAGCTTCGGCGGCGGCTTTGAGTATCCCGAGAACAAGACAGTTCTCATCACTCAGGGACGCTCTATGGACGCGGTCCGCAGAAAGCGCCGCAAAAAGAAAAACAAGGCGGAGGAGATACGCTCACTTGCTGACATCACCGAGGGAGATCTTGTTGTACACTCGGGTCATGGTATCGGTAGGTTCATCGGCATAAGAAAGCTGGAAATGGACGGCGTTACCAAGGACTATATCACCATACAGTACGCAGGCACAGATAAGCTCTATATACCCGTAACTCAGCTGGATATGGTGTCGAAATACATCGGTCCCAGAGATGACAGCGGCGTAAAGCTCAACAAGCTCAGCTCAGGCGAGTGGCAGAAGACCAGAAGCAACGTAAAACGCGCAGTAAAGGATATGGCGCATGAGCTCATCGCACTCTATGCAAAGCGCGAAAAGAGCGTGGGCTTCGCATTCTATCCCGATGACGAGATACAGCATGATTTCGAGGAGCGCTTCCCCTATGTGGAGACCGATGACCAGCTCCAGTCCATCGCCGAGATAAAGGCGGATATGGAACGCGCCCGTCCTATGGAGAGACTGCTCTGCGGCGACGTGGGCTTCGGCAAGACCGAGGTGGCACTGAGAGCTGCCATGAAGTGTGTGCTCTCGGGCAAACAGTGCGCTATCCTTGCGCCTACGACAGTCCTTGCCTATCAGCACTACCAGACGGCACTCCGCAGATTTGAACACTTCCCCGTGAACATAGAGCTGCTCAGTCGCTATCGCTCTCCAAAGCAGCAGGAGGAGATAATAAAGAAGCTGAAACAGGGACGTATCGACCTCATCATCGGTACTCACAAGATAATCCAGAAGTCCGTGGTGTTCAAGGACCTGGGACTGGCTATCATAGACGAGGAGCAGCGTTTCGGCGTTGCCCACAAGGAGAAGTTCAAGGAGAGCTTTACGGGCGTGGACGTGCTGATGCTGTCCGCTACGCCTATTCCCCGTACACTGAATATGGCAATGAGCGGCATCAGGGATATGTCCGTCATCGAGGAGCCTCCTCAGGACAGATACCCCGTTCAGACCTATGTCATCGAGTACAACATGGGAACTGTCATTCAGGCTATCGTCAGGGAGCTCCGCCGCGGAGGACAGGTGTACTATATCCACAACCGCGTGGAGACTATCCGCGCCTGCGCTTCACGCTTGCAGGAGCTGCTTCCCGAGGCTCGTATCGCTGTTGCACACGGTCAGATGAGCGAGGACGAGATGTCAGATATATGGGAGCAGCTTGTGGAGCATGAGGTGGATATACTGGTCTGCACAACTATCATCGAGACAGGTGTGGACGTTCCCAATGTCAATACCCTTATTATCGAGGACTCCGACCGCTTCGGCCTCTCGCAGCTCTATCAGCTGCGCGGACGTGTGGGACGCTCCAACCGCAGAGGCTACGCCTACTTCACCTATCAGCGCGACAAGGTGCTGACGGAGATAGCTACAAAGCGTCTCAATGCCATGAGGGAGTTCACACAGTTCGGAAGCGGCTTCAGGATAGCCCTCCGAGACCTGGAGATAAGAGGCGCGGGAAGTATCCTGGGCGGCAGACAGCACGGTCACATGGAAGCTGTGGGATATGATATGTATTTGCAGCTCCTCTCCGAGGCTATCGCTGAGGAAAAGGGCATTCAGCCCGAGAAGGTGCCCGAGTGCCTTGTGGATATACAGATAGATGCCCATATCCCCGAGAAGTACATATCAAGCCTCAATCAGCGTATAGATATGTACCGAAAGATAATGCTGGTCAACGAGGACAGCGACAAGTCCGACCTCATAGACGAGCTCATAGACCGCTACGGCGACCCGCCGAAATCGGTGGTGGGACTCATAGACGTCTCCCTGCTGAGAAACAAGGCGGCACACATGGGTATCACCGAAATCTCCCAGAAGAACGGCGCTATGTACTTCTATACCGAGTACCTTGTGCCCGAGCAGATAGCCGCCCTCCAGCAGGCTTACAAGGGCAGGATAACCTTCAACGGCGTGGGCAAGTCCTACGTTTCCGTGAAAATATCCCCGAAAATACGTCCCTTCGACATGATGAGGGAGACCGTGGAGATATTCTATCAGAACAGAGAGAAGAAATAATACTTGTCGCAATATTTGGTCAAGTTATAACTGTGACCGCAATTTTTGTGTATAATGTATTAAAAAAAGTGTAGGGATTTGTATGATATGTTACTTTACACGCCTTTGTTTTTGTGCTACAATGAGGTTGTAAAACAGACCATTCATACCGTGACGCATAAAGGAGATACAGATATGGACTATAAAAAATTAATGGCTGGCGCTGCGGCTCTGACACTTGCTGTTTGTGCTGCGGGCTGCGCCAAGAAGGATTCGGGCGAGAAGTCCGAGGATACAACCACCACCGCTGCCGAGACTACCGCAGAGGTGACCACCGAGGAGGAGACCACAGAGGAGAAGCAGCCCCCTACGCCCGTAGAGGCTGACGACCCCAACGCCATCACCTTCGATGACGGAGTTTTCGACTTCGCCGAGGTCAAGACCGATGACAAGGACTGTGCTGTGGGCGAGCTTTCCGTTGAGGAGCTCATGGGCAACAAAATGCTGAAGTTCACCGATGACAACTCAGTTCCCCTCAAGGGCAAGGTGCAGAAGATAGACATACGTGTGCTGCCGCTGCTGGGCGCTGAGGGCGCTGCGAAGGTGCGCAGTATAGAGTTTGACCTGTACGCTCAGGCTACCAAGGACGGCCTCAAGACCAATGACGCCGAGAACGTAAGAGCTCCCGGCTGGATAGGCGGAGGCGGCGGTACTGTAACTGCTGCAAGTGACAAGTGGTACGATTTCCAGGAGTTCGACGGCGGCGAGTACGACTTCGAGACCTCGGGGCCCGTTCACGTCAAGTTCAAGTTCCTGCTGGCTGACAGCGGACAGTGCTGGAGCGAGGACATGGAGGACCCCAACTTCCTCATCATGCGCTGGGGCATCGCCAACGAGTCCGACCTCTATATCGACAACCTTGTATTCTTCGACGAGGACGGAAACTCTATACCCGTTCAGTCAGGCGGCTCCAAGATAGAGGAGAAGCTTGAAGAAGCAGGGGAGGAGATCAAGGACGAGGCTGCCAAGGCAAAGGAGGAGCTCCAGGCCGAATACGAAAAGGCTATGGAGGATATGAAGAACTCCGAGGACTATGAGGCGGCAAAGGCTAAGATCGACGAGATCAAAAAGAAGATCGAGGACCTGAAGTCAGACGAGAATATGGCTGAGCTTGAGGAGAAGATCGCTCAGGCTGAGGCAGAGATAAAGGAAAAGACCTCACAGGCTCAGGCTGCTATCGAGGAAGCCTCAAAAAAGATCGAAGAGGCAAGGAATAACTGAATAAAAAGCTTTGCCCCTGAACGTTTTTCAGCGCTCAGGGGCATTTTGTTTTATTCGGGTAAATTATGAGTGAGTAGAGAGTAGTAAGTAGAGAGTAGTATTATTCAGTGTATCGGCTTCTACTCACTACTTTCTACTTACTACTTACTCAAATCAGGACTCCAATGGGGCGTCCGATTTTTAGTCAAAGTAAAATATATCCTCAAACTTCTTGTCGAGAGCTATGCAAAGTATCAGCGCCAGCTTTGCTGTGGGGCTGAACTGCCCCGTCTCTATGGAGCTTATGGTGTTTCTCGACACGCCCACCATCTTTGCAAGCTCGTCCTGTGAGAGCCGCTGCTCCTTGCGTATCTCTTTCAGGCGGTTGCGGAGTATAAGTGAATCGTCTATCATACAGTCACCGCCTTATGGTTTTAAGCCGAAAAGCTCGCATATTCCGATGAAAGCGGGGATAAGAAAGGTTAAGCCCGAGACTGCCGCCAATAAAATATCCGAGGCTTTTTTGCTTTTTATTGCTCTGTAAAGCCACATGGAGAACGACATGCAGAATTCCGCAGCGATAACAGCGTAATTAACACGCTGCGTAGCGATTATGGACAGCATAGTCCATAATGCCGTGAAAGCCATACTGATTATCAGAGCGAATCTTGCAGCGCTTTTGAACTGGTCTATCTCCGCGATGTCGCGGTTTTTGTTTTCCTGTCTGCTTTTTTCGAGAATTTCTTCCTTATTCATATTTTTACACCACCTTATTTTTTAAACAGGTCCATTATTGCCACAAACGAGAACATGAGAAACGCTGCTCCAATAAGGACTGCACATACTATATGTTCGCTTTTTCTTGTTTTTATTGACTTGTACAGATAAACTGCAAACATAACGCAGGTCTCCATAGCTGCAATGCTGCTGTTAAAGGGCTTATGAGCTATCATAGTTAGCGTTGAGAATATCAGATAAAAGGCGAGACTGAATATTATGGCAAATCTTGAGGCGTCCTTTGTCTGAGATATTTCGGCAACATCGCGGTTTTTGTTTTCCTGTCTGCTTTTAGCAAGTATTTCTTCCTTATTCATGATACATTCACCTTCCTAACGGGTATATATCGAAAATATCCCGTATCGTATTAACAGTAAAAATAATAAGACAAAGTCCTGCGATTACCGCAAAGATTATATTTGCAGGATTCTTTGTTTTTATGGCTTTATAGAGAAACAACGGAAAAATCATACTGTATTCTGTTGCGATAATGCCGTGATTCATGTGCTTTCCGGCTATCCATGTCAATGTCATCAGGAACAGGATAAAAAACAGGCTGAAAATGAGTGATATCCTTGAAGCATTTTTGTTTATGTCCATTCCTGCAATGTCACGGTTTTTGTTTTCCTGTCTGCTTTTAGCCAGTATTTCTTCCCTGTTCATAATGATCTCCTCCTATATCATGCAAAGTTTTATTGTCAGTTTTTGACAAGTTTACTTGTCGTGTCTGTATTATAGCACTGCCAAGTGTACTTGTCAAGGTTTTGCAAAGAAAACTTGTCGGATTTGTATGACTGCACAATTCAGACGTGCCAACGCAGCTGACCTGTAGTTTGATATAAACAAAAAGGCGAACCATTCGGTTCGCCTTTAATTACGCATTGAATATCAGCCAAGTACTACCTTGATCTCGTTAACGTCGGCAAGCTTGTCAGCGGGAATGTAGCTGCCCTCAAGCTTTGTGCCGTTGAGGTAGAGCTCCTTTACGCCGCTCTGAACGTGTGCGGAGTTGTCGATGTCGATGTTCAGCTTCTTGCCGCGGAAGTTCTTGTGTATCTTGAAGCCGTCCCACTTTGCAGGGATAGAAGGTGCGATGGCAAGACCGTTAAGGTCGGGTCTCATTCCGCAGATACCCTCTACGCAGCCTACCATTACTGTGGAAGCTGTACCTGTGAGCCAGTGAACGTGTGAGCGTCCCTCATAGGGTGAAGCCTTTGACTCGGTGAACTGTCCGTGTACATAGGGCTCCATAACTCTTATCTCAGCCTTGTCGTTCATTGCGGCAGGCGAGCTCTCAAGGAAGTACTCGAATGCACGGTCGCCGTGTCCCAGAAGTGCCTCGGCAAGTATGAGCCAGCCCTGTGACTGTGAGAAGATGCCGCCGTTTTCCTTTGTGTCAAGGTTGAATACCTGCATGAGCGCACCCTCAAAGTGGTGGAACTTGTAGGGGGGATCAAGAAGCTTTGCGCCGTAGGGAGTGTTGAGTATATCGTGAACGCTGTTCATAGCCTTGTCAGCCTGCTCGCCCGAAGCGAAGCGTGAGATGACCGACCAGCTCTGGGGATTGAGCCACATATTTGCCTCGGGATCCTTCTTTGCGCCGACGATAACGCCGTCCTCGCGGATACCGCGGATAAATCTGTCCTCGTCCCAGCACTTTTCAAGTGCGGCTGCAAGCTTAGTTCTTGCGCCGTCGATATATGCTGAATACTCGCTGTCGTTCTTCATTTCAGCAAGCTCTTTCATTACGTTCATAGCGTAGTAGAGCTGGAATGCAACGAATGTTGACTCGCCCTGTGCTCCCAGACGGAGACAGTCGTTCCAGTCTGCGTGGAGACCTGCGGGCATATCGTGGCTTCCCAGACGCTCCATGGAGAAGCGGATAGCATTCTTCATGTGCTCGTAAACGGTAGCCTCTCCGCCGCCTTCCTCTGCATAGGTGATGACCTCGTCAAGGAAGCCCTTGTTGCCGCTCTCGCCAAGGTACTTGACAATAGTGGGGAAGAGCCAGAGTGCGTCATCGGCACGGTAGGAGGGGTGACCTGTCTCCTTTGCGTAAACGCTGTGCTCGTCGTTCTCGTCGGGGCAGGTCTCGTGGCCTGCGTTGTGGTCGAACTTTACAAGGGGAAGTCCGCCGCCGTTGCTGACCTGTGCGGACAGCATGAAGCGTATCTTCTCGGCAGCCATCTCGGGATCGAGGTGGATGATACCCTGGATGTCCTGTACCGTATCGCGGTAGCCGTAGCCGTTCCTCAGACCGCAGTATATGAATGAAGCCGCTCTTGACCAGATGAATGTGATGAAGCACTGGTAAGCGTTCCATACGTTTATCATATTGTTGAACTCATCAGAGGGAGTCTCTACGCTGAAGTTAGCCAGCTGGCTGTGCCAGTGGTCTTTGAGCTGCTTTATCTCGGCGTCTACCTTGCCTGCTTCCTTGTATTCCTCAAGGATAGCGGCAGCCTCTGAGTCGGTGCGCTGACCCAGTACGAAGATGAACTCCTTTGTCTCGCCTGCTGCAAGAGTAACATCGCTCTGGAGAGCGCCGCAGGAATTGGAGTTGAAGTTCATAACGTTGTTGCACTTGCCTGTCTCAACGGCAATGGGGTTCGAGAATGTCCTGTAGGGACCGATGAAGTCGCTGAGGCTTCCGTTGCAGGCTGTGACGGGCTGTCCCACCATGCCGAAGAAGCGCTCCTTGCCGTTGTAGCCGTTCTCATCGAAGCCTGTGTTCTCGTTCATGTGCTGGATTATCCTGTTTCCGCCCTCAAAGCTTGTACGAGTGATAAAGAGGGTGTACTGGAGGTTTACCTGATCCTGCTCATAGTTGGGCTCGTTGGTGAACTCTATAAGTCCGAATACGGACAGCTTTCTCTCCTTGCCGGAGTTGTTTGTGATCTTTGCGCGCCATACCTCGTATGTCTTGCCGAAGGGAACATAGTAAGATGTTTCTGACTTTATGCCCTCGTACTCGGCAGAGATGATAGTATAGGCTGTACCGTGGCGGCATTCGCTCTTGTACTTGTCAAGGGGCTTGCCAACGGGCTGCCATGAAGCAGACCAGTAATCAGCGGTATCGTTGTCTCTTATATAGATGTAGCGTCCCGGGAGCGCCATATCGGAATTGAAGCGGAAGCGTGAAAGTCTTCCGTTAGCTCCTGATTTAACGAAGCTGTATCCTGCGGCGTTATTTGAGATCATAGCGCCGTACTCGGGGTCTCCGAGATAGTTTGCCCAGGGTGCGGGAGTTGCGGGGTTAGTGATGACGTATTCTTTGTTTTCCAGATCAAAATGTCCGTACTGCATAATACCAATCTCCTTCATAGCTGCCGTTGGACAGTGCTCTCCGCGGGCAGAAAATATCATTCTAATTATAGCATTTAACAGGGGATTTGGCAAGGGGGTAAAGATGAACATATCGTAAACAACTGACCAGAAATTGCGATTTATCGATACTTATAGTAATATCGGACAAGGATTGTGCGGAGAGTTTATAATAAACTGCTGTCAGACCGCCTGTATTTTGCAGTTTTTGCGTCGGGCAAGCCGAGGAAAGAAGTACGTTGCAGCCGTGTGACATTGCTTCGCTCGTCACACTGTTTCTCAGGAAGGGCGCTGCCCTTCCCCGTACCCCTTCCTGCTCAAGGGAGAGCCTCCCTTGAGAATCCCGATGCTGAGGCTTCGCCCCTCATTTATTTTTATGGCTTATTTATGCGCTGTTTTAAGCCGCCTGTTCTGTTTGTGCAGATAGTGACAAATGTCACTGACAAAATGACAAAAATCATCTTCACATTTTTCCTTATCCGAGTATAATAAAAGCATAGGGTTGCGCAACACCTTGAACAAAGAAATGAACATATACACCGTACATCTGCATTACCATTATTTTATTTATAAGGAGAAATTATTATGAAGGTTAATTTTAAGAAGATCATTACAGCAATCGCAGCGACAGCTATGTGTGCAGTTCCCATGGCAGGTTCACTTTCCGCAAATGCAGCAAGCATTGACAGGATCGACCGCGGAAATATCCGCATTGAAAAAGCAGAGTTTGGCAGACTTGAATGTAAGCCCGTTGAACCTCCGGTAACAGGACCACGCTTTATCGAAAAAATAGACAAGTCCCAAATCGAATACAATGACAAAGTCCTGGATTATATCCGTGCTAAGAAAGCCGAGGAAGAAGCAAAGAAGCTCAGGGCAAAGGGTAATAGTAAGTGGTATTCTCTTACAGCTATATATTCATCTGATGATGACAGCACCGATGACGGCAACGAATAATTATAATTAATATATTAAGGAGTGGTTTTATGAAAAATTCAGTTAAGAAGATATTTGCAGCGATCGCAGCAACAGCCATGTGTGCTATCCCCATGACAGGTGCAATGTCAGCAAATGCGGCAGTTTTACCCGGAAGAATGGATGCCGGCAGACTTGAGACAGGCAGATTTGAGCCTGCATTAAGCGACTTCGGAACTAAGCTGATCCCGGGAAACCATAGTATTGATGACATCGAGTTCTTTGAGGTCAGATTAGGCGATGAGCTCCCTCAGGTTCAGGAAAAGAAGGCTAAGAAGGGGCTTCAGGAGGCATTGGAATCTATGAAGCAGCAAAAACGTCAGGAAACAGCTGAACGTCTTTCTCACTTTTCCGGTAATAGAGTAGCCGAAAGCTCATCTGACGCTCCTGTCTGTGCAGGAATACTTGCCCTTTTCGCTGATAAAGAAAACAGCGACAACAACTGATAAAACCGATATATAAGATCATTGTGGGATTTAATAATATATGAAAGCTCCTCTCAGAGCCGCCGCATGGCTGCTGAGGGGAGCTTTTCCGCGTTTCCGGCCCTCTTTTCCGTTACAGAAAATCATTGACAACGATGAGAGGCAGTGATATAATTACAATTATGAATACAGTGCGGAATATCTGACATTTCCGCTTTATGATACAGAAAGGAGCAGGCTTTAAATGAGCAGTATGTTTGATCCCGAATTAAAAATGAGAGAGGTCGCTGAGCGAATAAAGCTCACCCGTGAGTCGGTAGGTCTGTCTCCCAAGGAAATGGCTGACAAGATAGGTGTTTCTTCCTATGAGTACCTTGCCTATGAGGGCGGCGCAAAGGATTTCAGCTTCAGCTTTATATACAAGTTCGCAAATGCCTGCGGCGTTGAGATAGCCGACCTTATGGAGGGTGAGTCTCCCCATATCAGGAGCTTCGACATCACAAGAGCAGGCGAGGGACTTCCCATTGCCAGAAGAAAGGGTCTGAGCTATCTGAGACTGGCTCCCAAGTTCCGCAACAAGATAGCAGAGCCCTTCCTCGTTACCATTCCCTATGTTGACGAGGAGTTCAGAGTTCCTCACCCCCACACCCATGAGGGTCAGGAAATGGATATTGTCATCAGCGGTCAGCTCAAGGTGCAGGTAGGCGACAACGTTGAGATACTCAACGAGGGCGACTCCATCTACTATGACAGCTCCGAGCCCCATGACGAGTGGGCTGTTGGCGGCAAGGAGTGCAAGTTCTACGCTATCGTATGCGGCGAGAAGCAGCCTCAGCACGCTATCTCAAACCTTGACCCCGTTATCCTTCCCGGAGTTACCAACTTCGACCTTGCTCACATTCAGGACCCCGTTGCCGATAACTTCATAAAGCTTGAGACCGACACCATGGGCTCACTTACGGGCATAAGCTTCATCAACGAGGAGAAGTTCAACTTCGGCTTCGATGTGGTGGACGCTCTTGCGGCTAAATGTCCCGACAAGGAGGCTCTCATCTATGTGGGCAACGATATGTCAGAGAGAAGATTTACCTTCGCCGACATGAAGAAGTACTCCAACATGACCGCGAATTACTTCCTGTCAAAGGGCATAAAGAAGGGCGACAGAGTTATGCTGGTGCTCAAGAGGCACTATCAGTTCTGGTTCTCTATCCTTGCCCTTCACAAGATAGGTGCAATAGTTATCCCTGCTACAAATCAGCTGGTGCAGCATGACTTCACATACCGCTTCAAGGCAGCAGGCGTAAAGGCTATCGTATGTACGGGCGACGGTGACGTTGCTCATCAGGTGGACCTTGCCGAGGAGGAGCTGGGCATCAGTCTCATAAAGATGATGGCTCATGGCGAGCGCGAGGGCTGGGCTGATTTTGACAAGGAAATGTCGGAGTTCAGCGACGTTTTCGACCGTCCCACAGACCCCGAAAAGCTCTCCTGCGGAAGCGAGCCAAATCTCATGTTCTTCACATCGGGCACCACAGGCTACCCCAAGATAGCTACACACAGCCACAAGTACGCTCTCGGTCACTTCATCACCGCACGTTACTGGCATAACGTAGACCCCAATGGTCTGCACTTCACCATTTCCGATACGGGCTGGGGAAAGGCTCTCTGGGGCAAGCTCTACGGACAGTGGCTCAGCGAGACCTGCGTATTCGTATATGACTTCGACCGCTTTGACGCCCACAAGATACTTCCAATGTTCAGGAAGTACAATATAACCACATTCTGCGCACCTCCCACAATGTACCGTTTCTTCATCAAGGAGGACCTTTCAAAGTACGACCTGAGCTCTATCAAGTATGCGACTGTTGCAGGCGAGGCTCTCAATCCCGAGGTATACAATCAGTTCCTCAAGGCTACGGGAGTCAAGCTCATGGAGGGCTTCGGTCAGACCGAGACCACCCTTTCCATAGGCAACTTCGTGGGCATGACCTGCCGTCCCGGCTCTATGGGCAAGCCCAGCGTCCTCTACGATGTGGACATCGTTGACCCCGACGGAAATCCCGTCAAGACAGGTGAGACAGGCGAGATAGTTATCCGCACGGACAAGAACACTCCCTGCGGACTCTTCCTGGGATACTTCAATGACGATGAGAAGACAAAGGAAGTATGGCACGACGGCCTCTACCACACAGGCGATACTGCCTGGAAGGACGAGGACGGCTACTTCTGGTACGTGGGCAGAGTTGACGACGTTATCAAGTCATCGGGCTACCGCATCGGCCCCTTTGAGATCGAGAGCGTTATCATGGAGCTCCCATACGTTCTGGAGTGCGGCGTAAGTGCGGCTCCCGACCCCGTAAGAGGTCAGGTGGTAAAGGCTTCCATTGTGCTTGTCAAGGGCACAGAGGGCACGGACGAGCTGAAAAAGGAGATACAGGACTATGTTAAGAAGCACACCGCTCCTTACAAGTATCCCCGTATCGTTGAGTTCAGGGACGAGCTTCCCAAGACCATCAGCGGCAAGATAAGACGAGTTGAGCTCAAGGGCTGAGAATAAAGAAAAAAGACGTTTCTTCGGAAACGTCTTTTTTAGTGGTTAGTTATTAGTGATCAGTGCTTAGTTGCAGGGACACCCGACGGGCGTCCGCTGTATATGTTGGCGTTTATTTTTCACTGACGGTGAAGTCCCATGAAGCACTGCTGTCACGGCGGGGCCATATCCTGCCGCTCCTGTCGGTGAGGTCGTACACCACCGACCACTGGAGCCTGTCGGATTTGTCCCTGTTGTAGAGTCCCACAGAGTTGAGAAGCTCCTGACAGGTCTGCATATCAAGCCTGTTGCCGCTGTCTGTGATGACCTGCTCTACGGCTTCCTGCCTTGTGAGAGAGTCGGGGGACTCAAATATATTCTCGTTATTGTAGGCGATGTGGTTGGCGGCTATCTGGTAGTTCTCGGCGGAGGTAACAGCCTGCAATGCGCCGTCGTAGTACTCCGCGATAACGGAATTGCCCTCTGCGTCGCCTATGAGTATGTGGGACTTCAGATTGTTGCTGAAGTAGACGTTGTACTGTCCCAGCAGCTCCACCGCTTCGTCAACGCTGGCTGCCTTGTCCAGGATAAGCCTTATGGCGACGGTCTGGTTCATGGAGACCTTGTTCTCATCGTATACTGTGGATACTACGGGAACAACCAGCAGAGCCGCGGAAACGCCCTTTTCGTTCATTCCGTCGCAGGCAAAATAAGGAACTGCCAGCAGCGGAATGTTCTCCTTGGATAAGCCGTCTGTGGGAGAGTGACGCTTGTCGAAGCCAACGGCAAGCAGCGGCACGGTGGATACCGAGGCATAGCCGTCCTTTGGGTGGGTGTATACCTGCATGAAGGGGGAGGTGTCAAAGTCGAAATTTCTGCCGAATATCACGTTGCCTTTGTCATTGCGCGCCACAAAGGCAGTGCAGGCGGCGCTGGGAGTGTCCCCGTCTGGGGAAAGACCGTGCATCAGCTCCTTCTGAATGAATGAGTAGAGCTCCTCATCGTTCTCGGCGCCTGTTTTCAGGAACTTGTCCAGCTTGTAGTCGCTGTCGTAGTCCATGGTGTAGGCTCCGTTGCCCTCGTTTTTCAGGCTGCGGAGAGTCTTTATGTCCCTGCGGAGATACAGGAACAGCGCCAGCGCGGCGATGACCGCCAGGAGGAGTATCACAAGGACTATGCTGCGTATTATTTTCAGAGCTTTCATGGTTCGCACCTCGTTTATCTTAGAATAGTTACATAAACTATATCATACAGAGACGGGATTGTCAATAGACTCTGCGAAATATCGCCTGTAAAGGGACTTTTTTGCGGCGCTTGGGGACTGCTGCGGGCAGCTGTGCGATTACTGACAGTAAAAAATCGGGAATTTTTGAAAAAAATTCCGAAAAACACTTGATTTTTGCGAAAAACCGTGATATAATAGTTGATGATGATAGTAAACCCAAAGACCGGAGCCCTTCCGGTCTTTAGTATTTATATTGGGACTATTACTTTACAGGGAAAGGAGAAACCCGATATATCGGGAAAAACTGCCTATGAAATTCAAGAAATTCGGCGGTACCGAGCAGAAGGTCTATGACCTTATCAAGCCCATCACCGATGAGCTTGGCTACTACCTCTGGGACGTCTGCTACGAAAAGGAAGGCGCTATGTGGTATCTCCGCGTGTTCATCGACCAGGACGAGGGTATAACCATTGCGGACTGTGAACGCGCCAACGCTCCCATTAGCGACATACTTGACGAGAAGGACCCCATTCCTCAGAGCTATATGCTTGAGGTGGGCTCGGCTGGTCTGGAGCGGGAGCTGGTCAAGGAGGAACACTTCGAGGTCTGCTGCGGCGACAAGGTGAAGATACGCTTCATCAGGGCTGTGGACGGCGAGAAAGAAATAGTCGCACAGCTTGCAGGTGCTGACAAGGAGGGCGTTACCGTCGTCCTTGAAAGCGGAGATGAAAAGAAATTCCCGTTATCGGATATTGCTTTCGTAAAGCTCTATCTCGATTTCTGAAATGTAAAAAAACAAAATATAATATATTGGAGGAATTTACAGACATGAACATGAATAAGGACTTTTTCAAGGCGCTCGAGGCTCTTGGAGAGGAAAACAGCGTTGAGACCGAGCTTCTCATCGATAAGGTAAAGTCGGCTATGCTCAAGGCGGCAAGAAGAGCCTATCCTCACAGCGAGGAGAGGATCTCCGTCGAGATAGACCCCAAAACAAAGAAGTTCGAGATGTATATCCGTCAGGATATCATCGACGACGAGCCTATCGATGTCAACGAGGTGAATATCGACGTTGCCAAGACAATGGACCCCAATGCCGTTGTCGGCGGAACTATCCTCAAGGAGCTGGATATTTCCAAGCTGGGCAGAATGGCGGCTCTTTCCGCCAAGCAGTCCATCAAGGGCGACCTGAGAGAGATCAACCGCGAGCAGATGCTCAGCAAGTTCGAGCAGAAGGAGCATGAGTGCATCACTGCCAAGGTCTCTCAGGTAGAACCCGGCAGAGGTACAGTTACCGTTGTCTACGACGGAACAGAGCTCTATCTCTTCCGCAACGAGCAGATCCCCGGTGAGAACCTGGAGGAAGGAAAGTCCGTTAAGGTTTACATCACAGGCATCATCGGCAAGAACAAGAAGCCTGTCGTAAAGATCTCCCGTACACACAAGGACCTGGTAAAGAGACTCTTCGAGCAGGAGGTCCCCGAGATATATGACGGCACCGTTGAGGTGAAGTCCATATCCCGTGAGGCAGGCTCAAGAACAAAGATCGCTGTATGGTCCAAGGACGAGAACGTTGACGCTGTAGGCGCCTGCATAGGTCCCAAGCGTTCAAGAATAACCGCTGTTGTAAATGAACTCAGCGGCGAGAAGATAGACATTATCCCCTGGAGCGAGGTACCCGAGGAATTCATCGCAAGAGCTCTTGCTCCTGCCGAGGTGCTCAAGACAGTCATCACCTCCATGGAGGAGAAGGCCTGCACAGTCATCGTTCCCAACAATCAGCTCTCACTGGCTATCGGAAACAAGGGTCAGAACGCGAAGCTGGCTGCAAAGCTCACAGGCTTCAAGATCGACATCAAGCCCCAGTTCGATAACCTCACAGGAGAGGAGGCTCCCGAGATGAGCCCCGACTTCGTGGCTCCCGTATTCGAGACAGCTCCTGCTGAGGAAGAGGAGAGCACAGAGGCTCCCGCAGAGGAAACAGCCGATGCTGAGGCTGCTGCCGGGGAGACTGCTGAGGAGGCTAAGGCTGAGGAGACTGCTGAGGAAGCTGCTCCCGAGACTGAGGAATAATTATGAAGCCAAGAAAAATACCCATGAGAATGTGTCTCGGCTGCGGAGAGATGAAGCCCAAGATGGAGCTGATCCGCGTGGTAAAGTCCCCCGAGGGAGACATAAGCCTGGACTTCAGAGGCAAGGCGGCAGGCAGAGGTGCTTACATCTGCCGCAGCGCGGAATGTCTTGAGAAGGCGAGAAAGGCAAGACGCTTCGAGAAATCGTTCTCATGCAGGATAGAAGAAAGCGTTTACGAGGTGATGTTGAGTGAACTCAGTGAAGGCCCGCAGGACAGCTGATCTGCTGGGTATCTGCATTAAGGCAGGCAGAGCTGTCAAGGGCTTCGACAGCGCAGTGGAAACACTGAAAAACGGCACTGCACACTGCATACTTACAGCCGCCGACGCTTCGGAGAAGACCGTCAAGGAAGTGGACTTCCACTGCAATAAATACAGCGTGAGACACTTCGCAACAGAGCTGACAAAAGCCGATATAGGCAGGCTCTGGGGCAAGGAGACCGCCGTCATAGCAGTGACGGACAAGGGCTTCGCAGACGGCTTCGGAAAAATATTATCCGATGGATCGCAGTAATGCGTTGATATAGATGGTTATATGAGAACAATCTTACAATGATGCCGCTATGGCCGGCAGACAAAACTGGAGGTAATAAAGCCTATGGCAAAAAAGATAAAGTTAAGCGACGCTGCAAAGGATTTTGACGTATCCTCACAGGAGCTCATCGACTTCTTCGCGGAAAAGGGCGATAACAAGAAGAAAACAGGTTCTTCGCTCACCGAGGAGGAGATGAATTCCCTTCTGGAACACTATACCAAGGACCGCTATTCGGTAAGCTCACTGAATGACTACTTCAACTCAAAGAACGATCCCCGTCCTGTAAAGGAGGAGGCTCCCAAGGAGAAGAAGGCTCCCGCAGCTAAGAAGCCTGCCGAGAAGAAGGAGGAGAAGAAGGCTGCTCCCGTAAAGAAGGCAGAGCCCGAGAAGAAGCAGGAAGCCGCTCCCGAGAAGAAGGCAGAGCCCGTAAAGAAGCAGGAAACTGCTCACGAGAAGAAGGCAGAGCCCGAGAAGAAGAAGGAAGCCGCTCCCGTAAAGAAGGCAGAGCCCGAAAAGAAGCAGGAAGCCGCTCCCGTAAAGAAGGCTGAGCCTGAAAAGAAGCAGGAAGCCGCTCCCGAGAAGAAGGCAGAGCCCGAGAAGAAGCAGGAGGCTGCTCCCGAGAAGAAGGCAGAGCCCGAGAAAAAGCAGGAGGCTGCTCCCGTAAAGAAGACTGAGGAAAAGCCTGCCGAGGAGAAGGCACAGGAGCCTAAGAAGCAGGATAAGAAAAAGGACAAGAAGAAGGAGCAGGCAAAGGCTCAGGACAGAGGCGAGAGAACAAAGTTCAACGCCACTATCAGCTCTGAGACCGCTCAGACCTCAACTCAGCGCAGAACAGTCGACACAAGAGGAAGCTATGTTGACCTCGACAAGTACAACGAGAGATACGACCAGATGGCTACCTCAAACAAGCACAAGAACGACAACTATTCCTCAAAGAAGCAGAAGATCAATCAGAAGTCCGCTCAGAGAAGCAGACAGCAGTTCTCCAGAAAGGAATCCGAGGCTGAGAAGCTGAAGAGACTGGAGCTGGAGAGAGCAAGAAAGCAGCAGCTGAAGGTGCTCATCCCCGATACCATCACTGTGGGCGAGCTGGCTACACGTCTCAAGGCTGCCGCTACAGAGGTCATCAAGCAGCTGATGAAGCTGGGTGTAATGGCTTCCATCAATCAGGAGATCGACTTCGATACAGCTTCTCTCGTAGCTGAGGAAATGGGTGCAAAGGTAGAGAAGGAAGTTATCGTTACCATTGAGGAGCGTCTTATCGACGATACCGACGATGATGATACAAACCTCCAGCCCCGCTGCCCCGTTGTAGTCGTTATGGGTCACGTTGACCACGGTAAGACCTCTATCCTTGACCGTATCAGAAATGCTCATGTTGCCGCAGGCGAGGCAGGCGGTATCACACAGCATATCGGTGCTTATCAGGTAAACATCAACGGTCAGGACATCACATTCCTGGATACTCCCGGACATGAGGCATTCACCTCAATGCGTGCAAGAGGTGCCAATATCACAGATATAGCTATCCTCGTTGTTGCCGCAGACGACGGTATCATGCCCCAGACAGTTGAGTCCATCAACCACGCCAAGGCTGCCGGAGTTTCCATCATCGTTGCCATCAACAAGATGGATAAGGAGGGCGCTAACCCCGACCGTATCAAGGAAGAGCTCACAAAGTATGATCTCGTTTGCGAGGACTGGGGCGGCGATGTTATCTGCGTTCCCGTATCCGCAAAGACAGGAGAGGGCATAGATGACCTTCTGGAGAACGTTCTTCTCGTTGCCGAGGTCAAGGAGCTCAAGGCAAATCCCGACAGACTTGCAAAGGGTACTGTCATCGAGGCTCGTCTCGACAAGGGAAGAGGTCCTATCGCTACACTTCTCGTTCAGAACGGTACTCTCAGGCAGGGCGATGTCCTCATCGCAGGTACTGCTGTGGGAAGAGTCCGCGTAATGACCAACGACAAGGGCAGAACCGTAAAGTCCGCAGGTCCTTCCGTTCCTGTTGAGATCACAGGTCTTGCCGAGGTCCCCAGCGCAGGCGATACCTTCAACGCTGTTGAGGACGAGAGACTGGCAAGAGAGCTTGTTGAGCAGAGAAAGCACGAGCAGAAGCAGGAGCAGTTCAACGCTTACCGCAAGGTAACTCTTGACAACCTGTTCAGCCAGATCGCAGAGGGCGAGATCAAGGAGCTCCCCATCGTTGTCAAGGCTGACGTTCAGGGCTCTGTTGAGGCTGTAAAGCAGTCGCTGGAGAAGCTTTCCAACAACGAGGTAAGAGTAAGAGTCATCCACGGTGCTGTCGGTGCCGTTAAGGAGAGCGACGTTATGCTGGCAAGCGCTTCAAATGCTATCATCGTCGGCTTCAACGTAAGACCTGATCCCGTTGCGGCTGAGAATGCCGAGCGCGACGGCGTTGACATCAGACTCTATCGTATCATCTATGACGCTATCGAGGAGATCGGCACCGCTATGAAGGGTATGCTGGCTCCCAAGCTCCGCGAGGTCGAGCAGGGACGTGTTGAGGTACGTCAGGTATACAAGATCTCCAACGTTGGTATGGTAGCAGGAAGCTACGTTCTCAGCGGCAAGGTGACAAGAGGAAGCAAGGTACGTGTAGTAAGAGACGGAATAATAATCGCAGATGACGAGATCGCAGGTCTCAAGCGTTTCAAGGACGATGTCAAGGAGGTCGCAGACGGCTACGAGTGCGGTATCAGCCTTGAGAAGTTCAGCGACGTCAAGGAAGGCGATATCTTCGAGACCTACATCGTCGAGGAATACCGTGAAGATTAACTGACAACTAATTTCTATCAATGATAAAGGGGGAATTTCTTATGGATAACAGCAGAATGAGTACTGCGGATATGCTGCAGTACTGCAACGAGGCACTGGCATGGGACGACTTCGGACCTATCGACATATTCTTCTT
The DNA here is from genome assembly GCF_000621785.1 of Ruminococcus flavefaciens ND2009. Lineage (GTDB taxonomy): Bacteria > Bacillota > Clostridia > Oscillospirales > Ruminococcaceae > Ruminococcus > Ruminococcus flavefaciens_C. Next base: position 24,195 of record NZ_JHXI01000018.1, on the reverse strand, counting down.
TGAATCGGTAAAGAAGATACTTCTCGGTCAGTGCAGCGCAATGGAGGAGCCCGAGGAATACACAGACGACCTTATGGGCATCGAGCGCCCTGTCCGCGATGTGGAGCTGGAGCCTGAGTACGGCAACTATGCCGATATATACTACAGCGAAGAAGGCGACGAGGATATTCCCGACTACAGCAGAAGCGCCGAGGACGAGGCTTTCTCAGCCGAGATGTTCGGTGCAGGCTTCTTCGAGGAGGAGAATGCTGAGGAGCCCAAGCCCGAGGCTGTCGAGCCCAAGGCAGAGGAAGCCGCAGCAGAGCCCGCAAAGAAGGCTCCCGCCAAAAAGAGCGCAAAGAAGACTGCTTCAAAGAAGTCTGCTAAGAAGACTTCCGCGAAGAAGGAAAAAGCTGCCGAGTCCGATAAGCATGAAGAATCATCAGGGAGCGGCTTTACAGTAAATCTCTGACGACAGAAAGGAATATAATGCCTAATTTCAAGAACAGCCGCATGGCTGAAGATATAAAACGGGAAATGACCGCCATTCTCCGCGAGCTCAAGGACCCCAGGATAGACAAGATGCTCACTATCGTGAGAGCTGACCTGTCAGGGGATATGTCAAGCTGTAAGATATATGTCTCCAGCTTTGAGGGCATGGAGCGGTCAAAGGAGTCTGTTGAAGGGCTGAAAAGCGCAGCAGGCTTCATCAAGAGGGAACTTTTCCACCGCCTCAAAATGCGCAAGGCTCCCGAGCTCAGCTTCATCGCCGACAACTCCATAGAGAGAAGTGCGGAGATAAGCAAAAAGCTCCACGAGCTTCTGTAAGGAGGGCAGAGTATGTTCATCGGTTTCAGTGAGGCTGAGCTGTTCCTCAGAAACTGCGAGGACGCGGTGATAATCACTCACCGCAACCCCGACGGCGACTGCATAGGAGCAGGCTTCGGTCTGAAGGATATACTTGCTCAGATGGGTATAAGGAGCAGAGTGGTCTGCCACGACGGCTTCCCTGCACGTTACGGATTCCTCACAAGTGAGGGAGCAGGAGAGGACTTTGAGCCAAAGACCATAATCGCTGTTGACATCGCCGACGAGAACCTTATGGGCGACTATAAGGACATCTACGGCGGCAAGGTGCAGCTCTGCATCGACCATCACATTTCAAACAAGAACTACGCGGAGAAAACTCTCCTCCGCGGCGACGCCACTGCTGCCTGTGAGATAATCTATGACCTTGCACAGTACATGGGCGTGAAAATAACAAGGCACTGCGCTATGTGCCTTTATACGGGAATATCCACGGATTCGGGCTGCTTCAAGTACGACTGCACCACTCCCCGTGCTCACGAGATAGCGGCAGAGATGATGCGCAGCTACGATATAAACTTCGCAAGGATAAACCGCTATATGTTCGACGTCAAGTCTATGGGCAGACTGAAGCTTGAGGCTAAGGTCAACGAGCTCATGGAATACTGCCTGGGCGGAAAGCTGGCTATCGCTGCCATTACCCAGGATATGATGAAGGACATGGGAGTTTCTATGGAGGAGCTTGAGGGCTTTGCACCTCTGACCATACAGCTGGAAAACACAGAGGTGGGCATTCTCATGCGCGAGCGCGAGGACGGAGTGTTCAAATGCTCGTTCCGCTCCGCAAACGATGTGAACGTTTCGGCTATATGCCAGCTCATCGGCGGCGGCGGTCACGCAAAGGCAGCAGGCTGCACCATAGACGGTCCCCTTGAGGACGCGAAAAAACAGCTCATCGAAGCTGTTGAAAGGGCGCTGGGCTGATGAACGGTATCCTTTGCGTCAATAAACCGCAGGACTTCACCTCATTTGACGTTGTGGCGAAGCTCCGCGGCATACTACGGATAAAAAGACTGGGACACGGCGGCACTCTCGACCCTATGGCGACGGGAGTACTGCCTGTCTTTGTGGGAACTGCCACAAAGGCGTGTGACATCATGCCCGACAATACCAAGAGCTACCGTGCGGGCTTCCGCCTGGGAGCTGTCTCGGATACTCAGGACGTATGGGGGCAGGTGCAGAACACCTCGGATATGGCGGTCAGTCAGGCGGATATTGAGGCTGTTATCCCGGATTTTACGGGAAGGATAATGCAGCTCCCGCCTATGTATTCGGCTGTTCAGGTGAACGGCAAGCGGCTCTACGACCTGGCAAGACAGGGCGTTGAGGTGGAGCGTCAGCCCCGTGAGATAGAGGTATCATCTCTTGTGCTGGAGATCTATGACAGCAGCAACCGTGAAGGAGTGCTGTCCATTTCCTGCGGCAAGGGCACCTATATAAGAACTATTATCAGCGACATCGGCGACAGACTGGGCTGCGGAGGCATCATGACCTCTCTGGTCAGGACATCGTCGGGAGGCTTCACCCTTGATGACTGCCACACTCTTGAGGAGATACAGCAGGCAAGGGACGAGGACAGGCTTGAGGAGCTCATTCTCCCCATTGAGCGCGTCTTTGAGAAGCTGCCGAAGCTGAGACTGGGCGAGGCTCAGACAAGAATGTACAGAAACGGCGTAAAGCTGGATTTAGAAAGAGTCCGCGGCATAAGGGACGGCATCGGCGAATATGCGGTGTACGGCTCCGACGGGGGCTTTATCGGCACAGCCATTGCGGACCGTGAGAGCGGACTGCTGAGAGTGGGAAAGAATCTGGGGTGACGGCATGGAGAAGAAGTATTCCGCTGTTGCTCTGGGACTTTTCGACGGCGTCCACCTGGGACACAGAGCCGTGCTGAAGGCGGCTTCGGACTGCAAACAGCAGGGAATGACTGCCTGCGCATTTACCTTCCCGTCACGGAGTGCGGCGAAAAAGGGCACCGGCGGCTTCATCTACGGCGACGACGAAAAGGCTGCTATCCTCACCGGGGAGTGCGGCATCGAGCGTATATACTCACCGCCCTTTGCGGATATATGCGGCATGGACGGCGCCGAATTCGCGGAGAGGATACTCCGCGGAGAGCTGAATGCTGCATTCGTGTGCTGCGGCAACGACTTCCGCTTCGGCAAGGGAGCCTCCTGCGGCATTGCTGAGCTGAGAAGCTTCGGCGAAAGATACGGCTTCCGCGTTGAGACCGTTGAGGACGTCCTCTGCGGCGGCGAGAGAGTCTCATCTACCCTTATCCGCAGACTTCTGGCGGAGGGCAGTATCGAAAGGGCGAATACCCTTTTAGGCAGTCCATACACAATTATGAAAACTGTCAGCCGCGGCGCTCAGCTGGGACGCACTATCGGCTTCCCTACGGCAAACCAGCTCTTTGACGAGGGACAGCAGGTCCCGAGATACGGCGTTTACGCCTCAGTAACGCAAATAGACGGGAAGTCATTCCCCTCAATGACAGACATCGGCATGAAGCCCACCGTGAACTACGGGGGAGCTCCCCTTGCCGAGACCTATATACACGGATTTTCGGGAGACCTTTACGGAAGTCCGCTGAGAGTTTCGCTGAAACGGTTCATCCGCCCCGAGATGAAGTTCTCCTCTTTGGAGGAGCTCAGGGAGCAGATACACCGCGATATGGAAGCGGCTCTGAATATATTGTAAAAAATTCGCACTGCTTTCACTTTGTTATCACATACAGGTATTACCATAGTAAAAGCTGTGAATATAAGCGGCTCATGCCGCAACATACGCAATAAGGAGGGTAAAACCCAATGATAGAGGTCAGGAACCTTACTAAGATGTACGGCGACAAGCTTGCCGTAAACAATATCAGCTTCAAGGTCGAAAAAGGCGAGATACTCGGCTTCCTCGGACCTAACGGCGCGGGAAAATCCACCACCATGAATATGCTGACGGGATATATCTCGTCAAGCTCCGGCGCAGTCCTCATAGACGGCACCGATATTCTTGAGGACCCCAAGAAGGCAAAGGCAAATATAGGCTATCTCCCCGAGATACCTCCCCTTTATGTGGATATGACCGTTGATGCCTATCTCAACTTCATGTACGACCTTAAAAAGTGCAAGCTGCCCAGAAAGGCTCACCTCAAGGACGTCTGCAATCTCTGCAAGATACAGGACGTAAGAGGAAGACTTATCAAGAACCTTTCAAAAGGTTACAGACAGAGAGTCGGCATGGCACAGGCTCTTATCAACAATCCCCCTGTGCTCATTCTCGATGAGCCCACAGTTGGTCTCGACCCAAGCCAGATAATCGAGATAAGAAGCCTTATCAAGAAGCTGGGCAAGAGACATACAGTTATCCTTTCATCTCATATCCTTCCCGAGATACAGGCTGTCTGCGACAGGATAATCATTATCAACAGGGGAGAGGTAGCTGCCGACGGTACTGCCGACGAGATAGCAAAGAAGATAACCAATGAGCATAAGATGACTCTTCGTATCGAGGGCCCCGAGCACTCCGCTGACGACAAGCGCGTCATCGCAGAGGCTATCAGGAGCATCAGCGGCGTAAAGTACGTCCGTGCTGACATGGAGCGCGAGAAGGGCATCTACGATTACGACGTTGAGACCGACGGCAAGACAGACGTCCGCCGCGACATCAATAAGCTCTGCGCAGAAAAAGGCTGGAATATCCTTATGCTCCAGCTCTCAGACCTCACCCTCGAGGACATCTTCCTCAAGATCACCATGGGCGAGACACTTGACAGCTCTGCCTCTGAAAAGGGCGGCAAGTCAAAGAAGCCCAGGATCGAGATAAAGCGTTCTGCAAACGGCAAGATCAAAGCCGTTCAGGAGGACGATGACAAGGAAGATGACGGAGACGGCGACAGCATCGTTTCCGATGACAGCGAAGACAATAACGGAGGTGAGGAATAATGCTGGCTATCTACAGGCGCGAAATGGGCGCATTCTTTACATCGGGCGTGGCATACGTATTTCTTGCTGTGTTCTGGCTCGTATCGGGTATATTCTTCTATAACGGAGTTGTGGGCAATGCCACCACTGATACCTCGGCACTTTTCAGCTCAATGTTCTATATCGTTCTGTTCCTTATACCCGTTCTCACAATGAAGCTCCTCAGCGAGGAGAAGAAGAACAGGACCGACCAGGGACTCCTCACAGCTCCCATAAGTCTGTGGGACATCGTTCTCGGCAAGTATTTCGCAGCTCTTACACTGTTCATCATTGCCGAGTCTGTAGTGTTCATCTACGCTTTCATTCTCAATTACCTGGGCGACGTGGTCTGGACGCCTCTCATAGGCAACTATGTTGCTATGATATTCCTCGGCGCCGCTTTCATCGCTGTGGGACTGTTCGTATCTTCACTGACCGAGAGCCAGATGGCTTCTGCGGTAGTGAGCCTTGTACTTCTTTTTGTCATCTACCTCTCGGAGGTCATGGTCTCCAACTTCCAGAACGGCGGCAAGTTTAAGAAGGCAATATACTTCGTGGTATCAAAGCTTGCGTTCTATTCAAGATACGTTGAGTTCACAAGGGGAGTATTCAGCCTTCCCAGCATCGTTTTCTTCATCAGTGCAGCCTTCCTCTTCAACTTCTTCACCGTCAAGGTGCTTGAGAAGAGACGCTGGAGCTGATCTAACAGGAAAGGAAGGTTTTGATACAGATGAGTAAAAAAGAGATCGACAGCAAAAAGGTCGAAGAGACCGTTAAAGAAAAAGTCGATGAAGTAACAGCTGTTGAGGCTGATCCCGTGAAGGATCCCGACAAGCACAGAAAGCTCAAGTACGGCACAATGTTCTATATAATCATTGCTCTTGTGATCGCTGTGGTCGTTATCCTCAACATCATGGTGAACATCTTCGCAAAGCGTTCACCCATCAAGATAGATATTACCCCCGACAACAGATATGAGCTCACCGATGAGTCCATAAATGCCGTAAAGGCTCTGGACAAGGACGTTGACATCGTTGTCACCAGCGAAAGAGATTATTTCGAGGCTCTGGGCAACTACAGAGAGAGCTTTTTTGCCGCTAACTACGGCGTACCCGCAGAGGTGCCCTATGAGCTGATCCCCGAGCTCCTGGACAAGTATTCCGTATACGCTCAGCAGGGCAAGGGCAGCATAAACGTAAAATACGTTGACCTTGACAAGGACCCCGATGCCATTGCAAAGTACAGTAAGAACTACAACGGCGATATTCTCCGCGGAAATATAGTTATTGCTTCCGGCGACAGAGTAAGAGTCCTGGACGAGACTGATGTCATGAATATGCTCACACCCGACCAGGTAGCTATGCAGAGCCAGCAGCTCAAGTTCGTATTCACAGGCGAGAGCACTATCACCTCTGCTATCACAAGCGTTACAGATGCTCACCCCGTAAAGGTGGCATTCGTTAAGACCATGAACAACCTTGCTGTTTACGATGAGCAGGGCTACGGCGGCTATGCCGAGTCCTTCGAGAAGGAGCTCCTTACAAAGAACGGCTATGACTGCACCGATATTGACATCGCTCAGGACGAGATAAGCCCCGAGGATTACGATATGGTAGTTCTCCTTGCTCCCTCCGTTGACTTTACTGAGGATATAATCAAGAAGTTCAGCGACTTCCTCTACAACGGCGGAAAGTATGACAGGAGCATGATCTACGCTCCCGATGTCTCAAAGACCAATCTCCCCAATATCGACGAGTTCCTCGCCGACTGGAGCATCAAGGTTGAGAATAACATCATTCTCGATGAGACAAATGCTGTTGGCAACAGCCCCTCAAACATCATCGTTTCCGTAAGCGACAGCGAGGCTGTGGGAGAGCTCCCCAATGACAGACTTCCCATCATCTCTCAGTATACAAGAGAGCTCACACCTATAACCAAGAACAATGAGGCTATCGTAAAGGAAGTGCTCAAGTCATCAGCTGAGTCATATTCAGCAGACATCACATCTGATGAGCCCGAATACGGTGAAAAGGGTGAGAGAGTCGCTGCTATCCTTTCTCAGAAGCAGCATTCGGAGGACTTTGCGGTGTATACCAGCAGTATTCTCGTACTTGGTTCACCTGCAATGGCTAACTCCACTTTATTACAGCAGACAGCGTCGGTAAACAACGCAAGTGTACTCCTTGGCATCGTCAACAACATGACAGGCAAGGAGAAGGGCGTTGTCATCGCCGATAAAAATCTCCAGAGTTCATTTATAGCTCCCACTGCATCTCAGCTCAAGAAGATATATGTGACAGTAGTATGGATCATACCCTTCATCATTGCTGCTGTGGGCGTAATAGTACTGTTAAGGAGACGAAATAAATGAAAAAACAGGCTAAGGGCATTATCGCTCTCAGCGCCCTTCTCGCGGCGATGCTGGGCGGCGGATATGCCTATATGAAGCTTACTCCCGAGGAGGGAGGCGGAGAAGGCAGCAGCTCAACACTGCTGCTGGCTACCGAGGCTGAGGGACAGGGAACTGTCCTCGTCAGCGATAACGGTGAAAAGGGCGTCGTAAAGGAGGCTATCGTCAAAAATGCCGACGATGAGCTGAAGATAGTGATGAAGGACGCTCCCGATGAAAACGGCGTCGGCGCTACCTATACTCTCAAGGACTATAAGGACCTGGATGTGAATACCTCCGTTGTGGGTACTCTCATCAACAACGGCAACGGCATACAGGCTCAGAGCCTTATCGCCCGTGACTGCACAGACCTGGGAAAATACGGTCTTGCACAGCCCGCGACTGAGGTGGAATTCACCTACGAATCGGGCAATAAGGTAAAGTTCTATGTGGGCGATGTCACTCCCTCAAAGGATACGGTCTACTTCCGCGTGGAGGGCAGCAACGACGTCTATACGGTAAATCAGTCCACAGTTGCCAACTACTCAAAGACCAACAAGGAGCTCATAGAGAAAACTGTGCTGGCAAAGCCCTCTGACGAGGAATATCCCATAATCAACAGCCTCAGGATAGAGCGCAGCGACATGGACAGCGATATACTCCTTGAGTATGACAAGTCCGCCGAGGACGGCAAATCAGGCGGCACATCAGCTACACATATCATGGTCGAGCCTGTGGAGAGCTACCTCACCGTAGAGAAATCCACAGACATCACAAACGGTATGTTCGGCCTCAAGGCTTCGGACATATACGCTCTCCACTGCACAGAGGCGGACATCGCCGAGGCAGGTCTCAGCGACCCCTTCTGCAAGGTGACCATGGACTGCGATGACGGCAGCAGCTATGTGCTGCTCCTCAGCGAGATTTTCACCGACGAGAGCGGCAGCAAGTGCAGCTACGGTATGCTTGAGGGCGGAAAGGTAATATACATCATCTCCGCTGACAGTGCAAAGTGGCTGACAGTTCAGCCTATCGACATATGTTCGAGACTGCTGATAACCAACTATGTATGGAACATCACCGACCTGTCCGTTAGCGGCGGCGGAGTCAAGTATGACTTCAACATCTCAATGAAGGAGGACGCTGAGGACCCCGAGTCTCCCACAGCTTCCGACTTTGTGGTAAGAAAGAACGGCGATGTTTTCGATACAGAGCGCTACAGACTTTTCTATTCCTTCCTGGTAAGCACTAACGGTGAGGAGTTTGCTCTTGGCGTTCCTGTTCCCGAGGGAGAGCCTGCGGCTTCCATAAAGATAAAGGATTCCTATTCGGGAAAGACCACCACCTTCGATTTCTATGACGATTCGTTAATGCGTTCACTCATCGTTGTAAACGGCGAGAGCAAGTATTACTGCACTAAGTCTTATGTGAACACCCTCATAGATAATATAAAGAGAATAGACACAGGAGAGGACTATATCAAAACCTGGTAATATCCCAAGGAGGTAAATAATGAGCGAGAAATTCAACACATACAAGGGCTACCCTCTGGTAAGAAACGGCAACCAGATATATTACGGTTATATGTCAGATCCCTTTGTTATCTTCATTCAGATACTTGAGACAAAGGAGGAGAACGGCGAGCAGGTCACCTCAAAGGTGAGAGTTGTCCAGATGGACACCAACGAGCCGAATCCTCTGAAGGCTTTTGTCAAGAACGCCGAGAGAGAGTGCGGTCTCTATGAGGCACTTGATATTGCCAGCGTATGGCTGGAAAAGGCTCTCAAGAGCTAAAAATGAAAAAAGTCCCCCGGAACGTAGCAATATCGTTTCGGGGGATTTTTTAGTTGAGAGTTGAGAGTTGCGGTGTCGCCTTCGGCGACATTATTGAAATAAAGTGAGCGAAGCGAACACTTTAACTCTCAACTCTCAACTTTCCACTCTCAACTCTGATAAAAAATCCCCGAAGCATTTTTGAACTGCTTCGGGGAATGTTTTTTATTCTACCGAGATGATGTAGTAGTACACGGGCTGTCCGCCGTTTACCAGCATTACCTCTATCTTGTCGCTGAGCTTGGACTGTATGAACTTCCGGAGCTCCTCTGCGTTCTCCTCGGGCACATCTGCGCCGTGGATAAGAGTTACATAGCTCACATCGCCCTTTGCCAGCTTCTTGACCAGCTTGTATGTAGCCTTGTTGATGTCGCGCTCTGTGAACGAGAGCTTGCCGTTGTCAAGAGCGAGTATCTCGCCCTCCTTTATCTGGTGACCCTCAAACTCGGAGTCTCTTGCGGCAAAGGTGATAAGTCCCGTTGAGACCTTCTCGAATGCCTTTGTCATGTCGATGCGGTTCTCGTTGAGGCTGTGTGTATCGTCAAATGCCAGCATAGCAGCTATACCCTGGGGGATAGTCCTGGTCTGGAGCACGCATACCTTTCTGTCGGTAAGCTTTACAGCCTGCTCGGCTGCCATGATGATGTTCTTGTTATTGGGAAGCACGAATACTGTATTAGCGGGAGTTTTCAGTATTGCGCGGAGAATATCGTCGGTGGAGGGGTTCATGGTCTGACCGCCCTTTACCACAACATCTGCGCCCAGGTCTGTGAACATAGCCTCAAGACCGTGACCTGCGGCAACTGCCACAAATCCGAACTCCTTCTCGGGCTCTGCGGGAGTAAGTCCCTCCTCGGCAGCTCTTGCGTCCTTGACCTTGTTTTCGTGCTGGATACGCATATTCTCTATCTTGGGACGGGGATCGTTGATGAAGTGACCGAACTCAAGTCCCTTCTGGAGGGCATTTCCGGGGTTATCGGTGTGAACGTGTACCTTGATTATCTTCTCATCATCAACTACCACTACGCAGTCGCCGATGGTCTCAAGATAGGCGCGGAGCTTGGATACGTCGGGACAGTTATCGTCCTTTTCCAGCATGAACTCCGTACAGTAGGTGAAGGTGATGTCGTCGTCATACTCGCTTACAGCTGTTCTGAATGAGTCATTCTGGTTCTCCTGGGGAGCGGGAGCCTCATCGGGCTCGGCAATGGCACCGCCTGCGAAGACATCAGTCATAGCGCGGAAGATTATGCACAGACCCTTGCCGCCTGCGTCAACTACTCCTGCCTTTTTAAGCTGGGGGAGCATTTCCGTTGTTTTGGCGAGAACAGCCTCAGCCTCGGTGCATATCTCCTGCCAGAAGGTGACCTCGTCGTTGGTCTCAAGGGCGATCTCCCTTGCCTTCTGTGCAGCAGCCTTGACTACGGTGAGGATAGTTCCCTCAACAGGTTTCATGACAGCCTTGTATGCAGCCTCTACGCCGAACTGCAGCGCATCTGCGAAGTTCTCGCAGCCTGCCTCTGTGCAGCCTGAGAGTCCCTTTGAAAATCCTCTGAATATAAGGGAAAGAATAACGCCTGAGTTTCCTCTTGCGCCTCTCAGGAAAGCCGAAGCCGCCGTGGAAGCCACCTCGGATACGGGAGCCTTGTCGTCCAGTCTTTTCAGCTCGGCAACGGAATTGCCGATGGTCATGGACATATTCGTTCCTGTATCGCCGTCGGGAACGGGGTAAACATTGAGCTCGTCGACCTCACGTTTCCTGTTGGCTATGGTGATGGCAGCGGAGATAACAGCGTCTCTGAGCAATGAACCGTTTATCACAGTAAAGTCCTCCAATTCTATATACCTGTACGCCTTATGCGTTCATATCGTCAACGAAAACGTTGACCTTGTGTACATCTATTCCTGCAGCTTCCTCGACAGCGAAGCTGACCTTGTGGGTGATGCTGCTTACAGCGGCAGTGATGTTGGTGCCGTATGTGACCTTGATATGCAGGTCGATAACGAGACCGCCCTCCTTATCGGTGCGGATCATCACGCCCTTGTTCTTTCTGAAGGCTTTTCCCGCTGTGAGAGCGGAAACTGCTGAACGGAAGGTGCTTACGCTGCAAACATCGGCAACGCCGAAGCAGTCTGTGACAGCGTGTTTTACCAGCTCAGTGAGGTAATTCTCAGAGATAGTGATCTTTCCGATATGATTTTCAAAGCCTACCATAGGTCATCACTCCTTTTGTAAAATGGGCTGCGGTGCATAAAAATGACCGCTATCTTAATAATTATATCACAAATGATAGCGATTTACAATACCTATATTAAAGAATATTGTGAAAAAATGTTCATCAGCCGTGGAAAATCCCGTAATTGTATTGATTATCCCGGCGGTTTATGCTATAATGAATGAGAATAATTACAGTTGAGAGTTGAAAGTTGAAAGTGGAGAGTTGCGGAGTCGCCTGCGGCGACATTATGAAATAAAGTTAGCGAAGCGAACACATTAACTCTCAACTTTCAACTCAGAATTCTGAACTTCTCTGCTCCTTTGCAGAGCGCTAAAAAGGAGGTCTTACCATGGGATTCCATTTCAGAAAGAGCTTTAAGATAGGCAAGCTTTTCAAATTCAACAAGAACAAGAAGGGCGGCAGTATTTCCGTTGAAGGTCCCAAGATAGCAGGAAAAAAGGTGAAATTCACAGTAAATGACAAGAAAAAGGCTACAGTAAGCCTCCAGGGCACAGGCATCTCCTATGACACCGACCTGGGCGGCAAGAAGAAAACAGGCAAAAAATAACGGAGGAATATGAAAAAACTTCTTTTTATCGGCGATGTTGTGGGCAAGGCGGGCTGCGAGTTCCTCACAGCCAAGCTTGGCGGCATCAAGCGTCAGTACGGAATAGACATCACAATAGTAAACGGAGAAAATTCGGCTCAGGGCAACGGTATTACAGCTGCGTCTGCGGATATGCTTGTGAGAGCGGGAGCCGACATCATCACTACCGGAAATCACGCCTTCAGACGCAGGGAGTACCTTGACATATTCGAGGAGGACTATATCGTCCGCCCTGCAAATTACCCCGAGGGAGGCTGCGTGGGAAGCGGCATCAGGATACTGGACGCAGGTCCCTATTCTGTGGCGGTCGTAAATCTTATGGGCACCGTCTATATGGAACCTCTGGACAACCCCTTCACCAAGATAGAACAGCTCCTTGAGGATATAGATACTCCCAATATCTTTGTGGACTTCCACGCGGAGGCTACCTCCGAGAAAAAGGCTATGGGACACTTCCTCACGGGAAAGGTCACGGGTGTTTTCGGCACCCATACCCACGTCCAGACCGCAGATGAATGTATATTGGGCGGCCATACTGCATATATTACCGATGTGGGAATGGTGGGGCCCGAGCTTTCCTGCCTCGGAGTTGAGATAGGTCCCACGGTGGAAATGTTCCGCTATCGTATGCCTGTCCGCTTCAATACGGCAGAGGGCGATTGCTTCCTTTGTGGAACAATAGTTGAATTTAATGAAAAAGAGGGCAAATCGCACAAAATCGAGAGATTAATTATAAGATAGTCTACAAAGTTTGTATCAGGTACTTGCAATTTTTTAACTTATATTGTATAATACAATTGTACAATAGCCTAAGAGATTTGGCAGTCAACGTACAATTATTTCTAACAGGAGGGTTATTTGTCATGGAAATTCTGAAAGTATCATCACATTCATCACCGAATTCTGTTGCCGGAGCAATTGCCGGCGTGATCAGAGAGCAGAAGGCTGTTGAGGTACAGGCAGTCGGTGCAGGTGCAGCTAATCAGGCGATAAAAGCGATCGCCATAGCAAGGGGATATCTGGCACCTATTGGAATCGACCTTATCTGTATTCCTGCTTTCGCTAACATCACTATCGACGGTGAAGAGAGAACCGCTATCAAGCTTATCTGTGAGCAGAGATAATCGGTAAAAAACCATTGGGCGGACTGTTGTCCGCCCTTTTTTATGCTTTCGGAAATGAGCGGGAGCCGCTCATAAAGGAGAACTATATGCCAACTACACTTTTCAGCGATATAGAATACCTCAAGGGCGTGGGAAAGGCGCGGGGCGAAAAGTACCGCAAGCTTGGGATAAACTCGCCCTTTGAGCTGATATACCATATACCAAGAAGCTATCTGGATTTCCGCACCCATGTGCCTGTGGCGCAGGCTGTGCTCAATGAGTATAACGTGCTGAAGCTGACCGTGTTCCGCAAGATGCCGCCTCAGCGCATAAAGGGCGGACTTGTCATATGCAAGGCTGCCGCTACCGACGGCACCGATGATATACTCATCGTGGTGTACAACAACGTCTACTACTTCCAGGCGCTGAAGGAGGGCGAGACCTACTATATGTACGGCAAGGTCGCAGGAAACTTCCTGCGCAAGGAGATAAGCTCTCCCGTGTACATCAGGGCGGACGAGCAGGTGCTGATACAGCCCATCTATCCCCTGACACAGGGGCTTTCCGTGAATATGGTCCGAACCAATATGCGACAGGCTCTGGAGATAATGCGCCGTGAGCCCTTCGAGACCCTTTCTGCGGACATACTGAAAAAATACGACCTTGCTCCCCTTATGTGGGCGCTGGAGAATATACACTTCCCCGAGAGCGAGCTGGCTTCCGAGACCGCAAGGCGGAGACTTGCCTTTGACGAGCTGCTGAAGCTCCAGATAGGAATGTCCGTCATGAAGTCACGAAGCCGCAGGAATACTGCCTTTCGCATGGATCCCGCGGTAGATGTGGGAGAGTTCACAAGGGGGCTGCCCTTTGAGCTTACGGATGACCAGCAGAAGGCTGTGGAGGACATAGTCGGCGACCTTTGCCGCGATGTGCCTATGAACAGGCTTTTGCAGGGCGATGTGGGAAGCGGAAAGACCGCCGTTGCTGCCGCAGCCTGCTTCTTTGCGGCGAAAAACGGCATACAGTCCGCGCTCATGGCTCCCACGGAGATACTTGCCACCCAGCACTTCCGCACCCTCAGCGGCTTTCTTGAGCCCTTCGGCGTTAAGGTCTGCCTGCTGACAGGCTCCATGACCGCAAAGAAAAAAGCTGCCGTCCGCGATGAGATAGCAGCAGGAGAGATAGATGTGGTTGTGGGCACCCACGCCATTATCCAGAAGGACGTGGAGTACAAGGCGCTGGGACTGGTCATCACCGACGAGCAGCACCGCTTCGGCGTTGCACAGAGAGCAGCCCTTGCGGAAAAGGGGGACGCTCCCCACAAGCTGGTAATGTCGGCGACTCCCATACCGAGAACGCTGGCACTCATTATATACGGAGACCTTGATATATCGGCGATAACTCAGCTTCCCAAGGGCAGGAAGCCCATAAAGACCTACGCTGTAACGGGAAAGCTGCGCAGCAGAGCCTTCGGCTTCGTCAGGGAGCGCCTTGACGAGGGGCGTCAGGCTTATGTGGTCTGCCCCATGATAGAGGAGAGCGAGAGCGAGCTCTTTGCCGTCAAGACCTACGCGGAGAACGCTGCTAAGAACGACCTGAAGGGCTATACCACGGCGCTGCTCCACGGAAAAATGAGGGCTGCCGAAAAGGACAAGACCATGAAGCTTTTCCGCGACGGTGAGATACAGGTGCTTATCTGCACCACCGTTGTTGAGGTAGGCGTGGACGTACCAAATGCGGCTGTAATGGTCATAGAGAATGCGGAGCGCTTCGGACTTTCCCAGCTCCATCAGCTCCGCGGACGAGTGGGCAGAGGCAGCTTTGAGAGCAGCTGCATACTCATAACGGACAACACCACCGAGGACTGCGTGAAGCGAATGAAGATAATGTCCTCAACCTCTGACGGATTCAAGATCTCCGAGGAGGACCTGAAAATGCGCGGTCCCGGAGACTTCTTCGGCAGCGCACAGCACGGACTTCCGCCGCTTAAAATAGCGGATATTGCCTGCAATATGGAGCTGATGAACCGTGCACAGAGCTGCGCAAGGGAGCTCCTTGCCGACGATCCCCTTCTTGAAAAGCCGCAGAATAAAGCGCTGAAAATGGACGTTATGCGCCTGTTCAGCAAGGACATAATAGGATAAACGCGATTTGAGTGAATAGTGATTAGTGAATAGTGAATAGTTGAGGTGTCGCCTGCGGCGACAATATTTAAATATTGTGAGCGAAGCGAACACATTAACTAATCACTAACCACTATGCACTAATCACTTTTAGCGCTTGCGCAAAATTATGATTTACTTTATATAAACACAATGCCCCTGAGCGCTTAAAATGCTCAGGGGCAAAATTCTGCATGATATAACGGCTGTGATCGCCGTTTTTATTACATAATGTCGTTCTTCTTGTCGCTTGAAGCGTTTGAGATAGTGCTGCCGATCTTGCCCTTTACCACCTTGATGCTCTGGAGATTTCTTGAGTAGTAATTCTCGGTGTCATTGAGCATCTTTGCAACTGAAGCCGCAGCGTTCTGCTGGAGGTTCTTTGCTGCTGTCTGAGCCTTTGTGAGCATATCCAGAGCCTTCTTCTTAGCCTCTGTAACGATAGCCTCTCTTGAAACTATCTGAGCGGCACGCTCCTCAGCCTTGCGGATGATGGATTCTGCGTTGAGCTTAGCCTCGTTGAGGATACGCTGACAGTCAAATTCTATCTTCTTAGCCTCCTTGAGTTCGTGAGGCATATTCAGACGGACGTCGTTGATGAGCTCTCTCATTCTCTCGCCGTCGATGACCTTCTTATGGGATACAAAGGGAACTGAGGACGCCTTGTCAAGAAGTTCGTCCATTTCTTCTAAAATCTCATCAATGCTCATAGTAATTACCTCTCCTTAATAAGTCTTTGTTTTATATCATCAAGTATTTCATTGGGAACGAAATGAGTTATGTCGCCGCCGAAATAAGCTATCTGCTTTACCAGGCTGGAGCTGAGATACATATTCTCCGTTGCTGTGGTCAGAAAGACCGTTTCCGCTCCTGCATAAAGCTTCTTGTTTGCCAGAGCCATCTGGAATTCATACTCAAAGTCGCTGACAGCTCTCAGACCCTTTACAATGGCGACAGCCCCCACGTTCCTGACGTAGTCCGCAAGGAGCCCGTCAAGGATATCTATTACAACATTGTCAAGGTCACGGGTGACCTGTTCTATCATAAGCATACGTTCCGTAGCCGTGAAGCTTGGCTGTGCCTTGCCTGCGTTTCTGGATATGAGGACTATCACCTTGTCAAAGAGCTTTGAGGCTCGTGTGATGATGTCCAGATGTCCGAGGGTAACAGGGTCGAAGCTTCCGGGGCAAACGGCTATTCTTCTCATTCGTCAGCCACCTCCTCGGATGGTTTGCAGAAGATCGAGACATTTATCTTGCCGTAGCGGTAGGTCTTTCTCAGTCTCATACCCTCGGGAGCCGCAGGCTCATCCGCCTCTGTCTCATATTCGCATATGATGATACCGCCGTCCCTGAGCTTTTTAGCTGCGAAGGGGAGGATATTTGCGATATGGTTATATCGGTAGGGCGGGTCGAGGATAATGATGTCGAAGGTCTGGGAGGTGAGCTTTATATAGTCATAGCTGTCGCGGTTTATCACCTCTGACTGACGCTCAAAGCCTGTGTTCCTCAGATTTTCGTTGACACATCTTATGGAACGGAGCGAGCTGTCTATGAACACGGCGCGCTCTGCGCCTCTGCTCAGTGCTTCTATGCCCATCTGACCGCTTCCTGCGAAGAGGTCGAGGACTCTTGCCCCCTCCAGTTCAAACTGAACGGCTGAAAAGATGCCTTCCTTTACCTTGTCGGCAGTAGGTCTGACATCCAGACCCTCGGGCGCCACAAGTTTGCGGCCTCTTGCAATGCCTGTGATTACTCTCATGTTTTAGTGCTCCGAAGCCGCAGACGAAACTGCGGTTTCCGCATTTACGGCATACGGATGCCGAATTATATATACATCTTATTATATATTATTTTTCGGGACTTGTCTATATTATTTCTTAAAAATAGGCGATTTTGACTAAAAAACGTTGTTTTCTTTTGTCTATCATATACACAGTTGTTAGTGGTCAGTGCATAGTGCTTGGTATTTCGGGTTAAGCAGATAACTATGCACTAAGCACTAAAAACTAATAACTTAAAATTTCTTTTGCAATTTTTCAAAAAGGTCTTGACAAGTGTATATACAGATGTTATAATGTGTATAATGTATATATACAATCATGCATGAGGTGAAATATGGATATTATTATCAGCAACTCATCGGGTGAGCCTATCTATCAGCAGATATCCTCTCAGATAAAGGCTCTTATCCTGAACGGTACGCTGAAAGCGGGGGACGCCCTGCCTTCCATGCGTACTCTTGCTCAGCAGCTCCGCATAAGCGTCATTACTACAAAGCGCGCCTATGAGGACCTTGAAAGAGACGGCTTCATCGAGTCCTATACGGGCAAGGGAAGCTTCGTAAAGGGGCAGAATACCGAGCTTTTGCGCGAGGAGTACCTGCGCCAGACCGAAGCCCTCCTTACTCAGGTCTGCGACAAAGCCCGTCAGTGCGAGCTCAGCCTTGATGAACTCAAGGAGATGCTCGAACTAATTTACGGAGGGGCAGAAAATGAATGATTATGAAAATGCTGTCGAGATAAAGGGGCTTACCAAGCGGTATGACGGCTTTACTCTCGATAACGTCAGCTTTGACGTGCCCAAGGGCAGCATTATGGGCTTTATCGGTCAGAACGGTGCAGGAAAGACCACGACCATAAACGCCCTGCTCAATATAGTAAAGAAGGACGAGGGCGAGATAAAGCTCCTCGGACTGGACAGCGTAAAGGACGAGTTTGAGGTGAAATCGCAGATAGCTGCGGTATTCGACGAGCTCCCCTTTGACGACAGACTCAATGCAAACGACATAAACAAAATACTCCGCGAGGTGTTTGAACAGTGGAGCAGCGAGACCTTTTTCGGCTATCTTGACCGTTTTTCACTGCCGAGAAAGAAGAAGTTCGGCAAGTTCTCAAAGGGCATGAAGATGAAGCTCCAGATAGCTTCCGCACTGTCTCACAATGCAAAGCTCCTTATAATGGACGAGGCTACGACAGGTCTTGACCCCGTTGTCAGGAACGAGATACTGGATATCTTCCTTGAATATCTCCAGAATGAGGAGCACACTATCCTCATGTCCTCACATATCACCTCAGACCTTGACAAGGTGGCGGATAGCGTTACCTTTATCGACAAGGGAAAGCTGCTCATAAGCGGCTACAAGGACGATATACTGGACAGCCACGGCGTGCTAAAATGCACCAAGAGCGATTACAAGGAAATAGCCCCCGAGGACATAATCAGCGCCCGTCTTTCGGACTTCGGCGCCGAAGTCATGGTGGCTGACAGGGCTGAGTGCAGCCGCAAGTATTCGGGAGCCGTTATCGATCCCGCTACACTCGAGGAGATAATGATCTACTACGTCAACCGCAGCAAAAAGGAGTGGAGATGAATGAAAGGTCTTATCTATCGTGAGTTTTATCTCAGCCGCAAGCCTTTTATAATGATGCTCCTGGTGTATGTGATCTTTGTGGGTATGCTCTCACTGGTCTTCATAAGTACCTATGCGGGAAATCTCGCAGGGACAGAAGGCGTTGAAGAAATGCGGAGCTCCATGTATTCGCAGATGTACATTTATGCAGGACTTATCGCTATAGTAGGCACTGTATACGGTCATAACGACATCATAGAAAAGGACTATCAGTCTCACTGGCAGCTCTATTCATATACTATTCCAATAAGCGAAAAGAAAGTAGCTGCTTCAAAATTCATTGTACGCGGAACTTTTCTGATTCTGGGTATGGTGCTCGCCTTTCTTGCGGATATTATTTTTTCGGCAGCGGCAAAGCTGCCCATGAGCATGGGACATTTCAAGAATATCTTAATTGCAGGTATGCTCTACGGAGCTGTATGCTTTTTGGATATTCCGAGTATGCTCAGATTCAGGACACAGGCAAAAAATGCAGCCATAGGTCTGGCTATTGCGGCGCCTTTGTTTGCGGCTTTGGGTTACGGCACATTTAAGGTGATAAAGTTCGGCTATGCAGAGGCGAAAAGGCTCTATCCCGATCTGGAAGGCGATGCGGGAATGAGGAAGGTGCTCATGCCATATATTGTGAAGTACCGCGATATGGCTGTGTGGATAGCTCCCATAGTATTTGTTCTTACGGTCCTGCTTATGTATATATGGGCTGTGAAAGAGCTTAAAAGGAGGCGGTACTGATGACAGGTTTCCTTTACAGAGAGCTCAGACTTAGCTGGTACAAAATAATATTGTTCATGTTCGGCATGATGGTCTATCCTGTGTCTATAGCGCTGCTGATGCGGAATTCTCCCGATATGAAGGACATATCGGGCGGTGTCAGTGCCTTGGTTTCGGGAGTCGGCGCAGTTATGGCGTTTCTGATAGGCGGCACATTCGAGGTCACCATGTTCAAGGACGACGAGCGCCGCAAATGGGCGTATTATACAGCTTCTACACCCGACGGCATAAAGAGGCAGATCGGCGCAAAATATATTGTCACCCTGTTTTTTGCTATGGCGACAGTTACAATGCTCACCCTTGTGAACAGCTTTGCCTATGACGGAAATCATGATATAGCCATTGCAACATCACTG
Organism: Ruminococcus flavefaciens ND2009; assembly: GCF_000621785.1. Lineage (GTDB taxonomy): Bacteria > Bacillota > Clostridia > Oscillospirales > Ruminococcaceae > Ruminococcus > Ruminococcus flavefaciens_C. The sequence goes on along the minus strand of NZ_JHXI01000018.1, from coordinate 4,542 downwards.
TATATGGTGCTGTTTTATGTTCAGCTCTTCATGCGCTCGCTGGAGTATCCTCTTATGGTGCGATTCGGCGGAAAGACAGGCAATGTTGTAAAGATGGTGCTTATTGTTGCCGTGGTCCTTGGCGGCGCTGTATACCTGCTGTTCGGCGATCTTTCGCCCTTTGCCGATATGAGCTCGTTCTGGGACAGACTGTTCGAGAGCCTTGATGATCCCGAAGCTGCCGGAAAAATAGCTCTTGGCACAGGTATAGCGGCTGTGGGGATAACGGTGCTGTACTACCTTTCATACAGACTTTCCGTAAAATGGTATCTGAAAGGAGTTGATCACTATGCAAAGTAAAAAGAAAACTCTGCTCAGAATAGCTCTGTACATCGTACTTGCGTATCTGCCGATGTATGTGCTGGGATTTGCCTTCTCGGACAAGGAGGGCGGTCTCACCAGCGCACTGGCAGGCAACAGCCTCATGCTCTTTCCTGCAATAGCGGTGATAATTACAAGGCTCATAACAAAAGAGGGCTTCAAAGACGCCCTTCTCGGCACAGGCAGAAGAAAAAGCGGCAAATACTACGCTGCTGCTGTGATATTTCCCGTGCTGCTGCCGCTTATAAGCGGACTAATACTCCACCTCTTTATAGTAAAGAGCGGAAGCATAGGGGACAGCGCCTTCTGCGACAATGGTATGCTCACGACCGCTGTGCTGCTGACCACTCCTGCCACGGGACTGGCTATGGCTGCCCACGGCTTTGGCGAGGAACTGGGCTGGCGGGGCTATCTCACTCCCAAGCTCGAGGAGCTCATGCCCACACCGCTGGCAATAGTGGTAACGGGTATTATCTGGGCGCTGTGGCACGGACCTCTCCTTGCATACGGCTATGACTTCGGCAGGGACTACGACTTCTTCCCCTACGGCGGCTTCATAGCAATGATAGTCATGTGCATAGCCCTTTCGGCTTTCCTCACCTGGCTCACCAAGCGCACAGACTCGGTATATCCTGCGGCGCTGTGCCATATGGTGCTTGACCTGACACTCACGTCAGAGCTTTCTCTGTTTGCCATGAAGGCTGACGGAACTCCCTTTGAGTACAGGGTGTCGGAATTCTGGGTGCTTATACTCAGTACCTTCCCCGTAATGATAGTGTGCGGCGCTGTTTGTATTATACTGCTGCGCCAAAAGAGGATAAGTGATTAGTGTAGGGACGCCCATCGGGCGTCCTTTTTTTGTCCGCCGAAAAAATTTTCTGCAAATTCTTACCGAAAAACAGCCGCATACTCCTCATTTGAAAAAAATCTCAAAAAAAATTTCAAAAAATGCTTGACAAACTCATTTTCCTGTGGTATAATTATTTTCGTCGCCAAGGATAAGGCGTCTGTAAAGTGGGGGTTTAGCTCAGCTGGGAGAGCATCTGCCTTACAAGCAGAGGGTCACAGGTTCGAGCCCTGTAGTCCCCACCACATGGCCTCGTAGTTCAGTTGGTTAGAACGCCTGCCTGTCACGCAGGAGGTCGACAGTTCGAATCTGTTCGGGGTCGCCAACACGCTTCTGTAGCTCAGTCGGTAGAGCAGGGGACTGAAAATCCCCGTGTCGTTGGTTCGATTCCGACCGGAAGCACCATATAGAACGCGGAAGCGTTCTATATATAATGCGGATTTAGCTCATCTGGTAGAGCGCCACCTTGCCAAGGTGGAGGTAGCGAGTTCGAGCCTCGTAATCCGCTCCATAGTACTGGGGTAATAACCTTGGTATTACACAAATCCCGAAGCAATAGTTTCGGGATTTTTTATATCCTTATGACTTTTCTGCTGTACCGCTTTTTTGCGGTAAAAAATAACGGTTGTTCTCTTAATTCCGCACAAAGACGGCTCTTTGTCTTTGTGCGGAATTACTATATACAAATTTAAGCATAAATGTTATAATAAAAATGTATCACTATACTACTATGAGGTGAACTATGGAAAAGGAAATGCGCTATGCCGTTCTTATCGATGCGGATAACGTTGCGGCAAAGTATACCAAGTATATCCTGGACGAGGTGTCCAACTACGGTATCGTTACCTATAAGAGAGTTTACGGCGACTGGACCCGCCCCAACCTGGCAGGCTGGAAGAATATGGCTCTGGACAACGCCATAACTCCCGTTCAGCAGTACAGCTACACCACGGGAAAGAACGCCACTGACTCGGCTATGATCATCGACGCCATGGACATTCTCTATTCTCATAATATAGACGGCTTCTGCATAGTGTCCAGCGACAGCGACTTCACCAGACTGGCTATACGCCTGCGTGAGTCGGGTATGCACGTCATCGGCATGGGTGAGCAGAAGACTCCCAAGCCCTTCAGTACAGCCTGCAACGCTTTCAAGTATCTTGAGATACTTGCCGATGAGGAGCTTCAGAATACGGGCGAGAGCGAGAAGGTGGAGCTGAAGGCTCTGGAAACGGCTATAGTCCGCATAATAACCGAGAATGCAAACCTCAGGGACGAGATAAATATCGGCGAGCTGGGAAGCAGACTTCTCAACCGCTACCCCGATTTCGATGTGAGAAACTACGGATATTCCAAGTTTTCACAGTTTCTCAAGGACTTTGACGGCCTCAGCTTCCGTCAGGAGGGGAGCAGCATACTCGTCTCCCAGAAGACCAGCATGACAGACCTGGAACGCATTGAAAAGACTCTTGCAGCCATAATCCGCACCAACGGCAACAAGGGCTATAATCTGGGCGAGCTGAAGAAGCAGCTCTGCGTCAAGATACCCGGCTTTGATGTAAAGACCTACGGCTATTCCAAGTTCAGCAAGTTCGTGGAAAATCTGCCGTCATTCAAAATAAACAACAACACAGTAATGATCTCGGAGAACTGAATTGGGAAAGAAAACAACTGCGCTCTTTCTTTTAGTATTATGTACGGCGTGCCTGATAATAGGAGGAAGGTATATAAAGGGCTCGGGAATTTTGAAAAAGTACCCCGACAAGAGCTATCTCTCAACGGTCGAGGCTGAATACAGACCTGTTTACAGGCAGCTCACCGACAGGGAGAAGACTGTCTATGCGGCACTTTACCGCGGTATCGCCGATCATAAGGAGAAGATACCGCTGCCCTGCGAACTGAACGGCGATGAGTATTCCAGGATATACTGTATACTTGAAAAACAGGAGAGCCGTTTTTTTTACCTTGATTCCGTGTACTATACTGCGGACAAGGTCAGGGACGCGAAGGTGGTCTACCGCAAGATCTACGACCTTGACCGAATGAAGAAAGAGCTTGACGACGCCGTTGATGAAGCTGTCAGAGGCGCCGCAGGACTTGCGGGCGATGAATACAAGGTCCGCTATATAAATGATTATATAGTAAAAAAGTGCAGCTACGTCACTGGCGGCGATGAGACCTTTGCATCCACTGCCTATGGCTGCCTTGTTGAGGGAAAAGCCAACTGTGAGGGCTATGCAAAGGCATTCAGCCTCCTTGCAAACGAGCTGGAGCTGGAGAGCGTGGTCATTACAGGCACCACCGACGAGGGCGAAAATCACGCCTGGAATCAGGTGAAGGTGGCGGCAGACTGGTACAATATCGATGTAACATGGGCTGATACCGATGTATCCGGCGAAATGAGACAGATGTACTATCTCTGCTCTGACAGCGGATTCATGAGGACGCATTTTGCCGATACCTCGCTTTTTACGCCCTATGAATGCAAAAAAGATGACCGCAATTACTATGTCAGCAGCGGTCTTTACGCAAGAACTATAGACGAAGCGGAGGATATAGTCCGCCGCGAGCTGAAAAACGGAAATGACACCATCGAGATACGCTTTGCTACCCCCTCGGTGTATGAGGAGTTCAGAAACGACTTCATTGATGAGGAAAATATCTTTACTCTGATCAATGAGACGGGCTACGAGTATGAGGGAGAAATAACCTTATCCCTTAAAGAAAACCGTCCCGAGCTGTGTATGACACTGGCGTTTTCGTAGGAATTGTGTTTTTTTGACACAATTCGATTTGAAATGAGAAGCAAGCTTGTTCAACATTCCGTGTTGACTTTATCGTCTTCTCGTGCTATAATAATTAAGTCGCCTCGGGGGGACGCAAACAGTAAGTCTGCTGGCGCAGCGTGGGAGCGTAGCCGAGAAGAGGGAGACGAAAAAATCACAGAAAAAATTTTCAAAAAGGTATTGACAAAGAAAAGGAACTGTGATATAATAGTTAAGCTGTCTCAAAGAGAGATAGCGAAGACAGCATCTTGAAAATTGAACAATGCGAATAAAAAAGTAACGACCCTTGAGATTCCTTTATGAGAATAAAGGGAAGTCAAGAAAAGACTTTAAAAAACACGAAGAGTAATAACGCAAGCGTTATGAATTAGGATCGATATCTAAATCTTGATGGATTTAAATATACAACTTTAATAAAGAGTTTGATCCTGGCTCAGGACGAACGCTGGCGGCACGCTTAACACATGCAAGTCGAACGGAGATAATTTGAGTTTACTTAGATTATCTTAGTGGCGGACGGGTGAGTAACACGTGAGCAACCTGCCTTTG
>NZ_JHXI01000017.1 GCF_000621785.1 Ruminococcus flavefaciens ND2009 | reverse complement strand
TAAGGGCGGTGCTTATATAGAAGTTTATAGGTAATTATCGGGGACAAACCTTTCTGAGGAAAGGTTCTTTCCCCGAACCCCTTTTCCAAAGACTTTATAACTGAATTTAGCCCCAGAAGGGCGTTCCATATAAATGTGATAATCGGTAATATTACCAGGAGCGCCCTTCTGGGGCTAAATTTAATGCTAAAAGTTTTAGGAAGGGAGTTTGAGGGAGAACCCTTTTTCAAAAGGGTTTCCCTCAATATCACCCGTAAAACTTCTGTACGAGTGTCGCCCTTAAGCCGCGGGGCTTTTGTGCTGTCCGGGTGGGGAATGCAGAAACAGCAGCAGGCGAGAGGAGCGCTGCTGCTGTATTTCCTTATTGACAAAATGTTGTGTGAATGATAAAATATTATTGTACTGTTTTTACTATTATCTATTCAATATTTTTGTCGGTTTTCTCTGAGTGATCGGTCTCTGCGGTGCTGAAAGAAAGCTTACTTTCTGCCGCCGAAGAGCCAGTCTAAAAAGTCTCCCATTATGGTGTACCTCCTTATTTGTTGTTGTCGTTCAACTGTGACTTTATTATAGCATCGGCAAACGGCACCAACAATAAAACTGGAGTAAACGGGAGCTTTTTCAGAGTGAACGAATATCAGCACAGATCCACTAATTATTCTGAAAGGAGAAATACGGCGCAAATGCCGTATTCAACAGCTATGAAGATTGCTATCTGCGATGACAGTCTCCCGCTTCATAAGGAGCTGAAGAACCACCTCGATGCCTATGCACAGGAACACAGACTTATTTTTGACTACTACGATTTTACCTCAGGTCACGATCTCCTCGCCAGCACTTATAAATTCGACCTTATATTCATGGATTTCCAGATGGACGACCTTGACGGCATCGAGACCTCAAGAAGACTGAGGAGCCGGAAGAACGACGTTCCCATAGTTTTTCTCACCAGCTATGCCAATGTGGTGTTTGACGCCTTTGAGGTAAACGCCTACAGATTTCTGGTAAAGCCCGTGAACAAGGAGAAGCTGGAAGCGGCTCTCAACAGCTTTATCCACGAGCTTGACGATGATAACTATATCCTCATAAAGACAGAGGATATGAACAAGCGCATAAACATCAACGATATAATCTATGTTGAGGCTTCGGGAAAATACTGCTATATCCGCGACAACGAGATGAGCCATCTCTATAAGGGCACCCTTGCAGAGGTGGAAGCCATGCTGCCGGAGGATATGTTTTTCAGGTCGCACAGGACCTATCTTGTGGGGCTGAGACATATAGTCTCCCATGACTCCACCAACATACTCTTTGACAACGATGAGCGTGCTATCATCAGCAAGATGAAGCTGACAGCCTTCAAAAAAGCGTTTACGGACTATATCAAACGCTCGGGGATATGACGGAGAGCACTATGATAGTACTAACTGTCATTTCAGGACTGTATCTGGGCGCGGTCATAATGGAGGTCGTAAGCGTTACAACAGGCGAAAAACGGAAAATGAACCTGCTGTTGTCCCTTGCGGTACTGCTTATACCTGCGCTGTCGCCCCTTCTCATGGATATAAAGGTGCTTCAGGGATACTTCATACTGAGGCTGATACTGCTCATACTGAGTATATTCTCCAAGTTCATCGCCTATTCCATAATATTCCGCAGGGTAAAGCTCAACATACTGTATATCTGTCTTATGTCACTGATAACCAGTCAGATGTACGCCACGCTGCTTTCCTGCTTCCTGTCTGCGGATCATGTGCTGGATATGGCAGCAATGGTCACGGAGGGCACCGTGCTGCTGGTAATACTTCTCATCATAAAGAAACGGGGATTTGAGACGGTGATACAGCAGGAGCTGAAAATAATCAATAAATACCAGTATGTCATGGTCATGGTACTTGCATACATCATCAATATATATGTGTGGGCTTCTCTTTCCGGGGAGCACCGCAGGATAGCGGAGATACTGCTCCTGCCCACCATGATAGGCTTCACGGTGGTGCTCATCTCGGTCATCAGGACTACCGCCTCTGCCTCAAAGCAGAAAATGGTTTCGGAGCTCCTGGGTGACCAGATCGAGAAGCAGACCGAGTATTACGATAATATCAAGCAGATATATTCCGAGTTCAGAAGCTTCAGGCACGATTTCAAGAACCACCTGCTCTGTATAAGGAGCCTTCTCGCCGAGAACGAGACCGAAAAGGCTGAGGAGTATATCAGCGACATCGAGGGTGTTCTGGAGAGGGAAAAGCAGGATTTCGACACGGGCAATATCATCGTGGATTCGCTTCTCAGTGACAAGAAGGCAAAGGCACTCAGAAGCGGCACCAGGATAGATTTCACGGGCTTTGTGCCCACTATGGGACTCAGCAATGTGGACGCCTGCATCATTTTCTCCAACGCCATAGACAACGCCATAGAAGCCTGTGAAAAGGATCAGAGCGGACAGGAAAAGGTCATATCCATAAAGTCCGATTTCAAAAAAGGCTATTACTTCCTGACCATATCCAACCCTGTATTTGAAAGCGTAAACTTCAAGGGCAGGAACCAACTGGTCACCTCAAAGGAGAACAAGACCCTCCACGGGCTTGGAGTGCCAAATATCATAAGGGCAGTCCACAAGTATGAGGGAACCGTTGACATCTCGGCTGAGGAAAACAGATTTGTCCTTGAGATAGTCATGCACCTGAAAAAAGAACAATGAAAAACAGCTCCTGTTCCTGAAACGGGAGCTGTTGTTCTGCCACTCTACGGAGCGTGGATTGACGTGCCGGCGGCTGTCGGTTATAATAGTATCATCAGATCGGAACGAGGTGATAATATGGATCAGGTCAGAACAGGAGCACTTATACGTCGGCTCAGGACAGAGCGGGAACTTACCCAGAAGCAGCTGGCGGAGCTCATATGCGTCAGCGACAAGGCTGTATCAAAGTGGGAGCGTGGCTGCGGCTGTCCCGATGTGTCGCTGCTTACGGCGCTGGCAGAGGTGCTGGGCACTGATATACAGGTGCTGCTGAGCGGAAATATCGAAAAAAACGAAAGTGAGAAGGGAAATATGAAAAAGCTGAGATTTTATGTGTGCAGGGACTGCGGAAACGTCATAACCGCTGCCGCCGACGCGGCTGTGACCTGCTGCGGAAACAGGCTCACCGCACTTGAGCCGAAAAAGGCAGAGGAGGAACAGCAGCTCAGGGTCGAGGACATGGGCGGCGAATGGTACATCACCACCGACCACCCCATGACAAAGGAGCATTATATCTCCTTCGCTGCCTATGTGTCCGACAGCAGCATGATGTTGTTCAGGCAGTACCCTGAATGGGGCATGAATATCACTCTCCCCATGTACCGCTCGGGCAGGCTGGTCTGGTATTGCAGCGAGTGCGGGCTCCTTTATCAGGAGCTTCGTCCGGGGCGCAGATAGAATATGAGAGCGAGCCGCAGTTTCCCCGATAAAGTCGGAAATACTGCGGTTTTTGTTGACATAGGCTGCTGTTCATGCTACAATTAAAGCAATGAATAGATATGCGGGGAGGAGACAACATGGCGAAAAATAAAGATACAGCCGAAAAGCCCAAAAAGCGTGGTCTGCGCATACTGCTGCTTATAATACTGCCGGCGGCGCTGCTGACCGCAGTCTATATCCGCTGCAATCCCAAATGGAAGGCGGCTGAGCTGACCGTTGAGCCCGCCGGACGATTTTTCGATATAGAATGCCTTGAACCTGAGGGCGCGACCCTTGAGACAAGGATAGTTCCGCCGGAGGGCTTTGCCCGTGTGCCTGCCGCCGAGGGCAGCTTCGCGGAATACCTCCGCAGCTATCCGCTGCTCCCCGACGATACGAAGCTGCCCGTTTATGACGGCTCCACCAGCGATTTTTCCGACCTTGCCGCCATATTCGATATAAGCCTTGGCGACGAGGGCTACCAGCAGTGCGCAGACAGCGTCATAAGGCTGTACAGCGACTATTTCTATGAGAACGGTCAGTATGACAGAATATCCTTCATGTTCTCCAACGGAGATGAGTGCAGCTACGACCACTGGCGCAAGGGAAAGCGTTTTTTCGCCCTGGGAAGCTTTTCTGCGGAGCTCCCCGCGGGACTTCCCGACGACAGCGAGCAGCAGTACAGGAACTACCTCAAGGAAGTAATGCGCTATGCAGGCACTCTCTCATTGCAGAAGGAGTCTGAGGTCATTCCCGCTGAAGAGCTCCGCGTGGGAGATATTATCTGCAACGATGTCCATGTGGTGCTCATCGCAGACGAGGCTGTGAACGAAAAGGGCGAGAAATGCTATCTTATCGGACAGAGCTTCATTCCTGCGGTATGCTTCCATATCCTCACCCATACGGAGGGCAATGTTACAAGCCCCTGGTTCACTGAGGAGCAGCTCTCACAGGACTCCTTCGCTGTAGGCTCATTCAGATTTGAAAAGAACAATATACGCCGCTGGAAAGAGGGATTCTGATACATAACGGAAATATATCCACGTTGAAAGGAAACAGCTATGAAGAAAAGATACTTAGCACTGAATACAGCACTTGTCCTGGCACTGAGCGCCATTCCCCTGACACTCGCCTCCTGCGCGGACAGGAAAACAAGCAGCACATCGGCAGTTGGCTTCGTCAGTACAGACGAGGACAAGGCGGAGCCCTATGACGCGGAGGGTATGCACTTTTCCGCAGGCAGCGGTTTCTACAAGAGCGGATTTCTCCTAACCATCACAGCCGATGACGGAGGGGAGATATACTACACTCTCGACGGCAGCATACCAACTGCAAACAGCACGAGATATACTGCTCCCATAGAGATAAAGGACGCTTCTGCGGAGGCAAACAGGCTCAGCGCCCATAGGGACATCGCCCAGCCCATTGCTGCCGCAGAGGACTTCGTGCCCGAGGCGGAGGTGGACAAGGCGACAGTGGTCAGAGCCGTTGTTATAGGCAAAAACGGTGAGCAGAGCCCTGTTGTGTCGAATACCTATTTCGTGGGCTTTGATGATAAGGCGGACTACTATAAAAAGTACAAGGTGGTCTCTCTCATGACTGACGAGGGGAACCTTTTTGATGCCGAAAAGGGCATATATGTAACCGGCAAGACCTATGAGGACTGGAAAAACAGCGATGAATTCGACCCTAATGCCGACGAATGGACTATCCCCGGAAACTATTCACAGAGGGGCAGAGAATGGGAGCGCGAGGCGGAGATACAGTTCTTTGAGGGCGGAAAGCCTGTCAGATCCCAGAATGTTGGCATACGCATACACGGCGGCGCCACCCGTTCCTACTCACAGAAGAGCTTCAACGTGTATGCAAGGAGGGATTACGGTGCTCCCAAGCTGGAATATGACCTGTTCTCGGGTAATGTGAAGAACGATACCGACGGCTCTCCCGTTACGGTGTTCGACAGCTTCATACTGCGAAACGGCGGAAATGACGCCTATTTCACCCGTTTCAGCGACAAGCTCATACAGTCACTTGTGTCCGACAGGCAGTTCCTCACCCAAGGCATGGAGCCCTGTATCGTCTTTGTGGACGGCGAGTTCTGGGGACACTACGAGATCACCGAGAAAATGGACGCGGACTTCATCAGCGCGCATTGCGGCGTGCCTGCAAAGGATATATGTATCATCAAGAAGGAAGCCCTTGACGACGGCTCCGAGGAGACCTTTGCGGAATGGGAAAAGCTGCGCAAATGGATACAGGATACGGATTTCTCCGTGCAGGAAAATTACGATGAGCTTTGCGAGCGCATAGATATGCAGGGCTTCATGGACTATATCAGCACCGAGATATACATAAACAATCATGACTGGGGCAAGCCCAATGCCGCCTTCTGGAAGGCTGAGACTGCCGACGGCAGCTCCCCCTACGCCGACGGGAAATGGCGGTTCATACTCTTCGATACGGAGTACAGCTCGGGACTCTACGGCGAGGCTTCACCCTATGAGAACAGCTTTGAGCGGTTCATGGACAGCGATTGCTTCCTGGCTGACCTCTTTAACGGAGCTCTTGAGAATGAGGGCTTCCGCAGTCAGTTCAGAGAGACCTTCATGGACATCGCCGACAATAACTTCAATACGGAAAAGGTCACTGCCGAGATAGACAGGCTGGCTGAGGAGTACCGCAGTATGGTCATCGCCACCTATGACCGCTTCTGGAGCGGCTGGACAGGGGGCTCCGCAGCGGAGATGAACTACGATCACGCCGTGGACTCCCTCAGGAGCTTTTATGAGCAGAGATATGAATTCATCACCAAGGATCTTGACGCCGTAACAGGCTGAGGAAGGAGGGCAGCTATGCCTTTCAATATAATCAGGAACGATATAACAAAAGTAAAAGCCGACGCCATCGTGAATGCTGCCAGCTCATCACTGCTGGGGGGCGGAGGCGTGGACGGTGCTATCCATCACGCCGCAGGTCCCGAGCTTCTTGAGGAGTGCAGGGCTCTGGGCGGCTGCAGGGTGGGGGAAGCTAAGCTTACCAAGGGCTATAAGCTGAACTGTAAGTACATCATACACACTGTGGGTCCTGCCTGGCAGGGCGGAAACAGGAACGAGGAGGAGCTGCTGCGTTCATGCTACAGAAGCTCCCTTGCACTGGCAAAGGAAAAGGGCTGTGAGAGCGTGGCATTTCCGCTTATATCCTCGGGCATATTCGGCTATCCCAGGGACAAGGCTCTGGAGGCGGCTGTGTCGGAGTTCAGCAGCTTCCTTGCGGACAACGATATGGATATAACTCTCGTTATCTTCGACAAGGCGTCCTTTGAGGTGAGCGCAGGCATAATGGGCGGCATAAGGCAGTACATCAGTGACGCCTATGCCCGTGAGTGCGCAGAGAATGACATCAGAAACAGGCGGCGTCCCGCAGCAGGAGCAGTTCAGTCCGCAATGTTAAAGCCTATGGGACTTTTCGGCAGTAAAAAGGAAAGCGCTGGTGCCATACACCTCGATGAGGAGGTATGCTGTGAAGCCGCAGCTCCCGACCTTGAGGGACTGCTGAGGGCTCAGGACGAGTCCTTTTCTCAGGCGCTGCTCAGGCTTATAGACGAAAAGGGCATGACCGACGTGGAGACCTACAAGAAAGCCAATATCGACCGCAAGCTCTTTTCAAAGATACGCAGCGACATGAACTACAAGCCGAAAAAGCAGACTGCTGTGGCTTTTGCAATAGCTCTGGAGCTGGACCTGGGAGAGACTCAGGCGCTCCTGGAAAAGGCTGGCTTCGCACTGTCGGGGAGCCTTAAATTCGACCTGATAATCCGTTACTTCATCGAGCATGGCAACTACAATATCTATGAGATAAACGAGGCACTGTTCGCCTTTGACCAGAGTCTCATAGGCTCATGATTTGTCGCATTTCAAGCGACCAAATGACCTCCGTTATGGTGTATACTGTAATTACAGTAAGGGAAGCACAGGGCTTCCCCGCATCAGAACGGAGGTATTATTATGAAAAAGAACTTGACAGAACTGGTATTTATCCTTGACGAGAGCGGCTCTATGAGCGGTCTTACAGCCGATACCATCGGCGGCTTCAATTCACTTATCGCAAAGCAGAAAAAGGAGGAGGGTGAGGCGCTTGTGTCCACGGTCTTCTTCAGCAATGAATCGAAGGTCATTCACGACAGGATAAGGCTTGAGGAGGTACCCGGGCTCACCGACAGGGACTATGTCCCCTCGGGCTGTACTGCCCTTCTTGACGCAGTGGGCGGCGCTGTACGCCACATCTCCAATATCCACAAGTACGCCCGCGAGGAGGATATTCCCGAAAAGACCCTGTTCGTCATCACTACTGACGGTATGGAGAACGCCAGCAGAAAGTACAGCTACAAGGACGTAAAGCAGCTCATTGAGAGAGTACAGGAGGAAAGGGGCTGGGAATTCGTGTTCCTTGGCGCAAACATCGACGCTGCCGATACCGCAGGCTCCATGGGTATCAGGGCTGAGAACGCTGTGGACTACCACGCCGACCTCCACGGCACAAAGGTTCTCTTTGAGTCTGTATCCTGCGCAGTAAGCAGCGTAAGGACAAACAAGGGCGTGGGCAGGCTGTGGAAGAGCTCCGTGGAAGCCGACAACAAGCGCAGAGGCGGAAACAAATAAATACCTCACCCGCACATCTTGCTTTATCACCGGATATATGCTATACTTTATGCAGAAACTTACCCATATTCTGAAAGGCAGGAATGCAGTATGAAGACACTGGTAGCATATTTCAGCGCAGAAACAGGAAAGACAAGAAAAATAGCAGAGGAACTGGCAAAGGCGGCAGGTGCCGACCTCTATGAGATAAAGCCGGCGGAGCCCTACAGCGCCGCGGACCTGAAATGGGTAAATCCCCTTGCAAGGTGCAACCGCGAAAAGCTGGGTAAGAAGGACGTGACCGTGTCAGGAAAGGTCGGCGGCTGGGACGGATATGACACGGTATATCTCGGGTTCCCCATCTGGTACTATGGAGCTCCCAATGTGGTCAATACCTTCTGCAAGGACTATGACTGGACGGGAAAGAAAATATATATATTCGCCACATCGGGCAGCAGCGGTATCGGAAAAACTGCCGAAAAGCTGGCGCCATATATCAAGGGCGGAGAGATAGCCGACGCAAAGAGAGTCACATCGGCTTCCGAGGTGCTCTGAGCCCTTGACACGCCCTGTAAACCGTGCTATAATAAAAAGCTGGTTCGGAGGGCAAAACATTCGATAAAAATGCAATGCCGGATAAGACCGCAGGCTGAGACGCCTGCTGTTTTGTCCGGCTTTTTTTGTGGAGGTATTATGGAAAAGAACGATTTTACAAGCGGAGCCATACTGCCCAAGCTGCTGAAGTTCATGCTGCCTGTGCTGTTTGCCATGTTTTTGCAGTCGCTTTACGGCGCGGTGGACCTGCTGGTGGTGGGTAGATTCAGCGATAACGCCGCAGTTTCCGCAGTATCTACGGGCTCACAGATAATAATGACCCTGACCAATATCCTGGTGAGCTTCTCAATGGGCATAACCGTTGCCGTGGGGCAGAAAATAGGGCAGAAGCGCCCGAAGGACGCCGCTCAGACCATCGGCACGGGACTTATCATCTTTGCCGTTACGGGACTTCTTCTCACCTTGCTCAGCGTCCTCGGCGCGGAGCTGCTGGCGAAGATAATGAACGCTCCCAGGGAAGCCTTTGACGTCACCGCAGGCTACATACGCATATGCGGAGGGGGATTCCTCGTCATAACCGCATATAATCTGCTGGGCAGTATCTTCCGCGGGCTGGGAGACTCCAAGACGCCTCTCATTGCCGTGGGTATCGCCTGCGTGTTCAATATCATCGGCGACCTTTTCTTCGTAGCTGTGCTTCATCTGGGAGCCAACGGAGCGGCTCTGGCGACTGTCCTCGCTCAGCTTATAAGCGTTCTCATCTCGCTGGTCATAATCCGCCGCACAAAGCTGCCCTTTGAGTTCCACAGGTCGGATATAAGAATGAACAGCGTCTGCGCAAGGGCTGTATTCCGCATAGGAACTCCCATAGCCCTCCAGGACCTCCTTGTGGGAGTATCATTCCTGGTGATGCTGGCTATCGTCAACAAGATAGGACTTACCGCCTCGGCAGGCGTGGGCGTTGCAGAGAAGGTCTGCGCATTCATCATGCTGGTGCCTGCGGCGTTCATGCAGTCAATGTCCGCATTCGTGGCACAGAATTACGGAGCAGGCAAGGCGGACCGCGCAAAGCAGGCTCTGAAAACAGGTATCGCAGTCTCATTCGTGTTCGGCTTTATGATGTTCCTGCTGACCTTCTTCCGCGGAGACCTGCTGGCAGGCATATTCTCGGGAGACCGTGAGGCTGTGCTCAACGCCTGGGACTACCTTAAAGCCTACGCTATCGACTGTCTGCTGACCTGCTTCCTGTTCTGCTTTATCGGCTACTTCAACGGTATACAGAGGACCACCTTCGTCATGATACAGGGTATCTGCGGAGCCTTCTGCGTCAGGATACCCGTTGCCTTCATCATGCAGCACTTCGGCAGCGGTTCACTGTTCCTCATCGGACTTGCCACCCCATGCTCCACAGTTTTGCAGATAATCATGTGCTTTGCAGTCTACGGCTGGCTCAGCAGAAAGGGAACCTCCGAATAAAAAAGAGCTCCTGCAAATTTCCGTTGCAGGAGCTTTTCTGTATCATGTCAGATATTCGGGTTGCGTTTCATCAGCGTTCTTCTTTTCTGCGGAATGCTGAGGAAGCGAAAACTGCTGCCGCACTCAGGAGCATGAGGATACCGCCGACAGCTGCTGCTGCGGCTGTGGTAAGGCTGTTGTTTCCTGTCTGGGGAAGATCGACCTCCTCGCCCTTTTCGTCGGTGCCCTTGCCTGTGAAGCGGTCTATTCTGTACTCCGAACCGTCATCGAATTTTACATTGACCGTGCCGTCTTCGGAGCTGATCGTTTCGGTGACCTTTACCTTCTTTCCTGCCTTTTTGCTGCGGTCGGCAGCTGCCATTTCCGAGAGCTGCTTGTTGCTGTAGAAGGACTTCCTATCGATCGCCTTTTCGCCTGCATAAGTCAGAGTTTCGGTCTGACCGTCAGCTCTTGTGAGAATTATCTCGGTGTCGGAGATAGCGGATACAGCGGCAGTTTCTGTATTATCCCCCGAAATGAATTCCACTGCCTTTGTTCCGATCCAGTTATACTTTATGTTCTCCTGAGAGCCGTCCTCGGCGTTGATAACTGTCATACTGCCCTTGCCGTCGGTGCTGTAGTACTTTATGCTGTCGCCGTTTTTGCTGCTCCAGAGACCTGCGGTAAAGAGGTCCTTGATCTCGGGAAGGTCCATAAGGTCTATCTCATTGCCCTCCTGATCGGAAGCTGCACCGCCGATGGGATCAACTGATATGCTCTGTCCGTCCATGAAGAACATATTGTACTTGCCGCTGCCTTCAAAACCTGCGTATTCAAGGTCGGGGCAAATACCTGATATGCGCTCAAGGTAGGCAGCTGCCATTTCCTTGAGTTCAGCCGAGGTGTAAAACTTTTCATCGGTGCTGTGATTGGGATCGTATGTCAGCTTATACTCGCTTCCGTCCCCGGTTGTTACCATAAATGCGGAGATGCTGCTGAATGTGACATTTAAAGCTGTCTCGTCATCTGTGCCTTTGTTACAGATAATGACACCGTCGCCGAACTCTGCTGTGCCTTCCCATTCAATGCCCTTCTCTCCGGAGTATACAGCGGCGCTTCCGTCCTCATTGAAGAAAACGAAATAATGTTTTGAGCTCATATTATCGATAAGTCCCACACGGTATACGCCTGTTCTGAGATACTCAAACTTAACGGGCTTGCCGTCGGGAGCAACTGCTGTGTTCTCAAATCTGTCGAAGTCTGTGTACCGGGCGATAACGCTGCCCTTTTCGTCAATGAGCTGCACTATAGCCATGCCGTTTTCATCATAAGTCACCTTGGCTGATGAAGCCTTGGTGTCGCTGTGTGCATTGTGGTATCCGGTCACAAGCTCCTTTATCTCGGGAGTAGTGATGTAATCGAAGCTGCCGAAACCTGTAATGTCTGCATAGAAAAGCTGCTGGGAAGTACCGTCCTCCCAGGTGATGACTGCGTTCTTCTTGTCGGTAAATGAGAGCTTTCCTGTGCGGCTCTCTGTGGAGGTGCCGTCGGTGATGTTCATGGTGAGATCATCGCCGTTCTGCTCAAAGGTGAAGCTCTTTTCGGGATCCCCGCTCTGATAGCGGATAATACCTTTGTTGTTATTGCGGAAATTGTAGTAAGCGTCATTTTCTCCGCCGTTCTTAGCCCACCATATGCCAGCCTTCAGGTGAGCGGTATCAGTGCCCTCTGACATTATCTCTGTGGAGTTGTATGCCTTGTCAACGGCTGCGATATAATAATCACTTATATCTGTAACATCGTATGTTACGGAGATATTTCCGCTTTCGTCCGCATATCTGTATGCGGGGAGAATATCCGAGAAGTCGTAGGAATCATATATATTCTGTTCGTAAGCGTCTGTGGTGCCCATGATGGTATTGATAAAGAGCGAGTCGGATCTGAGAGGGTTGCCGGGACCGCCGAATAATGGCATATAGACAGTTCGGAACGTAAAGTTGAGATCCTTCATCTCTGCAAGCTTCGGGCTCTCCGCAGTATACTCTCCTGCGATACCGCCATTTCCCTTGCCCATGATGTAAATGCCGTCAAGGTCAACGTCGGTACAGGTTATCTCCAGAAGCTTCCTGCCGTTCTCCTCCTTTGGCTTTACCTCAAGTGCAGGTGCGGTCTTGTCTATGATAACGGGGAAATCAAAGGTCTGGGGAGCCTTCTCCGCACCCTCATAGAAGACAGAGGCTTCGATAACGCCCTTGTATTTGCCCTCGGGAAGGCCGCTTATGTCGTCCTCTGAGATATATCCTATGGGCATATATGCAGGGAGGGCATCGTTATTGGAGGAGTCTAAGACCAGCTCATTGTCAGCGTTATAGAGCTTTAAGTCTGAAACACGGGCAGATCTGAGCAGAGAATAATCAATTGATACCTGTTCAGCCATTCCGTCACCGTCGGGAGAGAGGTATACTCCCTCGGAGGAGCACTTCTCCTGTATCTCATTATATTCCTCATCATAGTAGTCAGGGAAGAAGAAGGGTTCCATCATTGCGGTTTCCTTCGCCTCGGCAGGGAGCCTTTCAAGAAGCTGAGATACAGCCTCCGCGATGCCTGCAAAGGAATGGGAAGAGCTTAGCATTCCATCACCTGAATATGTGGAGTATGAATAGGGAGGAAGGTCATTTGTGCCGTTATGGAAGATAGGCACCTGCGCCCAGTCTCCGTAGAAGCCCATGACGGGGATAGAGATGTCACAGCAGTTTTCCGCACCGCTGAGAATGATGTAGCCCTCAACGAAGAAGCCGTTGGGGAATGCAGTGCTGTGTGCCGCCAGATCCTCAGCTGAAAGCTCCGCGTTTATATTTACTGTGCGGCTCTCCTGTGCACTTGCTGTCAGCAGGTCAGACAGGTCGGCTGTTACGCCGATATTGCTTGCGCCGCTGATAGTCAGCTGCTCCGAGTCCTCCACGGGAGCACCGTCCTCGGCAGTCAGCACCAGCTTTGCCTCGCTGAATTCAACGTCCTCGTCGGTGAAGTTCCTTATATCAACATCAAAGCTGAGCTGAGAGGTGATATTGTCCTTCAGCTCTACCTTGGCAAGACCTGTTTCGCCTGTGAGGATAACTCTGTCATTCAGGGCATTTTTCATATTCACAAGTCCTGCGCCCTGACGTCTGGGACTTTCGTAAACATCGCCGTTCATGAAAAGAACAGCGGAGTTCATCATGATATTCTTGATGAGGTCTGTCTTTTCGGCACCTGTGAGCTCTGTGCCGTTCTTTCTGAGATACTGGTCGAATACAGCCACACAGCCTGCAACATAGGGTGAAGCCATGGAGGTGCCGTCCAGCTGTTTTAACGTGTTATCATAGGCGGCAGATGAGACCGCTGTTCCGATACCTGCGATATCAGGTTTGAGAGTAAGGTCTGATGCGGGACCGAAGGAGCTGTATCCGCTTATTCCGCCGTCAAGGGGTGTAACTATGCTCAGTGTGCTGTCAAGGCGTATCTTTCCGGACTCAGCCTCTTTCAGCTTTTTTCCGTCATTCATTGAGACAAATGCTGCAGGGAAGGGATTTCCCTCCAGATTCATGGTAATGAGGTCGCCGTCCTCGACGTTGTCGCAGATGATCATGGCAATAGCTCCTGCCATCTGTGCATTCATCGCCTTTTCCCAGAAGTTAAGCTCTCCTCTGTCCAGAAGGGCGATCTTACCCTGAAGGTCCTTGCCGTCAAAGTCCTCAAACATACCCAGACCGCAGTAAACATATTCATATACGTCATCGCTGAGGAAATCGCTGAGAGTGCCGCTGTCGGAGTCACTGAAGGGGATCTCGTCATCAAGTCCCTCGATCAGGAAGCAGGGAGCGCGGCGGACAGAATTGTTGGCGGCTGCAACACAGAAAGCGTCCCTGAAAGCTGCGGGCTCTCCCACAGTATGGGTATCGGGAGCAGATGTGTCTATATCCAGATAATTACCATTTCCCATAAAGCTGTTGCTGTCGTTTCCTGCTGAAGCAACTACCATTATGCCTGCATTATTCAGTGCAGTTATGGTGTCCTTGTAGGGGATCTTTTCAAGGTCGGGATCGGGGCTTCCGAGGCTGAGATTGATAACGTCTGCCTTGAGCTTTGCGGCGTCCTCAAGGGCTGCAAGTATGGCGTCCGACTCAGCGGTACTCATAGTTATGCCCAGTTCGTCGATGGTCATCTGCTTGAATACCTTCATCATAACCAGCTGAGCGTCCCTTGCGATGCCCGAGAGCTCCGCGCCTTCGTCGCCGCTTATCATATCGCCTGCGGCAATACCTGCGACGTGGGTGCCGTGGTAATTCTCGGGGTCTGCGTATTCATAGGGAGTATCATCGGTGTAGTCTATAACATAGGGAAGCTTGCTGCTGATATATGCCTGTTCGGGATCTATCGACACATTAAGATCGGCAGCTGCGGCTGCGATGTCGTCCTTTGTGAGCTTGTTCTCCTTATCATCAATGGGTGCGAACATATCATGGGTGATGTCAAATTCCGAATCAAGAACGGCGATGACCTCGCCCTCTCCGAAATAACCTGTTGTCTCTCCGAAATAGTTCATCTCGCTGAGCTCCTGCGCGGTATAGAGCTCGGGCTTTATGACATTCACTGTCTCCACCTTCGTTATATCCTTTATCCAGCGGCAGGACCTTGCTTCGTCGATAAGACCTGCGGGGAGGCTGCATGAAAAGCCGTTCATGAGCACATCGTAGCGGTAGCCGATCTCAAGCTCGGGATAAAGGCTGCGGAGGTATTCCTCTGCCTGACTGCTGATCTGACGGAGAGAAGCTGCCGTTGCCTCTGCCTCGGCAGTATCAAGGTAATCCGTTCCCATTTCTGCTGCTGCTTCTCCTGCAAGCACGGCGTCTCCGCTGAGACTGATTATGACGGGTATCGGCTTCCCGTCCTTCACTTCTGCTGCCAGCGCAGCAGGAAGTCCGCAGTTAAGTACCGCGGAGCCTCCGATCAGCGCAGCAGTAGTCATACTGAGAAAATGGCGTGTGAAGTTCTTCATTATTTCATCGGTCCTTTCTGAAAATAATTCTTACATCAAGCGCTTGAAATGTACATCATGAATTATTTTGTTGTTTTTCGGAGGATGTAAACCTCTATATTCTTTACAACTGACATCCCGTTTTTTTTGCAGAATATTTTGATAAAGCAATTATTTTTGTCATGGTGCACATATCGGCTTGTGGATTATTGTGCGTTTTGTTATCAAAAAACCACCCGTTTAAAGGGTGGTTTCGGTCTATAGAACTTCAAACAGCTGCCCGAACTGCTTTTCGTTTTCCTTCAGGCAGACAAGAAAATATCTCACCTCAGCCTCTGCATCGGTAATGGGTACCTCGACACGTTCGGAACTGCTTCCGAAAAACTCATTTGCAGTATCCGTGCTGAATGTGGGGAGAACAGATGCGCTGACTATCTCATCGAAGGTAAAGCGGTCGTTTTGTACCAGAAATCTGGAATGGGGCATCTTTCTGACGGTCATATCGTGCCAGAAACCTATCTCCGACATCAGAAGGAGGTTCTCGCCGTCAAGGTCGGAAAAGGACAGTGCCGCTTCATTTGCAAGTCTGTGCGTCGGCGGAAGCGAGAAGAACAGCTTTTCGGTTCCGCAGGCAGTGCTGATGTAGTGTTTGTCCTCGGGCCGGAAATGCAGCACGATAAGCTGATACAGCCCGTTATGGAGACCTTCCAGCAGTTCTGTCTCCTCTGTTATCTCGGTCTGAATAGTCATTGTCGGGTATAATTGCGACAGCAGCGGAGTCAGCTTCCATATGGGCGCAGGAGCACAGACACCCAGTGAAATAGTTCTGCGGCTTCGGTCAAAATCGCGGACCTGTTTTGCGATGCTGTCTATTTCAGAAACGGCTTTTTCGGCAAGCTCAGCGGTCAGCATACCGTTTTCGTTGAGCTCCAGCTTGTTGCGGCTGCGCACAAACAGCGGTACGCCTATTTCTTCCTCAAGCTTTCTCATGTTGCGGCTCAGTGCAGGCTGTGAGAGATAAAGTCTTTCGGCAGCTTCGGAAAGTGTGCCGTATTCTTTGAATGCAGCAAGCTGCCGCAGGAGATATAATTCCAGCATAGTTTTTACCTCGGTATGATTAATATTTATAGCAGTATACTGTATCGGCATTGTACAAATCTCGCTTGTTATGCTATAATACGGTTGTAATAGGGAATCTGTTCCAATTATAACATAACTCACTATAAAAAATCAATACAGGAATGGAGGCGCACTATGCCGGAGAGAAAATTCCTGATCGTATTCTTTTCGTGGGGCGGACACACAAGAAAAGCTGCCGGACTCGTCGCAGAGATGACCGGCGGTGATATATTTGAGCTGAGACCCGAAAAGTCGTACTCCAAGATATATCCCATCTGTGCGGCACAGGCGAAAAAAGAGCGCGACAAGGACGTCCGCCCTGCCTTTGCAGGCTCAATTGCAGGTATATCGCAGTATACCGACATTGTGATCGGCTATCCTGCGTGGTGGTATACCTGTCCTATGATAGTACTGAGTTTTCTTGAACAGTATGACCTGAACGGCAAGAACGTGTACCTTTTCAATACCCACGGCGGAAGCGGTTCTGTGGGCACGGACGACGTAAAGAAGCTGAGCAGGGGAAATGTTCACAAAAGCATTGACGGAAATCACCTGACAGAAGCTGCTGTCAGGGAATGGCTGAGTCTATAAATACAATACAAGGAGGATCTTATTATGGAATTCGTAACACTTAACACAGGAGCAAAAATGCCAATCGAGGGATTCGGCGTATTTCAGGTGCCCGATGCGGCTGTCTGCGAAAAGGCTGTATATGACGCGATCAGGACAGGATACCGCCTTATCGACACGGCACAGGCATATATGAATGAAGCAGCTGTCGGAAAGGCAGTCAGCCGTGCGATCGCTGACGGACTTGTAAGCCGTGAGGAACTATTCATCACAACAAAGCTGTGGGTCTCCAACATGAAAACAGAGAACGGTGCCTATGCATCTCTGAAGGGATCCCTTGCAAAGCTTGATATGGAGTATATTGATCTGATCCTTATCCATCAGCCTATGGGCGATTACTTTGCAGGCTACCGTGCGCTTGAAAGCGCATACAAAGAGGGCTGGGTAAAGGCGATCGGCTTATCGAATTTCTATCCTGCAATTCTTGCAAATTTCTGTGCGAATGTAGAGATCATGCCCGCTGTCAATCAGGTTGAACTGCACCCGTTCTTTGCGCAGGACACTGCGATCAAGTTCATGAAGGAATACAGTATCGTGCCGCAGGCATGGGGACCTCTCGCAGAGGGCAGACATGGTATCTTCACCCACCCCGTACTGACGGAGATAGGGGCAAAATACAGTAAGACCGCTGCACAGATCGCGCTGAAATGGAATGCTCAGAGAGGTGTTTCGATCCTGCCAAAATCCGTTCACGTGGAGCGTATGGAGCAGAATTTCGACATCTGGGACTTCACACTTTCGGATGAGGATATGCAGAAGATCGCAGCACTTGATCTTGGGCACAGCGAGATCGTTGACCACAGCGATCCTGCATTCGTAAAGATGATAAATGGTTTCAGGATCTGAGGAGGATAAAAGTATGTATTTAGAAAAAATCAACGGCCCTGACGACATCAAAAAGCTGGAGGTCTCTCAGCTTAAGACGCTTGCGGACGAGACAAGAGCCGCACTCATCAACAAGATAAGCAAAGCAGGCGGACATCAGGGACCTAACCTGGGTGTTGTGGAGCTGACTGTGGCATTCCACTATGTTTTCGACTCCCCCAAGGACAAGATAGTCTTTGACGTATCCCACCAGTGCTATCCCCACAAGATACTGACAGGCAGAAAGGAAGCCTTTCTTGACGAGGAGCATTTTCACGATGTGACAGGCTATACAAACCCCAATGAGAGCGAGCATGATATGTTCATTGTCGGTCACACATCGACCTCCGTCTCCCTTGCCCTGGGACTTGCAAAGGGACGTGATCTGAATAAGCGCAGTGAGAATATAATCGCCCTTATCGGCGACGGTTCACTGTCCGGCGGCGAGGCTCTGGAAGCGCTTGACTACGCAGGAGAGTACAACAAGAACCTCATAATCATCGTCAACGACAACGACCAGAGTATCGCTGAAAACCACGGCGGACTCTACAAGACTCTTAAAAAGCTCCGCGAATCAAACGGCACTGCCGAGGATAATCTCTTCCGTGCAATGGGACTGGACTACCGCTATCTTGATGACGGTCACGATACCGCAAAGCTGGTGGAGCTGTTTGAGAGCGTGAAGGACATCGACCACCCTGTTGTGCTCCATATCCACACTATCAAGGGAAAAGGTCTGCCCTACGCCGAAAAGGACCGTGAAAGCTGGCACGCAGGCGGTCCCTTCCACGTTGAGGACGGCTCACCGCTGTATCCTTATGAGGGCGGAGAAAATGTTGTATTCAACTGTCTGAAGGAACTGCTGGACACAAATGAGAATGCCATTGTTCTGAACGCCGCAACTCCCATGGGACTGGGCTTTGTGCAGGGTGTCCGTGAGGAATATGTACAGCGCGGACAGTTCATCGACGTCGGCATCGCAGAGGAAAATGCAGTCGCTATGGCAGGCGGTATCGCACGAAACGGCGGTACAGCTGTATTCGGTACATTCGCGCCTTTCTATCAGCGTACATATGACCAGATGTCCCACGATGTGTGCCTCAATGACAGTCCTGCAACTTTCCTGATACTCAGTCCCGGCGCATACGGAATGAACTCCAATACCCACATTGCGCTCTGCGATATACAGATGTTTGCACATATCCCCAATCTTATTTATCTTGCGCCTGCAAGCAATGAAGAATTCGTGCAGATGTTCAGATATGCGACAACTCAGAAGCAGCACCCTGTTGCTATCAGAGTTGTAGATAATCTTATATCGACAGGTGTTGCTGACGATACAGACTACTCTGTTCTGAAAAACAAGATCGAACGCAAGGGCAGCAAAGCTGCGCTCATTGCAGTGGGCGGACTTGTTCCCATGGCACTTGAAGCTGCCGACAAGGTAAAGGAGCAGACAGGAACGGAGATCACTGTCATCAACGCCGCATTTGTCAGCGGTGTGGACGAGGAACTTCTTGACTCGCTGAAAAAAGACCACAGCCTTGTCATCACCATTGAGGACGGCGAGGTCATGGGCGGCTACGGACAGAATATCGCAGCATTCTACGGCGATTGTGATATGCGTGTTCACTGCCACGGTATTTCAAAGGCATTCCACACAGAATTCAAGGCAGATGAGCTGCTTGCTGCTCACGGTATCTCTGTGGATAAGCTGACTGCTGAGATGATCAGTGCGCTGAAATGAGAACTCGCCATAATTGGCGGCAAAGGATAATACAACTATAAAAACACCGCCGCTCGGGACTAACCTGAACGGCGGTGTTGTTTTTATTATTTGCTGACAAGCTGTCCTGATTTTTTGCGGCTTTTGGTGTCAGGCTTAATTGCTCAATACCTGTCTGCATATATTTTCCGAGCCTCGGCGGTGACTCTGCGGATAAAGTCTTCCTTTGCGTCGGTGTAGGCATTTCTGTCATTGCCGTATTTCTCACACAGCTCCAGTTTCAGCGCTTCATATTCCTTTGCGATACTGAGGTTTTCGTTAAGATAATCGCGGAAGCACAGGTAATTCTTCCACTCCTCCGAGCCTTTCGGAATAACGTGGATATGGTGAGTTCTTGTGTCTTTTTCAAAATCGCCCTTGACATAAAGCAGGTGGTCGGGACGCTCATCAAAGCGGAAAATGATACCGCGCTCCGCAAGCTTTTCATTGCGGGCGATGACCTCATCAAGATCATTAACAGCAACGGCAATATCTATTATCGGCTTGGCTTTTACGGACTTTACAGATGTGCTGCCAATGTGTTGAACATCGGCATTAAGACCGTCCAGCACACTTTGAATATCGTTGATAACTGTCCTTGCACTTTCCTCCCATGCAGTCTGGTGTTCCTCAAGGAAAACTGTTCCGCGCTTCATTCCAATGCTCATTTTACACCTCATTTCTCTCAAAATCCAACCTCATCAGCGCCTTGCCATTCGGCAGCGAAAATGACTCCTGCAATATCACCGAGTATCCTATCTCCTCCATAGCAGCCGTGAGTGCCTTTTCTTCCATTTGGTGATGAACCTCGTCAAGCCTGTCGAAAGCTCGCAGGTACGGCGACTCCGACACCCACTGCTCCTCGTCCGTGTTTATCTGTATCACGCAGGAAACGTACTCGGGAGCGGTCTGCAAAACGGCTCGCTGAAACGCTCCATAGCCGATGTACTCGATAAGCAGATTCGCTATCAGTAGCTGTGCCTGCGGGAGCTTCTCTGCCTCGTTTATAAGGTCGATGTGCAGGCACTCCAGAACTCCCGAAAGCTGAGTATATCGCTGAGATACTGCACTGAGGTAGTCCGCATTGATGTCCACACCGTAGACTTTGCGGAACTTGTCAGTGCCGATGTGTTCAAGTCCGTTTCCGCCTGCAACTCCCAGAACTGCGGCGGTCTCCACAGGATAGGCGGCGAACTGCTCTTGCATTATGGAATCAAGCGCCTGAAGTTGCCGCACAGAATCAAGGCTCATGTGCTTTTCGTAGTCATCAAGACTTATTTCTTCCCATGGGTTGCTCATATACAGCACCTTTCCAAATCGTATTCATCATTTATCAGAAAATAGTCAAGTCCGTAACTGAGACAGCCGCGGAGATATTCCTGATTGTCCTGTATTATATACTCAATACTGATGTCATTGGAGAGCCTTTTCTCGATAGCGTTCCCGAAGCTGACAATGTCACTGAAATGGCTGGTTATGTAGCTTTCACTCATAACAAGGCAGATGTATTTTATCTGCGACAGATAGTCGGCGTCAAAGCTGTTCTTCCAGTCAAAGGGAATATAACAGCCCTCGATTATGAGATCCTGTTCGTTTTCAATGGCAGTCTTTATCATCTCTTTCAGGATATTCCAGAGGTATGCTGTCAGCTTGTCGTCGTCATAGGGCGTGAGCTCGGTCTGACCGCTTCTTATAAGTCCCATTTTCAGGTGGTCGATAGACAGGTAAGGGTACTTGTATTTTTCAAGCAGTTTCTGCGCGAGAAGCGTTTTCCCTGTATGCGAAGCGCCTGTTATCAGTATTATCATAGTAGCCGCGGCTCCTTTCCGATAGTTTCCATAATTATATCATATTGGGGGGCGTTTTTCAATAAAAAACAGCTCCTGTCCGTGTAGATGGGAGCTGTTTTCAGTTATCGCAAAACGGCGATATTACGCTGTTTCCGAGAACGTTGAATGGTGACCCGTACGGGAATTGAAAAAATCCCGAGCCTTTCAGCAGCTTTTGGTAAAATGCGAAAATGGCTGTATTTCGGCGATTTTTGAAGCTTCACTTTTAGCATCTTCAAGTGATTTTAAGCGATTTTCAATGCCAATAAGTGGTAAATAAGTGGTTGGATCGGCGCGTCTCTACCGAAAAAATGACCAAAGCAGCTCTGAATAAGCGGGCAAATCCCGAACGGAGCTGCTGTTGTTTTATCGAAATGAACTGTCGCAAAATATGCGATAGTTGAAAGAACGATAAAATACAATATATTGTATTTTATGTGCGAATTACGATTTTAAAAAATAATATATTGCATTTTATTATTTGCTGTGGTATAATAAAACCAGCAAAAGTTGATGAAAGGAGCGTCCGTGATGAAGATAAACAGGGATTTACATGATAAGGCTATTGCTAAGGAGCTTTCGTCGAGATTCAAGCAGTACCGCATAGCCGCTTCGATGACAAGAACAGAGCTTGCTGAGAAGTCAATGGTTTCAGTCGGCACAATAGCACGTTTTGAGAACGGCAGTGATATAGGTCTGCTCAATCTTATAAAGCTTCTCAAAGCACTCGACCTTGAAGAAAAACTTGATCTGCTGATACCTGATCCGCAGGAGCGTCCCTCTCATTATGTAGATAACAACGCTCCGAAACAGAGAGCAAGAAAACGCAAGAAAAACGATAATGATTGGAAATGGGGCGATGAAGAATGATAAATACAGCAGAAGTGTACCTCTGGGGTACTCGTATAGGATATATTCATCAGGGCGACGATGACGCAGCGGCAAGCTTTGAATACGACAAAAAATTTCTCAGGAGCGGAATAGAGCTTTCGCCGTTCAAGATGCCTTTATCTGACAGGATATATACATTCCCTGAACTTAGCCGTGTTGAAGCATTTCACGGTATCCCGGGACTGTTTGCTGACTCTCTGCCCGATAAATTCGGTAACGCTGTTATAGATAAGTGGCTTGCAGGTCAGGGACGTTCACCCGAGACATTTACAGCGATAGAAAGGCTGTGCTACACGGGTAAACGCGGTATGGGGGCTCTTGAATATGTTCCTGCTACAAGTCCTGAGTTTATAAACAGCGAGATCGATGTGACCGAAATGACAAAGCTTGCATCTGAGGTGTTGTCAGACAAAGAGAGCGCAGTGCTTTCCGATAAGGAAGCAAGCATAATGCAGCTGTTGGAGATAGGCTCTTCAGCAGGCGGCGCAAGAGCAAAAGCTATCGTTGCATGGAATGAAAAGACTGGCGAAGTCAAGTCAGGACAAGTGGACGCAGGAAAAGGCTTTGATTACTGGCTCATTAAATTTGACGGAGTATCAGGTAATGGTGACCACAACTTAGCTGATAAAAAGCAGTATTCGCTTATAGAGTACGCTTACTATCTTATGGCTGTTGACCTCGGTATTGAGATGAACGAGTGCCGCATTTATGAAAAAGACGGACTTCATCATTTCATGACGAAGCGATTTGACCGTGTAAACGGTGATAAAGTACATATGCAGACTCTTGCTGCACTCGGACATTTCGACTATAACACTCCGAATGTTTGCAGTTATGAATTATATACCGATTATGCAAAGAGACTTGGTATAGGAAAAAGCGGCATAGAGCAGATTTTCAGGCGAATGGCATTTGCTGTTATTGGAGGTAACTGCGACGATCATGTAAAGAATTTCTCATTCCTGATGAACCGTAAAGGAGAGTGGAAACTCTCTCCTGCATATGATCTGACATTTGCGTATAATCCAGATAACAGATGGATCTCAAAGCATCAGATGTCCGTAAACGGTAAAACATCGGGTATAACATCAGATGATCTTATCGCCAGCGGAAAGACTATGGGACTGACCGCAGAGTTCTGCCATAAGACTATATCAGAGACTGAATCCGTTGTGTCTGACTGGCTTAACTACGCCGAAAAGTGTGGTATCAGCGAGGAACGAGCAGTGGAGATACAGAGAGGGATTGAGCTCTCAAACGTGAAATAAGGTAAAAAATGCAGCAGCTCTGTATAATCGGTCAGATCCCGTACAGAGCTACTGTTGTTTTATCAAATTTAGTTGGCGATAATCAAGAGAGTCATGAAATATTATTGAAATTTTTAGAATACCAATAAATGGTTGAATTGGATTTCAGTCATCATTTTTCAGCAGATACCTGTTGCTTACCACCTTCATGCTCAGTTCAGCGCCGATATTGCTGCTGAATACAGGCTCAGTTGGACGTATGACGATGCCTTCTTTTTTACCGCCGTTAGGATAGTTTCCGTCTGCTCGTTCAAGCAGAGCTTCAACGGTTGGGTATTTAGCAGGCAGGTCTGTACCGACCTCTTCTATCGGAACAGTCGTGAACTCCAGTTCCCTGCATATTTCAAGCATTCTTTCAAGTCCTACACGCTTGCCGTTCTCCATTACAGTGAAAACATACCACTCAGGTCTTTTGAGCTTCAGACGGTTCTGCTGTATACCCGGAGCGCAAAGCTCTCCTTGTACGGTGATAGAAGTAAGTCCTTCTTTTCCCATAAAGGCTTCGAGTTTTTCCTTGTAGCCGCGATCGTTGACAAGCTTGTAGAAATCGCTGTTGCCGTCATCCTTGTACTCGTAGTTATGACCTGTAACGTGGAAGCCGTCTTCATCTATACTGATAGAGTGGGAACTGCCGTCCATTTTAGTGCTGATGTAGTATTCAAGCCCTGTGAACTCCTTTATGAGCTCAGGTGCAGCCTGCACCCTTGTCTCATCGGTATGAGGAATACTTCTCGGCAGGTTTCCTATGACAGTACCGCCGGAGGTTGCGCGTTCCTCTATCTCCCACTTGCGGACCCCGAGTATTTCGGTAACATCTGCCGCAAGTTCAATGTCAGTCGGTATTTCGGGGAATATACTTATAGGCAGCAAAAGTCCCTGCGATACCTGTCCTCGGAATTTTTGAGTTTTCAGACGAAATCCCTCGCCCATAATGTCGGTGTTTTTGTAGCTGGACGCTCTCATGAATTCATATTCGGGGCGTATTGGAAGAAAGCTGTCTATCTCAAAATATACGGCTAAGTCCATTGGTTTGAACTGTCCCTTATTTACTACGCACTGCCAGCCGAGAACATAAGCCAGCTCTATCCTGTCAGCGCCTTCGATAGGTTCTATCTTCCATATTCTTTGTATACTTGATAATTTTCTGCTCATAATAATCATTCCTTTCATAGTTTTTTGTGGTTCCCGTTGGAAGGTTCGAACTTCCATTATCGGAGTCAAAGACCGATGTCCTGCCTGTTAGACGAAACGGAATGTGTGAAAACTATCTGTAAAACATGACAGTGCCATAAGCGAAAGCAGACTGACAGGCTCATAAAAAGTGAGCGAGTAAAACGAGCGCCATCGTGGAAGGGAGCACAGGCACTGTGCTGGAGACTGTGACAGGATTTGAACCTGCGCTCATGGAGTTGCAGTCCATTGCCTTTCCACTTGGCTACACAGTCATCGTTGTGTATATGTTGCAAATAAGATACGGCTTAATATGCGGAAATAATTTGCGAATCAGAAAAACTGAACCGCGAAACTGCACGGACTCGCTCTGCGTTGGTTCCCGCTGAAAGAATCGAACTTACATCTTCTGCGTCAGAAGCAGATGTCCTACCATTAGACGAAGCGGAATTATCTCACCCCGCCCGACAAGGGCGGGAGTGTTTAATTAGTTATAATTATCTCGTCAATAGGCACATCAAGTATATGTGCCAGTATGACTATGTTGTCGATAGAGGGCATAGCGTCTCCTCTCATCCACTTGAATATGGCTTGCGGCGTGTTGAAGCCGAATACTGTTTGTACATCAGCCACCTTGAGTCCTTTGCCTTTTATCAAAGCTCTGATGTTTGCGCCTGTTGCTATCATATCGATAGTCGGAGCTGCTATGGGCATAAAAATAACCACCTTTCTGAATAGAATAATAAAAACCGCCTGTGTGAGTTGATACTGCACACAGACGGCTATGTTCTATCAGAAGATGGTTTACAATGCAACACTATCTCTGCTCACCTTTTTAGGATGACCGAACAAGCTCTTTTCTGTCCTGTGCGCAGCAAAACTGAGCCATTATCCTCCTGCTGGAAGAAATAGCTTGACTGCTGGAAATCAAAAGCACAAATGTATGCAGACATAGCGTTGTTCATGATAGCTTTCATTGTTTTCACCCTTTCGTTAGTAAGAATTCCGGGAGCTTTTCCCTTGTGTTGACATCATTATATCACGGCATTACGGAAATGTCAAGTAAACCTGTGGTATAGTTTTTATCGGCAAGAATTTCTATGCATTATCATTGATTTCTTGCCGATAATATGATATAATAGAACTATGGAGGTGATACCGTGGAATACAGAAGTGTAGCCGAAATGGCTGAATTATGGGGGATATCCGAAAGAACAGTCCGTAATTACTGTGCGGAAAGACGCATCGAAGGCGCTGTCCTTATCGGCAAAACATGGAAAATCCCTGCCGATGCTGTCAGACCGGGACGCCGTAAACTGAAACGTCCAGAGACACTGCTTGAAGTTCTCAGAGAGCAGAAAAGCAGTAATCAGCACGGTGGTATCTATCACAAGTTACAGATCGAGCTGACCTATAATTCCAATCATATTGAGGGAAGCAAGCTGACCCACGACCAGACGCGCTATATCTTCGAGACTAACACTTTAGGCTTTGAAAATGAAGCTGTCAACGTTGACGATATCGTCGAGACGGTCAACCACTTCCGCTGTATAGACTATGTTATTGAGAACGCAGAAAAGCCTTTAACAGAGGCGTTTATCAAGGAGTTTCACAAGATGCTGAAAACAGGTACTGCCGACAGCAGAAAGGATTGGTTTGCAGTTGGCAAGTATAAGAAGTTCGCTAATGAAGTCGGCGGCGAAATTACTGCTGCTCCCGACGAAGTGCCTGCACAAATGAAAAAGCTCGTATCACAGTACAATGACCTGAAAAAAATCGCGCTTGAAGATATAATTGACTTCCACTATCAGTTTGAGTCCATACATCCGTTCCAGGACGGCAACGGCAGAGTAGGCAGGCTTATTATGCTGAAGGAGTGCCTGCGTCACGATATAGTTCCATTTATCATATCCGACGATCTGAAGATGTTCTACTATCGCGGACTCAAAAACTGGGAACAGGAACGCGGCTGGCTGACGGATACAGTGCTGACTGCACAGGACCGTTTCAAGGCTTATCTTGATTATTTTCAGATCAGATATCAGGTATGATATAATAACAGTCATAAGGAGACTACTATGGTCGAAACAGAACGCTTGAAAATATACCCTGCCTCAAAAGAGCAGATGGAAGCATTTATAGAAGCACAAACAGTTGATGTCCTTAAAGCTGCATACACCGAAATGCTGAACGGTTGCATTGAACATTCCGAACAGTGGGATTGGTATGCGATATGGATGATTGAGTTGAAAAACGGAACGCATATCGGTGAATTGTGCTTCAAAGGTCTTTCGCCTGATGGTGTCGCTGAGATAGGATATGGTATCAACGATGAGTATCAGGGATATGGCTATGCAACCGAAGCCGTGAAAGCAGTATCTGAATGGGCATTTAAACAGCCAAGTGTTACGGCTCTGGAAGCCGAAACAAATGAAGATAATATTTCTTCAAAACGAGTGCTTGATAAGTGCGGATTTGTCCCTAACGGAACAATTGGCGGAGAAGGTCCGAGATACACACTAAAAAACATATGATAGAAGTAAGATATAATGAATAACACATTTCACTATACCTCTCCCCTCGGTGGTATCACCCTCTCCAGTGACAGTGAAACACTGACAGGCTTATGGTTCGACGGGCAGAAATACTTTCCCCATAAGCTCATATCGGAAAGCACCGAAGCAGAGCTGCCGATATTTACGCAGACCTGCAACTGGCTCGATATTTATTTTGGCGGAAAAGAGCCGGGCTTCACTCCGCCTATAAGTCTGCACACAACGCCGTTCCGAAAGGCAGTATACGACATACTTCTTACGATACCTTACGGACAGACAATGACCTATGGCGAGATAGCAAATATCATCGCAGAGCAGCAAGGAGTTGAGCGTATGTCAGCTCAGGCAGTCGGCAGTGCTGTGGGACATAACCCTATCTCGATAATAATTCCCTGTCACAGAGTTGTCGGAGCAGACGGCAGTCTGACAGGCTATGCAGGCGGTTTGGATAAAAAGACAGCCCTTCTGAAACTTGAGAAGTACGAAATATAATGAAAAAGGCAGCCGCAATGGCTGCCTTCTTACTGTTCACGATATTTATATTATTTTCTCCTCGTCAACGCGGATACTGCTGTGTTCGTTTATGGTTATGAAATCAAGCATGGTGAGACCTCCCTGTCGGTATTTTTCTACAATTATAGCATAGATCGGCGTGGATAGCAAGCAATTTTTCGTTGTTCATATAAAACCTGTGTATTATAGAGCTTTTATTGACACGGCAGTGATGCTATGGTATAATGTTTACTAATATAAATCGAGATTTGTAAGACGATTGAGGAAGTAGAATGTATATTGTTACAGCAGAAGAAAACCAGATAAAAACAATTGTAGACATATCTGTCAGAGCATTTGAAACAGACGTAAATGTCGGCGGTGCAAAAGGTGACTGTCCGCCCGGATATGATTCGGTAGAATGGCATAAACAGATGGCTCAAGAGGGGCATTTGTATCAAGCAATGATAGGAAAAGATATTGTGGGAGCAGCCGTCATATTCCCGGATGAAACAAAAAACAGTGTGTACATTGGCAGAATTTTCATCGACAGCGTCTATCATAGAAAAGGTTATGGAATTCGTTTAATGGAGTGCATAGAAAAGAACTATCCATTTGCCGCGAAGTTTGATCTTGACACTCCAAGCTGGAATGTACGGACAAACGCTTTTTACGAAAAATTAGGGTATCAGATCATAAAAGAAGAGGACGGTTTTGTTTTTTACAGGAAGACGAGAAAGTGAACTTCATTTAATTCAGGTTCTCACATAAATACTGATTTATCTCCGCAGCATAAACAAACACAATGCCCCTGAGCGTTAATTGAAACGTTCAGGGGAAGAACTCCGCACAGCGGTGTTTTATTGATGCGGCAGTGATGCTATAATTTACTAATACAAATCGGAGATCAAGGAGCTGACAAACTGTGACGATAGAATACAGAAAAGCTGAAACAGCAGATGCAGAAATGCTGATAAATATCTACAATGCTTCATTTTACAGCGATTACAGGAGATTTGGTGCTTGTCCCGGTTATGGTAAAACGATAGAAATGATGGAAGCTTCAATAAGAGATAATCCGAAATATATCATACTATGCGATAATAAACCTGTTGGGTGCGTTTCCTGTAAAATGCAGGAAATGAGAGTGTATGAGATCACTTGCCTGTGCATTGTTCCTGAGTATCAGGGAAAAGGAATAGGTACACAGGCGGTTAGGTTCGTAAAGACTCTTTATGAGGATTGGGAGAAGATAACTTTAGTAACACCTGTGGACAAGAAAGAAAATGTTAAGTTCTATACCGAAAAATGCGGATTCCGTATAGTATCCACCGAAACAGACGGTAATGTTGAGCTTGCTCGGTTCGTTCTGGAAAAGCAGATATTAACAGCAGAATAAAACACAATGCCCCTGAGCGTTAATTGAAACGTTCAGGGGCAAAACTTGTTTTACTCACTCACAACAGGAATCCATATCTGGCTTTTGTAGTCGGGAGACAGCATATCTCCGTCGGGGTAAGCTTCGATGTCCATTTCGTAGGTGGGAGTGTAGTCCGATGTGGGAAAGAACTCCGCACAAAGCTCGTGCCAGAGCTGCTGTATAGCCTCGGGCATGGGACCTGTACACTCAGCAACTACCCACGTTCTTGCAGGGATAGTGTTCACACGGAAGCCCTCGGGAGCGACTGTATCGGGAGCACATTCCACGGCGATACCGTAGTCGAAGGTCTCGGCGTCTGTGAGACCGTTGCCGTAGCAGGTACCGTAGATAAAAGTGCTGTCCGATGCGTGTTCAAGCAGGGTAGTGATAGTGCCGTCGGACTTGGCTCTGCCCCAGAATTCGGGGATAGTGTTCTTGTTCTGCTCGCCCACAACGGTGTGCTGCTCCACCTTTTCAAGCACTGTGAATGCGTCCTTTTTAACGATGTTATAATTCATGGAATTACCGCCTTTCAAAATGATCTGCACCTTGAAACGGGAAAATGAACGGAGCCTGCCGCCCTCGCGCTTTGCCTCAGTAGGCGTTACGCCGTGGAAGCGAGTGAACGCTCTTGTGAAGCTCTCAGGCGACTCATAGCCGTATTTCAGCGCCGTGTCGATGACCTTTGCGTCCGTTTTCATAAGCTCACTGCCGGCAAGTGTGAGCCGCCTGCTGCGGATGTATTCGCCTACGGTGATACCGCACAGTATACCGAATATCTTCTGGAAATAGTAGGGCGAGCAAGCCGCCTGTTTTGCGACCTCCGCCATATCAAGTTCGTCGGTGATGTGCGCTTCGATGTAGTCGATGGCTTTCTGAATACCTGTGGCTAAGTTCATTGGTTTTCCCTCCTTTAGTGTGATTCCATTATAACATCGTGAGAGTTTGCTGTCCTGATATTTTGTGGCTTTTGGTGTCAGGTCAATACTTATTTATTTCTCTTTAAATCTGTATTAATCAAAGCCGTAATCCTTGTTATATTGGCATTCATCACATAAACTATTAGAACCGTTATCTGAGTGCATACCACATTTTTTACATTTTACCATTGCAGCATCTATTTCAATACTTTCGGCTGTTGAATTGGGGCGAGTTCCATGATATCCTGTCCCTCGCAACTTATCAGCTTCTTCTTTTGTTAATGCCTTTTTAGTGTTTATTTTTTTCTTTGCTGTTGAACTGTTGTATTGATTTTTATGATTAGCGCTTCTATCAATGTGTTCGGCACAAAAACGATCTTCCCAGTTAGAGTAAAGTGGTTTCTTGCCACACCCATTATACCTACATACAATAGGAGTACCGTCAAAATTGTGCCATTCATCGTGATTATCATCTTTTCCAAATAGGGTAATACATTTAAAAATAATGGTCAATGATAAAATAATTAATAAGAACTTTAAAGATTTGTTATTCATATCAGAATCTCCTCATTTCTCGCAAAATCCAATCTCACCAGTGCCTTGCCATTAGGCAATGGATATGACTCCTGCAATATCAGCGAGTAGCCTATCTTGTTCATAGTAGCCGTGAGAGCCTTTTCCTCCATTTGGTGATGAACCTCGTCAAGCCTGTCGAAAGCTCGCAGGTACGGCGACTCCAACACCCACTGCTCCACGTCGGTGTTTATCTGTATCACGCAGGAAACGTACCGGGGAGCGGTCTGCAAAACGGCTCGCTGGAACGCTCCGTAGCCGATGTACTCAATAAGCAGATTCGCTATCAGAAGCTGTGCCTGCGGGAGCTTCTCTGCTTCGTTTATAAGGTCGATGCGCAGGCACTCCATAACTCCCAAAAGCTGAGTATATCGCTGAGATACCGTGCGGAGGTAGTCCGCATTGATGTCCACACCGTAGACCTTGTGGTACTTGTCGGTGTCAATGTGTTCAAGTCCGTTTCCGCCTGCAACTCCAAGAACTGGGGCAGTCTCCACAGGGTAGGCGGCGAATTGCTCCTTCATTATGTAATCGAGTGCCTGAAGCTGCCGCACAGAATCAAGGCTCATGTGCTTTTCGTAGTCGTCAAGACTTATTTCTTCCCATGGGTTGATCATATACAGCACCTTTCCAAGTCGTATTCATCATCTATCAGAAAATAGTCAAGTCCGTAACTGATACAGCCGCGGAGATATTCCTGATTGTCCTGTATTATATCCTCAATACTGATGTCATTGGAGAGCCTTTTCTCGATAGCGTTCCCGAAGCTGACAATGTCGCTGAAATGGCTGGTTATGTAGCTTTCACTCATAACAAGGCAGATGTATTTTATCTGCGACAGATAGTCGGCGTCAAAGCTATTCTTCCAGTCAAAGGGAATATAACAGCCCTCGATTATGAAATCCTGCTCGTTCTCAATGGCAGTCTTTATCATCTCTTTCAGAATGTTCCAGAGGTACGCCGTCAGCTTGTCGTCGTCATAAGGAGTCAACTCGGTCTGACCGCTTCTTATCAGTCCCATTTTCAAGTGGTCGATAGACAGGTAGGGGTACTTGTATTTTTCAAGCAGTTTCTGCGCGAGAAGCGTTTTCCCTGTATGCGAAGCACCTGTTATCAGTATTATCATAGTAGCCGCGGCTCCTTTCCGATAGTTTCCATAATTATATCATATTTGGGGGAGTTTTTCAATAAAAAACAGCTCCTGTCCGTGTGAATGGGAGCTGTTGTCAGTTATCGCAAAATATGCGACAACTCGTTTCAACAGGAACTGTTGCGTTTTTTGCAACGGTTCATTTTCAGTTGCTGCAAATAATACAACAACTCATAGTAATGTGCAGAAAATGTACATTGCTATTTTTATAATATACCTGTGGTTTACTTGATTTTTCAGAAAAGCTATGATATAATACATGTAAAGTCAGAACAGAAATGGTTGGAAGCAATCTCTGTAAAAAGAATTATTACGAAAGGAGTTACCCGAAATGAGACAGTTTACTATGATATATCTGTATAGCGAACACTATGAAGAAAGTTTCTATCACGAGAGTGAAGAGGCTCTATTTGTGCTGCATACAGATAAACGTAGTGGATAGTCATTTCGGAGAGCACTTTCTTTGTGTTGTGATCCATACAAATGATAAACACCGTCTGTATGTAAGCAGGCGGTGTTTTTGTTTATCATAATACAGAGAAAGGAGTTGCTCGCGATGCCGGTGATCGACGTAAAGGCAACAGGCAATAATATAAAGAATAT
Organism: Ruminococcus flavefaciens ND2009; assembly: GCF_000621785.1. Lineage (GTDB taxonomy): Bacteria > Bacillota > Clostridia > Oscillospirales > Ruminococcaceae > Ruminococcus > Ruminococcus flavefaciens_C. The sequence continues at coordinate 62,736 of NZ_JHXI01000017.1, read as the reverse complement.
CATAAAATCTAAGGGCTTCAAAATATCCGATGTGCAGGCAAGATGCGGTTTCAATACACCACAGGCTATCTTCAAGTGGATGCGTGGGGACGCTGTTCCCACTATCGACAACCTGATAATACTTGCGGATATGTTTGATGTACCGATAGATAAAATAATAATCGTCACCCGTATCTGAGTGACGAAATATGGCGGATTCGTCTAATCGGTCAGGACAAGAGGCTTTCAATCTCTAAATAGCGGGTTCGATCCCCCTATCCGTCACCACAATCTCACTTTGTATGTAAGCAATCCATGCTTTCGCTTACGGAAGATATTATAATTATTTATGGTGGTCGTCGTCTAATGGAAGGACATCAGATTGTGGCTCTGAGAATAAGAGTTCGATTCTCTTCGATTACCCCACATGGGCAAGTATGCGTAGCTGGCGAACGCAGCAGACTGTAAATCTGCCACCCTTGCGGTAAACATCGCAGGTTCGATTCCTGCCTTGCCCACCAATAAAACCTCCGCCCTTTTTCTGAGCGGAGATATATGGCGGATTCGTTTAACAGGTCAGGACGAGAGGCTCTCAATCTCTAAATGTCGGGTTCGAATCCCGCATCCGCCACCAATGGTCGCATAAGCCTAATTGGTAAGGCAGCAGTTTGCTAAACTGTGAGTAATCGGAATATTCCGATGTCTGAGTTCAAGTCTCAGTACGACCGCCAAAGAGAAAGCTCATCTTGAATCATTTTTCAAGATGAGCTTTTAATTATTTAAGTTCATATAGTGATGAAATAAGAGAAGCATCCTTATTATAGTCTTTTTTGGATAGGTTTTCTAATACTTTCTTTTCTGTTTCTGGTGACCAGTATATTCGTAAGTTCTCTTTTGCTCTAGTTATAGCAGTATAAAATATGTTATGAGTTATTAACTCTTCAACTTCATTAGTTATAACTATCTTAACAGATTTATACTCTAAACCTTGTGCTTTATGTATCGAAACAGCATAGGCAACTTGAAAAGGAACAATAGATTTATTTGAGTCATCATCTTCATCAGTAGATTTATACCGATCAACATAGAAACGAATTATTGAATTGTTTTCAGGAGACGAACCTATTATTTCAAGATCATACCATGAAGCTTCAGTTTCATCTATTGAATTATCCAGTTCAATATCAAATCTAATACTTGATTCGCTTGGCTCAATATCAACTATTCTTCCTTTCATATTGTTATAAATTAGAGGGTAGAAGCGATTTGATTCGTTGAATAAGATAGGATCATTAATTTTATATGTATTGATACCCCAAACAAATTCTTCATTGTTATTATTGCTTTGTAATAATCTGTTTATATTATTGATCCCATATAATCCATCATAATTAAGACATAATACTATTTCATCCTTATCGAAGTTTTCAAAAATAGAATCATCTAGATTCACAGTATATCCGGCTTTTACCATTGGTTCGAGTATGGCATCATCAAGTTTTCGCACCCTATCCCATACAGTCAGTAAGCTGCTATCTGTTGTACGAAAAGGTTTTGTCAATTCTGTTACTGCATTTGTTGGTACGAATCTGCGTGCAATACTGAACCAGTTTCCAAAACGAATAGATTCGATTTGGAACACATCTCCTACTAGAACAAGTTGTGAAAAAGACACCTTATTTAGAAAGCTTTTCATGTCTGAATTGCTCACAGTGCTACATTCATCAATTACTACAATATCATAAATAGAGCACGGATTATAATATGAGTTGAACTTTTTAATAGTCATAAATGTACAATTACGACCATCAGATTTTACTTTACGGCGCATATTATCTACAGCAGGATTGGTGTTTGCAATATAAAGTTTCTTTTTTTCATTATAAAGATTTGAAATATGATTTATAAGAGTAGATTTTCCAGTTCCAGCTGATCCATATATTAAAGATACATGGGAATTTTCAAACATCGTCTCTAATGTATTAAGCTTTTCTTTGCAATCTATTATGTATTCAGAATTATCAATTAACCAAGAGTCAACATAGTTTCTATATTCTTCAATTCCGGATTGTGAGAGATTAATGATTTTCTTGATTATTTCGGATGTATCGTCGGCAAAGCCTTTTATATAAACAAAATTTTTATAAGTCAATATTTTGCGATGTGTATGTTTGTAATACAACTTACTGTTATAAGTATTGATTAATTTGGAAACATCCTCAAAACGAGACAAATCATTTAGTGGCGTAAATAATATTCCCTTTTGTTCGGTATTAATATGTATTATACGCGCTAAAAACTCATGTTCACGTTCTTTAGTCTCAATACACTCAAATAGGTCATAAAGCCTCGGGTTATGTTCAATAAGAGAAGCAGTGAATGGCATATCATCAAAAGGTATGCAGCCCCAGCATAAGAATAATTCTGATAATGCTGAACAAGATTCATAATTATATTGTTTCTTAATGATTTTATTATTCATTTTTTGCAGCAGGTATCGTATGACATTTGATCCTGGATTGTTTTTTTCGATAATGGTTCTAGCTAAATCAAGAATGTCAAATATAGGTGTAATTTTTGATTTTTGAGTGCATCTATGTTTGATTAGTTCATAATATTTTTCGGATGATGTTACGATATCTACTAAGCTCATATGAGAAAGAGTCAGGAATTTCATCAGTTCTTTGTATTCATTTTGACCTGTCTTGATCTCATTTTCTTGAACGCCAAATATCTTTGCAAAATTGTTCATTTCACAAGGACGAATTGATACTTCCCACAAATCAATAATTTTAATTGGCATCGATTTGCCCATAATACTTATTGAATCATTATGAAGCGTAAGTTTAACTGCATAATTATCTGATATATCTGAGCGAGTAAAAGCGATTACTCTATCAAATTTACTCGCTTTATCATTTGCAACTGTAAATGTAACTTCATAATATATTTGATGTCCTATGAAAAATGGTTTGATTTTTTGTATATACGTTCTATCGTTATATTGATCATTATACGCATAAGGACTTGGAGTATTTATGCGTTCGCTTATTTTTTCGTAGTATTCAGAAAGAGTGGTATCAAGATTTAACGGAAAATCATCAATATTACAAAGTACATTCATATCATATGTAGCTTTTAAGAAATTTTTTATTCGTATCAAATGCTCATAGTATTTAAGCATCAGTCTTTCTGATCCACATTCGTCAAAAGTATAGTGTGAAACTGATTTTTGAAGCAATGCGTGAAATCTTGCCAGAAATCGTAATTGTCCTTGAGATTTTATGTGTTCCCAGGCTTCTTTCTTTTTATCATAGTTATTTGGATCTGTATCTGCACCCTTCGAATAAACTTTCTGAACAATATATTCTACAAAGTTACGAAGCTGAGATAATATATTTTGAGATAATAATCCTCTTTCAGAGTCGTCAAATACTGAAATATTCTTCGATATTACTCTATCTGTATCAAGTATAGCTTTATCAACTTTTAACACGATATTTCTCCTAGTATTGTATGCTATTTTCAATCTTCAAATAGTAATTGCTTATTATTTGATTGCGATTTCATCATACCATTTTTTTATATTTATAATTGCATCTTGACAGTCTTTCATTTCGTTCAGTTTAAATCTCATTTTTAAATGTAATGGATTCAATGCGTATATTAAGCATAAAATATATTTTGCTGTTTGGATTTTTTCTTCTAAAGTATTCTTTATATAAAAATCCACATCTGAAGAACTTATATGATCTTCTGAGTGACTTTCTTCATGTAAAATTAACCTATACATTAAATTTTCAAAGAATTGTCGCTTTTCCTCAGGTATTCGTTCTTGTAAATTGGGATCAAAAGAAAGGTCTATTATTCCTTTTTGATATTCAAAAGTTCCAAAAGCTTCAAGCAATCTTCTCATTAAGTTACCAATAGAAAACTCATATTTATCTGTTTCTTTACCTAATGCAAAATCATATACAGATTTTAATAATTTTGAGTAAACGTGCATTCTATTTTCTGTATCTTCAGGAATCAGATTGAGATTACTAAAGCTGCATAAATAGCAATACTTTCCTATTTTAGGAATTCCAGATTCAGATATTGCAAATTTATCTCGGATTTCCCCAACAAATTTATATATAGAATCCACTGTATATAAATCATGAGAAAGAAAAACAATTCTACTATTGGGATTATGAGTCAGAATTTTTGAAGTTTGTTGCTTTAAATATGAAATGATACCAATTCTATTATCATAATCAAAGCTTGATACTGGATCATCTAAAATAATTAAAGATTCACGAGTATATAATTCACTTTCTTTTAATCCTTCCATCATTTCAGAAAAGAAGTAACACAAGGCAATTATGTTTCGTTCACCACAAGAAACACATACAGGTTTAACGTTCGCCTTTTTTGATTTAATTATATAACTTCCATCCTTAAAATCAATCGTCATACGGTCTTTTGCGAAAAAGATATATTCTAACGCATAATTCATATACTTTACAGGGACTTTGACATTTTTCTTGTCCGCTTCTATTTTTTCAAGATATTCTTCTTGTATGACAATTTGGGCATCACATTCTTTTAGAGCTAAATTATCATCATTACTTTGTTTCTTATATTTAAAGTATGTTTCAAGCTTTGCTTCATAATTTTTATGTGCTATTTTTTTATTCAGCAAAATCAAATCTTCTTTAATCTGATCTATATCTTCAAAAGATTTGTAGTATTCTTCTCTAAGATTTGATAGATGTTGTATCATTTCGTGCAATACGATTATTTCATTACTAAGATTTAAGGAATCAATAATTAATGGGGTATATATTGATTCCTTTTTTTCTTCAATAGCTTCGTTATATTTTGATATAATCGAATTAATAACATCTATTTGTTTTTTGATTCTAGAACACTGAATTTCATCCAATGATTCGTAAGGAGTAACATCAAATAAATATGGTGAAATCTTCATTTTATCAAGTTCAAAGGTATGCTCTTTTACATCACTATTTAATACTATTTTTATAATTTTCAACAATGTTTCTTTGTATTCTCCATCAATTGCTTGATAACAGAAAGGACAAAGTGCATTAGATTCCTTTAATACATTCCTTAAATCATTGGTATGATTTAAATTTTCTTGCAATTTTTCCAAAATGAATTGATCCTTGTCATCAACACTAATTTTTTGTAGTTTCTTACTTAATGCACTTATTAACAATTGTTCTTTTTCTCTACTATAATTAGAAATATTTTTAATTGTAGGATAGGAGACTTTTTGATCAGATAAGAGTTGATATTTATTAAATAATACATCAAATTGCTTTTGAAGTTCACTTATTGTTTGATTGCTATTTATAGAGTATATTTCATTTATTATTGCCTCATTAACAGATGAGTTTGCTTTGTTATGTTTGATGTTAGCATCTTTTGCTGCCCAATCACTTTTCAATGCTTTTTCAATTTCTTTTTTTGTTTTCATTAATTCCTTGTTATTTAATTCAATTGAAGTGTTAATTTGATTTCTTCTTTCTTTAATTTCATTGAGTTTTTCGTTAGTTATGTCTATTTCTTCTTCTAATTGATTCTGTTTATCGAATAAGACTATTGTTTCTAACCCATTATCTTTAAACCCAACTTTTTTCATCACGTATTCTTCATTAAAAACATAAATTCTTTCTCTTGAACCAAAATATGAATCACTGTTCGTTTTGCTTAACATTACGGAATTTCTATAATCTAACATATCCAAGCATAATTCTGTGGTTTCACTATACTCAGAATAATTTTTAAATGCTTTTGCAAAAGTGCTTTTTCCACTTCCGTTTTTACCATAAATAATCGAGACTCTTTGACTTTCGTTAGGAAATAACTCTAGCGGTGGATGGGTATCGCCAAAACACATTCCAGATATTTTTACGCTTTTTATCTTCTCAAACATATAATCACTCCATTATTATTTTCTTCTTATATCATTACTATTCGTATACTCTCCACCAGCTCCAAATCCGCCGGCAGCCATTCCACACTATCAAGCTCATCTTTGGTAAGCCACCGTGCCTCCTGAGCTTCAAGCAGAACCAAATCACCGCTGACCACCTCACACCAGAAGCAGTCCATCGACAGATGAAAGGCGGGATAATCATATTCTACCGTGTCAATAAGGTTGCCCACTTTTATTTCAGTAGCAAGCTCTTCACGTATCTCTCTTATCAAGGCTTGCTGTGGAGTTTCACCGGGTTCGATTTTACCGCCGGGAAATTCCCACAGTCCTTTGAACTCACCGTATCCTCTTGCGGTTGCAAAAATGCGTGTCTTTGCTTGAAGTGAGTCGCATATCACAGCCGCCACAACTCTTATCGTTTTCATATCATCCCACCGTCAGCTGATTAGTCTTTTTAAGATACTTCGCAGGGATAGGCTTGCGGAGCTTCCACACAACATTCATTGGCTTCGATCCCTCCGACTTCACATAGTCCGCAAGTCCGAGGAAAGTATACGGCGCAGCACCCAGTTTGTTGCTCTTGTATTCACGGACGAATATCATCACGCTTGTACCCATATCACGATGATGTATGTAGCGCTGACCTGTCTTGCTTTCTGGAGTTGTTGTGCTCTGGCTCTGCCAGTGGAACAGCTCGCTGTTGATGGAATAATCATTGTACATGGTGGTGGGCGAATAGTCCTTGTCCGACTTGTTGAGCGTTACGAACAGTAGGTCGGTCTTTTTATTTTCCAGATACTTCACGCCTTCACGGACGGTATCAGGCTTCATGAAGTCCAGCGCCACAAGTATCTGATCTCTCGTATAACTGCAATGCACATCCAGCGGACAGTCATAGTCCACCTGCACAGGCTCGTCGATGAAGTCTATCTTGTCGTACTTGTAGTACATCAGCTCAAGTATCTCACTGAGCATCACAGTCGACCTTGCTATCTTGCGGAAGCCCTCAAGCAGATCGCTGAAACCGCAGTCCTCATAGGACTTCTGCCAAATGGTGAACTGTAACATCTGCCACATTCTCTGCTGAACGCCGTCAAAATCATTGATGCTGTAATTGCCTATCTTCGGCAGATAATCTATCACAAGTTCAATAAGGCGATGTGAATCAATGTATGAAAGTCGGGGAAGTGCCTTAGTGACAACTTCCTCTATTTCTTCAGTGAAATTCTCTCTTACCTCAGCCTGCACACATAGCCTTGCAAAGCTGTTTTTCGTGCCGTAAATCGCACTGATATCAAGGTTGTAGTAATCAAGGAAATTGGTAAGAGTAAGAGCCTTTCCGCTGTCTTCTGTGAAGTTCGCAAGACGCTTGACAATAGCGCTCTTGTCGCCAACAGCCTGCCTGATGTTGTCGAGAATGTACTTCTGCGCCTGCTTTTCCAGCTTGATATAACAGCCCTTCGGCAGCAGGGGAAAGCCGTTCTCTATCTCGTCCCTGACACTGCGCTGAGTGTTGCCGAGAAGTGCCGCAAACTTGCTCTCGAAATTATACTTCATATGTGCCTGACCGATGAAATCCAGAACCGTCAGGCAGTCCTTGCCGTCGCTGAGACGCAGACCACGTCCAAACTGTTGCAGGAACACAGTCAGGCTTTCGGTAGGACGCAGGAACATTACCGTGTTGACCTCGGGAATATCCACGCCCTCGTTGTACAGGTCAACGGTGAAGATGAACTTTATCTCGCCCTCTGCCAGCTTATGCTGTGCCGAATCACGTTCGTCCTTTTTGCTGTCAGCGGTCAGCGCAATGGACGGGATATTGTTCTGATTGAAACGCTGAGCCATATACTCTGCGTGCTCCTTCGATACGCAGAAGCCCAGTCCTTTGACCTTGTCCATGTCCGCAACGTATTTGTTAAGCTCTTTCAGGATAAGCATCACACGCAGGTCGTAGCCGGTATACAGCTTCGACAGGGCAGTTTTATCATATCCGCCTCTTGACCATTTAACGTCATTCAGATCAACGTTGTCGGACACTCCGAAGTAGTGGAAGGGACACAGAAGCTTCCTGTCTATGGCTTCGGGCAGACGTATCTCCGCAGCGATACGGTCATCGAAATACGGCAGTATGCTCTTGCCGTCCATACGCTCGGGAGTAGCCGTCAGACCGAGAAGTATCTTCGGCTTGTAGTATTCAAGCAAGCGCTGATATGTAGGCGCAGCGGCGTGGTGGAACTCGTCAACGATGATGAAGTCATAGTAGTCGGGGGAGGTTATCCTGTCAAGCGCCTGAGAGTTGAAAGACTCAATGGAAATGAACAGGTTTTCAAGGCTCTCAGGCACGATGCCGCCAACGCAGAGATTGCCGAAATTCGCATCGTGAAGCACTCCACGGAAGCATTTTATACTCTGCCTGAGAATCTCTTTTCTGTGTGCCACAAAGAGAAGTCTTGCACGTCCGTTCTGCTGACGGAAACGCTTATAGTCGAAGGCGGAAATGACAGTTTTGCCCGTACCCGTTGCGGCGACAACAAGGTTCTTCCAGTGATGACGTATCTCACGCTCGGCAGTCAGCTTGTCAAGAATCTCCTGCTGATAGGAAAATGGACGGATATCAAAGCTGTAGTCAGTGCTGTCACCGTGATATTTCTCGGCTTTGAGAGCCTGCATCAGATGCACACGGTCATCGGGAGAATACAGCGAAAAATCGGTGCTGTTCCAGTAGTTTTCAAAGGTCGCATTTATCTTGCGGATAGTGTGGGGCTGGTCGTGGGCTGTTATTTTCAGGTTCCATTCAAGGCCGCTTGTCATGGCGGCGTTAGACATATTCGACGAGCCCACATAAGCCGTAGTGAATCCCGTGTCACGGTAGAAAACGTAAGACTTCGCATGAAGCCTTGTGCGTTCGGTATCGTAGGAGACCTTGATTTCTGTGTGAGGCAGTTTGCTCAACTCTTCGACTGCCTTGACATCGGTAGCACCCATGTAGGAAGTGGTGATAACTCGGAGCTGACCGCCACGAGCTGTGAACTCCTGCAATTCGTCAATGATAAGCACCAGTCCGCTCCACTTGATGAAGGACACAAGCATATCTATCCTGTCGGCGGAGACTATCTCCTTTTTCAGCTCGGTCATCATCTGCGGTTCGTGACCTGCGCCTGTGAACAGAGAGCTTGATGCGAGGGAAGTTTCGGGGCGTGTCATGGTAATGCGGCGCTTCATGGTGTCCGCATTGTTCTGCATATTCGCAACTGCGAGAAGCTGTTCCGCACGCTGGTCAACACTCAGACCATCGAACTCCTCGTCACCCGTAAGCTCGGTAACTGCCGATACTATCCTGTTGGCAAGTCCCAGCTGACCTTCGATATCATCACCTGCAAGCCGTGAAAGACCCTTCTCGATGACCTCGGAGAGATACCCTGCCAGCACCTGCGGAGCTTCGGCCTTGTCGATATTTCGCTTGTCGATAAGCTGACGGCTCTCGTCAAGCTCGCCTGACAGGTCTTTGTTGATGACTTGTTCGTATAGTCCTGGTCTGAGCATAGGGGGACACCTCCGGATAGTTGCATAAATTATGGTTGGATTTAACAGTTGTTATTTGTAATATTATAACACAATTGTATCGGATTTACAATGCTTTTAGGTAATATTTTCAAAACTTGTCACTTCCTTTGAGTGGGAGAAGATAAATGACAGTTGTTGTGCTTTTTGCAACAACTGCCACTGCCGAAAAAGAATAATTATTAGCGCAGCACCTGCAACATACACAATTGCAGGTGCTTTTTTTGTGCGTTTATCCAAAGATTTGAAAAATAGCTGTGCAAAACGGCTTTCCCAGTTCTTTATAAGTAGAGGGCATTGAAAGGCGTCCTCCTCATCGGCGACAATAAGGTGACGATAAAAACGCGAGTTATATTCAACCGGTTTTTATGCAGCTCTACAAATTAAAGTGAAAGTTGTGTGAAATAGGTTATCGAAATGCCTCTCCCATTCCCCTATAAGTAGGGGGCAAAATAATCGGCACATATTTGTCATGTTTTGTGCAGCTATCCAAACTTTTTTAGTCAGACTTCAAAAACACCTTCTCCCATTCCCTTATATATGGAGGCGATAAAAATGAGAACATTGATGAGCAGTCAATTATGCATCTCTACAAAATAATATGAAAAGGGTAGCATATCGGGTCCTTCCAGTTCTTTATGAGTAGAGGGCAAAATAAACAGCTGCCATATGCCTCGGCTTGTGCATAGTCACAAAGTTTTTGAAAACTGGGCTACAAAATGCCTCTCCCAGTTCTTTATAAGTAGAGGGGCATAGAATCTTGACAACTGAATATCCTGCGCAGGAGTGATACACAGCAGTTAAGTGCGCCGCAATAGCATGGAGAGTCTTAGCGCATCGAGCTGTGAAATACTTCTCTCTCGTCACGCAAGGCGGAATGAAAGGAATGGTACTGCGCAAGGGCTCCTGTAAAATAATTGCTAACTTGCTACCAAATGGGCTTAGGCGACGATATATCTTGATTTTCACTGATAGCAAAGTTGATAGTTGTTAGTTTTATGATTGGCAAAATACACGAAGCGGCAAACATGATTCTGTGCAAGCCTACAAAGTTTCAAAATCATGGCCCAAAAGAGCCTCTCTCAGCGGCTACTATATGAAGGACACAAAAGCGGCAGCAAAATAAGTGATCGAACTTGTGCAATCATACGAACTTTTAAAAAAGTTGCTCAAAACAGCCCTTCCCAACGGCTACTATATGAGGCGTTAAAAATAGGAACATTCATAAACCGGCAATTATGCATCTCTACAAAATAATATGAAATTATTATGAAAATGGTTGCCAAAAGGGCTCTCCCAGTTCCCTATAAGTAGAGGGACAAATAATACGGTGCTTGTGCAGTTGTACAAACTTTTACAAAAAGACTGTGCAAAACGCCCTTCCCATTCCCTTATAAGTAGAGGGCAATTTTCAGAAATGGAGAATTTTCTGAAAAATTTGCCGGAAAGGGTTATCAAAACGCCTCTCCCAGTTCTCTATAATTAGAGGGCATAGTATCTTGAAAATTAAATATCCTGCGCAGGAGTGATAACACAGCAGTTAAGTGCGCCGCAATGGCTTGGAGGGGCTTAGCGCATCGAGCTGTGAACTACTTCTCTCTCGTCACGCAAGACGGAATGAAAGGAACGGTACTGCGCAAGGGTCCAGACAAAACAATTGCTAACTTGCTACCAAGAGCGTCTAAACGCCGATATATCTTTACTTCTGCCGATAGCAAAATCGGTAGTTGTTAGTTCTGCGATAGTAAATTGCTAACGCCGGAAAAGCTCTGTATCACGTGCTTTGACCGTGTTTGGTAGTTTGTTAGTAAAATAATATGTGCAGGACGCCGTGTCGCGCGTTTGTGCGCGGTTTGTGCCGTCCTGCGGAGGAAGGAGGGATAACTACACCACACGAGCTCTCAAGGCAAATTTGAGGGCAAATAAAGCAAGTTTGAAAGAAAGGATGATAGGATGACCGAAAACTACGACAACAACATTTACAACGAGCCGTACTGTGTCAAAGACGGCTGCCTTTACGAAACGGTCGAACGGAAGGGGACGGTCACAATGGTCAGGCTGTGCGATTACGTTCCCGTACTAAAGTCGGAGATAACATTTGACGACGGAAGTGAGTGCCGCAAAGCATTTGAGATCGGAGCTGTACATTCCAACGGGACAACAATGCCGATGGTAACTGTCACCGCAGACGAGATGAGCAGCATGAAGTGGCTCATCGAGAAGTGGGGCTCGCTGGGTTCGTACTCTCCTGCGAACAACACGCTCGGCAAGATACGTCATGCGATAATGAGTACGAAAGCTGATGTCGAGTTCAGAACTGTGTACAGTCAGACAGGCTGGCGGCAGATCGGTGAGCGTTATGAGTTCCTGATGCCGTCTGCGGATAGTCAGTTCACTGTGGAGCTGCAAGGCAAGCTGAACGCATATAACTGGAGCGGAAGTGCAAGTTCGGACAAGCTGTTCTATCTCACAGCAATGCTTGAAAACGGTCTGCTGCCGCAGAGAGTTATACTTCCGCTGTTGGCGGTAACGTTTCTGTCTCCGCTGGAGCACTTCCTGAAAGCGGCGAGCTGTGAACCGAAATTCATAACTGCTCTTGTTGGTAAAACAGGTACGCGCAAATCCACCACAGCTGCGCTGATGTGTTCGTTCTTTGGAAACTTCACAGCCAGCACCCTGCCGATGTCGTTCCACGATACAGCGAACAGCATCCTCAGCAACATCTATTCGCTGAAGGACGTGCTGACCTGCGTCGATGACCTGCACCCCAATGGTTTGTACGGCGACTCGGAAATGAAAAGCACTGCACAAAATCTTGCGCGTTTCTACGGCGACCGTATTGGTCGTGCGAGGCTGAACAGTAAAATAGAATTGCAGCCGTCGCGTCCGCCGACGGGTATGTGTCTTGTCACTGCGGAGTACGTTCCCGAGATTTCTCAGAGCGGTCTCGCGCGCTACTTCATTGTCGAAATGAAATCTGACGACATAGATCTTGCATTGATGACTGAGTATCAGCAGCTCGCGGCAGACGGTGTGCTTGCGGCGATAATGCACAGCTACGTTGACTGGCTGCGCGAAACATATCTCTGCAATGATGAAAAGTTCGTACAGGGACTGTCAGATACATTCAAAAAATACCGCACCGAAGTGACGGCGGAACTGTCTGCAAGGTGCGATAACTTCCACACAAGAGTTCCTGATACGCTCGCGCATTTGATGATAGGTTTCGACTTCCTGCTTGCGTTCCTGAATGCAAAAGAAGAAATAGGTGTGCAGGACATGGTGAATTATAAAAGCGCATTCAAAAACATAATCGTCACAAGTTCCGTCAGAAACAATTCCATTATCGAGAATGAAAACTACTCCTATCAGTTCTGCGACAAGCTGAAAAGTCTGCTCGACAGCGGCAGGTGCAGTGTCAATTTCATCGGAAACGATTGCGATATGAACCGCAAAGGCTTCATCGGCTTCGAGGACGACAGTTATTACTACCTCATCATGAATGCGGCGTTCTCAGAGGTTGTGAAGCTGTCGAAGGAAATGGGCGAGAGCTTCCCCATTGGCAAAAACAGTCTGATACAACAGCTGGTCGATGACGGTATCATGGTTGTGAAAGGTAAGCGCAACACGACCACGGTCCGCGTCACCGATGACCGTCAAATGAGCGTTGCCGTGCTGGATAAGTCGAAGATGTTCCCTGATATGGAAGATGCCAAAAACAGCTGAAATCGCTGAGATTTTTTGGTTGCAGGATAAAGGCTGGCGTCAAAGCGCCCGCCGTTCCACATCGGACGGGCAAAGCCCGCCGATATTCCGCGGTTTGTGAGAATAAGCAAATGGAGTCAAAATCAAAACAGGAGGAAAAAGCTGATGTCAAAAAATGAAAAAAGCAAGAAGAACGCCGATACTTCGGCAAATTATGAAGGAGTCTATGCTACGAAAATACGATTTCCGCTTTACATTTATCCCGAGACGATGAAAACGGTTGAAAGTCTCTACAAGTCGGATAATTGCAGTACAAAAACTGAGTTTATGGAGAAGGCTATCCGCTTCTACTGCGCGCACCTTATGCAGAACAAGCCTGAGCTTATCGAGTACCTTGCGCCTCAGATAGCGCATATCGTTGAAGGATATATCATGGGAACTGAGCAAAGGTTGTCCCGTGCGATATTCAAGCTCGCTGTTGAAGTCGGTGCGCAGACACATATGCTCGCGGCGATAAATGATATCGAAAAAAGCACACTTTTCAAACTTCGCGAAATGGTCACAGACGAGGTGCGGCGTATCAACGGTATCATAAACTTCGAGAGTGCTGTCAGATATCAGCGCAGTGAGGAAGAATAAAAGCTGATTGTTGTGTAGTGCTTCTGCTCGGTATCAACAGCCGACATTCGTCCAGTCTGGTGAATGGATTTCGTCTGAGAGCTGTGGTATGATTGTTAGTCAGGAGGTGACCGCGGTGATGAAGTTGCAGGATCTGTATTATGGAAACGTCATACCGTGTCAGCACGACGTGAGACAGGATTCCGACTACGCAAAGGGAAGTCTGGAGCTGCTTGAGATGTGCGACACACTGGAGAAACGTCTGTCGGCTGACGATAAAAAATTGCTGAACGAAATAACGGATATGCAGGGAATGCTGTCCGAGACAATGGTAGCGGAGAGCTACATACAAGGCTTCCGCGACTGCGCCGAACTTATTATAGACGTGATGTTCGGCAGGAGCGAGAACCTGAAATAGCATTATTTTAATGGCATGGGTACGGTTGTCGCCGTGCCCATTTGACCTTTGAAGGGAGTGATAAAAATGACCGCAGTATTCATTCGTAAGAACAACTGACGTTCGGCGAAAGGAGAATAGAATGGGTGAAAACAACGAGGAAAGAATAGTTATGCTGACCATAAAGGAGGCGGCGGCTCTTGTGGAGGGGCTGACAGAGTACCGTGTGCGTCAGATGTGCATAAACGATCAGGTGCCGCACATCATGGCAGGCAAGAAATATCTCATCAACAAGGACTTGTTCCTCAGGTATCTGCGTGGGGAGACTGCGTAAATAAATAGTGTGAAAAGGCGTGTTTCCGCTGGACTTTTCTGCCACGGTGTGGTAGAATGTTGTTGGTAGAAACGCGCCGTATTATTGAACGGAGGTTTTATATATGGCGGCTATCAGAAAAAGAAAAAACGGTTCGTATGAAATAAGAGTCTCCTGCGGCTACGGAGTCGACGGCAAACAGCACAACCAGTACAGGAGCTACTATCCCGAGCCCGGAATGACTCCGCGGCAGATAGAGAGGGAAGTCAACAAAATGGCGGTGCTGTTTGAGGAAGAGTGCATGAGGGGACAGATCACTTCAGCGATAAAGTTCCAGAGATTTGCTGAGCAGTGGTTCGAGGAGTACGCGAAAATTAATCTCAGACCGACTTCCTACGCCCGAATGAAACAGCTCACCAAGCGTGTCTATCCTGCACTGGGACACAAGCGCATGGACAAGTTGACTGCGCGCGACATTCAGCGTTTCATCACAGACATGATGATAAATGGCAGGAATGAGACCACAGGCAAACCGCTCTCGCGCAAGACAGCGGTCCACCACCTGAGCTTCATCAGCGACGTGTTTACATACGCGATACGAATGGGTATGCTGAGCGACAATCCGTGCAGGCGAGTGTTCGTGCCAAAGCAGGAGCAGCTCGAAAAGGAGATATTCACTCTGGACGAGGTGCGGACGCTGTTCGCCAATCTGGACAACGAGCCGATGAAGTATCAGCTCTACCTCATGCTTGCGATATACAGCGGATTCCGTCGAAGCGAAATGCTGGGACTGGAATGGAAGGACATCGACTTTGAAAATGACCTCATCCACGTCAGACGAACCTCGCAGTACACCGCAGAGAAGGGAATATACACGGACACCACCAAGACGCGGAGCTCCAAGCGTGTATCGAAAATGCCCGAGATAATAATGGACCTGCTGAGGCGGTTCAAAACGGAGCAGACTATCGAGGCACGACGGCTCGGGACAAAGTGGGTGGAGAACGACAGACTGTTTACTAAGTGGAACGGCGAGCCTATGAATCCGCAGACACCGTTTGAGTGGCTGAAGGGCTACTGCGGACGTGTGGGAGTGCCCTTCAAAAATATCCACTCCCTGCGTCACCTGCACGCGAGTCTGCTTATATTCGAGGGAGTGGACGTGGTTGCGGTCTCGGCTGATATGGGCCACAGCGTCGTAGGAACAACTCTGAACCTGTATTCCCATATGTTCCAGGAGGCGAGGGCTCGCAACTGCGAGGCCATCACCAACGCTCTGAAGTTCGCTCATCAGCCTGCGGAGTGCGTGAAATATGACGTTCAGAACCGCGGCGGTGAGCAGTTCGGGACATAAAAATGACCGCAGAGCCAGAACTCTGCGGCACACCTGAAAATAGTTAAAAGTGGTAATAAGTGGTCAGTAAGTGGTTACGGGTAGTTGGTTAAAATAATAAAAAACTGCAAATGGCTTAAATCAGCCATTTGCAGTAACCAATTAATGGTGACCCGTACGGGAATTGAATTAATCCCGTGCCTTTTAGTAGTCTTTAGTAAAATACGAAAATGGCTGTATTTCGCGGAATTTTGAAGCTTCATTTATAGTAACTTCAAGCGATTTCAGACGATTTTTAGTACTAATAAGTGCCAAACAAGTGCCAAAAGTGGCGCATTGTCCTCCAAATATAAAGTTAATGTTCTATGAAAAGATAGCAGTGGATACATTATTTTAAGATTGTATCCACTGCTTTTTTCCAATATCACATAGTTATTTCGTACTCACTTATTACTTTTCCTGCCGAATCATACTCAATGCACTTCATTTTATAAGCTAACTTTTTCGGTGCCGGTCTGTTCTCGGAATCAAGATACATTTTTACAAGTTTGACTCCGCCATGCTCAAATTTTCCTGTTTCGATTTCCATATTCGCACTTGACTTGTTGCTTGAAGCCATTTTAAGATAATCTAAATTCCATTGTTCAGCGACCTCATCAATATTTGTGTGCCTTCTGAAAGCCCATTGGCGACGATCAGTTTCTTCGGTATTGAAATCGTTTATATTCTCATACAACTGAATCCTGACCGTTCCATTTTCAAACGTTTCATTTGAAACACACTCCTTAAACGATGTCAATGTTTCCTGCGGAACAAATTTGAAGAAATCCTTACCAAACCACATTATGTATGTACTTGTAAATTCGATACCGCCATATTCATGTCTATGCCTTGAGAATTGTTCTAAATCTAATACTTCATATTTAAAAGGCAGATTAATTACTTTTTTTAGTTTGGAAGCATCTATGCCCATTTTTTCATAAAATGATATATCATTTGAACCACTCAAAAGGCCGTCTAAACGGTCACGAAAAGTCGCATTGATTATCTTAGTGCCGTTCAATAAATCGTTCAACTTATTGAGAAACTCAGATTCATCTATACAATCTTTTGAATGCATCATAATAGTAATAACATTCGATATATCATCATATCTCAGCATAAATGTATTATTAAAGTCTTGTGAAAGGGGGGCTGAAAAACGTATTCTTTTCTCAAAAGAACTGTATAAATAATCATAATATGTAGCTTTATTATAATTTGTTTTCTTATGCAGAGTTGCCGGACTCATTTTCTTTAATTGAAAAGGCAGATTATCTATTACATCTTCAATAAAACCATGCACTGTTTCATCATAATGCATCGATAATTCAAAAGCTATTCCATTTACGTTCATTCAAATTCTCCTATCTTAATTTGGATTCCATTTTCATCTGCAATTGATTTGATAGCCTCTGTATCAATCATATTAGATGTTCCAGGAGGTACACGAATATCTAATATTTTATTATTACATAAATCGTCACCATGATATTGAACAAATTCTCCTAATGCTTCCGCGTACTTATTAATTTTACTAATTCTCGCTGTTTCAGAGTATGACGAAGGATTCATTGTTTTAAAACTTACAATAGTAGTATCCTTTTGAAAATCAATTACAGGATAATATCCATTACTCTCGTCTCCAATATAAAACCAAGTTTTATACTCTGTTGCAGCAGCAGCCCTCTCTATATATTTTCCGCGCACTGTGGAACGAAGCCCCCAAACATTTGTCATATCATCAGGCATTTTCGACATGTTATCAAGTAACATATCTATTCCGTCTGAACCGACTTCCATATAATCCGCAACCGCATCATCACCGAATTCCAATAAATGATATACAGCCTTGTCTTTATCTGAAGCAGAATTCAATATTTCAATTATTTCTGGATTTTGTTTCGTTATTGATTCCAAGCCATGAACGTAGTCATCGCCATACTTAACAGCCTGTGAAACAGTTTCTTTGCTAAGACCGCTATTTAACATTCGTTCACTTGAATGTACTATATCATAGGCATCATCAACGTAATTCAGACTATCCCTTGCGACTTCCGGAGACAGTTCGCTAACAACAATTTTGTTTTTGAAGTAATTATATATATTTCCGCCATACTTTGTCAAAGCAGCGCAAGATGCAACTAATCCAATATCCAAAAGATACCATGCTCGTTCGTCTTGTAGATATTCTTGACAAGCAGCATCACCATTGCAAGCCTCATTTACAATAGCCAAAGTATAAACATAATTGAACACAGCGGTAACAAGTGCATATGTAGCGGCTGCCGCTAAAATAAACATAGGTAATGTTACTGCCGACAGCATTACATACGCATTCACTATGCTATAAAATGCGGCTGCAGAAATTGCTAAATCCAAACTTGTCGCAACCATGGCAATTATTTGATCAAACGATATTCCGGTTGTTGTCGCTCCTCCCGAAGTTCCCACATTTTTAGAAAGCATATAGACAGAGTATCCACTATAAGGATCATACATTATATACCCAGAACCTGTCCAACTATTAATTGTAATATCCTTTTGCGGTACAGTTACGATATATCCAGCATTTATTGCTTCGTCAATTATTTTATTTGCATTTGCATTTACATTAAACTCTGAAAGATTATGTTCGCTTCCGTTATATAGAGTATAGATATCTATATCATTATTCTCAGCATATTTGATAACTTCCATAGTTGATACGCTATCAACATCAAAAAGCTCCTTGAGCACATTACTTTCTATATATGATGACATCATTCCCGATGACGACTTGAAAATTAGTTCGTTGTTATTATTCGAGTCCTTTGCAGAACAACTATAAGTATTTCCTATAACGTCAATCACAAAATTGCCGGACTGTTGAATGCTGTACTCCATGGATACTCCCATTGAGGTCTTTTCAGTTATTTCTGGTTCATATCCGAAAAATGATACGCTTAAATTATGAGAATAATATGTATCGGTTTCTTCGGCTATAGAATGCGTTGCAATATCTAATTGTGTAAAATAATTATATCCCACAAGCTCTAAAATCTTGCCTATGTATTCATCCGAATACAAATTACTTTTACTTATTGAATCGTTTAAAGAATACACATTATTTATAGAGGTAGACGTCTTATATGCCGCAATATTTTGATAATCGAATACAATGGAGTATATTGAGCCTACACACATTTCTTTGGTAAAAATATAATCCTGATTATTTGTATGTAGCTTTACAGTAGTTGTTTGGTATGAGCCAACATTAGCTCCACCACCTTCAAAATATGCCTCTCCATCTATTTTTAATATTGGATGCAAATTGACACGATTTGACCAGCCACTATTAATCAACCCATATACATTATTAGGATGTATATCATATCCTTCGTTCTCGTCTTCGTTTACAGCATATTCTATTGTTATCCTTCTGTTATACAATTCTGCACTTCTAAACTCATGGAACTCTCCATCGAAATAAAAGGATATCTTATCTGAATCATCCGATGCCACATTATCAAATTCTGTTTCAATAGTAGTTTCATAAGGCAATTCAGTAGGAAGTGCATTGTTTTCAATAAGTTTTATTTTTCGATTAGTGAGATATCCCGATTTTACATTCGACTCACTTTTATAGTTTTTCTTCATTGAGTACTTAAAATAATCGGCATCCGCAACCCAATCGTCAAGATTACTATCATATTCATTAAATATCGAATCAACAGACACATATTCCTTGAAACTTGGATCAAGGTAGAATTCATTTGAATCATAAATCAGTTTCACCCAAACATGATTAAATGATGTAGTATTTAACTGCTGATTATATGAAGCTTCCGGATCTCTCAGTCTGATAATATTTAATGCCGAATCTATATCTTTTGCCCCAGTATAATTAATAGCCTGCTGTTCTGTCAACTCAATAGTGCCATTTATATATGAAGCCTCATAATTCAAATGCTTAAGCATAGCTATGAACAAACTAGCAATATCATAATCATTGCCGCCGTATTGCTCAAATGTACCAATTGCACCTTTTCTAGAATCAGGATAGAATTCGAAATTAATACTATTTGAAATGTAATTGTAAATATTAACTGGAGTTGCTAAGCTTTCAGTTATGTCCGCCATTTCTTGTGTTAGGGAAAGTTCTGTCTGTGCACCATCAAGCACTGTTCTATCTTGGGAAATTATATCATCGTATGTGCTACCAGGAAATTGCTTAATCGCTCCAAGAAGAAACTGATTTAACAAGTATAAGTCATAATAGTCAATCCTTCCGTTACCATCCAAGTCTCCAGCTCTATCATAAGGTTTGTCGTATCCAACAATTTGGCGGAGCAGAACCATATCAAAAGTATTGACTATGCAATCGCCATCCAAGTCACCTAATATAACTTCCGCATCTACGGCTTTGGCAGATTTTGATTGAATAATGCCTTCCATATTTGTTGTAGCGCACAAAAGCGAAAAAGCAATGGTGGTAATAAATGAAATAGTTCTTAATAAAACTGATCGCATGATAAACTCTCCTTATAAAGTATAATTATTAGTGTATTAGGATGATTCGGTCATTCCCCATCATATCAAACATTTCTACACTCAATACACAGATTATAACACATTAATTCTT
Organism: Ruminococcus flavefaciens ND2009; assembly: GCF_000621785.1. Classification (GTDB taxonomy): domain Bacteria; phylum Bacillota; class Clostridia; order Oscillospirales; family Ruminococcaceae; genus Ruminococcus; species Ruminococcus flavefaciens_C. The sequence goes on along the minus strand of NZ_JHXI01000017.1, from coordinate 42,223 downwards.
GAAATTCAACCCTTAAAATCTAATGGGAAGAAAAGAGCATAGGGAAAACTAGCGTTGTATCCAAGATAGTTTGAAATCACGTGTTTTCATCTTCGAATAAAAATATATAAGCGTTTATCCAATACTTTATTTTGAAGTTCCGATTATGCTCACATAAATTTTTGAGAACCCTATTTATAATCTTGCTCGCGGCGTTTATTGTCACCATTAGTATATCAGCAATATCTGATACGGGCAATTTAAAATAGTATAATTTGTCCCTTTAGTTAAGACGATGAATAGCATTCCTGAACTCCTCCTCCGACAACTCACCTGACATGAACGCTACTTTAGCAGTATGCAGTTCCCTGAGCCAGTCAGCATAGTCGTTATAGGACAAGTCCTTGCCCTGCTTTTCGTCTCTGAGCTTTAGTTCGTACCGCTCCACTCGCCGGTAATTGCGATTTATAGCTCTGTCATAATCAGCCAGCAGCTCGCTGTGCTGAAGTCTGAATTTATATATCTGCTGCGGACCTATCTGCTTACAGGTGCGTCCGTCCTCAGTCCTGACCCGATCACAGTATCGGGTCTTTTTCTTTGTCTTGGGCTTGAAAAAATGACCGCAGTAGTCGCACTGACTGAAACTCGTATCATATTCCATTGCGTGCAGGAAGATGTACCAAATATAGTCAGGCAGGTTGTCAAAACGGTAACCTCTGCTGTATGGCAGCTTAGGTCTTGTCATCTGAAACATTTCCGTGCCGACATCTGTATGAGCAATGACTTGCTCAAATTGGCACTTGAAAATAGTTTCCCTGCCTAAGAATGCTTTAGTAGTCTTTTCCTCGTGGGTGCCTTCAAATCTGCAATACGCATCTGCGATAGTGAAGAAAATGTTTTGAGTGTGTACCATATCTCGCAGCATTTCAACAGCGTGATCCTTATGCTCAAAAAGCTCTTCATAACTTGATATATCATAACTGTCAACATACAGTTTTGTACATAGCAGAAAGCTGTACACAGGTTCTTCCTGACAAAAGATCTCAGCGGCATATCCAACAGCTCGGCATACGCCCAAAAGTTCATCAGGAGTCGTGTTATCCCTGGTATATGCTTTCAGTTTGTCAAGAAGTCTGTTGAACGGCGTCAGATCGATCTCAAGAAAGTCTATCAGCTGCTGCTCAAATGTTATCTCAGGCAGCTCGGTTGCTTCCTCTCCATCGTACATAAAGCGCCTGATAGTATTTTTATTTGGGAAAACGTACAGTCCACGGCTCAGATACATAAGTTTTGCCTCCAAAGATAGGTTACCACTATTATAACACACATCATATTGAAATGAAAGTGTAAAAAATCTTTTGAGTTTCATTTCGCATTTATTATGCGAAAAAAGTCTGTTATGATTGAAACTGAGGAAGAGTCTTCGGACTTGGACAGAAACTTGAAAATTGAATATGGGATCAGGAGTTACGTTGTTTCCGATGGTGGGGCGGTGAGCCGTACCAGCCCAGAGATACGCGATGACCCGCAAGGCGAGCGATAACATCTCTGGTTTCACATAGCGCAGATGTGAAGTAAGCGATGAAAGTCGGGAACGGATACTTACACTCAGCCACAGTCCGAGCGTGATAAAACCGTCGCAGGCAATGGGAGTGTGCCGGGGCAGCCGAGCATTTAGGTTGTCTATGAGTCCGATGTGCAGTCGGGCGGCTTCTGATTCGGTCAGGCATAGTGCGGCGGATACTGCTGTTCAAAACAGTGTGTCTGCTATGCTGGGACGTACTATGTCCTGATGCGTTCGTGATCTGCAGCCTTAAATAATAGTCAAAAACATACTAAAATGCAATAAGGATACTGCTCCCACATTTTTATTCCGAAATGCTCATTTTTGACTGAAAAACATTCAAAACTGTCGACTTGGCAGTTTTGAGTTGAAATGTCTGCAAAGCTCTATTCTATGCGCTTTGCGGTCAATATCAGTTTCCTGTGAGAAAAGGTCAGTTCTCATGAAAATCAATTTGTGTTTAGGAAAACGTTTCAGAGCGGTCAAAAACATATGCAAAAACAGGTCGATTTGCATAAAGGATACTGCTCCCACATTTTTACCTGTGGAGTGTAGAAATCCGTCCGACACAGCCCACAAAAATAGTTCGCACGAGCAGTTGCCCGTAACGAAAAAAGCTGTCGGCTGTGTTCGGGGATCTTATGAGAAAGGAGGAATGCTATGAGTAATGTGTTACAAACAAAAACCGCAGAAGAAATACTGTCAACAGTATTCAAGCCGAAGGAGTTCATCATTGACGGTCTGCTCACGCAAGGACTGTATGTACTTGCAGGTGCGCAGAAGGTAGGCAAGTCATGGCTGGCAATGGATATCTGTCTCAGCATTGCAACAGGAGTTCCGGTGCTCGGACGAGAAACTATTCAGGGAACTGCGCTGTACTTGTGTTTGGAAGATAACTATCAGCGACTACAGCGCAGATTGTTTCAGATGAACGCCGAACCGATTGAGAATCTGCACTTTGCAGTTGCCGCTGACAAGATTGGTGCAGGTCTTGAAGAACAGATAGAAGCGTTCAAGAAAGATCACGATGACTTAAAGATAGTTGTGATTGACGTTATGCAAATGGTGCGCAGCAATGTTGAGTCAAGTTACGGTGCTGACTACGCTGATCTGATCGCACTCAAACAAGTCGCATACCGCTTAGGTATATGCATACTGATGATTCATCATATGCGAAAAGCTAAGGACGATAATCCGTTCAATATGATGACAGGCAGTACAGGTATCGGCGGTGCAACTGACGGCAACTTTGCGCTCAAGGAAACAAAGTGCGGCTCAGGAAAAGCGATCATGTATTGTCAGGGGCGTGACATTGAATACACTGAACTGCGAATGCATTTCGATACCGATGCAATGTGCTGGATAGTTGAGAATGAGCCTGCGACACAGAAGAGCCGCGACAATATTGTTCTCTCTGCTGTATATCTTTTCATCAGTGAGCGCATTCACTTTGAAGGCACTGCAACCGAGTTGGTTGAAGAGTTAAAATCAGTTACCGATGAAGTCATTTATCCGAACAGAGTTACAAGAGACTTAGTCCAGAATGGTTATGAACTAAGCAAGTACGGTATTGATTTCAAGTACGAAAGAGTTCACAAAGGTCGTGTCATCATCCTTCACTACAACGGCGAGCGTGACAATAGTGACGGTAGAAATGTTACCGTCACGCAGGCGCTGACTGACAGCTCACAAAGCTCTATATAGCTTCATCTGCGGAGCGTGTCGGTAGGATTCCGTGTCGGTAGAGTTACCGTCACGGCAGAGTTACTGTCACGCACAAAAACGCCCATTTTTGCCGCAACAGTCCAAATCGGGTAGTTATCCCACCCGTGTCCACAAAAGCGATTGTCGCGCAACGTGGAGCGAGTGTGGGCGGCATTGGCATAAGGGGAAAACTACCGCTGACGGAGCAGTACAGGCGACGGAAGTATGAAATGCCAGCATCGCATTCGGCAGTCCGCCGAACGCTTGCTGGTCGGGGCGAACCCCGAGCCCCCTCTCAAAAATCGCACAAAGAAGAAAGGAGCGTGATACAATGAGAAAACGCAATCGAACGATCACTATCCGCTGTACTGATGACGAGTACGAGCGGATACACAGCAAGGCTAAGCGGCACAAGCAGTCCCTCAGCGACTTCATTCTCAGATCGGCACTGGATAAGAAAATCGTCGTAGCAGACGGATTGAACGAGGTAGCAAAGCAGCAGAAAGCTATCGGTCGGAATCTCAATCAGATAGCAATGCTGGCTCATGAAGGACGGCTTCACTCCGTTCGACTGGACGAGCTTGTGGAGCAGCACAAGTCAGTGACAGCGGCAGTCTGTGAGATAGCAAAGGTGGTGAAGTGATGCCCATAATCCATTTTATCAACAACAAAACTCAGACCGCTGGCGGCATGAGAAACGTCCTTAATTACGTCAGCAGAAAGGAAAAGACCGTGTCAGAGGACAAGCGTTTCGTGACCGGAGTCAACTGCTCACCCGAGACCGCACTCGATGAAATGACCGCGACTAAGAACCTGTACCATAAACCTGACGGTCGATTGTACTATCATCTGGTGCAGAGCTTCCCCAGCGGATACGAAATCGAACCCGAGCTTGCCCACAAGATAGCAGTGGAGCTTGCGGAGAAAGCATTCAACAAATACGAAGTTGTAGTCGCTACTCACATTGACAGAGAGCATATCCACTCACACTTCGTGTTCAACTCGGTCAGTTTCGAGGATGGGAAGAAGTATCATTCAAACAAGGAGAGTGTCGAGGAACTGATGAAGCTCAGCGATGAGATCTGTCAGCGGTACGGAGTTCATGTGCTTGATACTCCCAAGAAGAAAATGAACAGGGACTACCTCTCCGACAGCGAGTACAGGTCAGCCAAGCGCGGCGAGAGCTTCAAGTGGGAGCTGATGAATGTCATAAACCAAGTGATGAAACAGGCGAAGTCAAAGAAGCAATTCTGTTTCATGATGAAACAGCAGGGCTATGGTGTACGGTGGGAGGACAACCGCAAATACATCACCTACACCTGTCCTAATGGCAGAAGATGCCGTGACAATAAGCTTCACGGCGAACGTTATCGAAAGGAGAATATGGAGTATGAATTCGAAACAAGAAGAATTGCAGCAGATGTACGACAAGGAATTATCAGCAGCGGAGGAAACTCAGCCAGCAGTGTTGGTACTCGATGCCAATTGGAGAGCGCTGATAAAGTTGAACAAACTGATGTCGCAGGAGCAGTTAGAGATACTGGAAACGCTATCGGTGTTGGCGACGAAAGCAGAGACAGAACAGGTGCTGAAAACAGTCCGTTCCGAGCAGAGAGATACCATAGCGAGCTGTCGGGAGCTGCTGGATCAAACGTCGGAAAACACGACGTTAGCAATCGAGCAGTTGAAGAAAGCAACAGCGGACCTGTCATCACAGGCTGGGAAGCTGAACGAGGAATATGGCTCGAAGCTGAAAGAGCTCGACGAATACAAGCACAGGCTAAGATTGAAAGCAGCCAAGTGGATAGTGATCTCGCAGTCAGTTTTGATAGCATTGTCGGCGGCGTTACAGCTGTGGCTTCGATGATTGATGACGAGCCTGCCGACGATACTGAGTACGCTCGGGAGCACATTGACAGCAAAGCTCTTGCTGAGGAACGAGAGCGAAAGGAAGCTCTTGGAATACATATGGGATAGTCCTGTGAGGTGTGCTTTGTTTCAACAGCCGGTTTTCGTCAGGTCTGATGAATGGATTTCGTTTGAGTGCTGTGGTATGATTGTTGGTCAGGAGGTGACCACGGCGATGAAGTTGCAGGATTTATACTACGGAAACGTCATACCGTGTCAGCACGATGTGAGGAAGGACTCCGACTATGCAAAGCGGAGTATTGAGCTTCTCGAGTTGTACGACGCACTGGAGAAACGACTGTCGGCTGACGATAAGAAGCTGCTGAACAACATAACGGATATGCAGGGAATGCTGTCCGAGACAATGGCAGCGGAAAGCTACATACAAGGCTTCCGTGACTGCGCCGAGCTTATCATAGATGTGATGTTCGGCAGGAGCGAGAACCTGAAATAAAATCATAACAATCAAAATGGAAAGGGTACGGACAGAGCCGTACCCTTAAATTTTTAGTAAAGGAAAGATGAAAATGAACACTTTAATTCACACGGGAAACATGAACGAGACAATGAGAAGGAGTATGATTGAATGGTTGAAAACAAAACAGAGACTAAAATCGTAATGCTGACCATAAAGGAGGCGGCATCTCTTGTGGAAGGGCTGACCGAGTACAGAGTCCGTCAGATGTGCATCAATGACCAAGTACCGCACATCATGGCAGGCAAGAAATATCTCATCAATAAAGAGCTTTTCCTGAGATACCTTCGTGGAGAAACAGCGTGAGCGATTTTATCAGTAAAGAAGATTTTTAACACGAACGGCGCATTTCTGATAGACATTTCCGCAGACCTGTGGTATAATGTCGGTGGAGGAAATGCGCCATAGTTTTGAAACGGAGGTTTTTAAATATATGGCGACAATCAGAAAGCGTTCCGAGGGAACGTACCAGATAAGAGTGTCATGCGGCTATGGTGTAGACGGCAAGCAGCGAAATCAGTTCAAGAGCTACAAGCCTGAGCCGGGTATGACACCGAAGCAAATTGAAAAGGAACTCACTCGTCAGGCTGTCCTGTTCGAGGAAGAATGCAAGAGGGGACAGATAACATCAGCTGTCAAGTTCGAGAAATTCGCAGAGCAGTGGTTTGAAGAATATGCCAAAGTCAATCTCAGACCGACTTCGTATGCGAGAATGAAACAGCTCACCAAGCGTGTCTATCCTGCCATAGGTCACAAGCGGCTCGACAAGATAACGGCTCGTGATATTCAGAAGTTCGTGACAGATATGCTTGTCAACGGCAAGAATATGAACACGGGTAAGCCGCTGTCGAGGAAAACGGCTGTGCATCATCTGAGCTTCATCAGCGACGTATTCAGCTATGCCATACGCATGGGAATGCTGACGGACAACCCTTGCAGACGAGTATATGTGCCGAAACAGGAACAGGACGAGAAACAGATCTACACCATAGATGAGGTTAAGAAGCTGTATGAGAACCTGAGAGGCGAGCCGATGAAGTATCAGGTCTACCTGCTGCTTGCAATATACAGTGGTTACCGCCGCAGCGAAATGCTTGGACTGGAATGGAAAGACATCGACTTTGAGAACAACATTATCCATGTCCGCCGTACATCACAGTATACAGCCGAGAAGGGCATTTATACCGACACTACGAAAACAAGAAAGTCAAAGCGAGTGTCCAAGATGCCTGTCTCTATAATGAACTTGCTCAGGCAGTTCAAGGCTGAACAGGAGGCAGAAGCTGAGCAGCTCGGCACTAAGTGGGAAGACCATGACAGGCTGTTCACCAAATGGAACGGAGCACCTATGAATCCTCAGACACCGTTTGAATGGCTGAAAGGCTACTGTGAGCGTATCGGAGTGCCGTTCAAGAATATCCATTCACTGCGACATCTCCATGCAAGCCTGCTTATATTTGAAGGCGTAGATGTGGTAGCGGTATCCTCGGATATGGGACACAGCGTCGTAGGGACTACCTTGAATCTGTATTCTCATATGTTTCAGGAAGCCAAGGCTCGCAACTGCGATGCGATAAGCAATGCACTGAGCTTCACAAACGATATAGGCACAGAGGAAGAAAGTCCTGCCGAGGACGATACCGAAGCTGAGACCGAGCAGCAGGTACTGGCATTATGAGCATAAAAAGTACCGCAGAGCGAAAGCTCTGCGGATACCCAAATTAATAGTTAAAAGATAATAAGTGCCAAACAAGTGCCAAAGCCTGATTTTTAGAAAAAAGAAAGCCCACAAACGGCTATTTTAAGCCATCTGTGGGATTGCTGAATGGTGACCCGTACGGGAATTGAACCCATGATTCCGCCGTGAAAGGGCGATGTCTTAACCTCTTGACCAACGGGCCATTTGGTAGCGGCAGTAGGATTCGAACCAACGACCAATCGGGTATGAACCGAGTACTCTAGCCAACTGAGCTATGCCGCCACAAATAAGCAGGCGTCACCTGCGACTAAATTATTATAGTACAAAAAGGCGGAAAAGTCAAGCAAAGGGAGAAATAAACTTTGAAATTTGGCAACACACACAAAATGACAGCGCTTAAAAATAAAGATGTTGTTGAAAATAGGGAGAGCTTCGGGCGGAGAGGAACAGGCAGCCCGAAGCTATATCGTGAAATCAGGAGCGGTCCTTTTGTTTGAAAATCATGGCTGCGGCAAGTCCGAAGAGAAGCGCCGCTGTAACGCCCCCTGCTGCGGCGGTGAGACCGCCTGTGAATATGCCGAGTAGACCATCGCTGCTGATGGTTTTTCTTATGCCTTCAGCAAGGAGGTGTCCGAAGCCTGTCAGGGGCACGGAGGCACCCGCACCTGCGAAGTCCACAAGGGGCTTATACACGCCAAGCGCCGAGAGTATGACTCCTGCCACCACAAAACCCGTCAGTATTCTTGCGGGAGTCAGCTTTGTAAAGTCGATGAGGAGCTGTCCCACGGTGCATATAGCACCGCCGACCACGAATGCTTTCAATATATCTGTTATCACAGTATCAGTCCTTTCTGAGGTGAACGAGGTGGGAGATAGCAGGAATGGTCTCGCCCTGCTGGAGGGACATGGGAGACATAAGGGCTCCCGTAGCCGCAAAGAGTATATTCCGTACCTCTCCCTTTTCCAGCATGGGGAGGAAGTGACCGCAGAGGACGCTTGCACCGCAGCCGCAGCCGGAGCCGCCGCAGTGGGTGTCCTGGGTGTCGGGGTCAAATATCATAGCCCCGCAGTCCCTGTGCTGAGCTGAGATGTCGATGCCCTGCTTCAGCAGTATATCCACGAGCAGAGGACTTCCCACCAGTCCCAGGTCTCCTGTTACGATGAAGTCATAGTCTGCGGGAGAGGTGCCTGTTGCGGCGAGATAGCGCTGAATGGTATCGGCGGCGGCAGGAGCCATGGCGCTTCCCATATTGTTTATGTCGCTGACGCTGAGGTCCGCTATCCTGCCTATACAGCCTCCTGCTACGCCTACAGTGCCGCCCTCACGGGAGAGTATCACAGCTCCCGAGGCGGTGCAGGTCCATTGTGCGGTGGGAGTCCGCTGACCGCCGTAGGACAGGGGAAAGCGGAACTGCCTTTCGGCGGTGGAGAAGTGAGATGATGTGACGGCGGCGGTATGTTCCGCAATACCGCAGTTCGCCATGACCGAGGCTATGAGCAGCCCCTCCGCCATGGTGGAGCAGGCACCGTAAAGCCCGAGGAAAGGCACAGCCAGCTCCCTCATGCTGTAGGCGGAGCCGATACACTGGTTTATCAGGTCTCCTGCGCAGATAACGCCGATGTCATCTCTTGTGAGACCTGCCTTGTCCAGGGCGAGCCTGACGGCTTCCAGCTGGAAGCGGCTCTCTGCCTGTTCCCAGGTGTCCATGCCGAAGTGGCTGTTCGCCACCACCCTGTCGAAGCATTGTCCCAGGGGACCCTGTCCCTCTTTTTCGCCTGCAACGGCGGCGAAGCCTTTTATTTTTACGGGAGTTTCCATGCGGAAAGCTCCCCTTGCCAGAAATTCTGCCATGATACTGTCTCCTTTCGGAGCTATTATGCACTGAAATGGCAGGAATATTCGCTGAATAGTCTGGCATATTCCATATTGAGCATTTTATGATATATGTTATCAGCGCAGAGACCGCGCTGCCTTTTTCGCGGGGAAGTTTTGCTGAAAGGCAGCTTTTTCGCCGCGCCCCCTTGCTATTATAATGCTTTTATGTTATAATTTGGTTGCAGCAATGCAAATAAAATATAAAAGGAGAAGGATATGAGAAAGATCGCTGTTATAGCAGCAGTTTTCGCACTTACTGCCGCCATTGCAGGGGGCTGCGGCAGTTCGGAAAAGGAAAACTCAAAGAAGACGAAGTCTGAAAAGACCACCAGCGCAGCTGCGGAGGAAGCAACTACCGAGGCTGAGGCTGAGGAGGAGACCACAGAGGCGGCTACAGAAGCAGTCTCGGAGACTGTGGACGAAGCCCTCCAGAGAAAAATGGTGGAGGAGCTCAGCCCCATTGAATGGGCAGATGACGAGTCTGAGCTGAAGACACAGACCGTGGGCGACGACAAGTTCGGTCACATTGACATTCCCGAGGACTGGTTTCTTGACGATGCAATGTCTGCCCTTACAGATGACATACTCGCCTATGAGAACGAGCCCTATGAGGTGAACGGAAGGACAGCTATGGACACCGTTATACTTGAGGTGATGCAGCCCTTTACTCTCAAGGACAGATTTGGCGATATACTCACTTCTGCAGCCAAGGACAGCAGCGTTACCGAGATAGCCACCGTTGCCGAGGAGCTGGACGGAAAGATGTCATCGGGAGTTATCATAAAGTACGATGACCTTCACAAGCTGATACTGAACCTGTTCGTCACCGATGACGCTGAAACTGAGGTCTACTTCATCAATATCGAGACCAGTGACCCCAGAGTCATTGACCTTTACAAGACCTTCAAGAGACCTGCAAAGGAGTCCTGATACTCCTGCGGCTTCAAAAAACTCTGTAAATACAAATATCCCCGAAGCGGTGAGTTGTCGCTTCGGGGACTTTTTTATGCTTATATGCGGACATTTAACCGAATATCTGGTCGTATGCCTCCCAGTAGAGGTTATCCAGATTAGTCTTTTTGTCGCTGAATACCGAGCTGCCGTCCTTTGAGTATTCTCTGGGCTTGTCATCGGTGCCCACGGGCCAGGTGCCTATCATTTCCGTCTTTTTCGTCCAGCTCTCGGACAAAGCGGCATACTCCACATAGCCGTTATTGACTACGATGAAATACTTATACTTTTCGGCACCCTCGAAATAGCGGTCCAGACGGGTATTGAAGTCATCAATATCAAAGGGTACGGCAACATTGTCCTTTTCATCGGAACTGATAATGTATATACCCTTTACGTTGGAGCCTTCCTCGTCAATTTCGATCATAGAAGTTTCTGCTGCCTTCCGCAGCACATTCGCCTGGCTTCTTATGCTTGAAAGCCTTGATTTATGGGTATATCCCAGCATAGCGGGAACGAGTATGGCTGCGGCTATGAGTGCCAGCAGCAGAACTATTCCTATCACCAGAGCTATTACCCAGCCGTCGCTCTTTTTCTGCTGAGCGTAGGGCGGCTGAACGTACTGAGGATAGGGCGGTTGTCCGTAGGGAGCCTGTGGGTAGCCCTGAGGGTAGGGCTGACCGCCGCAGCCGTTGTACTGTGGCTGCTGCGGATAATTATTTTGCGGGGGATTTGTAAAAGCGGTGCTGCATGAGCAGGTCTCGCCCTCAGCGAGAGGCCTTCCGCATCTGGTACAGAATGACATGAACATTTCTCCTTTGAAGTTTATTTTTTAATACTGATATACACCTTTTCTGCGATGATGGCAAGTGCCTGCGTCAGATGTATCCCAGAGTTTTCAGCACGAACAGCCAGCCCGTCAGGGTAAAGGCGCTGAGCAGGGTGGTGAGCATTACCGCAAATGCGGTTATAGTGCCCTTGTGACCTAAGTTTTTAGCCATGACGAAGCAGCTTCCTGTGGTGGCGCTTCCCAGCATTACCAGTATGGCGATGAGCTTTTCACCGCGGAAGCCCAGCTTCACGGCTATGGGCAGGAATACGGCGCAGAACAGCACCAGCTTCAGAGCGGCGATACCCAGCGTAACAGGCAGCTTTCCCTTTGCCTCCTCAAATTTGAAGGAGGCTCCCAGGGCGATAAGTGACAGGGGAGTCGCCATGTTTCCAAGATAGGTCACAGACTTTGAGAGTATGACGGGCTGTGGTATTTTCAGCAGTGACCATATCATTCCCACGGCAATGCCCAGGATAATGGGGTTGGTGACTATGCTTTTCAGCGTATTCAGCGCCACAGCTGATTTGCCGCGGCTCTTGTCCTTTTCGGGAGAGGTCACAGCCAGAGCAGTGACGGCAATGACGTTGTAAAGAGGGACAGTTCCCACTATCATCAGCGCCGCCATAGTTGAGTGGCCGTAGATGTTGTTTACGAAGGCGATACCAAGAACAGCGGCGCTGCTGCGGTAGCTCGCCTGTATTATCTCGCCCCTTTCGCAGCCCTTCCCCACAATGAGGGAATAGACCACTGCCGCGCCTACGCTGAGGAGGGTGGCGCACATACAGAAAAGGACGAATTTACCGTCCCAGACCCTGCGGAAGTCCGCGGTGGACAGATCCATGAAAAGCAGGGCGGGAAGCAGTGTGCGGAACACGAATTTATTTATCTGCGATGTTGCGTTGTCGTCCAGAAGCTTTATCCTGTGGACGAACCAGCCGAACACCATCATCAGGAATACGGGGACGGTGGCGTTCAGGCTGAACATCAGGTTTTTAAGAAACAATGGTTATCACTACCTTGACGGGGAGAGACCGCTCTCCTCAGAATATGTCCTTTTTGCTCTTTATATAGCGTCTTACGAGGACGAATACCATGAGCAGGACGCAGAATATGAGGAACACGGGAACTATCCAGCGGTTGGAGTTCTCGTCCTCGGCGGACTTCATATCCGTCCACAGGGTCTGCATTTTCAGGTTTGCCTCGTCGGACAGGTTTACGAAAACAGTGGTCTTGTCGGCGATGAACTGACTGTCGGGATAGGATACGGGACTGTTCTTCACATCGTCGTCCAGCATATCGTAAGCCGCCTGATGTGGAGTTGAATAGCAGATATAGTCGATATTTGCAAAGGCTATATCCGGCTCACACATGAAGTTTATGTACATCTCAGCCGCTTCCTTCTGTCTTGCGGCAGTGGGTATGCACATGGCGTCCACAAAGAGGTTGGTACCGCTTTTCGGCACCACGAAATCCAGGGAGTCATTGCCCTCAAGTATGGTCAGGGCGTCGCCTGCATAGTATGGCGCGATAAGAGCGTCGCCTGCCTCCATTTTGTCGAATACCTCGTCCATGACGTAGCCCTGGACTATGCGCTTCTGCTTTTTCAGCTTGTTGGCGGCGTCCTCCAGTTCGTCGGGGTCCTCCGTGTTGAGGGAGTAGCCCTGCATTATCTCCGCAATGGCGAAGGCGTCACGGGGATTGTCGAACATGAGTATCTGGTCGGCGTAGTCCTCGTTCCAGAGCAGGTCCCAGTCTATTTCCTCCTTGGGTATATCTATCATGGTGGTATCGTAGATGATACCTACGGTTCCCCAGGTATAGGGGACGGAGTACTCATTGGTGGGGTCATAAGCCTGATTGCGGAAATTGTCCATGATGTAGCTGAAGTTGGGGATATTGTCCATGTCCAGCTTCTGCACCATGCCCTCCTTTATCATCTTGCTTATCATGTAATCGGAGGGGATAATGACGTCGTAGGAAGCCGCTCCGCCCTTGAGCTTGGCGTAGAGCTCCTCGTTGGTGGCATAGTTGGTGTAGTTGACCTTTATGCCGGTCAGCTTCTCGAATTCGCCGTTTACGTCGAGAGTTCCCTCGTCGGCGCCTGTGGAGATGTATTCTCCCCAGTTATAGACGTTTATGGAAAGGTTCTGTCCCTTGAATCGGGTGTAGTAATCAGGGTCGGAGACAGTGAGGGTCTGAGCGGAGCTCTCCTCCCCGGCGTCCTCCTCCTCGGCAGTGTCAGAGGCGCAGCTCCAGAGAGCCGAAACGCCCACAAGGGAAGCCAGAAGCAGTGAAAATACCTTCTTTTTCATGTTCAGTCCTCCTTTGCGCCGCTCTTCTTAGCCGCTCTGTTCTCGATGGCGTTCTTCACTATGAGAACTATGATAACTGCAATGAAGATAAGGGTGGAAAGTGCGTTTATCTCGGGGGATACCTTTCTTCTGGTCATGGAGTATATGGTTATGGGCAGGGTCTGTGAGGTAGAGCCTGTGGTGAAGTAGCTGACCACGAAGTCGTCAAGGGAGTAGGTGAAGGACATGAGGAAGCCGCTTACCACGCCGGGCATTATCTCGGGGAGAACTACCTTGCGGAATGCCTTGAAGGGACTGCACCCCAGGTCCTGTGCGGCTTCATAGAGGTGGGGGTCCATCTGATTGAATTTGGGCATTACATTGAGTATGACGTAGGGCACATCGAAGGTTATATGAGCGATGAGCAGCGTCACGAAGCCGAATTCCAGATTCATTCTTGCGGCGAAGAATACGAACAGGAGCATGAGGGAAACACCCGTTACGATCTCGGGGTTGATGATAGGCATATTGGTGATGTTCATTACCACAGCCTTTGGCACCTTTCTCATGCTGTTTATGCCGATAGCCGCCAGAGTTCCCAGAACTGTTGAGACCACGCTGGCGATGGAGGCGATTATGATGGTGTTTATCAGTGAGGAAATGATTATCCTGTTGTGGAACAGGCGCTTGTACCAGTCCAGCGTAAAGCCGCTGAAAACGCTTCTGCTCTTGGTCTCGTTGAAGGAGAACACGATGAGCACGAATATGGGCACATACAGGAACAGCAGCACCAGTACCAGATAGAGTTTTCCCAGTTTTTTCATAGTGCCGCCTCCTTACATAAGTACCTGATCGTCGGGATCGAACTGATTCATGACGGTCATGATAACGAGGATTATCACCATGAGCACCAGCGAGATAGCTGCGCCAAGGTGGGGGTTGTAGGCGTTTCCCAGGAACTGCATCTCGATGAGGTCACCTATGAGGAGGTTCGAGCCGCCGCCCAGCATACGGGAAATAATGAACGTGGAAATGGCAGGTACGAATACCATGGTGACGCCGGAGGTGATACCGGGAACGCTCAGGGGGATTATCACGCGGAAAAGGGTCTGTCCCGAGCTGCACCCCAGGTCGGAAGCCGCTTCAAACAGTGACTGGTCTATCTTCACCATCACCGAGTACAGCGGCAGTATCATAAAGGGCAGGTAGTTGTAGACCATGCCCAGGACTACCGCTCCCGAGGTGTTTATGAGCTTGTAGGGACCCAGTCCCGCAAGTCCCAGAAGATGATTGATGATTCCGTTGTTGCCCAGGAGAGTCATCCATGCGTAGGTTCGCAGGAGGAAGTTCATCCACATGGGCAGCATTACTATCATGAGCATGGTGCCCTGCTTGTGCTTCTCCATACGGGAGAGTATGAATGAAACGGGATATGCCACCACAAGGCAGATAGCCGTGGCGATAAGAGAAAGCCATATTGAGCGGACGAAGATGTTTGCGTACTGTCCCACGTCGGAGATGTACTTCAGGGTAAATCCGTTGTCGTCGGTGAGGGCGAAAAATCCTATCATCAGCAGGGGCACAAGTATGAATATGACCATCCACACCAGATAGGGAGCGGAGAAATATTTCAGCTTCATTCTGCACTTTCCTCCGTTTTCTTCATGATATGTATATCGAAGGGGTCGAAGGTCATGCCTATCATCTGTCCCACAGGCTCAGCCTTTGTGGAGTGTATCACCCACTTGTGGTCAACGCCGTCAACTATCATCTCGTAGTGAACGCCCTTGAACACCACGGACTCAACTATGCCCGTCAGCTTGGCTTTTTCCGCAGGGATCACCTTAACGTCCTCGGGACGGATAACGACGTCAACGGTCTCGTTTGGGTCAAAGCCCTTGTCCACGCACTCAAAGCGGCGTCCCGTGAATTCTACCACGCAGTCCTCGGGCATACAGCCGTTGACGATGTTGCTCTCGCCGATGAAGTCGGCAACGAAGGCGTTGACAGGCTCATTGTATATGTCCGTAGGGGAGCCTATCTGCTGGATATAGCCGTTGTTCATGACAACTATGCTGTCGCTCATGGTGAGGGCTTCCTCCTGGTCGTGGGTAACATAGACGAAGGTCAGCTCCAGCTCCTGCTGAATGCGGCGGAGCTCTATCTGCATTTCCTTTCTCAGCTTCAGGTCAAGAGCTCCCAGAGGCTCATCAAGGAGGAGCACCTTGGGGTGGTTCACCAGAGCGCGGGCAATGGCGACACGCTGCTGCTGACCGCCGGAAAGACGGTTTATGGAGCGCTTCTCAAAGCCCATGAGGTTCACCAGCTCAAGCATTTCGCCTACGCGCTTGACTATCTCCTTTTCGGGAGTATTCTTGACTCTGAGTCCGAAGGCGATGTTCTCATAGACGTTGAGGTGGGGGAAAAGGGCATAGCGCTGGAATACGGTGTTGACGTTGCGCTTGTGGGGCGGAACTCCGTTTATGCGCTTGCCGTCGAAGAACACATCTCCGCTGGTGGGCTCAAGAAAGCCTGCGATTATGCGGAGAGTGGTGGTCTTTCCGCAGCCCGAGGGGCCGAGAAAGGTAACGAACTCCTTATCCTTGATGTCGAGACTGATGTTTTTGAGGATACGCTCGCCCTCCTCGAACTCCACGATAATATCCTTTAAGCTGACGATGTTTTCCATTTTTCCGGATCCCTTCCTTTTCTGATAAAGTACGGTGCAGCTGCATAGCCGATAAAATATGATTAATTATAGCACATCAGACATGAAATAGCAAGAAACGCGGCGAAAAAACTGCCCTGCGTAAGAACTTTGCCGCGAAAAGGGCAGCGGGGGCTCCCCGCTCATAGAATAATTCCGCAGGGGCAGGCATATCCTTTAAGGACAAAGCTTGCGAAAGGGTGAAAATATGGGTCTTACAGAAAAGGAAGCTGCCGAAAGACTGAAAGCACAGGGTGAGAATACTCTCGGGGAGAGCAGGAGAACGGGTCCCATGAGGATATTCCTGGGACAGTTCAGGGACGTTATGGTGATGATACTTCTGGGAGCTACAGTGGTGTCGGTGCTGCTTGGGGAACTGTCCGACGCGGTGACTATAATCCTCATCGTCTTTCTCAACGCCATACTGGGCTTCGTGCAGGAGTACCGGACGGAGCACACTCTGGAAGTCCTGCGCTCCATGACCTCGCCCACCGCAAAGTGCTGGAGGGACGGGAAGCTGAAGGAGATAGACGCCTCGCAGCTTGTGACGGGGGACGTTATCGAGCTTGAGGCAGGTGACCGTATCCCTGCGGACTGCGCTGTATTGAAGGCGGCAGGCTTCTTTACCGACGAGGCTCTCCTCACGGGTGAGTCCGTGGCGGTGGGAAAGTCAGCGGGAGACGAGAACGACACCGACAACTCCCTCAACAAGAGCAATATCGTCTACTGCGGAGCCTCTGCCACCAAGGGCACCTGCCGCGCGAGGGTCATCGCAACGGGTATGGCTACCCAGATGGGCAGGATCTCGGAAATGCTCCGCGACATCGACAAGGAGCCCACTCCCTTACAGAAGCGTCTCGGGGAGCTGGGGAAGGTGGTCGCCATTATCTGCCTTGTGGTCTGTGTTGCTGTCTTCGGAGCAGGTGTGCTTCGGGGCGAGAATGTCTTCGATATGCTCATGACAGGCATAACCATAGCCATTGCCGCTATCCCCGAGGGACTGCCTGCAACGGTGACTATCGCCCTTGCGCTTGCGGTAAGCCGTATGCTGAAGCAGAAGGCTCTTGTGAACAAGCTCCACAGCGTTGAGACTCTGGGCTGCACCTCGGTGATCTGCTCCGACAAGACGGGCACCATCACCGAAAACCGCATGACCGTCACGGAGCTTTCCACGGCTGAGGGTACCTACCTTTTCAGCGGAATGGGCTATCGGGTCAGCGGAGCCGTTACCAAGGGCGATATTGCAGTAAATCCCGTGACGGAAAAGGCGCTGTCGGCGGCTCTGCGCTGCGGAGTCCTTTGCTCCACCGCGGAGATAAGCGCTCAGGAGGTCCCAAAAAGCCGCAACAGAGGTACTCTTGCAGGCAAGGGAGAGTGGAGCGTAACGGGAGACCCCACCGAGGCGGCTCTCCTCATCGCGGCGGCAAAGGCTGGTATCACGAAGCAGTCCCTTTCCGCAGGATACCGCAGCATAGGGGAGTTCCCCTTTGACAGCGAGACCCGCTTCATGGCGGTACACGTTGCCTGCGGAAGTGAAAAGCGTATATATTTCAAGGGCGCGGAGGAGGTTATCCTGCCGAGGTGCTCAATGTATCTGGACGGCAGCGGTAAGGCTGTGCCCATGACTGCCGCAGTGAGGAGGAGCCTTGCGGAAAGGGCGGAGGAGATGTCGCAGTGTGCCCTGAGAGTCCTTGCCCTTGCGGTCTGCACCTCCGAGGAGCTTGTGCCTCAGCGCCGTGACCTTGTATTCCTCGGCTTTGCGGGCATGACAGACCCGCCCCGTGAGGAGGCAAAGACCGCTATCCGCAAGTGCAGTGCGGCTTCCGTAAAGACTGTGATGATAACGGGTGACCATAAAAATACCGCCGTGGCAGTTGCTAAAAAGGCAGGACTGCTCAGAGGCGGCAAGGCTATGACGGGAGCGGAGCTGGACGGTCTCTCCGATGAGGAGCTGGACCGCTGTATCGGCGAATATACGGTGTTTGCGAGGGTGGAGCCCGTGCATAAGCTCCGCATAGTCCGCAGCTTCCGCCGCCGCGGCGAGATAGTCACTATGACCGGGGACGGCGTCAATGACGCTCCTGCGGTCAAGGAAGCCGATGTGGGCGTGGCTATGGGAGTTACGGGCACCGACGTAACCAAGCAGGCGGCTGACGTCATACTCATGGACGACAACCTTGCCACACTGGTGAACGCCGTGGAGCAGGGACGCTGCGTTTATGCCAATATACGGAAGTTCGTGCGGTATCTGCTGTCCTGCAATATCGGTGAGGTGCTGACCATGTTTCTGGGGCTTCTCATGGGAATGCCAGTGGTGCTGCTGCCCGTTCAGATACTGCTGGTGAACCTTGTCACCGACGGGCTCCCTGCGGTGGCTCTTGGCATGGAGCCTCCCGAGAAGGACATCATGTCCCGACCGCCGCGGCGCTCTGACGAGGGCTTTTTCTCGGGGGGACTTATGAGGCGGATAGTGTTCCGCGGTATTCTCATCGGACTTTCCACACTTGGAAGCTTCGGCACGGTCATGCGCATGGGCGGCTCTGTTGAAGCCTGCCGCACCGCCGCACTCATCACCCTTGTGGTGTCCCAGCTGATACACGTTTTCGAGTGCCGCTCCGAGAAGCGGTCGCTGTTCAGGCTCAATCCCTTCGGCAATATGAAGCTTGTGGGAGCTGCGGCACTATCTGCGGCAGTCCTTGCGGCAGCCGTCATGGTGCCCCAGCTTCAGGTGGTGTTCAGCACAGTGGCTCCCGATATGATGCAGCTCCTGACCGCACTGGGCTTCAGTGTTGCCGTGCCTGTTATCTGCGGGATCATCTGAATTGATTCAGTTGAGAGTTGAAAGCTGAGAGTGGAGAGTTAATGTGTTCGCTTTGCTCGTGTTTAAATATCGTCGCCGCAGCTTTCAACTCTGAACTCTCAGCTATAAACTAAACCGGGACCTTGCAAAGCAGAATCCCGGTTTTTCATCATATTTCAAGTCCGAAGCTTATGGACAGGGCAGTGTCAACCTTGTTCATGGAGTTAAGGTCCAGCTCCCCCATTTTGTCCTTGAGCCGCTTCTTGTCGATGGTGCGTATCTGCTCCAGCAGCACTATGCTGTCCTTGGCGAGACCGCATTTATCTGCCTGCACCTCTATATGTGTGGGCAGTCGGTTCTTGTCGCGCTGACTGGTTATTGCAGCCGCGATGACCGTGGGACTGTGCCTGTTGCCCACATCGTTCTGGACTATAAGTACAGGTCTTATACCGCCCTGTTCCGAGCCTACTACAGGGCTCAGGTCGGCGTAATATATTTCTCCTCTTCTGACTGGCATATCAATTCTCCCGATATATTATGAATTTCAGCTGATGTTCTTATTATTGCCTTTGAGGCTGAGTTTATACAGCTTCTTTTCATTATATGCTTAGGGGAGCGTTTTTGCTTATGCCGCTTTTTTGCTGTCTGCGGTCTTTTTCTTTGCGAAGAAGCCGCATATGAGCTTTTCCGCAGGGGAGGAGATCAGGTATCTGTAAACTATGGCTGCCACGAGAACTGCCGCTGCGTAGCTGAGCCATACTGCCTTGGTTGAGAAGTCAAGCTCCAGGGACATATACTCGTTCAGCACCGCTATGGCGCACTGCACGGGGAAGTGCACAAGGTATATCACGATGGAGAGCTCTCCCAGTATTGCAAGGGGACGGAAGCCAAGTATAGCGCGGAGCCACGGTATGAGCAGCGCCGCAAGTATCAGCGAAGGGGCTGTACCGATGATGAAGGCTGTGGTGACATCGCCTGTGAATTCGGGTCTCAGCCTTGCCGCAAGATAGGACAGCACTGCTATAATGAGACAGACATAGCCAAGCCGCTGTGATCTGAACTTCTCGCGGTATCTGTAGACCTCAAAGAGTATGGCTCCCACGGAGAAGCAGGCGATACCTCTGCCCACAAGGCTGTTCCACAGGGGAAGCTCCTTCTTTGAGAGTATCATCGCCATGCCTATGAGAAAGGTGCCGAAGAAGACATAGCAGGCGCGGCGCTCATTTTTGGCGTGATAAAGTATCAGATAGAACAGCAGATAGCACAGCATACATATGCTTATGCACCATGAGGGTGCGTCAAAGGACCAGTCTGTGCCGAAAACTCCGTCCTGCATGAGCAGCAGGTTCTGGAAAAGATGCTGAAGGTCGAAATTCTTGTATACAAAAGTATCGCCGCAGCGGTGGCGGTATATAAGCTCAAGCACTATGGTCGCCGCCGTGAAGAAAAGGAAGGGCGGATACACCTTTTTAAGCCGTTTAACTATGAATTCGCGGAAGCTTATAAGGTGTCCCGTGACTCGTTCCGAGTAGCCCAGCATCATTCCGAAGCCCGAAAGCATGAAGAACAGCTCCACCATGAGGAAGCCGTTCTTGTAGGAGACGGGGAATACCGAGAAAAAGGGCGAGCCGTTCTGCGGCTTGAAGTGCTGATAGTGCCAGAAAAATGCTATGATACAGGCGCCTATTCCCTTCATGCCGTCAATGGCAGTGAGGCGCCCCTCTTTTTTGTCAGTCTTTTTGAATGCCATTTCTGTTCCTTTCCGTGAGTATGATATTCCTTTTACAGGAACGGGTTGCCGATAGTGCCGTTAAGCCGGAGAACTATGTAGATTATCGCTATCAGGAAGGGCATGATCAGAAATGTTATGGTGCGGTTATTGGCTCTCCATTTCCTGTATTCGTGGTAATCAGAGGAGGGAAAGACAAGGTATTTTGCGGTGCTTTCAAATTCCTCTCTTTTTTTAGTTCTGTCGTGGTGCTTTTTTAACAGGTACAGTGCCAGAACGATGATACCTATGGCAATGATTATGTCAAAATACTGCAAAAATCCCATATCAAGCCTTCCTTTCGTCACTTGCTGCAAGTCTGCGGAAGATGAATATCTCCGCTATGGTTATGAGAGTTCCTGCGGCGTAGCTCCACAGATCCTCCACAGCATAGCTGGTGCCGATGAGTGTGCGGAGAAACGGGTTCTCGACGCCGAGAATATCGGCGATATGCGCCTTCTGGAGGAACTCCACCGCAAAGGAGAACACCAGTATCCCCACGGCGACAGCGTAGGAATTGAACCGTTTCGGCACAAAGCTCCGCAGCAGGCAGTAGATCACCCATACAACTATGACGTCGCCGATGTAGGAGCGGATAAAGTGGTTGAAGCGGAAAACTCCGATACAGACCTCAACTCCCAAAAGCAGGAGAAATCCTGCGATGTAGGGCAGCCGCGCTTTCATTCTATCTCCTTTGCAAGGTTGGGGAACACGCCAAGACTGCGCCTGAGTATGCCGTTCATCATTGCTATGGCGATGCCGTAGTTGGTGAATGGCACGTTCTGGTCTTCGGCGGTCTTGCGGCGGTAGGTCATCTCCCTTTCGTTCAGCATACAGCCTCCGCAGTGTATCACAAGGCTGTAGGGGGACAGGTCCTCGGGGAACTCACGTCCCGAGCTGAGGGCTATCTCTATGTCCTTGCCCGTGTACTTTTTCAGCAGGGCAGGCAGCTTCACACTGCCGATGTCGCCGCACTGGCGGTGGTGGGTGCAGCCCTCGGATATGAGCACCTTCGCTCCGTCCTCAAGGGATTTTATGGCAGCTGCGCCCTTTACGGCGGTCTCAAGGAAGCCCTTGTACCGCGCCATTAGTATGGAGAATGAGGTCAGGGGCACGTCCTCGGGGACTATCTTGCTTACCATGGCGAATGCCTGACTGTCGGTTATGACCATTTTCGGCGGCGCGGAAAGCTTTCCGAGTGTCTCCGCCAGCTGGTGCTCCTTGGTGAATACAGCCATTGCGTCGGCGTCCAGCACATCGCGGAGGGTCTGCACCTGAGGAAGTATCATTCTTCCCTTGGGAGCGGCAGCGTCTATGGGAGTTACCAGCACCACCATATCGCAGGGACTGAGCAGGTCGCCCACTATGCGCTTCTCAGCAGAGGGCAGCTTCGCAAGGGCGGCGATACGCTCTTTCAGCTCGTAGATATTTTCGCCTGTAAGGGCGCTGACTTCAAATTCGTTGTCCTGACAGACACGCTTCTGTGCAATGTCGGACTTGTTGTACACCGTCAGCCAGGGTATATCCTTTTCTTTGAATATGCCGATGAGCTGACGCTCGGTATCGGTGAGCCCCACGGTGCCGTCAACTATGAGCACCGCAAGGTCTGTGCGGTTGAGTATCTGCTTTGTTTTGCGGACTCTCAGCTCGCCCAGGTCTCCCTCGTCGTCAAATCCGGGAGTATCTATTATGACTACGGGACCTAATGGGAGCAGCTCCATCGCCTTGGTGACGGGGTCTGTGGTGGTGCCCTTCACATCGGACACCACGGACAGCTCCTGACCCGTAACAGCGTTGACCACGCTGGATTTTCCTGCATTTCTCCTTCCGAAGAAGCCTATGTGGACTCTCTCCGAGGAGGGTGTATCGTTCAGACTCATTTTATTCACCGGCTTTTAGTTTATGCGTGTAAAATCAGGGGAGAAGGTATGAGGGAGGAATTGGGGCATTCCCGAGAAAATGTGCATAAGCTTGGGTGCGGGACACTGCTTTATAAGCTCCTCGATACCGTGCTGGCGGAGGAAACTCAGCTCTGCTTCGTTTATGGGCACCATCCATAGGGTGTTTACCCTGCCCCCTGCGAAGCTGCGCCATCTGGGCTCCTCCAGCCCCTCGACGTATATGGGATTGATGAACAGCATTGCGGCAAATCCGCGGATATTCGGGAAATCAAAGGTGTGACCGTGCCAGAGGAAGCTGCGCTCGTCCCAGGGCATATCGCCCACGTCCTTCATTACCATGCCCATGAGCTCAAGGATAGCTTCATGCTTGTCGATGGTCGCGAATGCCAGCTCTATGCGGCTCTGGTCGGCGCAGTCGTTGCCGAAAGCCTGTGCCACTCCGGGCATTGCGTACTGGCTGACTCCGATGGTGATATTGAACACCATGTTTGCCTTCCTGCCCTGTACCAGGGTCCTGTGAGGAAATCTCTCCGTGCCTATGGGCTTTGCGGAGGTGTGGGGAGAGCCGAAGAAGCTGTCTGTTATAGCCAGGTAGTCCTGTTCAAGCTTCTGCCAGGTCTCCTCTCTGGGGATTATCTCCCAGAAGGACTTGCAGGTCTTTATGCGGTTTTCAAGGTCGGGACCTTCGGGCATACCCCAGGCGTAGCGGGTCTGACCCTTTGCGAATACGGAGAAGCCGGGGAAGTCGTAAAGTCCTGCTATAGGCGGTATTACGCATATAAGCTTGTTGTCGTGATAGATGGCGCAGGCGTCTCCCGTGTCGAACCACACACAGCTGAGCTTGTCGGGGTCAAGGGTCATGCCCTCTTTGGGCTGGAGCTCCGAGACGTTTTCCCTGCCCAGCACGGGACCCTCGCCCCTGTCAAGGCATCTCAGGTCCATTTCCGGGGGCGTACCATGTCTGTTGCATATCCAGAGCTTATTCAGCACTTTTGCGCCGTACTCGGGTGAGCAGAAAAAGTAGAGATAGTATGCGTTCCTCTCCTGTGCTATCAGAGCGTCGATGTGGCAGATAGGGGAGCTTGATTCAAATATATATTCGCGGTCTTCCATGTTATTCTCCTTGAAAAAGTGTTGGTTTTATGCGATGTCGGACGGTCAGAGGCTGAATTTCGGTCTGCCGTCGAAAATGTGAAGGTGCTGAGGGTCGGGGCACTTCTTCAGAAGCTCAGCAATGCCCATCTCGCCGAGAGCTGCGAATTCCTGAGCGGTTATGGGCACCAGCCACAGCAGGTTCACGCGGTTTCCGATGAATTTTCTCCACTTCGGGCACTCCATGCCCTCTATGTAAACGGGATTTATCAGGACTATCTGTGAAAAGCCCTTTATATTTGGGAAATCAAATGTATGACCGTGCCAGAGGAAGTTCAGCTCGTTCCAGGGCATATTGGCAACATCTGACATCACCGAGAACATCATCTGTGTCAGGGGCTCATGGCGCTCCTGTGCCGCAAATCCAAGCTCTATGCGGTTGCAGTCGTTGTAGTGGCTGCCGAAGACCATTTCCGAACGGGGCATAGCGAACTGGCTTACACCTAAGGTGATACCGTAGACAACGCCGTCTCTTCTGCCCTGTGCAAGAGCCTTGGGCGGGAAATCTCCGCCGTCTATGGCATAATACTTCTCGTGCTGACTGCCGTAGAATTCCTCAATGACTCTCAGGCATTCCTCCTGTATCTCCGGCCATGAGTCGTCGGCAGTGATATTATCCCAGAAGGTCTTCAGTCCCTTTGCGCGCTCTGCAAAGTCGGGCTTTTCGGGCATTCCCCAGGCATAGCGGGTCTGACCCTTTGCAAATACGGAAAATCCCGGGAAGTCATGGAGACCTGCATAGGAAGGGATAGCGCAGAGCAGCTTGTCTCCGTAGAAAATGGCTGCACTGTCGCCGCTCTCATACCAGTAACAGGAAAGCTTTGCAGGATTGAGGGTTATGCCAGCCGCAGGGTGTATGGGAGCCAGGTTCTCCTTTGCCAGCATGGGAGCCTTTCCGTCCTTCATGCACTGAGGGTCGAATACCTCGGGAGCGGGGCGGCGGTTGCACACCCACAGCGCCTTCAGCAGCTTCACTCCCGTCTCGGGGGCTGTCATAAGGTACATATAGTATGTGTTGTTGTCTGCTTCGATAACTGCGTCAATGTCGCAGATAGGGGAGCGCGATTCAAAGATTATCTCACTCATTTTTTTCTCCTTTTACCTATATCATTAAACAAAAGCCGCGGAGCAAGGCGCTCCACGGCTCAATTATAACATATATTTTTGTAAATAGCAAGATGCGCGGCAGTTTCCCGGACTATGACCTGCTGCCCTGTAATAGCAGAGGCGCGTGAAAAGAGCTGTGCTTCGCTGGAACTTTGCCGCGAAACAGCCCGCGGGGGCTCCTCATGACTATAACCTGTGTCCTGTGATAGCGGAGGCGCGTGGAAAGAGCTGCGCTTCGCTGAAACTTCGCCGCGAAAAAGCCCGCGGGGGCTCCCCGCCTTATATTCTTGCTACGCCTGTGTCCTTTGCAGCCTGTGCAACAGCCTTTGCAACTGCCTGTGCTACGGACTTGTCCAGTGCGCTGGGGATAATATAATCTGCGCTGAGCTTGTCATCTGTTACGAATGAAGCGATAGCCTTTGCAGCAGCTATCTTCATAGCGTCGTTTATATCGCTTGCGCGGACGTCAAGAGCTCCGCGGAAAATTCCGGGGAATGCCAGAACGTTGTTTATCTGGTTGGGGAAGTCGCTTCTGCCTGTGCCCACTACTGCTGCACCTGCCGCCTTTGCCTCCTCGGGCATTATCTCGGGAGTGGGGTTAGCCATGGGGAAGAGTATGGGGTTGGGAGCCATGCTCTTTACCATTTCGGGAGTCACACAGCCGGGAGCTGATACGCCGATGAATACATCTGCGCCCTTGATAACTTCTTCAAGGCTGCCCTTTCTCATCTGCTGGTTGGTTATCTCAGCCATTTCGTCCTTCATGGGGTTCATGCCCTGGGGTCTGCCCTTGTAGATAGCGCCGTTTCTGTCGCAGAGAACAACGTCCTTGAGACCCATGGAGATGAGGAGCTTGATGATAGCGATACCTGCTGCACCTGCGCCGCTGGTAACGACTCTTATCTCGTCCAGCTTCTTGCCTACTACCTTGAGGGCATTGAGCATAGCTGCGAGAGTAACTACTGCTGTACCGTGCTGGTCATCGTGGAATATCGGAATATCACAGCACTCCTTCAGCTTCTTCTCTATCTCGAAGCAGCGGGGAGCGGAGATGTCCTCCAGGTTCACGCCGCCGAATGAGCCGGCAAGGAGACGGACAGTATTAACGATGTCGTCAACTTCCTTTGAGCGTACACACAGGGGAACTGCGTCAACGTCGCCGAATGCCTTGAACAGAGCGCACTTGCCCTCCATAACGGGCATACCTGCCTCGGGACCGATGTCACCGAGACCGAGAACAGCGGTACCGTCGGTAACTACTGCTACAAGGTTTGAACGGCGTGTGAGCTCATAGCTCTTGTTAACGTCCTTCTGTATCTCGAGACAGGGCTGTGCAACACCGGGGGTGTAAGCCAGTGAGAGGTCATCTCTTGTCTCAAGGGGAGCGCGGCAGATAACTTCGATCTTGCCCTGCCATTCATAGTGCTTTTTAAGTGATTCTTCTGCGTAATTCATATGTTTATTCCTTTCGTTATTACAGTTTTAAGGCGGAGAACATAAGCCCTCCGCCGATGATTTACATATTGGGGACGGCGATCAGAACTCGATCTGGTCGATAACGCTTCTCAGTGCCTTTGCGCTTGCCTGAAGCTTCTCTATCTCTGCGTCGTTGAGCTTGGGAGATACCTCTCTCTCGATACCGTTGCTTCCGATAACGCAGGGAAGGCTGAGGCATACATCGCTGATGCCGTATCTGTCATTTATCATAGTTGAAACTGTGATGATGTTCTTTGAGTCACGGAGAACAGTGTCACAGATCTTGTTTACGCTCATTGCGATAGCGTAGAATGTAGCGCCCTTTCTCTTGATGACCTCAGCGCCTGCCTTGCGGACCTCATCAATGATCTCGTCCTCGTCAAGGTTTGCGTGATCCTGATCAGCGCAGTACTCATCAACAGGAACGCCTGCGATGTTCATGATGGACCAGGGAATGAATGAGGAGTCACCGTGCTCGCCGAAAACGTAAGCGTGGATGCTGTTGGGAGAGAGTCCCACATGATCGGCGATGATGGAGCGGAGACGTGAAGTGTCGAGGGCTGTACCCGAACCGATTACCTGATTGGGCTTTAAGTCCGTGCACTTGAGTATGGTGTATGTAAGGATATCAACAGGGTTGCTGACAACTACATAGATAGCGTCGGGAGCGTACTTAGCCACCTGGGGCATAACTTCCTTGATGATATTGACATTGGTCTGAGCAAGATCAAGACGTGTCTGACCGGGCTTTCTTGCAAGACCGAGGGTAACAACTACGATGTCTGAGTCCTTGGCGTCCTCATAGCCGCCGTCGAATACCTCAACGTTCTCGCCGAAGGATACGCCCTGGCGGATATCCATAGCCTCGCCCTTTGCCTTTGCCTTGTTTATGTCAACGAGTACGATGTCGGAGCAGGTACCTGCAACAGCGAATGTGTAAGCCACAGATGCGCCTACATTGCCTGCGCCGAGTATAGTTATCTTCGTTCCGTTCTTTTCAGCCATAATATAGACCTCCATACTTAAAAATAGGGAATACTCTGCCTTTTATCTCTATAGTCTTTAGCGCTTTGCAGAGCTATATACAACATAATTATAATCGTAAAGAATAAAAATATCAAGTTAAATCACCGGTTCTTACGAAAAATCGGAATTTCATACAAAACACTACTTGATTTAACAAAGCTTTTTCACTCTGAGATTAATGAGAGAGAAAATTGGTACTACCTGATCGCCTGCGGCTTACAAATGAATAATATTCGTATAAACGTGAATATTTATTGCTAAAATGAATATTTATGCAAATACTCTTGACATTATCTTCATATGTTGTATAATAGAGTTATATCGCAAATACGCGCTGTGGATACGGCGCTCAATATCCAGGAGGTAATAACAATGGTTAATAAGAAGGACATCAAAAAGGTAGTTCTCGCATATTCCGGCGGTCTTGATACATCTATCATCATTCCGTGGCTCAAGGAAAACTACAACAACTGCGAAGTTATCGCTGTTTCAGGCGACGTAGGACAGGGCACAGAGCTCGACGGTCTCGAGGAGAAGGCTATCAAGACAGGCGCTTCCAAGCTCATCATCGCAGACCTCAAGGAGGAGTTCATCCAGGACTATGTTTACCCCACAGTTCAGGCAGGCGCTATCTATGAGAACAGATATATGCTGGGTACATCATTCGCTCGTCCCATCATCGCAAAGCGTATCGCTGAGATCGCTCTGGCTGAGGGCGCTGACGCTATCTGCCACGGCTGCACAGGAAAGGGCAACGATCAGGTAAGATTTGAGCTGGCTATCAAGGCTTTCGCTCCCGAAATGACTATCATCGCTCCCTGGAGAGAATGGGACATCAAGAGCCGTGACGAGGAGATCGACTACGCAGAGGCTCACAACATTCCTCTGAAGATAAACAGAGAGACAAACTACTCCAAGGACAAGAACATCTGGCACCTCTCACACGAGGGTCTCGACCTTGAGGATCCTGCAAACGAGCCTCAGTACGAGAAGAAGGGCTTCCTCGAAATGGGCGTTTCACCTATCGACGCTCCCGACAAGCCCACATACATCACTCTCCACTTCGAGAAGGGCGTTCCCACAATGCTGGACGGCAAGAAGCTCAACGGCGTTGAGATGGTATCCGCTCTCAACAAGCTGGGCGGCGAGAACGGTATCGGTCTTGCTGACCTGGTTGAGAACCGTCTCGTTGGTATGAAGTCAAGAGGCGTTTACGAGACTCCCGGCGGTGCTATCCTTTACCATGCACACGAGGTTCTCGAGACCATCACTCTCGACAAGGAGACAGCTCGTGTTAAGCAGTACCTCGGAATCAAGTTCGCTGACATCGTTTAC
Organism: Ruminococcus flavefaciens ND2009; assembly: GCF_000621785.1. Lineage (GTDB taxonomy): Bacteria > Bacillota > Clostridia > Oscillospirales > Ruminococcaceae > Ruminococcus > Ruminococcus flavefaciens_C. The sequence continues at coordinate 13,672 of NZ_JHXI01000017.1, read as the reverse complement.
AACGGTCAGTGGTACACACCTCTCCGTGAAGCTCTCACAGCTTTCGTTGACAAGACTCAGGAGAGAGTTACAGGCGACGTTAAGCTCAAGCTCTACAAGGGCAACATCATCAACGCAGGCGTAACTTCACCCTATACTCTCTACGATGAGGAAGTTGCCACATTCGATGAGGATGAGGTTTACAATCAGGCTGACGCAGCAGGCTTCATCAACCTTTTCGGTCTCCCGATAAAGGTTAGAGCTCAGCTTGACAAGAAGAGAAACAACAAGTAATTCTCTTTCAGCCGCAATATAAGTATATATCAGTTTCAGGCAGGGGAGCCTTCTCCTGCCTGTTACGATTTAATAGAATGCATAATTCATAATGCATAATGCATAATTGGAGCGTTAGCTGAATGAATTATTATGAATTGAGCATTATGAATTATGAAATAAAAAGGGGGGCGAGAATATGGTAAAGATAAGACTTATGACCATCAATGACTGGGACGGCGTAAATGAGTGCTGGACAGACCACGAGGGCACAAATCCTGTGGACGATAGTGCAGAGGGCTTCACAAGATACCTGAAACGCAACCCCACAACAAGCTTTGTTGCCGAGGAAAACGGTAAAATAATCGGCACTATCCTCGCAGGTCACGACGGACGAAGAGGTATCTTTCACCATGTTGTTGTAGCTCCCGAATACCGCGGACAGGGCATCGGCAGAATGCTGGTGGAAAGCGCTATGGAGGCTCTGAAAAAAGAAGGCATACAGAAGGTTCTCCTTGTGGTGTTCACCCACAACGAAAACGGAAATCAGTTCTGGGAGCATATGGGATTCACTGTCCGTGAGGACCTTTTCTACAGGAATAAATACATTGAGATATTATAAGAATAGACACATAAAGGAGTAAAACTATGGCAGATATGATGTGGGCAGGAAGATTTTCAAAGCAGGTGGACGCAGGCGTCAACGCTTTCAATTCTTCAATAGCCTTTGACGGACGTATGTACCGTCACGATATAAAGGGCAGTATCGCCCACGCTACCATGCTGGGAGACTGCGGCATTATCACTAAGGAGGACAGCCTCACTATCATTGAGGGGCTCAAGGGCATTCTCGCCGACATCGACAGCGGCAAGCTGGAGCTTGACCCCAACGCCGAGGATATCCATATGTTCGTTGAGGCAGAGCTTACAAAGCGCCTCGGCGACGTTGGAAAGAGACTCCACACCTCACGTTCAAGAAACGATCAGGTGGCAGTTGACCTGAGACTCTACCTCCGCGACGAGATAGACGAGATATACGCTATGGTGAAGGAGCTTGCTGTTACTCTGGTGAATATGGCTAAGGATCACACCGAGACCATAATGCCCGGATATACTCATTTACAGAGAGCACAGCCCATCACACTTGCACATCACCTTATGGCGTATGTGTGGATGCTCCTCCGCGATATGGAAAGACTTCAGGATACCGCAAAGAGAATGAACTACTGCCCCCTTGGCAGCGGCGCTCTTGCAGGTACTACATATAAGACCAACAGAAAGCAGACCTCTGAGCTTCTCGGCTTTACGGCTCCCATGCCCAACAGCCTTGACGGCGTTTCCGACAGGGACTACTGTGTGGAGCTGGGCTGCGCTCTGTCACTGCTCATGACACATCTCTCACGTTTTTCCGAGGAAATAATCCTCTGGTGTTCATGGGAGTTCAAGTTCGTGGAGCTTGACGACGCCTTTGCAACAGGCTCCTCCATCATGCCCCAGAAGAAGAACCCCGATGTTACGGAGCTTATCCGCGGAAAGACAGGCAGAGTGAACGGCGACCTCATGACCCTCCTCACCATGATGAAGGGACTTCCCCTTGCATACAACAAGGATATGCAGGAGGACAAGGAGGCTATATTCGACGCCGTTGACAACGTGAAGCTCTGCGTAAAGACATTCACTCCCATGCTGGCAACTATGCGCGTACTCAAGGACAACATGAGACACGCTGCCGCAAAGGGCTTCATAAACGCTACGGACTGCGCAGACTACCTGGTAAAGAAGGGTATGCCATTCCGTGACGCTTACAAGATAACAGGAACCCTCGTTGCACAGTGCATCGAGAAGGGGCTCACTCTCGAGACCCTTCCCCTTGAGGACTATCAGGCTATGACAGACCTCTTTACCGAGGACGTTTACGAGGCTATCAGCCTTGATACCTGCGTCCGTGAGCGCAAGTCGGAGGGTGGTCCCTCTCCTGACGCTGTAAAGGAGCAGATAGCTCTGGCGGAGAAGGCACTGGGTCTCTGATATGAAGAAAAAGGACATCACCTTTACTATCGGTCTCGCTATCCTCATGGGCGTTATATGGGGACTGGGCGAGCTGGTAATGGGACTCTGGGTGGCAGTGATACCCAGCGCCCACTTGTTCTGGTTCGGTCTCATAGTAATAATCACGCTGAGCATAAGCGTATGGCACTCAATGATAGAGGACAAGTCCGATACCAAGGACCCCAAGCGTGCAAAGTATGAGAGAAAGGTCGGCAAGCGCAGGAAGTGAACTTTTAGCCATTAGCCTTTAGCCCTTAGAAGACGGTTGAGCATATGAAAAGGATTCCAAAGGGGTCACTACCCCTTTGGTCAGGTCAAGGGCTGACAGCCCTTGCAGGGTTCGGGGCAGAGCCCCGGATACAACAGGCACTTCGCAGGTGAAGATGCCCACTATGAAAGACATGAAAACGGAGGAAAATACAATGTCAGTTAAAGTATATATAGACGGTCAGGAAGGTACCACAGGTCTCAAGATACAGGAGCGTTTCAAGGGAAGAAACGACGTTGAGATCATGAAGATCAGCGAGGAGCTGAGAAAGGACCCTGCCGAGCGTGCAAGACTTATAAACAGCGCAGACTATGTTTTCCTCTGTCTGCCTGATGCCGCTTCCATAGAGGCTGTGTCCTTCATTGACAAGGACAACGACCATGTCCGTATCATCGACGCCTCTACGGCTCACCGCACAAATCCCGACTGGGCTTACGGCTTCCCGGAGCTCTCTCCCGCACACAGGGCAAAGATAGAGAACTCCAACAGAGTAGCTGTTCCCGGCTGCTATGCAAGCGGCTTTGCTTCAATAGTATATCCGCTGGTAAACAACGGTATCATTCCTGCGGACTTTCCCGTATTCGCCTATGCCACATCGGGCTACAGCGGAGCAGGCAAGAAGGCTATCGCAGTATATGAGGGCGAGGATAAGCCCTATGAGTTCAACAGCCCCCGTCAGTACGCACTCTCTCAGCAGCACAAGCACCTGCCGGAGATGAAGGCTGTTTCGGGACTCACCTACACTCCCATGTTCAATCCCATGGTCTGCGACTATTACAGCGGCATGGTGGTAAGCGTTCCCCTCCAGACGAGAATGCTTGACAAAAAGGTCACCGCAGAGCAGGTCCATGAGATGTATAAAAAGCATTACTCAGGCGCAAACATGATAGAGGTCATGCCTCTTATGTCCGCAGAGGAGCAGAAGAGCTTCTTCCTTGCATCGAATACTCTCAGCGGACAGAACAAAATGCAGGTATTCGTTTTCGGCAATGACGAGCAGATACTCCTCTGCTCACGTCTCGACAACCTGGGAAAGGGCGCAAGCGGCGCAGCCGTTCAGTGCCTCAACATCATGATGGGTATCGACGAGACAACAGGTTTAATATGATGTGATTTCATATCGGGGGGAATAACAATGAGTAAAAAGCTTAGAGAGATCTATGAATACGATCTCATCGAGGACGACGGTATCGACTATACCGTTGACGAGTGGTTCAACACTATCATGGAAAAGACAAAGGATCAGCTCAATGTCTCTGACGTCAGCCGTATGCTCCGCCAGAAGATATGCTCGAAGGTGGCTATCAAGAGAGCTATCGAAATGCTCAGCGATGATCCCTTCATCGGTGAGATGTTCGAGGGACAGCTGATGTACAACCTCTTTATGGGCAAGGAGAAGTATCTCAGACTCTACTATCAGCAGGTACAGCCCGTTCTGGAGAACGCTGCCCTCATGGCAAAGTCCCACAACTGGGAAAGTGAGTCGGCAAAAGAGGAATATATGGATATAGTTGCGAAATTCGCAAAGAAGATCAAGGAGGAAACAGAGCATGAAGCTGGTTGATGTAAAGGGTATCACCTTTGTTGAGGGAGGAGTTTGCGCAGCCAAAGGCTTTAAAGCCAACGGTGTTCAGTGCGGTCTTGCCCACAAGCCCCTGAATGACATGGACGGGGCAAATGCAGCTGCAAACAACGCACTTCCCACAGCCAAGAAGAAAAACGACCTTGCACTCATAGTTGCAGACAAGATGTGCAGCGCTGCTGCTGTATATACAACAAACAAGGTAAAGGGCGCTCCCATACTCGTAACAAAGGAGCATATCAAGGACGGCAAGGCAAAGGCTGTTATCGTTAACTCGGTAAATGCCAATACCTGCAACCCCGACGGCGTTGAGAAGGCAACAAAGATGTGTCAGCTGGCTGCAAAGGCTCTGGGCATCGACGAGAACGACGTTATCGTGGCATCCACAGGCGTTATCGGTCAGGTGCTCCCCATCGAGCCCATCGCAAACGCTATGGACGACCTGGCAGGCGGTCTTACCTACGACGGCAACAAGAGAGCTCTTGAGGCTATCATGACCACCGATACCCGCGAGAAGGAGATAGCTGTTCAGTTCGAGCTGGGCGGAAAGACCTGCACCATGGGCGGTATGCTCAAGGGAAGCGGAATGATCCACCCCAATATGGCTACCACACTTACCTTCCTCACCACCGATGCCGACATTTCTCCCGAGATGATACAGCTGGCTCTCAGCGACATCATCAAGGTTACTCTCAACCGTGTAAGCGTTGACGGAGATACCTCCACAAACGATATGGTCTGCATCATGGCTTCCGGCGAGGCAGGCAACAAGCCTGTAACTGCCGAGGACGGCGAGTATGAGAAGTTCAGACACGCTCTCTACGCTATAATGATGAACCTTGCAAGAATGATGGCAAGGGACGGCGAGGGCGCTACAAAGCTCATCGAGTGCGCTGTAAGAGGTGCAGAGACCGACGAGATCGCAGAGACCGTGGCTAAATCGGTCGTCACCTCAAGCCTCATCAAGGCTATGATCTTCGGCGAGGACGCCAACGCAGGACGTATCTACTGCGCACTTGGCTATGCCGACGCCGATTTCGATATAAGCAAGGTCGACGTGGAAATGGCTTCTGAGGGCGGAGTTATCCCTCTCGGACGCAAGGGCTGCGTTATAGAGTTCTCCGAGGAGATAGCCAAGAGGATACTCAAGGAGGAGGAGATCAAGATCCTTATCTCTCTGGGCGACGGCAAGGGCAAAGCCATCACCTGGGGCTGTGACCTCACATATGATTACGTAAAGATAAACGGTGATTACAGAAGCTGAGTTACCACCTTTGGGATAAGTGGGGGATATGTATGGCGAACAGCATTGACGAAGTATATGAGAGGTTCCTTGACGATGACGAGCATATCCTCTGGAGCAAGGAGCCCGACAGGATAAGGCTGCATCTGGACGGCGGCTGTATTTCCGTGGTAATGATCATCGCATTCAGCGGCTACGGTATTTTTTCCCTTATCACAGCACACAATACAGCGGTCGACTGGGTAATGGGCGGACTGTTCGTTCTGATCGGTCTGATGTTCCTGCTGGTTAGTGTAAAGCGCACGGCTGCTTATTATGTGACGGATAAAAGAGTGCTCATACTGGGCAGTCTGAGCGTAAAGGAACTGAAATATTACGATATTGCTTATGTTAATGTGGAAAAGCAGAAAAAAGGCAGTCTCGGCAATGTGGTTATGCTGAAGTCAAAACTGGTGCGGAATGGTCATTCGCGCACAAGAAATAGCACCGTGTACACAGGGTATACGCTTTTTGATCTTGAGGACGCTGAAAGGGTAAAGGAGCTCATTCTCCAGCAGAAGGATATGCCCCGGGCATATGCAAAGGCGGAGGAGATAGAGCAATATCAGCGATAGTGATATTATGTCGGATATTAAACATGAGCACGAAAGCCGTGAGCTTGAAATGACCTTCCGCGGGCTGCTTTTTCCCGATGAGGAGCTCATCTGGTGCGCAAGCTCAAAAAAGGGCGCTACCTGTAAGGAACAGAAAAAACAGCGAGGACTGAGATAAGGTGGAGTGTGTATGGCAGCTAACATCGACATCATCGACACTGAGTATGAACAATACCTTGACGATGATGAAAGAGTTCTCTGGAGCAATACCAAGGGCAGCAAAAGACCTCATCTGAGGCTGGAATTACTGCTTCCCTTTGCTGTGGTCTTTCCTCTGCTGGGGATAGGCGCGCTGAATTTTGTGGAATTCAATATCAATGAAGGCATTATTATTGCCCTGACCATACTGGGCTCATGGCTTCTTGCGGCAGTTGTTTCTCTGGAACGTCCGCGCACGTATATACTCACCGATAAGAGGCTCCTTATATTCCATCGCTCCACATACAAGATCATAGATTTCGGTCTCATAACATACGTTTATGTCAGGAAGAAAAGAAGCGGGAAGGCTGATGTGATCCTGAGTATAAGAAAAGGCAGTACGCCTTCCATGGGATCCCAGACCATGTACGACGTTGATGACCCTGAAATAGTCAGGGATATATTGAAAGAGAAGACGGACGTTGTGGCAAAGACCCGAAAAAAGCAGGAAGAGATCGAACGCTGGCAGTGGTGGTGATACTATGGCGGTTATCAGATATGAGTATGAGAGCTGTGAGCTTTCGCAGGAATTCCGCAGGAAGAGAAAACGGACTTGGCGAGATCAACCTCCCGCCGAGTGATCGTATAGAAGAATTCAGACATTGGGGCAGGTGAGGAGATGTTCGGAAGAAAAAAAGACGAGGACTACGATGACTATAACGAGAAATACGCCGCGAAATATGACGATGATTATATAGCTCCCTCAAAGGAATACAGGAGCGAATGTGACCACAGTCATGAGCAGTCCTACAGCAATATCAACGATGTGAGCGAATGTGGACACAGTCACGAGCAGACCTACGAGGACGCGGACTCAGAGCAGAAGCCCTACGATGACCGCGTCAGCCTTGAGAGCAGCATGGAAAGGCTGCTGGCTCCCAACGAGCACCTGCTCTGGACAGGCGGCAGCATAAGGGCTGCATCAAGTAAAAATAACAACGGATCCGGTGTTTTTGCCGCAGGTATCGTCATGTTCTTCATAGGCGGATTGCTTGTGTGGTGGATCTCACTGCTTGGTATGGCAGTGCTTTGTCTGGGCGTATGCCTTATGGTAAGGAATTCCGCCAGCGCCTATGCGGTAACGGATATAAGAGTAATAGTCGTGAGAAACGGCAGAAATATGTCGGTGCCTCTTGCGTGGATAAACAGAGTGAACGGCGGAGATTCAAGCGCCAGCAGCTTCCTTGCGCTGTCTCTTGATTACCCTGTGAACACCTATCCCGGAAGCAAGGACAAGACCAGGTCACTTATGATGTACAGGATAAGCGACGCTCCCAGAGTAAAGCGCATAATAAATGACGCTGTTATGGGAGCCCGTATGAGAAGAGAGTAACGGAGAGGCGGTGCTGATATGTTCGGCAGAAAAAGCGAAGACCTTGACGAATACAATGAAAGAGCTTCGGCGGCTTACGATGACGAGTATATTGCTCCCAACGAGGAATACCGGGCTGACACTTTCAGTTCTGACTCTGTCTCTCATGAGAGAGAGAATAATGCACTGGGAGAGGAAACATCCGAATACCTGAGAGGTGCCTTCGCACCCTATCTCAGGGAAGGCGAGCGCCTGCTGTACACTTTCGGCAGAGACAGCAGAACGGATTCTGGGCTTAATAAACAAAGAAAGAGCATGAATAAAATTATTGGACTCAGTATTCTGGGCATGTTTATTGTTTGCTTCTTAACGTTTTTCATCGGCTTCTTCACTTCCGGGAAAGCTTCATATATATTTATATTCCTGCTGTTTCTGTTAATGCCCATTGCGGTTTTGGGCGGAGTGACAGCACTGATAGTGTGGGCGGTGAAGCTGAACAATAAAGCGGATTATGCTGTTACCGACAGAAGGATACTGATGCTTATGAGCAGTTATAATAACGAAATGCCGTACGACAACGTTACTTCTGTAACCTTTTCTGTCAAGCGTGACGGTACAGGCAAGGTCAGGATCGTTTCAAAAACCGGCAATCAAATAAGTATCCTTACGATACCCTGTGTAAAGGAGCCTGAGCGTTTAAGCAATATAATTGCCGAGGCTGTAAGAAATTACAGGTCCTCTATACATTAAAACATAAAGAAAAGGAAGTAAAGGAAAATGGAAAAGATCTCAAATAACGAAAAGTCACAGGTGCTTATCGATGCCCTGCCTTATATACAGAAGTACAATAACAAGATACTTGTTATCAAGTACGGCGGAAACGCCATGACCAACAAGGAGCTCAAGGACGCTGTTATGACGGATATAGTCCTCCTCTCACTGGTAGGTGTAAAGGTAGTCCTTGTACACGGCGGCGGTCCCGAGATAAGCGATATGCTGAAGAAGCTCAACATCGAGAGCAGATTTATCAACGGTCTCAGATACACCGATGACGCCACTGTTGACGTGGTAAAGATGGTGCTCTCGGGCAAGGTCAACAAGGAGCTGGTACAGCTTCTGGCTCAGCACAAGGGCAGCGCTGTCGGTCTCTGCGGCATTGACGGCGAGATGCTCATGGCTGAAAAGAAAAAGACCGACGACGGTCAGGACCTGGGCTGGGTAGGCGAGATAACAAAGGTGAACACCAAGCCTATCACCGACGCTCTTGCAAACGGAAATATCCCCGTTATCGCCACAGTCGCCACCGATGAGGAGGGCAATACATATAACATCAACGCCGATACAGCTGCTGCAAGAATTGCCGCTGAGCTGGGTGCCGAGAACCTTATCCTCATGACCGATATAGCAGGACTTCTCCGCGATAAGGATGACCCGTCCACACTTATCCCCGAGGTAAATGTCAGCGAGGTTCCCTTCCTGAAGAGACAGGGCATAATCTCAGGCGGCATGATACCCAAAATTGACTGCTGTGTTGAGGCTGTAAGACGCGGCGTCAGCAAGACCGTTATCATCGACGGAAGAGTTCCTCACTCTATCCTCATCGAGATACTTTCCAACGAGGGCATCGGTACACAGTTCGTGTGAGGATTGCTTCTCATAAAATAATTTACTTGTATACAAAAAATTTACTTATAATAAAACTTCAAACATTGATTTTGACTGCCTTTCAGCGTTATAATAATAGTGTGTCTGAAAAAGTCCGATAGGCAGTCTGCCATAAGGAGGACTTTAAATGAATACAATAGATAAGTTCAATTCGCACGTTATGCAGTCCTACGGACGCTATCCGCTGGTAATGGAAAAAGGAAGCGGCAGGCACTGTAAGGACGAAAACGGCAGGGAATACATCGACTTCGGAAGCGGCATCGGTACAAATTCCCTCGGCTACTGCGACGAAAAATGGGCTGACGCGGTATGCGCTCAGGTGCGTACCCTCCAGCACAGTTCAAACTACTACTATACGGCGGTTCAGGCGGATTTCGCCGACAGGCTCTGCAATATCTCGGGCTATAAGTCGGTATTCTTCTGTAACAGCGGTGCTGAGGCAAATGAGTGCGCTATCAAGGTGGCAAGGAAGTACAGCTTCGATAAATACGGCAAGGGCAGACATACTATAATAACCCTTGTGAATTCCTTCCACGGCAGGACTATCGCTACCCTTTCCGCTACAGGACAGGATGTGTTCCACAATTACTTCTTTCCGTTCGTAGAAGGCTTCGTGAATGTTACCGCAAATGACATCGATGACCTTGAGGCTAAGCTTGAGGATAAGTCGGTTTGTGCGGTAATGCTGGAGTACGTTCAGGGCGAGGGCGGCGTCAATAAGCTGGATCAGGCTTTTGTTGACGCGGTCTATGACCTCTGCGCTCCCAGGGACATACTGGTCATCGCCGATGAGGTGCAGACAGGTGTGGGACGTACAGGCAAATTCCTCGCAGGAGACCACTTCGGCAGAAAAGCCGACATAACCACACTTGCAAAGGGTATCGCAGGCGGCGTCCCCATGGGTGCCTGCCTTGTGAACGAGAAGTGCAGCGGAGTCCTGACAGCAGGTACTCACGGCTCTACCTTCGGCGGCAACCCCATTGCCTGTGCAGGCGGTCTGGCTGTCCTTGACAGGATCGAAAGCGAGGGCTTCCTGGATGAGGTCGGCAAAAAGGCTGAGTTCATCAGGAGCGAGCTTGAAAAGTGCAGCGAGGTGGCAGGTATCAGCGGTATAGGTCTCATGATAGGCATTACCCTGAAGTCCAAGGACGCCCACGATGTAGCCGCAAAGGCTCTGGAGAAGGGGCTGCTCATACTCACCGCAAAGGAGAAGGTAAGGCTTCTCCCGCCGCTGACGATTTCCTACGACGAGCTTAAGGACGGACTGAAAATTCTGATAGAGATACTGGAGGAATGATTATGGAGCTGCAGGTAACAGGCAAGGGCAACAAATACGTAGCCACTGACAGAAACGGCAAAGTCTTGTACAGTGTCAGAAAAAAAGGCTTCAGTTCGAGATATAATCTCATGGATGCAAGCAACTATTATAACCTTTATACTCTCGTTCAGACAGGTGATGACAAAAAGCCTGCATTTACCATAATACTTAACGATAACGTTTTCCTTTCCATGGAGTGCAAATCCCTTTTCCTCGACCCCACTATCGTGGCAAGAGGCAAGGAGTTCACATTCGAGCTCAGAAGCAAGGACAGAAAGGAATTTGAAATAGTAAAAAACGGGAACAGTGTCGGTCATATCCATACGCTTTCGGCTGTGAACGGTGAGTTCCAGTACGGCATAGAGATAGAAAATACTGCCTTTGATGATTATATCCCGCTTTTCGCCGTGGCTATAGACAGAGCCTTCGGCGAGATGAACAAGTAAACATACAGAATTTCTGAAAGGATAAATATTATGAAACACTTACTTAAAATGCTCGATCTCAGCACTGAGGAGATCATTGACATACTTAACCTTGCAGACCAGCTCAAGTATGAGCTCAAGCACGGTATCCCGCATCCCCACCTGAAGGGAAAGACTCTGGGAATGATCTTCCAGAAGGCTTCCACCCGTACCCGTGTTTCCTTCGAGACAGGTATGTACCAGCTGGGCGGATACCCGCTGTTCCTCTCCTCAAACGATCTCCAGATCGGACGCGGAGAGCCCGTTCAGGATACAGCACGAGTTCTCTCGCGCTACCTTGACGGTATCATGATCCGTACCTTTGAGCAGAAAGAGGTGGAGGACCTGGCTCAGTACGGCTCTATCCCGATAATCAACGGACTTACCGATTTCTGTCACCCCTGTCAGGTACTGGCTGACCTTATGACTATCCGCGAGTTCAAGGGAAGCTTTGACGGACTGAAGATGTGCTTCATCGGTGACGGAAACAATATGGCAAATTCTCTCATCGTAGGCTGCCTGAAGGTGGGCATGAGCGTTTCCATCGCCTGCCCCGACGACTATCAGCCCCCTGTTGAGATACTTGAGTTTGCTGCTAAGTACGGCGATAAGTTCGAGCTCACAGATTCTCCTATGGTGGCAGCGAAGGACGCTGACGTTCTCATCACTGACGTATGGGCTTCCATGGGTCAGGAGGGCGAAGCCGAGAAGCGCAGGAAGGCTTTCGCAGGCTACCAGATCAACGATGATCTCATGGCTCAGGCTCATGCAGACGCTATGGTACTTCACTGCCTCCCCGCTCACCGTGAGGAGGAGATCACAGAGAAGGTATTCGAGTCTCACGCAAACGAGATCTTCGAGGAAGCCGAGAACCGTCTCCACGCTCAGAAGGCTGTAATGGTAAAGCTCATGGCAGACTGAGCCGTCAAAGACGGACATTAGCAGGGAAGATCCTGCGCAAAGGGGTAAATTCAAGCGGACAGTTTACGGGCTGTCCGCTTTTTGCAAGTGATATGGGGGTATCATTTATGAAAACATTAAGAATAAAATACATACCGCCAATGATAGTGGCGATAACGGTGGTGCTGTCTTTCGGACTGTGTCTGCTGCCGATATGTCTTTCTTACAATGAAAAGACGGCGGACTATGCGTTGGTGGGCAGTTTAGTGGGAATGCCAGTCGGTGTAGTGCTGCTGGTGGGAGTGTGCTCGATAAAGACCCTGGTAAAGCTTGGGGACGACGGCGTTATCAGGTGTATATGGCTGTTTTACAGCTGGGAGATAGACCTTGCAAAGACGGAGAGCTTTTCCTGCTGCGTACAGCCTCACCGTGCAAGGGGAGGAACGGTGTATTCCCTTGATCTGGTGTTTATAAGCAATAAGGACGGCTATGAAGACGAGAGCAGTCTGAAGGTGAACGTCGGTGCGTCTGAGCTCAGAAAGCTGCTGAAGGGCGAAGCCGATGACATTGATATTATGAAGATATACAAGTACGCCGAGGCTCTGTACCCGGATAAGGCAAAGGGGCTGGACGTCGGCGAAGAAAGCATATTCTGATAAATGAGGTGAAATATGAGAGACATCATACTTGCCTGCGTGGGCGGCATTATCGCTCTTGCAGGGGGAGTTTATCTTGCGCGGCTTCTTTATTATAAGAAGTTTGGCGTGATAGCAAAGGCTGAGGTTGTTGACTCAAAGTCGGTCCTCAGATATCGGGGCATAGGACTTATAGGCAGGCTGATGCGCGTGGCAAAGCGCGTTTCCCACTACACTCATATCATGAAGTATGAACTTGACGGCAAGACCTATGAGGCTGAGGATAAGGCGGGCTATACCCAGCCTTTGAAAATAGGTTCGACACACCTTATACTCTGCGATCCAAAGAATCCGAAGAAGTTCAAGTTCGAGGCAGATGTCAGCAGACACATCACCATTGCGGCAGTTCTGGTGGTCATGGCGCTGATATTCATGGCAAGATTTCTGCTGCTGAAGTGATTACGGCATATGAAACAGCATATGGAGTAATAATAGATAAAAAGCTCACAATTCAACCGCTGCTTTTTTAGTTGACAAAACCTTCCTGCCGTGCTATAATAATTAAGTCGCCTCGGGGGGACGCAAACAGTAAGCCTGCTGGCGCAGCGTGGGAGCGTAACCGAGAAGAGGGAGACGAAAAAAATCACAGAAAAATTTTCAAAAAGGTATTGACAAAGAAAAGGAACTGTGATATAATAGTTAAGCTGTCTCGAAGAGAGATAGCGAAGACAGCATCTTGAAAATTGAACAATGCGAATAAAAAGTAACGACCCTTGAGATTCCTTTATGAAGATAAAGGGAAGTCAAGAAAAGACTTTAAAAAAACACGAAGAGTAATAACGCAAGCGTTATGAATTAGGATCGATATCTAAATCCTGAGGGATTTAAATATACAACTTTAATAAAGAGTTTGATCCTGGCTCAGGACGAACGCTGGCGGCACGCTTAACACATGCAAGTCGAACGGAGATAATTTGAGTTTACTTAGATTATCTTAGTGGCGGACGGGTGAGTAACACGTGAGCAACCTGCCTTTGAGAGAGGGATAGCTTCTGGAAACGGATGGTAATACCTCATAACGTATTGAGACCGCATGATCTTGATACCAAAGATTTATCACTCAAAGATGGGCT
>NZ_JHXI01000016.1 GCF_000621785.1 Ruminococcus flavefaciens ND2009 | reverse complement strand
TGAGAAATGATGTTCGCTGGATTGGCAATATCACATTCAAATGTTAGTATCAAATCTTCACTTAGTTCAATTTTTGTAGGAGTAGGTATCTGAATAATATTTAATAAATACATCCACATTCCAGTGGTTATACCATCACTCTCCGCCACAACTACATCATCCTGCTTTTTCTGAGCTATAACAGTAGCCTTGACCTTTACCACATCATACTCGGCATCTCCAATAACATTATGTATCTCCTGTTGGACGTCAATCTCAGTAGCTGTAGTTCCTGTTTCGCTTGAACCAATAAATGTAATACCATCGGATTCGTAAACATCTACCGTTACAGCATAGTAATTAGCTTCTGCCGATACTGTCCATGTTACGGTCGCAGAGCTGTCCTCTACCCAGTGAAGCTCCGTAACAGGATCAAGTGCTTCGACCAGACTTTGTGATGGCGGATCGCCATCTGCAAAGACAATGAAAGGTGTATAAAATGTGCTGACACTGGTAAATATAAGTGAAATGCCCGACAGCATTGCAATGACTTTTTTATACAAATTTAATTTTTTCATAAGATCGCCTCCTTAAACAATATGCCATTAATGAATAACATAAATGTATAATCCTCTATAATAATATTATAACATAATTCCACTGTTAAAATATACATTATTTTGTTAATTATGCTGCAGCAACAATATTTTGTGTACTATTACAAAAAATCTCAAACATTTTTGTAAACAGAGAAAAAATCATCCTTTCTGTAATATAAGACAGAAGAACGATTTCATTAGAATCCCCCCTTATTTGTAACTTACTGTGGCAAAAGCTGCCAAAAATCAGTAAAAGTGGGTATAAATCAATTGCTCTGAGATGACGTTATACAATTGATTACTTGAAAAAGCCATAAATCACAAATAATGTTTTAGGTCTCTTCGGAGTAAAGTTGTTCAATGGTAATGTATGCCTTGAGGGGGCTGCCTGAATCACATATCGGATAATAAACCACAGGAGATATTCCCTGCGGTTTTCTTTGATGAGAATCTAAAAGTATTACGTATATTTATCTGAAATTGCTGTTAAGCTTTACTTGATAAGCGAATTCAACCATAAGCGGCACGATAGTAATAGATAAATCAGTAAATATTACTATATTGACTTGTGGTATAATACATGTTAAAATATACTTATACAATACAGCTTACCTCAAATTCTGCATCCGTCTTTGTTAATGAGGGTTATCGACTATGAACGTTACTGGAATTTAACTCATCACGGATCTGACAACATAGCTGAAACCTTTATAATCTGGTCAACAAAGGCGCATTGCTCTATATGAGGGGCAATGCGCCTTTTTATTATTTTATCGGGATATGGGGTCTCAGATCCCCTTACTAAAGGTATCAGCCGCTGAGCGGTGTGATATAAATATTATATTTTTAGGAGGGTTTCTATGAAAGCAAACACACAAACACGAAAACGAACGCCCCTGACACGGGTGTTCAGCATTATCATGGCGCTGTTCATGGCGGTCATGGTAATTCCGGATGTCAAGCCGCTGAAGGCTTATGCTGCGGAATACAACATCTGGATACTCGGTCATCAGGTAACCGACAGCAACAAATCTGATATCCTTGGCAGCAGCTCTGTTGTAAAATTCAGTTTCGACTATAATACCAATACGCTTACTGTAAAAAGCAGAAACAGTAGCAATCCAACTATCTACACACAGGATTCAAGGTATTATTCAAGCGGAGACGAAAATATCATCTATTCAACATATTCAAATCTGATAGTAAAAATTGATAATGATGTTACTTTCGAGGATAACAAGGAAGTGTCTCCTATCCATTATAATAATATAGACGGCATATTGACTCTTACAGGAAGCGGAAAGCTGACAGTAAAAACAGACAGTCAATCTTTTATACGTGCACGAAATCTGCGTATCACGGATGCAAATCTCGATCTCTTCATTGGCGGTTATCTTTTAGTTTATTCTAATTTTAACTATATTCCTAACTTAAATATCTGTAATTCTACTATTACTTCACATAATGGAAACGATTTAATTTCTACGTATAGTAATGGAATGAATTGCAGGCTTACTGATTGTTATATCAGTGATCCTGTAGATGGAGAAATCATAGAAACTACTAGTGCATATGTAGTGGATAGCAATGGAAATTCTGTTAATAGTTTTACTATCGTTCCTGGAACAAAACCCGATAAATATGCAGGTCTTAAAGTTGCAGGTACACAGGTAACAAGTGAAAACAAAGACAGTATCGGCGACACAGGTGCAAGCTATGACCCCGATACTAAGACACTGACTCTCAAAAAGAACTTTACAGCCACAGATGTTCCTGCTATTGAAAATACTGGCATCGACGGCCTTAAGATCAAAACGGCTGGTTCATACACCATAACAGAAAACGGTACCGAACCTGCTTTCCTGTTCACTGAGAACACAGAGTTCACAGGTACGAGCAATCTGACTGTAAACGCGCTCTCATACGGTGTCAAATTTGATACCACTGACAGCTCAAAGGCTTTGACCATAGCCGCTCCTCTGACCATAAACAGCTCTTTATATGGTATCTACGGCAGGTCAGGACCTTCTCTTAAACTGAACAGTGCAAACATAAAGATCAATAACTGTGCTAATGGTGCAGTTGTTGGATTCAACGGCAAGATCACGCTGGGAACCAATATAGTCCTGGACAAGCCCCAGCCAAATAACATCAGCAGTACATCAGGCGGTATCAGAGTATCTGCTTCCGGCGCCCTTGCAACTGAAGTGGCTACAGCAGCAAGTGCAACCTATGGTATCACAGTAAATTCTACCGGTGTTACCAGGGCAAACTGCCATGACGTCCTGAACAATGGAAATGTATCCTATGACCCGTCAGCAAATATCCTGTATGTCAAGGGAAATCTCACAAAGATCAGTTCAACACGTTCAGGTCTTACTGTTTCGCTGACAGGTGATACAAACATTTCAGGTAGTACTTCAACTGTTTTCACCCTTGGTGCAAACAGCAAAATCACAGGTAACGGCAAGCTGACCTGCGGAGCTTTCAAACACCAGACAGGTACTCTTACTATTGAAGACATTGAGATCAACTGTACCTCCCTGTTTGAGTCTACCGGTAATATGCAGATAAACAATTCAAGGATTTCTACCACAGGATCTTTGACTGCATCGGGCAACATTACTGTTAATAATTCAGAGATCACTTCAGGCGGAGCCATTTATACTAACTCAACCTCATCATCAGCAGGTAAGATAACAATAGACAACTCAAGAGTGACAACCAATGGCAGTTTATACACAAAATACGGTAATTTACAGATCGCCAATGGTTCAGCAGTTAAGGTAAAAGGCAATATCTATTCCACATACGGAACCATCAGTATTAGCGACACATTTATTAATGAACCCAAGGATGCTGCTATAGGCAAGTCAGGCTCTTACAACAGTGCTGTTGTTAAGGGAACAAATAGCAATACTCTTGCTTCAAACATAACCATAGCACCGAAAAGCTATGGACTGAGATACGGATACAAGCAGGTTGATTCCACATGGGATCTTAACAATCTCGACGGAAATAATAAGGTTTCCTTTGATCCTGATACAAATACTCTTACTATCAAGGGTACCCCTTCAACCTCAAATAATAATATCTATAGCACCATACCTGGTCTTATTATCAAAGTAGAGGCAGATTCGGACTTTCATTATTCCAATTTCATACTCGACTCTGACACTACCATAATTGGACCCGGAAAGCTTTCTATCGGAGGAAGCAGTTGCAAGAAGAGTATTACCTTTGACAATGTCAGTGTTGAGATAGGAGATCCGGAGCGGGAATATCCTGAGGGTGAGAGCTTACATACAACTGGTGATGTCAATATCATTAATTCTGATCTGGACATCGTCGGCACTATATACTCATCAGAAGGCAGGATCATTCTTGATAATTCTCACATTACAGGACCTAAAGGTGCAAAGATCGAGACTTACGGAGCAAGTGGAGAATATATAGCTGTAGACGGCTATGATGGTGAAGGCGTTCAGATCAGGAAGGGCTACGGCTTCAAGATTTGCGGCGAAGATGTAACAGCAAGCAGCAAACTGTTCAAGCTTGGTCCTGACGGAGCACTTATTTACAATCCTGAGACCAACACTATTACTTTTACTAAGGACTGCGTATGCGGAACAAGTGTTCCTCTTATTGAAAATATCGATAACTCAGGTCTTAATATCGACTTTAACGGACACAATGTATCAACGGGTACCGAAACTTTCCATGCATCAGGAATAATCCAATTACGGGCTGATACAAACATTACTGGCAAAACAAAAATATATCAGATCAAAGGCTGTTCAGATGCAGTGATCAACATCAAAAATGCTGATATAGAATGTGCCCATCTCTACAGTACCGGAAGGACTGATAATGTTACATTCAATATCATTGATTCACATATTTATGCTTACAATAGTATGTATGCATTTGGTCAGATCAATCTTGAAGGCTGCTATGTTTCTGTTCCGGCTCCGGGACTGGAATATGAACAGTTCGAAGATGGTGGATGCGGCTTAAACTATAATGATCGGGCTTATACCTTAAAAACAGAGATCGTCGTTGGAGAGTATGCAGATTATGGCTTCAGCATATACAATAATAAGGTGAATTCATTAAGTGATCTTGATAATCTCGGAAATAACGGTGAATTCAGCTATGATCCCGAGAAAAATACTCTTACCCTTTTAAAGGATATTTATGATAACTCAAATTATGTTATTCAGAATGTCAGCAATAACGGACTTATTATAAACGGTAACGGACATACCATCGAATCAAGCAAATATTTGACTTTTAAGGCAGATACTGTTATAACAGGCAAGCTGAATATCGGAAAAGCAGATTCAACTATCACAAGCGGTGCAGCTTTTGCTATTTCTGTTAACAATGCAACTCTTACTGTTGAAGACGCTGATCTGTATATAAACAGATTACATATTCCAAAAGCTGCTTTTGGAATTCTGGCAAGTGGTGATAATAGCAAACTGGTAATTAAAAATTCCAATTTCAGTGTAGAATCCAGGGCGGGAATAAGCGGATTTAATGGCGGTATCACTCTTGACAGCTGCAAAATAAAAACTCCTAAGAATTATAATCTCTTAGCTGGAGCTACTCAAATCATGGAACCTAAGATCGCTATTGCTCCTATCGAGTACTATCCTCTTTATGTAGCAGGTGTTCAGGTAAGTGAGCAGAACTGCCACAGTGTTTTAGAAGGATATGAAAACTATACCGATGTTGAATATGTCCCGGAAGAAAAGAAGCTCATATTCACTGATATATCAGCCGGAAGCAACTGGTGTATCGACAATCAGGGAATTGACGGTCTTATGATCCAAATTGACAATGATATTACCCTGAACAGCCTTGCAGGATGCATCAGAATAGCAGACGGCCTTGAAACTACTATTGAAGCCTGCGGTAACGAAATACTTACTCTGAACGCAGAAACAGGTATAAGCTGCGGCACAGGTTCAAAGCTTTATATTAAGGATATCGAATTAAACTCCAGCACAGCGAAAAAGGGTATATTCGCAGAAGACGGCGGTGCTTTCATTGAGATGCTTGATTCAAATGTCAACATCAGAAATGCATCAAACGGTGCTTTCTACGGTTTCACAAACGGCGTTGATCTGAGAGGCTGTGAGGTAAAGACAAACGGCTGCATACTGAAGGACGGTTCTGCAGTTGCTTCTGTAAACGAGACAGTCAAGTCCACTATCTTTGAGATAGGCCCCAGCAGCAACAAGACAGACATTTCCGATGCAACAATGTATCTCAACACCATCACCTACTGTTATGATGGTCAGAATCATCAGCCCATGGCAGTTCTTACCTATAATGGCAAGGTTCTTGAGCTTGGCAAGGATTATATATATTCATGCAGGATCCAAACCGCTATAGGCACATATGAAGCCAAGGCTTTCGGTATCGGAAACTTTGAGGGACAGATCTCAGCAGAGTGGAAAATAGCGGAGATGTACAGCGTTAAATTTACAGCAGGAAAAGTATACAGCAAGAAGATGTATGAAACAAAATCATCTGCAACGGTTAAGGCTCCTAACCTCAGTGATAAAAAGTTCTGGCGCTGGGAAACAACTGACGGCAAGGTACTGAGCTATTCACAGAACTACAGCTTTATTGTAACTAAGGATGTAGAGCTTGTAGCACAGTATGTAGATAAGTCAGTCGACGTTACTCCATTACCGATACTTAATATGGATGCAATAAAGACTACATATAATGGTAATAAAGCCATAGGATTTGTATTCAGTCATAGTGTTCCAAAACAGTATAATGTAACTGAGGTTGGAATTAAATATGGAACCAATAAGCTTTTAGGCTATACTACTGGCAATAATTATGCTGAAGTTAATCTTATGAATAATCCAGATTATGATATAAGAAGTATCCTTATAAATAAAGCTACAAACCACCCCGCAGATTATAAAAACAATAATGGTACATATACTTTTGCATGTGGAGTTGGCGGAAAACTTGATAATTACCTATACGCAATAGGATATATTAAGTATCATGATGAAAAAACAAATAAGGACATATATGTATACAGTGATACTGTAGTTGCTGCAACATATAATACAGCTGAATGAAAGGAATTAAAGCTATGAAAAAATATATTAAACCCGAAATGGAAATCGACAGATTTGACACAGAAGACATAATCACAACAAGCGGAGGCGAGGGTGCTCAGCAGGGTTCAGGTGGAGAAGAAGTAGATTGGTAACATATCTATATTCGACAGGCGGCATTATGCCGCCTGTTGCCTTTTGCAAAATTTTCTGATATAATAAAAACATAACATCAGTAGGAGGTATAAAATGAAACTTGATGCAGGATTTCTCACACATGAGACAAGGGGCGAACACTATATCATAAGCACCAGCGAGACCAGCTTCAAAGGTATCGTGAAGAACAACGAAACAGCAGCTTTTATTGTTGAGTGTCTGAAAAGCGATACAACACAGGAAGCTATAGTTGATAATCTTCTTTCGGAGTATTCAGGGGCAGGCCGAGAAACTATTGAGCGAGATGTTGCTGAGATCATCGACAAACTACGTTCTATCGGAGCTATAACAGAATGAACACTGTATATAAGGACCTGATCTATCTGCTGTCATGCTCAGTGAACGGTATAACGCCTGACGCTGACAGGATAAAGTCTATGGATCTGGATAAGCTCTATGAGCTTGCTAAAAAGCATACTGTCCGCGGAGCTGTATGTATCGCGCTTGAACGCGCAGGTATAAAGCATGAAAGATTCCATGATGCCTATAAAAAGGCTGTAAGAAAGAATATCTATCTTGATATGGAACGTGCAAAGCTCCTCTCGGAGTTTGAGAAACAGGAAATATGGTACATGCCTCTAAAGGGCTCTGTTCTGAAGGACATATATCCCGAAAATGGTATGCGCGAGATGGCGGACAACGATGTTCTCTACGATCAGGAATATCAGGAAAAAGTCAGGGATATAATGACTGCTCAAGGATATTCTGTTGAACACTTCGGTAAAGGTAATCACGATGTTTACCATAAACCGCCTGTGCTAAATTTTGAGCTCCATATATCATTGTTCGGTGAGCAGCACGCAGAACCGCTGTTCAGATATTATTCTGACGTCAGGAAGCTTATGAAAAAGGATGAAGGAAACAGCTTCGGGTATCATTTTTCTGATGAAGATTTTTATGTGTATATCACCGCTCACGAATGGAAGCATTACAGCGGAGGCGGAACAGGTATCCGTTCACTGCTTGATAGTTATGTCTATATCACCTGGAAAGGCGAATCAGTTGATTGGAAATATATAGAAAAACAGCTTCGGCAGCTTGAGATTGCAGATTTTGAACAGGAGCGCCGACAGCTTGCTATCAAGGTATTTTCTTCAGCTGAAACACCTGAACTGACCGAATCGGAGCAGGCTATGCTGATGAATTATCTTACCGCAGGTACATACGGCACCGTTGAAAAAAGAGTCAGGAACAAGCTCGCTAAACAGTCGAAACCGAGTTATATACTGCATAATATGTTCCCGAGCGTGAAGTATATGAGAGAATCCGTTGAATTTGTTGATAAAATCCCCGCTTTGTATCCTGTCGGAATAGTATATCGCTGGGGAAGGATAGTAACTAAACGGCGCAAGGTACTTTCAGCTGTCGTAAAGGCATTGAAGAAAAAGGATAAAGCATAAAATATACTGAAAGCACAAGAAGTTATGGGAAATAATAAGTCCTGTGACTTCAGTAATGGATTACATACCAAAGCATAGAACCCAGAATTACACCCAGATTCTTTATTATCTGATAAAAATACTTGTTGCTTTTGTTATGAGGCGTAATAGAAGATTAATTAGATATGATAGATCTCTATAGTTATTGAAAAACTATTATATAAAAAATGAGGATGATTTAAATGAACAAGTTTATATGTAAATGTGGTCATTGGGAATACAAGCAGGAGAATGACGAAATTGTATGTAAAAAATGTGGAAAGATAATAGACAATCCAGGAAAAGTTGGATTCTTTAATCCTTCTGATAGTAAGTTTAAGAAGTTTATTGTCAAGTTAGGAACAGATATTGGCGTGGAAGCTGGTGTAGCTGGAACAAGTACATTAATAGGTATTATTGCTCCGTGGACACTCCCATTTACCGTAACTGCACTTGGCTTGGCAATTAATAATAGCGGCGAATCATTATTTGAGCTTTTATCAGATAAGTTCTTAACGAATGATTCTTATGGGAAAAAGATAGGCGATATTTTTGCTGATACTCTTAATGAAATAATTAGAAAAGGAAAAAAGGCCGAAAAAAAATCTGATAACATTTTGGCTCGTTATAATAACTTTTATCAGTATCAGAAATTCTGCGATCTCCATTGTTTAGATGTAATCTCATATCTGGATAATAAAAATATTAGTACAAATATCTATTCTGTTGAGGCGATACAAGCAATCATTTCAGACGATTTCGGCTATCCCGGAAGATATGACACAAGTGTGACAGAAAATGTTATTTTTGTCGCTAAAGAATTGTACGATTCTTTTGAAGAAAATATTCTAAAAGACAAAGATATCGGTTTGAGGTGGCTCATTGAAAAACGCTCAATCGAACATAATGAAAAGCTTTCTGAAATAATGAATTTCCTTAAAAATAAATGCACTGAGTTTTTAATCGATGATTCTACATATGAGTATATAAAGAATTACAATCGAAAGCTTTTTCTTGAAAAAAATAGTAACATTACATTGGGAAAAATGTATCTTGACCCAGCAGTTAAAGAGTATTCCGAAAATGTAATAGATATTATACATGATTGGTATAAGAGTGACAAGAATATTATGTTCATTTATGGAGCTTCAGGTATTGGCAAAACCAGCCTTGTCACAAAGATAATCGCCGATATTTACGGAATTTCCGGAGATGAGAATACTCTTGGCATTAGTAAGTCGCATATTCATCCGGTCATATTAAGAGAACATATAAAAAGAATCGAAAAGGCAACAAAGGATCAAGAGTATTCAACATTGAATATTATCACGGAAATCATTGACGTCAATTATAGTCAGCTTGATGGAGGTTTGATAATTCTTGATGGTTATGATGAATTGTGTGTTCTTGCTGATGAATTTGATAAAAATATATTTATCGAAAAGCTGATCACCGATCTCGAGGCATATGATATAAAAGTCCTGATAACGTCAAGGCCAATGAAGGACTTAATTAAAGATTTTAAGGAATTACCTCATATAGAGCTTGAGTGGAAAGAGTCACAATTAAAGGAGTGGTGCGATAAGTTCAGCTCTCTTACAGATTCAGTTGAGAAAAAGCGTTGGTGTGAGGAGTTTAAGAATAATTATAATGAAATCTTTAAGAATAATGCTGAGGATGAACGACTGGAAGTATTCTGTGCACCGTTGATACTTTATCTTGCGTGTACCAGCCTTACTATTATCTCAGCAAATGATTCCATAGGACAGTTCTATGATAATGTTTTTCACACTCTTTCTGAACGTGAGCACTCAAAAAAACAAAGGGCAGGCAGTGTATATAGTAATGCTAAAAGTGAACAGCGATTAAAATATATAAATTGGCAATTTACAAAAGAACTGGCTTATCAGATGTTTTTGAACGAGACATTGGTTTTGAAGGAATCTCATAATAGCGATGTAGATCATATAAAGTATGCAAAAGATAGAACCATTGAAGTTCTGAAGGAAAAAGGCTATAAAATTCCTAAGAAGACTACGATAGATACTGCTATGTATCTTGCGGTTTTTCATTTTGCAATAGGCAAGGAAAAAGGTATAGAATTTGCACACAGAACGGTTTGTGATTATTTTACAGCAGTAAAGATTTATGAAGACTACTTTGCCAAATTTGACAAAAATTATTATGAAAATCAAGATACAGATACTATCACATTTGAACTATGGCATAATATTATTGAAGCCTTTAGATATATTCAGATACCGTATTATATTTTCAATTATATTAATGATCTGGTTCACGCGAAGAATAGCAAGTTTGATATTGACAGTTTTATAAAATACTACAAAATGGGATTGGAAAAAGGGATTCTTTCAAATATTGAGATTCTAAAACCTGTAATTGAATATAAGGTGAGCCCGTCTATGCTGAATATTCAGATAAGTAGAGTGTTTAGAAATCTGACTTGGTTTTTAACAGGATTAGGATACAAAAATGAAGGTCTCAATCATATTGGAATAATTGCCCAGAGAGAATTGTTATCTCCGTTTGTTTCAAATATTAACATTTCTGAATGGGAAATGAAGAATATGTTTTTAAAGAATACTTCATTTTATAAGGCGCGTCTTGTGAAAACTGATTTTGAAAGCGCATTTCTTAGAAATTCAGATTTTGAGTGCGCAAATCTTTCAGGCGCTATTATGAACAACTCTGTAATATCCAATGCTAATCTTAAGGAAGCTATTTTAATTGAAACAAAACTTTCCGGTGCTGACATGAGAGGATCTAATCTTAATAGAGCTGTTTTAGTAGGCGCAACCATGAAGAGAGCGCATCTGTCAAGAGCTGAATTGATTGAAGCCAATCTTAAAGATTCATTTTTATTTGAAGCTGATCTTAAAAACGCAGATTTGTCAAAAGCAGTTTTGCAAAATGTCATTCTAATTAGTGCGGATTTATCAGATGCCAATCTTGAAGAGGCTGATCTAAGAAATGCTAACTTGAAAAAAGCTATTTTAAATAGTGCAAAATTAAAGAAGGCAAATTTTACATGTGCTGATTTGTCCGGAGCTGATTTAAGAAATACTAATATAAAAAATGCAGAATGTTTTAATGCTGAATATTGTTTAGATGATAACTGTAAAACATTATTCCCTGAAGGTTTTGATCCATCAGAGAAAAACATGGTAGAAGTTGATATTAATGGCAATAAAATTACTAATTCATGGCTTCAGATGGTAAATAACGAAAAAAAGAAATTGGACGAACTTGTTGCTGAAAAGAAATTGAAGGAAAGAGCGGTGGATCAGTTCTATGCAGATCTTGAGGATGCTATAAAAAATGATGAACAGACGGCACAGAAATATGGTTTGACTGGAATAAATGCTGTTTCCCCTGAATTTGTATCCTTGGATTATATGAGAGAATGGGAAGGCAGAAAAAAGATCGTACTCAGTTTTATTGTTACAGATTCAAATGATAAAAAGCTTTGTAGATATTATGTTTATTACGAAGTCGATGGAGCTTATGTTTATAGCTTTTTTAATTAGTGAATTGTAGTAGGTAACTTTTGCCTCTGGAAGTCTCTGTCGTTACAGAATAACAACTGTCGTATTGAATGTACTTACCGACAGTAAGCATGAATTCCGGTTTCCGATAACTCCTGTACTCGGAGCAGATCATCTGCCGGTAGTTGATGTAAGATCAGACGGTAACGTTTATTTGACGCTTATCTTCCTAATAAACGTCCCCCCATAGTTGACACACAGTAAAAGTGTGAAAACTCTGAGGGGATGTTTTATATTCGGATATTAGATAAAACCAGTGCAAATCAGTTTTCGTTTAATGGAATATCTGATAATACTACTGTATTCTTTATACCATCTGAAAAAACATAATGTACCACAGGCCTGTCCGTGTTCATTTCATAGTAGTAATCACTTATATATTCATCATTTTTTAGTCTTTTTAACACTGCGTCAATTATATCAGTTCTTTGTTCAATAGATCCTTTTTTATATGAATCTGATGAAAGAGTATCATCAATCTGCTTATATACATAATCTTTTGTGTCAAGAGTTTCTGTAGATGAATTTTCATCAAATATAGATGAATCTGTCTTTTCATCTATATATTGTGATTCAGAAGGCTTTTCAGTTTTTGAACCTATTTCCGGACCACAGGAACAGAAAACTAATCCCGCTGATAACAAAACACCTATAACAGATATTTTTTTTATCATGTATATCCTCCTTAAAAATTATGAAAGCTTGATATTATCCAAGACAACTGCTGAATCGTATATTGAGTCACCAACATCATATACCAAGAACTTTATAGTTATTGTTTGATGCTTGTATGCTGAAATATCTATTGTGGCGTTCTTCCAGTTTGTGTGATAAACCGTTGAGTCTCCTCCATCAAAATCGATTCCGCCAACAGAATACCATTTTGAAGTGTTGACTGATTCCATTATCTTGCTGTATAATACAGTATCGTTCTTATCTAAGATCTGGATCTCAAATTTATCATCAAACTTGCTTCCAACATATTCCATTGGTTCTTCTGAAATATAATCATAGTCAAATGTGAGTGTATCATTATCGGTATTACGAACAGTCTGAAATAAAATGCTGCCCTGTGATCCTGACATACTTACACCTGATTTTGAGCCAATTCCTGTTGAAATAAATGCCATTCTGGTACCTGTCGGCTTCACATCGCCCTGAGATGTTATAACTCGACAATCTCCATCATAATCCCAAGCCCATGGTGCAGGAGATAATTTCTGGAAAAATGATTCCCAATTTCCGTTCTTCAAGCCATTGACAAGTTTTGCATCCTTGTCGCCGACAATAAATGGATATGCTGTATTTCCCATCTCATCAAAAGCATCTTTGCCAACAAGATACTTGCCTAAATAAGTGAAGAAGCTTGGCTTTCTGTACTCATAGTCATTATAGCCATACTCTTCTTTGGCGTCGATGAACGCATCGCCTGATGTTTCACCGTCTAATAATTCTTCAAAATAATAGAGCATGAGTTCTCTTGAGTAATCTGCCATAACAGAGTTTTCAAAACCAATAACAGATGTTGCACCGCAATTGATCAGAGCATTTGCATATGATTCATCATGTCCGATATTATCTTCATTTCCCATAAAATTACAAGATTCTGAGAAAACGAAACTATCACTCAAGCCACTTGTACCGTAATAATTAGTAAAGAAATCGCGATATACTATATATGTATGATAATTTACTCCACCTACTGAATACTGTGCACCTTCAATTCTATGGTTTGAAATGTCAAGATTATAAGCAATATCTTTGGCAGTTGTTACGTTATCATCGATCAGAACAAACACCGACTGATTATTGGAGACCATTCCATGACCACAAAGGGCAATAATATCTTTATTGGAAAGCTTTGTCGTAAGATCAGATACAGTTACAAAATCATCATAATCAAGTGTCATTCCTGCATCTTTCCAATTCTGAGTGAACTCATCATAAAAATCTGTTCTATAGTCAGTATCTTCAAATGCATTTAAAACGAGACCATTATAGCCTGAATAATCAAGATCATCATCAGGAGTAATTACAGTTTTCTGTAAAAGTGAAACGTCAGCTTCGAGCAGATCTCTCGGAACTATAATGAACGAGATTCCATTTGAATAATGACAATGGAATATCATTTCAGCTTCATTATAATAATAATCGCTTATTTTTCCTTTTTCAAGGAGTGATGAGAGTGCCTTATTTAAAGCATCAAGCTTATTCTTAAAGAATTCTGTAAGAGTGTATTCCTTTCCGGAACCATTCTGAACATTTCCTGCGCTTTCGCTTGGAGATATTGAATATTCTTCTAAAATCGAAGCAATGATAGAATCAACATATTCCATGTCCTCAAGTTCCTGATCTGTAAACGGCGGAACGATCTGAATCTCTATATTATTAGAAACCTTCTTATTATTAATTGCAGCATGATATGTTAAGATTGTCATCTCATTAACAGTGGTATCACAGCTGATTTTACAAGTGTAGACACCATCACCCATCATATCGTCTCCGCTTGATGAATATTTTCCATCGTCAACGAACTGACCGATTTCATCACCTGTATTAGAATCAACTAAAGATATCGCAGAAACTATATCAGGTGTTTCACAATAGAATACTACTTCCTTATTTCCTTGGTTTCCAATCATCTCTGTTGTATTGGAATAAAGATATGCATCAGATGTCTCTATTGTGTTGAAACTATAATTAAGCACAACAGAAGTAAGTGAGAAATTATTAATTTCAGGTTCTTCATTCTCAGGCTTAGAAGCAGTAAATCCAATTGTTATTGAATCATCAACAGGAATAGAATTTGTCCAAACTTCACTGCCAAGCTTGTAATGAGAATCCGTTGATTCATTGAGATGTGCTCCCCACAGACCATACATAGAAAGATTCGTATCGAATGCTAAAGTCCACGCTTCAATAGGATGATCTGAAGTATTGTTGATCGTTATTTCGCCCTTTAATCCTGTATCCCAGATATCTGTATAATCGATCTGTACATCATAGCCTTCGCTTAAATCTACTCTTTCAGAACAAAGTTCAAAATCTGTAGGAACTGCAAAATCCTCCGCATAGATTGTATATCCGAATTCAACACTTTCATCGGGAGCAATCTCATAATTCCAGTTATCGTTCTTTATGACATAGTTGGTGTTATCATTATCATAAACATTAGCATTATAAAGATCTCTTATTTCGGAACCCGAATCATACTTCAAAGCCCAGTTAAAGATCGGTTCATCACCTGTATTGGTTAATTTTACGGATACATTCTGTCCACCGGTCCACTCATCTGTTACAGTGTAGCTTACTGTGTAATTATCATAAGCGAACACAATTGGTTCGCTGGCTGCACTGGCGGGAAGACTTGAAATCACAGATAAAAAGACTACCGCGCTTAGGCAACTTGACATAATACGTCTTGCATTTTTTGACATTATACTTCCTCCATTAGTGTAATTATGCTGCTATTCGTATATTGATACTATTACATCATCTGCTCGGTAAAGCGATTAAACTATATGTTTTCAGCAGATACTTCAATTTACATAAATTGTTTCATATAATTATTGCTACGAGCAAAATATCATTTACGCCCCCTATTTTTTATTATATCATATATGAATATCTGCATTTAACGGAATATTAGGTGCATATAAAGAAAGATATGTTCTTTTTAGAGTGTGATTAGTAGTAAGACGAAGATCAATGTCAAAAAAAAATATTATATTAACAGATTCTGCCATAAAAGCTATATTCTTACTTTAACACCGCTAATCTTCCTAATCTTATTATACAACAAATTGCTACTTGATTCAATACTTTTTACAACTATTGTAAAAATAGATTACTCATATAGTGAATTGTATATTTAAACTGTTGATTTTAGATGATATTTTTGCCGAACTCATTGATTTACTAATGAAGTGATTCGCTACTGCAACAGCAGAGAATGTTGATTTCCCTCAGTATAAAATTGTTGCTTGTTCGTTGAGGCTGTTTCTGCCCTATTCATATTATAATTATATATCTTACTTGAAAGCTTCAGTTTTCGCTATCTATCGGTTATACTTGAGTTTGTTCGCTGAATATGGGCTATGTTCGTTTTATAGCAGCAAATTCATCACCTGCATGATCGTCATGGCGAATAGCTTTATATACAATTCCTTGAGATCCATTACCTATAAATCCATTTATTTTCAAGTTTTCAAAAGGACAATAAAAAGAATTGCCCATAATAGTATTCATCAACATTCTTACATATAGTTACATTTAAAATTATAAAAATCCCCATATATATTGAAAATCGTTTTTCTTTTTTTGCAACAAATGAAAAGTTAATAAAATTATTTCTACTATCACCTAAAGAGCGGAAATAATACTTGTGTAAAATAACATAATGAGGTTGTTATATACCCAATTTCTTTACTATCTGATAGAACCTATTCTATTTTATAAACAGTACATACTTGATTTAAAATCCATGGTAAATCTTTCGGTCTGTTGTGGGGAACTTTTGCCTCTGGAAGTCTCTGACGTTAACGGTATTGCAGATCCGTATTTCTTCACGTACGATTATCGAATACTATTTGACAAATGAAAACTTTTCTTATATAATAAAATGGTCATAGCAATATCAACCACTTATTCGCGTCCAAATTCACTCAACCACATCAAATAAGAAAGGAACTAAGATCATGAAAAAACAATTTGTCAAAGGCATCATTGCAGCTGTACTTGCACTGAGCACCGTTTTAAGCATCAATCAGAACACACGGTTCGCCGCTCCCCTTCTGGCAGCAGCTGCCTGCAATCATAATTACAGACATTATCAGAGTTCAACACCATGGGTTAAAGTTCCCGGTACTGAAGAGCCCGGCGGAAACGAGCTGACTTATTACGATGAAGTATGTACCAGCTATAATTGTTGTGTCAACTGCGGCGGTGACAAAAGCAATCAAAAACCTCATCGTCGTCGTGTGTGCGAATGGGATACAATGTCTCCTAACGGAACTATAATTGCTCATCACAAAGCAGTTGTTAAAAATTACTATTAAACAAGTTACAAGGACCTGGATCAGCGGTATCTTTTTCTGTTAGCTTTTCACACTGAATATCGGTCAACATAATGAGTGAATTAATACTTCTAAAATGAATTTGCTTATATTTATGGAAAGGTACGCTGCATTAGAGTTTTTTGTCTTTTATTTGTTACATAGTGTGGCAAAAAGACACCAAAAATCAGTAAAAATGAATTTAAATGAATTGCTCTGAAATGACGTAATACAGGCGATTACTTGAGAAAAATATAAATCACAAAAAGTGCTTTAGGTCTCTTCAATTCCCCTCATCTCAAAATCAAGGCTCACAAATGGCTTAAAATAGGCGTTTGTGGGCTCGTTTTTTTGACAAAAAACTGTCAACCACTTATTTTTTTATTTAACAATTAAATCGCTCCGCAGAGTTTGTTTCTCTGCGGTGAATTTTTTGCCATTTTTAGCTCTGCACTTTCTTCTTTCGTCACCTCTTTATCTTGTCAAGGAGCTATATTTATTGCACGCCCCACACCAGGCCAGTGCGCTCTCCCCCGCCGCAGAATTACATTTCACGCAAAAAAATGTCATTTCACGCAAATACGTTGATTTCAGCCTGTGAGATGTGATAAAATATATATGCTGCAATGCAGCGTATACGCAATACCTCTACTCAGTTACAGAAACATCTTCACTTTATTCTTTCTACTGTTTTTTATCATTCATTCCGCTCTTTCGACTTCACGGTATTGTCTATTTTTTTATCCGAAAGGAGGCAGACTTAAACTACCATCCTTTGCTGCAAAAACTATAATAAAAATGATATCTGTATTTTACGCAGCATAAAACAGCATGATATCGGGAAATCGGAGGAAAAATGTTTAAGAAATTATTATCAGCAGTTCTTTCAGCAGCTACCGCAGTAAGCTTTATTCCGCAGATACCTGCAAAGGCAGAGGAAGCCGTTCACTATCCTTATGTTATGTTTGCAGGCTCAGCTGAGGAGGGAGCTATCACTATCAATTCAAATAATGTCTGCATCAATGGCAGTATTGCAACAAACGGAACTATATCCACAACGGCTCAGAACTTTAACGTAAACGGTTCAAGAACCGAAAACGCTCAGGAAACTATGAAGTTCTTCTTCGATAAGATCGAAAGCAGATACTTTACTTCTCATGTTGACACCTACTTTGAGGACTATTTTCTTGAGGACACAAATATCAATGTAAACATACCTATAGAGGCAGAAGGCGATATAGGTCTTACAGGAAATATCAATATCACCAGCGGCATAAAGGCACTTAATGATGTTGTTCTCAGCGGAAACGTAGAGAACTCTCAGGACTCTGTTATTAGTGCCGAAACAGGTGATATTATAATAGATACAGACAACGTCAATCTTAACGGACTTGTCTATGCACCAAACGGCTGTGTGAATATCACTGCTCAGAACCTGAATATCAACAGTGTTATCATCATTGCCGATACTATAACTATAACCTGTCCAAATCTCAATGCAAATTATAACTCTCAGATGGCAGAGTTCATCGGTAATGAATCCGAGCCAATAAATACCGATGATATTGAGATAGTGGCTTACGGTGAGTACGACGCAGAAACAGAAGCTTTCAGTGTATACTGGAACACAACAGTACCCGACGGAAGCTTTGATATACAGGCGTCAGACGACGGCGAGAACTACACTTCAATAGGAACTGTAAATAACACTGACTCCTTTGAGTTTTCATTCACTGAGCCCTTTGAAAAGAAGTACATAAAAGTCATTGAAACTGCAAACAGCGGCAAGGTCGGAGAGTCTGTTCCATTTGTAGTCATAAGCACTGAAAACGGCTATGATATTGAAGTTCTTGACAGTGATGAAGACGGACTTCCCGACATATATGAACTGAAGATAGGCACCGATCCCTACGACCAGGATACAGACGATGACGGACTGACAGATTATCAGGAATATGTCTACACTCAGACTGATCCTCTTGTTTATGATTCAGTAACAGAGGGAGTTTCCGACGCTGACATTGATACCGACGAGGACGGCCTCAGCAATATAGACGAGTTCACAAGGGAAACCTATCCGTGGACTACCGATACAGATCAGGACGGTCTCAGCGACTATGACGAGATCTATGTATACGGAACAGATCCGCTTGTAGCTGATAGTGACGAGGACGGTGTTGATGACGGTTCAGAGGTAAAGCTGGGACTTGACCCCAATGATCCTGCAACAAACGGTGTGCCCGACGGAGAATACATTATCCCTCAGACCATAGCTGCCGATAGCAGTATCCTTTCAACTGTCAATACAGCTGAAAGTCCTTATGAACTCTCAATCGACATAAAGACCAACGGAGACGCAGAAAAGGAACTCACTGTTGACGAAAGCGGCTATTCCGCTGCTATAGAGAATGACGCTATGATAGGAGCAAGTTTCGATGTGGAGATAACAGATACTTGCAATCCTGAGGAAATAGTGTTAAAATATGACATAAAAGAAGGCTATACCGAAAACACCCTGAATAAATTCTCAAGCCTTGAGGAGTTTCAAGGCATAAAGCGTCTCAACGTGTTCAGATTTGATGAGGATGAGAGAATGCTTCTTCCCGTCGAGACCGAATTCGATGTTGAGAACAGCAAGCTCTGTGCAGCAGTAAATGGAACAGGCACATACTGCCTCATGGATATGGAGATATGGCTCGATAACCTTGATGTGGAAATGCCTGCCGAGAATAATGTTCCTGCACCTAAGGCGGCACCCAAAGCTGCTCCCAAGGCACCTTCAGTTCCAACATCTAAATGGGAACCGGAATATGTAAATGCGCCTATTGATTTAGTATTCTTTATTCAGAATGAAGACAGCACGGATTACTGTGAACCTTATTTTGAATCAGAGAAAAATCTGATAGCCCAATTATCGTTATATGCTTTTTCAAAAAACAGCAACGTCAGAGTATATATCATACCATACTATTCTACACACGCAGCGCCTCTCTTAACAAATAAAGGAACCGCATTCAGTTCGGACTATATGACCTTAAATAATACTTTAAACAATTTGAATTATATAACTCCCGGACAAGGCGGAAACAGAAATGCAGTATCTTATTATATAAGACATTCTTTATCATTACGAGAAGATTCTGATAAATTTATCTTTCACTTGATAAACAGCGGCACAGGTGGAAATTTGGATGAAGATAAAGCCGCAATTCAATACGCATATAGCCATCAAATTAATTATTCTCAGATCACTCCGGTAGAAGATTACTTTACATATACAGATTTAATGCACAAAACAATTACAGCCAGAGATGGTCTGGATCTGATACTTGCTGATGACAATTATGAAACTATAAGGCAGCATATTGAAGGACATCTGTCAGCGCCACGCCCTGTATATGATATTATCGTTCCGACAAAATGGAAGAAAATATCGCTTACAGGTGAGCTTATTCCCAATGGAACAACAAACTCCGATACAGATTCTCTTACAGACTGGCAGGAGATCGATGAAGCAAAAATAAAAGTGAATTCTGATAATAATATAGAGCTTCCTGTTTTCTGCATGGCTGATTTAGTGGGACACCTTACAAAATTCAATCAGAACGGCGATTATAACTTCCTTGTAAACGATTTTTCTCCGAGATACTATTTGCCTATCCTCTCCGATCCTACCGATGAGGATACGGATGATGACGGGCTGAATGATGATGTTGATCCTGATCGGTTAGTGGTGAATACGCCGCCATTTGGTACAGACGAATACTTTGAAGAAGTTAGGCAAAAGGCTGCAAAAAGCTTCGGCGGGACATATAACCGAACATGGTATGCTGATTTAGGCGGCTTGCTGCCGTTATATATTAACATTCAAAGGGAAAAGGATGTTATCGCAAAAGCTGAATTAGATATTATGATGAAGGACGTAAATCGTTATGAAAAATGCTTATATACCGTATCTGATGAAAACTGGCTCAGGTTCTGCAAGTTTTTCAATGAATGTGTGCAGGAATACGGCACAGTTGACGAAGAACTGCACTATTTCAGACTAAAACTTAATCGTGCTCCCAAGACTTTAGAAGATATGTTAGAAATCATTGAGAATGACAGTTCTTCATGGATTCTTTGCAGCGAAAGAAAAGCTCGCTATCATATGTATGGAAGTGATGGAGAGTACAATGTCAAATTTGTATCGTCTACCCAAAACACAAACAATATGTATGAAGCTATCTATAATTTGAAAGATTTTAATATTATATCAACTACAAATGAAGTGATTGCTGATAAATGTAAATTGATTGATGAAAAAGAAAGTCCCGAAAACATGGGTACATATAATTATTATGGTACTGAGATGAAGGATATATTTCAGAAGCATACTAAATATGATGTGAATACATATATTAAATATGGTAATACATCATATTGTAAGTATATTAAAGGATCAGAAGAAGAAAACTGGAATAGGCACACAAACAATAGCGATGCGATAGCAAAATATAAAATGTTAGACAATTATATAAAATCTTTAGAAAGAGATGAGCAGTAATGAAAAAGAATATTTGTAAAGTTATGTTATTAGTTATAACTTTTCTGATTATTATTTGTACTTTTCCAGCTTTCTTAATTTGTATGTATGAAAGATATGATATGGCTTTGTTTATAAACATCTACAATAAATTCAATTTTTCTTTGGATTATGAATTTAGAAGCGCAAGATATTTATATAATCATGCTTTTGCATTTGTCTCTTTAATTGTAGTTATTATTATTGCGGTGTTTGATATTATTGTTTATTTCAAAACCAAAAGTAGTAGTAAAGCTCGTCTTATTTCGGTAATATATGATATGTTCTTTTTATCCATTGTATTATTAATCTTTTCAAATACATTTTTTGCAGCTTGGATATATCAGTATTAATTATCGGCGAAGAACTGCAGTATTTCAGGCTAAAGCTTAATCGTGCTCCCGAAACTCTGGAGAAAATGATCGAAACAATAAAAAAGACAAATCTTCATGGATTTTATGCACAATTTGGGAAACTCATTATCACATGACAGGTGGTCTACCACCTGTGTCACTAAGATCTTCAACCGGGCTGTCTCACCATGTCTACTAATACCTGTCTATTACAGATTTTGATTATTCTCTGACTGCACATTTCTTGAAAATTCCAGAATTTTGGTTTCTTATTTGTTACTTAGTGTGACAAAAAAAGCTCCCAAAATCAGCAAAACCGGATTTAAATGAACTGCTCCGAAATAACGTAATACAGGCAATTAATTGAAATAACACACATTACAAAAGTGCTTCAGATTTCTTCAGAAAGTTTTCATGTTCTCCTCTTGACATTGTTCCTTTTCTATGGTATTATATTCCATGTAACCAATCCTTGTTTTATAAAACCCAAAATAACAATTTACAAGCTATAAAACACATTCGCCGGCATATATGTGATTTATAATATATTAACTACAATGGTTCAATTAATTTCACAAACAAAACAACTCTAAAAGGATTGAAAAAAATGAAGAAAAAAACAAAAAATCTAATGATTGCTTCAGTGGCTGCTGCCTTACTTTCATCTGTGGCGGCTCCTTACTGCAGTTTATGCACCCCTATTGTCAATGCTGCTTCTAGTGAATGCGTGCTTCAAGCAAACGAGATCAAATTAAACGTAAAAAACGCCAGTGTCAATGGCAAATCTGTAGAAACAACAGAAATATCAGATCTCAGCAACGGAATAATGGCATCAATTCCCGATGCTACTGAAGTTGCGGTTCAAAAAAATCTCGGTGGAGGCACCGTTGAAGTTAACGGAGTTTACAGCTCAACAAATTATTGCATTGGATCAAATGAGATTATTGCAAGCGATATGATAGTTGCGGAAAAGAACATTCAGTTCAATTCTGGCACTATCAGAAGCCAACAAAATACTGTTATCTATTCCAAAAACGGAAATGTTCTTATTAATGCTGCTGATGTAATCTTCAACGGAATTATTTATGCACCAAACGGTACTGTTTATATCAACAGCCATAATACAACTGTAAACGGTAAAATCATTGCAAAAAAGATCGTTGTTTCTTCAGATAAGGCTGTTGTCAACTCCACAAGAGAAGTTGAAGACCTTTTTGAGCAGCTTGAATTCTTAAGAAATGATGAAATGCTTAATGCAGTTGCTTACTACAATAGCGAAAATAATAAGATAACACTTGCTACAAATCTTGATGATACCCGTCTTAAGGCAGGTTACGCAAGATATGACAACGGTGAGTTTGTCAAGGTTACCGAAACAACAGAGAACCTTGTTCGTTTTGATGTAGACCTTTTTAACAATACTGCCGATTTCATGATCGTTATAACAGATAAGTTTGGCAACGAGATTAAGAGTCCTATCCATTCCTTCAGTAAAAATGAAAACGAAGTCACAGAGGTAGTTCTGGATACTGACGAGGATGGTATCCCTGATGGTTATGAAGTGCTTTTAGGGACAGATATCGAGGCGAAGGATACTGACAAGGACGGCTTTAATGATGATTATGAGATCATAACTCTTGGTACAGATCCTCTTAAATTTGATTCAGATTCTGATTTCGACAACGATGGACTGACAAATGCTGAGGAAATGGCTATCGGTTCAAATCCTTTCATCAAGGACAGCGATTTTGACGGAATTCCTGATAAAAACGACGCTTCCCCTCTTGAGGCTGATGACGCTGCTGCAACGTCTGTAAATGAAGAAATTCCTGTTGTTATTGGCGAATTTGACTATGTAAAGCATTATATCAATGAGAACGGCGAAAAGTGCGAAACAGTCTATAACTGGCTTACAGATTCTGTAAAGAAGATGTCTGTCGGTGACAAACAGGTGATTGGGATTTTTGACAGCGAAAAGCACTGCACTGCAATGGTTACGGATACCAATGACACCACTGTTGTCAATACATATACATATGACGGTGATCTCCTCAGTTCTGTTACACATAACGGAAATAAGTATGAGTATACTTATAACAATAATTCGGATTTAACAGATGTCTCTATTAACGGAAACGTTCTTTTCCATACTGATTTTGACAACAATATCGTTGCTGCAGATAGCGCAGGTGATGTTGAAACCGAGTACAGCTACGATGAGAACAATAACCTTGTAGGAATCACAGTTGACGGCGAAGAGGCATTTGCTGTAAATTACAGCGCTAATGGTTCAGTTGATTCTTATGAGGATCTCGTAAATAATGTCACTATCCGCTATAACTATGAGACAGTAGACAATGAAGTTATTCTCAAATCGTTCTTCTCAAGCAATGGCTTCGGCTATGAGTACAACAATAGTGAAAACACATATGAGACAACGTATTCCGATGGAGATACAGTAAAGAATCAGTCAGCTAATCTGAACGGTGATTTATTCGGTAGCAATTACAGCGTAGATATTTCTCTTATCACTGGTAATAGCAATTATGTTACTGAGAAGACCGGAAATGAGAATCTAATAAAGAATATCCTTGTTAACGATGAAAATATCCTTTCCGCAAACTGGAATATCAACGAGTACGGCACAAGAGACATTTCTTATCAGGACGGCAAGGTCCTTGATTATAGTTATGATATGAATGCCAACCTTGCTTTAGTAGAAGAGAATGCAGAAGTAAGAAGCTCTTATGAGTATGATGACTTCAATCAGCTTATACGCGAAAACAATGCTACTGCAGGTATAACTTATATCTATGACTATGACAATTTCGGAAACATTATTTCTGTAACTGAATATGACTTTACAGAGAGCGCCCTTGGTGATGCTGTAAGCCAGACTTCTTTCGGATATGGTGATAGATCATGGAATGATCTGCTTACAGAGTTCAACGGTCAGGTAATAACCTATGACGGCGCCGGAAATCCTATCGAATATCGTGATGGCATGACATTTGAGTGGTGGGCACAGAAGAAAATCGCAACTGTAACAAAGGGTGACGATGTTATCAGCTATACCTACGATTTCGATGGCATTCGTTCATCAAAGAATGTTAACGGTGTTGAGACATTCTTCAACTATGAAGATGGCAAGCTGATCAATTCAAAGACAAATGATGAGACCGTTTGGTTCATGTATGATGAAAATGCTTCAGTTATCGGTATGGAGATCGACGGCGAGGCATATTATTTTGAAAAGAACAGTCAGAATGATGTTGAGCGTATTTTTAACAGCACAGGCGAGCTTATCTGCACATACGGCTATGATGCTTTCGGAAATATAGTATCAGTAAGCGGCGACGAAAATATTGCAAATCTTAATCCCTTCCGATACAGAAGTTATTTCTATGATGAGGAAACAGGTTTTTACTATCTTAACGCAAGATACTATGATCCTGTTGTACGTCGTTTTGTAAATGCAGATTCAGTTGATTATTTAGGTATTAATGGTTCTGCTATAAGCTATAACCTCTTTACTTACTGCAACAATAATCCTGTAATGTTTGAAGATCAGAACGGAAATGTCTTTAAATACAATAGCAGCTATAAGGTTTCAGGTTCGTTTGAGAAGAGCGTTTCCTACACTCCTTCTACATGGAACAATAATAGACTCTATAAGGCTAATTGCTATGCTTACGCTCTAAATATGTATGCTAATGGATTTAATAACAAATTACAGCCAGGTCAGATTTCAGGTACCACTTATGATTTACGTCCTGAAAGCACATGGGAAGATAGCATTATTAATGCCCTGTATGCTGATCTGAACAAAATGAGTCAGCAGCTTAATTATCAGTCAGGTAAATATCTCAGTGCTTGGAACTGGTGGTATGCCGGTCCTGTATATGGTTCAGGTTATGACATTGCTCTTGCTACCGGATATAATTCTTATGGTTATTTTATTGATTATCACTGGTACAGAAAAGATTCTAACGGAAGATGGTCACATAAACCTGGTTATGATACTGTAAGAGACTATGATAATTCCGGTAATAAGATCTACAATCCAAGCACGGCAAACAGAGGTATCTATAATAATTATGTCACTTCATTCAGAATATATAGAAATTCTATCTGGTAATAAGGAACAAGGTGATTTTTTTGAAAAAGTGTATATCATTAATTATTCTTTGTACATTCATTTTCTCAATGTGTGGATGCGGAGAAAAAAATTCAGAAGGTGAAATTATGTCAACGGGTATTAATTCTACAGAGGATGCTAAAATACAAGCAATAGATGAAAACGTCCTTGAATCTGATGGTGTGATTGAACCGATGAATACAAATACTCTTGTAAAAAAGCTCTCTATGCTCCGGAAGGGAACTACACTTGATGAGATGACCGAGATTTTCGGCAAGGAACCTTTTATAGTAAAAGAGACAAATGAAAATATATTCAAGTATTACATTGGAGATATTACTGTCACTTTATGGGGAACGGAACTTTTTCAAGCAACAGTAGAATGTATGGACTCCGTTTTTTCAATTGACCTTGGAATTGCCAAAAAGATCGCTGATTAATTATGCAAAAGGCTTCAAATCTGAACTATTAGTGTTAGATTTGAAGCCTTGCCGTTTTGCAATCGGCTATATATAGTAGTTTTCCGCAAGCGTCACCCATTCCTACCACTTTCGCATAAGTTCAAACAGCGATTACAACTTCCTTGTAAACGATTTGACTCCGAGATACTATTTGCCTATTTTATGGTATTGAGTTCGCTTATAATGAAAAATAAACAAATGAAGCTCCGTCGGGATATGACCACTTATTTTGAGCAACTATATTCAGTTTTTGACGTAGAATAGAGCCATTCCAACCACTTGTTTACCACTTATTTGTACCAAAAGCTGCCAAAAAGCACTTGAAGATGCTAAAAGCAAAATTGTAAAATACCGCGAAATACAGCCATTTTCGCAATTTAGCAAAAATCACTGAAAGTGCTTCTGCTTTTTCAATTTCCCTCGTCTCAAAATCAGGGCTCACAAATGGCTTAAAATAGGCGTTTGTGGGCTCGCTTTTTTGACAAAAAACTGTCAACCACTTATTTTTTTTATTTAACAATTAAATCGCTCCGCAGAGTTTGTTTCTCTGCG
Source organism: Ruminococcus flavefaciens ND2009 (assembly GCF_000621785.1). Classification (GTDB taxonomy): domain Bacteria; phylum Bacillota; class Clostridia; order Oscillospirales; family Ruminococcaceae; genus Ruminococcus; species Ruminococcus flavefaciens_C. The sequence goes on along the minus strand of NZ_JHXI01000016.1, from coordinate 74,180 downwards.
GTGAATTTTTTGCCATTTTTAGCTCTGCACTTTCTTCTTTCATCACCTCTTTATCTTGTCAAGGAGCTATATTTATTGCATGCCCCACACCAGGCCAGTGCGCTCTCCCCTGCCGCAGAATTACATTTCACGCAAAAAATGTCATTTCACGCAAATACGTTGATTTCAGCCTGTGAGATGTGATATAATATTGGAATTATCAAGAAATGTGCAGTCAGAGAATACCCAAAATCTTGGATAGACAGGAGTCAGGCGGCGTGATGAGCCAATCCAGTTGAAGTTCTTAGTGCCACAGGTGGGAGATCGCCTGCATTAAAGCTGTTGATCCTTTGCGTATTGTAGTAGCCGAAGATGTATCTGAAGATAACAGTTTTGACCTCTTCACGTTTCATTCTGTATGTAGGCATCTGATACAGCTTTTCTTTTTTAAGTGTGGCAAAAAAACTCTCCATACGGGCGTTGTCATAGCAGTGAGCAGTACCGCTGAGGCTCTGGATAAATCCGTTTGTTACAAGCTCCCTGCGAAAGGCATAGCTTGTATACTGGCAGCCACGGTCACTGTAAAGGACAGTTCCGTCGAGCCTGCCGTACTTCTCACGCAGCTGTTTTATGGTGTCTATCATAAAAATCTGCATATGCCAGGTATTTCAATAATTTCGTTCCTGTATCAAGATACAGTCTCAGAGCCTTAACGATCTCTTTAGGACTATCAAGTTTCATCAGAAATTGATAGAATTCATCAGGAACAGTCTCCTTTATCTGGCTCAGTTTTATTTTATAATACATAACTTAAGCAAGAAATATATTATGGCGTAGTATATTATAGCTATGAAGAACTGAAATCTGCAATAGAACGATACATAAAGTATTACAATGAGCACAGAATCAAAGAGGAACCAGGGTGGATGAGTCCCGTACAATACAGGCTCAGTCTCTTGCATGCATAAAAACAGCGTAGCAGCTAATTAACTGCTACGCTTACATAGTCTAACTTTTTGGGGGCACATCATATTTTTGACGGTCTCCTTTTTGCCTTATTCCATTTTCATTCCGTAGCTCTCAGCTACATCTTCTTCGACATCGCCCTCGGTGGAGGAGAGATCATAGCTTTGTGTATGACTCATCGCCATGCTTTCAACGACTTCTATCCTGTTTCTTACCTCGGCAGATATAGTCTTCGCACGTTCGGTATCAATATACTGAGCCGCCTTATCATCGCTGAACACTTCAAGTATCTCATCTTCGATGCCGTCAAGCTTTGAAGCCTCGAACCATTCAAGGGAGGATACAAGTTTTAACTGTTCGCCGTGTGTTTTTTTGAACGGCTTACAATTAACGCCATTGATTGGTATTCGTGAAGTTAACCTATCATACCAGAGTGACGTTCCGCTGTCAAATATGGGAGCAGCACCAATCAATTCAAGGGTGTTAGCATCTCGCAGAAGTCCGAAGTTATTGAAGTGCCTGTCCTCGTTTGCTATGATATAGTCGAGAACTATCATCTTGTCAAGGGAAGAAACTATATCTATCCCGAGTTCCCGACAGATATTAACGTAGTGAAGGTATTCACTTTCATGATTTGCTTTTGTTCTCAATTGGAGTACTCTCCATGCACTGATGAGTTCAGTATCCTTCGTTACAAAATCCTCGCACACACTGTACGGCTCATCGTTTATCCACGTTACCGAATATGGCACATGATCTATCCCGAGTCTTTCCATTATCTTTGAAGCAATTACTTCATTGAAGGTCTGCTGACTATATGGATTTGAGCCTGATTTCAAAAGACAACGTTTGCCGTCAATGATCTTCCAGCGTTTTTTCAGATTACCGTCTGACGTATTATCCGGTGAACTTAAATCGAAACCTGAGTTTTTACCGTTTGTACCGAACAAAAGGTCGCCGATATCATCTGAAAAATCGTTATCAAAGAAGTTTACGTCTTCCCACAACATATTGCTTTCATACGGCCTTATCCAGTACTGATCCGATAAGCTGAGTCCGAGACATTTGGTGAGGAGCAGATTAGAGCTTGCGATACCAAGTGTATCAAGCATATCTGATAGTCCCATTCTGCTCGCCGGTATAGAACGTCCAGTCCACCACTGATTGAATACAAACCTGTCAATAGTCTCATTTTGGTGCTGCATAGGAACAACTCCCACAGGAAGATGCTCTTCAGATATGATACCCCTGATTTTTGATATTCCACCAAGTGTTTCATCGATATCAATGTCAGCAACCGCTATATTCTTATGCATAAGAGTATATCTCAACGTTCTCACCTCGCTCGCTTTTTCAATTATACAATACATCCGATACAAAATCAAGCATTATCTTCCGCCGGCTGAACCAAGCATCATAGCCTTATATTTCGGTGATTTCGCCATATGAAGCAGTGAAAAAAACGCACCAGAGCTACACTACAAATTACAGTTCGTATATTGAGTTTTGCTTTTAATGCAAAATATACAAAAGGAGCTCCGTCGGGATATGACCACTTATTTTGAGCGACTGTATTCAGTTTTTTTCGTAAGAGCGTAGAGGAAGTCGCTGATGAAATAGCGAACACCTACGCCGAGGAAGTGCAGGCGGTTATGATTACAAAAATATATGAAATATCAGTAATAAATACTCATTCTGCATTATCTTCAATATACTTTACAGCCCAATCCAGTTCATAATCCTGGTTGTCATGGAATATCTTCATCGCTGCGTCGTGATCGAATGGGATATGTACTTCAACAGGGTTGCGGCTTTCACGGTCTGATCCGGTGTCGATGTTAGGCTCGCCGTTTTCGTTCAGGACCAGACCTGTTGGATAATAAACTGTCACAATGCCGCCTGACAAAGCACTTATACCTCCCGTTTCCTGATTGCAGCCGCACGGATCGGTAATACCTGCGACTGTAACATTCGGCAGCTTTGAAAGATACAGCGACAAGCCGTCACCTGCACTGCAACATTCATAATTGGTCAGTGCAACTACTTTAAGTTTTGTAAATTCGCCCGTTCCGTGTATTTTGTGATCGGATACGCAGATGTACTTTCCATCTTTTCGTATTCCCAGTCCCTGACCGTACCAGTCATTGTCCGTCAGCAGATCACACAGCGCTATGGCTATTTCGTCAAAGCCGCCCTCATTGTTACGCAGGTCAATAACAAGATATTCCATTCCCTGTGTTCTCAGATAATTCAGCTTTTCACGGAACATATCCCTTGCATACTTCTGATCACCTGTCAGATAGCCGACATAGTCCTGAAATGATGACCCCATTGTTTCCGCTGTCACTTTGAGATAACCACACTTATCATCGAGCATTTTGGTGCTGAAGTTTTCCTCCAGCAGTTTATCATAATCGATCGGCAGTTCAAGACCTTTGAAAGCAGCCATTGCCTCCATCTTTGTTTTCACGCCGCCCTTGTCGGACACAGTGACCGTATGCTCACTGCCGTTTTTGTCTATGAAAGACACTTCAAGCGTATCGCCGCCCGCAAGGTCAAGGTTCATCACATTGATCATTTCCTCATTAGTCTTTACGGGTGTACCGAGATCCGGAACATCTTCCTCGGCTGCCTGCAAAACGGGCTTGCCGTTCCATTTTGTGATAACAGTTCCGTCCTCTATGCCGAGGGCGTTTGCTGTTTCATCGGCGCATACGGCTATGACCTCGCCGCTGTCCAGCTTAACTGTAGCAAAGCCGTAATCGTGAGGAGTAATGACCGACTTGTAATCCTCGTCATCAAAATCGGCTTCGACCCCGATATGTCCGTCATGCATTTCAGAGCAGAACATCATTACGGCATCAGCAAACTTCCCGGGACTTTTTTCCTTTTCGGCTTGCTTGACCATAGGCATATACTTTTCTTCAAGTGCCGAAAAATCGACTTCTTTCCACTCTTTCAGGACATAGTGTTCGTCCATATCCATCACAAGTGAATGAAAAGACTCGGTATAGCTTTCCCTTGAATGATTGAAAATATTTGGCGAGACCGCACTGAAATAAAAACCGCAAAGGCAGGACAAAATGCCCGTCAGCACAGCGGTTATACGGTAGCCTATCCTGCGCTTTGCAAACAGCATGGGTATCAGGGCAAGCACTGCGATGATATACATCACAAAGAACCCGCCGAGAAATATTATCGGTGCGCCGACAACATATATGAAAGCATGAACACCGCAAATCACCAGCGGCACAAGACAAAACAGCCGCCATAATTGCAGCTTCTTCAAGTCATCCTTCCATATGTGATGAAGTACCGCAAGGATCAGCATAGTGAGCAGTACAGCCGCACACCATACGATATGGGTTACATTAACCGTGGCAAAAATATGGCGGAGTGTATCAAAAACATTTTTCATAAGATACTTCCTCAGATGATTTTTATTTTAGCAGGCAAATCAGGTTCCTGCCCACCACTATCAGTAATTATACATCATCACCGCCAATAAGTCAATCACATATCAACAGAAAGAAAAATATTTTTACATCAGAAAGGATACAATAATATGACCAAATATGTTATATCCGTGTTTCTACGGAACATCAGGAAACAGCTCCGGGAGCGCAAAACTCTCAGAGCTGTTTTATTACATATATATCCGAAACAATACAGCCGTACTTAACGGTGCGTTTCTGACATCTTTATTTTTCGTATGCCGAAGCAAAGTCAAAATGAACAGAGCTCCAGTCAAACTCCTCGAAGGAATCGACCTTCTTGTAGTATGCAGAGGTAATTGTTCCGTCTTCTTCCGCAGACTGAACAAGTATCCTTCCATCATCTGTCATTTGCAGCAGCATTTGCTTTGGAGGAGGCCCCTGCACTGCGGCGGCTTCACTTGCGCCGCCGGCTGCCTGCACACTCTTGGGAGGTCCCACAGGAATAGTTACAGCGGCGTTCAGGACACCGTTTTCAAAGGTATATGTCATAGGAAGCTCAGTCTCATCAGTCCGGGAACCGCTCTGACCTGCTGCGTCCGCAGCCTGTGGAGCACCGCCCTGAGGTCCATCGCTTATGACAACGGGGTCAATGTTTACGAAGTTTCCGCTGCCTTCCTCGGCTATCACAAGATGACCTGTCGCAGACACAGGAACACCGCAGATGCTGTCATAGGCGATGTTGTCCTTTGCCATGACATCGGCTTGCCATAATCCAATGAAGTCCGCTTCAGCTGCGTCTGTGGGTGTGCATTCGGGCATATCCACATAATGAAGGTATTTGGATTCATCATATTCAGCATCAAGATCGAATTCCACCTCCGGCGGACCTTCCTGCGGAGGGACGTTGTTTTCCGTAGTGATTTCGGCAGTCTCGGTCACAGCAGGTATATCTTTAGTTGGAACGCTATTCTTTTTGGAGTCCGAGCAGCCGTATGCGCTGATCGCTATCATTAATGCCGCAACGCCGATACTTATTTTTTTATTCATTGTTCTTACCTCCTTATTCAGCATCCGGATTTATTGCTTGCTGAGCATCAGCCGCTGTTTCGGGAACTGCCTCAGCCGGAGGTCCGCCCTGTACACCGGCAGGAGGTCCGCCCTGTACAGTAAACATACTTGCAGTTCCGTATTTGCGGTGCATGATCTTCACCGCATCTTTACGGCAGGAGGGATACTGTATCAGAATCGGCACCTTGTCGAACATTGAAACAGGGTTTCTGAAATAGGTAAGGATAAGCTTGGCAAAATGCCCGGCGCTCCTGTCGGGGTCTTTGCCGAGATAGGCTTTTATCAGGGGATTCAGCACCTGTGATTGAGGACAGCCTATGATATTGGTCGCGGAAGCCATTTTGTAAAGCTCAAGTCCCTCGGGCTCTATGAGCGTATCAGGATGTTCCTTCTGTCCCTCCCATGTAGAGGGAGTTTCACCGCTTACCTGTTTCCTGTATGACTCAAAACGATACTTCATATACAGATCCATGTTTTTCATGGCATCATCAAACTGCTCCTCGGTATAGAATGTAAGCCCCTTCTTCACATAAGGAGTTATAATGCTCTCCGCCTGAGAGGTCAGTTCCTTATACTGCTCCTCAAGGTCTGTAAGCTCCTTGCATATCTCATGGTACTGCTTCAGATATTCCTCATTGCTTATCCATTTGTGCAGCATAGGCAGCAGCTCGGTTCCTCCGACACGGTTCGGATTATCGATAGGCATATTGATAAGGTCTTTTTCAGCGGGCATGACATTGTCAAGACCGGTAGTCGATGTGTCGAGAGCAATATCTCCGAAAACGTCCCTTATGACCACTCTTGTGTCCATTCCGCCGAAGGATTCATTGTAATCCCACGGTATATAGGAAAGAACACCGTTGTTCTCACAAAGATAGAAGTTCCAGGCGCGTGCCTTGCCCACGATGCTGTCATAGTTGTTCATAAAGCTGTGAACAGCCCAGTACCTCATGAGCTGATCAGTGTCAAGAACTGATAGACTTTCCTTCTCTGTACCGTTGTTCAGCTTGTCAAGACAGTCTATCATGACCGCCTTGTCCTCATCTGTACATTCCAGTTCATCGGAATCCCATATATTCTGATAGGAAGCAGGCTTGTCGTCTATCCAGCGGCAGCAGGCTGCGTCCTTCAGCTCCTCGGGATGCATCTTTGCAGAGATCTCGGTCCAGGGCTCTACACGGTCGGTCTTGTCGAGATCGGCATATTTGTTGCCAGAGAACACCTGCAGCACCGCTTCAAAGTCAGACTGCTTTGCCGCTGCTTCTGATTCAGGCTTGTAAAGGTCAACCTCTGCGTCACCGTAATTTCTGAACGCAAAGCTCTTGTCAACGTCCTCCACCGCCAGGTACAGTGCAAAATCCTCACCGTTTTTCTGCACGACGGTATAGCTGGAAAGCGGTGATTTAACGCCCATATCGTTCATCATCTTATATGCGATATAGTCCTTCATGCAGGTAACATCTGCCGCGAAATTGTTGAGCGACAGCTTATCAAGTCCGTGATAGGTTGTATTCTCGTCATTCTTGCTGAAGTTTATGCGCAGGCCGACACGTCCGCTGGTATGGTCTTTTCTGCCCCTTGCAAAGCTAAGTGAAGAATGTCCCTTGGCTTTCAGCGCAACGTTTTTGAAAAGCTCTCCGTCGATCTCAACATCACATTCCGCATATTCCTTGCTCTCGGAGTTGGCTTCGTCGATCTTCTTCCACTCCTCGTCCGTAATTATGATATTGACAGTATGTACTCTGGTATCATCAAACAACGGAGCATTCACATAATCGCCGGATATGGCTGGTTCATACTCAGCAGCCGCAGTGATAAGAGAACTGCCTGATTCCTGCGTTCCCGCGTACAAACTGCCTCCTGTACCGAAGCAGGTAATTATAGCTGTCGTAAAAGCAGCGACCTTTTTCCTCATAAACCTTGTCCTTTCTCAAATTGAAAATACGACCTCAAAATCTCTGTCCTGACGCGTTCCACCGCATTTGACAGCGATAAACTCCCCGGGCTGTGATATATCGCCGCCGGAGTATCATTGCCGGATTTCCCGGAGGGGGCACATCTTCGATTTGGTTAGATGTTTTTTGTTTTGATATAATGGTATTATATCACAAAGGAAAATAAAATGCAATAGTGTACGTTCAGTAATAAAGAAAACATCGATATAAAAAAAGAAATGGTGGTATTACGTAATACTGCTTGTAAGTATTTTGATGTTATTAATGCTTATTGATTGCTGGTGGATGTTGTATACTTCGGAATAAGCTATTATTATATCAAGTTAGCTTTTAATGAAAAATAAACAAATGAAGCTCCGTCGGGATATGACCACTTATTTTGAGCAGTTATATTCAGTTTTTGACGCAGAATAGAGCTGTTCCAACCACATATTTGTACCCCAAAGCTGCAAAAAACCACTTGAAGCTGCTAAAAGCGAATTCGTAAAATACCGCGAAATACAGCCATTTTCGCATTTCGGCAAAAAGCACAGGCCGGAACATAATTGTCCCGACCTGTGCAATGGTAAATTATAAGCTTTGGATCTTCTTTATAAGGTATTCCTGTATTTTCAGGGCATCACCGGATGTAATGCCGGCTACGTCCTTGTCAACGTCTCCGTTGACCGAGCCCTGCTCTGTAAGAGAATTGGTATCTGAACCGCCCTTGCCGTACTTATCCGGATTAGCCAGAGACTGCATTATCAGTATAGCATCAGCCAGCTCAACTGTATCGTCACAGTTGACGTCTCCCAGCTTGCTGACCGTGAGCTTGGGAACGGTAGTTGTCGTTGTGACTGTAGTGGTAGTATTTGTTGTTGTGGTGGTAGTGGTGGTGGTAGTGGTGGTTGTTGTTTCGGGAGCGCTTGATGATACATATTCATCTATGACTCCTGCAAAGAACTTTCCTATCTTTTCATAGCCTTTTCCGTTGGGGTGAAGCTGATCACTGCCGATATCATTCATACCGTCAAGACAGCCGTGAACATCTGCGAACCTGACATTTTTGCCCTTGGCTGAATACTCATCGGCAACACTTTTTACTGTACTGTTGTAGTTTGCAATCTCAGCGGGATTTCCGCCGTAGGCTGTATGCTCGGGAACAGATGCCAGGAAAATGACGGAGTCGGCTGGCATATCTGCCAGCATATAATCCAGAACTGCACGGAGATCCGATGCACAAGCGTCCATTGAACGGTTAGCGGTCAGATCATTTGTGCCGATCATGAGAAGTATGATATCGGGCTGAGCCTTCTTGACAGCATCGTTGTCTTTAAGCTCGTTGTATAAGCTGCCTCTGCCGCCCTGCTGCTGTCCCCAGCCGGGAACCTCCTTGATCTGATAGCCGCTGAATCCGGCGTGATTGTCATCATAGGTGATACCGTTTGCAGAAGCGCTGTTTTTGCCGTTAGGACCGACCATGTCTATCTTGGTATAGCCCATTTCCGTAAGCTCTTTATAGAGATATTTTCTGTATCCGCCCTGTTCGCCGTCACCGTTGGTGATAGAGTCTCCCACGGGCATGATCTTTATCTCACTGTTCCTGGAAAGCCCAGAGGAGCCTGCTTTGGGGGTAGTTACAACGGAGGCGGTCTCTGAGCCCACATTGCCCTGACCTGTTACAACAGGAGATTTTGTGCCTTCCACAGAGCCCTGAGCAACATCGATATAGAAATCCGAGAGAGCACCCGAATCCTGGGGAGTATCAACGTAAAGCACCATAGTTCCTGATTTTTCTGGGATAGTGAAGGAGGTATTCTCAAGCTTTGTCCACTCACCGCTCTTTACGTCTTCACCGGCGATAGTTGTGTACTTTACATCATCGCCGTCGCCCTGCTGGAGCCCAAGCTGAATGGGAAAGGTCTTGCCCGACTTCTGGAAAACACCGATGCTGAAGCTGTATGTCTCGCCGGGAATGAATATCTCCGGGTCAAGCTCCGCAGCTGCGCCGTTCCACTCTATGCTTCTATCTTTTACTGCTAAAGACTTGCTGCCGTCATAGCTTACATCTGAAGAAACAGATACAACATCATCTCCTCTTGATGACCAGATGCCGATGCCGTTCTCAAATGAACTTTTGAAGTAATTTCCGTTTACATCAGGCTTTCCCGGAGTAACGGGAGTTGTTACTACAGGAGTTGTTGTATCCGTTTCCTCGTCCTCATCATACGTCTCATAAATGGGATAGCCGATAGTCATTATGTTTTTCTTGACATCTGCTCTGCCCGAGCTTTCCCAGGCTTCAACGTTGAGACTTACATCATATAAATTACCCGTCTGGAGGCCCAGTTTCTCCCATGCATCGAAATGTTTGGAAATGTCGACAGTACCGCTTGTCCTGGTAGTTTGGCGGACACTCCAGTACTGTGTGTAGGGCTTGTAACCCTCGATGGTGTATGAGTTGCGGATCACCTTGTAGATGCTGTAGACGCTTCCGTCAGTAGTAAATTTCCCTACAGGGGAGTCTGTTCCGGGAGGACACCAGTTTTTCCAGTCCTCGACTATGTAGTATTCTACAAGAGGATCCTGTGTCCAGCCGTAGACACACAGGCGGGCGTTGCCATTTTCACTTACTGTCCAGTCAACATCGAATTCACAGCCCAACTGACGGTATGACTTGTACTTCTTTGTGCTGTTCAGATCAATACCGCGGCAGGCCAAGAAGTCGCCCTGCTGCTCTGAACAGTTCCACTCTGTGGTAAAGGCGCCGTTTCTGCCGAGGGTCATTGATGAGGTCCGTGCGCTATCCGAAGCCCAGATCTCATAGTTGTAGTAACCGCCGGGACCTGTGCCCTTGAACTGACCTCCACCGTCGAGAGTATATGTCCTGCTTGCGCCGTTTGAATCAAGGGATAAAAACGGCATAGCAGATAAGCTGACGATGGCAGCCGCAAATCCGGCAACAGTTTTTTTGATGTCATTCAATTTCATGTCTTATCACTCCTTTGATAATGGATCACGTTTATGTTCAATAAGCGGTTGGCATTTTCATTGGAGATAAATTTACAAAAGTTATCTCCCGCCATCATATTATATATATTATATACTTAAGCGGAGCAAATGTCAATCTTTTACAGCATAATGAGCAATATTGGTTTTATGAAACGCAATAATTGACAGCTTCTTGACAGGCTGCAAAGGAAAAAACGATCATATTCCTTGTGGGGATACAAATAAAGCCCTTTCATAACCTGCTATTCTTGCGAATTGTATTGAATGTTTTTACAGGCAATGGTTTAATGAAAAAATTTGCATAGCCTTCTCTTGACTGAACAGCTTTGTTTCCTGAAATGCAGCTATATGCGTTACGCCAGGTGAAAACGGGAGCAATTACGGACGGCACAGCATCATGTAACAGATCACAGCCTGTAACTATCCACGTTCAAATTATCAGCAACATTCATATATTCAAGAGGCGAAATATGTTTATACGTGAAGTATACTTTATTTTTCAAAAAATGGATAGCAAGTATTAAAATCACAGGAAATGATATTCCAATTACCGCATTTTTTATTATCAATGAAATCGAATATCCAACACATCCGACTAATCCGCAAAAAACAAAGAAAGAAAATATGTATAATAATTCGTATAATAACGGTACTGAATAATATAATTCACCAAAAAAGCTTGACGAAAATTCACGATAATAAACGTTATAAACCGGATCAGGTTTTGTTGCGGGAACAAACAGTAAAACAGATATTAGATTTACTAACAAAGGAATTGCAGCTAAAAGCCCTGAAGAAACAAACACAGCAATATACTTACTTAACTTATTTGGTATCTTATCATGAATAATTCTTTTATTAACCTTGCCCTGCTTTCTTTCGGCACAGTATGACCAAGTATAAGGTATAACAGATGCAAAAATAATATACCAGAAAAATATTACAGTTGATTTATCATTTTCTAATCTTGGTCCTCCTATCCATAACATATATGCATTAAAAGTCGGTGCAAGCGTATTTTGAGTCAGTATTTCATCAAAGCTTATATGTTTTCGATACTCTAAATATAGATCTATTACTTTAAATGAATATATTAATGAAAGAATTATCCCTAAAACGCATGGAATTATAAAATAGATATTATGTAGAGAGTTATGTACTTCTTTTCTTACAATGTTCATTTTAATGCCCTCAAGTGTAGTTAATTAGATACTATTTGTGATTAATTTAGTTAATATTTGGGCATCCTGATGCTTCATTACCATAAAGATCAGCTTTCCATGAACCGTATGCACCTGTGCCTTCTGGAGTAATTTTTATTACTGCATATTTATATTGATTTTCTTTTACATAATTTCTTACAAAATATGATGTGCGAGGCTCAAAGTAAAGATCGGTTGTGGTTAAAGTCTCCCAATACTGTGAGCATTTATTAACTGAAAACTGTGTATATGCTCGTCCATCATTGTTTCCATAGATACTTATGTAAGCACCATATGAATTATAATATGAATTATTAAAAACCCATATAGATGAATCAGTATTTTTCTTTAAACAACGAGAAGTACCATAACTGTTTCCAGCGTTCCAACAATCGTCACTACCAGGCGTAATATATGCTGATGAAGAAATACTGCCAATAAGAGATGCACTTATAAGTCCTGCTGATAATAAAGTAGTTAGTAGATGTATTGTTTTTTTCATTTTCTTACTCCTTAATTTACTTTTTGAGGGCATAAAAATAAACAAATATGGCATATCAAATTTTCTCATTTAAAAGAAGCTCAACTCTGTTTTGTATGTTTTCGGCAACTTCCTTTGAAGTCTTTTCGCCTGCAAAAAAAGCAAATATCTCGTCATTTATTATTTCGTAGATATCTCTTTCCGTACCAATATTTACCTTCTTTATAGTCGGTATAAAGTCAGCAAGCTTTTGATATTCGGATTTGGTAAGATAAATGTCAGAAATCTCCTGACCTGTGAATTCGTCTATATCTTTCTCGTCTTCATGACTATACTGATCTCTGCCCATATCTTCAAAAGCTTTTTTATTTATCGGAAGTGCAAATTCACTATTATTCCCCAACATACCACTAAATTCATTGCCATACTGGCATTCATAGGATACCAGCATACGGATAAACTCCCATGCGCCTTTTTGCTTTTCAGGAGAAGAAGTTGCGCTGACAGCCACCTGATCATTCATGATGTTAAAGAATGAACCACATCCATCATCAGAAGGATATCCGACAAAAGTGATCTCTTCAGCAGGATACCTCCAGAACATCTGATGATACTGCATGAACCCGGATATAATAAATTCACTGACAAACTCCTCACTTGTGCCATTTATTTCCTGTTTGAATCCTGTGAGATCCTCAAAAGAATTCAAAAAATCAAGTATATTTATGAACTCATCTGAATCAAAATGACATTCAGCCTTATCATAGTCTATGAAACTGCTTATATTACCCCTAAGGAGTGCATAATAAACATAGTCCTTTGTTGTGTGTCCGTTAATGGTCGAGCCTTCAGGCATTTTCTCCCAGCGCTCTTTCATTTCCTCAAAGGTCCAGTTTTTCTCGTTACCAACATACTTTGATGGTCCGGCAAGAGTATCAATAGTAAAGCTTATAGGCATATACCTTAATTCGTCATTTATCTCACAGGCTTGCAGTACTTCGTCAAAAAGCTCACTGCGGTCTAAGTTCTCATCGTCATCGATGAATGGATTAAGGTCAGCAAAAGCGCCCTTTTCAGTGAAAGCATGGAATTTTCCGGGATCAGTGAAAATGTTAGGTATTATGTCAAGCTCTCCGCCCTTCATAATGTCCAGGGTCAGATCAAGATTATAATTATCCCAGTCTGTATTTTCCGAGATATTTTCCATATTCAGTCCCTCAGCATAATCTTTTAAAACTATCTTATAGCCGTTATCAGCATCATTGAATTCCTGCACAAGGTCTCTTGTATCGAAATAGAATGGATGATCTATCATTATAGGCATAGTAAGGATTATATCCTCATTTGAGCTTTTAATATCATTTTTTTCTGAAGTATCGGAAGTATTTGTTCCTGATGCAATTGTTTGGGAGACTGAATTTTTCAATCCACTTTTAGTCTGACTGTTACTGCATGAAAATAACGAAAAAACTGTTATTACACATAAAGCTAAAGTTTTTCTCATTATGATCCTCCTCATAATATATTATACTTTTGCAGAAAATAAAAAAGGTGCATTTTAGCCAATGAAAAATACACCTTTTCATATTATCCATAAAAAAATAACATTGATAGTTGTGTTGTAATTGGTAAAATAGAATACTAAGACTAGGCGGTGTAAACATTAAGCAAGTATCGGGGCGATTAGGTCACGCCGATCTCAGAGTTACTAATCAATATCTGCATTGTCTTGCTGAAGCTGACGAAGCAGCCGCCAATGTATTACAGAATATGCTCATTTCCAAAAAAGACAGCTCAGAGCAGGCAGAACCGAAAAACATACAGAAAACAGGATAAAAAAATAGCGGAGTACCTTGATTAAAAGGTCTCCGCTTTTCATTTTCTTTAACTTCTTTTTACCGTAGTAATGACAGAATAATGACACTTTGCTATTCAGTTAAAATAAATAAGCGTTCCCTCATATAGAAGAAACGCCTATTTATAGCTATATTTGCTTGGTGGAGCATAGGGGATTCGAACCCCTGACCCCCACACTGCCAGTGTGATGCGCTCCCAGCTGCGCTAATGCCCCGAACAGTAAGTATTATACCATATCGGGAGCAGCTTGTCAAGAGAAAGTGAAATATTACTCAATAATAAAGTGCATAGCCGTCGGCGGAGGACTCTTTCACAGCGGCTATCTGCTTTGAAATGATGTCGGGATCGTTGATCCATTCCAGCTCCGCAGCCTTTCCTGCCCACTTATCCTCTCTTCCCAGCTTATACGGAGCCAGACCTATCACAAGAGACACCCCGCTGTCACGTGCAAGGTCCTCCCACTGCTGAAGCACTGTAAGGAAGGGACTGTTCTCGTTATTGAAGCCGAAATATATCTGGGGAACTATATAATCACAGAATCCCTGCTCCCCTGCCCAGCGCCTTACGTCGGCAAACTGGCTGTCGTAGTCCGCGGAGATATTTGCCTGTGGACTTATGCCGAAGAGCAGCCTTTCATCCCGGCTCTTCACGGTATCATAAAGGGCTTTCACAAAGCTGCTGACGTTATCCATTCGCCACTGTGCAAGGTCGGACTCTCCGCTTTCTGCAAAGGCTTCGCTGTCGAAGTCCGTATCCGCGGTTGGATAGAAATAGTCATCTATATGGAGCCCGTCCACCTTATATCCGTCCAGTATCTCCGCGGCGGTTTCTGTCAGGAGCTGACGGGTCTCGGGATAGGCGGGGTCCAGATACCAGCGGCCGTTCACATTCTTCACGAAGGGCTCACCAGCGGCTATCCACTTCTTTATAATATAGTCCTCGGGCAGCGCCCTCATCTGCTCATCGGTCTGGAGTCTCAGGGGATTTATCCAGGCATGAACGGATATATCACGTTTATGCGCCTCATCCACCACTATCGCCAGGGGGTCATAGCTGCCGTCGAGAAACTCTCCTTTTGGAAAAATAACCGACCTGTAATATGCGTCCCCCATGGGATGGGCGTGAAAATAGACCGTATTCACGCCTTCTGCGGCGGCGTCCTCCAGTATCTCAACTACCTCCTTCCGGAACTGCTCCTCGCTGCGGCTCTGCATATAGTCGGGAAACCTCACATATGGCAGCCACATTCCCACCTGATTTTTGTAGTTCAGGGGAACGTATCTCTCCTGAGTATTTTCCGCAGTAGTCGCGCAGGGCTGTGAAGTTTCCGAAGACTGCTGCGGCAGCTCCGCAGAACAGCCCCCAAAAACAAAAGCAGCCGCAAGTGCAGCTGCAATGATCTTTCTCATACATCTCACCTCACTGCATTATATGCAGCAGCGGGACAGGATATGCCGAGTTATATAAGGCTATTTTTCGTAGAATACAAGGGTCATTCTTTCATTTATGACCTGAGTGTCCCCTGTTCTGCGGTAGCCCATTTTCTCATAGAGGCGGCAGTTGCCCTCCTCCTGCAAAATGGTGTCAAGAGACCAGTTTTCCGTACCGTGGAGCTTCTCCACTGCCCTTATGGCAGCCTTTGCGAAGCCTTTACCGCGGTGCTCCTTCATGATGAATATGGGAGAGATACGCTTGGGACTGCCGTCCTTCATATCTACCACCCTTACAGCACCCACAGCTGTATCTCCGTCCATTATAAAATAGTAGTAAGTGAAGGGCTGCTCCAGCCGCTCCATGACTCTGCTCATGGGCTCATTAGCGGGACTTATATCGTAGTCCCGATACTTTTCGAGAAGGTCGGAGAATGCCTCCACCTGCATTTCCCAGAGTTTTTCACATTCTTTTTTATCTATAAGTCTGAGTATATTTTTCATAATTAAGTTTATAGTTGAGAGTTTAGAGTTGAAAGATGTGGTGTCGCCGAAGGCGACATTATTTAAATAACGTGAGCGAACACATTAACTCTCAACTTTCAACTCTTAACTTAAATACAATGCCCCTGAGCGCTTGATACGTTCAGGGGCAAAACTTCTATACAGGTATCTTTCTTACCCTCAGGAGCTTTTCAGCGTTATATCTGATTTGCCATAGGAGCTGCTGTGTTGTGTTCGCCGTAGCCCTCGTTCTTAACGACCTCGACGTTTCTGTAGCACTCCATACCTGTACCTGCGGGTATGAGCTTACCGATGATAACGTTCTCCTTAAGACCAAGGAGGCTGTCCTGCTTACCGCTGATAGCGGCGTCTGTAAGAGCCTTTGTGGTCTCCTGGAATGAAGCGGCTGACATAAAGCTGTCCGAATTGGATGAAGCCTTTGTGATACCCTGGAGCACGGGGCTGATCTGAACCAGCTGTACATCGTACTCGCCTGCATCGATACGCTTCTGGAGCCCCTCATTGATCTCGTCGATCTTCTTGCTGTCAACAAGAGTACCGGGAAGGAGATAGCTGCTGCCCGATTCCTCGACCTTGACCTTTCTGAGCATCTGACGAACGATTACCTCGATGTGCTTATCGTTGATGTCAACACCCTGTAAACGGTAAACCTTCTGAACTTCATTGATGATGTAGTTCTGAACAGCCTGAGTACCGAGGATATTGAGTATATCAGCGGGATAGACGTTACCTTCTGTGAGACGGGTTCCCTTTTCGATCTGCTCGTTCTCCTGAACTCTGATCTTGAGGTTATAGGGGATCATGTAGTTCTCAGCCTCGCCTGTCTCGTCGTTGGTAACGATGATATTTCTTGTGGTCTTTACTTCCTCAATGTGGATCTTACCCGAGATCCTTGAAAGGATAGCTGCGCCCTTGGGACGTCTGCTCTCGAAAAGTTCCTCAACACGGGGAAGACCCTGTGTGATGTCTTCTGCGTCGGCAGAAGCAACACCGCCGGTATGGAAGGTTCTCATGGTAAGCTGTGTACCGGGCTCACCGATGGACTGTGCAGCGATTACGCCGACAGCTTCACCCACGGAAACGATATTGTTGAATGCCAGGTTTGCACCGTAGCACTTAGCGCATACGCCTGTTCTTGACTTACAGGTGAGGACGGAGCGTATCTTGATCCTCTCAACGCCTGCGTCGAGGATCTTCTTTGCGTCTGCGTCATTGATGAGCTTATTGCGTGAAACGATGAGCTCGCCCGACTCGTCGCGGAGGTCCTCAGCGAGGAATCTGCCCACGAGACGCTCGTCGAAGGGCTCAACCACTTCGTTGCCGTTCTTGATCTCGAATACCTCGATACCCTCTGTTGTTCCGCAGTCGTCCTCACGGATGATAACGTCCTGAGAAACGTCAACGAGACGACGGGTAAGGTAACCCGAGTCAGCGGTACGGAGAGCAGTATCGGCAAGTCCCTTTCTCGCACCACGGGATGCGATGAAGTACTCCAGGATGTTAAGACCTTCACGGTAGTTAGCTCTGATCGGGATCTCGATAACGGTACCTGAGGTATTGGCGATAAGTCCACGCATACCTGCAAGCTGTCTGATCTGTGAGATAGAACCACGGGCACCGGAGTCAGCCATCATCCAGATAGGATTGTATCTGTCGAAGTTCTCCTTCAGCTTCTTGGTAACCTCATCAGTGGTATCTGTCCAGAGAGCGATGATCTTCTTGGTCTTTTCCTGCTCGGAGATGTAGCCGTACTCATACTCCGCAGTGATCTGAGCAACTTCCTCGTCAGCGTGAGCCAGTATCTCCTTCTTCTGAGGAGGTATTGTAGCGTCGCAGACTGCAACGGTAAGAGCTGCTCTTGTTGAATATTTGTATCCGAGAGCCTTGATACGGTCAAGAACTTCGGAGGTAGTAGTTGTGCCGTGGATCTTTATGCAGCGCTCGATGATGTCGGAGAGCTGCTTCTTGCCGACCAGGAATGCGACCTCAAGGTCGAACTGCTTGTCGGAGTTTGTTCTGTCAACATAGCCCAGGTTCTGGGGGATATTCTCGTTGAAGATGAGTCTTCCCACAGTAGCGTCGATGATCTTTGAGACCTTCTTGTCGCCGATGTCCTTGGTGATCTTTACCTTGATATTGGCGTGGAGGGATACATCGTGCTCGTTGTAAGCCATGAGAGCCTCGTTGACGTCGCGGAATACCTTGCCCTCGCCGGGTTCGCCGGGCTTATCCATTGTCAGATAGTAAGAACCGAGTACCATATCCTGTGAAGGAACAGCAACAGGCTTACCGTCAGAAGGCTTCAGCAGGTTGTTGGCAGCCAGCATGAGGAATCTTGCCTCAGCCTGAGCCTCTGCTGAAAGAGGAAGGTGTACAGCCATCTGGTCACCGTCGAAGTCAGCGTTGAACGCAGAGCATACCAGGGGGTGGAGCTTGATAGCACGACCCTCGACCAGAATAGGCTCGAATGCCTGGATACCCAGACGGTGGAGCGTAGGAGCACGGTTCAGCATAACGGGGTGATCCTTGATAACGTCCTCGAGAGCGTCCCAGACCTTATTGTCGGCACGGTCGATGAGCTTTCTTGCGCTCTTGATATTGGCGATGGCCTTCTTGTCAACAAGTCTCTTGAGTACGAAGGGCTTGAACAGCTCCAGAGCCATCTCCTTAGGAAGACCGCACTGGTACATCTTCAGCTCAGGTCCTACGACGATAACCGAACGTCCGGAGTAGTCAACACGCTTACCGAGAAGGTTCTGACGGAAACGTCCCTGCTTACCCTTGAGCATATCGGAAAGTGACTTGAGGGCACGGTTGCTGGGACCTGTAACAGGTCTGCCGTGTCTGCCGTTGTCTATGAGAGCGTCAACAGCTTCCTGAAGCATACGCTTCTCGTTTCTCACGATGATGTCGGGAGCGTCAAGCTCAAGCATTCTCTTGAGACGATTGTTTCTGTTGATAACTCTTCTGTAGAGATCGTTAAGATCGGAAGTTGCGTAACGTCCGCCGTCCAGCATGATCATAGGACGGATGTCGGGGGGAATTACGGGAACAACGCTGAGTATCATCCACTCGGGCTTATTTCCCGAGAGGCGGAATGCCTCGATGATCTGGAGTCTCTTGAGGAGCTTTACCTTCTTCTGACCGCTGGGAAGTCCCACCAGCTCAGCCTTCAGGTCGTCAGCAACGATCTCAAGGTTGTTTCTCCAGTCGATGTCCTCCAGCTCTCTGAACTTCTGGCACTCCTCGCACTCGCACTCTGTGGGCTTGTTGAAGCACTCGATCTTCTTGCCGCCGAGGGATACCTTGCCCATTTCGATGAGTCTCTGCTTGTGGGTATCGTATCTTGCGGGATCGTACTCGTTAAGGAGTTTTCTGATAGCCTCAGCGCCCATCTCAGCCTTGAAGTCGTCGCCGTACTTTTCAAGGTATGACAGGTACTCCTTCTCGGAGAGGAGCTGCTTCTTGAGGAGCTCAGTGTTGCCGGGGTCTGTTACGATATATTTTGTGAAGTAGAGGACCTCTTCCAGTCTCTTCTGGGATACCTCAAGCACCTGACCTATTCTGGAAGGTGTGCCCTTGAAGTACCAGATATGGGAAACGGGAGCAGCCAGCTCGATGTGGCCCATTCTCTCTCTTCTTACTCTTGCTCTTGTGACCTCAACTCCGCAGCGGTCACATATCTTGCCCTTGAAGCGTATCTTCTTGAACTTTCCGCAGTGACACTCCCAGTCCTTTGTAGGTCCGAAGATCCTTTCACAGAAAAGGCCGTCGCGCTCGGGCTTCTGAGTTCTGTAATTTATAGTCTCGGGTCTTTCAACTGCGCCGTGAGACCAGCTTCTGATCTGCTCAGGCGAAGCAAGACCGATCTTTATTGATTCAAAAGTTGTAAATTCCATGCTACCTCCTGCAAATTTACATTTGAAGCGATGTACAGCCCCGCGGGGCTGTACGCCGCGGATTCATATTTCCGAATTATTAGTCCTCGTCGGAGGGATCGTCTATATCGAAGCTGTCGAAGAGATCTCCGTCCTCATCATCGTCGCCGAATCCGAAGTCGTCTTCGTCCTCGCCCTCATCGAAGCTGAACTCCTCTTCCTTATCTACGCTGTCGAAGTCATCGTCGGCGTCTTCGCCTTCCGTACCGAAGCCGCTGTCGCCCAGATCGCTGTCTGAGTAGCTTGTGCTGTCGTCGGTATCCTCATCGTTGAAGGACTCGCGTGAAGGAATAGGATCCTCATCATCGAAGCTCTGAGTGAGGTCGATCTCCTCCTGATTTGCGTCGAGAACCTTAACGTCGAGACAGAGTGACTGCATCTCCTTGATGAGTACCTTGAAGGACTCGGGGATACCAGGAGTAGGAACGTTCTGTCCCTTGACGATAGCCTCATATGTGTTTACACGTCCGATGGTATCGTCTGACTTGACGGTCAGGATCTCCTGGAGAGTATAAGCTGCACCGTAAGCCTCGAGAGCCCAAACTTCCATCTCTCCGAAACGCTGTCCGCCGAACTGAGCCTTACCGCCCAGAGGCTGCTGAGTAACGAGAGCGTAGGGACCAACTGAACGTGCGTGGATCTTATCGTCAACGAGGTGGTGGAGCTTGAGGTAGTACATATAGCCCACCGTTACGCGGTTATCAAACTTTTCACCTGTACGTCCGTCATAGAGAGTGAACTTACAATCCTCTGTGAATTCGAGGGCATTGGGGTTGATGACCTTATCCATAGCCTTGAGCTCGAACATATCGTCCTTATGCTCCTGAGCGTGTTCGTTGGCCATCTTGAAGCACTCACGGATATCTCCTTCGTGTGCGCCGTCGAATACAGGGGTCATTATATGCCAGCCAAGTGCCTTACAAGCCATACCGA
Organism: Ruminococcus flavefaciens ND2009; assembly: GCF_000621785.1. Taxonomy (GTDB): domain Bacteria; phylum Bacillota; class Clostridia; order Oscillospirales; family Ruminococcaceae; genus Ruminococcus; species Ruminococcus flavefaciens_C. The sequence continues at coordinate 53,418 of NZ_JHXI01000016.1, read as the reverse complement.
GGTGGACCTCAAGCACCTGTCCGATATTCATTCGTGAAGGAACGCCCAGGGGGTTCAGCACGATGTCGAGAGGAGTACCGTCGGGAAGGAACGGCATATCCTCCTCGGGAAGGATACGTGAAACGACACCCTTGTTACCGTGACGGCCTGCCATCTTATCGCCGACTGTGATCTTACGCTTCTGAGCGATGTAGCAGACAACGCGCATATTTACGCCTGCCGAGAGCTCGTCGCAGTTCTCGCGTGTGAACACCTTGACGTCAACGATGACGCCTGACTCACCGTGAGGTACCTTGAGTGAGTTGTCGCGGACTTCTCTTGCCTTCTCACCGAAGATAGCGCGGAGGAGTCTTTCCTCAGCGGTAAGCTCTGTCTCACCCTTGGGTGTTACCTTACCAACGAGGATATCGCCGGAATTTACCTCTGAACCTATGCGGATGATACCGTTCTCATCGAGGTTTGCGAGAGCGTCGTCACCCACATTGGGGATATCTCTTGTGATTTCCTCGGGTCCCAGCTTTGTATCGCGGCACTCGATCTCGTATTCTTCTATATGAACTGATGTGAATACATCTTCTCTTACAAGGCGCTCGTTAAGAAGAACGGCGTCCTCGTAGTTGTAACCCTCCCATGTCATGAAGCCGATGAGAGCGTTCTTACCGAGGGAGATCTCTCCGTCGGCAGTTGCGGGACCGTCAGCGAGGACCTGTCCCTTCTTGACCTCCTCGCCTGCTGAGACGATAGGTCTCTGGTTTACGCAGGTACCCTGGTTGGAGCGCTTGAACTTGATAAGCTCATACTTGTGCTCGATACCGTCAGTATCAACGAGGGTGATCCTGTCAGCGTCAACATAGGTGATCTTTCCGTCATAGTCGGAAACAATGCACACGCCCGAGTCAACGGCAGCCTTGTACTCCATACCTGTACCGACGAAGGGTCTCTCGGTCTTGAGGAGCGGAACAGCCTGTCTCTGCATGTTTGATCCCATGAGGGCACGGTTAGCGTCATCGTTTTCCAGGAAGGGGATCATTGATGTAGCTACTGAAACGACCATCTTAGGAGATACGTCCATGTAGTCTACCTTTTCGCGCTCGCACTCGAGGATCTGGTCGCGGTGACGTGCGTTTACACGGGGTCTTGCCAGCTTTCCGTCCTCTGTGAGGGGCTCGTTGGCCTGAGCAACAACGAAGTTATCCTCCATATCGGCAGTCATGTAAACTACCTCGCCTGTAACGACGCCTGTAGCCTTGTCTACCTTTCTGTAGGGAGCCTCGATGAAGCCGTACTCATTGATCCTTGCGAAAGTAGCCAGATAGGAGATAAGTCCGATATTAGGACCTTCAGGTGTCTCGATAGGACACATTCTTCCGTAGTGGCTGTAGTGAACGTCACGGACCTCAAATCCTGCACGGTCTCTTGAAAGACCTCCGGGACCGAGGGCTGAAAGACGTCTCTTATGAGTAAGCTCGGCAAGGGGGTTGTTCTGGTCCATGAACTGTGACAGAGGCGAAGAACAGAAGAACTCCTTCATAGCCGAAGAAATAGGTCTTATGTTGATAAGAGTCTGGGGAGTAAGGGTATTCACGTCCTGAGTCTGGAGGTTCATTCTCTCACGGATACCGCGCTCCATTCTTGTGTAACCGATGCGGAACTGGTTCTGAAGGAGCTCGCCCACGCTGCGGATACGTCTGTTGCCCAGATGGTCGATGTCGTCAACAGTACCTACGCCCTCACAGAGGTTGAGGAAGTAGCTGATGGAAGCCCTGATGTCATCAAGAGTGATGTACTTGGGTGACAGTTCGTCAGCCTTCTTCTTGACAGTCTCCTCAAGCTCGTCAGCGTCTGCTGCGTTGTCGAGAATGTCCTTGAGCACGTTGAATGAGACCTTCTCGTTGATGCCGTACTTCTCGGCGTCGAAGTCAACGTAGCCCTTGATGTCGACCATACCGTTACCGATGACCTTGACGGTCTTCTCTACCATGCGGATATTGGTCTCACCGCGCTCGTCGGTGTAGTACTCCTTTGCCTCGACGGTTACGAATGCACTGTAAACGCCTGCCTGCTCGATCTCGCAAGCCTTGTCGTAGGTGAGTGTCTCGCCTGCATCAGCAAGGATCTCACCTGTCATTTCGTTGATGATAGGCTGAGCAAGAGTTCTTCCTGCAAGACGGGAAGCTATACCCAGCTTCTTGTTATACTTATAGCGTCCGAAGCGGCACAGGTCATATCTCTTAGCCTCAAAGAAGAGGTTGTTGAGGTGGCTGACAGCGCTCTCCACCGTGGGAGGCTCGCCGGGACGGAGCTTCTTGTAAACGTCGATGAGGGCGTCGGAGCGGTTCTTGGTCTGATCCTTCTGGAGGATAGTCTGTCTGAGTCGCTCGTCGTCGCCGTAGATCTCCATGATCTCCTCATCTGTACCCTCTTCGCCGAGAGCTCTGATGAAGGTGGTCAGCGGGATCTTTCTGTTTTTATCTATACGGACGTAAACAACGTCGTTTGAATCCTGCTCATATTCCAGCCACGCACCGCGGTTAGGGATAATCTGTGAGCTGAAAAGGTCTTTACCCGTCTTATCCTTGGTGAAGGAGTAGTAAACACCGGGGGAACGGACGAGCTGTGATACGATAACACGCTCGGCACCGTTTATAACGAAGGTACCGCTGTCGGTCATGAGGGGGAAGTCACCCATATAGATCTCGCTCTCGCTGACAGCACCTGTCTCCTTGTTGGCAAGGGTGGCTGTAGCTCTCATAGCGACCTGATAGGTAGCTCCTCTGGATTTACATTCTGCAAGAGAATACTTGGGAGTATCGTCGAATCTGTAGTCCTTGAAGTTGAGGACGAGATTGCCGTTGTAATCGGTGATGGCGGTCATCTCGCGGAATACCTCGCGGAGACCTTCCTCCTTGAACCACTTATACGAGTTCTTCTGCACCTCGATAAGGTTCGGCATCTCCAGAGGCTCGGTAATCTTACCGAAGCTCATTCTGACATTCTTTCCCAGCTGCTTAGGTGTAACATTCACCATAGGCGGAACCTCCTTGTATTTTATTGCTGTCCTCCCTGCACACACAGTCTCGGGATAGACAGAACTGTTTGATGTTATCGTATCATCTGAAAAAATTTTTGCAGAAACTATTGACAAGCCTGTGCAATGTATGCTATAATATCTTGCAAAATAGCGATACTATTCCATATTGATACATTATAACATTATAATACAGATTTTGTCCCATGTCAAGGTACTTGGGAAAGATTTATCAAAAGCGCCTGTTTTTGAAAAAAATGGGTGCTTTTTTTGTTCATTTTTGTATTTCATGTGTATAACACAAAAATGCCGCGTGAGACTCTGCCAAAAAATCTCCGCGGCATTTTTCATAAACATATTTTCACGCTACACGCTCGACTGTATAGCCCTTTTCCTCAAGAAGGTCATCAACACCCTTTTCACCTGCAAAATGGGAAGCTCCCACCATAAGGAAGTATTTCTTGCCCTCCTTCAGATACTCATCAGCCTTCTCAGCCATGCCTTCGTTGCGGTCATAGAGCATGACCTCAAGATACGCCGCATAGTCGTCCTCAAGCTCCTCGGGTATGTCATTCTGAACGTCCGACTCGTCAAGGGCGTCTATATCTCCCGACGCCCACAGGTCATACTGCTTAGCGAAGCCCTGAGTGTATTCGGAAACGTCCTCACAGCCGTCGATAAGCTCATTTATTATATAGTCCACAAGCTCGTCGGAGGCGGATGTCATGGCTGCCGTCTGTATATCCAGTGATTCCACGTTGACTATCTCCTTACCGTCTCTCTGAGCCAGCGACAGGAACATGGAGTCGATACCCTGCTCGTTCAGGTTCTTCATCTTCATCATTGCGGCGGTCTCTATCTCCACCTCCCAGAAGCCCACGCAGTAAACGTCCATCATCTGGTTATAGAACATATTATCGGTCATGAATCGCTTAGCCTTTTCGTAGGTCTCCTCGGAGAGGTGATCCTTTACGGTGGTGCCGTCGGTGTAGATGAGCTTCGCGTAGAAGTCCTGCATCTGCTCAAAGTCGCTCATCATACTGCTGACGTCATATTCAACAGCGATACCGTCGCACTCCTCATAGGCGTTCATTATATAGTCGGGAAGCGGATAGGTATACCCCGTCACCATGTGCATGGTGCCCATCATATATATGGAGTTCCCCGTCTTCTCGTCGGTGACTTTCCACATAGCGGGAGTGGTCTCCTTCACGGTGACATAGTCGTTAAGGTCATTGTGCAGGTCAGAGGTGACCTCGGTGCTCTCCTCTGTTGCGGCAGCCGTCGGCTCACTTCCCTCGGTCATGCTTTCGGAAGCTGCGTCCGGGCCGCTGCTTTTCTTCCCAGTGCAGGAAAAGGCGCATAATGCGCATAATGCCGCCAGAAAAGCGGCGGCAGTACGTTTAGTTTTCATAAGGGCTCCTCTCACTTTTCAAAGCTCTTGTCGATAAGGTCGTAATGGGCGTCGATAGCCTTGAAGCAGAAGTCCACATCACCCGTGATTATGCCCTGGACCATTTTCTCGTGTGCGTCCTGGAGCTTCACTCTCACATCGTGGTCTGCCGTCATGAGGAAATCGTCTATCCAGCGCATATACACCTCGGATACAGCCTCCATGAAAGTTATCCAGAAGCTGTTGTCGGTGGCATATATCAGGGCGTAATGGAAGTCCCTGTCGGCGATAGTGCGTTCCTCTGTGCCCTCTGACTCCTTGAGCCTGTTGAGGGCTGCGACTATCTTAAGCTTGTTTTCGGGAGTACAGCCTCTTGCGATAAGATAGCTGCACACGGTCTTTTCCATGCTTCTTCTGAAGGAGCATATCTCCTCCTTGGAAGTCCTGTTCATAAGGAGCATAATGTCCATTGCCTTGGCGATGGACTCTGATATATTGTCGGTCAGGTAATTTCCCGAGCCCTGTTTTCCGTTGACAATGCCCAGTATCTCAAGGCCTCTCAGTGCCTCGCGCACCGTATTTCTGCTTATTCCCAGCTTTTCGGAGATACTGCGCTCTGTAGGGAGCTTGTCGCCAACCTGAAGCATCCCGCTCCTTATAAGGTCAAGTATATAATCTATCGTCTTGCGGTATTCACTGTTCCCCATAATATCCTCCTGCAAATCATTTATATAAAAATTATATCATAACTTTTTCTGCAAGTCAATGAACAAACGGTGAAAACCCTGTGTATTCCTTGCAGAAAGCCCCTGCCGTTGTAACAGCAGGGGCAAGTCTTTATTTCTTGCTCTTTTTCTTGGCTTTTTTCTTTGTGTCGTCAGACTTCTTTTCAGGCTTCTTTTCGTCCTTTGCGTTCTCATACTCCGCCATAGCCTCTGTCAGCACCTTCCTGCACTCGGGGAGCTTCTCCTTCTCGTCGTCGGGAAGCTCGGGATACTCGGGCTTGCAGGCATTTAGAGCGTCAAGGAGTATCTCCGTCACCAGGTATCTTGTATACCATCTCTGGTCGCCGGGAAGGACATACCAGGGGCTGTGCTTTGTTGAGGTCTTGTTTATAACATCGTTGAAGCATTTGAGGTAGGCGTCATACTTGTCCCTTACCTTCAGGTCGTCCGCACGGAACTTCCAGTTCTTCTCGGGGAGCTCTATGCGCTCAAGGAGTTGTCCCGTCTGCTCTTCCTTGGAAACATGGAGGAATATCTTCACCATGCGGTAGCTGTTCTCATAGAGGTACTCCTCGAAGTTATTGACCTGGTCATAGCGCTTCTGGAAGAACTTCTTCTTTGTATCCTCAAGGACTCTCTCCGACATATGATAGCCCTTCCAGATATCCTCAGCCTGAACGGTGACAAGGTCCTCGTAGTGGCTTCGGTTGAACACAGCTATCTCACCTCTGCGGGGAACGTTCTGATGTATCCTCCACAGGTAGTCGTGAGCCAGCTCCTCCGATGTGGGCGCCTTATAATAGTGTACCTTAACGCCCTGCGGGTTCACGCCGCTGAAAACGTACTTGATAGTGGAGTCCTTGCCGGAGGCGTCAAGAGCCTGTATGACTACGATAAGTCCCTCTCTTGCGTCCGCATAGAACTTATCCTGAAGTGCGATGAGCTCCTGCTTGTTCTCCTCGTACTTTTTTATTATCTCCTCCTTGTCCACACCGTCAGCCTTGCTGTTGGTGGGGAGCTTTCTGATATCCACCTTTTTCCCCTCGGGAATGATGTATTTGTCAGCCTTCATTTGGATATTACCTCCGTTCATATTATAGATATTCGAGTATTATTCGGGTACTACAGGTGCTACTGTCATCATACTGTAGACCATAACGGAATACAGAGCAGTCTGACTCGCCGCCAGAAGTGCAGCTCTCTCAGAAGCTCCTATGACGCTTTCGTCGCTGGCATAGGCTGTGGTGAGGAGCATGAATGCATGGCTCACGGGCTCGCCGCTGCCGAATTCGGATAAGTCCCAGACCGCCTTATGCTGTGTCAGGAAGGTCTCAACGTCATTTATGTCGCCTGTTATCTCTGCGTTGTCATAGCCTGTTATGGACAGAGCCGCCAGCATAGCCAGCTCGTAGTGCTTGCCGTACTTCTTTCCCTTTTTCAGCATAGCGTCATATAGCTCGCTGAACTTGGCGCACTTGTCCACGGGAGCTCCCTTCGCCATGGCAAGAACATGGGATACCGTCTGTATGCTGTTGTTGTCGGCACTGTGCTTCAGCAGCTTGTAGCTCGCCTCCATGTCGGCGATGAGCTCGTCATCGGACTTCTCGGAAAAAGCCAGCATCACCGCAAAGGCAACGTCCTCCTTGGTGGTGAGGATACGGTGCTCCTTTTTCATGCGATCATATATATGCCTGCCGCGCTTTATGAGCTCCTCAGACCTGTCCTCGGAGACCAGTCTTGCAAGGAGTATGGACAGCAGTGCAAGATGCTCGGAATTGGTGAAGTATTTCCTGAGCTGCTCATAGCAGGTCATATAGCGCTCCATTTCGCCCCGGGGGTCGTCGCTGACCGACAGCCATGAGGCTATGAGCGGACGGACCGTGCTCCGGAAGCTGGAGAGCATTTTCGGATTATCCTTGATGATGTTCATGCTGTTCTTGAATTTACCCAGGTCGAACTCCGCATCCGCCGCGCAGAAAACGTTGGCGCAGACGGGATAGAGTATATCCCTTTCCAGAGGGTAGAGGTCGGTAAAAAGCCCCAGATTGAGCAGGTATTTGTCGCACAGGGTCTCAAGAAGCTCCTTCATGACGCACCTCCTATTCGTTTTATGTAAGGGTATGCGGGGCTGTGTCGGGAGCCTGTCCCCATGGCGCAGGCTCCCGGCAGCAAGCCCGATTGAAAATGTCGCTGTATTCTGTCTTTTGTCATTGCTCCTCGTCAGTTATTATTACCATTATAACACATATAATTTCCGATTTCAATCAATTTTTTGTGAAATTATTGTTTTTTTCGCACAAATAGTTTATAATAATAGCATTAATCACCGTATAGCGCCATAAAAGTTGAGAACCGAATCGAGTTCAAAGTTGAAAGTGAAAAGTTGAGAGGCAATTCATTATTAATAGCCGCTGCTTAAATAACTCTCAGCTTTAAACTCTGAACTCTCAACTCAGAAATCGGCGTTACGGCATAAGAAAGGATATTGATATGATAAAGCATGAATTTCCAATACTGGACCATGATTCCAAGACAAATGAGCTTTTTAAGCCGAGGATATACACAGAGCTGCCCGAAAAGGCGGTATTCGGGCTGCTGGGCGACTGCACAGACCAATACGCAAGGGACTTCGGCGGCAGAGTCGCTGCGGTCTTCCCCACCATCACCAAGGACTACCCCATTTACATAATAAACCACAACGGCGAGGAGATATGCCTGTTTCAGGCACCTATGGGAGCTCCTGCGGCTGTGCAGAATTTAGAGATTCTTCTGAACTGCGGCGTGAAGCACATAATCTCCGCAGGCTCCTGCGGTGTGCTCCGCGAAATGCCCGAAAACCGCTTCATGGTGCCTGTGAGGGCGCTCCGTGACGAGGGCTGCTCCTATCACTATCTTCCCCCCTCACGGTTCGTGGAGCTGGATATGCCCATGACGGAGCATATCTGCCGCTGTCTCGGGGAAATGGCTGTCCCCTATGAGAGGTGCACCACCTGGACCACCGACGCCTTTTTCCGCGAGACTCCCGACATGGTGGAATACCGCCGCAATGAGGGCTGCACCACCGTGGATATGGAGTGCTCAGCCCTTGCCGCCTGTGCAAAGCTCCGCGGCGCTGACTTCGGTATGCTGTTCTTCACAGCCGATACCCTTGCGGATATGAAAAACTATGACAGGCGGGACTTCGGAGAGGCGTCCCGCGCCCCTGCTCTCAGCCTCTGTCTTGACATCATCACAAGAAAGATGAGTTGAAAGCTGTGATCTCAGCCGACGATATAAATTCAAGAAAGGAAAAGATATGTACGAAATAATTGAGATAAACGACCTTTCGGCGGAGGAGCTCCGCCCCTATACCGATACCTCGGAGAAGTCTCTCCTTCACTGGAAGGGCACTCCCGACGGCATCTTCATCGCCGAGAGCCCCAAGGTCATAAAAACTGCCTTAGAGTCGGGATATACCCCGATTTCTCTCCTCATGGAGCGTAAATATATAAGTAAACAGACGGAATTGCTCCAAAGCTGCGGAGATATTCCTGTATTTACCGCCGACCAGCAGCTCCTCACCGAGCTGACAGGCTACAAACTCACACAGGGCGCCCTTTGTGCTATGCGCCGCAGACCCGTACCCGCCGCGGAGGAGGCTCTCCGCCATGCAGAGCGCATAGCAGTTCTGGAGGACATCACCAACCAGACCAACATCGGCGCCATTTTCCGCTCCGCAGCTGCCCTCGGTTTTGACGCTGTGGCTCTCACCCCCTCATGCAGCGACCCGCTTTTCCGCCGCTCAGTCCGTGTAAGCATGGGAACTGTATTCCAGCTCCCGTGGACATATCTGCCCTCAGGCTCCCCCGACTATGTTGACTATCTCAGGGAGCTTGGCTTCGTTACCGCTGCCATGGCACTCAGGAAGGACACCGTCAGCATACGCAACCCAAGGCTGACCTCTGCTCACAAGCTGGCTGTCATTCTCGGCACCGAAGGCGACGGCCTCAAAGACTCCACCATAGACGCCTGCGACCATACAATAAAAATACCCATGGCTCACGGTGTGGACTCTCTCAATGTGGCTGCTGCAAGCGCAGTTGCCTTCTGGCAATTGACCAAATACTGCGAAAATTAACAATTCCGAAAAAATTTCAAAACAAATTATCCAAAAAAACTTGAAATCTTTGGAAATATATGTTATAATCATGGTGACAATATACCGAGCGGAGAATTCACGTCAGTTTTTACAAAGAAGGAGGAATCCATATGCTTTTCAAACGGATGCTGGCAGCCGCCGCAGCCTGTGCATTGGCGTTCACTGCTCTCAGAATGCCAAGCTACACTGCATCAGCAGAGGACGAAGAATACCTTTGCCGTGATTACAGTGATTTCACAGGCGAACGTCACTACATTGATGATTACAACACAGCAACATCAGAACACTTCCAGATCATCTGGGGTCACGACGACCAGACAGGTCTGGTAAACGAAGACTTCATTCAGCTCAATCTCGACGCACTCGAAGAATACAGAACACTCTACACCACAGAACTTGGCATGAAAGACTCATCGGAATCCATTTTCGAGCCCGATGGACAGAAGTACAAGACAAACGTATATCTGACAAAAACAGGTCTCCCCGATTTTGAGGAAGGCTGGGCGTATATGAACTACGAGCCCCTCACAGGCTTCGCCTTCATCTACATCGACCCGGGTGCCATGGTACAGCTTGACGGTACAAACCCCGGATCTCTCGCCCACGAGTACGGTCACGTCCTCACCTACCACCAGAGCGCATGGAACGATAACGAAAATGTCGGTCCCTGGTGGGAGACCGTCGCAAACTGGTTCAAGGAGCAGTATTTCAGTACCCTCGAAACTCCTACCACCCACTTCTTCCTGCCCTACCTCAGGAATATGAACCTGACTATCCCTCACGGCAGGAACTACTATGAGTCCTGGATATTCCTCCAGTACCTCACCGAGAATCCCGACGGCTTCGACGGCTTCGGACAGGACTTCATGGCACGCGTTCAGAGCGAAGCAGAACCCAATGAGTACCCCTTCGACACTATCCAGCGTCTCTCCGGCTGCGATATGAAGCAGGTCATCGGAAGCTTCGCAAAAAGAATGGCTACTCTCGATTTCCAGCACAAGAATCTTTACAACGAGAACCTTGAGACTGCTCTCAGCGATCCCTTCGCCTGGCAGCTCATCTATACACAGCCCATGCGCTCTCCCGACCACTACGGCTACTACATGGTGCCTGCCGAAAAGGCTCCCATGCAGACGGGACTGAATGTTATCCCCCTCAATATCGAGGGCAGCTCTGTAACAGTTTCCCTCAACGGTATTTCCGACGCAGAGGGGGCTGACTGGCGCGCCTGTATCGTTGCCGAGGGCGCCGACGGAGTTACCAAATACACTCCCCTCTTCGGTCAGGAGACCATGACTATGTACCTTGACGGCACAGAGACTGCTCTCTATCTCACAGTTGCCGCAACTCCCGATAGGATAATCCCCAACAACGCCTACCTCAGAGCTGAGCAGGGCGAGGGTTATTCCTATACCTCCGCCGACTATAAGCAGCGCTATCCCTATGAGTTTTCAGTATGGGGAGCTTCTCCCATGGAGCGCAGCATCACCGAGAACGTTGAGGGTCATGCTCATTCCTACGGCGGCGGCTTCGTAGCCGATACCGCTTACGTCGAGGACAGCGTTTACGTCGGCAAGGAAGCTATGGTACTGGGTAATTCTCAGGTAACAGGCCACGCTGTCATAAGCGGCAGAGCTGTTGTCAACAACGCCACAGTCTCCGACAGCGCAAGGATCACGGACAGTGCCTGCGTTTACGGCTTCTGGTGGGCTTCTCCCACAGTCAGCGGCAACGCCAAGGTCGGCGAAAGAGCCGTTGTCACAGCAGGAGCATCAGTTTCGGGAAATGCCCGTATCATGGGAAATGCCTACCTGCTCGACAATTACAGTGTCACCGATGATGCCACTGTCAAGGGCACAGCTTACTGCTACGGCGACGGCGTGGCTTCGGGACAGGCGATACTGGACGGCGAATTCTACAACGACTGCTCCGTATCACAGGGCGTAGACTTCGGCTGGGAGGAGTCAGACAGCTTCATCAGCGAGCTTCCCTACACAGACGGTCTCTTCGCAGGCTATGAGTTCGCTCAGGACAGCGGAGTCTTCGCATATGACACCTACGGTGCCACAAACGGCATCATGCGCGGCGCTCCCGTCTGGGAGGAGGAATGTGCCAGCGGCGAGGGAGTCGTTACCTTCAACGGCACAGACCAGTATATCCTCTGCGACAGGACTCTCGCCGACTATAAGGATATGGAGATATCCACCGCAGTGCTCTGGCGCGGCGGCGAAAACGAGCAGAAGGTATTTGAGTTCGGAGGCGACTCCGTTATGAGCTTCACTCCCTCAAACTACGAGGGCAAGGCTCAGTTCACCATAGGCGCCACAAGCGTGACCGCAGACGCTCCCCTTGCTGTGGGAGAATGGTCGGTGATAAGAGTGCTGATCCGCGGCAACAATGCCAAGCTCTTCATAAACGGCAGACTGGCAGGCGAGGACGTTATCTATACCCTCCCCGAGGACACTATAGGACTCAACAGCCACTATTATATCGCAAGAGGAAACAGCGGCGATTTCTTCAACGGCTCTATGGACTTCTTCCGCGTTTACTTCAAGGAGAACGGCGATCCGCCTTACTACTACACAAAGAGCGAGATCGAGCTTGATGAGGCAGATATTCTCTACGGTGACGCAAACTGCGACGGCAAGGTAGATATTGAGGACTTCGAGCTGGTAGTAAGCTATGTGGTAATGCCCTCGGAATACGGCGTAAACGGCAGTGCCGAGGTACATATGACCTATCAGGGTATGCTCAACGCCGACGTCTATGACAGAGGAAACGGCATAACCACCAACGATGCTATCTCGATCCGCAGATTTATCACAGGCAAGATAAGCGCACTCCCCGAGTGCTGATACAAAAACAAGGCTGCAAGGAATTTTCCTTGCAGCCTTTTATTATCTGAATATTATCTCTGCCGTAAACCGCTTGTCCTTGCAGCTCACCTTCAGTCCGAAGCCGTTGCGCTCCGCAGCCGCGGAAGCTATGGCAAGTCCGAGACCGCTGCTGCTCTTGTCGCTGCGAGCCTTGTCCCCCTTGACAAATGGCATGGTGAGGTCTTTCGTGTCCACGTCCTCCGCCACATCGTTCACTACCGTCAGCCGCTTTTTGTCGGCTGTTATTTTTATTGTGCCGTCGTCGCGGGTGTACTTCACCGCGTTGGAGATAAGGTTCTCCGCTGCGGAGGTGAGAGTATCCTCGTCGGCAGCTGCCTCGCCGCCGCCCGTTACGGTAAGCTCTATGCCCCGCTCCTCCAGAGCCGCTTTGTATTTATCTGCCAGCTTCTCCGCAAGAGCCTTTATATCAACTTTCACTTTGTTCAGTTCCTTTGCCTGCTCGGTCTCGCTGAGACGGAGAGTCTTGGCGATGATACTGTCCGTATACGCCACGTTGTCCATAATGGAGGCAAGGTAGCGGAGCTCCTTCTCGCCGCCGTTCTCTTTGCGCATCTCAATGAGGTTCTCGGCATAGCCGCCTATGACCGCAAGAGGCGTTTTCAGGTCGTGGGCAAGATTGTTGGTCAGCGCGCGCTGGTAGTCCTCAAAGTCGTACTGAGCCTTGTTCTTCACGTTTCTGCGCCAGCATATGAGAAAGGCTATGAGGGTCAGCAGCAGGAAAAAGCATATCACGAAGCCAAAGTACATTTTCAGTACGGGCTTTGTCCAGACGTCTACCTTAAAATCGGTGAAAAGAGTGCATCTTTCGCCGTCGAACAGAACATCTGTATGGTTTATGGATTCATTTATCACAAGGTCGTAATCGCTTACATAGTTATAGCCTGCGCCTTCGGGCATGAAGTGCTCTGCAACAGCTTTATCCACCTTTTCCTTCTCAACGCCCCAGATGTTCTCAAATGTACACATCGGGTAAACGTATTTATCGGAATTCTCACTCTTGTCAGCAGTAAATTCCACGAACTCATAGCCGTCAAGGTCAAGATCTCCCACATCTATCGTAATATCCTCTGTGCCTATGACGTTGAATTCCACAATACTTCCGTCAAATGCCTCATCCCATTCTTCTGTCCTTATCCTGACGCCGCAGGGTATCATCTTGTGCCTCTCCAGATCTACATAAGCGCTTGTTATATCATAGCCGTAATCGTATCTGTCAGAATAGCGCTTCTCCAGCTTATCATTGACAAGCTGTGTAAAATCGGGGATATTTACCTCATTCGGGTCACAGGACAGCCATTTGTTATGGGAAGGGTCATCATCTGTCTTGTAAACGCAGAACATTTTTACCGCATTTGAGCATATAACATTTCCCTCAGAGTCTATAACAGCACTGACTGCCAGACCGTTTTTATCGCTCAATGAGGAATTATGCGGTATAAACGGCAGTGTCAGCTCGGGATAAAGGGTATCATAGTTAGTTCCGAGAGCCATCTGCATGGACACAGCATTCCGGATATTCCCGAATTTTCCCGCTTTATCACCGAACTGCGCCGACTGCGCAAGCTTTGCGATAAGAGCATTCTGCTGCTTCTGTGCCTGCTCACAGGAAAGAAAGGGTATGAAATAATTGAGCAGTGCCGCAAACATCAGCGTCAATATCACAGGCAGTATCATCGTCTTTGCGAACATTTTCAAGAAGGTAGTCCGCTTGGGTTTGTGCCTGAATAGCTTGTTTTTCATTTTGCTCACTCCTTTGTCAGCTTATACCCCCGTCCCACAAGTGTCTTTATCTGGCTGCCTGCGCTGCCGAGGGCTTTTCTCAGCTTTTTTATATGATTGTCCACCACTCTGTCGCTGCCGAAATAATCATAGCCCCAGACCCTGTCCAGCAGGGTATCGCGGCTCACCGCCCAGTTCTCATGCTCCAGCAGATAGCGGAGTATGGCGAATTCCTTGGGCGGCAGCTCCACCTCATTCCCGCAGGCAAAGCAGCGGAGTGTCCTTGTGTCAAGACTGATACCGCCGCAGGTCAGCAGCTTTTTCTCCTCCGCGCCCCCTGCCCTGCGCACCAGTGCCTCGCACTTGCTGTAAAGCACCGACAGCAGGAAGGGCTTGACGATATAATCGTCGCAGCCAAGGTCGTAGCCGCTGAGGATATCCTCCTCCCTGCCCCTTGCAGTGATGAAAATGACGGGGATATCGCTCCTCATGCGGAGCTGCCTGCACAGGGTAAAGCCGTCCGTATTCGGCAGCATTATATCCAGCAGCACAAGCTGAAAGTCCTCTGTGCCGCCGCGGATAAGGTCGAAGGCTTCGCCGCCGTCATTGACGGAGGTCACCGCAGTTCCCTTTGTCTCAAAATAATTGCGTATCATCTCGCATATCTCGGTATCGTCTTCTATAAGCAGTATTTTTTCCATAAGCCGCGCGCTCCTTACTTCATATCTGTATTATAAAGCTGTGATGTGTCCTTTTTATATCCTTTTGCAGTCTTTTCCGTGACCTTTTCACATACATTATATATGCTGCTGACCATATTGTCAAATCGGGCGGCAGCTTTCGCAGGATAAAGAGCAATAAACGACTAAAAAGGTGTGTTTATCGGCAATTTTTGTCTTGTAATCGGCATGGGATTATTATATAATAAGGTCAGAAAGCAATGAGGCAGTCTGCTTTCCCATGAATGTTACAGGACATTTTTCACTCCGCAGACAGCCGAAGCGGCGCATATACGGAGCCGCTCAGCACACAGGCTCCGCAGCTACGTCCGCAGCTATACACTGCTTTCTTCTTAAAACTCGCTTGACCCCCACCTCTCTGAATAATAGATAAGAAAGGCCCCCTTATGACCGAGGGGTCTTTCTTATTTCAGCACTTTGTTGATCGGGCAACTAAGATAAATCATAATTTTGCGGAGCAAAATTATGATTTGAGCCGTTAGCTAATGTAGGGGACGCCGCCCTCGACGTCCCACATGATTGGTATTGTAGGGGCGGCGTTCCGCCGCCCGTCAGGGGACGCCTTCTCTTACAAGGCGTCCCCTCTCCAAAAACAGTCCACCGGACTGTTTTTGGATTCACCCCTTGCGAGGCGCCTGACGTAATAAGGGGCTCTGCCCCTTGAACCCTGCCAGAGGCGCCGCCTCTGGACTCCGCCAAAGGAACACAGTCCCTTTGGAATCCCTTACAGGCGTTCAGCAAAGTTATTACGCTAAATTCCGATTCAGCTTTGTGACACACAGTGACAAAACTAAACTGACTAAGCACTGACAACTAAAAATCCCCGAAGCTTATGCTTCGGGGGTTTTATCATTTAAGAAATCCGTTGATTATCTGTTCCTCGGCTTCTGCCTCGGTAAGACCAAGTGTCATGAGCTTTATGAGCTGCTCGCCTGCTATCTTGCCGATGGCTGCCTCGTGAACCAATGCTGCGTCGATGTTGTTTGCCTCCAATGAAGGGACCGCAAGGATACGTCCGTTGTCCATGATGATGGAGTCGCACTCCGTATGACCGCTGCAGGCTGCGCTTCCCACAACGCAGAGGTCAAGCTTCTGATAGGAATCATCACGGGCTACCGAACGGGAAACTACATCCGCGCTGGAGCCGTCGCCGTTGAGGTCCACCTTGTATATGCTGTAAGCCTGCTGCTGACCGTGGGTCATGAGCCTTTCGTGTACCACCAGCTTCGCGTCAGCCTTCAGGTCGGCGATAGTTGTTCTCTTTGTGGAGTCAACGCCCTTTATCTGCACCATTTCCATTTCCATGACGCTGCCCTCGTCCATATGGACCTCGGTAACAGGATTGAGGATACGCTTTCCGCTTCCGTCCCCTGAGCCGTAATGCTTCTCGACGTAGCGAACTCTTGAATTCTTGCCTATATAGAAACGGTGGATACCGTCATGCTCGGAGTCCTGAGAGCCACAGTTGTCGATACCGCAGCCTGCAACGATGAGCACATCGCAGTCCTCACCGATGTAGAAGTCATTGTAGACGTCCTCCTTGAGTCCGCTCTGGCTGAGAACTACGGGGATATGCACACTTTCGTTCTTTGTGCCAGCCTTTATGCGTATATCTATGCCGCTGACATCTGTCTTTGACTGTATATCGATGTTTGCGGTGGTGTTCCTGCCTATGGATTCGCCGTTTGCGCGGAGGTTATAGGCTCCCTCGGGTATATTGTGGAGGTCGGCTACCTCCTTGAAAAGTCTTTCCTGAACTGCGTCCATCTGAACCATGATGCCGCCTCCTTACGCCATTTTGTGGCAGATATTAACTGCGCTTTCCGTGCCTGTGATCTCGGGGAGTATCTCTTCCTTGCTGCCCTTTTTGGCTATCTTACCGTCGGCGATGACGATGATCTCATCGGCGATATTGAGGATACGCTCCTGATGAGAAATGACCACGATGGATCTGCCCTTGCACTCGCTGCGCATTTTCTCGAATATGCGGATAAGATTATTGAAGCTCCACAGGTCTATACCTGCCTCTGGCTCGTCAAAGAGAGCAAGCTTTACGTTTCTTGCCAGGACTGTAGCTATCTCGATACGCTTCAGCTCTCCGCCGGAGAGGGAGGCGTTTATCTCACGGTCAATGTAGTCCTTGGCGCAGAGTCCTACCTCAGAGAGGTATTCACAGGCTTCCGACACAGACAGGTTCTTTCCTGCGGCTATCCTGAGAAGGTCCACAACAGTCATGCCCTTGAAGCGGACAGGCTGCTGAAAGGCAAAGCCGATACCCATTTTAGCACGCTCGGTGATGTTCTTGTCGGTGATGTCCTCGCCGTCGAGAATGAGGCTTCCTGCGGTATTCTTCTCGATACCCGCAATGAGCTTGGCGAGAGTGGACTTTCCTCCGCCGTTGGGTCCTGTTATGACAATGAATTTATCGTCCTCAACAGTGAGGCTTATATCGCGGATTATCTCGACATTCCTGCCGTCGCTCTCCGCACTGAATGATATATTTTTTAATTCAAGCATTATTGATCCCCTTTCGTGTGATCCTGAGCTTTCAGACATTGTTATTACATTATCAATTATAACACGTTGTCCTTATAAAATCAACCTATAGCACTGTTTGTTGCATTCAAGAAACTTATATAGCGCCCGCAATAGCCTGTAAATAGGCAAATTACAGTTATCAAATACTAACCGTGTGCATTGTACAAACAAAAATGAGCGGCATTGCCGCTCATAATTATCCGTATTCTAATTTATTCACAGACAAGGGACCTCTCGGTGATACCCACTGCTACCCCCTGTGTATTTGTGCCGATATGGCTTGCAATGGAACAGGCAAGGGGACGGTATGTCACCTTATACCCCGGAAACTCATTCTGCACCTTCTCCACCCACTGTCTTGCAGTTTCGGGAGACTCCATAGTGCCTGCCGCACCAATGCTCAGGTGCTCCTTTGCTATGCCTGCATACTTGCCGCTGAGGTCCTTGTGGACAGCCTCGAACATCTTCTGCTCCGCAGCCGCCATGCCTCTTGCCTTGGCGTAGGCGTCAAGCTTGCCGCCCTGTATCTTCAGAATGGGCTTTAGATTGAGCACTGTAGCGATAGCCGCTCCCGCAGAGGTTATGCGTCCTGTCTTGGTTATGCGCTTGAGGCTGTGAAGTGTGATATATATATCGTTGTCATAGGCGCTCTTTTCAAGGGCGTCCCTTATCTCCACCGCGCTCTTTCCGTTTTCAGCCATGTACTTCGCATCGTAGACCGAGTCCAGAAGGGTTATGGAGATACGGTGGTTGTCGATGACTACCACCTTTCCGTCGTAGTCCATAGCCAGAGCCTTTGCGGTATTGCATGAGCCGCTGAGACCGCTTGACATGGGGATATACACCAGCTCGTCATAGCCGTCCGCGAATATCTTCTCCCACATCTCTGTAAGAGCTCCCGGAGAGGGCTGGGACGACACGATGTCCTTGTTCTCGTTGAGTGCCTTGTAAATATCGTCATTGGTGAGCGTAAGCTCCTCCATGTAGTCCTTTCCGTCGATGACTACAGGCATGGGCAGCACATATATGCCATTGCTGCTTCCCTCTGTCAGCGTTATACCGCTGTTCGTATCAGTCATTACCGCAGTTTTCATTACTATTCCTCGTTTCAGATCAGCTTTCCGACTGCTCCCCAAAGGAGCATTTTCTCCCAAAGGAGATTATACCATTATACAGGATTTTTGTCAATAGACAGCCAAGTATCTCGCTGAAAGCTGTCATCGGGAACTTCGCTTACCACGACAGCTTGCTGTCCTCAAGTGTAGCTCCTGTCAGCTGACAGTAGGTGAAGCCGTTCTCCTTGTAATAGTTGAAAACACCGTTCACGGTTATCTCCGTATCCACCGCAGGGTAGTCCTGAGGGTAGGTGTAGTCGCCGTCCAGCACGAACTCTATTCCCTGTGAACAGCAGGCGGTGGCATCACTGATGAGCACAGCGAAATACTCTTTTCCCGTAGCCTCGTCCTTGAAATATGAGAAGGGACCCTTCGCCCTTACGGTCTTGCCCACATAATCATCGGGATTGTACACCATATCATAGACCTCCGCATATACCATTGAAGCGCTAAGCTCCGTGAGGTCAACGTCGAAGCCGTTTGCACCCTTGAACTTCTCCTCCTTGGGAACTATACCACCAAAAGGCACTGTAGTCTCTGCTTCCGCGGAAGCAGCTGCGGCGGGCTCAGCCGCCTGCTCCGAAACAGACTTTGTGCCGCCGCAGGAGCAAAGGCATACGACCGCAGCGGATAATACTGAAAATATTTTTACAGCTCTCATGGCTATACCTCCTTTTCTTCGGTTCAGCCGAGGTATTCAGCCAGAACATCGCAGTTCTGCTGCATAAGCGAAAGGTATGTCACACCGCTGTTGACGTCATTCATTGTGACTGACTGTATGGAGTTGAGCTCCGCAACAGAACAGTCCTTTCTGCCTGAATTCCTGATGACAGCCTCTGCAATGGACTTGTCGGAATTCTCGATGGTGAATATGGTATCGCACTCAAGCTGGTCCAGCTTTTCGGACAGGAAGCTGATAGTGGTGAAGCTGGCTTCGCTCTCGGCAGAACAGCCCACGAAAGCCGCATAGTAGTCCAGACCGTAGTCATCGAAGAGATAGCGGAACGGGAAGCGGTCGCCGAATATGAGAGTCTTGTTTTCGGCGCTGTCGGTGATGCTGCGGAAGCTCTCGTCCATTTCGTCCAGCTTCTTTGTGTAGTCCTCAAGAGAGCTGCTGTAATCGGCAGCATGGTCGGGGTCAGCCTTTGAAAGCGCCTCGGAAATGGCGCTGCAGGCGGTCTTTGCGTTTTTCAGCGACAGCCATACATGCTCGTCGTACTCCACCTCGCCGTCATCTTCCTCCTCATCTTCATCGGCTTCCATGCCCTCCTTCACTTCCTCCTCTTTCGCAGAGTCGCCAAGAAGCTCCATAAGGTCGATGACCTGCATATCCTTGTTGTCAGCCTCGTCAAGGGCGTCCTCCACCCACTTGTCGGACTCGCCGCCCACATGGATAAATATGTCGCAGGTGGATATTTTCATAATGTCGCTTGCAGTGGGCTGATAGTTGTGAAGGTCAGTGCCGCTGCTGAGAAGATAGGTAAGGTCAGCCTCATCGGCATGGTCGCCCATTATCTGCTTCACCCAGTCATACTCGGGGAAGATGGTGCACACCACGCTGAGCCTGCCCGAGCTGCTGCCGACGGCTGTATTGCCTGCGGTGTCGGACTCGCGTGAAGCTCCGCAGCCTGTAAGACCCGCCGCAGCCACTGCCATTGCCATTGCTGTTATAATTGATTTTCTGATAAACATAAAAAGAACCTCCGAAATGAATACAGTTTTTTGCGCAGCACGAAAAAGGAGCTATGCTCCTGCTGCAAATGGACACAAAAAACCGTGTTCAGTTCAGAAGTTCTACTTTGAGCGATATAAGGGTACTGTCCGTAAAGCTCCTTACATCATAAGATACAAGGATAACAGCCAGTACAATAACAGTTGCCGAAAGTACCAATACAGGCAGAGATGTACCCAGAGTATCCATGGACTCATGGCACTGCTCCAGCACATTGCAGACAACGCAGTCCTCACCCGTACAGTGATGATGACCGTGGACAGCTATAAATGCAGAGGAGCAGAAAATGACCAGCACAAAGAGCACAGCTGCCGCAGCTGCGGAAATGCGTTTCATAAGGCTTTTCATGGTCAGGCTCCTCCTTTCAATCTGAGAATGGATTTCATTTTGCTATTTTATTATAACACAAAAATACGAAAATAGCAACAGACGCGGCGAAAAAATCTGCTTTTTTTATCTTCAGCGCGAAAATGGGTGCGCAGGCTCTGCGCTTATATCATAATAATTATAAAAATGCAAGGTCAGCGGCAAAAAGTTTTCTTGTGAAAGAGCTTTACAGCAAAAAGAGGCGCACTGTGTGCACCTCTCAGCTCTGTGTTTTACCGAAGAAGCTGTCTATAAGCTCCACCACCTCGGGATTGAAACCATTGTACAGTTCACCGTCTATGGACTCATAGAAGCGTATCAGCTCCTCCTCGGGAACATCATTGTTATACTTCTCATTCAGCTCGTCCTGGAGAGGAATGAGTATCATCTTCTTGTATTCCGCGTACTCGGGAGTATTGAAATAGGAGTTGTGACCGTTGCGATCCTCCTCGGAGAACACCCTGTACTCCACATTGGGATTTGTTATCTCGTCCTTGTGAGCGATTATGGCAGCTCCGTCATAAGCAATGACATCGTCCTTGTCTCCGTGCATTATGAGCACGGGGATACCCGACTTGTTTATGCCCTCCACTGCCGAAAGGGAGGCATTCTTCCCGAAGGTCGCCTTGTTGTACGCCCACACAAAGGGATAGATGAGCTTTGATGCGCCGCCGAACATTCCGTCGCAGGTCTCGGCAAGCTCCTCAAATGGTGTATTATAACCCGACATGGTAACGCAGCCCTTTATATCGTGGTCGAAGTTCAGCACCGCCGCCGAGGCGTAGCCTCCCCAGCTGTGTCCCAGAACAAAGGTGTCGAGACTGTTCAGACGGGAGTCGCCCTCCGCAAAGGTAAGAGCGCTGTCAAGGTCAAGAGCGGACTGCGCCAGTCCTACCGTACCTTCGCCCTCGCTGTAGCCGCTGCCCGTGCAGTCATAGGCGAAAACACGCCAGCCCCTGTCCACCAGACGGGTGATAAGCCCCAGATAGAACTCATGACCGCTGCCGATTCCGTGGGCGAAGACGATGAGTCCCCTGTCATTGTCGGCGCCGTAGATAAAGCCCTTGAGGTCGTTTTCACCCGATTTGAAGCTTACCTCCTGACGGGGATATTCCTCCTCATAATGGTCATAGAACCATGTGGCAGTATACCTCTTGTCAGGGTACTCTCCCCTGCCGAAGTTCTTGTCCATTTCCTTTTTCGTTATGACAAATCCCGTGATACAGCCTGCAATGAGCAGCAGCAACAGTATCACCGCAGATATTTTAATTACCTTTTTCTTCATTTTGTGCCTCTTTTTTCCTCAGTTTTTTCAGCTGCTCAAAGCTTTCTGTCAGCTTTATATCGTCAGGTCTCTGCTGAAGTCCGTAAGCAAGTCTGCCAATAAGTCCGTTTATGTAGTGCATGGGCGTGTCGTCGCTGCCGAGCCGCGAAAGATGCTCCCTGACGCCGTATTTCAGGCAGTAGTACGCCTCCTGCCGAAGCTCACGGCGTTTTTCTCTGGGAAGGTCCGGCTTTTCGTTGACCACCAGTCCCGTAACGGTCTGGCGCTGTGAACTGCCTGCAAAGACGGTCTTTTCACGGTTGAGCTCAAAGCCCATGGCATAGAGCTTTCTGCTGACCCTTCCGACTACATGGCTGCCAAGAAGGTCCTCACGGCTGCCGGAGAAAGTCATATCGTCGCAGTAACGGGTGTAGGTGATGTTCCTCTCCCTGCACCATGCGCCTATGCTGTCATCGAAATGCTTCATGACCAGATTGGCGATATATGGCGATGTGGGAGCTCCCTGAGGCAGAACTCCCCTGTGTACGCAGAGATGTGTCAGCAGAGAGGTCGCCCTTGGACTGAGCCTGAACTGCTTCATTACCATGTACACCGCGTCATCGTTGATACTGTCGAAAAAGCCCGATATATCCAGCTTTATTATGAAGTCCGCCCCACTGTGGCAGGCGGCGTTGTCGCGGACAGATACGCCCTTTCTGTAAGCCGTCGCGTACTCCGATACGGGCAGCTTACTGAGACAGCGGTCAAGTATGCGCCGCTGGACCAGCTTCAGAAAGCCGTTGGGAACGGTCAGAACGCGCTTTTTCTTTGCCTTTCCCGTATATATCACGGACTGATGATAGTTTGAGTAGCTGCCGCTGCGCTTTTTCCGCGGCACACGGTCGCTGCTGAGCATATACAGCTTCCTCACCGGCACCCCCAGCACCTCCGAGATAAGCATAACATCAACGTCTGTCATCAGTCATCACCTCTTTTACAGCAGCAGGCTGCGGCACAAAACATTCATATGTTTCGGAGACGAATCTTATTATTAACGGAGTTAATTGGAATTCGTCGGAGAAACTTGTGATAAAGTCCGTGGTTTTAAATGATTCCCGCGGCGACTCGCCGCAGTCGCACATCATGCGTTACGCTGCCGCAGCCCGTCTGCTTTTGTAATATTATAGCACTTTGCGCAGAGTATTGCAAGAGGTGAAAAAAAGTTGTATCATAGGTGTGAGGTCAGGAGCTTCTCCGTCGTGTAATGAGTGAAGGACAGTGAATATCCTTCGGAAAGGAGTGTCTCAATGGACAACGGTGCAAGTAGCTACCGCCGTTTCCGCGATGAAGGCGACATGGAAGGTCTCGCCGAGATAATCAGGGACTACAAGGACGGTCTTATCTTCTATCTGTGCAGTATCCTCGGGAATATCCACACCGCCGAGGACATTGCTGAGGACACATTCGTGCTTCTCGGCACAAAAAAGCCCCGTGACAAGGGCAAGGGGCAGTTCCGCACATGGCTGTATACCATAGGTCGTAATCTTGCCATAGACCACCTGCGCAAATGCAGAAGACGGGGCGAGGTCTCCGCGGAGGACGCTCCCGAGGTAGTAAGCGACGAGGAGGGGCTGGAGGAAACCTATATCCGCGAGGAGAGAAAAATAATCCTCCACCGTGCAATGCGAAAACTGAAGCCCGAGTACAGACAAGTGCTGTGGCTCATATACTTCGAGGAGTTCAGCACCAAAGAAGCAGCCGCAGTCATGAAGAAAAGCGTCCACAACACCGAGACTCTGGCATACCGTGCCAGAATGTCACTTCGCAAACAGCTTGAAATGGAGGGCTTTGACTATGAAAACCTATGATGAGATGAAAGAGAATGTTTTCCGCCGCATTGAAGATACAGAGGCGGAGAAAAAGCGCAAAAGGAAGATATATACAAGAACAGCAGCGGCAGTTGCTCCCCTGTGCGCCGCAGGTGCGGCTGTGTTCACACTCTGGGGCGGCGGAGCCTTCGGGAAGGGTACAGACGCTATCGAAGTCCCGTCCTTAGGCACTGTTGCGGAAGCAGAGAGCCGCACCGCAGCCGTTTCAGAAAGCATTACGACTGTGAGAACTCATACAACTCCGTTGAAAACAGACAGCACTGCAAAGACGGTCACAGAAAAGGCAGAAGCCACTTCAGTACATGAGGTTCAGCCCGATACAGAGGAGAAGTCCGCTGAGGAGGAAATGACCACGGCTGAAAGCACTACTGCTCCAAGGGCGACAACCGGGGAGAGAAACGCAGTTACCAACAGTAACGATGTCCCAACCGCAACAACAGCAGTGGAAACACCCACAGCTCCCCCTGCCAACCTCTGGTGTATCTTTGTCAGCAGCATAAGCTACAACGGCACCGACTACCGCGACAGCACCGTGAATATCTCCGCCTTTACACAGGACAGATATATCGGCAGGGTAAGTGACTTCGCAGGCAGCTACGGAGACACAGTGAACTACCGTATCAACCCCGGTGACAGCGTCTACACGGTCAAGGAGACTCCCGACCTGCTGCTTGTAGTAAAAGCGGACAGCAGCTCCATATACGGCAGCGTGATACCAATGTGCAGCAGCAGCTTTTCGGGCGACAGCTACGGCTACGGCAGCCTTGTGCCCAACCTCACAATCCCCGATGGCGCGGTCATTAACTGAAAAAGGGCAGTCCCTAAGGGCGGTACTAATATAGAAGATTTATAGTTTATTATTGAGGAGGACCCTTTTGAAAAAGGGTCTCTCCTCAAACTCCTCCCCTAAAACTTTCAGCATTTAATTTAGCCCAGACAGGGCGCTCCCAGTATTATACTGGTTTTCACATCTTGTGTGGAGCGCCCTGTCCGGGCTAAATTCAGTTATAAAGTCTTTGGAAAAGGGGTTCGGGGTGACTCCCCGCAGTGCGGGGAGATGTCACGCAGTGACAGAGGGGCGCGCCTCCGTCAGAGGAGAACCTTTCCTCAGAAAGGTTTTTCCCCGATAATTTGCTATAACATTCTATATGAGTGTAGCCCTTAAGGACTGCCCTTTTTTTATTCGGTAATGAATTACTTCATAGCCTCTTCAACAGCAACTGCACAAGCAACTGTTGCACCAACCATGGGGTTGTTGCCCATACCGATAAGACCCATCATCTCAACGTGAGCAGGAACTGAAGATGAACCTGCGAACTGAGCGTCAGAGTGCATACGGCCGAGAGTATCTGTCATACCGTAGGAAGCAGGACCTGCAGCCATGTTGTCGGGGTGGAGAGTACGTCCTGTACCGCCGCCTGAAGCTACTGAGAAGTACTTCTTGCCAGCGTCAACGCGCTCCTTCTTGTATGTACCTGCAACGGGGTGCTGGAAACGTGTGGGGTTAGTAGAGTTACCTGTGATGGAAACGTCAACGTTTTCCTTCCACATGATAGCAACGCCTTCTCTTACGTCATTAGCGCCGTAGCAGTTGACCTTTGCACGGAGACCGTCTGAGTATGCCTTGCGGAATACTTCCTTGACCTCGCCTGTAGCGTAGTCCATCTCTGTCTCGATGTATGTGAATCCGTTGATACGAGCGATGATCTGAGCAGCGTCCTTGCCGAGACCGTTGAGGATAACGCGGAGGGGCTTCTGACGAACCTTGTTAGCCTTCTCAGCGATACCGATAGCACCCTCAGCAGCAGCGAATGACTCGTGACCTGCCAGGAATGCGAAGCACTCTGTATCTTCCTCAAGGAGCATCTTGCCCAGGTTACCGTGGCCGAGACCAACCTTACGCTGGTCAGCAACTGAACCGGGGATACAGAAAGCCTGGAGGCCTTCGCCGATTGCAGCAGCAGCGTCAGCAGCTCTTGTGCAGCCCTTCTTTATAGCGATAGCGCAGCCTACTGTGTAAGCCCACTTTGCATTTTCAAAACAGATAGGCTGGATGCCCTCAACGAGCTTATAGATGTCCAGACCCTTTGCCTTACATACGTCAGCGCACTCCTCGATGGAGCTGATGCCGTAGTTCTTGAGAACGTCGAGGATCTGCTTCTCACGTCTCTCATATGATTCAAATAAAGCCATTTTACAAGTCCTCCTTATTCTTTTCTGGGATCAACGATCTTAACTGCGTCAGCAACTCTGCCGTACTGGCCCTGAGCCTTTTCAAATGCAGTATTTGCATCATCGCCTGCCTTGATGAAGTCCATCATCTTACCGAAGTTGATGAACTTGTAGCCGATGATCTCGTCGTCCTCATTAAGAGCGAGACCTGTGATGTATCCGTCTGTGAGCTCCAGATAGCGGGGACCCTTCTTGAGAGTACCGTATGTAGTACCGATCTGTGAACGGAGGCCCTTACCGAGGTCCTCAAGACCTGCACCGATAACAAGACCGCCCTCAGAGAATGCAGACTGTGAACGTCCGTAAACGATCTGGAGGAAGAGCTCTCTCATAGCTGTGTTGATTGCGTCACAAACGAGGTCAGTATTAAGAGCCTCAAGTATAGTTCTGCCGGGGAGGATCTCAGCAGCCATAGCTGCGGAATGAGTCATGCCCGAGCAGCCGATAGTCTCAACAAGTGCCTCCTGGATAACGCCTTCCTTGACGTTGAGTGTGAGCTTGCAGGTACCCTGCTGAGGTGCACACCAGCCGATGCCGTGTGTAAAGCCTGAAATATCCTTTATCTCCTTAGCCTTGACCCACTTAGCCTCCTCGGGTATCGGAGCAGCGCCGTGAGCAACGCCCTGTGCGATAGGGCACATTGTTTCAACTTCGTGCGAATAAATCATTATAAATACTCCTTTCGGTTTTTAGGCAGTCGGATAATCTGCCCTGCATACAAGATTTATTATACAACATTTCCCCCTCTTAATCAAGAAAAAACAATAAAAATCAAGGCTCATATTGTTATCATTTACTAACATCAAAGTTTTACTTTTATGCCGGAAATGTTGATTTTTCGCGTGATTTGTTATATAATATTTCCGTCAGACTTTTTACAGCTTATTACAAAAGGAGTTGTTACAATGTCAGCAGATCACGCCGAAAAGGCTTGTGAGCTCTTTGCGGGAGGTCTCAACTGTTCCCAGTCTGTATTCGCTGCTTTTGCCGATGTTACAGGCATGGACTATGACCTTGCCCTGCGCCTCTCCTCCTCTTTCGGAGGCGGTATGGGACGCATGAGGGAGGTCTGCGGGACCTGCTCAGCCATGTTCATGATCGCAGGTATCCTCTATGGTCTCGGCGAAAGCTACTCCCACGAGGAAAAGACAGAACACTACCGCCGCATACAGGAGCTGGCTTCACTTTTCAGGGAGAAGCACGACACCATCATCTGCCGTGAACTTCTGAAAGAACTCAGGGTGACAAGTGATCCCGAACCCGAAAAACGCACCGAGCAGTATTACAAGGTACGCCCCTGCATAAAATTCGTCCGCACTGCGGCAGAGATACTTGACAGATATATTGCCGAAAATCCGCCCTCTCAGAACAGACAGTAATTTTTTCTTCTGCCCGTTTGACAGATTTTACATTTTGTTTATTGCAATCTCGGCGGATATGGTATATAATATATTAGTAAACTACCCTCTGAAATTTCATGACCCGAAGGGAAGTGATAGTTCCTATGAGTACAGGCAGAAGCTCCGAGATGATACGTGAGTTCGTCGCCAACAACCGAAAGCTGTTTGAAGAATCCAATGAGAAATTCATATATGCTATCGGACTGGCTCTCTGCTTTCTTGCTCATGCAGCATATCTGATAATGTTCATCATTCTCAAAGTCAAAGAGATGCTGTACTTCAATATATTCAGTGTAGCATTCTACCTCGCACTGGTCATACTCATAATGACGCTCAGAAAGGGAAAGGATATACTGATCTGCGCCGCATCCACAGAGATCATCGTACACGCCGCCATGGCTACATACCTCATGGGCTGGGCTCCCGATTTCGGTATACTCCTCATTGTCCTGATACCCATACTCTTCCTGATGATGAAGGGAAAGCTTCTGGTGCCGTATATTTACTCGGCACTCGCCATGGGCACCTTCATATGGCTGAGAGTGAGAAACATACACCACGCCGTACTGAAGTACGACTTCGGCGATAACGGCATAATCAACGCCCTGTATATACTCAACGCCCTCATCGGTGTTCTCGCCCTGGTGTATACGCTTACAGTCTATATGCTCAACCGCGTTGATATGGAGTACAGACTCACAGCCCAGAGCGAGGAGTTCAAGAAGGCGGCGTCCATAGACCCGCTGACACAGCTCTTCAACCGCAGGGCTATGAATGAGAAGATCAGGGAGATCCGACGCAACAGCGCTACTCCCAGAAGCAGATATGTCATAGGCATAGGCGATATCGACAACTTCAAGAAGATAAACGACACCTACGGTCACGACACAGGCGACAAGGTACTGGTCTACGTCGCAAACCTGTTTATAAGCATGATCCCCGAAGGCGGCTATGCTGCAAGATGGGGCGGTGAGGAATTTCTCTTTGTCCTCCCCGAATCCCAGATAGTTGACGGTCTGGACTTCACAGACCAGATGCACAAGTCTCTCAGGGCTCACACCTTCGAGATAGACGACTGCCTTTTCGGTGTTACCATGACCTTCGGCGTAAGTGAGGGTATCCCCACCGACAAGATCGACACCGTCATCACCCACGCTGACAAAAGGCTCTATAAGGGCAAGAACAACGGCAAGAACCACACCGAATATACAGACTGAAATAGCTCCCGCAAGGGAGCTGTTTTTTATATTCGCAAAGCAAAAGGCTCCCGAAAACCGGGAGCCTTTCTTTGAGAGAGGGTATTATGTTTTCTCCTGTCATACAAGACTTTCGGTCTTGTGAAGGAGGAATTCCTGTATGCGGAGAGCGTCCCCTGAGGTAAGTCCCTCGGTGGACTTGTCAACATCGCCGTTGACCTTGCCCTTTTCTGTAAGGTGCTTGCTGTCGCTGCCCTTGACGCCGTACTTGTCGGGATTTGCGATCGACTGCATGATAAGGATTGCGTCTGCAAGCTCTACCTTGCCGTCGCAGTTGGTATCGCCGTAAACTACGTCCTTGTCAACAGGATTTGTTGTTGTAGTTGTGGTTGTTGTGGGCTTGGGACCTGTTGTGGTGGTAGTAGTTGTTGTGGTAACCTTGGGTGCCTCGCCCTGAGGATACTCATATACTACCTGTATGCTTGTGTAGGTAAGCTCTACGTGGTCTTCCTTCTCGGAAGCGTCCCACCACTGCTGGAGCTCGACCTTGCCTTCGATGATAGTTGCCTCAAGATCTTCCTTGACCTTCTCATCGCCCTCGCCGGTCTCCTTGGTGAAGATACCGTCGAACTTTACTGTGGCTGTGGACTTGTCGCCCAGAGGAAGTGAATAGCTCTTGTATGTCCAGAAGCCTGTGCCGTCCTTGGCCTTTACGTTCATACATACCGCACAGCCTGCTGTACCCCAGCTTGAGCCTGCGGGTGAAGTTACCTTGCCGTTGATGACTATCTTTGAAAGGTGCTCTGCGTCCTCGATGGGCACTACAACGAAGCCCTTGTCATTGGTGAGAGCCTCAATGTCTGTGTACTCCTCGGTCTTTACCTCGGGCTTGCTCTCGGCATAGGTCTTGAGACCGTCGAAGGCATCAGCCTTATCGGAAACAACTACCATAGCTGCTGAGAATGCAGGGAGCTGAGCCTTGACCTTGTTGTCCTCAACGTCCTTGATGATGTCGATGAGTCTTATCTCCTCTGTATCGCCGTATACAGCGTAAACTGCTGCTGACTTATAGGTCTTGTCAGCGTTCTTGAGGTCGATGACAGCGTTCTCGCTGTTGTTCAGATCCTTGTTTGTTACCATTACAGTGACCTGTGAATCGTCCTTTGCATTCACAGCTGCATATGTGCTGGACTTGGAAACGTCCTCAGTCGATGCGGGGATAAGCGTATCGCCGAAGCTTCCGCCCTTGCCGTCATAGTTGGTGTAGAGGTCGATACCCGAAAGGATATAGGACTCGCCGCCCCAGAGGGTCGCGAAGTAAACGCCCTGATCCGCATAGCAGCCCAGTGCCTCAGCCTGTGCGATAGTGCCGGAAGCATTGTCGCCGCCGCCGAAGTTATACTCGGAGATACCCAGCTTTGTGCCGGGATAATATGTGTCGATGGACTTCTGGATAGTAGGAAGTATGGGCACGTTCTCCATGCACCACTGTCCTATCCAGCTGTTCTCGGAGAAGCCTTTCTCGTAGAGTGTGCGGACGGACTGTAATCTGTCCTCGATGCCGTTTCTTGCGGACTCGGAGTAATAGTGTATATCAAGAACGTCCAGGAGCCTTGTGCCGCTCTCCTCGGAAGCCTTGTGCATCTGGTCAAGATAGCAGTCAAGATACCAGTGGTAGTTGTTTTCCTTCTTTACCTTCTCCCACTCGTCATGCTGCTCGTCATCGTCCAGGTGGTCGAATGCGGTGTAGCCGTAGAGCGCGGGACCGAATACCTCAGCCTTGGGGTCAAGCTTCTTGACAGCCTTTGCCATCTCGATGGACTTGCTGCTGAGCTCCTCGATAGTTACAGGCTCAGGGTGCATCCTGCTGTGGGTATCGTTCCAGAGAACAGGCTCATTGTCAAGGCTGTAGCCCTGGATACCTGTTGCGGACTGTGAGTCGCCCAGCTTGTTGATGATGTAGTTCACATACTCGTCCATGTAGACAACGCCGTCATCAAGGTCGGGAGTGTCTGCAAAGGGAGCATTCTTGGTGAGGACTACCTTATTCCAGCGCTTTGAGGGAGCCTTCTCCTCCTCGGTCACTGTGCCGTCCTTATCTGCCGAAACATAGCCTGCAAGCTGTAATGTAGTGAGCTTGTAGTTCACGTTGTACCTGGCTGCCTGCTTTGAGAGCACCTGTACGCAGTCAGCAGGGTCGCTGGAGTCCGAAAGGTTATTGTCGGAGCTGTGCTTCCAGTCTGAGCCTGCGTTTGAAGCGTTGGTCTCCCAGTTATAGGCGGTCATACGGTTTCCGCCCTGACGTACAGCTGTAGCGGTAACGTCCTTCAGATCGGCCGTGTACTGGTTCACGCCATAGATGAGGGGAGATATTTCCTTTCTCTCTCCCTTCAGGTCAACCGTCACGTTCATGTCGTAGCCGTCAGCCGCATTTGCGGTATTTCTCGGGATACCGTTCATGGGTGCGGTCATTGTGCAGCCCGAAACCACGCAGGCTGCAATGAATGCTGCTGTCTTTTTCATGTTTTTTCCTCCGTTTTCTCCGCCGTAATGCCGCCGGCGGATATTTTCAACAGTCTTGGCTGTTGTTTTCACAGTTCATTTTCTCCCCACCATGGAACCTGAGGCACCACCTCGTCCTGGGCGCCGTTCTCACGTCTGAATGCGCCCTGCATCCAGAGCTCCACATTAGGGTCCATATACTGGAGATAGTTGGTTATTGTCTTTGCCAGCACCAGTATAAAGGTAAGGGGGATCTGATGAGTATAGCCGTAGAGTATCACCGATTTATCGGCAATATCCGCAGAGACTCTCCACACAAGTCCGAACCTGTCCATTCTGTCGATGATGTGCTGTACCTTTACGAGGTCAATGCCCAGCCTCTCGGAGATCATCTCAACAGAGAACATCTTGTTCCTCACGCTGGCGCCAAGGTAGCTGATAATGCTGATGGCGTCTGCGTCCGCAAGAGTGTTGAACAGTCTTATCATATTGGTTGTGTCGCCGAAATAGGAGTTCACGCCGTTGTCGGGTATCTCCAGAAAGCAGAAGTACCTCAGGTCGGGACTGATCCTGGAAAGTGCCAGTTCCCTGTCAGTCTTGAGCCCTGCGTAGGTCTCATGCTCGTAACTGTCATGGAGCCTTCCCACGGAGTCGCTGTTGGGATTGCAGGCGCAGAGGGCGCTGTACATTATCCGCATGAACTTCTCCGACCTCTCCTCGGGAGAGGCTGCTCTCAGCTCGTCATTGACCAACTGCTCGATGTCTCTGTCCCTGTCCACCACGTCAACTCCGAAGAGAGAGTCCAGTGATGTATCCAGCTCCACCGCCAGCTTAGGCAGCAGCTCACAGTCCGGATAGCTTGTGTTCTCCCACTTTGAAACAGCCTGGGGCGATACGTTGAGACGGGCGGCAAGCTGCTCCTGAGTGAGTCCCAGAGCCTTGCGCCTTTTGACCAGATTGGTCCTGAACACGCTCTTCCTGTCCATAATGCACCTCGCATTCTCCTATCTCTTTACATTTACATTGTACCACAACCCAAAGTAGAGTTCAAGCGAATAATTATTGACTTTTTACAACCAATAGTTGAATTTGGTAAAAAATAAGCCGCAAAGGAGTTTTTATCCTCTGCGGCTTAATAATTATTCTACATTTTTCAGTGCAAGCACCTTTGGTATCTTCTTTATCCTTATGAAGTCGAATACAGTTATGATGAGATATGCCGCGAACACCAGCAGGAACTCCTTTACAAAGCCGGAGAAAGGCATTACAAAGGCAAAGTATCCGCCAAGCTTACTGAGCATTATCTTCCATACCACCTTCATTGCCTGATAGCCGATGAATATGGCGAGGAACTCCGTCACGAACACCACTATGGCTGTGGTCACAAGGTACAGCGAGGAGATCTCTCCGTTTTCATATCCCAGTATCTTTACCATGGAGATGGAGCGCTCGTTCTTCTCTATGATTATCTTTGTCAGCAGGTAGAGTATTATAGCCGCAACTATAACGCATACATACTGGAAGTAAAGCATATAGCTTCCCATAGAGTGATCCAGCTGCCTGGCCGCCTTGAGTATATCGTCGGCAGTTATGGTCTTGGCGATGTACTTCTCGTCGATGTCGTCGATATGGTTATCGGAGAGATAGCCGCTGAAGCTGCCCTCCTCCCTGTCAAATATCTCGTTGAAGCGGTCATTGGGCATGAATACGGCTATTCCCGCAGGATAATCGTAAACATCGTAGACCTTCCAGGTGTAGTCCACATTCTCATATTTTTCAGAGAGAACTATGGTGTCCCCCTTCTCCACTCCGAATTTTTCCGCATAGGAGGTCGAGATATAGACCTCGTCATCGGCAGCGCCGCTGAAATAGTCATCGCTGAGCCCGATATAGCGGCTTCCCTGCTCCGTGCCATAGACGGAGACCTCCTCCTCGGAATTATCCTCCCTGCGCTCAAGAGCGGTCATGGAAAATGGCTCTGCTCCCTCTACGGAGGTCTTTATGGTATTGCCGTCGTCGTCCTCTGAGGAGATGAGCACCATCTGCTCCTTGGCTATCATCATATCCGTCATGGAGTCCTGGTAGTATTTCAGTGTTGCAGGCATTCCCACAGCCATTGACAGCATGAGCATGATGAAGCATATTCCCACGAACATCATTATGTAGTTGGGGATATTCTGTAAAAACACCCTCATACGGAAACGTGCGAAGAACTTCCACTCAGGCAGCCTTACGGCTTTCTTTCTGCGGACCTTTTTCAGGTCGTGGCGCAGGAAGCGCAGAGGTGACAGCTTCAGCTTACGTGTGATGACAACGAAGTTTATGACAAGCATGATGATAACGGGGATTATAGTGGTCTTGAGGAACGCCTCTGAGGTCCAGATCGTCCTGTATGCAGGAAGGCTGTAGCTGTTGTAGTACATGGCTACCACAAGCTTTTTCATACAGGTATAGCCCAGTATATTGCCCACTATTGCAGCAGCTGCCACAACGATGACAGGCGCACTCATGTAATAGCGTACCAGCTCTCCCTTTGTGAAGCCCGAAGCCCTGAGAGTTCCGATGACAGATGCTTCCTTGTCAAGGGTGGTATTGATGGTAACCGCCGATATGAAGGCAAGAACTGCCACAAGTATGTAGAGCAGCACTCCGCCCATAGCCTTATCATTGCCGAAATCATTCGGTGCAAAGGTAATGGCGTGATTGAGATATGCGGGAACGAAGTCCTTTATCTCGTTCTCCTTTTCCGCGGAGGCGGTCTGGGTTATGAGAGACTTGAGGAAGCCCTCGGACTGCTCCTTCTCTGCGAATACGTCCCCCGGCTCCTCCTTATAGATATAGGCGTAAACATATCGCACAGCTCCGCCCACTCGTTCAAAGCCCTCATCTGTGGTCATTCCCACGTCGAAGGTAATGGCATCGAATATGGTATCGGTATTGTTCTCAAAAAGCGTGGTGTAGTCCGAGAAGCCGCAAAGTCCCGAGACCGTAAAATCAGCCCTTCCGACATAAATGGTGTCACCCACCTTTATGCCCGCGTTGTCAGCGTGCATACGGTCTATCATTATCTCGCGGTCATTCTTCGGAGCTTCGCCGCTGAGTATATCATAGCGGTTTACCTTGTCTCTCTCGGAATAGACTCTTATTTTGCCCTTTGCCTCTCCGTCGGCAGAGCGCTTCTCATCCTGCTCCTTGCAGAAGAGCTCATAGACCTTTACGGGAACAGGCTCGGTCTTTTCGTTGAGCTTATACCTGTCCGCCAGCTCGGTGTACTCCTCGTCGATAGTCTTGTCTATCTCTTTTTTTGCCTCGTCCATAGCATCGGAGAGAGCGTCGGTGTACTCCTCCGACTCATAGGCTTTTGCAAGAGCATCCTCCACAGCCTTGTCATAATTCTCGGACATGGCAGCGTCAAAGGCTTCGTCGATAGTCTGCTGACGCTGAGCCTCGTCTGCCTTCATGCCCATTGCCTCAGCAGCCTTCAGCTGCTCATCAACGGCTGCGGTAACGCTGTCACGCATGCCCTTTTCCACCTGCCCGCGGACGTTTTCCTCAAGCTTCTCCTTAACGGCGTCCGTGACCTCGTCCTCGGCTTCCGAGTAGGCTCTCTCCTTCAGGGCAGCCACTACGTCTGCGGTCTCACCTGTTTCGATGGCGGCTATGAGCTCATCGTCAGCCTTTGCGGACAGCTCAAAGTGACCGCTTTCCCTGTTGAATTTATCAGCATTCTCATTCAGGGAAGTGAGCATACTGTTGTTGGCAACGTACATTCCCGAAACAAAGCCGATAGTCACCACAAGCATGGCGAATATCATGAGATAGCGTTTCCATTCCCGGCGAAGGTCTCTCAGAATGCGCCTTCTCAGCGGATTTTTCGGACGTGCGCCGAATGAGATATTGTTCTCCATATCAGCGCCCCCTTACCACTCAAGCTCGGAAGCCGCTATCTTGCTCGTATTGATGTCATCGTGACGTATCCTTCCGTCGCGGAGCTTTATGACATGGTCAGCCATCTGCTTTATGGCTTCGTTGTGAGTTACCATGATAATAGTATTGCCGTACTTTCTGTTGACCTCCTCGATAAGTCGGAGTATCTCCTTTGAGGTGTTGTAGTCAAGGGCTCCCGTAGGCTCATCACAGAGGAGTATATCGGGATTTTTCACGATAGCCCTGCCTATGGACACTCTCTGCTGCTGTCCGCCCGAGAGCTGATTGGGCAGCTTATGGCGGTGCTCATAGAGTCCCAGTATCTTCAGCAGCTCGTCAATGTCAAGGGGCTTGTCGGAGAGATAGGCTCCTGTTTCGATGTTTTCCTTGACGTTGAGATCGGCAATGAGATTGTACATCTGAAAAACATAGCCCAGGTGCTTTCTCCTGTAGCGCGTGAGTCCCTTTTCGTCCATATCCTCCAGCTTGTCGCCGTTTATGATTATCTCTCCCGAGTCGGCATTGTCAATGCCGCCGAGAATGTTCAGAAGTGTGGATTTTCCCGAACCCGAGGGGCCCAGGAGCACACAGAATTCTCCCTTTCTGACTGTGAAATCCAGTCCCTTGAGGACGTCCTGCTTTGTGTCTCCGCTTCCGAAGCTCTTTTTAAGTCCGCGGACTTCCAGAAATTTCTTTTCTGCTTCACTCATTTTCATTTCCCCCTGATCTCTTATTGGTTAGATTATTCTAACCTTATATACTATTTTATCATTGTTGCATATAAGAAATCAAGAACACTTCGGACAAATACCACAAACAATATACGTTTGATCTTTGTATGGATTTACTGTATTTCACCTGCTTATCCGTACCGCCCGCAGCTCCTGCCGGAAAGCCCCGGTTAACGCTGCATAGCCTGATTCTACTTCCGACCGATTGTCGTGCCGCATAAGGTTATGCAAAACTAACAATAAGCTTTGACATATTGCACCGACAAACTATATTTACCGACAAATTTACTATGGGCTTATTGACTTTTGATGTTAGCCGTGCTAAACTTTAAAGTGGTTAGCAGAAGCTTACATTATTAAATGTATTCTTAAATGAAAGGGAGTATGGTTTATGATGCCGCTTAGTCTGGCAGATCAGGGGATCGAGCATACGATCATAAAGATCGGCGGAAACGCAGAGGTAAAGAAGCACCTGGCTGATCTCGGCTTTACAGTCGGCGGACAGGTGACCCTCGTCAATCTGCTCGGTGAAAATGTCATTGTCAACATAAGAGGTGCCCGTGTGGCTCTCGGCGCTGATATGGCAAAAAAGATAATGGTGTAATGGAGGGAAAAAGATGAAGACACTCAGAGATGTATCGATCGGAGAGACCGCAAAAGTCGTAAAGCTTCACGGTGAGGGCGCTGTAAAGCGCAGGATCATGGACATGGGCATTACAAAGGGCGTTGAGGTCTTTGTGAGAAAAGTAGCTCCCCTCGGCGATCCCGTCGAGATAAAGGTGCGCGGCTACGAGCTTTCGATCCGTAAGGCTGACGCCGAACTCATCGAGGTAAAGTAAAGGGACGGTAAGTTCCTTTAATTTTTGAATTTTGTTAGAAAAATCTAACTTATGAAAGGAAGTTTTTTATGGCACTGCGAATTGCTCTTGCAGGCAACCCAAACTGTGGTAAGACCACCCTGTTCAACGCACTGACAGGTTCAAATCAGTTCGTCGGAAACTGGCCGGGTGTTACCGTTGAAAAGAAGGAAGGAAAGCTTAAAAAGCACGATGACGTTGTCATCACAGACCTTCCCGGTATATACTCGTTATCCCCCTACACTCTCGAAGAAGTCGTTGCAAGAAATTATCTCATCGGTGAACGTCCCGACGCTATACTCAATATCATTGACGGTACGAACCTTGAAAGAAACCTCTACCTTACAACTCAGCTCACAGAGCTGGGTATCCCCGTTGTCATCGCCATCAATATGATGGACGTTGTAAAGAAGAACGGCGATAAGATCAACATCAGCGAGCTCTCAAAGAAGCTGGGCTGCAAGATCGTTGAGATCTCCGCCCTCAAGGGCACAGGCATCACAGAGGCTGCTGAGGCAGCTATCGACGCCGCAAAGAATGTAAAGACCATTCCCCAGCACACATTCTCGGGCCCCGTTGAACACGCTCTCGCTCACATCGAGGAAGCTGTGGTACACGATATGCCCGAGGAGCAGCAGCGCTGGTACGCAATAAAGGTCTTTGAGCGCGATGACAAGGTGCTTGAGAATCTTGGTCTCTCGGAGGATAAGTTCAAGCATATAGAGCAGGACATAGCTGCTGCGGAAAAAGAGCTTGACGATGACGCCGAGAGCATCATCACAAACGAGCGCTATGAGTACATAGCTTCCATAATCAAGTCAAGCTACAAGAAAAAGGACGCTAAGGCGCTTTCAGTATCTGACAAGATAGACAAGGTGGTCACCAACCGCTGGCTGGGACTTCCTATCTTCGCTATAATTATGATAATCGTCTACTACGTTTCCGTTACCACAGTTGGTACATGGGTAACAGACTGGACCAATGACGGACTCTTCGGAGACGGCTTCCACCTGTTCGGCATGAGCGGCGATTACGATGACGCTACAGACAAGTGGGCAAACGAATTCGTATTCACTGACGGCGTAAAGGCTGTTGTTGACGAGGCTGCTGCCGACTCCGACATAAAGGGTGCAGACGAGCTTCAGGGCGCGATCAAGGACGGTGACTTCGGCGCATTCGAGGAAGCTTACGGCAGCTACGTTGACGAGTTCTACAAGAACGAGGAGACAGGAGGCAAGGTTTACGACATTGACGCTGCTCTGGGCGAAGCTCTCGACGAGGAGGGCGAGTTCACAGCTCCCGATCCTGCGGACTACGGCACATGGGTACCCGGTGTTCCCGTACTTGTTGAAAAGGGTCTGGACGCAATCAACTGCGGCGACTGGCTCAAGAGCCTTATCCTTGACGGTATCGTAGCCGGTGTGGGCGCAGTTCTCGGATTTGTTCCCCAGATGCTGGTGCTCTTCATCTTCCTTGCTATCCTTGAATCCTGCGGATACATGGCAAGAGTTGCATTCATCATGGACAAGATCTTCCGCCGCTTCGGTCTTTCCGGTAAGTCCTTCATCCCGATCCTCATCGGTACAGGCTGCGGCGTTCCCGGTATCATGGCATCGCGTACCATCGAAAACGAGCGCGACCGCCGTATGACTATCATGACAACAACATTCATCCCCTGCGGAGCAAAGCTCCCCATCATCTCAATGATCGCAGTTGCACTGTTCGGCGGTGCATGGTGGGTAGGCCCCAGCGCTTACTTCCTGGGTATGGCTGCTATCATCATCTCGGGTATCATGCTCAAGAAGACAAAGATGTTCGCAGGCGATCCCGCTCCCTTCGTTATGGAGCTCCCCGCATACCACGTTCCTACCGTAAGCAACGTTCTCCGCTCAATGTGGGAGCGCGGCTGGTCCTTCATCAAGAAGGCAGGAACCATAATCCTTCTTTCATCTATCGTTATCTGGGCAGGCTCGGTACACGGCTGGCCGGAAGGCGGTGCATTCGCATTCGATCCCGATATGGAGCTTGCTGATTCTATCCTCGGTCACATCGGTGACGCAGTCAAGTGGATCTTCGCTCCTCTGGGCTTCGACGATGCAGCTGCAACAGTTGCTACCGTTATGGGTCTCGTTGCAAAGGAAGAGGTTGTCGGAGTATTCGGCGTTCTCGACTTCGAGGGACTTTCAAAGCTTGCAGGCTACTCATTCCTGGCATTCAACCTCCTCTGCGCACCCTGCTTCGCAGCTATCGGTGCTATGAAGAGAGAGATGAACAGCCCCAAGTGGACACTGTTCGCAGTTGGTTATCAGTGCGTATTTGCTTATGCAGTATCACTGGTCATCTATCAGCTGGGCTGCCTGTTCACAGGAAATGTTCACGTTATCGGACTCATCTTTGCTATCGCAGTTATCGCTTTCATGATCTATATGCTGGTTCGTCCTTACAAGGAAGCAACAAAGCTTGAGAAGAAAGTAAGAGTTTCCAAGAGCAAGGCATAATAAAACCTATCCCCCGTCCTACGACGGGGGAAACATACAGGAGGGATAAATATGATCGGATGGCTTTCGGCAAACCTCGGAACTATAATAGTCGCATTGATACTCATCGCTGTTGTGGGACTTATCCTTTACAAGATGATAAAGGATAAGAAAGAGGGCAGATCATCATGCGGTCACGGCTGTCAGAACTGTGCCATGAAGGGCACCTGCCACAGAAAGTGAACGCTTGCTCCCGTCCATAGATACAGACATCTTCACAAAATGCCTTAATATGAAAAGCCCATGTCTTGATGACATGGGCTTTTTGTTGTATCGTCTTATTTTCTTGCCTGTGAAAGGGCGTCCTTGACTGCGGCGATAGCGCCCTCAGCGCTTCTTGTAGCTCCGCAGCTTGCATCAACATCGGCGCTCTGTGCCGACATTATCCTGCCGGGGATAGCCTTTTCAGCCATTACGCACCAGTCCGCGTCATCGTCGGGGAAGCTGAGACTGATAGCAGTTATAACGTCATTCTCGATAGTGACATCGGCATAGACTGTTCCCTCATAGTCCTTGCCCTCATCGGCAGGAGAGGTACCCGTGCCTGTGAATGTACCGTTATTGTAGATGTACTGCACCTCTGGCTCTGCAGCTGCCTGCTGCTGTTCCTCCTGAGGAGCCTCCTCTTCTTCCTGAGAGCTGCTGCCGCTGTCCTCAGCGGACTCATTGCTGCTTTCCTTTTCTTTTTCCTTTTCCTTATCCTCATCGGACTTCTTTTCCGCTGTGGTGGACTCGGTCTTTGACTTGTCGTCCTTAGCCTTGGTAGTCTTTGCGGCAGTTGTTGTACCGACCTTTTCCTCGTCCTCAGCCGCAGCCGTGGTGGTCCCGGCGGTATCATCGCTCACAGTCTTTGTAGCCTCCTCGGAGAGGACTGCCTTCTTGCTGCTGTTGCCTGTACGCTTGGGAGCCGCCTCCTTGCCGGGCTGCATGAACATCACAGCGCCTCCCGTGAGAAGGACTACAGCCGCTGTACATACAGCGTTGAGAGCTCCGCTCTTTGCAGGCTTCTTGGACTTCACATACCACTTTATGATACGGAATACAGCATAGCCGAAGAAAACTGCAGAATAGAGAAGAATGCTCAGTATCACATCTGCTCCGCCGCGCTTTACCTTGGGGAGATAGATGACCATGATGTGCACATAGATGAGTGCGTAGAATACATATGCCGCGCGCTGGATATTCTTCCAGGTCCTGGGCTTTATCTTCTTTCTGATGGTCTTGAACGAGATCACCGTGAGGGGGATCATGATTAGCATGAGTATGAGACATACCACACAGGTGGTGATGAACTCGGTGCTGGGAGAGATATTGTACTTGCTGAAGGTGGATAACCTGTCAAGGTATGACAGCGTGTATGTAACGGCATGGGAAAGGGTTATAAGAGCCGCAAAGATAGACAGCTCGCCGCGGATGGGCATTATCTTCTTTATGGCTGCCGAGCCGTTGGGAAGGGCTGCTGCCCAGGCTACTGCACACCACAGCGCACAGGCAAGGGCACCCTTGTTGAATATTCCCAGGACGTAGGTACTGAACCACTCGGGGAACTTTATATCAGCCTGTCCCGCGGCAAATGCTGCGGCACTGAGCACAGCGGCTGCGATATAACATACAGCGGGCTTCTTTTTCAGAAGGTCTGCGCCGAACCATACAAAGGCTGCTGTCAGAATTAGGGATATAAGAAATATCATACTTGCTCCTGTCCGAAGGCTTATAGCCTTCTACATAAAATTATCCCTGTAAGATACTCCCCCGCGTCATTGCGGGAGAGTATTTCAGGGAATGTGAAAGGAATGGAGAGTTATTCTGTTATTACTTTCTGCGCTTGCTGAAAGCTATTGCGCAGGCTCCTGCTGCTGCAAGTGCCATGATGGGCATTGCTGCGGAGGTGTCTCCTGTCTTTGGGCTGTCTGACTTTGTTGTAGTCTTTGTAGTTGTCTTTGATGTTGACTTAGCCTTTGTTGTAGTAGTTGTTGATCTGCCTGTTGTAGTAGTTGTTGTTACGGGATTTGTGTCTATCTCGAAGTTATAGGGCTCTGTGTAGCCTGTTGCTGTAACAGAGAGGCTGTACTTGCCCGAGCCGTCGAATACATTTGTCTCGCCTGACTTGGCGTCCATCTTGATCTCGCCTGTTTCGGGGTCGATGACTGTAACGCCGCGGCGTCCTGTATTGTAGGTGTTCTCGCCTACCTTTACGGAGGAGATGTTCTTGAGGAAGTTTGCTGCGTCATCAGCTGTGAAGCCGTCTGCTGCAACAAGCTTGCCGTCTGCATACTTTACGGGAATGTCGCTTGAGGTGAGCATGAAGTTTCCGCTTATGTCGGAATACTTGCCGTTGGAATCAGAAACAGTCAGTGTGTATCTGCCGGGCTTTGCATTTGTGTAGCTGACAGTGTTTCCGGAAACTGTGAAGCCGTCGGCAACTGTGCCTGTCTGAGCGTAGTCGGCAGGGAATACAGAGTTGTCGAACTTGACTGAGCCGCTGCCTGCCTTGCCGTCCTCAACTGAAAGTGAGTCTGCCACCTTTAAGGGAAGGTATACGTTCTGACCCGAAACAGTGCTGTAGCCGCCGAGAGTGATGAATGTCACCTCTGTGATGGTCTGGCCCTGAGAGCTCTTATAGTGCTCTGAGGAAAGAACGTTGCCGTGGCTCTCCTTCTGCTTTACGCCTGCGCCCCATGAGATAGCACCGTTGCGCCAGATATTCTCAAGAGCACGCATACCGTAGGAAGTGCCCTCCGAGGTCTTTACGATAACGCCGTAAATATCGGCATTCTGTGGGATCTCGCTTACGCTGATCTGATAGTCGCCGTAATTTGATCTTGTGGATACCTTTACCTCGCCGCCGAGAGCCTCCTCGCCGTTTGTGTCAACGAGCTTTCCGAAGGAAGCCTTGCCGCCCTCAACTGTAACGGGCTTGTAAGCTGCGGGAGCTGTGTCAAGTGCTGTGAAGTCATACTTATCTGTCAGTGAATCAAGGTCTGCCTGTGAGATGCTTACGGGATAGATAACGCCCAGGATCTTGCCTGCGCCGTCGTTGTATGTACCTGCACAGAGACCGCCGTTCTTCCATGTGCCGTCCTCCTGTACGGAGCCTGTATCTGTCATGTTCCACTTGTTTGCTGTTGCTGAGGAAACTGCGTCTACTGCCACACTGTTGTTGAGCTCTGCTGCATAGAAATCAGCATAGGGTATCTTCATCATGCCGTAGACCTGGTCGTCAGCTGCGCCTGATGCGCAGGGGATAACAGAAGCAGCTGCCAGAAGAGCTGCACTGAGGATCGATAATGATTTCTTCATTGTTCTAATTCAACCTCTTTACAATTATTTATATTTTTCTTATGCTATTGCAGCGGCGATCTCCTTGATCTTAGCGAGATCGTCGTCGGAAGGAGCCTCGTTTACGATGATGCCCTCGCCGTTTACCAGCTCAGCACCTGCTGCCTTAACTCTTTCCTCCCAGTTTCTCATCCATTCGCCGTCGCCCCAGCCGTAGGAGCCGAAAAGAAGTACCTTCTTGCCGCTGAGTGAAGCCTCTGCTGCTGTGAAGAAGGGCTCGAACTCGTCCTCCTCAAGTACCTCTGCGCCCATAGCGGGACAGCCAAAAGCGATAGCGTCATAGTCTGCAA
This sequence comes from Ruminococcus flavefaciens ND2009, assembly GCF_000621785.1. Classification (GTDB taxonomy): domain Bacteria; phylum Bacillota; class Clostridia; order Oscillospirales; family Ruminococcaceae; genus Ruminococcus; species Ruminococcus flavefaciens_C. Next base: position 10,863 of record NZ_JHXI01000016.1, on the reverse strand, counting down.
CATTGCCGCTGAACTCGGAAACGCTAAAGAGCTCTGCATTTGCGCCCTCTGCTGCTGCCTTAGCCATAGCCTCTGTGTTGCCTGTGCCGCTCCAATAGATAACTGCTGTTTTCATGATAATTCCTCCTTGGTTATTTTAAGAGCCTGAAACATATCAAGTCCCTTGTTTAATCTATCGCACAGAATATCTCTGCATCGACCGTAAATATTAAATGTACGCTGTGCCGACTCAACGTCTCCGTAGACCTTCCAGCAGCCGCACAGCAGGCAGTTCCTGCCCTGATTTTCGATAAATCCCCTTATATCCTCCAGCGGATACCCTAAAAATGCGCCTATCTCATGAGGGAAGCTGCCGCAGCTCATACGGTCTGTCAGCAGTGCAAGCTTTTCTTCAAAGCTCATGTCCGCAGTATAGCCGTGATCTGAAAGGAAATCCTCAACATCTGCCCTGCTCAGCCATGCGCTCAGCAGCTTTTCATGATAGACATATATAAGCGTGCGCTCCCTGCACCTGCACAGTACCTTCATTTTAAGACCATGTGCCGCAGCGCTCTCCGCAGAAGCTTCAACGTATCTCCTCACATCCCCTTCGGACTGGCTCACGGAGACCAGGTTCGCGCACTTCACGCCGAGAAGCGTCGGCGCGGTATGTATCGCAAGAGTATTCTCGAATTCATGCTTTTCACATTCAGACATAGCTTCCTCCCCATTATGCTACCCTTGTCCCGGACCGTCCTGAGACAGCCCGGAACTGCCGTTTCGGCAGGATAGTCAGTAGCCTTCCCTGCTGCTTTCTGCAAAGTCAGCGGGACTACGCGTAATTGGTAAGCAGCTGTTTCAGCGCGCTCACACTGGAACTGTGAATGTGCTCCACAGGGATCCCGTGTTTTTCTGAGCGCTTCTTAACGCCGCTGAGCATTTTGTGAGAACAGGTACCGGTAAATACTACCATCAGGTCGGGAAAGCCGATCTTATTCTCGAAATCCGCAGGCATCTGAGTAAATACTTTGGATTTGATGTGGAACGATTTGCATATGTCCTGATACCTTGTCGCCATACGGTCATTGCCGCCTACGATCACAATACTCATGGGTCCCTCCTTGTTAATGGAATGTTATGTAAATCTAACATATCTTGATAAAATATACGGAGATGAACTCCGCATAGCTTTATATAATAGGTTAGTTGTTTCTAACCGAATAGAATTATATCATTCAGTTTAACATTTGTCAAGGCAGTTATACGGGTCTGATGTTAGTTTTGTAAAACATTATCATGCACCCCGTTGACACGGCGGTGAAACTGTATCTTTTGCACAGATTTTTACTGCCCCTTTTCATTCCGGAGTTGCCCCTGTGCAATCGTTACGCAGCTGTATCCGCCACAGACACACAGACCGTTTTCGGCTATATAAGAGGAAACGGCTCCCGAAAGAGCCGCTTCTGTATACCCGGTTTTATTCCATGCCTTTGAGCACTTCCACCATGTCTATGCGCTTTATGCGCCTTGAGAACATGAAGCCCACCAGCACGGATATGAGCATTACAAATGCCGCCGCTATGACATAGGTCAGGGGACTTATATAGCAGGGCCAGTCAATAGCATCGCCGTTTGAGTCCATCATCGCCTGAAGGGGTGCCCTTCCGAGGGGGATGCCCAGGATAACGCCTATGACCGACAGCCACAGGTTCTGCGTTGACAGCAGCCTTCTCACCGCCTTGCTCTTGAAGCCAAGCACCTTGAGGGTAGCAAACTCCTTCTCGCGCTCGTTGAAGGAGAGATTTCCCGAGTTATAGAGCACGATGATGATGAGAAGCGCCGAGAAGCCCACCATGAAGTACACCAGCAGGTTCATGACCTCCATGTTCTTGTCGAAGGCAGCTTTAAGATCCGTCATGCTGTGGACTGCGGAAACGTAGTCCCTGTCCTCAGCAGCGGTACAGTCATTTTTGGAGACCATCATGGCAGGGGCAAAATCAAAGCCTGCCGCCTCATAGTCCTCACGAAGCATGGTTATGCCCGTTACGGAGGGGTGACGGGAGATAAGACCGATAGTGTTCTCGTTCCACTTGTCGCCCGTTGCGGTCTTCCAGTAGACCTTGTCCCCTTTTTTCAGTCCCAGCTTCCTTGCCTGCTTCATGGTGAGAGCCACAGTGCCCTTCTCCACGGGGCAGATATTAAGGTCAACATCGGAAACGCGGAAAAGTCCCTTGCCCTCGGTCACGGAAAGAGTGCAGCTGATTATATCGTCGGAGGTGGGATGCGGGTCAGCAGCCACGGAGATCATATTCATGGCAATAAGCTCGCCGTCGATCTCGCCGCGGAGCGCCTCTGCGTCTTCTATGGAAGCGGAGTCCTTGAACAGCACCTGCTCCTCATAGTTCTGTATATCGCTGAAATACCAGTTCTTCACATAGTCCACGGTATCGTAGGCACCCAGTCCCAGGGTCATTATCATCATGCCCATGCAGGTGCCGAATATGCCCATGAAGGCTCTCATCTTTGAGCGTGAAACATCTCTGAGGTTGTACCTTGAGTTGAAGCCCAGCTTGTTCCAGAAGGGCAGCTTCTCGAAAATACACTTCTTTGCCGTGGGAGCGGCAGCAGGTCTCAGTGCCTCCGAGGGGTGTATTTTCAGTATCTGCTTGCAGCTCACATACGCCGCCGCTGTGCAGATGAAAACTATCACCGCCGCAAGTATTATGCTCTTGTAGTCATAGCCGGGGCGCCAGTCAGGCACCTGATAGAACTGACTGAACATATCCACCATGAGCTTTCCGAAGGTGAAAAGTCCCAGCACCATGCCGAGGACGCAGCCTATTGCAGAGATGACGAAGCTGTAGCTGAGGTAATGGGTCATTATCTTCCGCTTCTTCATGCCGAGAGCGTTCATGGTGCCTATCTGTGTGCGCTGCTGAGCTATCATACGCTTCATGGTGGTGACGATTATCAGCAGAGCTATGGCAACGAACACGAATGAGAATATGTATGAGAAGCTGTCATGCTGCTTCAGCTCGTCGGTGAGACGGTTATAGCCGTCCACGCTCCTGCGGTCGCCGATGAAGGAGTAGTTGTCATCAAGGGCGGAAGCAATATCGTCCTCCAGTTTGAGAGGGTCACCCTCACAGGTGAATATCATCTCATTGTTTATGCGGAGCTCCTCGGGGAGCACCTCCTGAGCCAGATAAACAAAGCCGATGTTATGGAAGTCCGTATCCGTATCCGAGGAAGCGCAAACGAACTCATATTCGGGAGTTGCGATAAGTCCCTTTATCTCCTTCTCTATGTCCTGTCCGAGAACATGAACGGTCAGCCTGTCGCCGATGTTCAGATCCCATGCCTCGGCGAACCTGTAAAACAGCCACACGCCCTCAGTGTCGGCAGGGTCATAGTCCGCTCCCTTCATGGTATAGGGCACCGTCACGGAAGCGCTGTCCTGAAAAATGCAGTACATCTCCGCGGTGTTGTACTTCTCGTCCGCCTTGCCCAGTATCTTTGTCCTGAGCTGAACGTCCTTCACCTTGTCCAGAGCCTTTACCCTGTCAGCCTCCTCAGTGCCGAAGCCTGAGCCGTATATCCAGCCGTCGGAAAAATTGGCATTCTTTTCAAAATCCTTCCTTGCGGCATTGCCGCCTATAACATTTGCCTGAAATCCCGTATAGCACCACATTGCAACCATGGACAGTATGAGTATTGACAGGAACTGTGCAAAATTCGCCCGCATATCGCGGAGCATTTTCTTCCAGAGCATTTATCCTTTCCCCTTTCTCGTCTTACCACTCGATGTCATTTACGGACAGGGGGCTTTCATTGGTCTTTATGGACTTTATCTTGCCGTTGCGCATATGTATTATCTTGTTGGCGCATTTAGCAATGTCCGCATTGTGTGTTACCAGTATGACGGTATGACCGTTCTCTGTGGAGAGCTTCTGAAGAAGGTCGATGACCAGCTTTCCCGTCTCGGAATCAAGGGCTCCCGTAGGCTCGTCGCCCAGTATTATCTTAGGGTTCTTGGCAAGAGCCCTCGCGATGGAGACTCTCTGCTGCTGACCGCCCGACATCTGTGTGGGGAACTTGTGCTTCTGGTCTCCCAGCCCCACTCTCTCAAGCATCTCATCGGGACTGAGAGCGTCCTTCTTGATGTCCTTTACCAGAGCCACGTTCTCGTAAGCCGTCAGGGACGGGAGAAGGTTGTAGAACTGGAATATAAACCCTATGGTCTCAGCGCGGTACTCCGAGAGCTTGTTGTCGTTATATGACGAGATCTCATTGCCGTCCACGATGACCTTTCCCTCCGTAGGTACGTCCATGCCGCCGAGCATATTCAGCACAGTGGACTTTCCCGCACCGGACTGTCCCAGAATGACCACGAACTCTCCTTTTTCAATGGTAAAGCTCACATGGTCCACAGCTACCTGCATACCCTCGCCTTTGCCGTAGGTCTTGACTACGTCCTTGAATTCAACTGCTGTCATAATTATATCCTCCTAATATCCCTTTTTTGTCCGCGGAAAAGCAGTCAGCACCGCGAACATTAATATTATATCACACTAACATAAATTTTACAAGATGTAATATCTACGCATATTTGCCTATGTTAGCACAGTGCAACTTTCAACCATATAAGGAGCCTTTTGTTTGTAATATCTTTCTACAATTTTTTTCCGTGGTCAGAACAGAGATGTGATTATTCACAAAAATCATAAATTAGTGGTTACTTCATTGACAACTGTAAAAAATAATGTTAGAATAAAATTCGTTAGCGATAGCTAACGCGAATAAATCATTGCAGGCTCCTTTCGGTCTGCACTTCCGGATAAGGTGCATATTCAAGAGCCTGCACGGATCAGTGCGTGCTGAGCACGCTGATAAATACACGCCGTATTCTTCATTGCGGCAGATCGGAGTAAAAATATGACATATCTTGAAATTGAAAAGGTCATCGGCAGAGAGATCATGGACTCAAGAGGCAATCCCACAGTTGAGGCTGAGGTTTACCTTGCAGACGGTACAGTCGCAAGAGGTACTGCTCCCAGCGGCGCTTCAACAGGCGAATTTGAGGCACTTGAGCTCCGCGACGGCGACAAGAGCCGCTATCTCGGCAAGGGCGTTCAGAAGGCTGTTGACAACATCAACAACGTTATCAACGATATTCTGGTGGGCATGGACGCTTCAGACATCTACGCCATCGACAAGGCTATGATCGAGGCTGACGGCACCAAGGACAAGTCAAAGCTGGGCGCTAACGCTATCCTGGCAGTTTCCATCGCCTCAGCAAGAGCAGCTGCTGAGGCTCTCGGTATCCCGCTGTACAGATTCCTCGGCGGTATCCAGGGCACAAAGCTCCCCGTTCCCATGATGAACATTCTCAACGGCGGTGCTCACGCTGACAGCGCAGTAGATACACAGGAATTCATGATCATGCCTGTAGGCGCTCCCTCATTCAAGGAAGCCCTCAGATGGTGTGCTGAAGTGTTCCACACTCTCAAGAAGCTCATCAAGGACATGGGCGACGTTACAGCCGTAGGTGACGAGGGCGGCTTCGCTCCCAACAAGCTCACCAGCGACGAAGAGGCTATCGAGAAGATACTTGAGGCTATCAAGGCAGCAGGCTTCGAGCCCGGCAAGGACTTCATGATCGCTATGGACGCCGCTTCCTCTGAGTGGAAGAGCGAAAAGGGCAAGGGCTTCTACAAGCAGCCCAAGAGCGGCAAGGAGTTCACTTCCGATGAGCTTATCGCTCACTGGGAGTCCCTCGTAGACAAGTACCCCATCATCTCCATCGAGGACGGTCTCGACGAGGAGGACTGGGAAGGCTGGCAGAGAATGACAGCCAAGATCGGCAGCAAGGTTCAGCTGGTAGGCGACGACCTCTTCGTTACAAACACAGAGCGTCTCTCAAAGGGTATCTCACTTGGCGCAGGCAACTCCATCCTCATCAAGCTCAACCAGATCGGTTCCGTTTCCGAGACTCTTGAGGCTATCAAGATGGCTCACAAGGCAGGCTACACAGCTATCTCATCACACAGATCAGGTGAGACTGCTGATACAACTATCGCAGACCTTGCAGTAGCTCTCAACACCTGCCAGATCAAGACAGGTGCTCCTTCAAGATCAGAGCGTGTTGCAAAGTACAATCAGCTTCTCCGAATTGAGGAAGAGCTGGGCGCATCTGCAGTATATCCCGGAATGGCAGCATTCAACGTTAAAAAGTAAATTCATGATACACCTCCCCTAAAGGAAACAGTCCCCGAAGCGTCCCATATGCTTCGGGGACTGTTTTTTGTCTGAAAACTGTGTTTCCCCGGGCTACCCTCTTGAATTATGGAGAATAAAGTGATATAATAATATTGTGTTTGCTTTATCTAACTATGTTAGCTAATACAAATATATTTATGAGCGACAAATTTATGCAAAATCTATAAACGGAGGAAAAGAGATGGAAGCTGAATATAAAAACTGGGTGCCAAACGGCATGGTGGCGGCTCTGACTGCGGGAACTGTTCTTCTTGCGGCAGGAACCGCGGCTGCGGTCATTTGCGGGGACAAGCTCTCTCCCACTGCCAGGACAGTGGTCACGGGAGCCCTCGGTACAGGCACTGCCGTATGCGGAGCTATGGCTGCCTGGAGCATTTATGCCCACGGCAAGTTCTCATATAACGGCTCAAGAAAGCTGTCAAAGCAGATAGTTGAAGGAACTGCAAAGTACATAGACCTTCCCGAGGGAGGTGTGGGGCTTGATATTGGCTGCGGAAGCGGTGCTCTCACCATTGCCTGCGCAAAGCGCAACCCTCAGGGCAGAATGATAGGCATTGACCGCTGGGGCAAGGAGTATGCCTCCTTCAATCAGCAGCTCTGCGAGGACAACGCCGACGCCGAGTGCGTCAGCAACACGGAGTTCTATCAGGGGGACGCTACTTCCCTTGACTTTCCCGACGAGTGCTTTGACGCTGTGACCAGCAACTACGTTTACCACAACATTACAGGTGCGGACAAGCAGCAGCTTCTCAGGGAAACACTGCGCGTACTGAAAAAGGGCGGCACCTTCGCTATACATGACATTATGTCAAATTCAAGATACGGCGATATGGAGCGCTTTGCAGAGGAGCTCCGCAGCGAGGGCTATGAGTACGTCGAGCTCATCGACACCACCGACGGCACATTCATGACGGGCTTTGAGGCTGCAACTCTGGGGCTTGGCGGCTCAAAGCTCCTCATCGGAAAGAAATAACGGCTCCGATATGGACATACAGAAAGGAGGCGGGGAGCAATGACCGTATACAAGCTGTTTTCGGGAATAAGTCTCATTTATCATGATATTTTCAGCATTGGCGGCGCAGCTTCACCGCCTGTGACAGGGGATCTCCTGGAGGTCAGCTTCTGCTGCGGCGGCAGGAGCGAATACCGCAGGTCACAGCACTGCTATTATCTATCCGCAGATGAATACATGATGCGCAGGTGCAGCCCCGGCGATACGGGAGCAAGATACCCCACGGGACAATACAGCGGAGTTACTCTGCTGGCGGATATGAATGGGGACATGAAGGAGCTTTCACAGCTCCTTGACGGTGCGGAGAGAGTACCTGCCCTGCTGGCAGAAAGGCTGAGGGGAGCACTGTACGTGAACGGTACCCCCGACATCGCTGTACATATATTCAAGGAGCTGTGGGACCTGCGGGAAAAAGCTTCCGCAGGTCTCATGAGGATAAAGGCTGTAGAGCTGCTCATGGCTCTGGGTGACATTGATATGGAGACCTCTCAGGCAAGGGAGCACAGCATCACCGACGAACAGATGAAGGTGGCGGATAAGGTCTGCACCTTCGCCTGCTCAAATATAAACGAGCACTACACCATTGCTCAGCTGGCGGATATGATGAGAGTCTCACAGACCAAGCTGAAGTACTGCTTTCGCATGGTCTACGGCTGCTCGCTGTACGCCTATCTGAGGCGTCAGAAGATGTATGCCGCCGCAGAGCTCCTCCGCACCACCGACAGGAACATACTTGATATAGCTGTGGACTGCGGCTATGACAACGGCAGCAAGTTCGCAAAGGCGTTCCGCGATGTCATGGGAAGAAGTCCCCGTGATTACAGGAAATACGCAGGTGTCCGAATGGAGCATTTCGCAGCAAAAACCGCTGCGGCTCCCGTATAATCGGGGATCTGCGCGGATAGGGCGGTATAACTTTTTCAACTGTTCGGAGCGGAAAGAAAGCCCTCAGATGTTGTAGAATTAAATCATGGAAGGGCGGAAAAAGTCCTTACCGATACCAATAATTCGAGGTGATATTGATGGCAGGTATATCATGGTCAAAGCTCGGTCTGTTTGCAGGCGGTGTGCTCTTCGGAACAGCAGGTGTCAAGGTATTATCCAGCAAGGACGCCAAGAAGTGCTACACCAATGCAACTGCGGCTGTACTCCGCGCTAAGGAAAGCGTAATGGAAACTGTTACCACAGTCCGTGAGAACTGCGACGATATCCTTGCAGACGCTAAGGAGATAAACGAAAAGCGTGCTGCGGAGGAGGAAGCAGCCCTCATTGAGGACGCTTGCGAGGAAGCTGAGAAAAAACCGGGGACGCAGCTGAGGAGCTGTAAGGAATGACAGACCGCCAAGGCGGTCTGTTTCTGTATAAGGACGGAGGAATAGATATGAAATGCACTGTACTGCATGAATCAAAGGGACGTATCAGGGTGCATATCTGTCGGAGCAGAATGACGCTCAGACAGGCTGATATAGCCGAATACAGCCTTGCCGCCCTCAGCGGCGTCAGGAACGTGAAGGTCTTTGACAGGACCTGTGATATTATTATCAGCTATGAATGTCACAGAGGGGCTGTCATAAAGGCTCTTTCGGAGCTGTCTCTTGATGCCGAAAGGGCGGCGGAGCTTGTCCCCGAGCATACCGGCAGAGAGCTTAACCGCGAATACGAGGAGAAGCTGGTCTCCGCAGTAACACACAGGCTCCTGCACAAGCTGCTGCTTCCTGCACCCATAAGAAGGATAATCTCCTTCATAAGAGCCGTAAAGTACATAGCAAGGGGCATAAAATGCCTGCTTCACGGAAAGATAGAGGTGGCTGTCCTTGACGCCACAGCAATAGGAGTTTCACTGCTGAGGGGAGACTACAACACCGCTGGCTCTGTAATGTTCCTGCTGAAGGTGGGCGACATTCTTGACGAGTGGACACACAAGCGCTCAGTAGACGACCTTGCGCGGACCATGTCCCTGGGAGTTGAGCAGGTCTGGCTGAAGACCTCCGAGGGGCAGGAAGTGCTTGTGCCGGTGTCCGAGGTACGCAGGGGCGACATGGTCATCGTCCGCACAGGCTCCATGATACCCCTTGACGGCAAAGTCACCGCAGGCGACGCCATGGTGAACCAGGCTTCAATGACGGGAGAATCCGTACCCGTCCACAAGAGCGAGGGCTCCTACGTCTACGCTGGAACAGTCGTTGAAGACGGCGAGTGTACTGTCTGCGTTGAGAGCATAGCAGGAGGCGGACGGTATGACCGTATCGTGAAGATGATAGAGGAGTCGGAGAAGCTGAAATCCACAGCTGAGAACAAAGCTGCACATCTTGCGGATAAGCTGGTGCCCTGGAGCCTGGGAGGAACTATCCTCACCTGGCTGCTGACGAGAAATGTCACAAGGGCGGTGTCCATACTCATGGTGGACTTCTCCTGCGCACTGAAGCTGGCAATGCCCATATCCGTGCTCTCAGCAATGAGGGAGTGCAGCAGGGCAGGCATAACCGTCAAGGGCGGACGCTTCCTTGAGGCTGTCTCCGAGGCGGATACAATAGTTTTCGACAAGACGGGAACTCTTACCTACTCCTCACCGAGGGTGGCTGAGGTCATAACCTTCGGCGGCAGAGACGAGGCTGAGATGCTGCGGCTGGCAGCCTGCCTTGAGGAGCACTACCCTCACTCCATCGCAAATGCGGTAGTGAAGGAGGCTGAGGAGCGCGGACTTCTCCACGAGGAACGACACTCAAAGGTGGAATACGTTGTGGCACACGGCATATCAAGCTCTGTTGACGGCGAAAGAGTCCTCATAGGAAGCTATCATTTCGTAGTCGAGGACGAAAAGTGCCTTATCCCCGATGAGAGGGTATTCAGGCACCTTCCCAAACAGTATTCACACCTGTATCTCGCTATTGCAGGTGAGATAGCGGCTGTAATATGTATAGAGGACCCCCTCCGCAAGGAGGCTTCACAGGTAGTGGAGCAGCTCCACAGGGCAGGGCTTTCCAGAGTAGTCATGATGACAGGCGACAACGAGCGCACCGCAAGGGCTGTTGCCGAAAAGGTAGGCGTGGACGAGTACCATTCCGAGGTGCTCCCCGAGGACAAGGCTGCCTTCATACGCAGCGAGCATGAAGCAGGCAGAAAGGTCATCATGATAGGCGACGGTGTCAACGACTCCCCTGCCCTCAGCGAAGCCGATGCAGGCATAGCCATCAGCACCGGAGCTGCCATAGCCCGTGAGATAGCGGATATAACCATTTCCGCCGAGGACCTTTACTCCCTTGTGGAGCTGAAGCGGTACAGCGACGCTCTCATGAAGCGTATCGCATGGAACTACCGTACTATCATCAGCTTCAACGCAGGGCTGATAGTTCTGGGAGCTCTGGGTATACTTTCTCCTGCGGTATCGGCACTGCTGCACAACGCCTCTACCCTTGCCATAGGAATGAAAAGCATGACAGACCTCGACACCGGTGAAAAGGATTAATGCATTAATAAGCAAAAAAGGCGGACTGTAAGGGCGGTGCTTATATAGAAGTTTACGCGTAATTATGGGGGAAAAACCTTTCTGAGGAAAGGTTCTTTCCCCCATACCCCCTTTTCCAAAGACTTTT
>NZ_JHXI01000015.1 GCF_000621785.1 Ruminococcus flavefaciens ND2009 | reverse complement strand
GCTGTGTTTGCCATTTATATCACTTTCCTTTCGGATTTTTATGTCATCTGTAAGTTAAATTATAATTTACATTTGTAGGGGACGCCGCCCTCGGCGTCCCGTTGGGCGTGTAATATATCTCGCGGGACGCCGAGGGCGGCGTCCCCTACATTAGCTAACGGCTAAGGGCTAAGGGCTCAAATCATAATTTTGCTCCGCAAAATTATGATTTGTCAGTCCATTCGGTTCTCCATGTCGGTGTACTCGCGCATGGGAGATATTGCCTTGTAGGCAGGACGGATTATCTTGTTGGAGTTGATGAGCTCCTCAATTCTGTGCGCCGACCAGCCTGCTATTCTCGATGTTGCAAAGAGGGGCGTGAACAGCTCGTCGGGTATGCCCAGCATACGATATACGAAGCCGCTGTAGAAGTCCACGTTGGCACATACGCCCTTGTATATCCTGCGCTCCTCGGCTATTACCTCGGGAGCGAGGCGCTCCACCAGCGAATACAGGGCGAACTCCTCATGTCTGCCCTTCTCGGAGCTGAGGGACTCAACAAAGCTCTTGAACACCTTGGCTCTGGGGTCCGACTGGGAGTATACTGCGTGTCCCATGCCGTAGATAAGACCTGCGTGGTCGAAGGCTTCCTTGTGAAGGAGCTTTCTCAGGTAGTTCTTTACCTCCTCCTCGTCGGTCCAGTCACTGACATTCTGCTTCATATCGTCGAACATCATTGCCACCTTGATGTTTGCACCGCCGTGCTTGGGACCCTTCAGTGAGCCCAGCGCCGCTGCTATGGCGGAGTAGGTATCGGTGCCCGAGGAGGAAACTACATGGACGGTAAAGGTGGAGTTGTTGCCGCCGCCGTGCTCTGCGTGGAGAACCAGCGCAAGGTCAAGTATACGCGCCTCAAGCTCGGAGTACCTTCCGTCATCGCGGAGCATATACAGTATATTCTCGGCGATGGAGAGGTCGGGACGGGGACTGTGTATGAACAGGTCTCCCCCAAGTCTTGCGTACTTGTATGCGTGGTAAGCATATACCGACAGCACCGGGAACATGGTTATGAGCTCTACGCTCTGCCTGAGCACGTTTGGTATCGATATATCGTTAGCCTTGTCGTCGTAGGAATACAGCGCAAGGACGCTCTTTGCAAGGGTATTCATCATGTTGTCCGTGGGAGCCTTCATGATAACGTCTCTCATGAAGTTTGAGGGGAGCTCGCGGAAGTCCGCAAGGAGCTTCCTGAACTCGGCAAGCTCATGCTCCGAGGGCATTTTGCCGAAAAGAAGGAGATAAACGGTCTCTTCAAAGCCGAAACGCTTTTCCTTTATGAAGCCTGCGACGATATCCTCTACATCTATGCCGCGGTAATAGAGCTTTCCGTCCCCGTGATTGGGCATACCGTCCCCTGTTTCAAGGACTTTTATGGTGCTGATATTGGTAAGACCTGCTACTACGCCGTTGCCGTTTATATCGCGGAGCCCTCTTTTTACGTCGTACTGTGTGTACAGCTCGGGGTCTATCCTGTAGCCCTCAAGTGACATCTCTGCAAGTCTCGAAATTTCGGGGGTTATTTCTGAAAATTTGTATCTCATGTATCGTCATCCCTTTCTTTTACAGTTTGTAGTAATAAAAGTGCATATTACAATTATATTTGATTTTATTAATTTTGTCAAGGCTTCACAAATAGTTAGGACAATTACTTTTCTCCGTGGCGGCAGTCTGCTGATTTTTTCTCTTTTCTCTTGAAAAATATTATACGATATGGTAAAATATATTTATCGGATCGCTCCGACACATGATATAGAAATTATTCGCCGCGCTCTGCTTGTTTTTCAGGGGTAAAGCTCTGCGCTGCGCAAAGGAGTTGGTTTTTTGGAATCAGTTGAGTACAAGTGCCCGAACTGTAACGCAGACCTGAAATTCAATCCCGCCAATCAGAAGCTGGAGTGCGAATACTGCCTCAGTTCGTTTACAGTAGATGAAATAAAGAAGCTCTGCGCCAACACAGAGAACAGTATCCCACAGGAGGCTGTACAGGTTCAGGAGGACTTCGCCAACCATACTCACCTCTACCGCTGCAAGAGCTGCGGTGCCGAGATAATGGCTGACGATCAGCTCACCGCTACCTTCTGTTATTATTGCCACAATCCTGTCATTTTAGCAGGCAAAATGGGCGGCGAGTTCAAGCCCGACAAGGTCATCGGCTTCAAGCTCACAAGAGAAAACGCCATAGACTGCTTCAAAAAGTGGGTGGGCAAGCGCTGGTTCGTACCCAAGGACTTCAAATCCCAGCAGCAGCTGGAAAAGCTGACAGGTCTCTACGTCCCCTTCTGGCTGGCTGACTGCCATGTGAACGTGGACGTCCGCGCCGTGGGCAAGAAGCTCCGCCACTGGGTATCCGGCAATTACAGCTACACCGAGACCAAGGAGTTCCGCGTGGTCCGCGCAGGAACTATGGTAACAAGAGGTATCCCCGCCGACGGCGAGACCAAGATAGAGGACCTGCTCATGGAGGCTATCGAGCCCTATGACTACCGTGAGCTCAAGGACTTCTCAATGTCCTATCTCAGCGGCTTCTACGCCGATAAATATGACGTGGACAAGGCGGCGGTATTCCCCCGTATCCGCGCCCGCTCAAATCAGGCGTGCAGCGCTCTGGTAAGATCTACTATCAGCGGCTACAGCAGCTATATCCCTTCAAACGAGAATTATACAATCACCAACACCGACTGGAGCTATACCCTGCTCCCCGTTTGGTTCATGTCCTATAAGTATAAGGACAGGATATACGAATTCGCTATCAACGGTCAGACAGGCAAGCTGGCAGGCACTCCGCCCCTCTCAAAGGGCAGGCTGGGAGCTCTCTGCGGCGCTATCGGTATGGGCGTTGCGGCTGTTATCATGGTTCTGGGAGGTGCACTGTTCTGATGAAAAAATCAAGTAATGGTCTCCGCACCTTTCTTATAATTGCTGCAATTATCGCAGGTCTCTGCGGACTGGATTACCTCATTGCCTTCCACACAGGCTCTAAAAACCTGGCAGAGGGCTACAGCGGCTCATCTGCAGCTTCGGGCGTCATCGACGAAAACGGTATCTTCGATGAGGATCCCGCTGCCCTCAGGAAACTCGATCAGCTGGTAAAGGATACCGCCGATGAGCTGGATATGAACATTCTCATATACCTCCCCGACGAGAGCAAAAGATATTACAGCGATGATGCGGTAAGAGACTTCACTGCCAATGAGTACAACAGGAACTTCGGTGAATTTACCGACGGCCTGCTTTACTATATAGACATCTCCGGCAAGAGCCCTGCCTGCGATGACATCGCAAAGAGCGGAAAGGCTTCCCTCATTTATACAGATTCAGTGTGCCAGAGCATTTTCTATTCTCTGGACGAATACCTCCCGCCTTCTTCGGGTCCCGTTTATCCCGACCAGATCTCAAATGCCATAACTCATTTCTGCCCGTTTCTGATCTCTTATTACAGCAAGCCCGACAGGTCGGAGCAGTTCTATGACGACACGGCAGATGTCCCCACCTATACCTACACCAAGAACGGCAAAGTCTACATCACAAGCAGCAAGCCGCCTATGAAGAAGCTCTTCATCTGTATTGTTGCAGAGCTGACAGGCGGTCTGGTGGCACTTATCATATACCTCGCCTCAAGGAGCAGATATAAGTTCAAGAGCAAAACCAATCCCGGTATCTACCTCGCAAACAGCGACGTGAGATTTACCGAGAATTCCGATGTGCTCATACGTTCATATATCACCAAGCACAGGATACAGTCCTCCTCGGGCGGCGGCGGTTACCGCGGCGGAGGCGGAGGCGGCGGACACTCCCACGGCGGAAGTATCAGCCACAGCAGTCACCACAGATAATATAAGGGAGCAGTACGTGAAAACGTTCTGCTCCTTTCTTATTGCCTGTAATAGTTGGAGTTTATACGTTATCTCGCCTATTTTACCGTATTTTTGGTTTGCGAGATTTGGTGAAAAAAGCTCTTGAATTTGTACCGCTTCAATGCTATAATAATGAAAACCCGAAAACATATGGGTCTTGTATATATTAAGGAGGTATAGCTATGACCCGCGCAAATTCTTCCGAAAAGCTGAAAAGAATAGTCGTGACGGGACTTTTTTCCGCACTGATATTCGTTTTTACCGCCTATATCCATGTGCCTACGGGCTCGGGCTACACCCACGCAGGCGACGGTCTCATCTACCTCTCAGCCTGCATACTCCCAATGCCTTACGCTGTTGCCTCGGGTATCATCGGCGGAGCTCTTGCGGACGGGCTGTCGGGCTATCCCATATGGATACCTGCTACCGTTATCATAAAAGCACTGACCGCCATGTTCTTCTCAAACAAAAGCGATAAGATAGTCACAAAGCGCAATCTCCTGGCAATTATCCCCTCGTTCATTATCTGCGTTGCGGGATACAGCCTCTATGAGGGCTTCGTTATCACGAAAGGGCTCTCAGCCTCAGGCATCATCGCCGCCTTCACGCAGACTCCTGCCTATTTTGTGCAGATAGCCGCAAGTACAGTGCTGTACGTCGCCGCAGGCACTGCTCTGGACAAGGCAGGCTTCAAGAGCCGTTTCAAGTAATCAACAGTTATTATAGCATATTCGGGGGGCGCCGCAGGCGTCCCCTTTTTCGTTTTATCTTCCTGAGATACCTTTATATTACGGGCGCACACTGTGCGTCCCTGCAAGCTGAAGGGCTATTGACGGAAATTGCCGATTGTGATATAATGGTAAAGTTGTCGGACAAATAAAATAGTCCCTCAAATCGGAGGTATAAACTTGAAAAACAGCTTCTTACGCGGTATGTCACACGGTATACCTATCTGCCTCGGATACCTCTCCGTATCCTTCGGCTTCGGTATCCTCGCCGTCAGCAAGGCGGGACTTTCGGTATTCCAGGCGTCGATAATCTCCGCGTCAAACCTTACGTCGGCAGGTCAGAAGGCAGGCATAGACGTTATCGCAGCAGGCGGCACTATCATTGAGATGATACTGCTCCAGCTCACTATAAATATAAGATATTCGCTCATGGCGCTGTCCCTCTCGCAGAAGCTGGACAAGCGCTTTACAACTCCTCACAGGCTCATGGCTTCATACGGCATAACCGACGAGATATTCGCGGTGTGCTCCGCACAGAAGACTCCGCTGACCCCTGCTTATATGTACGGCATGATACTCATTGCCGCCGTGGGGTGGGTAACGGGTACGGCTCTGGGAGCGGCGGCAGGCGAACTGCTCCCCTTATCCGTCAGCAAGGCTATGGAGATAGTCCTCTACGGTATGTTCATCGCTATCATCATACCCCCTGCAAAAAAGCAGCACAGCGTCCTCTTTGTCATTGCCATGGCGGCTGCACTCAGCGTGGTGTTCAGGTACTGCCTGCCCATGGTCAGTGACGGCTTCGCTATAATCATCTCCGCTGTTGCAGCTTCCGCAGCAGCTGCCTTCATATTCCCCGTTAAGGACGAGGAGGCTGAAGAATGAGTATAGCTGTTTACATCATCGTTATGGCAGGGGTCACCTACCTCATACGAATGGTGCCCTTCACCTTCTTCCGCAAGAAGATAAAGTCGCGGTTCTTCCGCAGCTTTCTGTACTATATCCCCTATGCGGTGCTCAGCGCCATGACCATTCCCGCTATCTTCTACACCACCCATAATATGTGGACAGCCATTGCGGGAACTGCCGTGGCTGTGGCTCTGGCGTTCTTCGAGATGCCCCTTATCGTGGTGGCTCTGGCAGCCTCGGGTGCGGCTTTCCTGGTGGGACTGTTTATGTAAGTTGAGAGTTGAAAGTTAAAAGTTGAAAGTCGGAGCGTCTCATACGGCGCTCCTACAAGAAAAGGCTATCGGTAAAAACCGATAGCCTTTTTATTATGCGTTCATGCCAAGCTCGATAGCCTTGAAGTTATTGGGAATGAGTGCTGCCTTTTTGGGCGGTACTACCTTCTCGATAGCCTTCTGCATTGTCTCGAGTGAGCAGATATTTGTCTCCTTCAGAAGCTTTCCGAGGAGAATGATGTTTGATCCGCCCTTGAGCTGGTTGTCGTCAGCCATCTGCTGTGAGGGGATACCGTACAGCTCGATGTCTGTTCTGTCTGTCTCGGGCTCGATCATTGTGCTGTCGAAGAATACCTTTCCTCCGGGACGTACACAGCTTACAAACTTGTCGAATGAAGGCTGGTTCATTGCGATGAGGAGGTGAGGTGTGAGAACGAGGGGCGAACCGATAGGATCATCGGAGATGGTAACTGAACAGTTACAGGTACCGCCTCTCATCTCGGGACCGTATGAAGGAAGCCATGAAAGCTCCTTATTGTCCATAAGTCCGCAGTATGCAAGTATCTTTCCTGCGAAAAGGATACCCTGTCCGCCGAAGCCTGCAAGAAGGATCTCTGTGGTTGCCATTACTCATTACCTCCTTCTGTCTTGGGGAATACTCCCTCTTCAACGTCCTTGTAAACGCCAAGAGGATAGTAGGGGATCATTTCGTCCTGAAGTCTCTTGATAGCGTCAAGAGGTGCAAGACCCCAGTTTGTAGGACAAGTTGACAGTACCTCTACGATAGAGAAGCCCTTGCCTGCCTTCTGGTTCTCGAATGCCTTGCGGATAGCCTTCTTTGCAGCCTTTATATGAGGAACGCTGTCAACTGCAACACGCTCTGCATAAGCAGTACCTGTCAGTGTCGAGAGCATCTCACATACCTTTACGGGATAGCCTGCAAGCTCGGGGCTTCTTCCGAAGGGAGTTGTCTGTGTTACCTGACCGGGGAGTGTGGTAGGAGCCATCTGTCCGCCTGTCATACCGTAAATTGTGTTGTTGATGAAGATAACGACGATATTCTCGCCTCTTGTAGCAACGTGAACAGTCTCGGCAGTACCGATAGCTGCAAGGTCGCCGTCGCCCTGATATGTAAATACGAACTTATCGGGGTTTGTACGCTTAACGCCTGTTGCAACAGCCGGAGCACGTCCGTGTGCAGCCTCGATCATATCACAGTTAAAGTAATCATATGCCATTACAGAGCAGCCAACAGGACATACGCCTATTGTATCGCCCTCGATACCCATTTCGTCGATGACCTCACAGAGAATCCTGTGAACTATACCGTGTGTACAGCCGGGGCAGTAATGTGTAGGAACGTCGATGAGCGACTTGGGTCTTTCAAATACTACAGCCATCAGAGGGCACCTCCCATTCTCTTGATCTCGCCCAGTACCTCAGCAGGTGTGGGGATAACGCCGCCTGTTCTTCCGAAGAACTCTACAGGCTTTGAGCAGTTGATAGCAAGTCTGATATCGTCTACCATCTGACCCATTGACATCTCTACGCTGAGAAGCTTCTTAGCGCTCTTTGCAGCCTCGTTGATCTCCTTTACGGGGAAGGGCCACAGTGTCTTGGGACGGAAGAGACCAGCCTTGATGCCCTGTGCTCTTGCATCGTTTACAGCAGACTTTACGACTCTTGCTGTTGCGCCGAATGCGCATACGAGAATATCGCAGTCCTCTGTGAGGTAGAGCTCAGCCTCTGTCTCTGTCTCCTTGATGATATCGTATCTCTTATAACGTTCGATGATGGAGTTCTCCAGCTCATCGGGCTTGAGGTAGAGCGAGTTGATGATGTGGTGCTCTCTCTTCATCTTGTGGCCGTTTGCAGCCCAGCCGCTCTTATCGTAAGCGTCGGGATTGATCTCGGGGAATGTAACAGGCTCCATCATCTGTCCGAGGAGGCCGTCTGCCAGGATCATTGCGGGCATACGGTACTTATCGGCACGGTCGAATGCCTTTACAACGTAGTCTACCATTTCCTGTACGGAAGCAGGAGCATATACCAGAAGCTGGAAGTCGCCGTGGCCGAGAGCCTTTGTAGCCTGCCAGTAGTCAGCCTGTGAGGGCTGGATACCGCCCAGACCGGGGCCGCCTCTCTCTACGTTGATGATAACTGCGGGAAGGTCGGAACCTGCGATATAGGAAACGCCCTCGCTCTTCAGTGAGATTCCGGGTGATGATGAAGATGTCATTGCACGGACGCCTGTTGATGCTGCGCCCAGTACCATATTTATAGCAGCGATCTCGGACTCTGCCTGTAAGAATACGCCGCCTGCCTTATGCATACGCTTTGCCATATAAGCGGCAAGCTCTGTCTGAGGAGTGATCGGATAGCCGAAGAAGCATTTACAGCCTGCTCTGATAGCAGCCTCTGCCAGCGCTTCGTTACCCTTCATAAGATTTCTTTCCAAAGCTGAACAGCTCCTTTCACATTATAATGATCATTTTTCAATAACGATAGCGCAGTCGGGACACATAGTCGCACACATTGCGCAGCTTATACAAGCTGACTGGTCGGTACATTCCGCATAGAAATATCCCTTCTTGTTACGATGCTCCTTCTGAAGAACAACGATCTTCTTGGGACAGGCAGCTGTACACAGTCCGCAGCCCTTGCAGCGCTCGGTAATAACTGTCATCTTTTCCATACACCCTTCGCTCCTTTCAGATTAATTCATAATTCACAATTCATAATTCATAATCAATGCTGATAGGGAAATATACGGAACGCCGTTTTTCCGACAATTATGCATTATGCATTATGAATTATGCATTCTTGCTCAGCCCCAGACGGGCTTCACATATATCTTTGCGGGGAAAACGTCCTGCTTATCGGAAAGCGGGGCGATCTCCTCGGGATATACAGTATAGATAACGGGAAGCCCTGTTATCCTTGATGTTTCCTCGGCGAAGCTGCGTGACTCCTCGATTATCTCAAGGCTTGTCTCAACGCCGAGATTGGTGTTGTTGACTATTGCCGTATGCTTCATACGGGCGGCAGCCTCTATCTCATACATCAGCTTTGTGACCTCCTCAGCCGTATTGGTGAGGTAGCGGCGCTGATTGATGACGTAATACATCTCGATATTGTCTTTGAACTGCTCTAAAGCCTCGGCATAGCGTCCCAGGGCAACAGCTCCTGCGTCATCGCCGCCGACGTCGATAATGAGGCAGTCCTCGTCCATTGCAAGCTCGACCACGTCGAACTGTATGGAGGGAATATCCAGATTGCTCCTTGCGAAGTCGGGAGCTATAAGTCTTACGCCCTTTTCCTCAAAGAGGTCCTTGAAATCCGCGGTACGGAAATAGGGGTTTACTATGTCAAGGTCGACTATGGCTGCGGACTTGCCCTCCGCTGCGGCTTTTACCGCAAGGTTTACGGAGAAATTGGTCTTTCCGCTTCCGTAATGACCTGTGATTATCTTGATATTTTTCATAATTATCCTCTTGACTCTATTGTGAAAAATCCTACAACCTATATTATATCACGTTAAAGCATTAATTGCAAGTGGTATTTCACGCCATGCAACAACTTTGACGTTTGACAAGGCAAACATCATAATTTAACACCGCAGGTGTTAAATTATGAGTGAGTAGAGAGTAGTAAGTAGAGAGTAGTATTATTCAGTGTATCGGCTTCTACTCACTACTTTCTACTTACTACTTACTCAAATCATAATAAGCACAACGCCCCCGAGCACTTTGCAGCACTCAGGGGCTTACGTTAATATGCTTTAATTGTTGCGGCTGTCGTATAATTCCTTGTATACACCGGGAGGACGGGTAACAATATCATTTATGCGCCAGTCGTTGAATTCGGGGTCAAGCACGTACTTTACCTCAGCACAGGTCGCTTCATTGAGATCGTTATAAGGCTCACTTCCGCCGTACCACTCGGCAACATAGGCAGTAAATGATGTATCCGTCTTGTTTGTGATAATAACAGGATAAGCCTCGGAATACTCGGGTTCAAGACTTCCCTTGCCGCCGCCGGGAGCTGTCATGTAGAGCTTTCCGCGGTATATAAGGTAATACCCGATATATTCACTGTCGAGATAGCCGCCGTTTTCAAAATCGTCGGGAGCGGTTATCAGATTATCTTCCAGCCATCTGTATACAAAGCTGTTTTGTGTGAATGCACTTCTCACATAGCTTCTCAGCTCGTCGGCTGTTGTGAAGTTCTCATCGGCAGCAGGCAGGTAGAACTTTACATTGTCCACCCACTGACTGTTGTTGTGTTCATAGTCATAAGATCTGTATCCCAGTTCAGGATCGACACTGACCTTCAGGAAGCCGTCGCCGTAGCCCGAAACGCCTATGCCATTGATCTTGTCATTAACTGTCTCTGATCTCTTGTAGAGCTCAAAGGCGTATTTCTCAAGCTCGCCCTGTACATTTTCGTCAGGAGCCGCCATTGTGACAGTTTCTTCTGCTGCTTCGGCTGTTGTGGTGACTACGGCTGCTGTGCTGACGTCGGCTGCTGTGGTTGCAGCTGGTGCAACTGCCGTCTGTACCGCTGTAGTGAACGGCTTTTCGGGAGCATTGAGGAAATCAAGATTGTTTGCAACCGCAGGGTCAACTCTGTTGCCGTTTTCGTCAACTGCAATGCTTACATAAGGCTCAAAGCCGCTGTCTTCTATCCACTTTCTGAATTCAGAAGGTGTGGTGACGTGGGCATCGCCGTTGTACTTTATATCCGTTATCTCAAAGTCAACAGTATGTTCTTCGCTGGTTTTCCCCTCAGACACATACTTGAGCTCTACACCTGTCTCAGCATCATAATACTCGGTGCTCCTGCCGTATTCATCTTCACTTTCAATAACTACGCAGTCCCTGCCGCAGACAGTGTCCTTGCCTTTTATCGAAAACTTATCGGGATCCAGCGATTTACAGAATGAAGAAGCATTGAAAATATCAAGGTAAAACTCGTTGTCGCTGATGTAATCTCTGTTCCTGTACCAGTCATTGTCATAGGTCATGACCTCATAATGTGCTGCGTCATGGCTGACCGCTACGCTTTTATTTTTATAATAGTAATGTGTCCAGTGGCTATCAGATGTGACATCACCATCGCTCATATAATTGCTAAAATAGTTTTCTTCCGAGTCAAAAAGCAGATACTGTTCACCGGAGTTATACTCAAAATGCGCCTCTGTTGTGGTCCTTGTCTCTGTTGACTCTGTTTTATTATTTATATTCACCAATACATACGATGCCTCAAGCTTGTTGTAATAGTTCGGTGAATTCAGGCACAGCTCGGCAAGGGCTGCCTTGTCGGTATAGACATCTGCCAAAGGCGGGTCATCGGCATTTCTTGATCTTCCTTTTCTGAAAAGTGCCGCAGTTCCCGCAGCAACACCTGCTACAAGCACAAATGATGCTGCGACAGCCAGCGGTCTGAGCCAGACAGGTCTCTTTACGCGCTCAACGCCGCTGACTGCACCATCGTACTCTTTATTTTTATCTTTCCTTGTTCGTTCATATTCTTTCTTTTTCATTTTGTAGTTCCTTTCGCTCACAGCGAGCAGCTCTTCCAGCCGCTCATCGCTGATCTCGGGGCTCATTTCGGTAAGATCTTCCATAAGCTCATCCTCTGCGTTTTCAAATATATCAAACAGATCCGTATTTTTCACAGCTGCTCCTCCTTTACCTTGTGATGCCTGCTTCGGCAAGCTTTATCCGAAGCTTTCCCATCGCTCTCGTTATCCTTGATCGGACGGACGATGCGGTCATTGAAACTGTCTTTGCTATCTCCGCAGAGCTGCGTTCATAGTAGAATTTCTGCATCAGTATAGTAGAATCGGGCTCGCCCAGCTCCTTTATCTTCTGAAGGAGTATCCTGCGGAGTTCAGAACCATCCACCAGCTCATCAACGCTGATGTCCGAGACGAGCTCCGCCATTTCCTCTTCGTCCGCATGGGCATTATGCAGATCGGCGGCGGAAAGGGTCCTGAAGCGGTCTATAGCCTTGCGCTTCGCCAGAGTACCGATATATCCCCTGATGTCGCTCACATACTTCTCATCGTATTCAAACCTGAGAAATATGTCGGTAAACACATCGCAGAAGCATTCCTCTATATCCTCCCTTGTGCCGCAGCTTCTCAGCTTGTTGAACACTATGGCATAGACATATCTGCCGTATTCCTTCATAAGCTGTCTGTGGCATTCCTCGGGAGAAGCCTCAAGGAGCTCTTTAAGCTCATTTCCCGTCATGTTCATCCCTCCTTGTCAGTATATAGTGAAGATCGACCTTTCATAAATAACATTCGTATTAAAAAGCGAAAGTGCTGCAAAATCCAAAAAATTTTTTCATTTATATATTATCACACTTTTCTGTTCATGGCAATGGCATAAAAAAATCCCCCGATCTTCATCGGGGGAGCTTTTACCTATAATTATTCAGCGTCAGTGTTCTTCTCAACGTAATTAACGATGTCGCCTACTGTCTTGATCTCCTCTACAGCCTCGTCGGGGATAGAGATGTCAAACTCGTCCTCGATGGTTGTGATGAGGTCAACAACGTCGAGTGAATCTGCACCAAGATCGTCCTGGATATTTGAATCCATTGTTACTTCGTCTGCCTCCACACTAAGCTGTTCTGCAATAATATCTTTGAGTTTTTCAAAAATCATTATATGGTCCTCCATTTTCTTTATTTTTTCTCAAAACCGGCTCATTCCGTGAACGCTCCGATTTTTCTAAATTTAGTATAGCGTTCTTTAAGCAAAACGTCAATATCTTTTTTGCATTTTTCCGGAATTTTCTGTGACAAATATTCATGTATATTTTCTGAAATTTTGTCTAAATCGTTATGTGCGCCTCCGAGAGGCTCCTCGATTATGGCTTCTGCAACGCCCAGACGCACCATATCCTCGGCAGTTATCTTCATGAGCTCGCTGGCTTCCTGCTCGCGCGAGGCGTCCTTCCAGAGTATGCTTGCGAAGCCTCTTGGCGATAATACGGAATATTCCGCGTTCTCAAGCATTGCCAGCTCGTCGCATACGCCCAGTGCAAGAGCACCGCCGCTTCCGCCTTCGCCCAGAACGATGGAGACTATAGGTGTGCGGAGAGTCATGAACTCCGCGATATTCTTGGCGATAGCCTCACCCTGTCCGCGCTCCTCGGCTGCGACTCCGCAGAATGCTCCGGGAGTGTCGATGAAGCAGATTATGGGACGGTGGAACTTCTCTGCCTGTCTTGCTATCCTGAGAGCCTTTCTGTAGCCCTCGGGGTGAGGCATTGCGAAGTTGCATACCTTGTTCTCGTTGATGTCCCTGCCCTTTACCTCTGCGATTATAGTAACGGGCTCGCCGTCAAGACGGGCAAGTCCGCCGATAATGGCTCTGTCATCGCCGAAAAGACGGTCACCGTGCATTTCATACCAGTCTGTGAATATCTGTGGTATATAGTCCTTGATAGTGGGTCTGCCCTTGGTGTGTATGAGCTGAAGGCGTTCCCAGGCTGTTCTCTTCTCGTCCATACTCACGCCTCCTTAGGGTAAAATCCGTGAAGCTTCAGAAGGTGCGAAAGCACGCTCCTGAGCTTTCTGCGCTCAACTATCATATCAACGAAGCCCTTGTCATACATGAACTCGGCAAGCTGGAAGTCCTCGGGAAGTCTCTGCTTGATGGTCCCCTCGATAACACGTCTGCCTGCGAAGCCTATGAGCACCTTGGGCTCGGCTATGATTATGTCTCCCAGGGACGCAAAGCTGGCTGTAACACCGCCTGTGGTGGGGTCTGTCATTACCGATATATAGAGTCCGCCTGCCTCGCTGTGGAGCTTTACAGCTCCCGAGGTCTTAGCCATCTGCATCAGTGAAACTATTCCCTCCTGCATACGTGCGCCGCCGGAAGCCGTGAACATTATCACGGGGAGCTTGTGCTCTGTGGCGTACTCAAAGGCTCTGGTTATCTTCTCGCCCACTATGCTTCCCATTGAGCCCATCATGAAGCGGGAATCCATTATGCCGATGACCACGGGTGAGCCCTTTATAGTAGCCGTACCTGTGATGACAGCCTCGCTGAGTCCCGTGCTTCCGCGGAGCTCTGCCTGCTTCTCCTTATAGTCGGGGAAGTCCAGGGGGTCTGCACCGCGCATATTGGCGTTGAGCTCCTTAAAGCTCTCCTTGTCAACGGTTATGGCTATACGCTCCTGTGAGGACAGTCTTCCGTGATAATTGCACTTGGGGCATACTCTGTGGAGCTCCTCATATTTGGAAAGGGGGCTGGTGCCCTGACAGCGGGGGCATTTGAACATAGGAGGCTTGTATTCCTCTTCGCCGTCGCCCCAGCGCTTCTTTACAACGTTAAAAAAATCTTCAAACAATTATGTTCACCACATTCCGAGTTATTTGTTCTTTTCTTCCACGAACCTGCCAAGGAAGCCGATATCGTACTTTCCTGCCTTGAAATCAGCATTCCTGATGACTTCAAGCTGGAAGTCTATATTTGTGTCGACGCCCTCAACGATGAATTCGGACAGTGCCCATCTCATCTTGTTTATGGCGTCCTCTCTGTCAGAGCCGTGTGCTATCAGCTTGCTTATCATTGAGTCATAGTATGGAGTTATGGTGTAGCCCTGATATACCGCGCCGTCTATTCTTATTCCGGGGCCGCCGGGCATATAGAGCGCGGTTATTGTACCCGGTGACGGGCGGAAGCCCTTGTCGGGATTTTCTGCGTTGATTCTGCACTCGATAGCGTGACCGCGCATGGTAACGTCCTCCTGCTTTACCTCCAGAGGCTTGCCGTCGGCTATCTCTATCTGTGCCTTTACGAGGTCAAAGCCTGTTACCTCCTCGGTAATGGGGTGCTCGACCTGTATTCTTGTGTTCATTTCCATGAAGTAGAAGTCGCGGTTCTCGTCCACCAGGAACTCGATAGTGCCTGCGTTATAGTAGCCGCACTCCTTTGCAGCCGTAACGGCTGCTGCGCCCATCTTTGCGCGGAGCTTATCGTCCACTATGGGGCTGGGGCACTCCTCCAGCATCTTCTGGTTGCGGCGCTGCATGGAGCAGTCGCGCTCGCAGAGGTGGATATAGTTGCCGTGCTTGTCTGCGATTATCTGTATCTCCACATGGTGGGGATTTATAAGGAATTTCTCGATATATACCGCATCATCGCCAAAGAAGTTCTTTGCCTCCTGCTGTGCGGCAGTCATCTGAGCCTCAAGCTCCTCGGGGCTGTCGACACGGCGTATGCCTCGTCCGCCGCCGCCTGCGGAAGCCTTTACCAGTACGGGGTAGCCTGCCTTGTCGGCTATCTCCCTCGCCTCCTCCAGAGACTTTACGGCACCCTTTGAGCCGGGGATAACGGGAACTCCCGCTGCTGCCATGGTCTCCTTTGCGGCTGCCTTGTCGCCAAGCATCTCTATTGACTTATATGAGGGACCGATGAAAACTATTCCGTTTGCCTCACAGAGCTTTGCAAATTCTGCATTCTCCGAGAGAAATCCGAAGCCGGGGTGGATAGCATCGGCGCCTGTATTAAGTGCCGCCTGGATTATGGCGTTCATATTGAGGTAGCTGTCCTTTGTTGCCGCAGGACCTATACATACCGCCTCATCGGCTATCTGTGCGTGGAGCGATGTGCGGTCGGCGGTGGAATATACCGCTACACTGCGTATGCTCAGCTCCCTGCACGCTCTTATTATTCGTACAGCTATCTCGCCTCTGTTGGCGATAAGAACTTTTCTGAACATCTGTATTATCTCCTGTATGGATTATTTATTGTCTGTGATAACGAAGGTTATCTCGCAGGATACAGCCTTTTCGCCGCCTACCGAGGCAACTGCCTTGCCTGTGCCCACGGGTCCGCGCTGACGGATCATCTCCACCTCAAGGTCGAGAACGTCGCCGGGGACTACCTGTCTGCGGAACTTTGCCTTGTCTATGCCGCCGAAAAGTCCAAGCTTGCCCTTGAATTCGGGCTTTGAGAGCATACATACTGCGCCTGCCTGTGCCAGCATCTCAACCATGAGAACGCCGGGTGTCACGGGATAGCCGGGGAAGTGACCCTTGAACCAGAAGTCCTCCTCCTTGATGTACTTCCTTGCGTGTACCTTCACGCCCACCTCCATATCAACGATCTCGTCGATGAGAAGGAAGGGATCGCGGTGGGGAATGATCTCCATGATCTGCTCTTTATTCATAAGTATATCTGACATATCAAAGTCCTCCGTTATAATAAGCTCCTTCACGGTGAAGGAGGGGTCTGTATATCACAGGAACTCACCATTGTGGGGGTGATCCCTGTTTGCTTTCTCGCGTATACTGTCAAAAGTAAGGTTCTGCACACTGTCAGCACAGCTGTTGAATGTGGTGATATTGAGCTGAGTGAACGACGGGTAGCCAAGCTCCTTTGAAAGCTCGTTCTCGACGTACTCATAGTACCATGTCACAAGGAAGTTTCCCACGGGTATGAGCCAGAGCCTCCAGGAAATGGCTATGACCGAAAGGGATATAAGTGCGATGATGAACTTGTTGCGGCAGTGTTTAAAATAGGCGAACCATATTATAAGTCCGATATAGCCGAAAAACGCCAGAACTCCCAGCCATACCAGAATATCGGGGGTATAGCTGCCGTCGCCGAACTGCTTCATGGTAGTCTCTGAAAGTATCCTGATGACCTTGTATACAAAGTATATGAACTGCACTATCATCCAGACATTGAAGAGGACGTGTGCACCGTGGCGCCTGTTATAGTTCTTTGCGGCTTCGATGTTATACTGCCTTGCTTCCTCGAACATCTCGGGTGAGGTTATGTTCCTTCCTCCCGAGTCGATGACCTCCTGAGTGATATATCTGTACTCCATAAGCTGCTCCTATTTAAGGAATGTACCGTCGTGTCTGTGGGTATTCACCGCACGCTCACGGATATTCTCGAAGGTGAGCTCCTCGACGGTATTTGCCTCGCTGTCGATGGTGGTTATTGCCAGCTGTGTGAAATCGGGGTAACCCGGTTTTGTCTCAAGGTCTTTCTCGGTCTTGTTGTACAGGTATCCTATAACTCCGTTTGCGAGAACCAGTATTCCCAGTGCAGGGTGTGCGAGCATCATAGGTGCGGAGCAGGCGACCATCATCAGAGGTGTCCTCTTTTTACTTATCACAACAAAGTAGCCGTAAAAGACCACATAGGCTATGAGCCCTGCCACGCCAAGCCATATCCTGGCGGAGGAGGTGGTGGTGCCCGTATCTGCCTGCTTTATCGAGATATTGCCTATCAATATGAACAGCATAAGGAATATGAGGACGTTCTGAGCTATGAACCATATACCCATGCCGATATGGATGCGGCTGCGCCTGACATAGTTTCTGTGAGCATCTATGTTGTATTCCCTTGCTTCCTCATACATTGCAGGAGAGGTGATATTCACGCTTCCTGCGTCGATGATGTCCTGAGTCAGATACCTGTAGTTCATCTTATTTTATGACCATGATGGGCTGGTCATACTCAACTGCCTGACCGTCGGACACCAGTATCTGCTCAACTGTGCCGTCGAATTCAGACTGTATCTCGTTCATGAGCTTCATTGACTCGATTATCATGATGACATCGCCCTTCTTCACCTCGTCCCCTGTCTTTACGAAGGGGGGCTTATCGGGTGAGGGTGCAGAGTAGAATGTGCCCACGATAGGCGATCTTACTATCTTGCCGCTGACCTCCTCTGCCATGGAAGCCTCGCTCGCGGAGAGAGTGCTCTCCACAGAGGGCTGAGCCTGGGCGGGAGCTGCCGCAACAACAGGCATGGGCACAGGGGGTACACACTTCTTGCCCTTGAGGGTAATAGTGTTGTCACCGCTTGAGATAGTGAGCTCCGAGAGATCCTTCTTGTTGATTATATCAGCAAGCTTCTCTATTGTTTCAAGGTCAAACTGACCGTATATCTTCTCCATTGAATATCCTCCTTAATCCTTCACCCTTCTGAAGCAGAGAGTAGCGTTATGTCCGCCGAATCCGAGAGAATTGGACAGGACAGCCTTTACCTCCTGCTCTACATTACCGCTTCCGCAGTAATCCAGGTCACACTCCTCATCCGGCACCTTATATCCCACTGTTGCGTGAATGAAGCCTTCCTGCACGGATTTCGCGCAGACTACCGCTTCAACTGCACCTGCGGCGCCGAGGAGGTGTCCTATCATGGACTTGGTAGAGCTTATCTTTACTCTCCTTGCGTCCTTCTCGCCGAGGGCAAGCTTTATGGCTGCGGTCTCGTACTTATCGTTGAGACCTGTTGATGTGCCGTGAGCGTTTATGTAATCTATATCGGCAGGTTTGAGACCTGCTTCTTCCATTGCAAGCTGCATTCCCTTTGCAGCAGCCTCACCGCCGGGCATGGGCGATGTCATGTGATAACCGTCGCAGGTAGCACCGTAACCTGCTATCTCTGCGTATATCTTTGCACCTCTTGCCTTGGCGTGTTCGTATTCCTCGAGGACAAGCACGGCGCTTCCCTCGCCGAGTACGAATCCGCTTCTCTCCTTGTCGAAGGGGATAGAAGCCCTTGTGAGGTCGCCGCTCTTTGTAAGTGCCTTCATATTTGCAAATCCGCCGAAGGTGAACTCAACTCTTGTGGACTCGGTTCCGCCTGCAAGGCAGGCGTCAAGGTAGCCGTCCTTTATCTTGCGGAAAGCCTCGCCTATGGAATGAGTTGCAGAAGCGCAGGCAGTTGTTATATCGAAGTTTGCTCCCCTGAAGCCTGTCTTCATGGAGATGGTGCCTGCTGCCATATTGCTTATCATCATGGGGATGTAGAAGGCGGAAACTCTGCTGGGTCCCTTTTCAAGGTACTTGCTGTACTCGGAAAGAGTAAGGTCAACGCCGCCTATTCCCGAGCCTACCAGAACGCCTATCTTATAGGGATCCAGGTCGGAGAAATCCGTAGCTGCGTCTGTCAGCGCCTCATTGGAAGCCACCAGGGCGTACTTTGTGAAGGTGTCCATGTGCTTTGCTTCCTTCTTGGTGAAGTAACCCTTGCGGTCGTAATATTCCTCCTCATTGAAGTCGCGGACTATACCTGCTATCTTCACGCCCGTACGCTCTGTATCAAACATATCAATGAAGGATATGCCCAGCTTGTTTGCCTTTATTCCTTCCCAGAACTTTTCTACGCCCGTTCCGAGGGGAGTAACTGCTCCCATTCCTGTGATAACTACTCTTCTGCTCATATTTTTTCCTTTCGTTTTTTGATTAAAGTTGAGTGGTAGATACGGGACAGAAGTCCCCTGCTGCGATTATTGGTATGTCACATAGAAAGTCCGCCCGAGATCTCGATGACCTGTCCTGTAACGTAGGAGGCATCATCGGATACAAGGAAGGATACGACCGAGGCTATCTCCTCGGGCTCGCCGTAGCGTCTGAGGGCTACAGCCTCTATCATCTTTTCCTTCAGTTCGTCTGAGAGAACATCGGTCATAGGTGTTCTTATAAGTCCGGGAGCTACGGCGTTGCAGGTGATGTTGCGCGAGCCGAACTCCTTTGCCACAGTCTTTGTCATGCCTATTACGGCAGCCTTTGAAGCGGAGTAGTTCATCTGTCCGGGATTTCCGTAGAGTCCCGCAACAGAAGCCACATTTACTATCCTGCCGTGTCTCTGCTTCATCATAACGGCTGTAACGTGCTTTGTCATGTTGTAAACGCTCTTCTGGTTTACGGCGATAACTGCGTCATACTCGTCCTCGCTCATTCTGGCAAGGAGCTTGTCCTTGGTTATGCCTGCGTTGTTCACAAGTGCGTCGATGGTGCCGAAGTCAGCCTTTATCTGCTTGACCATAGCCTCGCACTGGTCGAATTTTGATACGTCAGCCGCATAGCACTCAGCCTTTACGCTGAAGCTGCGGCACTCCTCTGCAACTGCAAGAGCCTTTTCCTTATCGCTGTCACTGGGGTAATGATTTATAACTACGTCGAAGCCGTCCTTTGCAAGTCTTTTTGCGATGCAGGCGCCTATTCCCTGAGAAGCGCCCGTGATTATTGCTGTTGCCATAATATTTACCTCCGTTTTCGGTATCCGAATGTGATACTCTATTTTAGCACACTTTTCCCCTGATGTGAACGGGAAAAATGTCACTTTCCGCAGTTACAAATGTAACTATTTATTGAAGCTCCTTTTCAAATATCATGTCATACTCCGCCATGATACCATGTGAGCCCATTATCCTCACAGGGACATTCCCCACATATCTGTAGCCCATGGAAGCCATATGCTCTATAGCCTCCCGCGGCGACATTTCCGTGCCGTCCTTTTTATAGTGGAAGTATCCCGTAAGGCTTATCTTTACTCTGAGATACTTGTATCTCATATTTTCAGGAGCTTTTCAGCGCCGTCATTTATTTCCTTTACTATGTCTGCACAGGTCTTTATCTCGTTCACCATGCCGGAGATAGCTCCGCAGAGGAAGGAACCGCTGTCCACATCGCCGTCAACTACTGCTCTGCGGAGAGCGCCCACTGTGAGCTGCTCGAACTCCTCGGGAGAGAGAGTTCCCTCCTTCTCGCCTGTTGCAAGCTTCTTTGCGAACTTGGTCTTGATATTCCTGCACGGATGACCTGTATATCTTCCCGTTACGATATTGTCGGTGTCCTTTGCCTTGATGACAAGGTCCTTGAAGGTGGGGTGTATCTGACACTCCTCGGAAGCCAGGAAGCGTGTGCCTATCTGAACGCCCTCTGCGCCCAGCATGAAGACTGCTGCCATACCTCTGCCGTCGGCGATACCGCCTGCTGCGATAACGGGTATCTCAACCGCGTCAACTACCTGAGGAACGAGACACATAGTGGTGTTCTCGCCGATATGTCCGCCGGACTCCGTGCCCTCTGCGATGACCGCATCGGCGCCGGACTTCTCCATTCTCTTTGCAAGAGCTACCGAAGGAACAACGGGCATTACCTTTATCCCTGCTTCCTTCCATGCAGCCATATATTTACCGGGATTTCCCGCACCTGTGGTGATGACCTTTACGCCCTCGTCGATACAGAGCTGTGCCAGGTCATCGGCATTGGGGCTCATGAGCATGATGTTTACGCCGAAGGGCTTGTCGGTCTTCTCCTTGCAGAGACGTATCTGCTCACGGAGATAGTCGATGGGAGCGCTTCCGCCTGCGATAAGACCTATACCGCCTGCATTTGAAACTGCTGAGGCAAGTGTGTGCTCGGCTACCCATGCCATACCGCCCTGTATGATAGGATATTCACAGCCGAGAAGCTCGGTGATGCGTGTTTTCATAGTAGTAGTTCTCCTTTAATATTTTAGCCTTTAGCCCTTAGACATCCGCCTTCAGCCTGTGGTGTGCCCTTATGGGCGATATAAACTGACGGCTGACGGCTCTGAAGATCAGTATTCCATTATTATGCCGCCGTAGGTGAGACCTGCTCCGAAGCCTATGAGAGCTATCTTCTGTCCGCGCTTTATGATGCCTTTTTCTGTAGCCTCACAGAGCGCAAGGGGTATGGAAGCGCTGGAGGTATTGCCGTAATGGTCGAGAGTCACGATGAACTTCTCCATAGGCACGCCCAGCTTCTTGGCGGCAGTCTCGATTATCCTTATGTTCGCCTGATGGGGCACGAACCAGTCTATGTCGTCCTTGGTGATATTTATCTTTTCAGCCGCAAGCTCAAATGACTTAGGAAGTGCCTGAGTTGCGAACTTGTAGACCTCTTTTCCGTTCTGCTGGAGCTTGTGGAGAGGAGCCTGAGGGAAGGGATCGTCGAATTCCTTTTCCTGCGCCACCTCGGGAGCTACGTTCAGAGCTCTTGAACAGAGGTACTTTGCGCCGCTGCCCTCTGAGCGGAGAGCAGATGAAAAGAGCTTATCACTCTTCTCGACTATGGCTGCCGCAGCGCCGTCGCCGAAGAGTATACATGATGACCTGTCGGAGAAGTCAAGGAAGCGTGAAAGCGCCTCGTTGGCAACTACCAGGACGTACTTCAGCGAATCATCGGTCTCAAGAAAGCGTCTTGCGGTATCCAGTGCATATACAAAGCCCGAGCAGGCTGCATTCAGATCAAAGGCGGCAGCTTCAGCTGCTCCCACCTCATGCTGTATGACGCTTGCCATGCTGGGGGTATTGAAATCGGAGGTAACGGTACAGGATATGACAAGGCCTATATCCTCAGCGGCTATGCCTGCTGCCTCGATAGCACGCAGCGAAGCCATTTTTCCCATGTACCAGGTGGGCTCCCAGCCTGCCATCGGACGCTCCGTGATGCCCGTTCTTGTCCGGATCCACTCGTCGCTCGTCTCGACAAAACGGGTGAAGTCGTCGTTTGTCAATATCTGCTCGGGCACATATCTGCCCATTCCCAAAATGCTGATACCCATTAATATCTCCTTAGCAATTAAAAATTATGTAAATATGGTTGTAAAAACCAGAAAATTGTGTTATAGTAATAGTGTCGGCAGGCTGTCCGAAGACCATTTTCGTCAAACGGGCATAATACCACACATATAATATTGTAAATCATTTCGAGGTTTTTTGCAACGATATTTTGGCACTTTGACAAACTTAAAACAAAATATCGTCATTTCTCACAAATTTACAATGTGACATTAAGAGTTTTTCACCATAACATTGCATATAACGCACAGAAAGGATGTTTATTATTATGACAATTTCACTATTTTCAGGACAGGGCTCTCAGTATGAGGGAATGGGCAAAGATATAGCAGAAGCTATGCCCGAAGTCCTCCCGGTTTACGAGACAGGTTCTGAAATACTCGGCTGCGACCTGAAGGAGATATGCTTCAATGCTCCCATTGAAGAGCTGTCGAGGACCATCAACTCACAGCCCGCTATCATGGCGACCTCTATCGTTTGCCTGAAGGCTGCACAGGCTAAGGGCTTCACCTTCGACGGCGTGGCAGGTCACTCTCTCGGTGAGTACGCAGCTATGTACGCATCGGGCATGATAACTCTTGAGGACGCTTTCCGCCTTATAAAGGCAAGAGCTGCCGCTATGGATGAGGCTACCGCTTCCGCAAAGGGCGCTATGGCGGCTATCATGAAGATAGCTCCCGAGGAGGTGGAGAGAGTCTGCGGCGAGGCTAAGGAATATGTCACAGCAGTAAACTACAACTCCCCCGTGCAGACCGTTATCGCAGGCACTCCCGAGGGTATCGCCGAGGTCAGCGAGATATTCGCAGGCATGAAGGCGAGAGTTATCCCCCTCAACGTGGCAGGTGCCTTCCATTCAAAGCTTATGCAGCCCGCTGCGGATAAGTTCTACGAAACAGCTAAAACTATAGAATTCAAGGCTCCTCAGGTGAAGTATTACTCCAACCTGACAGGCGGCGAGCTCACAGACTTCTCGGATATGGCTTCTATGCTTGCCAAGCACATCGTTTCCCCCGTCCGCTTCACATCGGAGCTGGCAGCTATGCAGGAGGCAGGCGCGGATAAATTCGTTGAATTCGGCCCCGGAAGAACTCTCACAGGACTGGTAAAGAAGACTCTCAAGGACGTGACAGCTTTAAATGTTGAAAACACCAAAACTCTTGAAGGAGCATTATCATGAATAGATTTGCACTCATAGGTCACCCCCTGGGACACTCAATGTCCCCTCTCATACACGAAAAGCTCTTCGCTCTCAGCGGACTTGACGACAGCTCCTATGAGCTCATCGACATTGCTCCCGAGGATATTGCAGGCAGCCGCGGACTTCTGGAAGGTCTCCGCGGTCTCAACGTGACTATCCCCCACAAGCAGGCTGTCATCTCTCTGGTGGACGAGCTGGCGGACAGCGCTCAGCGCTATAATTCCGTAAACTGCATCAGCAATGACGGCGGCAGGCTCACAGGCTACAACACCGACTGCGACGGCTTCCTCCGTTCTGCGGAGCTGCTCCCCATCGGCGGAAACGTAGCTATACTGGGCTGCGGCGGCGTTGGCAGGATGATAGCTATCGAAGTCGCACGCCACGGCGGAAACATCACTCTCGCTGTTATCCCCCAGGACGTTAAGAACGCTCAGCTCCTCATGGCTGAGATACTCGCCAAGTGCAGCGGCGCTTCCGTGAGGATCGCCGATATATCTACACTTGATGGCAGCTATGACCTGCTCATAAACGCTACTCCCGTAGGTATGTACCCCAAGGTGGACGCCTGCGCCGTAAGCGATACCGTTATCGAAAACTCTCTCAGCGTC
This sequence comes from Ruminococcus flavefaciens ND2009, assembly GCF_000621785.1. Classification (GTDB taxonomy): domain Bacteria; phylum Bacillota; class Clostridia; order Oscillospirales; family Ruminococcaceae; genus Ruminococcus; species Ruminococcus flavefaciens_C. The sequence continues at coordinate 77,786 of NZ_JHXI01000015.1, read as the reverse complement.
TTTGACGTTATCTACAACCCCACCGAGACCCTGCTGATGAAGAAGGCAAGGGCTCTCGGAAAGACCGCTGTGGGCGGCGCTTCAATGCTGGTATATCAGGCTGTGAAGGCTCATGAGATATGGTACGGCGGACAGTTCTCCGCTGAGGACATCTCAAAGATAATCCTTGACGTTGAAAGTGCCGTTGACAGCATGAACAGATGATAAGACCTGCAAAAGCCTGCGATGCCTCCCGTATCGCAGAGATAATCATAACCAACTACCGCGTGAACTTCTACCCGTTCTTCCGCAATGACCCCTTCTATTTCGGGGAGCTTAACGTGGTGGATATGGCGGCGGAGTACTGCGAGGGCTCCGAGGAGCTGCAAAACACCTATGTCTATGACGACCAGGGCGTTGTCAAGGGCATTATCCGCGTCAGCGGCACCGAGGTGGTGAAGCTCTATGTGGAGCCTCAGTTCCAGAACAGCGGCATAGGCGCAGAGCTTCTGGAGTTCGCCGTTAAGGAGTTCGGTGCGGACAACCTCTGGGCACTTGAATACAACACACGCGGCATAGCCTTCTATGAGCGCCATGGCTTTCAGCTCACAGGCGAGAAGATGACAGAGGACGAATGGGTGCCGCTGGTGAAGATGGAGAGAAAAGGGTGAGACCATGCTGGCACATGACTTCGGAATAATGCAGGAGACTCCCGAAAAAGGGAGCTATATCAGCTATGAGCCTGAGAAATACGGCTGTATTTCGGTGCATGATGACTATATCCTGCCCATATTCCCGAAGCTCGGGGAGCTGAAATGCTTCCGGCACAGCCTTGACCGTCCCGGATACGGACCGGCTTATTACGGCATTACCCTAATACCGCCCGAGTCCCTCGGCGGCTTTATCGAAGCCACTCTCGGCTGCCCTCAGCTCTCGGAGCTGACAGCCCTGCTGACCGAGGCTCAGCGCGAAAACAAATTCGTTATACATTTCGGAATCTGATACTGCCCAGGATACGGGCAGTTCCGTTATATAAGGAGAAATATATGACTGTATTTTTATGCGGCTTTATGGGCTGCGGAAAATCAACTATCGGCAAGCTCGCGGCAAAGAAACTGGGCTGCGGCTTCTGCGACACCGACGACATCATAGTCAGGACCCTCGAAATGACAATACCCGAGATATTCGAGCAGAAGGGTGAGCCCTTCTTCCGTCAGACAGAGGCTGAGATAGTGAAGTCCCTCTGCGGCAAGACCACCGTTGCTGCCTGCGGCGGCGGAGCTATGCTCAATCCCGATACTGCAAGGGCTGCAAAGGAGGCAGGTGCCGCCGTCATTTTCCTTGACGTCCCCTTTGAGACCTGCTATGAGCGCATAAAGGACGACACGAACCGTCCCATCGTGGTAAAGTCCACAAAGGAGGAGCTGGAAGCCCTTTACAACGCGCGCAGGGACGTCTATCTGAAGCACTCCACCATAAGACTCGAATGTAACGGCAGCCCCGTTGAAAATGCGGAGCGTATCGCCGAGGCTGTCAGAAAGTGAGCAAGCTATGCTTATCTATAACGCTGAAATTCACACCATGGACTCCCGGGGAGTCATCGAAAACGGCTGGCTGGAGGTCGAAGACGGCAAGATAAAGGCTCTGGGCGAGGGCTCGCCCGAGGCAGTCCCCGGGGACAGCATAGACGCCCGCAGAGGACTTCTCCTCCCCGGCTTCATCGACGCCCACACCCACCTGGGCATTATCGAGGACGGTCTGGACTTCGAGGGCGACGACTGCAACGAATCCACAGACCCCTTTACTCCTCAGATGAGAGCTATCGACGGTATCAATCCCTTCGACCGCTGCTTTGAGGAAGCCTGTATGCGGGGCATCACCGCGGCGGCATCAAGTCCCGGAAGCGCCAACGCCTGCGGCGGCGAGATAGCTGCCATAAAGACCTACGGCAGGCGTATCGACGATATGCTCATACGGAACTGCGGAATAAAGTTCGCTCTGGGCGAAAATCCCAAGAACGTCTACAACGGCAGGGAGGAGACTCCCGTGACCCGTATGGCGATAACCGCTCTCATCAGAGAGGGACTCTACAAGGCACGCCGCTACGTCCACGATATGGACAGCTACTACTCCGACAGCGAGAACTACGATCCCCCTGAGTACGACATAAAGTGCGAGGCGCTCATGCCTCTCCTCGACCGCAAGATAAAGGCTTTCTTCCACTGCCACCGTGCCGATGATATATGCACTGCAATGCGTATCTCCAAGGAGTTCAACCTTGACCCCGTCATTATCCACGGCACCGAGGGCTACAAGATAGCCGATATACTCGCCGAGGAAAATATCCCCGTTATCTGCGGTCCCCTTATGTGTGACCGCTGCAAGCCCGAAATGCGCGGACTTGAGCTGAAAAACGCCTCCGTCCTCCACGGCAGCGGCGTAAAAACAGCTATATGCACAGACCACACAGTCACCCCCATACAGTACCTGCCTCTGTCCGCACAGGCTGCGGTGAAGGGCGGTCTCAGCCTTGATGACGCTATCATGACCATTACGGCTTATCCTGCCGAGATACTGGGAATAAGCGACACCACAGGCTCGCTTGCCGAGGGCAAGGACGCGGATATACAGCTCTACGCAAAGGGCTGCAATCCTCTGGACCTTATGTCCGAGCCTCAGTTGGTGCTCATAGACGGCAATGTTTGCCGCAGGGAGATATGATATGAAAAAAATGCTGTCAATGCTGGCAGCTGCCGCTCTTGCCCTCAGCGCTGCTCCCGTAAAAGGGGCGTCCGCAGAGGAGACGGAAGGCTTCATGCTCAGCTATACCATAGACAACAAGCAGGCTACGGTCACAGGCTGCGTGGGCAGCGACTCAGTACTCATTATCCCATCGGAGCTTGAGGGCTTTCCCGTTACTGCTATCGCCGAGGACGCCTTCGCAGGCAACAAGGATATAGGTATCTGCGTTATCCCCGACAGCGTAAAAACCATCGGTGAAAGAGCCTTCAGCACCTGCCCCTCGCTGAGCACTATCACCATCGGCAGCGGCGTCACAAAAATAGGCGATTACGCCTTTACAGCCTGCCCTGCACTGGCTTATATCGACGTCAACAAAAACAACCCCACCTACAGCAATACAGGCGGCTGTCTCTATGAAAACGGCGACACTCTGCTCCTCTACGCAGGCAGCCCGGAGGCTGTCATCGGAAAGGGCACGAAAACTATCCGAAAGGGCGCCTTCTTCGGCAAGGCTGATATTGTTTCCGTAGAATTTCCCGACAGCGTCACAACTATCGACGACCATGCCTTTTCAGGCTGCCTTTCGCTGAAAAAGGTGGATATCCCCGACTCGGTGACCACCCTGGGAAAGGGCTGCTTCATGAGCTGCAGCGCTCTGGGAAGCGTTTCCCTGGGCAAGGGCGTGAAGGCTCTCCCCGAAGACTGCTTCCACTCCTGCACCTCGCTGAAGACCGTCAATATCCCCGACACTGTCACCTCCATAGGCGATGAGGCATTTTACAGCTGCGCAGGTATCAGCGGTATCTACATTCCCTCCTCGGTCAAGACCATCGGCAAGGAGGCACTTGGAAGAAGATACGACGCACGAAGCAGCTCCTCCGAGAATATCTCGGGCTTCACCATAAGGGGCGAAAAGGGCTCTGCTGCGGAGAAATACGCCTCTGACTCAAAGCTCAGCTTCAAAACAGGCAGGCTCTCCATGGGCGATGTCAACGGCGACGGAGCTGTCAACGCCGTGGACGCCTCGGCTGTACTGGCTGAGTACGCAGCCTCATCAACAGGCAGGGAGGGAAGCTTCTCCTCCGACCAGAGAGCTGCTGCCGACTTCAACAGCGACGGCAGCGTCAATGCCTTTGACGCCTCGGCTATACTGGCGGAATATGCACGGCGCGCCACCGCACCGCTTTAACACTGAGTTACTTTACTATAACAAATTGCTTTTTTCGCCAAAACCCGACCTTTTTTGAACTAAAAATTTCTATGCCGTCTCCGCCGCCCAAACTATTGACATAAGCCGTCAAAAATAGTATCATTAAAGTTAATAATATCAATGCAAGGAGGAATTATTATGCTGACCGACATGAACAGCAAATTTCAGAAGGAAGGTCTCACCTTCGACGATGTGCTGCTTATACCCGCTGAATCAAACGTTACCCCCAACATGATCCAGATCGGTACTCAGCTCACTAAGACTGTCCACCTCAATACTCCTATCATGACTGCCGCTATGGACACCGTTACAGATTCCCGTATGGCTATCGCCATCGCCCGTGAGGGAGGTATCGGTATCATCCACAAGAACATGACCATAGAGCAGCAGGCTGAAGAGGTCGATAAGGTCAAGAGAAGCGAGAACGGCGTTATCGTTAACCCCTTCTCACTTACAGAGGATCATATCGTTGCCGATGCGGACGAGCTCATGGGCAAGTACAAGATCTCAGGCGTTCCGATCGTTGACGGAAAGGGCAAGCTGGTTGGTATCATCACCAACAGAGATATGCGCTTCCTCACAGACTTCAATGCCAAGATCTCAGAGGTAATGACAAAGGACAACCTTATCACTGCGCCCGTGGGAACTACTCTCGCTCAGGCTCAGGATATTCTCCGCGCACACAAGATCGAAAAGCTCCCCATCGTTGACGAGGCAGGCTACCTGAAGGGTCTTATCACTATCAAGGATATCGAGAAGTCAGTTCAGTACCCCAATTCCGCCCGTGACAGCAAGGGCAGGCTCCTCTGCGGCGCTGCTATCGGCGTTACCGCAAACGTTCTCGAAAGAGCAAAGGCTCTCATCGACGCTCAGGCTGATGTTCTGGTCCTCGACTCCGCTCACGGACACAGTGCAAACATCATCAAGTGCCTGAAGATGGTCAAGGAAGCTTTCCCCGAGATCCCCGTTATCGCAGGCAATATCGCTACTGCTGAGGCTGCTGAGGCTCTTATCGCAGCAGGCGCTGACTGCCTCAAGGTAGGTATCGGACCCGGATCCATCTGCACCACCCGTGTTGTTGCAGGTATCGGCGTTCCCCAGATCACAGCTGTTTATGATGTAGCCTGTGTTGCCCAGAAGTACGGTATCCCCGTTATCGCAGACGGCGGTATCAAGTATTCGGGCGATATCGTAAAGGCTCTTGCAGCAGGCGCAAACGTAGTTATGCTCGGCTCGCTCCTTGCAGGCTGTGCAGAAGCTCCCGGTGAGACCGAGATCTATCAGGGACGTCAGTTCAAGGTTTACAGAGGCATGGGAAGCCTCGGTGCTATGGCAAACGGCTCCAAGGACAGATACTTCCAGGAGGGCGCCAAGAAGCTGGTTCCCGAGGGAGTTGAGGGTCGTGTCCCCTTCAAGGGCCCCGTTGCCGACACTATCTTCCAGCTTGTGGGCGGTATCCGTTCGGGTATGGGATACTGCGGATGCGTTGACATCCCCACTCTCCACGAGAAGGCTAAGTTCATCCGCATCACAGGTGCAGGACTCAAGGAGAGCCACCCCCACGATATTTATATCACCAAGGAAGCTCCCAACTACTCAACACAGATATAAAATGCAAAATGCCCCTGAGCGCTCGGCTGAACGCTCAGGGGCTTGTTTTTATGAGACCGAAAGCTTATTTATGCACCTGCCTGTATCATCGTCAAATACGAAGATATGCTCTCCGCAGGTCTCGAAGGTGTACGAGCCGTCCTTCTTTATTTCCGATGCTTTACGCAGATCCAGCTCTTTCCAGTCATCTGCGGAGTAAGTTATATATCGACCGCGGTAAATAGTCATCACTTTTTCTGCATCAGCATAGATCATCTTTTCACCCCTGCGGGTCTTATGCTGTTTTATGACCTCTCCGCTGTTTATATCTGTCAGAACAAATATATCATAGCGGTGCTTCTTCAATGATGATATATCGCCTTTATCGCTGTGTCCGCTCCCAAGCCCGACAGTGCTGTGTGTCGCTGTCAAAACTGTACATACACAGTCATCGATGACATTGGAAAATGAATGACAGGCTCTGAACTTATCAGCCAGATCCACTCTGATGATACTGTCCGTATCAGGATCGGCTATTATCAATTCGGGACTGTAGCTCCGTTTAAGATAGATCACCTTATCCTTGCTTCTGCCTATATATTTTGAAGCTGTATCAGTTATCAGCGCATAATATGTCCTGTCCCGATCCCCGAGAAAAGTAAAAACATCATCAGTATATTCAAGCTTTTTAATATCAGTATCTATTCTTTCTCCGCTGCTGTCGAAAGCGGCAGGCTCAATGCTTTCTCCGACAGAGATAACACCGTAGAAAACACCGTTTTCTTCCGCACATATATCCGCATCAGGAAAGTTTATCAGTATCGGCGTTGCTGATAAGTCCCCGTTAAGATCGTATCGCGAGACCTCTGTGCCGTTTTCGGTTGTCTTGCAGATACAAATACTATTTTTGTCACCTGAAAAGAACGCCTTTATATCCTGCCCGTTAAATGGTATCAGGCATTGGCGCTCTGATTTTTCGCCGACTTTATATACTCCGCTATTGCTGATACAGTATAATTCGTTATTAATCTCAGTTTTCCGCGGATCAGAACTGCTGTTTATCACGGTTATCCTGCCCTGAGAAGCAAAACAGCTCAATAAAAAACATACTGCGGATATCAGTGATACTGCTGCCAGCAAAAACAGCACGGACTTTTTCATGATATGATGTTTCCTCCGTATAGCGCAATGTTCAGCTGATATTGTTGTTTTTCTTCTTCCTTGTGCAGAGGTATATTATAAGCCCGATAACGAGGGCTATCACTACAGGGACGCCAAATATCAGCGCCATTACGAACAATTGAATAAATACGGAGCCGTCCCTGTGGACGGTGTATTCAGCCTTTGTGCCGTCTGCCTTTATTTCATACAGACAGCTGACCTTTGAAGGCTTTATCTTCACAGGCTCAGTGACGCTGAGCACATTGCCCTTTTCGTCGCAGTACGCAACCTTGAAGCTGCCGTAATACTCAAAGACCTCACGGTTTTCGGTATTGCTCGGCACACCGAACTCCAGCGAGCATTTATCCTTGTCGGCATGGTTGTACTTAACGAAGTACCTTTTCAGCATACAGCTTGTATAACCGTCATCGTAGACTGCAAGTCCGCAGCTGTCATCGAGGATTATGGGGTCATCGTTTCCCCTGCCCAGGTAGGCTGCGTACACATTGCGGCATACGCTGTGCTTCTCGTCATTTTCATTTGTGGTCGGGTCGGGATAGTATTTATCGTCAGTCTTCTTCGGGAAGAGCAGGTCAACGAAAGCTGTTCCCTCGGGAGCATTCTCATACTCTATGTCGATCTCCCATATGTCAGTACCGAGTCCCATTGCAAAGGCGTTCATGCCGCCTAAAATGCAGGTCATTACCGTGAATACGACTGCTATGGCAGCCTTGATATGCTTTTTCATAATATCCTCCATACCGAGCATTACTGTCTGTACTGCTGCTGATTTTTCTTTTTATTGTGTCTGACAACAAGTATCACCACAACTACAACAATTGCTGCTATGACCGCAATGCCAAGAACAGCTAATATACATACGATCACGCTGCCAAATATAATCGCAGTCAATCCTTTTCCCACATCTATGCCGTGGTCAAGCTTGCACTCAAGACTTGTTCCGTCCGCATTGACATAGAAATTCGCAGGCTTGTCGGTATGCTCTGTCTCCACAGGGTCTGTGACCGCAAGTACATTGCCCTTTTCGTCGCAGTACGCCAACTTCAGGCTGCCGTAGTAATTGGAAACGTCTGTGTTTATCAGCTTCTGCTCGTCCAGTACTATATCCATCCTGAAGCTGTTCACCCTGTACTCTGTGGCAATGTCCCTGCCGAAAAGGCAGCTGGTATAGCCGTCATCATACTTTGCAAGCTCGCAGTCCTCCGGAAGAGTCAGAGTTTCTTCTGTACGCTCGCCGTTTTCATCCTCTCCGTGAAGTATGATCGCTGCGGAGGGCTTACCGTCTGCGGAAGCATATTTGTCATTTTCGGTTTTCGGGAGCAGTATATCCGCAAACACCGTTCCCTCGGGAGCGTCTGTATAGCGGACAACTATAATACCGTCTGCAGCTACCCAAGCAAAGGCGTTCATGCCGCCGAAAATGCAGGTAACTATGGTGAATATAAGTGCGATGGATGCTTTGATGTATTTTTTCATAATGCTGCGCCTCTTATCTGTTTTTTTATATTATAGCACTGAGCAGGCACAACTTCAACCGAAAGCGGCAAATCTTAAATCAATTGTAAAAATATTGTAACAAAAAAGGACGGCATAATGCCGTCCTGTAATTTTTATTACTGCAGTCTTAACCTGCATATGCAGCATCTGCTGCTGTATACTCATTCTGTCCGCTGCACTCCTCTGCATTGGCAAAGCAGTTCATGCTCCCCAGGAAGCAGGCTACCGCTGCAAGTACAAGCGCTGCTGCTGTTTTTAACGCATTTTTCATAATGAAAAAGCTCCCCCTTATGCTTTGATAATCGAATTATATCACATAAAAACGGGAATTTCAAGAGGCTTTTGAAAAGTTCATAGAACTGTAACAAAATAAGGGAGCAAAGCTCCCTTTTTTGTCCATATATCACGAAATAACGTACGCCTTGCCGTCGATGGTATATACTGCAATATCCATATAATCACCGAATCTGTATCTCAGTGAATAGCTGTTACCGTCGTCCACCTTATTGTGGTAGGTAACGTCAACCATGTACAGATTCTTTGAGGTGATGTTACAGCCCGGTGAAGCTGTTTCCATGAGCTTGTCATAAGACTCAAAGGCGCCCTCGGTGTCCTTCAGTCTGCCGTCAACAAGAACGTAATCGAAGGTGAAGTCCATACCTGTGTACTGCTTGAGCAGCTCATACTCGCCCTCAAGGAACTCCTTTTCGGTAGAGTATTCGGAATTTTCCAGGCGGTACTTGATAAGGTCGGGGTGAACAGACTTCTCAAACGCCTCTGTATCGCCTGTGTTAAGGGCATAGAAGTAGTTGGTAAGGGCAGCGCCCTCGTCAGCGGTAACGAAACGGGGGTCCATATCTATACCCAGGGGGTAGTCATTATCGCCCGCCTCAAATTTCTGAAACTCTCCGCCGTAAGGCATATCCTCAAGGTCCTTGCTGTAATCATCGGGAATGTTTCCGCCTGCAAGGTTATTGGGGTCGCTTGAAAAAGAGCTCTTCTTTCCGCTGCATGATACCGATGCGGAAACAGTCAGTACTGCCGCAGCCAGAATAGCAGCTGTTTTTCTGAAAATATCTCTCATTGTATATGCCTCCTTAGCCGAATGTATAATACTTGCCGTCCTTTACGGCGAAAACTATCTCATAGGCGCTGACGATTATTCCCTCGTTGCCGTAGGAGTCCTCGCCCATGACGTAAAAGCTTGCATCTATGACCTCGTCGCTCTCGGACTTTACCTGCTCATAGTAGTCCTTGCCGAATACATCGTCAAGTGACTGGAAATAATTCTCAAGGTTGTCCTTGGTCTCGTCGTAAATGGGAGCAGTCTCCAGCTTTATCCTGGTTATCCTGTAATCGCCGTTCATATTGCTTGCAAGGGTGGAACAGCGCTTGCTGAATGAGGTCTTGAGGTCGTAATCGTATTCCCTGGTGAGGAATTCCTCCATCTCGTCGATATAGCTTGGGAATATGCACTTCTGATAGGTGTTGTAGTCAGCCGACGGGAATGACAGGAAATACTTTTCAAGCGTCAGCATGAGCTCATCAGAGAATACCGTATCGTCGTAATAGAGCTTTACTCCGCTGCTGCTTATCTTATATGCGCCCAGCTCTGCCTCCTGGTCGCTTTCGTCGGGGGTTATGAGCTCATTGCCCACCAGTCCCAGCTCCAGCGGCTCGCTGTCCACGGCGGTGCTGTTCACCTTTTCCTGTATCTTTGTGTAATACTCATCAGCGTTATAGCTGTCTCCTGACAGCTCTGCACCTCCTGCGGGAGCGGAAGTGGGGGTCTGGACAGCTGTCTCAGCGTAGGTAGGCATACTGATGTCTTTTTTCTTTGCACATCCCGAAAATCCCTGCACTGCTGCCGCTGCGGCAAGAGTCAGTGCTGTAAGCCCAAGCTTTCTCATAGACTTTTCCTCTCGTAATCAATAAACGGCGTATTTTCCCATGGCGCCCGCCCACCCGGCAGCTGCCGAGCCCTCGGGTGCAAACACGGTTATGTCGGGAAGCTCCTCAAGCCCCCAGTTATCATATCCGAGTTCAGGATCAAGTATAGTAAGCGCTCTCATCCCCGTACAGGCTGTGAATGCCTGCTGCTCTATGCGTGTCACTCCCACAGGTATGGTAAGTTCTGTAAGGCCTATACATCCTGCAAAGGCGCCGCACTGTATCTCCTTGAGACCTGACGGAAGGTTGATGCTTTCAAGTGACTGACAGTCCGCAAAGGCTCCCTCGCCTATAACTGTCACGCTCTCGGGAAGGGTCACGGAAATAAGGTCGTATTTTGCCTCAAAGGCGTAGAAGCCTATTTCCGTAACGGGAGCACCTTCTATATCTGAGGGTATGTCTACATAGGAGTCCTTGCCCTTGTAGCTGGTTATGACCGCTCCGCCGTCAACTATCTCGTAATCGAACTCCTCAGCCGAAACGATGTTGCGCTCTCTCACGGTAGCAAGGGGGGCATAGGAGCCTGCTTCGGTGGTCTCCTCTGACGTCGTTACAGCTTCGGAAGTATTTCCGCTCACCTCGCTGATCTTTTCCACCTTGCTGCCGCAGCCCGAAAAACAGACCGCCGCAGTCAGCAACAGCGAAGCGAATATAGTCTTTTTCATATCATATCTCCCAAACCTGCAAATTGTATGGTTTATATGTGTTGATTTGGTGAAAAATCAGGCCTTCTTGCCTCTTTCCTTAGCTCTCTGGGTATTGCTGAGGACTCTCTTTCTTATTCTGAGAGACTCGGGAGTTACCTCAAGCAGCTCATCATCGGCAAGGAATTCAAGGCAGTCCTCAAGGCTGAGAACTCTCGGAGGGACCAGACGGAGAGCGTCATCGCTTCCGCTTGCACGGGTATTTGTCAGGTGCTTCTTCTTGCAGACGTTGACAACAAGGTCCTCTGTCTTGGGAGAAGCTCCCACGATCATGCCCTCATATACGGGAGTGCCTGCTGTGATGAAGAGCTGTCCGCGCTCCTGAGCGTTGTAGAGACCGTAGGTAACAGCCTCGCCTGTCTCGAAGGAAACGAGAGAGCCTGTGTTTCTGCGCTCGATGTCGCCCTTGTAAGGCTGATAGCCGTCAAATACATGGCTCATGATGCCCTCGCCCTTTGTATCTGTGAGGAACTCGCTCTTATAACCGAAAAGTCCTCTTGCAGGGATAAGGAACTCGATACGCATACGGCTTCCCTGGGGGTGCATATCCACCATGTCACCCTTACGGGCACCTATCTTCTCCATTACGGAGCCTACGCAGTCCTCGGGAACGTCGATGACAAGGCGCTCGATAGGCTCAAGGCGTCTGCCGTTCTCGTCCTGCTTGTAGAGAACGTGGGGAGTTGATACGCCAAGCTCATAGCCCTCACGGCGCATATTCTCGATAAGTATTGAAAGGTGCATCTCGCCTCGTCCTGCAACGCGGAATGCATCGGTGTTCTCTGTCTCCTCAACGCGGAGGGATACGTCCTTGAGAAGCTCCTTGAAAAGTCTCTCGCGGAGCTGACGTGATGTTACGAACTTGCCCTCTCTGCCTGCGAAGGGGCTGTCGTTTACGGAGAATGTCATCTCAACGGTAGGCTCGCTTATCTTCACGAAGGGAAGCGGATCGGGAGCGTCTGTTGCGCAGATGGTGTCTCCGATGGTTATTCCCTCGATACCCGAGATCCACACGATGTCGCCCATGGTAGCCTCCTGAACGGGAACACGGTTGAGTCCCTGTATCTGGAGAAGGGAAACTATCTTTGAGTTATAGTTCTTCTTTGAGCCAGTGTAGTCACAGACAGTCACCTGCTGGTTCACAGCTATCTTTCCTCTTACGATACGTCCGATACCGATACGTCCCACATACTCATTATAGTCGATAGAAGAAATGAGCATCTGGAGAGGATCGTTCTCCTCGCCCTTGGGGGGCTCGATGTAGTTGATGATGGTGTCGAAAAGGGGCTTCAGGTCTGTACCTGCCTCATACTGGCTGAGGGAAGCAGTACCGCTTCTTCCCGAGCAGAAGAGCAGGGGGCTCTCAAGCTGTTCCTCGTTTGCGTCAAGGTCAAGGAGGAGCTCCAGCACCTCGTCGCCTATCTCGTCCAGACGGGCGTCGGGACGGTCTATCTTGTTTACAACAACGATGATCTTGTGACCCATTTCAAGAGCCTTTGACAGTACGAAACGTGTCTGGGGCATGGGTCCCTCAGCGGCGTCAACAAGGAGCAGAACGCCGTCCACCATCTCAAGTACACGCTCGACCTCGCCGCCGAAATCAGCATGGCCGGGGGTGTCGATGATGTTGATCTTTACGCCGTTGTACATAACTGAGGTATTCTTCGCAAGGATAGTGATACCTCTCTCCCTCTCGATGTCGTTTGAGTCCATTACACGCTCAGCGACCTCCTGGTTTTCACGGAACACGCCGCCCTGCTTGAGCATCTCGTCAACGAGGGTAGTCTTACCGTGGTCAACGTGGGCGATAATGGCAATGTTTCTTAAATCTTCTCTTATCATATTTTCTTTCCTCCATAAGGTTTTCGCAGGGCATCTCTAAAAACCTATCTGATCAAGAAAAAACGGATAGGTACGGCAGAGGCAAGGAAAGCTCCCGAAGGCGTGCTGACGCACTCCGAGGGAGTTTGACACAGCATATGTCGTGCATAGCCGTTTTTTCTCAAAGTGGGTTTTTAGAGATGTCCTATATGTGAACGGCTTTATGCCGTCGTCTTTTTACTTGTGTGTGACTCTGTCTCCCAGCTTGCCTGCCAGAACAGCCATAAGCTCCTCGGCAGTGCCCCCGGTAATCTCCGACAGTCTGAATACTGAGCTGTGTTCGGGAGACTCTATCTTTATGAAGTCCTTGTAGGTGGTGACCTTTTTGACGGCGCTGTAGTGATACCTTCCCTCAAAGGTCACGCCGTTTTTGGCAGTATTTCTTGCGGTGTAGCCCTCATCCTCAAAGATGAGCTCCTCATGAATATCGGGATTTGCAGCGAACAGAACAACAGCTGCCGCGCTGTAAAGAACAAAACGCGCCAGGGCAGTCACCGCGGTGACAAAGCCTGCGACCCCTGCTGTCAGGTACAGGAAACGGGCGTATCTGAAGCCTTCCCTGTATTTAACTACGGCATACACCGTATAAACGCAGAAGCCAAAGCACAGAACACTGAGAGCCAGTATCCCCAGAAGCAGCATGACCTCCCTGAACGAGAACATCATTCTGATCTCAGCCCGAGTGTGGGCTCTGGTCCTGTGACTGTCTATCCTTATCATATCTTCACGCTCCTTTTATCAACGAAGCGCTTGCCGAAGACTGACGCAAGGAAGTACTCCAGCTCGGGAACGCTGCCCTCGGTGAGCTCGGACTTGTGTATGATGAAAGCCTTTTTTGCCTCCACGAAGATAAAGAAGTAATTCATGGTCTCCACAGCTTTATTGATGGTGCCGTATGGAAAATCCCTGTGGACCGTGAAGTTCTCGCCGGTCTTGATTATCTCGAATGCCTGTCCGCCGAAGATAAGCTCTGTGGAATACTGATAGGGCGGAAGCTTGTTTTTGCCCTTGTCATCGCTCAGCAGCTTAATGATGTCTCTTATATACAGTGCCGCGAAAGTGAACGCCAGCGCTATCCAGATGTAGCCGGAGCTGGAACGCAGTATTATTGCAGCGCGCAGGAAAAAAATACCTGCCGCCAGACACACCGCCGTCCACAGTATCTTGGGTATCAGCTTTTTGATGACATATGGTTTTTTTGTCAGGGAGTAGAGTGCCTTCAGATGGTTGTCATTGTATGTTACTCTTGCCCTTACCATATCACTTCTCCTTATACTTATCGCCAAGCTTTGCGCGGAGCAGAGCTCTCAGCTCATCGGGAGTACCCTCGATGAAGTCCTCTGCATTGCACGCCACATATCCCGCAACAGAGATATTCATGAGAAAGAAGCCTTCCTTCTCGGCGGCGCTTATAAACTTGTCATAGGCGTATTCCGCGTGCTTGCTGCCGTTATCGGTCTTTGTGCCGATGATTATGCCCTCATCATTGAAGGTATACTCACCGGTCAGTCCCGGATTTGCCTCCGTGACCTTCTTGTGGAGCTTCATGGGGTCCATTCTCACCAGAAGCCGTATCATATAAGCTGCAAACAGCAGAAATAAAGCACTGACCAGCAGTATCAGAAAGGGCTGAGGTCTGTGAGTGCGGGCAGTTTCGATGACCAGTCCTGCGGAGTTTATGAGGAAAAGTGCGCCCATTAAAATGGCAATATTCTTAGTCGTCTTATAGGCTTTTGTGTTTCTGATTATCAATGAGTAGTGTTTCAGGTCGTTGTTTACTGCGATCTTTACCACGGCGATCCCTCCACAATCTTTATACATTTCTGCACAAAATGGCTGTGTTTCCGTGCAAATCCTCTTTTTTTCAGGGCATAAAAAAGCCCTTGCAGGAAAATTGCAAGGTCTGAAGCGGATACTGTCAAACAAAAACAGCCCCGAAAATTTCGGGGCGTTCTGGTGGGAGAGGATGGATTCGGACCATCGAAGCTGAAAAGCAACAGATTTACAGTCTGCCCCCTTTGGCCACTCGGGAACTCTCCCATAAAGGATCTTGTATTTTGTCTCAGGACAAAATAATGGAGCTGGTGGACGGACTCGAACCCCCGACCTGCTGATTACAAATCAGCTGCTCTACCAACTGAGCTACACCAGCGCTAATGCTTAATTATTATATCACATTTGCTTCTGCTTGTCAAGTACTTTTTTCAACTTTTTTGAAAAAGTCTGGTCGAGGCGACAGGACTCGAACCTGCGGCATCTTGCTCCCAAAGCAAGCACTCTACCAAACTGAGCTACGCCTCGGATAATTCTTCGGCAAGTCCTTGACGGACAGCTTTTATATTATATCAGAACTCGCCTTACTTGTCAAGCACCTTCCCCACATTTTGTAATATCATACAATAGATATTGAAGGTTTTTGTGTTTTTTTGCAGCCCTTGCAACAAAAAAGGGAGCTTTGCGCTCCCTTATCAGATCATTAATCAGTCCTTGATGTCGTCGACGATATCCTCAGCTGCGTCCTTTATATCCTCTGCAACGTCCTCAGCCTTGTCCTTGATATCCTCAACAGCGTCCTCAGCTGCTTCCTTTACGGAATTATCATTGATCTCGAAGTCGATACTCTCATCTGTGTCGAAGTTATCGAAATCATCGTAATCGTCATCATCATAATCTGAACCGGAGCTCTTATCCTTGAGTGCCTGTGCTGCAACATATCCCACAGCTGCTGCTGCGCCGGCTGCTAAAATAGCGACTAAAAACTTATTCATTTTAATTTCCTCTTTTCTCCGCAAGAATTAGTACTTACCGAACCGCTTGCGATCGGATTACGATAATCTGAATTTATTATACCATACTTTTTTTATAATTTCAACTCTTTACATATTATTTGTTAAAAACATCAAAATTGAAAGGGCAGTTATTGGTGCAGTTTCACAACGCAGTATTCTCTGTCCCAGCCAGACTCTTTCTGCGCCTGCTTCCACCAGTGCATCAGCCTCCTCTTTGTCGAAGCCGCCCTCGCTGCCGATGAACAATCCTGCGGTCTTTATGCCGTCAAAGTCCACCTCGCCGAAGGAGCGTCCGCCCTTCTCCTCATACAGCAGTATCGTACGGTCAAGAGACCTTGTCATATCCACGCTCTCCCTGAAGCTTACCAGAGGAGTGACCTCGGGGATAATGCCCCTGCCCGACTGCTTTGCAGCCTCCTCGGCTATCCTGCACAGTCTCGGCAGCTTTTTCCTCGCAAAGTCCTTCTCATCGGGACGTGATACGCAGCGTCTTGTCAGCACGGGGACTATCCTTGCCGCTCCCAGCTCCACGCTTTTCTGTATGATGTATTCAAGCTTGTCCAGCTTCGGGACAGCCTGAAAGAGAGTCACCGATATATCGGGCTCTGCGGCACATCTGTGCTTCTCGACAAGGTCAAGATACACGGCGTCGGCGGTGATACTGCCGATATTGCAGCGGTAGTCCGTACCGTTGCAGCACACCGTTATCTCCTCGCCCACTCTCATTCTCAGTGACCTGCCAATGTGGTTGGCATCGTCACCTGTGAGCACGATATTATCCTCATCTATCTCATTCCTGAAAAATCTCGGCATAGCAAGCACCTCATTACATTTAGTGTTAAAACAATCTTATCACATACCCCGCTCCCTGTCAAGGAGGCAATAAAAAACCCTGTCTGACGACAGGGACTTTTGTCACTCATATTTTGAATCAACTTTGAGGTACTCCTCAAGGCACTGTCCGCTCTTGTAGAGCTCTGTGGCGATCTTTGAACCCACGTATCTGATGTGCCAGGGCTCGTACTGATAGCCTGTGATGTCCTCCTTGCCCTGAGGGTAGCGGATTATGAAGCCGTACTCATGGGCGTGTTCTGCCAGCCATGCCGCTTCGGGAGTTGCTCCGAAGGCGTCGTCGATGGTATTGC
Organism: Ruminococcus flavefaciens ND2009; assembly: GCF_000621785.1. Classification (GTDB taxonomy): domain Bacteria; phylum Bacillota; class Clostridia; order Oscillospirales; family Ruminococcaceae; genus Ruminococcus; species Ruminococcus flavefaciens_C. The sequence goes on along the minus strand of NZ_JHXI01000015.1, from coordinate 61,117 downwards.
AGTCGATGACCAGTCCCGTCTGATGCTCGGAATAACCGGGGCGTGCGGAATAGGTGTCCGCCATATCTGCTCCGTCGCTCTTGACGTAGTTGTCATATATGATCTCCTGATCGTGGTATGAGCGGTAGCCCGAGCCGATGTAGATGCTCAGATCCTCCTTTGCAGCCGCGCTGGACATTGCCTGGAACTGCTGATAGCAGATTGGCTCAAGTCCCGGCTCAAAGGTGGCGGGGAGTCCGTAGGACTTGTTGACTATGAGCACCCCGTCTATATAAGTAAGCCCCTCTGTATCATAAACAGGGGGCTCGGGCGCCTCAGCCGTATTCGACTGAGGCGATGCTGTATCATCTGTTGATTCGCCGCGTACCGTGACCTTGATCATTACCTCCTGTGAGGAGTCTGTCGCAGACCTGAGGGTAACGTAGCAGGTACCGGGCTTAACGCCTGTGATATTGCCTATATTATCGACTGTGGCAATAGAGGAGTCTCCTGAGGACCAGCGCTCGTCCGCTTCGCCCATACCGTCGGGATAACCCTGTACTCTGGGCATATCAGTCTCGCCTACCTCAAGGAATACCGAGTATTTATCGAGCTTGAAATCGCTCTTGTTCACAGGTTCCGTCATAGCTGCCGTAGTAGTAACGGCTGTTGTGGTTATAGCGGGATCTGTGGAAGTTGCCGTAGTTGTTATTGTCGTTACAGCTGTCTTGCCCTTGTTTTTGCTGTCTTTCTTGCCATTGTCAGAGCAGGCATGAGCGACCAGCAGCACGAAGAGGAGCACCAGAAGCGCTATAACGGCGAGAGCTGTCAGCTGTCGTCTTCTCAGCGTCTGACGGGATACTCTTTTGCGGGGACGATGTGAATCATATCTGTTATTGTCCATATAAAAATCCCTTTCACTGCATATATTATTATAGTACAGGCAGGATACTGCTGCCCATATAAAAACCTTACTATCATTATATCACAGGTTAAATAAAATGTCACGCAAAATTATTTCAATTCCGCATTTTTTTAACAACTTGACATATAACAGGCAGTATTTTTGGAGCTTTTTAACAAAGAGTCTCCGCCGCCGTATCATTACCATAGAAAAAAGCAACGTATTTTTCGCCTTTCTTCTTCCCCCTTGTTAACATTATATTCCTTGACACATCTCCGCAGAACGAGTATAATTATATTCGGTGACGACAGATCGCTCACTATGCACCGTTCCCGAAAGGAGTTATTATCTATGTCTTACACAAAGAGACTGTCCGCACTTCTCTGTGCAGCGTCAGTCCTTACAGCTGCGGCTGCCTGCAGCAGCAAGAAGAGCAGCAGCAGTAATATACAGACCACCGTCCCCCAGACCACCGCTGCGGCGTCCGAATATGACGGCACTCCCGCAGAGGCTGATCCCGAAATGGAGATCACCTGGCTGGCGGACTACGACCTGAACCCTCAGCAGGGCGTTCAGCGCTCTGCCGCTCTGGCTGTTTTTGAGGATATTTACGGCGGCAGGATAAACTGCGTCCGCACCGCTCCCAACGACAAGTACAACACCCTGTCATCAATGATAAATTCCGGCGAGACCGTGGATATGTTCCCCTGCGAGCCGGCAGCCTTCCCCAATGGCACCATGACGGGACTTTTCGATCCCCTTGACCCCTATTTCGCCGATATGGGCGTTGACGAGGGACTGTGGTCGGATATGTCCGATGTTATGGATATGTTCGCATACAACGGTCAGCACTATGTGGTGCCCTATTCCGTATCCGAGCCCCTGCTGCTCACCTACAGCAGAAAGCTCACCGACGCCGAGGGCATAGGCGACCCGAGAAAGCTCTGGCAGGAGGGCAAATGGGACTGGAACGCCATGAAGGACATGATAGACAAATTCAGAAAGAACCAGCCCGACGCCCCGAGATACGGCATAAACGGCTGGTACGGACAGGCTGCCCTTGCTTCAACGGGACATACAGTTGTCAGCTTCGACGGAAGCAGTCTGAAGAACAATATAGCCGACGCCGAGATAGGCAAGGCTGTGGGACTTATTGGCGAGATAAGGAACAACGGCTGGTACAGCAGCACTCTCCGCGACACCTTCCCCTCAGATCTGAACACTCTGTTCTTCGCTTCGGGAAGCTGGTCTCTGGGCATTTCTAACGCTGCTAACCCCGAGGCAGACCTGATGATAGTTCCCTTCCCCAAGTCTCCCGACGCGGACAAGAACTACATCTCCTGCAATTTCAACTCACGTATGCTGGTGAAGAACTCCCAGAAGGGCAAGGCTGTAGCCACTTACCTCAAGTGCGAGCGTCTGGCGGCGTCTGACGAGACAATGAAGGCTGCCGCAAAGGAACAGGCTCTTGTACAGCAGAAGAACGCCTCGGGCTCATTCAGGAGCTTCATCACCGAGGAGCAGTACAACGCATTGCAGGAATATCTTGATCTTTCAAAAGTCACTCCCGTATTCGACTGCGGCTGGGGCATGGGCGAAAGAATGAGCGGCAACGGCAACTATACCGCTGACAGCCGCGGCGTGATGCAGCGAATGGCTGAAGCAGGCAAGTCCTATGAGCAGCTCCGCGACGAATTTTCTCACGTTATCGACGAGGAGATAGCAAAGTATAACGGATAAGTGTAAGATCCTCCCCTGAGTGTTCTACAAGAGCGCTCAGGGGCTTTTTGCATCTGTTTATTTGTAAGTATTCACAATTCCAGGCTGTCACATTTGGCTATAATCACGTTTTTGCGGCAGAAAACTCCCTGTTTTTCGCAGAATGTGTTATACTTGAGTAAACACAGGCTGATGACGCAGAAGGAGGTACTACTATGAAAGCAAAACTCGCATCCCTTGTCACCTCGGCAGTTCTTGCCTTTTCCTGCACCGTCCCCACGGTCAGCTCGGCGGACTGGTGGAATTACGACGACATCGAGGAAACAGGCTTCGGCTATACCGTTGTGGAATACGATAATACAAAATACTCCGCGGTACTGATGGACGTGCCCGAGGTCAAGGTCAACGAATACAGCGATACTGTAGAAGAACTGGTCATTCCCGGAGAAATAGAGGGATTTAAGGTAAGGACAGTCTGCCTTTACGACCATGATATGTACAACATCAGGCATATCACACTGCCCTCCACCGTTGAAAACATAATTGTAGAGGGTACGGGAGAAAAGCTGCTGGAAATAGACGTGGACGAAAACAACCCCTGCTTCTGCTCCGTTGACGGCGTGCTCTACACCAAGGACATGAAGAAGCTGGTGGCTTATCCCGCGGGAAGGGATGACACTTCCTTCACCGTTCCCGACGGAGTTGAGGAGATAGGTGAAAGAGCATTTGCAATCTCGCCGAGCCTTGAGGAGATAGTTTTCCCCGACTCTCTAAGGACCATCGATAAATATGCGCTGTACACCAAAAATCTGAAAAACCTGACCATTCCTGCATCGGCAGTGATACATGATCCTGTAATATATGACCGCCATCTGGACAGCATTACCCTGCTCCGTGAGGATATAACCGATCCCTATTCAGACACGGATCAGCCCTTTGAGTATGACGGACTGTACAACGTTCTCGGCGCTCCTGTCCCCTGGACACCGCCGCTTATTATGGATAACGCCCCCACCAGGCTCTACGTTCCTGCCTCTGTCATAGACATATACAGAAAGCTTGTGGAGGACAAGAACTACTATGCCGTATGTATCCCTCTGGAGCTCAAGCTCCTGCCCGACCAGAAGTACGGCGATATAAACTGCGATAACGAGATAAATATCGCGGACGCAGTTACTCTCCAGAACTTCATTCTGGGTACTGGCGACGGCTGCGCTCACGGAGCGGACCTTAACAATGACGGCGTTCTGGACATATTCGACCTGATAACCCTTAAAAAGCTCATTATCGAACAATAATACACCGGACGGGCAGCGCTGATACAGAAGCTTTAAGCCATAGTATTTCTGATACAAGGTCAGAAGTACTATGGCTTTTTATTTCAGAAGCGTTATAAATCATAATTTAGCGGAGCTAAATTATGATTTGAGTTTAGAGTTGAGAGTTTAGAGTTGAAAGTTGTGGAGTCGCCTGCGGCGACAATATTTAAATATTGTGAGCGAAGCGAACACATTAACTCTCAACTCTCAACTTTCAACTATCAACTTAGCGCATACGCGCTAAATTATGCTTTTTTGCAGGCAATATGCGGCTTTTATGATAGTAAAATATAACAAAGGGACGGCAGCGTTTTTGATACATTCTCCAAATATATCACTTTTTGTGCCAAATTACATATAATGTTCACAAATTCAGAAAGAATTATGTTATAATAGTAACATGGAAGCTGTGACCTCAGGCAGCTTTCCTTACCTATCTATTTATATAATGAGAGGAGAATGGAAAAAATGAAACTCAAAAACACTGTTACCAGAAAGCTCACCGCTGCAGCCGCTTCCACTGTTATGGCACTGACATCGGCAGCAGCAGCATTCATTCCCATGAATGCAAGCGCAGCAGATCACGACTACTACAAAGCACTTGCAATGTCACTTTATATGTATGACGCAAACGCCTGCGGCAAGGGCATTACAGACGGCCCTCTGACCTGGCGCGGCGACTGCCATACCTATGACGGAGAGGCTCCCGTGGGAAGTCTCGGAGGCTCCGCAAAGTCCATCGTCGACCCTGACGGTGACGGAAAGGTAGACGTTTCCGGCGGCTTCCACGATGCAGGAGACCATATAAAATTCAACCTCACCATAGGCTTTGCTCTTAGCAGCCTTGCACTCTCGGATTACCTCAATCCCGGAGTATACGAAAAGGCAGGCTGTAAGGACCACCTTATCTATGAGCTGAAATGGGGCGCTGATTACCTCATGAAGACCACCTTCCTGGACAGCTCCGACAAGGTAGCTGCCGTAGCTCACGTTGTGGCAAACGGCGGCACTGACCACGGTATATGGTCCGCACCGGAAGTACAGACCTATGACAGACCCATCTACTGGCTCACAGAGGGCGACAACAACTCCTCCGTAAGCTGCGAGATGGCGGCAGGTCTGGCGGGCACAGCCTACGTCCTCAAGGACTCCGATCCCGCATATTCGGCTGAATGCCTGAAATATGCAAAGGCTCTCCTGGAGTTCGGTCAGAAGCACGTAGGAAACAATACGGGCGGTATCGGCGGATTTTATGACACCGCTGCACAGTATCAGGACGAGGAGGCTATGGCTCAGGCATGGCTCTGGGTCAATGACGCAGGCAGCAAGCCCTCACGCGTCGGCAAAAACGGCGACTACGGCAACAGCCAGTATGACGGCTGGGTATACTCCTGGGACAAGGTATGGCAGGGCTATTCCGCTCTCATGTACAAGGCTACGGGAGATAAGGCATACGCCGATGAGCTTCAGTACGAGCTCAAAAACCAGGGCGACCTGAAGGTCGGCACATACAACGCCGGCGGCTGGGGCGCTTCTCGCTATAACTGCGCTAAGCAGATGGACGCTCTCGCTCTTGCAAACGGCGACGCCAATGCTGATTACGCAAAGGCTGCAAAGTATCAGATGGACCATATCCTGGGCGATAACAACCTTGGCTACAGCTTCCTGCTGGGCTTCGGCGACAAGTGGCCCGTACATATCCACCACCGTGCAGCAAATCCCGGCAATGACAGCTCGGGAGCTTCCTCAAATCCTTCCGCTAAGTATACAGCTTACGGTCTCCTGGTAGGCGGCGATGACTCCAGCGGCTATCAGGATCAGACCGACAAATACCAGTACACCGAGGGTGCTCTGGACTATAACGGCTGCTTCGCTATCGCCTGCGCAGGCGTAGCAAACCTCTACGGCGGCGATGCAACTTCAATGCCCGCTCTTGCTAAGCAGGCAAGCGAGATCAACGCTGACTTCAAGTTCGGCAGCGCTGAGCCCATAACTACAACCACTACCACAACTGTCACCGAGACCACCACAACTACTACCACAACATCGCCTCAGCCCATTTATACCATTGTTATGCCTACTCACTACAATGTCCAGGAAGTCATCTCCTACCCTGCAAAGACCGAATACACCGTAGGCGAGAGCCTTGACCTTACGGGCATTTCCGTAAAGGTACGCTCCGAGACTTACTGGCAGGAGGTTGAAGGCGGCAGCAGAGCAGGTATCATCTACGGCGAGCCTTTTGTATTAGAAAATATCACTCTTGATCCTGCTAACGCCATTATCGGCGGTGAGAACGGCGCTATCTGGAAGGGTGATATGGCTGACGAGCTGACTCCCGGAAGCTATACTGTAATGTATGACAAAACATACACAGATGATCAGAATCGTGAGATACAGTTCGGGAACTTCAAGCACCATATAGCCGTCAAGGAAGCAGATAAGACCGAACCCTATACCTTTGTTTTCGCAATAAAGGACAAGGACACGGGCGAGCTCGTAAAGGCCCCGGAGCTCTCATTCCGCGTAAACGGTCTCATTTCTCTCCCCGAGGATTCGGGACTCCATATAGCCGATCCTTACGATCATGTCTATGTTAAACTCGATGCCGCTAACGGCAATCCCATGACCTACACCTGCGATACATTCAAGGACAGGAAAACAGTCAATGTGGATATGATCACAGCAAAGGCTGACGGCTATACATTTGTTGAGGTCAATGAGGACATCAGGGACGGCGGCAAGCCCAATACCATGTATTACGATGTACTTATGACCAAGGACGATGCAGGTCTCAAGGGCGACACCAACTGCGACGGCAAGGTTGAGCTGGCTGACGCTATCCTCATCATGCAGTCACTGGCAAATCCCGATAAATACGGCGAAAACGGCACTGCCGAAAAGCCCCTCACAAAGCAGGGCAGAAAGAACGGCGACGTAAACTCCGACGGACTCTCCGCCGACGACGCCCTCTCTATCCAGAAATTCCTGCTCCACCTCATACCCTCACTTAACGAGGCTTGATAAAACTTTACCCGGGCTCGTGCAGAACCTCTGTTCTGTACGAGCCCGTTTTTTTGCACCTTTTCTGCGTAAAATCCATAGCAATTATGCACAATGTGCAGATATGTTTTTTAAGCACTATGACGAAAATATTAATAATCTGTTCAATTTTACCAGATTGTAATATCTCTGTTACCAATTTGTTACCAAATTTCAGGGCAAACCCTGTATAATGGGTGTAAGACATATTATAGGCAGATCATATTGAAAGAAGTGTGATAACATGAACAAATTAAACAGGCTGAAATCAGCCATCATCAGCAGTGCTATCGCCCTCACCTCGATTGCAGCACCTCTCTCAAACATCGGTGCTCCCTCTCTCACAGCAAACGCGGCTGACGGTGATAACTACGCAAAGCTCCTTCAGTACTCCCTCTATCTTTATGACGCAAATATGTGCGGAAACAACTCGGACTGCGCTATCTCATGGAGAGGCAACTGCCACACCAATGACGAAGTGCCCGGCGGTTTCCACGACGCAGGCGACCACGTAATGTTCGGTCAGCCCCAGGGCTATGCAGCTTCTACACTGGGCTGGGCTTACTACGAATTCAAGGACGCCTTCACTGCTACAGGACAGGACGCTCATCTTAAAGTCATCACAGACAAATTCTGTAAATTCTTCCGTGACGCTACAGTTCTCAACGGCAACAACGTTTCCAAGGTCCTCATCGAAAAGGGCGAAGGTAACCAGGACCACGATTACTGGGGCGCTCCCGAAACTCAGGGCGACAGAGGCCGTATGGTCTGGACTACAGGCGGTGCTGCAAACATCACTGCCGAGTACGCAGCAGCTCTCGCAGCTAACTACGTAAACTTCGGTAATCCTGACGACCTCAAGTACGCTGAGGCTCTCTACAACTTCTCAAAGCAGAACACAGGAACATATTCAGTTGCTCCTTTCTATGTAAGCGGCACCAGCGGCTCCGCTGATGAGCTCGCATGGGCAGCAGGCTGGCTCTACAAGGCTACAAACAACCAGAAGTATCTCAATGATCTCGGAACTTGTCCCGAGGGCTACTGGGTACACTGCTGGGAGAACGTTGGTCTCGGCGCTTCTATCCTCAAGGCTGAGGCAACAGGCGACTGGAGCATCGTTCACGAGATCGGCGGCGGCAACGAGTACAAGTTCTACGACGAGTGGGGCTCGGCAAGACACAATGCTACCGCTCAGATGGCAACTCTCGTAGCTGCTAAGTACAACCACGGCGACGCAGGCTGGGCTAAGGGCCAGATGCAGTACCTCACAGGCGACAAGGCTTTCCAGAACGGAAAGAGCTACTGCCTCATCGTAGGTTTCAAGGATAATTCTTCCAGGAATCCTCACCACAGAGCTTCTTCACCCGATGCTAATGCAGACCCCAGAAATGACGGAACACCTAACAAGAACCTGCTGGTCGGCGCTCTCTGCGGCGGTCCTAAGCAGGCAAACGGCGACGGCTATGCTGACGTTCGTTCCGACTATCAGGCAAACGAGGTCGCTGTTGACTACAACGCAGGTCTCGTTGGTGCAGCAGCTGGTCTGTACCACTTCTACAAGACAGGCTCAACTGTTTCCACTATCCCCGGCGTTTCCAAGATCTACGGCGGCGGAAGCAGCATAACACCTACTCAGCCTTCTGTAACTACAACTACTCCCGCACCTTACAATCCGCCCACAACCACAACTTCTCCCAACCCCGGCACTTCTTCGGGCGGCGGCAAGACTCTCCTTCCCGCTGACATGAAGGTAGGCGTAGAGGATGGTACAGACGGACCTATCAGCTATGCTGAGTTTGCTCCTCAGGGCGCTAAGAAGGCTACACTTTACTTCAAGATCAATACCAGCGATACACAGGCTTCCGGCGGCTTCGGCACATGGACAGGCAAGTGGGATCAGGTAGACTTTGAGAACGTAAAGGCTGACGCAAACAAGGAAGTAGTTGTTGACTACGATATTCCTTCAAATGTTGGTTCAACTATCAAGGCTATGGTCTGGTGGCCTCAGGGCGACGGCGTTACTATCGAGAAGGTCGTTCTCGACGGCAGCGGAAGCAGCAGTGTAACTCCTTCACAGCCCGCAGTTACAACAACTACACCCGCACCCTACAATCCCCCTGCAACAACTACAACAGCTCCCAGACCCTCTACAACAGGCGGCAACGGAGTTTACAAGGTAGAGCTCAACAAGTCTCTCAAGTTCGATGACGGCGCTGACGACAAGATGATCGGCTTCGACTGGGCTGACTTCAATATCCCCAGCGGCGAGTACGCTACAAAGATCGAGTTCAACATCTCTGCAAGCGGCAACATCGACAAGTGGGTAGGTAACTTCGGTTCTTCAACAACTGTTGCTCCCGATTACTGGTTCATGGACGATGACGCTCAGCAGGATAAATCCATCAACAGCAGCAAGGGCACTATCACATGGAATCCCCCTGCAAGCGCTGCTCAGACATTCGCTTACAGCGGCGGCGAGCTCAAGTTCGGTACATGGTGGACTAACGTTTCATCCTACACAATGGATTCTATCGTAGTCTACACAGCAAAGGGCACAGCTGCTACTACAACAAGGATAACAACAACCACAACAACTACTACAACTACAACAACAGCACCTCCTGTTGTAACAACAACTACAGCTCCCACACCTGTTTTCGACGGTGTATGGGGCGACTCCAACGGCGACGGCAAGGTTGAGCTGGCTGACGCTATCCTCATCATGCAGGCTATCGCTAACCCCGATAAGTACGGCGAGAACGGAAGCGATCCCAAGCACATCACCGAAAAGGGCAAGACCTACGGTGACGTTGATAAGGGTACAATAGGTCTCACAGGAAACGATGCTCTCTTCATCCAGATGTATCTCCTCCACATGAGATCAACTCTCGCTCCCATTATCTGAGCTGAATAAATGAATTCAAGGCTGCACGGCACTGCTGTGCAGCCTTTTTCATGCCGTTTTTGCGGATCCTTGTTAGATTTCAACAATTTTGCTCCGTTTTTTTGTCTTGCTTTTTCGATAAAACCCCTTGCAAAACACTGCGGTCTGTGATATAATATTAAAGCTAGTTGAAATATATCGGCTTTGCCGTAATCCATACTTTACCCGGAGGTAGTTTTTATGTCAACTTTAGAGATCATCGGCGGTATCGTGATACTCGTCCTCAGCCTTTTAACCATCGTTATCTGCCTTTCACAGGAGCAGAAATCACAGGACAGCATGACTGCTGCTCTCACAGGTGCAAGCGCTGATTCCTTCTACGGAAAGAACGAGGGAAGAACAAAGGAAGCCATCCTCGCTAAGATCACAAGAGTTATGGCGATAATCCTTTTCGCTGCTGTACTTGCAGTAAACATCGTACCGATCTTCACAAAGTAAGAAAAAAAGCTGCCCTGTGACTCAGAGTCATGGGGCTTATTTTTTGCTCCGCTGTATGCGGATAATAAGACACAAGGAGAAAATATGGCAGAAAAAAAGAAAAAACAGTCCGACAAAAAGGGCAGCAGCCCTGTGTCAGTGGAAAGCTACAAGAATAAAATAGTCACCTTTCTGAAGGCTTACGGAAAGAAATCCATGCCCCTAAGCGAGCTTGAGGCAAAGTGCAGAACAAAAAAATCCGGCAGGGAGAATTTCGCCGCTGCCTTTTCGGAGCTCCGCACAGAGGGCGTTGTCATGATGAAAAAGGGCATGAAGGCTGCACTCTGCTCCCGTCTGGGAGTCTATGCAGGCGAGGTCACAAGACTGAGCCGCACCTTCGGCTTCGCAGTGACCGACGAGGGCGTGGAGTACTTCATTCCCGGAAAGTGTATGCTGGGCGCTATGCCCGGCGACAGGGTACTCATCTCCCCTATCGCCTCAAGAACAGGCGAGCCCGAGGGCGAGATACTGGATATACTTGAATTCGGCAGCTCTCAGCTCACAGGCAGAATTGAGTACGAGGACGGACGCCCCTACCTGGTGCCCGATACCGCCTCACGCAACCATGTCATCATAGTCCGCGAGGAGAGCGTTCCCTTTGAAAACGGCGACAAGGTACTGGCAGAGATAGTCTACCGCGGACGCCGCCATGCCGAGCACAAGGTAAAGATAACTCTGGTATTCGGAAGCTCAGAATACGCAGCCTCTACAGCCGCTTCAATTCTGGTGACACACGGCGCTCCCACAGCCTTCCCCGAGGAGGTAATGAAGGAAGCCCGCAAGATAGCCGAGGGCGGCGTGCAGGAGTACAGCTTCAACAACCGCGAGGACCTTCGCGATATGACTATATTCACCATCGACGGTGCGGAGTCCAAGGACCTTGACGACGCCGTTTCCGTTGAGAAGACAAAGAAGGGCTACCGTCTGGGAGTCCACATCGCCGATGTTTCACACTACGTCAAGGGCAACAGCGCTCTGGACAAGGAGGCTCTGCTCCGCGGAACAAGTATCTACTATGCGGACAAGGTCATTCCCATGCTGCCCAAGGAGCTTTCAAACGGTATCTGCTCCCTGAACCCCAATGAGGACAGGCTCACACTGTCCGCCTTCATGGAGCTGGACAAAGAGGGAAATATGCTCTCCTACCGCTTCTGCAAGAGCGTTATCCGCTCACGGGTCAAGGGCGTTTATTCCGAGATAAACCGTATCCTCGACGGCACAGAGACTGAGGACATCGCAGAGAAATACTCCGCGGTAAGAAAGAATATCGACCTCATGAATGAGCTGGCGGACAAGCTCATCGCAAAGAAGCAGCTCCGCCACGCTCCCGAAATAGAGACCACAGAAAGCAAGCTCCTCATCGGCGAGGACGGTATCTGCTACGATGTCCAGCCCCGTGAGCGCGGCAAGGCTGAGCGCATCATCGAGGAATTCATGCTGACAGCCAATGAGGCTGCCGCAAAGCTGGCAAAGGACAGGAAGGTTCCCTTCGTTTACCGTATCCACGAGGCTCCTCCCGAGGCAAAGGCAGAGGCTCTCCACGAGCTGCTGCCCAAATACGGCTTTGAGTGTCCTCATTTCAGCGAGTTCAAGCCTGCCCACGCGGCTAAGATACTGGACAGCGCAAGGGGCACGGACAAGTTTGAAGCCGTGAATATGCTGGTGCTCCGCTCTATGGCGAAGGCTAAATACTCCAACGAGCCCCTCGGTCACTTCGGACTGGTGCTGGACGACTACGCACACTTCACCTCCCCTATCCGCCGATACCCCGACCTGGCTATACACCGCATAATCACCGATATTCTGGCAGGCTACAACAACGAGTGGCTCAGCAAGCGCTATGAAGCCTTTGCGCTGAACGCCTCAGAGCGCTCATCTGCGGCGGAAATAAGGGCAGTCACTATCGAGCGCGAGTGCGAGGACTGCTACAAGGCTGAGTACATGAAAGCCCACATCGGCGAGAGCTTCACCGCAAAAATATCGGGCGTTACCGAGTTCGGCTTCTACGCTGAGCTTCCCAATACGGTGGAGGGACTGGTCCATATAAGGACGCTCCCCGAGGGCGAGTATGACTACTCCGAGCCCGTTTCACTTACCGAAAAGTTCAGCGGCGTTTCCTATACTCTCGGTCAGACCGTTCAGGTGGTCTGTGCAGCGGTAAACGTCAGCGACGGCACTATAGATTTCGTTCTCGACGACGAACAGGAGGATGACTGATGAAAAAGCTCTTATCACTCATAGCATCAGCGGCTGTGGCTGCGGGAGCTGTGTCATGCAGCGGCAAAAAGGCAGGAAGCTCCTCACAGACCGCTGAAAATTCAGCTGTCGAAGCAACCGACGCTTCCCAGCCCGTACCTACAGACCACTCCGAAGTCACCACGGCGGTCACAACCGCAACGACTACCGCGGCGGAAGCGGCTACTGTCACCACCACCACTACACAGCAGGCTACCCATCAGCCCGACCCTATGGGCGGCGACGCCTTTGAGATCAACGATGACGGAGCTGTGGTATTTGAAAAGCCCGTTGAGGACTCCGACGACAGGACTCTCATAGCAGCTGCACAGGCACTTTACGAGTCCGCAGGCCATGTTCAGCTGAACTTCACCGTCGGCTGCCCCTTTAAGGTGGACTACACCAACTTCGTGGAAAACGATCTTGGCTGGCAGTTCTACCGCATCACGGAAAGCGGCATAAGCAGCTTCAGCGACGTGGAGGACGCCTATTTCAAGGTGTTCAGCAGGCGCTATCCCTGCGATGAGCTGTCGGATCTTTACATTGAGAAGAACGGCGCGGTCTATGCCCTCTGCGGCAACCGCGGCAGCAATATCTATTACTCCTCATCGAAGGTAACGGGTATCAAGTCCCGCACCGCGGACGAAATAGTGTTCTCTGTGGACAGCTTCTATGACGGCAGCGACTTCGGCGAGGAGTCCTACACCCAGACCGACGATTTCTCCGTAGTTATCGAGGACGGAAATGTATGGAAGGCAGGACAGTTCACACTGCCTTATTAAAAAGCGGCGGCAGCTATGAAGGGGATTCCAAAGGGACTGTGTTCCTTTGGTCGGAGCCACGAGGCAGACAGCCTCATGCAGGGTCCAAGGGGCAGAGCCCCTTAGATCCTCATCTGCTGCTATCATAAAAAGAAAACCGAAGCAATAAGCTTCGGTTTTTTGTTTATGCTTCGGTTTTTACTTCAACGCTGTCAAGTCTGCGGAAATATTCCTCCGCATACTCGCGGTACTCGTTCCTGAACTGCTCATCGTTCTCCTTGACATCGTGGAGATAAGCGTGGAGATTGGTCTTCTCGTCAGTCTCGATAAGACAGCCCGCGATGTTGGAGCAGTGGTCGGAAATACGCTCCAGGTTGGTGAGTACGTCCTGGAAGATATAGCCCAGCTCAACTGTACACTCGTCGTTCTGGAGACGGCGGATATGTCTGTTCTTGAGCTCGGTGCTGAGGTTGTCCACCACTTCCTCAAGAGGCTCTACCTTATGGGCGATAGCAAGGTCATTCTTCACGTAGGAGTCGAAAGCCTTGTTGATATTCTCGCTGATAGCATCGGTGATGACGGTTATCTCGTTTATGCACTCCTCAGAGAACATTATTCCCTTTTCGTGCATTTCCTGAGCCGACTCCACCAGGTTCACGGCGTGGTCGGAGATACGCTCGAAGTTGCCCACGCAGTGCATCATCTTTGAAACGCTTCGGCTGTCCTTGCCTGTAACGCTTGCCTTGGATATTTTTATGAGGTAGCTGTTGATCTTGTCCTCAAAGCCGTCGATGATGTCCTCATTCTCAATAACAAGGTCGCACTTGTCGCTGTCGTAGTTTATCAGCAGCTTCAGCGCAATGTCGATGGTCTCTCTTGTGAGCTCTGCCATCTGTTCGGTTGCTGTAAGACAGGTCTGAACAGCAACAGCAGGAGTCTTGAGCAGGATGTCGTCCAGTCCTGTGAGAGTCCTTCTGGAGTCTACCTTCTCCTCCTTGCCGTCCCTTACAACTATCTTTGAAAGCTTTACCAGCTGCTTGGTGAAGGGCAAGAACATTACAGTAGTTGCCACGTTGAATATGGTGTGCATTACCGCAATGCCCACATAGCCGACAGTCTTGCTCATGATGCTCAGGTCTATGACGTTCTGGAGTATCATGATTATGGGGAGAAGCACCAGTGTACCGATGATCTTGATGATGATATGTGTCCAGGCAACGCGCTTGGCGTCCTTGCTTACTCCCACTGTTGCCAGAAGGGCAGTTACGCAGGTACCGATGTTGCAGCCCATGATTATAGGCAGCGCCATACCATAGGTAAGTCCGCCTGTCTTTGAGAACGCCTGGAGTATACCGATAGAGCCTGCGGAGCTCTGGATTATACCTGTGAATACAGTTCCTACAAGTACGCCCAGGAGGGGGTTCTTGAAGGCTGTGAGGATACGCTGGAAATCGGGTGAATTCGCCAGGGGGTCAACGGAGTCTGACATAAGTGTCATACCTGTCATAAGCACCGCAAATCCCACAAGGATACGACCCACATCCTTCTTCTTGTTCTTCTTGGCGAACATGATAAGGATAACGCCTGCAAGAGCTATAAGGGGCGAGAAGGAAACAGGCTTGAGCATTTTCAGTATGAAGCTGAGCACTCCGCCGCCGCCGTCATCCTTGATACCGTCAAGACAGAGTATCCACGCGGTAAAGGTAGTTCCGATATTTGAACCGAAGCAGACACCGATGGTCTGCTCAAGGGTCATTATGCCCGAGTTTACGAAGCCCACCAGCATTACGGTCATAGCAGATGATGACTGTATGGCTACTGTAACGCCCATACCGAGAAGTATAGCCTTTATCTTGTTCTCGGTCATTTTCTTGAGAGCGATCTCCAGCTTGCCTCCCGTGAGCTTTTCAAGTCCCGTAGACATTACTTTCATTCCGTAGAGGAAGAAAGCAAGTCCGCCCAAAAGGGTGAAGATGTTAAAAATTGAAAATTCTTCCATAATTCTCTCCTGTTTCATTTTTGTTATTTCCCTCATCTTTAATTATAACGATTACACGGCGCAAGTCAATGAGATAAGCCATTCTTTAACGTGGATTTAACATTTCATAAAAACAGAAAGGCGCTCCCGTTATTTCCGCGGGAGCGCCTGTAAGCCTCTTTATTTCTTCTTTTTATTGCTGTTCTTTACAGCCTTTTCAGCCTTTTCCTTTATTTCATCTGCTTTCTCCTCGATGGCGTCGATAACGTCCTCAAGGTCAGCCTCCTCTGAGTCATCATCGTCATCATCTGCGGCAGCCTTTACAGCCTTCTTGCCGCTGTTGTCCTTGAGAGCATTAATGAAAGCAAATGCAAAATAGATCATAAATATGAGAGCCTCAATAATGAACAGGGGCTTTACAGCATTCTTGACAGCCTCACTGAGCCCTGCGCTGACTGATCTCGAAGCGGGGATCAGGATATTATAAGCGTTTGCGAACTGAACATTCTCATAGTAATCATCAGCTGTCTGCTCAGTGAGCTCTACAAGACGAGTTACCTTTTCGCCGAGTGCAGCTATGTCAGTCTCAACCTTCTCAATGTTTGCCTGTGAGCTGTTCTTGTTGTTCTTGAGGGCGTCGCGTCTTGACTCATAGAACTTTATATCCTGCTTTGTCTGTGCAAGGCTTGACTCAACGCTGGTCTTCTGTCTGAACAGTGAATCGTACTGGTCTGAAGCAGTAGCGTACTCTGTATTAGTCGAGTCTGTACCGTTTCCGAAGATGAGGATGGAATCCTTCTCATACTGAGTGATAGAAGCCTCAAGAGCTGCAAGGCGCTCTGCGTACTCGTCCTTATCGCGGTTGAGGTTCTCTATTCTGTAATCATAGTAGGAAAGTGCAGCATCCTTGTCCTTGGTAACGTTGTTTACCGAGATATAGGATGAGATCCTGTCAAGATCGATGCTGCTGATAGTCTTTGCATATTCAGAGAGATCCTTGAAGCTGTAGCCTGTAACGCTTGAACGGAATGTGGTGTTATCGTCCTTGGAAAGTGAACTGAGGTAGCTTCTTATCTGTCTGAGTGAATCTCTGAACAGGTCGACCTGCTGAGCGTAGTCATAGTCCTGATATTCTACTGAATTAACAGCTGCACCAAGGGACTCGTTGTAGCCGTACTGCTCATAGAAGTAATCGCGGTAATTCTCAAGAAGGTTGTTGAGGACCTCAACGCCTGTCTTTCTGTCGAAGCCTGCTGCACCGAAATCGAAGTAAACGGTGAACTGTGTAGGATAATACTTTGTATCCAGCATAGCCTGAGCAGCGGAAAGGCTTCCGCTTGTAGCCTTGTCCATAACGCTGTAATAGGCAGTGAGCTTATCATAAGCATCATCGGGGATCTTATAATCAAATGTGATGTTTGCTCTTACGCTCTCGATCTTATCCAGCTCGATATTCATTTCCGTAAGAGTTTTCTCGATGATAACGGGGTTTTTCATTGTCTCGATCTCGAACTTGCGTCCTGCGGGATCCAGACCCTTTTCGATGTTGGGGTATGTAAAGCTTACCAGCGCTCTTGCGGGGTTCTTGGCGGAAAAGGTCTTTACAGCGGAAAGAACTACTCCGAGAATTCCTGCGATAATAGCGACTGCCAGCCATAAAGCCAGATATTTTTTAAGCTTGCGAAGGATAGACGATACAGAGATAACGACATCATTATCGCTGCTGTCCTGATTTTTTATTGTAACATTAAGGTTACGCTCATCTTTTTTAGCCATTTTGACCTCCGAAATCCTTTATATTCTTTTGTTACGGCATAACACGCCGTAATAATCATTATATCACTAAAAAAGCTGTCAGTCAATAGAAAAGGGAAAATTCCCGTTATTTGCATAAAAAGCTGTTCTCAGCCCTTTTCCGCTTTAACAAAATACACCAACATAGTGCAAAACAATACCCTGACGTTATCTGCTAAATCATAATTTTGCGGAGCAAAATTATGATTTGAGTAAGTAGTAAGTAGAAAGTAGTGAGTAGAAGACGATACACTGAATAATACTACTCTCTACTTACTACTCTCTACTCACTCATAATTTAACACCTGCGGTGTTAAATTATGATTTATCAGCGCAGCTGAATAAAACACAAAGCCCCTGAGCACTTTGCTGCACTCAGAGGCTTTTCCCTATATACTATTATAATATATGACCCTTTGTTCTGATGACATTGACAACTCTGTCAACGCAGCTGCGGCATACGGACTCATCCTTTGCCTCCACCATTACTCTTACAAGGGGCTCTGTACCGCTCTCGCGGACAAGTATCCTTCCCGAATCGCCCAGCTCTGCGGCTACCTTGTCCACCTCAGCGCGTACATCGGGGTCTGCCTGAGCGGCAGTCTTGTCCTTTACCTTTACGTTTTCAAGCACCTGTGGGTAAACAACGAAGGGAGCAGCAAGCTCGCTGAGCTTCTTCTGGCGTGACATGATGACCTGCATCATCTTCAGGCTGGTGAGTATGCCGTCGCCTGTTGAGGCATACTTGGAGAAGATGATATGACCCGACTGCTCGCCGCCGAGACAGCAGTCATGCTCCTTCATGTATTCGTAAACGTACTTGTCGCCGACAGCGGTCTTTGCGTACTCAACACCTATCTCGTCGAAGGCTCTGTAGAGACCGAAGTTGGACATTACCGTGGTAACGACAGTATTGTTGATGAGCTTTCCGCGCTCCTTCATGTATCTTCCGTAGATATAGAGGATATGGTCGCCTGTGATGACATTGCCCTTCTCGTCCACGCAGAGACAGCGGTCGGCGTCTCCGTCATAGGCAAAGCCTGCGTCCAGCCCCTTCTCCACTACGAATTTCTGTAAATTCTCGATATGTGTGGAGCCTGCGTTGTTGTTGATATTAGTGCCCGAGGGCTCTGCGTTTATAACATAGGTCTCGGCGCCGAGAGCGTCGAACACCGACTTTGCAATGTTCCATGCTGCACCGTTGGCACAGTCCAGACCGATCTTCATGCCTCTGAAGGAGTACATACCCAGTGAGATGAGGTATCCCACATAGCGGTTCCTTCCCGAAACGTAGTCCACGCTTCTGCCTATTTTCTCGCCGTGAGCGAAGGGGATCTCACTCCAGTCCTGACCGAAGGCGCTGAGCTTTCCGTCCAGATAAGCCTCCACCAGGTCGATGACCTCGTCCTCCATCTTCTCGCCCTGGCCGTTGATGAGCTTTATTCCGTTGTCGTAATAGGGATTGTGGCTTGCAGAGATCATGATGCCGCAGTCAAAGCTGTCTACTCTTGATATGTAGGCTACCGAGGGAGTAGTCGTTACATGGAGGAGGTATGCGTCTGCGCCCGAAGCGGTGAGACCTCCTACCAGAGAGTATTCAAACATATAGCTCGAAAGACGCGTATCCTTGCCTATAACTATACGCGGAGCGCTTTCGTCGCCCTTTCTTCTTCTGAGCTCGCCGTAGTACCAGCCGAGAAATCTTCCTACCTTGTATGCGTGGTCTGCTGTCAGATTTTCATTTGCGGTACCTCTGAAACCGTCTGTTCCAAAATACTTACCCACTGTCCTGTATCTCCTTAAATAAAATAATAATGATATGAACTTCTGAGCCACGTAAAGGCTCATAACATTTTAATTATAGCACTTTACACCGAAGCCGTCAACGGTTTTATCAGAATGTTTACAATAATAGTGCAATTTGCCGTAACGTCATAAGGGAAAGCGGCTCTACTATATTATACGAATGAAAGGGTGAAAACTCTCACCCTTTCTGCGAAGAATTTTCCTCCAAAAAATAAGCAGTAATGAGGAAATTTGACTATTGCAAAAGGGGAAGATTTGTAGTATAATAGAAAATAGTATAAAATCGGGTCTTATGTCTTTTCGGGGCTGAAAAGCAGCCTGCTCCGACAGGACCTTTCCTTACGCCCGAACAAAAGGAGGAACAAAATTGGCTAAGTCAACCGCTGCGGGCGCTGCAACAGCAAGCTCCCGCAAAAAGATCGGCAGTAAACGTCCTGCTGTAACTGCCGCAGACATCATAGCCGAGAAGAGAGGGAACAAGATCAGACCGATATTCTACTTCGCGTCTTTCATCATACCCTTCCTGCTCACGCTCTTAGCTTACATCGGCTTTGACGTCTACCCCTTCGGAGAGCGCTCAGTTCTCACCCTTGACCTCAACGGTCAGTATATCTACTACTTTGAAGCTCTCAGGAAAGCCTTCTGGGGCGACGGAAGCTTCTTCTACAGCTGGAGCCGAAACCTTTCGGGCGGCTTCATGGGCATCATAGGCTACTACCTTGCCAGCCCGTTCACTCTGATAATCATGCTCCTCCCGAGGAAGATGATACTCGAGAGCATGATGATAATGCAGATGACAAAGGTGGGTGCCGCAGGTCTTACCTTCAGCATCTACGCTCAGAAGTCAAAGGGTCTCAGACCCCTTCAGTCCATAATGTTCTCGACAATGTATGCTATGATGGCATACGTCGTTATACAGCTCATCGACCCCATGTGGATAGACGGTCCAGTATTCCTGCCCCTGATAATCCTGGGCGTTGAATACCTGGTCGATGACGGACGAAAGATAAACTATATCATCCCCACAGCTGTCATGTTCGTGGCTAACTTCTATATCGGCTTCATGATAGCGATATTCATCGCGCTTTACTTCGTTTACTATGTATTCTTCGGAACAAAGCGCAAATTCAAGGGCATAGAGGACTACGCCAAGACCATCGGCACTATGGTATTGTCAACAGTTATAGTCCTGTTCTGCAGCTGCTTCATGATACTGCCCGTTTACAATGCACTGGCTCTGGGTAAGTTCGACTTCTCAGTACCGGATTACAGCTACAAGGCAATGTTCAATCCTATTGAGCTCGTGCCCTGTCTGCTCCCCAACCAGTATTACTCCGTAAATGTTGACGAGGGAACACGTTTCTACGGACGCCCCGAGATATACTGCGGCGTGCTCACATTCGTTCTTCTCCCTCTGTTCTTCATGAACAAGAAGATAAGACGCAACAACAAGATAGGCTACGGTCTCATGACCTTTGCCCTCGTGTTCAGTATGTATGTAAAGCCCATCAACATGATGTGGCACGGCGGTCAGGATCCTAACTGGCTCCCCTACAGATACTCATTCCTTCTCTCATTCGTCCTTGTATCCATGGCAGCCGAGATATTCTCAAAGCTGGACGGCTACAAGATGACTCCGCTGAGCGCAGGCATATCCGCTGTGACAGTAGGCGGTCTCACCGCTGTATTCTGCGGAATGATGAAGAAGTTCAACTACAACGAGGAAAAGTACAAATATGTAGCTATCACTCCCTACAAGGCAAAGCTGGATCCCTCTGACACCACAGAGCAGCTCTGGCTGGGAACTATCGCCTTCGGTCTCATTCTTGGCGCTATATACCTCATCGGCGTATATATGTACAGCCATTCAAAGACCAGGAAGGCAAGAAACGCTATAACAGTACTCATGGCAGGTCTCATCTTCTTTGAGTGCGGATATAACTGCTTCGACTCATTCAGAAAGATATTCAAGGAAGTCGGAAACTCCGGCAAGGCTACCTACACCGAGATAATGACTGCTCCCGACGTGGTAAAGCAGCTCAAGGAATATGACGGCGGCTTCTACAGAGCTGAAAAGACCTTTGACAGAATGGTAAATGACCCTCTGGCATACGGTCTCAAGGGTATTTCCCACTCAAGCTCCGTAATGAACGCAAGAGCCATCACATTCATCGAGACCATGGGCTACTTCACCCAGAGCTTCGAGTCAAAGTATCAGGGCTGCAATCCTGTTGCCGACTCAATACTGGGCATAAAGTACGTACTCGATGACCCCGCAAGAAACTCAACCAGCAAGAACCTGCTGGACGCTTCATATGTCAAGGTATTCGAGTCAAGCTATACCAAGGACAAGGACGTTCCCGCACATATCGACGTTTATGAGAACCCCAACGCTCTCAATATCGGCTTCATGGCTGACGACGATATACAAATACTCTCAGGACTGGGCAACGATAACCCCTTCAACAGTCTGAACAACTTCCTCAGCTCTATGACAGGAAATACCGCAGACTACTACACAGCACCCATTGTCCCCAAGTCCTACTATGTACCTCTTGAGTGCAATGTAAGCTACGACGAAACAAAGGTATATCTCCACGATTACAACAACAATGGCACTATCCACGACTGCTATGAAGCATTCGCAGGTGTAAACGACGCCGTTGTAAACGTAGACGTAACTGTTCCCCACGACGGCAACATCTATATGCACCTGGGCTCTGAAATGAGACGTCAGTGCAACGTATGGGTAGCTGTCAAGGGCGAGGACGGAGTCTACAGAGGACAGAACACAGGCACAGAAGCATTTGACGGCTACGGTCAGTACTTCACCACCAACTCTTCTCCTATAGTAAGAATGGGCCCCTTCAAGGAAGGCGACGAGGTCGAGGTAAGACTCACTATCCCGCCCACAGGTCCCAACGGAAGCTATACAGGTCAGAACGAGTACATCATGGTCAGAAAGAACGCCGGCTTCAACTTCTACTACCTTGACGAGGAAGCCTTCACCGAGGACATCAACAAGCTCAAGGCTCATCAGTGGGAGCTGGATATGAGCAAGACCAACGACCGCTACCTTGTTGGTGACGTTGACGCTCAGGAAGGTCAGATACTCATGACCACTATCCCCTACGAGCCCGGCTGGAAGATACAGGTAGACGGCGAGACCGTGGACAGCCTCATCGTTGAAGAGACAAATGAAGCCGGTGCAAAGGTCCTCAAAAACAAGCAGGGCAACATCGGAGAGGTAATTATCCTGGGTACCATGATAGGTATCAGACTCCCTGCAGGTCACCACACAGTTTCAATGAAGTATACACCTCCCGGATTCAATACGGGCGTGATCACACTTATACTCGGAATTATCGCTCTTATCGCCTTCTATCTCTATGATAAGAAGCACAACAAGGTCCTCATCGCAAGAAAGAAGAGAAAGGAACTCTTCAAAAACCATTCCGTTGAGGAGATAGTTGCAGAGCTCAACAAGGAAGCCGAGACCACAAAGGGCAAGAAGAAGAAAAAGTCCAAGATCGAAAAGGTGAAGGAGGCTCCCGAGGAGGACGAGGCAGATACCGGGACTGAGACCGAGGAAACGGAAGCTCCCGAGGAAAAGCCCAGGAAAAAGGCTAAGGAAAAGACCAAGCCCGCTGTCAAGATAGCAGTGGAGGAGCCCGAAGAAGCCGAGGACAAAGCCGAGGAGATCGAAAGCGACGCCGAAAGATTCATCAGAAACGCTGATGCTTCTCTGAAGGAGGGCATTACAGACGTGGCTGATGAAGCCGAGGAAGCTGCCGAGGAGATCACCGAAAAAGCCGAGGAAGTAACGGACGAGGCTGAGGAGATCGCCGATGAAGTCGCTGAAAAGGCTGAAGAAGTCAAGGAAAAGGCTGAGGGAACAGTTCATCATACAGTTTCCAAAAAGAACAGCGGCAAGAAGAAAAAGAAGTAATATCATAATATGATAAAAGCCCGTGAACAGCTATGCTCACGGGCTATTTTTTTGCAGAAACACGCTGCCATGCGCCTTTTGCACAATAATATCATTCTGATTTAGCTAATATGCCTATGACATTTCAGCCAAAAATATGCTATAATTATTGTATAGATAACTAAAAGCAACGTGTAGCCCCCTATCAGGACGTAAATCCGGTTGATAAAGGGCTGCACTCTTTTTTTACGGAGGTGCATGACCATGTATAACACAGGTGACGCTGTTGTTTACTCATCATACGGTGTTTGTATGATAACCGCCATCGAGGATCACGATTTCAGCGGCGAAAACGTGGAATACTACGTTCTTCGCCCCGTCAGCGACAACAAGAACACATTTTACGTCCCCACCAACAACGAGGCGCTCAAAAGCCGCATGAGGAGCGTCTGCTCCAGAAGCGAGGCGGAGGAGCTTATAAGCGAGATTCCCCGGGAGGATATGTTCTGGATCGAGGACGAGTCCCGGCGCAAGGAGGAGTACCGCAAGGTCATCGACTCGGGCGACCGCCGAAAGATAATCGGACTCATCAAGACACTGTATATCCACGGCGAGGAGCTGGCTGCACAGCACAAGAAGCTCCGCTCATCGGACGAAAGGTTCCTTCACGAGGCTGAAAATATGCTCTATGACGAGTTCGCATACGCCCTCCGGCTCAGCAGGGACGAGGTCCTTCCCTACATCAGACAGCACATATGAAAACAGCTCCGAGTTGTGAACAAAGCAATTCGGAGTTAATTTTTTTATTCTAAAGTAAAACTGTTTTGACTTGCGGTGTGAAATCTTATATATAAATAATATAATTGAAATATTCGGGTTTTGTTTGTTGAATTTCTTATAGACATTTATACTAAATTCAAAACCGATATTTCTATGCAACTATTGTTGCATTTTGCACAAATCCTATTGACTTTATTCTACGTTTGTGCTAAACTTTAGTTGTAAAAAAAGAGAGGGATTTACTGCACTGGATCCCGAGAAAAAACAACACTAATATTAGGGAGGAATATTGTATGTTCACAAATTCTAAAAATGTGAAGCGTGTCATCAGCATATCAGCTGCGGCTATGTGTCTGTTCTCATCGCTCCGCATAGCTCCGATCGGTGACATCGCCGACGCAGCAGGCACAACTATGACAGCCTTTGAGATCACAGAAAACATGAAGATCGGCTGGAACCTCGGCAACACTCTGGACGCCAAGATCTCAAAGCCCGATCCCAATAATCCCAAAGAGTCTATTGATCTGGACAGCGCCGGTCTTGAGACCGAGACCAGCTGGGGATGCCCCAAGGCTAATCAGCAGCTCTTCGACGCTCTGAAGGCTAAGGGCTTCAACACAGTCCGCGTTCCTACCACATGGTTCCAGCATCTGGACGAGAATAACAACATTGATCCCGAGTGGATGGCTCGTGTAAAGGAAGTCGTTGACTACGGTATCAAGAACGATATGTACATCATCCTCAACGTTCACCACGAGAACTGGATAAACAGGACCGACCTCGTTAACGCTTATGATGACATCAAGCCAAAGCTCCTGAAAATATGGACCCAGATCGCTGAGGAGTTCAAGGATTACGATCAGCACCTCATCTTCGAGTGCATGAACGAGCCCCGTGCTGTTAAAACAGATCATGAGTGGTGGGCTGCTAAGGCTGTTCCCGAGTGCGACGTTATCAACGATCTTGAGCATGATTTCGTTGACCTTATCAGAAATACAGACGGTCCTTACGCAAAGACCCGTCTCCTGATGCTCCCCGGCTACTGTGCAAGCGCAGAGGAGACCTTCCTCAAGGCTATCGATGTTCCCAACGATCCTTACGTTGCTATCTCGGTACACGCTTACACCCCCTATGACTTCACAATGAATAAGGCAGTCGCAGATCACTCCGTATTCACAAGCACATATTCCGCTAACCTTGCTTCTATCCTCGAGGGTATCCGCAATACCTTCATCGATAAGGACATCCCCGTTGTAATCGGCGAGATGGGTACATCAAACTTCGGCAACACCGAGGCGAGAGTTGCATGGACAGATCAGTATTTCAAAACAACAAAGAAGTACGGTATCCCCTGCTGTCTCTGGGATAACGGTCAGCTGAGGAACCCTGACGATTCCGAGCAGGATATCAGCGAGATCCACGGCTATGTCAACCGTAATACAGGCGAATGGAACGAGGATTCACTTCCTATCATCAACAAGATGATGGAGATCATGAACGACAGCTCCATCACTTGGGGCAGCGAGAAGCACCTTCCCAAGCTCACTCACCAGAACTATGATGAGGGCACAAAGGTTTACACAGGTCCTACAGAGATCGACGTAGACAAGGCTGCTACATATCAGAACACAACTCCCGGCGGCGAGGGCGAGATCACATTTGACAAGCTTGAGGGCAAGGAAGTTGCTATCAAGTACACAGGCGCAGATCCTATCCTCTGCTTCTCAGACGCAAGCTACGGCAACTGGACAGAGCTCAAGCCCTACGGCATTGACAGCGAGCAGGGAATTGCTTACTTCAACATGGCTAAGCTTCCCGACGCATGGGGCAAGGATACAGCTCTCATAGCTCATATGCAGGCAAAGACTCTCGGCGTAACAACCGTTGACTCTATCGTTATCCTCAACGCTCCCGAGGGAGATATCCCCGAGCCCGTTGCTACTGCTCTTATCAAGAAGGTAGACCTTTCAGAGGCTAAGGATACAGATTCTCTCACAGTTACTATCGCAGGCCCCGCAGGCACAAAGAACGACGGTGCTCTCGGCTTCATGAAGGGCGATGACTGGACACAGATCGAGTGGAATGGCACTATCGGTGCTGACGGCACACTCACAGTTACTATCCCGCTGGCAGACGTTCCCAAGGGCAACGCTGAATTCCAGGTATGGGGCAACTTCGATATAGTTGAGATCAAGGACGTAAAGATCGGTGCAGGTGATGTTGCAACAACAACAACTACTACAACTACAACAACCACCACTACTACAACTACATCCGATACACCTACTACTACAACCACTACAACTACAGCTCCCGTTCAGAACATCAATTACGGTGATACAAACTGTGACGGAAAGGTTGAGCTGGCTGACGCTATCCTCATCATGCAGGCTCTTGCTAACCCCGATAAGTACGGCGAGAACGGAAGCGATGCTAAGCACCTCAAGGCTGAAGGCAAGCTCAACGGCGACGTTGACAAGTCAACTGAGGGTCTGACAGCTAACGACGCTCTCTTCATTCAGGAGTACCTCCTCCACCTCAGAGAGACTCTCGTACCCGCTAACGCATAAACCAATTCTTTCAATCATACCTCAGAAATGCAGCTGCAACAGCAGCTGCATTTTCTTTTTGCCATCGCGTTTATATGTTATGGATACTATCTCTATTGAATTATAATATATTATTAACTTTTGTAACCTATTGACAAAACAATACGAACTGTTATATAATTATAGCGGTATCGCTGTAATCGGACACTAACCGATCACAGCCTTAACACAAAAATTATAACAAAAGCAGAGACATATATATGCTTTTTTAATGTATTATAAACCCAACCTACTTATGAACAAAAGGATGACAACTGAATATGCTTACTGATTACCATTGCCATATTCTGCCCGGGATCGATGACGGTGCATACGATGTGGATACCTCCCTCGCCATGATCGAAACTATGAAGGAACAGGGCGTAGAGAGGATAATCGCTACACCTCATTTCTATGCACATGAGGAAAGATCTCTCACAGAATACCTTATCAGGCGCGAGATCGCCTATGAGAGCATCGCGGACTTCGCTGCGGTGCAGAATATAATGCTTGGCGCTGAGATCGCCATAGAACACGGAATATCAAAGATACACGGAATAGACAGGCTCGCCATCGAAGACACGGGCAATATCCTCCTTGAGCTGCCCTTCCGCGATCTTGAGGACTGGATGCTGGAGGAGATAGAGGCTATCACCTCGGAATACGGTCTTACCGTTATACTTGCTCATGTTCACCGCTATCCGGAGTATTACTCCGCCGAAAATATGGAGAGACTGCTGAAAACCGACGCCGTCTTCCAGTTCAACAATGAGGCTTTCCTCGTTGAACGGGACAAGGCTCTGTTAAAACAGCTCATCGACGATAAAAAAAGGATAGTTTTCGGCAGCGATGCACATAATATGGGTGCAAGGCACCCTAACTGGGATATGATTTTGGAGGAATGTGACCCTGAGATCTTAGAGGCTTCAAATAACTTTATCGCTGCTGAGGATAACAGTATTGAAGTGCTCACAGCCTGCGATTCCGCAAGCGGTTAAGGGGGACTAATATCGGCAGTATAACTGTTGATACGGGGGGAAGACTTTTGAAAAAATTAATAGGTAACTTCAGCTTCCGCAGAGTGGTGCTCGCTTTTGCCGACGCTTTTATCGTCATAGCCGCCGCTCTCATCGCAAACTTTATCCTCTCCTTCTTCGGTCGGGATATAAGCCGCTCGGATATGCTCATGAGCTTCGTTATCGGGTCAGTGACCTGCTGCGGGTGTCTGCTCATATTCGGCGCCTACAACAAGCTCTGGAGATTCTTCAACAGGCGCGATTACCTCTCCTGCCTATACGGAGTCGTCTTCGGGTTTATCGCCGCGGGAAGCTTCGTCTACATCATCAGGAACGAGATCGCCCTGAGCTATGTATGCCTTCACGCACTGCTCACCCTCATCGGCGTCTGTCTGTTCAGATACCTGTTCAAGGAGAGCTTCGTCACCTTCTCACGGATAAACTCCGAAGAGGGCAGAAAGCGCACTATGATAGTAGGCGGCGGTCAGACCTGCCGCATGATACTCACGGAGATCGAGAACGCACGGAAGTCTCCTTATGAGGGGGACAAGGTCTCGGCGGAATATGAGCCTGTCTGCATCATCGACGATGACCGCAGCAAGATAGGCACCGAGATACAGGGCGTTACCGTTGTGGGTACTACCTCAGAGATAATCAAATTCGCGGATCAGCAGCACATCGAGCAGATAATCTTCGCTATCCCCTCATGCCTTGAGGACGAGCGCAAGAGGATACTTGACGTGTGCTCGGGCACAAATGTCCCCGTCAAGGTGGTGCCCTTCATAGGAAACCTTATCTTCGACAACGGAAATACTCCCCTGCTGAACCAGATGCACGATATAAAGGTGGAGGACCTCCTGGGACGAGCCTCTGTCAAGTTCGACAACGAGGAGATACGCCGCTTTATCCACGGCAAGGTCTGCATGGTAACAGGCGGAGGAGGCTCCATCGGCTCCGAGCTGGTGCGCCAGATAGCAAGATACAGCCCCGAACGCATAATCCTTGTGGATATTTATGAGAACAACGCCTATGATGTGCAGCAGGAGCTGCTCATGGACTACGGCGACGACCTTGACCTGAAGGTGCTCATTGCCTCCGTCAGGGACTATTACCGACTGGACAGCATTTTCGCAAAGTACAAGCCCGATATCGTGTTCCACGCGGCTGCCCACAAGCACGTTCCCCTTATGGAGAACTCGCCTATGGAGGCTATCAAGAACAACGTCATCGGCACCTTCAATACTGCTACTCTTGCCCAGTTCCATAAGGTAAGAAAGTTCGTGATGATCTCTACGGACAAGGCGGTGAACCCCACAAACGTTATGGGCGCTTCAAAGCGCTGCTGCGAGATGATAATACAGTACCTCTCACAGCAGAAGGATGGCTGCACTGAGTTCGTGACCACACGCTTCGGCAATGTTCTCGGCTCAAACGGCTCCGTTATCCCTCTTTTCAGAAAGCAGATAGAATCGGGAAAGGCTGTCACAGTCACTCACCCCGATGTTATAAGATACTTCATGACCATACCCGAGGCTGTCAGCCTTGTGCTTGAGGCTGCTGCCATCGCTCACGGCGGTGAGATATTCGTCCTGGATATGGGTCAGCCTGTCCACATCGTAAGACTTGCGGAAAACCTTATCCGTATGTACGGAAAGGTGCCCTATAAAGATGTGGAGATAAAGTTCACGGGTCTCCGCCCCGGCGAAAAGCTGAAGGAGGAGCTGCTCATGGACGAGGAGGGACTTCAGAAAACCTCCAACGAGCTCATTTTCATCGGCAAGCAGATACACCTGGACGGAGATGTATTCATCAAGAAGCTGAGAAAGCTCCGCAACGCTGCCAATGAAAACCTCAACGAAGCCGCTATCGAAGCCCTTCATGAGATAGTTCCCACCTTTATAACTCCCGAGGAGTTCAACAGAGCGGAGCTCATCAAGGAGCACAGAAACACGGAAAATATAGCAAACATCAAAAGGGACTGATTTACAGTCCCTTTGTTTTTGGAGGATAATATGATTTACAGGACACCCACATATTACAGGGATTTCCGCTGCATTGCAGGCGACTGCCGCGACAGCTGCTGCAAGGGCTGGGAGATTGACATTGATGAGGATACCGCCCGATACTACGCAGGTGTGGGCGGCAAATTCGGTGAAAGGCTCCGCAGCAGCATACGTGACGGCTCCTTCCTGCTCACTGAGGACGAGCGATGTCCCTTTCTCAATAAAAGCGGTCTATGCGACATCTACACTGAGCTGGGCGGCGACAAGCTGTGCAGGATATGCTCCGACCATCCGCGGTATTACGAGTGGTTCGGCTCTGTGAAGGAGGGCGGCGTGGGACTCTGCTGCGAGGCTGCGGCGGAGCTGATAATTTCCCGTCCCTTTGCCCTCTGCGAAGATGAGGCCCCCGACGAGACCGCCTCGGGGGATTATGATGAGGAGCTCTTTGCCATGCTCCTTGACGCCCGTGAGGAGATGTTCACAGTCCTGGCGGACGAGAAAAAGCCCCTCTGTGACTGTCTCTGCCGCCTGCTGGATATTGCCTCGGAAATGCAGCTTTGTATTGATATGCCCTTCCCCGACGGGGAGACCGAGGTCGCAGCAGAAGCGGCTCTCCGCGGCGCATTTGCCCTGCTGTCGGAGCTTGAACCCATTGACGAAAAGTGGCAGCCCTACATAGCGGAATGTACCGAAAGGCTCTCCTGCTCACCTGAGCGCAGCAGCGGCACAGACGTGTTCCTCCGCAGACTGGGCAGCTATTTCATCTTCCGCTATCTGCTGAAAGCCGTGTTTGACGGAGAGGTGCTGAGCCGCGCAAAATTCGCGGTGTTCAGCCTTATAATCCTGGACAGGCTCTTCTGCCTGAGCGGCAGCTCCGCTCCCGAAAGCTGCGCCGGGACAGCAAAAAACTACTCCAAGGAGACGGAATACTGCGAGGAGAATATGGAGGAGCTGCTGCTCCGCTTCGGTGAAGCCCCTGAGTTCAGCCTGCTGTCGCTGAAAGCTCTCATTGCGGAGTCTATGGGCGGAAATATGGACGAATTCTGAAAAAAAGCCTCAAATTACGAAAAATGAGTGAAATTCATTGCAATATCACGCCTATTGTGCTATAATGTATAAGAATTAACAGCTCCAGAAAGCTGAAAAATGAGAGGGTAATATTATGTTTGACCGTAAAAAAATCGCCGCATTTGTGGCAGGACTTCTCCTGTGCGCCTACGGAGCCGCTCCCGCAGCGTCCTTCGCGGACAATAAGGCTGAGTCCGCTGCCGTGACCGAGGAATTTGAGCCCACGGAAGGCGCTCCCGACGGTGACTATATCATCAGCGGCGACTTCATGTATACAAAGACTGTGGACGGCGACGCCCGTATTGAAAACTGCACCGCCACAGGGACTTCGCTTGTTATCCCTGACACCATCGACGGACTTACCGTAGCCGCTCTGGGCACCACTGCCTTTGGCGACGATATGGAAAACAACACCTTCACCAGCATTGAGATACCTGCTTCGGTGAACTATATATCCGCAAATAATCCCTTTATCTACTGCTCGGTGC
Source organism: Ruminococcus flavefaciens ND2009 (assembly GCF_000621785.1). Classification (GTDB taxonomy): domain Bacteria; phylum Bacillota; class Clostridia; order Oscillospirales; family Ruminococcaceae; genus Ruminococcus; species Ruminococcus flavefaciens_C. Next base: position 30,288 of record NZ_JHXI01000015.1, on the reverse strand, counting down.
TCACCGAGATAAAGGTAGCTGAGAACAGCAAATACTTCACTGCTGAGGACGGAGTCCTCTATGACAAGGACAAGAAGACCCTTGTCGCCTATCCTGCCAAGAAGGAAGGCAAGAGCTTCACTGTTCCCGAGGGCGTAACATCTATTTACGCAGGCGGTCTCTATGACGCCGACCTCTCTGAGCTCAAGCTCCCCTCAACTCTTGAGGAAGTGAACTACTTTGCATTCGGCGATATGAAGTTCATGGAGAAGATAGACATGAGCGGCACCAGCCTTACGGATCTTGGCTCCTACGCTTTTTCACAGTGCAAGAACCTTTCGGAGGTGCTTCTTCCCGATACTCTTGAGAACATCGGCGGCGCTGCCTTCTCGGGCTGTAAGAGCCTTGAGAGCATAACTCTCCCCGAAAACCTCATCAGCATAGGACAGTACGCCTTCGTTGATACGGGGCTCAAGGAGATAGATATTCCCGACTCTGTGGTCGATATAGGCTACTGCGCATTCGGCTATTCTACAAGCAAAACAGGGGAATTCGTCGCTGACAGCGACTTCACCATAATCGGCAGCACAGGCTCTGCCGCCCAGATTTACGCTGTTGACGCAGACTCGGATTACGATTATGTCAACAACTTCGACTTCCTCACCCGTGAGGCTAAGGAGGAACAGGGCGAGCTTCTCAGCCTTGAGCAGATAACCTCCGGAGATTTCGTCTACGCGATCACAGATAACGGCGCTGTACTGCTCTCCTGCCAGTCCACTGACGCAAAGGTAACTGTTCCCGAGGAGATAGACGGCAACAAGATAGTAAAGATATATCCCACCTGCTTCAGCCCCTGTCAGGCTTCGGAGATAATCCTCCCCGAGTCCATTGACGAGATAAGGGAGATGGCTTTCTACGGCTGTCCCAACCTGACTTCCATATCCATTCCCGCAAGCGTAAAGACTATCGGCAACAACGCCTTTGACAAGTGCTCTGTTCTCTCAACTGTGGAGATAAAGGGCGCCGAGACCATGGGTGAGCTGGTATTCTGCGACTGTAAGGCACTCAAAAAGCTTACCCTTTCGGGAGAGCTGAAGGAATGGAACGACGATGAGCCCTTTGTAGACTGCCCTAACCTTGAGGAGATAACCGTTACCGACGGAAGCGGCAATTTCAGCTCACAGGACGGCGTGCTCTACAACAAGGACAAGTCCACTCTCGTTGCCTATCCCGCAGGCAAGACCGACAAGAGCTTTACCGCTCCCAAGTCAGTAAAGGAAATAGCTCAGTCAGCATTCTACAAGGCTGTAAATCTGGAAAGCGTTGACCTTTCCTCCGTAAAGACTGTCAACGCCTTTGCCTTTGAGAACTGCGAGAATCTGAAAAAAATAAAGTTCACGAAAAATCTGACCACATTAGGCTCCGACGCCTTATATAACTGCAAGTCACTGAAAAAGCTGCGCCTTCCCAAGTCGCTGACGGATATCGGCGCCTGCGCATTCGGCTACATCTATCAGGAGAAGGTAAATTCCGACGACCCGGAGGATACAAACGCCCTCCTTGAGGGCTTCAGGCTCTATGCCCCCAAGAACTCCACCGCCCACAAATACGCCAAGGGCTGCGGAATGGACGTAGTCACAGGCACAGTTGAGCTCTTCGGCAAGAATTACGATGTAAGACTCCTCGGCTTCCTTGGAGCACTCATACTCGCCTTTATAGCTGTACTCATAGGTAAAAAGGCAGCTTCCAAAGCAAAGGCAAAGAAGGCTGAAAAGGAACTGGCGGAGAAGCGCGAAAAGGCAGCTCAGCGCCGCAAAAAGCAGGCTGAGGAAGCTGAGGAAGACGATGATGAGGACGAGGACGAAGACGATGATGATACCCTCGACCTTGAAGATGATGACGACAACAACGATGCCGACGAAGCTGAGGACGAGGAGGACGATGAAGATGAAGACTGATCTCAGAAAGCTCGCCGCATTTCTTGCTTCGGGCATTATTGCAGCCTGCTGTGTGCCGTTCAGCGCAGCAGCAGACAATCTTTCAGGTGTAACAGGTGAACCGATGAGCGACGGCTCTTTCTACTATGAGCTCAACGACGATGATACCTATACGATCGTATCCTGCACCGCCACTATTGTTACAGAAGTGCCTTCCATGAGAAACGGAAAAGCCATTACCGCTATCGGCGATGAGGCTTTCTCAAACTGCACCGCGATCACTGAGCTGAAGCTCCCCGATACTGTCAAGACTATCGGCAGCCACGCCTTCTACGGCTGTACAGGTCTGGAAAAGATCACCCTGCCGAGGAAGCTGGAAAGCCTGGGCGATAACGCCTTTTTCAGCTGCAGCTCACTGACAGAGATAACCATTCCCGATACCATGACCAAGATAGAGGATATGACCTTCGCCCTCTGTGACGAACTCCAGCAGGTAAATCTGCCCGACACCATCACCGAGCTGGGTGAATACTCCTTCTATCAGTGCCCTGCGATCAGCAGCTTCAGGCTCCCCGCCTCTCTCACCACCATAGGCGACAACGCCATGGGAAGCTGGTTCTCCATAAAGGACATCGACGCCTCTGCCGCAAGCGCATTCGTATTTGAGGACGGTATGCTCATGTCCAAGGACAAAAAGTCTATCTACCGCGCCTCAGTTGACACCGCCGGTGAGATCAGTATCCCCGACGGAGTATCCGCAGTCAAGAGCGGAGCATTCTCCACCTGTTCGGAGATAACCGCCCTTCACTTTCCTGCCACAGTCACCACCATAGGTGACGAGGCGTTCAGCTACTGCTCGGGTATCACAAGGCTGGACCTTTCAGAGGGACTTCACAGCATAGGCACCGGCGCATTCATGTTCGACCAGGCTATCACCTCTGTTGATATTCCCACCACTGTACAGACCATAGGCGAAAACGCCTTTGCCTACTGTATGGCAATGGAAAGGGTCATTCTCCCCGAAGGTCTTGATGAGATAGGCGCAAGCGCATTTCTGGTATGTGATAAGCTCCAGCAGGTAAGCATTCCAAAAAGCGTAAAGACCATAGGCGAAAACGCCGTGGGCTTCACAGTCAACAACTCACAGCGCGAGAAAATGCAGAACTTCTCACTGAGCGTATTCGCAGGCTCAGCAGGTGAAAAATACGCAAAATCCTCGGGACTTGAATACACCGTCACCGACCGCAATATCATGAAATTCGCATTCATAGCGGTGATGATCGCCGTAGTGATCCTGGTCATAGTTTTCGCACTTGTTCTCATGAAGCGCAGCCGAAAGACAGCTCCTGCCGCTGCAAGAAAGGCAGAAAAGGCTGCCAAAAAGAAGGCTGAGGAGATAGCTGAGGAGAAGAATTACAAGAAGATCGCGGACGATAATGACGACGATGATGATGACGATGACGACGATGACGACGATGACGACGATGAAGATGACGATGACGACGATGAAGATGATGATGACGACGATGAAGACGACGATGAAGATGATTGACTTCTGATAAAAAAGTTTAAGCCATAGTATTTCTGATATATCGTCAGAAGTACTATGGCTTTTCTATTGACTTTTAATAAGACAAATCATAATTTATCATAATGTAGGGGACGGCGCAGCTAACAGCTGCACGTACCCTCTGTCAGCTTCGCTGACATCTCCCTACACCGTAGGGAGTCACTCGACGTCCCACAAAATTCGTATTATAGTGGCGACTATCATCCGCTCAACCAGGGGACGCCTTCTCTTACAAGGCGTCCCCTCTCCAAAAACAGTCCACCGGACTGTTTTTGGATTCACCCCTTGCGAGGCGCCTGACGTAATAAGGGGCTCTGCCCCTTGACCCCCGCCAGAGGCGCTGCCTCTGGACTCTGCCAAAGGAACAAAGTCCCTTTGGAATCCCATTCATAGTTGCCGCAAGGTATTACGATAAATTTTGATTTACCTTAGCAACTGAATAAAACACAATGCCCCTTAGTGCTGTGAAACACTAAGGGGCAAAACTTTTTATTCCTCGGGCTCCTTGATCTCGCCTACGATGGGGAGGGGATCAATTCCCTGTCTTGTGTAATAGTCGGAAAGTGCAGACCTTACTGCCTGCTCCGCCAGTACTGAGCAGTGTATCTTTACTGCGGGAAGTCCGTCAAGAGCCTCCACAACAGCCTGATTTGTCAGCTTCAGCGCATCGTCTATGGACTTGCCCTTGATGAGCTCAGTCGCCATTGAAGATGTGGCAACTGCCGCACCGCAGCCAAAGGTCTTGAACTTTGCGTCTGTGATGATGCCGTTGTCTATTTTCAGGTACATCTTCATGATGTCGCCGCACTTTGCGTTTCCGATCTCTCCTACGCCGTCAGCGTCCTCGATCTCGCCCACATTTCTCGGGTTTGAGAAATGATCCATTACCTTTTCACTGTATAACATAGCAATTACTCCTTTGCAAATATTGAAGCCTACTGCTTCTTGATGATGTCATTCCTGCCTATCTGCTTTCTGTCCACGTCCTTCAGCATAAAGGCAGCATTTGCACCCTCCGAGACGGTATTGCAGACCTTGCGGAACTGCTCTATGCCTATTATCTCGGAATATATCTCGTTCTCTCTGCCGCGGACGATGATTACTTTGTCCCCGACACTGAAAACTCCGCCTGTTACGGTCCCCACCGCAACAGTTCCCCTGCCGCTTACAGTGAACACATCGCTCACCACAAACTCGGCATAGGTACCGTCGGCAACTCCCGACTGAGGAGTATAGTACTCCTCATACTCGCGGAGCTCCCTTTCATCGTCTGTAAGAAATTCATGGTTCTTTGGCTCCCTGTTGAGGAGCTTGTCCTTTAAATTATCAAATATACCCATAATCTTACACCCCGTTGTTATTATTTATTCGTATTTCTCGCCTTTCATCATGCGCTCCCACACGGGTGACATAGAACGCAGCCTGTCCACTACCTTTGGAATGACCTCGAGGATATAGTCCACATCCTCGTCGGTGACGTCCTCCTCTATGGAAAGTCTCAGTGAGCCGTGAGCAACGGCGTGTACCAGACCGATTGAGAGCAGAACGTGCGAGGGGTCAAGTGAACCCGATGTGCAGGCTGAGCCCGATGAACCGCAGATACCGTTGAGGTCAAGCATGAGCAGGAGCGACTCTCCCTCAAGACCCTCGAAGGAAATATTGAGATTTCCCGGGAGGCGCTTGTCCCTGTCGCCGTTAAGGCGTGTATAGGGTATCTTCAGAAGCTCGTCGATGAGGCGGTTTCTTCTTGGAGTTATGATAGCTGCCTTTTCGGCAATATTGCGTGTGGCAGCTTCAATTGCCACGCCCAGTCCCACGATAGCGGGAACATTCTCTGTACCTGCGCGTTTTCCGCGTTCCTGTCCGCCGCCGTGGATAAGGTTGGGAAGGGTTATGCCCTTACGGATATAGAGGACACCTATGCCCTTCTGAGCGTGTATCTTGTGTCCCGACAGCGAAAGCATATCAATGCCCTGCTTGTGGACGTCTATCTCAACATGACCAACAGCCTGAACGGCGTCGGTGTGGAAAAGAACCTTCTTTTCCTTGCATATTGCAGCTATCTCATCGATAGGCTGGATAGTGCCTATCTCGTTGTTTGCGTACATTATGGTGACCAGTGCTGTATCCTCGCGGATAGCCTTTCTTACGTCCTCGGGGTCGATGAGACCCTTGTCGCTTACGGGGACATAAGTCACCTCAAAGCCCTGCTTTTCAAGGTATTCGCAGGTGTGGAGCACTGCGTGATGCTCGAAAACAGAGGTAACGATGTGTTTCTTGCCTCTTTTCGCCATCATCTCGGCAGTTCCCTTTATAGCCCAGTTGTCCGACTCCGAGCCGCAGCTTGTAAAGAATATCTCTCTTGGCTCTGCGCCGAGAGCCTTTGCCACCTTTTCACGGGCTATCTCAACATCGCGCTGGGCGTCACGTCCCAGCTTGTATATACTGGAAGCATTTCCGTAGGCTGTACGGAAATAGGGCAGCATGGCGTTGAGGACTTCCTCTGATACCGCCGTAGTTGCCGCATTATCGGCATATATGAACCTTTTCTCTTCCATTGGTAGATTCCTCCTATTTTGCATATATATCGCGCTGCTCCACGGCAAGCCTGTCGCAGCGTTCATTTTCGGGATGACCTGCGTGTCCCTTGACCCAGTTGAAGGTCACCTCATGCTTTTCCAGCAGAGGCAGGAGCTGCTCCCAGAGGTCTACATTGAGTGCGGGCTTCTTGTCGGATTTTATCCAGCCCTTTTTCTTCCAGCCGTATACCCAGCCCTTTGTGACGCTGTCCACCACATACTTGCTGTCGGTGGTAAGTATCACCTTACATGGCTCCTTGAGTGCGGAAAGTCCCGTAATAACGCCCAGGAGCTCCATTCTGTTGTTGGTGGTGGCGCTGTCGCCGCCGGAAAGCTCCTTTTCCACGCCGTTATAGCGGAGCACAACACCGTATCCGCCGGGACCGGGATTGCCGCTGCAGGCGCCGTCTGTGAAGATCTCAACTGTTTTGATAAGTCTCACCTCTGAAAACCTAAGTCAATTGATTATAACATATTATATATACAAAATGGGTAGGTGTTACCTGAAGTAAACCTGTTTTATGTTTGTATAAGCAAACTATTTTGACATCTGTCTGCTGACAGTCTTTAATACGATGCCCCTAAGCCGTCATCTGAAAACTTAGGGGCACTATTTCTGTGTATCGCGTTAAGCTATGGGGCGATCAATATGCCTTGCCCCAGTATACCATGCACTTTGCAGGCTTGCCGCAGCAGACGCACTTGTCGCTGAGTTTCTCCTGCTCGAAGGGGATACATCTTGAGCCGACGCCTGTCTTTTCCTTTATCTCGTCCTCACAAGCCTCGTCGCCGCACCACATTGCCTTTACGAAGCCGTCGCCGTGCTCCTCAAGAGCCTTGTTTATCTCGTCAATAGTTGTGCAGGCATATGTTCTGTTTGCGCGGTTCTCAGCAGCCTTGTTGAACATACCCTCGGGTATCTCCTTTTCAAGGAGAGCCTTTACATATGTTGCAAGGTCGCCCAGTGCTACTGTTTTCTTCTCGCCGCTGTAACGGATAGCGACAACGCACTGATTTTCCTCTATATCACGGGGACCTATCTCAATACGTACAGGTACGCCCTTCATCTCGTATTCTGCGAACTTCCAGCCGGGTGAGTTCTCGCTGTCGTCAAGCTTTACTCTGATACCTGCTGCCTTGAGCTCGTTGAAGAGCTCGCCTGCCTTGTCAAGAACGCCCTCCTTGTGCTGGGCGATAGGCACGATAACTGCCTGTACAGGAGCAACTGCGGGAGGAAGAACAAGACCGCTGTTATCACCGTGAGTCATGATGACTGCACCGATAAGACGTGTTGTAACGCCCCAGCTGGTCTGGTGGGGATTGACTCTCTTGTTTTCCTTGTCTGTATACTCAATGCCGAAAGCCTTTGCGAAGCCGTCGCCGAAGTAGTGTGAGGTACCTGCCTGAAGTGCCTTACCGTCGTGCATAAGAGCCTCGATAGCATATGTGGAAACAGCTCCTGCGAACTTATCGCTCTCTGTCTTCTTGCCCTTTATAACAGGCATAGCAAGGGACTTCTCGCAGAAATCCGCATATACGTTCAGCATACGCTCTGTCTCCTCAATAGCCTCCTCAGCTGTAGCGTGTATGGTGTGACCCTCCTGCCAGAGGAACTCTCTTGAACGGAGGAAGGGACGTGTGGTCTTCTCCCAGCGAACAACGCTTACCCACTGGTTGTACAGCTTGGGAAGGTCGCGGTAGGAGTGAACGATATTAGCGTAATGCTCGCAGAAAAGGGTCTCTGATGTAGGACGTACACAGAGCCTGTCCTCAAGCTTTTCGTTGCCGCCGTAAGTTACCCATGCAACCTCGGGAGCAAAGCCCTCAACGTGGTCCTTTTCCTTCTGGAGAAGGCTCTCGGGAATGAACATAGGCATACATACATTCTCATGGCCGGTTTCCTTGAAGGTAGTATCAAGGATATGCTGCATATTCTCCCATATAGCATAGCCGTAGGGGCGTATTACCATACAGCCCTTGACGCTTGTATATTCAATAAGCTCTGCCTTCTTGCAGATGTCGGTATACCACTGAGCGAAATCCTCGTCCATTGAGGTTATCTCAGATACCAGCTTTTTATCTTTTGCCATATATATGACCTCTTTCTGTTATATTTTAGATAGATATATTTATTATATCATTTATTATGCCTGTTGTCAATGCAAAAAAGGCTTATCCGCTCAGTTCAGAAGGATATTGTAGATGAGCAGATAGCCTGCCACAAGCATTCCTGCCAGATCCACGAAGCCTATGAGACCGCCCACAACTCCGGCTGAGCCGCCGTTTCTGCCCTTTATAACACAGTTCAGGACAACTGTTGCAACAAGGAGCAGATTGATAGCTGCAATGATGAACCACTTTATGCTCCGGCTCTTATAGGTGGTGTCGATATACATGAGTGTGGGGTTCAGAATGGTGGTGAGATCGCTGAACTTTGCTGTTACATCATTTGAGGCAGTCCTTACCTTTCCCTTTACGGAGGCTCCCTTCACGTTTTCAAAGCTTTCGCTGTCGAAATTGTCACCGAAGTCCTTATCGGCGCGGACAAGAAGTACATTGTCCTGAGACTCGTCCATAATCATGTAGTAGTACTCATGTCCGATAGTTACCGAGTTTATGCCGTGCTCATAGTCAAGATTGGGCTGTGGAGCTCCATAGGACGGAACGCCGCTTACAACGGTATCCTTGTCCAGACCGATCTCAAACGCCTGATCCAGACTGCGGCTGTCTCCCATAAGACCGCTGATGCCGAAAAACAGTGATATTGCGAAGATAATTCCGAAAACGATGATTGCTGCGGCCGGTGATGCAGGCTTTGCTGTGTAGCCTTGATTTCTGCTGAAAAGACTCATAAAAACACTCCTTGATAGTTATTCGTAAGTATAGTGCCCGATAGCGGGGCAATATCATAGAAATATCATATCACATAACGGAGAATAAGTCAATATAGCGTAAAAAAAAGCTGCACGGCAAAGCCGTGCAGCCTGTAGTTTTTTACTTTTTGGAAGGTATGAGAGACTCTCTGGTATGGAGGAGATACTCCTGAATGAAGAGAGCATCGTTGGGTGTCAGACCTTCGGTGGAATCGTCAACATCGCCGTTCATCTTGCCCTGTGAGGTAAGGTGCTTTTCAGCAGTACCCTTCTCGCCGTACTTGTCGGGGTTGGCAAGTGCCTGCATGATGAGGATAGCGTCAGCCAGCTCGACCTTGTCGTCGCAGTTGGTATCGCCCCATAATATCTCAAGAATTCCACCCTGGGGAGTGGTAGTTGATGTAGTAGTTGTGGTTTCTGTTGTTGTGGTGGTTGTGGTAGTAGTCTTTACTTCGCCGCCTGCAATAGTTGTTCTTACAGGATCAGCAGCTGTTCTGCTTCCAACGATGGAAGTGAAAGCGGGCTTAGCCTTGAAGTCGCCGTCGAAGATAAGAGGATTCTGTGTCTTTCTCCAGCTCTTGGGATCTGTAACGCCCCAGAAGATAACAGCTGAAAGCTTGTCGCTGTACTTCTCATAGAGATCGAAGAGACCCTTGTAGTACTGAGCCTGTACGTCGAAGTACTTGTCGCCTGAGTTCTCCTGAACAGTAACGTCAAGCTCTGTGATCTGAACATCAAGGCCTAATGAAGTATAATCCTTGAGAGCGCTCTCATACATACCCAGTGATGGGAAAGCAGCATCCATGCTCTGTCTTACGTCAAGGTGAGACTGCATACCGATACCGTCGATGTTGCCTGCTGCCTTGAGTCTCTCTGCCATTTCGCAGATAGCCTTCTTCTTGTCCATATACTCGTTGAAGTCGTTGTAATAGAGCTTACAGCCCTCGGGAGCATACTGTCTTGCGAACTTGAATGCGTAGTCGATGAATGAGTTGTCGCCGTAAACAGCTACCCAGTCGGAAGCCTCATAGTTGTTGGACTGACCGCAGTGGCCGGGCTTACGGGGAGTACCGTCGTTCTGCCATGCCTCGTTTACAACGTCGCAGGCATAGAAGTCAATATCAGGATAGAGAGCTGTAAGAGTCTCGAAATAGCTCTTGATGTAGTTCTCCATACGCTTTGTCATCTTTTCAGGTGAAACGTAATCCTTCTTTTCGTCAAAGTCCTCCTTGAAGAACCACTCAGGAGTCTGGCTGTGCCATACAAGTGTGTGGACTCTTACAGGGATACCGTATTTTCTTGCATAGTTGAGAACGGGCTTAGCCTGTGCAAAGCTGATCTGAGGAGTCTCATCGTCGCCTGTCTCTTCAAAATATTTAAGTGTAGCGTCCTTGTTGAGAACATAGTCGGGCTTCATCTGGTTGCCCACTGTGATGCTCTCGCCGAAGTGCTTCTGAACAAGGTCCATAAAGGGCTGTGAAGCCAGATCCTCGGGAGTAAGAGCAGTACCGATCTTGAACTTGTCCTTGTACAGCTCGCTGAGTGAGGGAAGATCCTTCTCAATATCGATATGGGGAGCCTTTACGATCTTGAAATCGTCAACATAAAGATCATCAGAGCCGCCCTCGAAGTAAACGTATACTCCCTCCATGCCGTCGCTGTAGCTGATCGGAACGTCCTTGACGCTCATCCAGTCGCTGCCGTTGAGGTTCTGTACCAGGTTGGAATAGGATGTAACTCCGTCTGCTGAAGACTGGAAGCTCAGCATTGCGCTTGTGTAGTACTTGCCCTTGACAGAAGCGCTGAGATAATACTGAGTATTGGGCTCAAGAACTCCGTCAAGACGGAATGCGGGACCGTTCCAGCTCTCGGATCTGCCGCTTGCAAGAAGTCCGCTCTTGCCGCTCTTTGCAGCATCTGCCGAAATAGAGACCTTTGTGGTATCGTCTCCGCCGCGGTTGGACCAGTTAGCAAGGTCATCCTCGCTCTCAAAGCCGAGTTCATATACGACTTCGCCCTCTGCTGATGCAGATACCTTTGCGTTTGTCAGCTGTACATTTGCGGGTGCTACCGCGTATACAGCTGAGGCTGTTGAAGAAAATGCTATAGCTGCACCCATAACACCTGCAACAACCTTGTTGATGTTTTTTCCTTTCATAGTAAATTCCTCCAAAAATAAATTTTTGTATCTTCATTGTAGCACAATTGCACAAATAAGTCAATGAGACCACGGTATAATGAGCAATAATTGGCAAGACAGCTGTGCTATTCCATACAAAAACGGTCAGTTTCAGCAATAAATGACTGCTGCGACCCTATGGAAAAAGTGCATATAATTCGAGGGGAAACCTCCCCTTTTTTCTACTTCGCAAAACTGAAATGAAACACGAGAAACGGAGAGATTGAGAGAAAAACAGAGCGATTGCAAGAGAAAACAGGGTATATATTAAAAAAATCTCAGAAAAAGCCTTGACATTACCTTCTATATCGTGTATAATAATTCTTGCACTGCAAACGGTAATGGCGTTTTTTCGGGAAGCAAGAGGCAGCGGCTTCCGACCGTTGTCAGAGGTTCTGCCTCTTGTTTCCGTACTCGCTTTCCGTTCTGAAAATATTTTACAGGAGGAAAAATTTATGTCAACTACACTGACAAAACCGGCTGAAGTAAGCCGTACATGGTATATCCTCGACGCCGAGGGTAAGCCGCTGGGTAGAGTTGCTGCCAAGGCTGCTCACATCCTCAGAGGCAAGCACAAGCCCACTTACACTCCCAACGTAGACTGCGGAGATCACGTTATCGTTATCAACTGCGCTAAGGCTGTTCTCACAGGCAGAAAGCTGGAGCAGAAGAAGTACTACTGGCACACAGGCTGGATCGGCGGACTCAAGTCCATTTCTTACAAGGACATGATGGCTGAGCAGGCTGACAGAGCTATGATGATCGCTGTTAACGGAATGCTTCCCAACAACAGCCTCGGCAGAGCTCAGCTCAAGAGACTCAGAACCTACAAGGACGCTAATCACAAGCAGGAGGCTCAGAAGCCTGTTGCTTACGAGCTTTAATAGGAGGTGCTTTTAAATGTACGAATCAAAAGTTAAATACTACTACGGCACAGGCAGAAGAAAGCACTCCGTAGCAAGAGTCAGAATTTACCCCGGTTCAGGTAATGTAACCATCAACGGCAGAGGCATCGACGATTACTTCGGTCTTGAGACTCTCAAGCTCATCGTTCGTCAGCCCCTCGCACTCACTGACAATGTAGAGAAGTTCGACGTTATCTGCACAGTTGCAGGCGGCGGCGTTACAGGTCAGGCCGGTGCTATCAGACACGGTATCTCAAGAGCTCTTCTCGAGTTCGATGCTGAGCTCCGCCCCACTCTCAAGAAGGCCGGATTCCTCACTCGTGACCCCAGAATGAAGGAGAGAAAGAAGTACGGTCTCAAGGCTGCACGTCGTGCTCCTCAGTTCTCAAAGAGATAATTTTATCCCTGTTGGGAGTATTCAAAATCACGTATTTACGCTGTTTTGTTCGGTTTGGGTTTATCTGAAATATGTTGAATTTCGGACGGTAACTAACACGTAACTAACGGGTAACTAACAAGAATTTAAGGCATTTGCCCTTGCGGTGAATGCCTTATTTATTAACCTGTTGTATTTTTAATTAAAATATGTTATAATGAGGCTATAAGCTCGTTTTGTGTATATGGAGTGTCTAAATGCGTTATTTAGGAAATAAAGAATCGATAGTATCAGAAATATACTCGTTATTATCTGATAAGGGACTGATCAATAAAGAATTGTCCTTCTTTGATGCTTTTTGCGGATCAGGTTCTGTTGCTGATTATTTTAAGGAGTACTATAACAATATAATAATCAATGACAATCTGACCTGGTCTGTTGTATACACAGGTGGCAGATTACGTTCTCAGCACTGTTCATTTTCAAGATTAGGCTTCGACCCAATTGAGTATTTTAATAACACTAATGATGTTGCTCACGGGTTTATTTATAAAAACTATTCGCCTGCTGAATCATCAAGAATGTATTTTACGCCTGAAAATGCCGAGAGGATTGATTTTTTTCGTTCAAAGATAGAAGAATGGAAAAACAGTTCACTTATTACTGATGATGAGTATAATTATCTACTTGCCTGTTTAATCGAATCGGTTTCTGATGTATCAAATACCGCTGGTGTGTACGGTGCTTTCCTAAAGAAGTGGGATGCACGTGCGTTGAAGCCTATAGTATTTGATCGTGTAGATAGCAAAACAAATAAGTGCCATAAGCTATCAACTTTTAATTCTAAAATAGAAGAAATCATAGATACTATTGATTGTGACATCTTGTATTTAGATCCACCATATACGCAAAATCAGTACGGAACGCAGTACCATTTATTGGAAACACTCGTTTTGGATGATAATCCGTCAATAAGTACTGTCACAGGTTCTCGAAGCACAGCACCAATGCGTTCTGATTGGTCAAAAGAATATAAAGCAAACATTCTTTTTGATAGAATACTTGCCAAAACTAAAGCACGTTATGTTATATTAAGCTATAATAATGACGGCTTCATGTCCAAAGAATACATTGAAGCTGCTATGAAACGTTATGGCAAGTCTGAAACTTATGTTTGTAAAAAGATTTCATATAAGAAGTATCAGAACTGGAAATCAAACAATCCAAATGCGCATTTTGAATACTTGTTTTTTGTTGAACTAAAAGACAAATCCGATGTTTTATATGAATCCCCTTTAAATTACATAGGAAGCAAGTCTAAAATCGTATCTGATATTCGTTCACACGCTCCTGCCCGTTACAAGAAATTTATAGACGCTTTTGGCGGTGGATTTAATGTAGGCATAAACATCAGCGCTGATTCCATTATCTATAATGATATAAATCATTTTGTTACAGAGCTTGTTGAATCGTTCAAAACGAACGATACATATCAATATTTATTATACATTAAAAGAATAACAAATAAATTTGGGCTTGAAAAAGCAAATGCAGAAGCATATCAAGCAGCCCGTGCTTATTATAATTCTTTTCCAGAGGATAAACGTGATCCTCGACTGCTATATACTATTATCCTTTATGGTTATCAGCAGCAGATACGCTTTAACGGAAGTCATGAGTTTAATAATCCTGTTGGAATGCGATGGTTTAATGATAAAGTTCTTGAAAAGATGATTAGTTTTTCAAGAGCAATTAAAGAAAATGAATACATTTTCAAGACAGGACAATATTTCGATCTATTACCCCAAATAGATAACAATACTTTTGTATACCTTGATCCGCCATACAAGCTTACAACCGGCTCTTATAATGACGGAAAAAGAGGCTTTAATGGGTGGAATGATAAACTTGAACGTGATATGTTTGAGTTCTTAAATAAGCTGAATGAAGACAACATACCCTTTATGTTATCCTATGTTATTGAACATAAAGGAAAAGTAAATGATAATCTTGTAAGTTGGATAAATCGTAACCACTATAATATAATTGAATTAGGTGATATAATCGGTATATCTGGCTCGCGCAGAAAGGAAGTGCTAATAGTTAATTATGAAGTATGACATTCCTCATTTTGTTATCAAGAATAACCTTCAAAAATCCAAACAGACCAACGTTTACTTTGGCGATGCTGTAACTCCTGAGGTCCTGAAAGACGTTTGCAAACGTATAACAGATTTAGATAATTTCTCATATGAATATGTGAATAACGACTATACCGATGATTTCCTTCCGCCAACATATAATAAAGGCAGAATGGCTCTACTGTACTATAAGAATGATGTAATGTATATCAGTTTTTCTGAAAAGGATATAAATGGACGGAATTCAAGCGTTCAAAGCGTCCCAACAGCTTTCAATATGTTTTTCTCAAATACATATGATAACAAACGATTATACTATTATTTTCTAAGTGTTGAAGGCAATCCTGAAACAGATTATCATATACTCATTTATAGATTGATGAAAACAATTGGTTTTCATTTTTTGAATGATGAAGTGTTACAGCATAAAATCGTTCCATTTTCTTCAATAGAAGATATAATGTTTAACAGAAAAATCAATTCTGGCAAAAACAAAAGTAACAATTCAACATACATTACCAAAAGTACCGTCAGGAACTATGATATATACGGAAAAACCTATGGTGCAAATAAGTATGAAACCAGTTTAATATGCTATGCTCTATCTATGCTGGCAAAAAAAGAACAAAGGATTACGCTTTATGAGGTACTGGAACAAGACCTTAAAGAATTACCTGAAGCATCTTTAAACGTAATAAAAAACATGGGCGTAATACGTGTTATTCCAACTGACCTTCAATTGGAAAAGAAAGCTTTCGAGGAAAACAACAGTCTTCGTTCACCGAGATATATCTACAATTTGCTTAACAGGCTTGGTAAAAAGCATTGTGCAATGTGTGGCTGCGAAATACCTGAAATCATACAAGGTGCACATATTTGGCCTGTTGCTCTTATCAAAAGGCAAGGACATATTTCTTTTGAAGAAAAGCTACAGCACGCTACGAGCGGAGATAACGGCTTGTGGCTATGTGAGAATCATCACAAACTATTTGATCAAAATATAATATCAATAACTCATTCTGGTAATATTATGTTTAGCGAAGCATTAAGCAGTGATAATGAAGCGTTCTTAAGCAACATTACTACTTATAGACGATTACCAGAACAGATAATGACAGAACAATTTGTGCATTATCTCGATTTAAGAAACAAGGCTATATAAAGTAATCTCCCACCGTCCATATTGATAGGTGGGAGATTTTTTGCCTATATCTTATTAATAGCCTCCAAAAGCTCCTGCACATTAACGTGCGTATAAACCTTCTCGGTCAGTGACATTGCACCCGAATGACCGACGATCTTCTTTATCAGCGTAGGCGATACCTCCTTCTCGGTCATCATCGAGATGCAGGTGTGACGGGTATCGTGGGGCTTGTGGGAGCAGCCGATCAGCTCCATGACAGGAGTCCAGTAGGAATCATAGTAATTGCGGTAGATGAATTGCTTGCCGTCGGGAGTATGAAGAAGATACTCGTTTCCGTCCTCGTACCACTTCTTGAAGAACGGATAAGTCCTGTCGTGTATCGGTACAACACGGATACCGCTTTCGGTCTTGCTCTCCACCACCTTGAAGCAATGCTCCTCGATGTTGACATTCTCACGCTTGAGATCAAGCAGCTCGGACACACGTACTCCACTGTATATCAGCATCAGGACGATCTGAGCGTAGAGATTGTTTTCCTGCAGCCACAGAGCATCAATTTCTTCCTTACTGAAAGGAGAACGGTCTGTCTTGTTCGGGTTCTTGTCCTTGAACTTGATAATATCCACATACTCAGAGTAGTCTTTCATGCAGATCTCATACTTCATGGCATACTCATACATCTGGCTGAACAGCACTTTCAGCTTGCGGAGCGTCGGATAGTTCTTACCGCAGTTGTCTACAACACCCTGCAAGTCAGTCAGCTTCAAATCCTTGAACACTCTGTCGTGGAGGGGTTCACAGGTATTATATGACGCTTTGTAGGCTTTGGCGTTGCTGTCCGAGATCGTGGGGAACTTCTCCGCCGACCACTTCTCAAAGACTTCGGCAAAGGTGATTTTGGACGCTTCAATGTCATAGGGATTCTTATTGTAGTCCATGAGCATTTCAAGCCCTTTAGCCCTGGTCGGAGCATAACCGATAGTGATGTACTGTTGTTTGCGCTTGCCTGTTTCGGTATCAATGTCCCAGCCGACTGTCTTGCGGACAATGTAGGGATTACGCCTGTTGCCCGACAGCTTGTAGACAGTGCCAACACCGTTAGCTAACTTCATTCTGCTTCTCCTCCTTCAGCCGTACTACCTCACGGCAGGTGTCAACGATCTCGGAAATGCGGTCAATCTGAGTTTTCAGCTCGTCAAGGGGCATTGGTGCTTCTTCCTGTTCGTCCTTGTTGACGGTGAACTTCTTAAAATCGCTGATTATGGACGATGTAAAGCCCTTGACGGTCATTATCAGATAGTTCTCGAATTGCAGGTATTCGCTTATAGACATATAGCACATTGTCTTTCCTGCCTTTTTGAGAGCAATAACATATCCCTCTGAGAACAACTGCAACAACTCAGGCGGCATATCATACACTGGCTGTCCCTCGTCCGTCTGAGAAAGAATGAAGTAATCGCTCCATACATCACGTGAGGCCTTGATCTCCAGCGTATAACCGAGGTTAGCAAGCACCGTTGACAGCACGTTCTGGTTACGCTTGCCTACGAATGTCGCAGTATCGAGCAGTACAGCCTGCGATTTCAGGCTATCAAAGCTGTCTCCCATAAGGTGATTGAACTTCTGCAATGCTTCATAATAATCATCGTCATAACTGTCCGCATAGACAACTATATCCTCGACAGGCACATCATAGAACTCAGCAAGCATATTGATATAGCTATTTGTTATTGTAGCTTTGCCGTGTTCGATACCGTTGTAATGTGTACGTGAAGCACCGAGAGCTTCTGCAAGCTGATTCTGCGACAAACCACGCTCAGTACGCAGAGCAACTATCTTTTCTCTTGTTTTCTCCTGATCTATTGCTGTTTTCATTTTGTCCTCCACTATTTATGAATAAATTGTTAATGTACTATTTTTATCAAGACAATTGAAATGTCTGGAAGTGTATGGTACAATTATATCAGAATCGCAGAGAGATGTCAAGAGGCACCCTGAGATTTTTTCACACGATTAGAGATAGATATATAATCGGAAGGAGACCACATGAATAATACTATTAATTCTCTGCCGGCTTTTACAGGCAGAAACGTACCGATCAAGGAGATTGCACAGGCAACAGGCAAAGACCCGCAGTACATCAGGATAGGCTTACAGAAAGGCATATTCCGTTTCGGATATGCCTTCAAGAAGGACGGTTCAAGCGAGTACAACTATCTTTGCCCTGACAAGAAAGTATGGGAGGACTTAGGCTATTTCAGGGCAGAAACGGAGGTCAGCGATGCAGGAAATGATGAATGATGCTGCAGAGCTGATTACGGAAGCGAACAACGGGGATGATCTCCCCGTTGTACCTGATGAGGGTGTACAGCCCGAAGAACAGGAGAAGTCCGAGCTTGATAAGCAGAAAGAAGCACTATCATCGGTAACGTATGATGATATACTTAACAGTACTGCACCCTATGAAAAGATACTCACCCTACCTGATGAATTCGCCGTGTCGCAGTATATCACCGCATTCAGACAGGTAGCCAAGAAATTCAAGCTGACAGCGGACTTTGACAGCCTTGTAGCTCCATATAGGGAAAAGGCATTACGGCAGCTTAAAGAAGCAGAGCATCAGGAAAAGAAAGAGGAGAAAAGCAAATATCCGAAGTGGTGGGACGGAACACAGGTCAATGAGGACGTATTCTGTACGGAGCTTCTTGCACAACACAATCTGTACTGCATCAATGGACTGTTCTATGACATAGACGGCGAGTTCCTTATCTCGGAGCTGAGCAAGGTCATATACGAGCGTATCAAGCCTTATGTAGTGAAGAATGTCGCAGACCGTACCAAACGTCTGGTGGAAGCTATGAAGATTAAGTGCTACCGTCCTGCACCTGAGCCTAACGAACACACTATACATCTGAAAAACGGCACACTTCATCTGGCACAGGGACACTTTGTATTCTCTCAGGGAAAGCAGTTTACAATGAACCGCTTGGGCATTGAATACCGTTCCGATGCTCCGAAGCCTGAACGCTGGCTCAGGTTTGTGCAGGAGCTATTGAACGAACATGACGTTCTGACCTTGCAAGAGTATATGGGGTATCTGCTGATACCGTCCACAAGAGCACAGAAAATGCTGATGATCTCAGGCAACGGCGGCGAGGGAAAGTCCCGTGTCGGCAAGGTGCTTTTTGAGATCATGGGATATAAGAATTCTGTAAGCGGAAGTGTATCAGGTCTGGACAACGGACCTGCCGCCCGATTCAACAAGGTCAAGCTCCTCGGAAAGCTTTGTATGATAGATGATGATATGGATATGTCTGCACTTGAAAAGACAGAATTCCTAAAACAGCTTATCACAGCGGAGATACCTATGGAGATCGAGCCGAAAGGCAGTCCTTCTTTTCAGGCGTTATTGTACACAAGAGTTATCGCATTCGGCAACAATCCGATCTCTGCACTTTATGACCGCAGCGAAGGCTTCTTCCGCAGGCAGATGATACTTGTTGCAAAGCCCGTTCCGAAAGACCGTACAGCAGACAAACATCTGACCGAAAAACTGCTTGCTGAAAAGGAAGGAATATTCCTCTGGTGTATCGAGGGATTGGAGCGTTTGATTGCGAATGATTTTGAGTTTACCATAAGCGATCAGGCGAAAGAAAACCTCAAACGCAGCGAGCGTGAATGCAACAATATCATTCCCTTTATGGAGAGCGAGCATGACTTCAAGTTTGACGCTTCGGGGCAGATACATTCTCAGGAATTATACTGGGCATATCAGAGCTGGTGCAGGCTCAACAGCCTTGATGAATTATCAAGAAGAACCTTCTCCGGCTATCTGAAATCTCACGCAGATGATTACGGAATAACCTACTCCGAAAATGCAGTCAACGAGCAGGGCAAACGTGCGAGAGGTTTCATCGGAATCAGATACACATACCGACCGCCGACTATCATGTATTAAAACGCATTTTACACGGTACGCTACACGCTTCATAACACACCTGAAAAGAAGAAATATCAGGACTTACACGCTTACACATTTCTTTTTCTATTATAGATATGGAGAGCATCACAGATATTTTATCTTTTTTGATGATGAAAACTTCGGTCAGGTATATTCATGTGTGTGAAGTGTGTAACCGTGTAGATCGAATAGCTGTCTGAAAAGAAAAATGACAGGGCAGACAGGCATAAAAGTGCCTGGAATTCTCTTTTGAAAAGAGAAAAATGAAACTACGCCCACAGGGGCGTTTGGAAGAGTAGCAAGCACGGTATTGTGTGGGTACAAAAACTGAAAACCACACAATACAAAGCTTGTGAGAGGGACACCCCTCAGACCCCGAACCTGAATAAAAGAAAGAGAGATTTTTATGAGAAGAAAAACAAATAAAAAACAGAAAACCAAGCGTGACATTTTCCTGAAAATCAGAGTAACCGAGGAGGAACTTGAAGCGTTCCGGCGTAAGTATAAAAACAGCCGCTGTAAATCATTCAGCGACTTCGTAAGGCGATGTGTCTTCGACGGTCTGATTCTGCTTATAGACAATGAAAAAATGCAGGGACTTTATTCAATGCTAAACAGTATCAATAATAATGTCAATCAGATCAAAGTCAGAGTCACGAAAAACGATGACGCTTACGCCGATGATTTCAAGGAGATCGAGGAACGTATTCTTGAGATATGGAGGATCCTGTTTTTCTTTCAGAAGCTGGCTCCAAGGGAATAGAATTCAAGGCAATATGCACTGGCAAAATAATAATTCTTGCTGCGCATTTCACAAGAATTATTACAATCATTCCGCAGAGCTGGACTCTGGAATATTTATCCGCTATAATGGATTCACAACAATATTTTATGGAGGCGATTTTATGTTTAGAATACCCGAACTCGCAATGCCGAGAACACGCACCGTCACTACCATCTGCAACGGCAAGAAAGAGGTTTGGGACGATCGTGAGGAAGCACAGGATTTCTTTCTCAGGCAGATGATGACTACCGAGGGTGAGGAACGTGACCGAGCAGAGTGTATTTACATCCAGCTCATACACGGGTTGGAGGAGTGTTCGGACGAGGATGAATAGTTAGTAACATAATTCCCTGTAGGATTATAATTCCTATGGGGAACTCTTTTTGTTTTTTATCTTGACGAAAATGATATTATGAAGTATAATTTATGTAGGATATAACGATTGCAAAAAAGTATCATTTTGCAAAGGAGGTCATCATGGGTATACACGAAGAATTGATACAACTGAAATTGTCATTTTCAGCTAAATATTATGAGGGAAACGATTTTGCTACAAACTTTGAAATCAAACAGATAATAGAGAATAAAACTTATTTTGAAACACTTTTTACAAGATTCAAATTAAAAAGTATAGATTCCATTGATGATTACTATAATTATCTGTTTGCTTCAAAAATAATCTGTTTTGAAAAAAATATCCCAACTCTCATTAACGATGAACACAAAGACTTGTTAAGCAGAATAATCTCTGATGCAAAGAACAGTATTGTCACAATCCAAAATGGCAATATAATAAAGTACATCAATACTGCCTATCAATCATTATTGGTACACTCTTATGAGCCTTATGGAATATCTGAGGTTTTTGATGCAACCATTGAATTAATCACTAAATACGGGAACGGTATGTCATTAAATGTAAAGCATTATGTCTTTAGCAAATGCGGAAACACAGTAATACAGCACTTTGATGCTTTTGAAAGGATATTAAAAGTCAATCCTGAATTATTTGATGATCTTTTTCCAGAATACAGCTTAGAAAGCATACGAAGGTATAGCTTTAAGAATACATTAAACGTCATTGCTCACTTATATCAAAATCCTAATACATCTTTTTTTGAAAAAACTGAGCTTTGGATCAAGTCCATAAGCAATGATGTTGAAGCACTTGCCAAAACTCTAAACACTGATAATGTTTTACGGCATGATCAAACAATTAGAAATTACGTCGCATTTCTACGTAGAATACAGCATATAGATGCTAACAGATTTGAAAAAGTGCAGCATGACCTTGACAAATTATTGAGCGAATCCATATTACAAAACGGACATACGTTTACTATGGAGATACCTACCGAAAAAATCAAAGCTATGCTTACTTCAAAGCAAAATATATTTATAAGAATACTTAACATTACTCATACACCAGACAAGGATTCATTGACTTGGAAAAGTAACCTTAATACTCCGCCTGAAAGCAAAAAATCATTTATGGATATTGTATCTACCAACGTTCCAACAAATGATTACTTTACATTTTCGCATCAGAGGTTTTTAGAGAGTGTCATAACCGTCGGTGCAGCTACAATACATATTATTTTTACAAATAAGGACATAACAAATGAGTATTTGAATGGCTTCTTCGATTTAGTAGATTGTATTGCAATAGAAACACATAATGATATTGATGAATTGGCATCTGATTATGAATTAATGGCTCAAATGGTAGGAAATATCTTTTCTCTCGTAACCGTCAAACTTTCCGCACCCTAAAAATTAAGACCCTGCAAGGAATCAACATCCCTGCAGGGTCATATTTATTCATCGTCATTGAATTTAAGAATTTTATCTACATACCTGATCATGTCCTTGTATTCGATCTCAGCTTTCTTCAGTTTGATCGACATCAGAAAATGCAGGAAAGCATTAGTCTTTTCAGACTGATACGACTCAGCCTGAAACATGTTATTGCATTTTGTGCAGGCAAGACTGGGTTCATGCTTTATCGTGAATTCATTCCTGTGACCTTGAAATGTATGAATCGAGGTCTCACTTATCTCGAGTTTCAGCGGTGCATTGCAGTAACAGCATTTGTCAAATACTTCTTTCATTTTTCTTCCCTCCATGGTAATAATATCGTTCCTGCCGGCTGTGAAAACAGCTCTGTCAGATATTTTTCTGCATCAAGACCATTTGCCTGTGCGGTTGAAATGATCGAGTACAGCACTGCACTTGCTTTTGCACCGTTTGCTGTGTTGCTGAAAAGCCAGTTTTTTCTTCCGACTGCAAATGGGCGGATAGCATTCTCGGCTCTGTTATTGTCGATCGGAATATCACCGTTTTCAAGGAATGTGTAAAGATACTTTTTCTCGTTCATAGCATACCTCACTGCATCTGTCAGCTTTCCCTTTCCGCTGACCTGAACAGTTTCAAGCCACGCAAAAAACTCGTCAAGCAAAGGCTTTACCTTCGCAAGGCGCTGTTCATATCTGTATTCTGCGGAGCTGTCGGCAAGCAGACTTTCTTCGTGATATATCCTGTTGCAAAAAGAAACCGCCTTTGCTGCGACAGAAGTACTGTAAGCTGACTTGTCTTTCGGCAGACACTCTACAAAATGTCGTCTGTTATGAGTCCAGCAGCCACATCTTTTTGCACCTTCGACTGCATTGTAAGCATCGTATCCGTCACAGATAAGATATCCGATAAAGCCTTTCAGGAAATTCGAGGCGTGCTCACCTTTTCTCGTCGGCTGATAATCGAAAATGATGATACTGCGGTCGTTCATCTTGCCGTTGCAGTACACCCACATCCTCGATACCGATGTGGCTTTTCTGCCTTCCTCGTGAAGGACTTGCACTGTTGTCTCGTCGGCGTGGATGATCTGCCCCGAGATAAGCATCTCGTGCATCTTCTCTACAATAGGCATACACCATTTTTCGGCGGCTGTACCCACCCAGTTTGAAATAGTTGCTTTGAGCAAAGGTATCTTCTTTGAATTAAAGTCCTTTTCCTGACGGTGCAGAGGTACAGACTTTGCATATTTTTCGTAGATGATATGCGCCAGAAGTTCGGGAGAACAATAGCTTCCCGGGATCATTGCATGAGGATACGGTGCACGAACGATATGACAGTTTTCGTCTCTTTCTTCGGGCTTTTCTCCGCACTCGGGACACTTGTATTTATGTACGATATGTCTGCGGATATGAAACTTGGCAGGAGTATATACAAGTTCATCGTAAGCCTTTTCTGTACCGATATCTTTCATTTCGGCACCGCATATCTCACAGACGGGATCTTTGATCTCATGATGTTCCTCTTTAACAGGAAGACTGCTCATCCAATCATCGTGAGTGCGCTTTTTCTTGCGCTTGTATTCGGGAATGGTGACAGTTTCTTTTGGTATTGATTTTTCTTCGTTATTTCCGAACATCGAAAGCTGAACACCAAATTCCTTTTCCATCACAACGGAAGTCTGTTCTGTCTTGCGTCCGAATATCTGCTTTCTGAACCATTCAAGCTGTTGATTTGCCAGTGCGAGTTCTTCCCTGAGAACAGCATTTTCATTACGGAGCGATACGATTTCCGATGTCATATTCTGTTCGGACATAAAGAACCCCTCCGTTCGTGATGATACATTCATGATACCACGAAAAGAGGGGCTTTTCAAGCACATATTCTGAATATTCATATGGCATTGGTTTAATACATCGCACCGGGTTTTCCCTCACGGATAGCTTTAGGCTGTTCGATCTTCAAGCCTTCCAGAAGCCAGCGGATTTGCTGAGACGTAAGCATTACCGCCTCGGTCTCACTGCGTGGCCACTGAAATCGACCGTTGTCAAGCCGTTTATACAACAGCAGAAAACCATCGCCCTCCCATAGAAGACCTTTGATCCTGTCACAGCGTCTGCCGCAGAACAGGAACAATGCCTTACTGAAAGGATCGAGCAAAAGCTGACCTTGAACGATAGCTGCAAGACCGTCTATCCCGCGCCGCAGGTCTGTATACCCCGTCACAAGGTAAACTCGTGTATTATTTGCAATATCCTTCAGCATAATTCTTTGACCAGTGCCAGGAGAATTTCAGGAGAAATATCTGTTGGCAGAGATATCTGCAAACCGTTTTTCTCGATACGGATATTCTCACTTGAACGTGGCAACGGTACCGGGACGACAGTCGGAGATTTCTCCATATACTGCTCCCGAACTTTTCTTAAGCGGTTGTAATACGTGTTAGGCTTGATCCCGTTTTCTTTGCACCATTCCCGGATCGTCAGACCGCTTGCCTGTTGCGCTTCGATCTGTGCAGTCCATTCTTGCAGACGTACTTCCTGCTTTATTGTTGTGATGCTTGTCATATTTGACTGCATATATTTCACCAACTCCTATCTGTCTAATATACTTCAATAAACTCCATGGTGTTCCTTGGAGTTTATTATACTTCATTAGACTTCGGCGGGATAGGTGCGGAGGGTTATACGCTTACTTTCTCTCCCCGTTGACGCAGATAGACTACTTGTCCATTCTTTGTGCTATGGAGCAGCAGTATTCATATGTGCGTTCTCTGAAAAGCTACTAAGACTTTGTTATTTTGAAGAGATGAAAAATAGCATATACATTCCGTTAAACAAATCGACTATAGGAAATCTTCTTTCAGATGGTAATGAAGCTATGACGAAAATACTTGGAAAGTACCAGCTCAAGCACTTGAATTATTTTTTCGGAC
The DNA here is from genome assembly GCF_000621785.1 of Ruminococcus flavefaciens ND2009. Lineage (GTDB taxonomy): Bacteria > Bacillota > Clostridia > Oscillospirales > Ruminococcaceae > Ruminococcus > Ruminococcus flavefaciens_C. The sequence continues at coordinate 5,134 of NZ_JHXI01000015.1, read as the reverse complement.
AAGATAAAGACGGAAATGTTGGTATGAGTTATAGAAACCGATTAGCTCACTGGGCTGAAATCAATGAGAATTATCTCACCCCACAGCTTGTATGCCAACTCTTTTATTTGTTTACTTGCATCATCAACTCAATCAGCTTATATTATAATAAGCGAAATGAAGAAGCAAATAAAGAACAAACAAAGGAAGAATAAGAAGCGATTATGCTTCTGGATTGTAATAAAACAGACAGGATAACTAACACGTAACTAACAAAACAACCTTGAAACAACGTATTTACGAGAATGCACTTTATCGAAGAGATAAGTTCATTATCGGCTTTCAAAGTACCTTTGCTTTTGCAGAGGTACTTTTTTATTCCCCTGCTGAGGAGTCCTCGCAGCGCAGCTGCTGCGGTCATCGCTAAAAACAGTCCACAGGACTGTTTTCTTAACGCGCTGACAGTTCTCGAAGAGATAAGTTCATTATCGGCTTTCAAAGTACCTTTGCTCATGCAGAGGTACTTTTTTATTCCCCTGCTGAGGAGTCCTCGCAGCTCAGCTGATCCGCGTTATATATTTTTTTTTACACTCAGACCTCGCAGACTATTCTGTGAGGTCTTGTTTTATACGACCGTTGAGCTTTAGCGTCTGATATGATACAATATATAAATAGGAGAATTTAACCCAAAAACGCCGCTGTGGACGTCCCCGAAAAGTTTTTCGGAAAAATTTTCAAAAAGTTTGTTACACTTCGGACAGTCACAGCAAGTATATGTTATGAAAGCGCTTACAACAAATACATTAAAAACCAACAAAAGGGGTGGTCCTATGACAGATAATGAATACCGCAAAATTTACGATAAAGATCCTCGCAAGGCGCAGACCGCGCTGTTTGACGAATACCTCAACTATGTTTACGCCATCGTGTACAACAAGCTGAGAAGCTGCGGAAGCCGCGAGGACATCGAGGAATGTGTGGGAGACGTTTTCTCCGCAGTCTTTATAAGCTATGACCGAAACGGCAGCTTCGACGGTGACCTTAAAGGTCTCATCGGTACGATCGCCAGCCGCACAGCTATTCAGATGTACAGGAAGCTGGTTCGCCACAGCGATACAGTCTATATCGAAAACGAGACGACCGAGCTTGCCGATACGGAAAACGTTGAGGAGAACGCAGAACGAAGTGTTCTGAAAAATACGCTGCTCAGGCTGGTAAACAGTCTCGGTCAGCCCGACTCGGATATAATTATACAGAAGTACTATTACAATATGAACTCAACTGAGATCGCAGAAAAGCATTCGATGTCGCCCACATCTGTGAGAATGAGGTGCAGCAGAGCACTGAAAAAGCTGAAAGAGCTGCTTGCCACTGAGGGCTATGATATGAAGGAGGGAAATATATGAACAACAAGAAGGAAATAGGATTTGATGTCCTTGAAAACGCTGATATGAAAACGATTGAAGAGATAGGTACAGGTAAAATGAATATTGATAAGAACGCCCGCGAAAGGATGCTGAAGAACACTATGAAAAAATATGAAGCCGAAAAGGCAAAGCTTGATATAACTCAGTCGGTAAACACTGAGAACAACGAAACAGAAGACGCTGTAACAGGTGTTGAGATATATAGCAGGAAGAAGCTGCCCAGGATCATCTATATGAGCTTATGCTCCGCAGCCGCTGTTGCGCTCGTAGGAGGAAGCATATTCGCATTCAGCCGCCGCAATCGCGTTACTCCCGATATAAAGGAGCCCGTAGTTGTAGCAACTACCGTAGAAACATCTACAAAGCCCGGAACTTCCGTAACCACCGACCAGGATCACGCAGTTGTCACTGTAACTGCAACAGGTACGGAAACAGGCACTAAGGCTGCTGCTACGACCGCAAATTCAACAACTACAACAGCCGCAACAACTGCAAAGGCTGAGGAAGCGACCGATACCGAGACTGCTCCCGAAGATAAGCCTGCTGAAGCAGAGACAGCCGGTGCCTACACAAATCCCCATACAGACCGCGAAGACATTACTCAGGAAGAGCTTGAAGCAGCTGCACTGAGAGCTGTCAAGGAGATAAACAACGCCGACAAAGCTTCCATGCCGGAGTTAGACACAGGCTACTCATTCTATGACGTCAACTCAGATTCAGTGCCTGAGCTTTTCATCTGGAACTCCTCTGTACTGAGCAGGAAGTATATGCTGGTCTATGACGGAAGTGAATATGTTATCGCCCGCTTCAACGGTCATGACAAGGACAGAAAAGTACAGGTCTTTGAAGTAACAACCGAAAATGTAGACGTATTCAAAGGAAGCAATACATTCGGCATGATGGGGCATCAGGCAGGCAGCCAGAGCTTTATCCTCTCACTGGGCGAGGACAATACTATCACGCCTGTTTACGAATACACACAGTACGGCATCTATAAAAACGGTGAATCTACAGGCGAACGCGCTTTCGATTCAGATACAAGCAATTTCAAGGATTTCGCCGACAAATATATGGCAAATAATATTAGAGAGCTTGAATGGACCATATATAACGGCGAATGATAACTATTATAAATCATAATTTAGCATTATGTAGGGGACGGCGTCCTCGACGTCCCACAAAATTCGTATTATAGTGGCGACTATCATCCGCTCAACCAGGGGACGCCTTCTCTTACAAGGCGTCCCCTCTCCAAAAACAGTCCACCGGACTGTTTTTGGATTCACCCCTTGCGAGGCGCCTGACGTAATAAGGGGCTCTGCCCCTTGAACCCTGCCAGAGGCGCCGCCTCTGGACTCCGCCAAAGGAACACAGTCCCTTTGGAATCCCATTCATAGTTGCCGCAAGGTATTACGATAAATTCTGATTTACCATAGTAGCTGAAAAAGCAACAATACCCCTGAGTGTTAAAATGCACTCAGGGGCATTGTTTTGTTTTGGTATCTTTCTGAAACCTGTGGAGCAGATTTCATCGGTCAATGACGACCATAAGATATACAAGTGAGGACATAACTGCAAACGCCAGAACAGCGGCATAGGAGCTGAGCTTCAACACCTTTGCGGCAGTGCTGCCCTGCTTGTCTGCCCGTGTCAGGGAAGCTCCCAGGAAAAAGGCTCCGATAATGACCGTGGGCATTATATAGCGGAAATTCATACTGCAAACCATGGGGTATTTCTTCGACAGCATATAGAGATTTCCAACCAGGATAAGGTGGAAGCTCACCATAAAGAACTTCTGTACACCGTCTGCGGCGCACTTCCTGAAAAGGCTGACTATCATAGCGATAAAAGCTGCGGCAGCTATGAATGCAGCCAGCCAGAACAGCCATTTGCAGACATTCAGCATAAAAGGATAATGTGTGAAATTTCCTTCGGTAATGAACTCACCGAAAACTGAATTTTTCATGATAGCGATAAGAGGATTGTGCTCATTGTAGCTCTGAGGATCGCCGTTCCCGTCATACCAGAGCCAGTTTTCAAAGACTCTGCTGAATTGATAGGCGGAGAAGTCCGTGATACGCTCCATGAAGGTAGTTCCCTTTATGGTCTGATCCATCTCGGGAAGCTCCTGGACATAGGTGAAGGGTATCCCCCAGCGGATACGGGCTCTCAAAGGGAACCAGAGTCCAAGAGGAGCACAGACCGCAGCAAAGGCGGCGAACTGCCCCAGAAGCCTTGCGAAAGCACCCTTGCGGGACTTTACAAGAACGGCTATGAAGACAATCGTCACCGAGGGAGCTATCAGTCCCACGGAAAGCTTCGTCATCATGCCAAGACCGATACAGAGGGCAAGCTTGATGATATTCTTCAATGTGGACTCTCTGTACCACCTGAGAGTAAAGTAGACAGCTCCCAGAGTCAGCGCCCATGAGAGGGGATCATTGTTCATAAGACCTGCCAGGAAGGTAAAGCAGGGGTGAAAGGCTGTGATAATGAGCGGAACATATAGAGAAGTTCCCTCCAGCTTAAAATAGCGGAATATCTTATAGGCAGTTATGACGATGGTCATTGACCAGAACAGTGACAGCATCTGAGCGGATTCCGCCGCTCGGTCAAGATCAACTCCAAGAACTTTATTAAAAAAACCTATCCACAAAGCGCAAATACTGTGGTGGAGGGGCGGATGACAATACTGGAAAATGCCGCGATAATCCCCGTCATACAACCTGTGATTATAAAAGAGATAGGAAATATAGCCAAGGTGTCCCGTTGCGGCATCATCAGGACCGCCGAACCAGTCTGTATCATGTTGTCTGTCATGGATAGAGGTGCCGAGAACGTAACAGGTTTTAATAACAAAGCATAATCCCATGATGAGCATGGTATTGAAGCGCTGTGCCTGCTTTTTGGTATAGAAAGCAAAATACAGGGCAGACAGCAGGATACAGCCAAATGCAAAGATAAAAAGTATCCTGTTATGTGTCCTGTTAAACCATACAAAAAATGGAGCTCCTCCCGCGCATACAGCAGCTGTCAGCAGAGCCGTGACAGCGGCATTGACCTTATTTATAATGCAGAAATGGCTGACAATAAGGGCGGAAACTCCGCAGAACAGGGCATAAAATATAACAGGGACATAGGTCGCCATGGAGTCGGCAGCCCCCAGAAAAAAAATCGCAGAGCTCAGGCACAGTATGAAAGCTGTGATATATGGATGACCGGCAGCACCTGCAAGGAGGTTTCTGAACGCCTTACAGCTCGCCGAAGAAGTTTTGGTATTACTCATGATTTAACTCCCGGATCGTAGTGTGATTTATATTATTTATTTTACCATAATATCAAATATATGTCAACGTAATAAAAAAGGACTACCGAAGTAGTCCTTAAAAGTGTCGGCACTGATTTAGTTTCCCGGGCCGTCACCAGCCAAGTATCGTCAACGTGAATGAGCTTAACTTCCGTGTTCGGAATGGGAACGGGTGTGACCTCATTGCCATAAGCACCGACTAAATATAAATGAAGTTTTCAAGGAATAAAGCGTAATGCGAGGCGAAAACTCTGAATGAAGTAAAAAGGAAAAGCCCTCGACCGATTAGTACTCGCAAGCTGAACGTGTCACCACGCTTACACTTTGAGCCTATCAAACTCATAGTCTATGAGAGGTCTTACTCTTACGAAGGGATATCTTATCTTAAGGTCGGCTTCACGCTTAGATGCCTTCAGCGTTT
>NZ_KK211350.1:18899-102025 GCF_000621785.1 Ruminococcus flavefaciens ND2009 | reverse complement strand
TAGTCGGTGCTTATGGCAATGAGGTCACACCCGTTCCCATTCCGAACACGGAAGTTAAGCTCATTCACGTTGACGATACTTGGCTGGTGACGGCCCGGGAAACTAAATCAGTGCCGACATTTATATTCCTCCTTAGCTCAGTCGGTAGAGCACTCGGCTGTTAACCGAGTTGTCGCCCGTTCGAGCCGGGCAGGGGGAGCCAAAAGAGCGTCTGCAACAGCAGGCGCTTTTGTTATGATATGATTAAAGGGCAGCAGGAGCTGCCCTTATTTTCAGTCAAATTTTCCCATGGAAACCAGACGGGCTGTGAACATCTTGCACTTGGGGCAGAATGTGATAGAGCCCCTGGTCTTGCGCAGCATCGAGGAGTGACATGAGGGACATTCGTGACGGAACTCTACCGACATGGTGAACTCCTTCCTGTTCATGAACATCTCCTTGGCTATCTGAATCGAGAACTGTCTGCAATCCATGCACTGATAGAGCTCTGTATCGCAGTTTATATAGATCTTGTCCCGTTCATTCTTCACAAGCTGGCGTATGCTTTCACCGTATTTACCATAGAGAGCGGCGCTTCTGAGTTCTTCCTCGGCTTCTTCTGTACGTTTTTTATAATCTTTTGTCATAAGTCTGCCGCCTACGAAGTATTCTTCTTCAAAGCCGCATTCATCGCATTTATACTTGTATGATGTACCCATCGTCACCACTCCTTTCCCGTATTCTTCTATATTACCATAGTATCGGGAAAAAATCAAGTATAATATGTTGACATTCATGACAAAATATGTTGAAATTATTAGTTTTCTGTATTATTTTCAAAAGCCGTTGATTTTTATGTTCTTTAGTGATATAATAAATATAATCCGTTATATAATTATTAAATAGGAGGTGATCCAATGGAGATAAGGCATATAAATGAAAAAGACGATTTTCAGCAGATAAGGGAGATCTATGAAAAGAGCTGGCAGTTCGCGTATAAGGGCATTATACCGCAGGACTACCTTGACAATATCCCAAAGTCCAAATGGGGCGGTAATATACTTAAAAACGGCAGAACTGAGATAGCCGCATTTGATAACGGCAGGGCTGTGGGTACTGCAAGCTTCTGCTCGTCACGTTGGGAGAAGTTTGCCAGCTGCGGTGAGATAGTCACTATTTATCTGCTTCCCGAGTATATCGGTCAGGGACTTGGCTCCAGGCTGCTGAAGGCGTGTATAGAGGAGCTTGAGCTCCTGGGCTTTACAACTATACTTATATGGGTACTGGATGACAATTACAGGGCACGCCGTTTCTATGAGAGGCATGGTTTTGTAAAGACCGAGGAGTATATGAATGATGTTATCGGAGGCAAGGAACTCCGTGAGGTAATGTATCTTTGGAGGAAATGATACTCGAAGAAAATATGAACACAATATGAACAAAACAGAGCATTTCACGCTTAAAAACTGCATTTCATGCAAATACTATTGCATTTTCTTTGATAATATATTATCATAGATACGTTGCTTGTGATGAGCAGCAATGGAAAATACTTTAGTTGTACTCCCCTAAAAAATCTCAGAATATAAAACAGTAACATCCTAACCAAACTTATCCCCTTGTATAACTATTGTATTTTCTGCTTCCACAGAGGGGACTCCTCTCCTTTGTGTTTCCTCACTTAAAAACAGACTCAGCCGCGGGTCTGTTTTTACTTTTATATGGTGGTCTTTGCAGGTCCGTTAGTGTTTGTATGAGAATTCACGGAACTGTATTTTTTTGCAGCTGATAATTAATATTGTTCCACAAATTTTTCGTTTTGTATTTTGCACGGAAATGAATAATTGTGCGACTTCAATAAACTGCGGCTTCTCTGGTTGTACAAAAGGTAATTCTTTATCTTTATACAGCCGTTTCTCTTGAAAATTCAGTAGAAAAATGTTATAATATGATTGGCTAACTATAGTATTTTGCCGCTTTTGTGCAGAGAAAGGAGGAGGAAAATGAATCCGAAAAAACGTATACTTCTGATCGTTTCCGCAGGCGTTCTGCTGCTTATAGCGGCTATGTCCGCAATGCTTTCCTCGTCCGATGATGTCACTAACCGCTTTAAGTCGGAAAGTTTCGACATCGCTCTGGAGGAGCCCCACTGGACCCACGACCATGACAGCGTCGTACCTAACGAGGTGCTTCCCAAGGACCCTCAGGTCCGCAATAAGGGCGAGGTGGACGCCTTCGTCTTTGTTGAGGTAAGGGTGCCCTACTACGATGAGCTCATTACCGAGGAGCTTGACGGTACAGACGCCGCAAAGAGGTCTCTGCCCGTGGTCAAGTTCGTTTGCAGCGGCAAGACTCCTTCATTCGACAGCACAGCAACTCCCGCACAGACAGTGAATGACGGCTGGCTTGAGCTTGGAGAAAGTCCCGTAAAGGATGAAGCAAACAATGAATTCATTTATACCTACGCCTATGTGGGCGCAGACCCTTCCTCTGTGGAGAAACTGGCTCCCCGGGCGGTAACAGGTCAGCTGTTTGACGGCATAAAGCTCTGCAACGCCCGTGAGAGCGTTTCGGAGTCGGAACAGTTTATCGAGAATAAGTCCCTCAGCGTGAAGGTCACTGCAAAGGGCATACAGACTGAGTATCTCAGGTCTGCTTCCGAGACTGAGACAGCCCCCGAAAGGGTATGGCAGATACTCTGCGGACTTGGAGACGGAACATGACAGATGAAAAAAGAAAGTCTGCACCTGTGAAGATCATAAGGGCAGTTTATAACGTGATCGCAACGGCTGTGATAGCTCTTGCGGCAGTCGTTGCGGTGCTGTGGATCGCAGGCATACGTCCCTATGCAGTTGTAACGGGCTCTATGGAGCCTGCTGTCCATGTGGGAAGTATATGCGTGGTCAACCAACACGCCTCCTTCGACAAGGTGAAAAAGGGGGATATAATCGCTTTCAGAGTGGGCAGCGACACCCTCGTTACCCACAGGGCGGTGAGCATCACAGATAAGGGAATAGTCACCAAAGGCGACGCAAATAACGCTGAGGATATGACACCTGTGACAAAGGACAGATTTGTGGGAAAGACCGTGTTCTCCATACCAAAGGCGGGACGCATCGTAACCTTTGTACACACCCGCCATGGACTTATTACCACGGCAGCGGTGCTGGCAGCTTTTATACTTCTGGGAGCTGCTATCCCCGACAAGAAGAAAAAGGATAAGAAATAAGAGGAGGTGAGACAGGCTATGGACAAGAAAAAACTGACAGCTGCGGCTGCGGCAGGCGTTATGCTGCTGATATGCAGTCTTGCCGTTGCCTATTTCACCGACTATGATACAAAGACCAATGTATTCACAGTGGGAAATGTAGCCCTTGAACTCAATGAGGAGCACTTCACCGACGGTCAGCTGGTAAGGGCTGACGTGAAGCTGGATAAGGACCCCACCGTTAAGAATACGGGCACAAATGACGAGTTCGTCTTCCTTGAGGTGAAGGTTCCCAAGGGGGAGATAACTCTCCTGGGCAGCGACGGAAGGCCCTCGGCGGCTAAGTCCTTGCAGGAGCTTTTCAGCTTCTTCGGCAGCAGCGGTGCTCAGGCAGTCAGCGGCAGCGATAACTTCGCATACAACGGCAGTACTTCTTCGTCTGAAGGCTGGGTCTTCCTTGAAAAGACCGCAGCCGCCAATGAGGACACCTACGTTTTCGGATACAGCACCGCTATCTCTCCGGGAGAGGAGACCATCAGCCTTTTCGATAAGTTCGCACTGAGAAAGTTCATCGAGGAGGAGATCGCAGGCGGCACAAAGCTGAAGATACCCGTAAATGCCTACGGAATACAGGCGGACAGCCTGGACGGCGTCAGCGGACTTACCGAAAGCGGCAGCCTTACAGCACAGGACCTGAAGGACATATTTGAGATATGCAGAAACAAACAGAACTGACGGAGGCGGGATATGAAAAAAAGAAAAGTCTTTACGGGCTCGGCGGTGCTGCTGGCAGTGCTGGCGGCGGCAGGAGCGATAATGGCTTATCTCGGAGCCTCCGACGACGCCGAGAACACCGCCGAGGTGGCTCACGATAAGATAACGGTCACGGAGAGCTTCCCGAAGCCCTCTGACCTTAAAGCAAACTCCAACAACTACTATGTCAAGGAGGTAGCCGTTGCCAATACAGGCAATGTTGACTGCTATGTGAGAGTCTATGCGGACTTCCCCGACTCTCAGACAACAGCAGGTGCATATTACTCCGCAGACGGCGTGAATTACTACAGCGCTGTAAGGGACGCGGAGCTTTCAGGGGATACAACGACAGATGACAACGGCAATACCCTCCACACACAGAGCTTTGTGAATATGCTGAACGCTCAGGACGGCAAGTGGATATTCGTTCCCGACGATGACAGCAATGAGAAGCTCAGGGGTTACTTTTACTATAAGGACCCCGTTAAGGCAGGAGAGAGCACTCCCAGCCTTTTCAAGGACGTAATGATAAAGACAGGTGACGCTCCCGAGGCCCTGGACCTGGTGGTCTATGCGGAATCAGTGGACAGCGTTTATGAAGACAACGGACAGGCTGAGACCTATGCGGACTATGCCTCCGCATGGAATGCCTTTCTGAACTGAAAGCGGATTATCTCTCGAAAGGGGGGAGAAGATTGACTGCAAACAGAAGAAATGTATTTTTCAGATTATTAGCGTTTATGCTGAGCCTTGCCGTGATGCTGGGCAGCAGCCCCGTTACGGAGGCGGTAAATGCCTTTGCAGAGGGGCTGACAGAGGAAACGGAGAAGTATTCCGCCTCGATCACATGGCGTAAGGAAGATAACTCGGGCAACGCCGAGAACCCTTATGTCCTTTACGATACCGAAAGCAAGCGCGATTACATCTATCTGGGAATAAATATAAAGAACGCCAATAACTTCAGCCTTATGCCCGGGGAGTTCACACTGAACATATCCGGTCTTGCAGAGCTCAGGCGCGGCGGAAAGCTGATGCTTGTGAATGATGACCCGGTTTTCGCCGAGAACTGGGAGGTAGTAAGCACGGGAAGTGACGGCAACAGCTATGTTCTTGTGAATAAAAAGCCCATTCTCAAGCAGGTGCTGTCTACTCTCCACTGGGAGATAAACTCCCGCGACGCCGTGGCTCTTGAGGAGGGAGACGACGAGCTCCTCCATGAGTTTATGAGGACTATCAGCGCTTCCTATGAGATAAACAGATACAGCAGGAATGCCGAGGGACAGCGCCTTGACGAGAACGGCAATATCATCGGCGATGACGGCTATCTCAGGGACGCAGAGGGCAGATATGCGCGCACAGACGAAAACGGCGTGCTGCTCAGCATTATCCCTGCGGACGAGAATTCTCCCGACTATGGTCTTCTTGTGGACGGCGACGGCTACTACCGCGACAGCGCCGGCAACAGACTGTTCAGGACAGATGACGGGGATTACGTCAGAGTTGACGAGAACGGCGAGATCATCAAAAACGACGGCGTTCCCGTGACAGGCGAGCCTGTGTCGGGCTCCCCCGAGTTCGGTGTTCCCGTGCTGGCTTATGACGGCGAGCCCGTGGATACCAACACTCTGGATTTTCAGTATTCATCGAAGCACGATGAGGTGAACACAGAGGTCAGCGGCAGGGCGGTAAATGCCCGCGAAGCTGAGGACCTCAACAACAAGTATTCATGGTATAACTTCAGAGTCGACCTGAGTCAGGAGAAGTATGCCAGAGGAATACATGACTCGGATCTGTTCATAGCTATCGACCTTCCCGAGGGAGTTACTCCCTCCGATATATCTGTCATAGACAGAAACGGCAATCCCGTTACCCTTACTACACAGACAGTGAACGGCGTTGAGCGCCTGGGCTTCTATGAGTTCAAGAACAGGAGCGGTGACGTGAACAGCTATTCCGCAAGCTATAACGTAGGCGTGCTGAAAAATAAGATAACCGACGAGCCCGAGGATAATATCCTTAAATTCACGGGCATTTCAAGAGTCCTCTACAACGATGAGAAGGAATCGGAGTACAAGGAGGATACCGCAAAGACCACCTATGAGTCGGGCGATGAGGACGAAGGAACTGTTATCTCCGTTCCCGATTACGGCGACCAGTTCTATGACCCCGGTCATATATCATTCGATAAGAGCAACGGCTCAAAGTACGAGAACAGCAATCATACCGACCCGGGTACAAATACCGCAAAGAAGCTTCTTTCGGGCAACCTTTTCAACGGTCAGGTCGTGACCTATGATCTGGGCGTTTCTGTTACCAAGACCGCCAGAAAGGGCGCTCCCGCCGGAAAGCTCACCTCCTCCGAGCTGGTAAGAAAGGTCGCAGGCGGAGATATAAGCCCCGGCAGCGAATCCGTTCCCGACAGCACAAAGTATGACCTGGTAGTGGGCGACGATACACTGGGTCTGGTATATGCTTCCGGCGAGGAGCCCAGGGTGCTGGACAAGGGCGAGTACACCATACTTAATGTTGTAATTCCCGCAGGCATTTTCCACGCAAGCGACGACGAGAACGGCGCCTTCAGCGAGGGCGACGGCTACAGCTATGAGCTCTATGTCAGCACCGACGGCGGAGATACCTTTGCAAAGACCGCCGAGGGAGTTACCTCAAAGACCGCAGCCCGTACCGTCAATGTGAACGGCGACGCATTCTACCTTGTCATAAAGGACCTTGACAAGATAGTTGACAACAAGAAATTCAGGACCAATATAAAGTTCACTCTGGACCCCGACAAGGAGGAGAACCAGATACTCCTCAGAAGTGACAGCACCTTTGAGGAGGCAGCTGCAAGAGTAGTAAACTACGGCTATATGCAGATGATATACGAGAAGGACGGCAGGCTCTATGACCTGGCAGCATTTAATGACCGTTACAGCAACAGCGTCAACGGCGACTCAGTCATCGAGGACGTAGTCAACAGCCGCACAGGCGACCTTGAGAGCGGTGCATACCTCCGCAGGAGCTATTCCAACGTATATCTCAGGACAGACGTTACAGAGCTTACCTCACGCACCGAATTCAAGTCTCCTCTCACAAGAGGAAAGCACTGGGACGAGGGCGCAGAGGGCAGTATGGACAGATGGTACGCCACAGTCACCACAAAGGGCACTCTCATTTCCGAGAACCCGGGTACACTGAAAAAATTCACCGTCAGCGCTAAGCTGCCTGAGTATCTTGAACTGAGAGATCCCTCACTGGCTTCCATAAGAGACTCTCTGGTGTTCTCTGCTGCCGACTTCGGAACCAAGGCTGCTCTGAACAGCAGCATACTCAGCAGCGAGAATACCACATTCAGACTTGTTGAGAACGGCGACGGCACGAAGACCATCGAGATAGACTTTGACTTTTCGGGAAATCCTCTCCTTGCCAGCGCACTCACATCTGTTGAGTTCAGCTATGACGTATACGCAGAGGACGATAATCCCAATATTGACAGAGAAAAGCCTTTCAGAGTGAATTCCTTTACTCACCTGGGCGATCAGGGCAGAAAGGTAACTGTGGGCGCGGGCTGGAACAACGGAAGGCTCTTTGACAGCAGTACGGTCACATCAAGTGCTGACAGCAATATAGGCACTACCGACATCGTGATGCGCACCGAGCTGGACAAGAGAGTGCTCACTGAGTTCAGCCACGGGCTCTATGTACACAGCTCAAGCGTAAGAGGCAGCACATCCGATATGCCCTCGGATTACACCTACAGGCTGGGCTTCAATATCTACGGAAGCGAGAACGGCTCACTCAAGGAGACCGTTATCGTGGACAGGCTTGAGGAACACAGGAAGAACAGCGAAGCAAATTCGGGATATAACACACAGTGGAGAGGCAGCCTCAACTATGTTGACATCGGCGAGGCTTACGACAAAATGGGTATGCCCGCAGGTGCAAGGGTGTACTATACCACAGACGAGAACGCTTATATCACAAGCAAGTCCGTCACTGCGGAGCAGGCAGAGGATATGCGGGCTCACCTTACACCTGAAAACGGCTGGGAGCTCATGGAGAGCACCGACAGCAGGATATGGACTGTGCCAGAAAGTGAGACAGACAGAGTATGCGCCATAGCAGCAGTGCTTATAACTGCCGACGACCCAAAGGCTTACATGGAAAACATAGGCGGCGGATATGTGTTCAATTCGGCTGTATATGTGAATATGGAGGCTCCCGAGGCGGCTGACGAAAACATCAGCCGTATGGCAGTAAACAGCTTCTCAGCTCTTACCACAGTGGACGTTTTCGAGGAGAGTACCTCCGACGAATACGGCTATGACGACAGCAACGCCACCTATGTCACTTTGCTGAACACCCTTAAAATAAAGAAGGTGGACTATGATCGCCGTGAAAAGGGTCTCAGCGGAGCAAAGTTTGAGGTGCTCACATTCAATACACCAAAGACAATGGCGCAGTATAACGCCGATAATGACAGCTTCGGGCTTGACGAGATAAGCAATGTCCATTACACCGTATTCGATGAGAATACCTATACATACAGCGAAAGAGTTCTGGGTGATATTGAGGTGGATCCCAGAGGCATTATCGAGCTAAATCTCCCGCCGGGATTTTACTTCATCAGAGAGACAGAGACTCCCACAGGCTATGACGGCGACTGTCAGCTCTACTACCTCATATACTTTAACGACATGGGCACTGCGCAGCTGATGAATACCTATGACATCACAGAGGACAATGTCCTTGAGGAGTTCAACAGCGGTGCCCTTCTGGTGGACGACACCGACGGAGTCCAGGGACTTATCAGCGTCAGGAACAGGGCTAATACCTTCGGTATGGCGGAGTTCACCAAGACCGACTGGGATACGGGCAAGGTACTGGCAGGGGCTGAGTTCAGGCTCATGCGCTATGACGACAGCGGCGAGCTTCAGACAGTCAGCGTTGCCTATGATGCTTCCGACAAGTGCTATCATTGCAGCGAAAGCGGAACTGATACCATAACCTCCGACGAGGAAGGCAAATTCACTATCGCAGACCTTACCGTGGGCACTTATGCTCTTGAGGAGACAAAGGTGCCTACAGGCTATACAGCTCCCGAAGCGCTTACGGAGTTCCAGGTGAGACTGGGCAATATCAACGCCGAGGGCATGGTGGATCTGACAGACGAGGGTCAGGTTAAGGACGTCTCTGTCATAAAGAACAGCGAGATACGCTCCGAGCTCAGGCTGGTAAAGCATGACGAGAACGAAACGGATCAGGAGAAAAATCTTGCTGGCGCAAGATACTCGCTGTATCAGCTCAGGGATATTTCGGAGTTCGGCGACATAAGCGGATATGATGAGCTTCTGGCGGCGGCAAAGTCCGAGATCTACGGCTGGGACGGCAAAACGGCTCTCACCTACTGGACAAAGACCGCAAAAACTCTCATCACCGACGTTTCGGGCGCAGGAACTATCCGGGACGTTACCTTCGGTACCTATTTCCTGTATGAGGAGCTTGCTCCCTCGGGATATAAGAGAAACAACAACAGAAACGGCTATATCAGCAGCGACGCTTACGTAAACGAGGGTATATTCACCGTCAACGCAGAGAGCGCTGCAAGCCACGCAAATGCAGCCGACAAGACCTTCTCGGTAACTCATAATGACGTCCGCAAGAAGGGCAAGGCGCAGATACAGAAGCTCAGCGCAGCCGACGGCACTCCTCTTGCAGGAGCAAGGTTCGCGCTGCTGAAAAAGCTGGGCGATACACAAAATCCTCCTCCGCTGAGCAATTACGATCAGCTGGCGGACAAGGAAAACTATGACACGGTCATCTACCACGGCGGCTCCTATGACTTTGCTACCGACAGCGAAGGCTGGACAAAGGTCATAGACAATCTGGACTGGGGCACCTACTACTTCAAGGAGATAAGCGCTCCCTTAGGCTTTGAGCTAAGCAGCGAGACCAGAGAGTTCAGGATAAGCGCCAAGACCTCGGGCACGGTAAACCGCCTCTTTATGGACGACGATCCAAAGAGCGGCAGCGCTGTGCTGGAGAAGTATGAAAAGGACAGACCCGAGGTAAAGCTGGAAGGAGCTAAGTTCGGACTGGTGCAGAAGCTTGCGGACGGCACCTCAAAGCGCTGCAGCGTAATACTCAGCGGCGGCGTTTACAGAATTGCCGACAGCACCGACGAGGGAGCCGTTACGGAGCTTGTCACCGATGCAGACGGACAGATAAGAGTTGAGGGACTTAAATGGGGCACCTATGAGTTCATCGAGACTGAGCCCCCTCAGGGCTACGCAGCGGCAGCTGTTGAGAGCTTCACTGTTGACAGAGACAGCTGCGGCTCGCAGATATACCGCAAGTGCGAGGAGCCCAGAGCAAAGGCGAATATCCTCATAGACAAGGTGCTTCCCGAGGGCGTGGACTACTCCGACGCTTTCGGAACTCCCACATTCATATTCAGGATAACCGAGATCAACAGCATGACAGATCATACTCCAAAGGAAGGGGGCATGACCTATACCGAGTTCATGAGCTTCAGCGAGGGAGATACCGAGGGACATACCTCCGTATCCGTGGCGCAGGGCTTCTACATGATCGAGGAGATAAGCGTTTCACGCTATGAGTTCATGCAGCTCAGGACAGTGGAAAGCGACACCAATATCAGCAGCTGTTCACCTGCTGCGGGAGCTGCTCAGACTGACTCAGAGGTTGCTTACTGCGACCTCACCGAGGAGCTGGGTGAGGACATGGTTCCACAGTACAGAGCCGAATACAGCAACAGGATAGAGCGCTATGACACTCTCAGCCACGTTACAGCGGCACAGAACCGCTTCCCTGCGGCAAGCAGGTACATCACGGGACTGAGGGCGGTCTATGACGGATTTGTGCCCGTTTCGGGTGCAGATAGCTCAACATACAGGATACCTCTTGAGGACATCGTCATAAGCCGTACAGACAACAAGGACGAGACAGAGATACTTACCGCTGCGGAGAAGGCAGCTCTCACCTATGCAGGTAATGAGGGCTACAGCGTTCAGCTGGTGAATGACGGCGGCACATACTACCTTGAGGTGCCAAATACAAGGGACTACAGTCTCGCAGGCAAGACTGTCACAGCTACGGACAGTATCAGCGGCAGGACAGCAGAGCTTCAGATACGCTATGAGGGCGCCAAGTCTGATATAAAGAAGTATGTTACCCTCAGACAGGACAGCGACAACCGATCCGTTTTCGGTACAGACGATACCGCAGTGGAAGTCATATTCAGCAAGAATGCTGACAGCGGCGAAGTCACCGGCAATATGTCAGATCCCGAAAACAAGCTGAATATCATCGCTTCGGGATACAGTTTCAATTGCTGGCAGTACGAGGACGAGGACGGTCAGCTTACTGACAGGACATTCAGCTCCGAACAGGAGATACAGGACTTCATATTCAGCCCGGAAAATGAGGGCGTATCAGCCTTCACCTTTGTGGCACAGCTGGAATACGTTCCGAGAACTATGGCAAAGTTCCTTGTAGGAAACAATAATGGATTTGACGGTAAGAAAGCGACTCAGAACGGTGCAGATATAAAGAGCAGGATGAGCTGGCTCTGTGCAAGAGACGATGATTCTACTTATACTTCCAGTCTTAATCTTGAGCAGTCAGGTGTAAGAAATGGTTATGCTATAGACTGGCGCCTTGCTTCTATACAGCACTGCACTGAGAGCGATTATCAGAGAGACCTTGCTAATGGTCTTATTTACAGAGAAGTATATCTGTCGCCTGCTGAGGGAGCGGCAGACTACGATCCCGAGTATCCTGTTCCAGTAAAGGGTTATACAGTACTTGATCCCGCAACGGATATGTATACACTGTATATCTTTACAGAAGGAATAGATTCAAAGATACTGTTGCCTTCAAATTGTTACAACATGTTCATAAAGGTAAGAAAGATCAAGGATCTTTCGGGACTTGAATACTGGGATACCTCACAGGTGACCAATATGAAGCAAATGTTCAAGGATTTGGCATTGTATTCAAATACTACGGCAGATACTCCTATAGATATGACTCCCATACAGAACTGGGATACTTCCAGCGTTACAGATATGGAAGGAATGTTCTATAACTCTAATAGCCAAAGAGTTTACTATACAGGGTTTGATCTGAGCAACTGGGATCTTTCAAATGTAACGAAAATGAATGATATGTTCAGAGGCAGTTACAATACACATCTTTCTGAGATCATGTTCGGCGGAGAGCTTACCAGTGTTACGACTATGCAAAATATATTTAATGGTGTTCAGGGGCAGGTCGATGCAGCTGCTCTCATAAGCACATGGAAGCTTAAGGGTTCAAGACTGCTGACTCAGGGCAATACCGCCAGAAGCACAGGCAAAACGGATATTGCAGGTACTTATACTACCGCAGACGGTGTTACGGTAACAGTAAACAGCAGCGGTCAGATGAGTTTCAGTAATTATTAATTATCTTATGCCTCCCGGTTCGCCGGGGGGCATATTTTCTGTCTGAGTGCAAAAAAGCGCTGCACCGCGGATATACCGCAGTGCAGCGCTCATTCGTATGTACAATCAGTTATTATGCGTCAAAGTAGATAGAACCGTCTTCAATGCTCTGGAGAACACTTGCGCAGAGCTCCTTCCACTGTGCTACCTCAGCCTCATCGTAGGAGATGACCTTCTTAGCCCAGTTGCTGCAGTGTGCGCAGGCATTGGGAGCGGTCTGACCCTCTTCGAGGATGTCATTTACACAGAGTGAATTTGCACAGTTGTTGTTATTGATGAAGTGCTCAAGGAAGCCGTCAAGCTTCTTGTTGTCAACGTAGAGCTTAGGCAGGTGCATTGTTCTGCCGTACTTCATCATAGCCTCGGGCTTGAGCTTCTCCATCCATCTCATGATAGGAGCTCCGGGAGGAGGTCCTACAGGAGGCTCGCCGTTAGGACCGGGCTGTGCCCAGGGGGGAGGTCCGCCTGCACCTGTTGCCCAGGGGGGAGGTCCGCCTGCGCCTGTAGCCCAGGGGGGAGGTCCACCAGCACCTGTTGCCCAGGGGGGAGGTCCGCCAGCACCTGTTGCCCAGGGGGGAGGTCCGCCTGCGCCTGTAGCCCAGGGGGGAGGTCCGCCTGCACCTGTAGCCCACGGAGGAGGTCCGCCTGCATTTTCAGCAGCGGGAGCGCCTGTGGGAGGAGCACCTGCGGGAGCACCTGTAGGTGCAGCAGCTGCGCCCTGTGCCATGGGATCCTTTTCGTCAGGTCTTGTAGCTATGGTCTTAGCCTGAGGCCAGTTTACGATGTCAAGGAGATTTCCGTCATAGGACTCTTCCATGTAGCCCTTTACTACTCTGTGGAGGAAGTCTGTGGTCCTTGTTCTGTCGATGAGCTTTATGGAGAAGTGCTTGTTGCCTGTCTCCTCAGCCAGCTCTCTGTAGAAGTGAACGTCTTCGGGACGGATGAACTCTGCTGTAAGGATAGCTGCGGGGTGAGTTACCTTCTTGTATGCGCAGTTTACCAGTGAGTAGTCCATAGAGAACTTATCGGGGTCGGAGTGACCTACGAAGCAGCCGTGTGCCAGTCTGAAGGGACATTCTCTCAGGCAGAGGTTGTTAGCGATGACACGGAGGTGAAGATCTGTGTCCTTATACTGAGTAAGGAGCTTTCTGAGCAGATCAAATCTTCTGTTGAAGCCGTGATCGAGAGTGATCTCATCAACGCCCCAGTTGCGCCAGTACTCAATGTGCTGGATAGTTGTGGGGTAAGCATAAAGACCGAGAGTAACGAAAACGTCCTTGAACTCTCTCTTGACATACTTGATGAGGATAGGGGAATTGAGCGTGAAGGCTCTGATGCCCAGATCGTACATCTGGTGAAGGAAGTCACGGATCTGTTTGCCGACAACGGGGTCGATCTCATTCTGATCCATTGACAGAGGATTTATGAGGTAGTTGAAAGTAATATCACGCTTCTGACATTCCTTTACGTAATCAGCGAGCTGATCAAGAGTAAAGTCAGGAATGATAGAAGCAGTACGGCCTCCGGGAAGACCGTCATGTTTCAGCTTTCCAAAAAAGCTTGTGATCGCGTGCTTTTTATCATACTGGTCTACGAAGTCGAAGAGCTTGTAATCAAAATTGCATCCGAGATCAAATGAAATGGAATCCTGATTCATTGTGGTTACACATCTCCCTTAAAATTAAAGTAAGGACACTTATACACCTTGTAATATCTCTTTGAAGGTATACGCTTGAAAAAGCGGATCTTGCTTGTCTTTTTATGTATCTTTTGTGCGTAAAATCGCGGTATGTCATGATTGTTCCCGCAGTAGTCCCATATTAAAATTATACCATTTTCGTAGCAAAGTGTCAATATAATCTTATGCAACTTATTGGAAGGGCAAAAGTGATTATTTTTGTAGAAATCAACCAATCAGGCGACATAAAAATTGAGAATAACGTCTTTTGGGACAGATACCGCCCTGTTTTACGGGATATTACAGTAAGGATAGAAAAAAGAAAACATATTTTCTTTTTTCTGAGCTCTTGACAATGTGGGAGATAAGGTTTATAATATAAAAGAACAGATGTTCTGCAAGGAGGTGCGGCATGGAAAAAACTTATATCGCTATTGATCTGAAGTCCTTTTACGCTTCGGTGGAGTGCGTGGAGCGGGGGCTCGATCCTCTTGATACCAATCTGGTGGTAGCGGACAAGAGCCGCACCGACAAGACCATATGCCTGGCGGTCTCGCCGTCGCTGAAGGCTTTCGGCATACCCGGGCGTCCGCGGCTTTTTGAGGTAGTGGCAAAGGTGGCGGACGTAAACGCCGCAAGACTCTACAAGGCTCCGCGGAGGCGCTTCACGGGGAAGTCCGAAATAGCTTCCGAGCTGGCAAAGGATCCGTCTCTGGAGCTTTCCTATATCGTGGCGCCGCCCCGTATGGCGCACTACATCGCCTACAGCACAAGGATATATCAGATATACCTGAAATATGTGGCTCCCGAGGATATCCACGTTTACTCCATAGACGAGGTGTTCATCGACGCCACGGCTTACCTTAAGACCTACGGCATGACCGCCCATGAGCTGACTATGATGATGGTTCGGGACGTTCTGAAAACTACGGGCATAACCGCTACCGCAGGCATCGGCACCAATATGTATCTCTGCAAGATAGCCATGGATATAGTGGCAAAGAAAATGCCTGCGGACAAGGACGGAGTGCGCATTGCCGAGCTTGACGAGATGTCATACCGCAGGCTCATGTGGGACCACCGTCCCCTTACGGATTTCTGGCGTGTGGGCAGGGGCTATGCCAGCCGTCTTGAGCACAGCGGCATATTCACCATGGGCGACATTGCCCGTATGTCCACCTCTGAGTTCGGGGAGAAGGCACTTTACAAGATGTTCGGCGTAAATGCAGAGTTCCTCATCGACCACGCCTGGGGCTGGGAGCCCACTACCATTGCCGATATAAGGGGCTATCGCCCCGAGAATAACAGTATCAGCTCGGGACAGGTGCTCCAGGAGGCTACGGAGAACGACACCGCCCGCCTTATCACCTGGGAGATGGCAGACCTGCTGTCCCTTGACCTGGTGGGAAAGGGGCTTGTTACAGACCAGCTCACCCTTACCATTGGCTACGACGTCAACAACCTTCGCAGGGAGGACGTAATGCGCAGCTATGAGGGCAAAGTCACTCTCGACCACTACGGCAGGGCTGTGCCCGTACACTCCCACGGCACCATAAATCTCACCGCTCCCGTGTCCTCCTCGAAGGTCATAACAGAGGCGGCTGTGGAGCTTTTCGACCGTATCACCGACGGCATACTCTGGGTCCGCAGGATAACCATATGCGCCAACAGGGTGGTGCCTGCGGAGTCGGTAAGGGAGGAGTTCCATCAGCTGGACTTCTTTACGGATCCCGAGGAGGAGCAGCGCCGCAGGGAGGCGGAGGAGCGTGAGCTGCGGCGGGAGAGATCACTGCAGCTGGCAATGCTTGATATAAAGGAACGCTACGGCAAGAACGCTCTGCTCCGCGGAGCCAATTTCCGCGACGGAGCTACCGCCCGTATGCGCAATCAGCAGATAGGCGGACACAGGGCATAGGAGGGACAAAAATGTCAGACAGCTATAACGATATAATCGGTCTGCCACACCATGTTTCGCAGACCAGACCACAGATGTCACGCCGTAACCGCGCGGCGCAGTTCGCGCCCTTTGCGGCTCTTACGGGCTATGACGAGGCTGTGAAGGAGTCGGCTCGCCGCACCGACAGCAGGGCGGAGCTCTGCGACGACGATGCAGCGGAGCTGAACAAAAAAATACAGCTCATAGGGGCGCGTATCGCCTCTGAGCCGTTCTGTGAAGTGACCTATTTCGTCCCCGACAAGCACAAGGCAGGCGGGGAGTACATAACAGTTTCGGGCAATGTCCGCTTCATAGAGGAAGCCACGCGGCAGATGGTGTTCTGCGGCGGTCTCAGGATACCTCTTGACGATATAGTGGGCATAGTCCTGTAAAAAGAGCAACAGCCCTACCTCCGCCCAATCGGAGATAAGACTGTTCTGATCTGCCCTCTTACAAAAGGAAGGATAGCAAAAAGGAATTACTTACAATATATCACAAAGACCGCCTATAGTCTTTGTAGGGTGTTCGCAACGATCTCTGCGTGATACTGTATATACCCGTTGTATCGAGCTATCCTGTCGGATACGGCGGGTACAGCAAACCCGAAAGCAGGTAGGGGAGTATAGTGCAGAGTCTCCCCGCCTGCGGGTCTGTTGACATGAGAGGTATTGCCGCGCTCAGCGGCTTATATTTCCGGTCAGGATCTGTTATCGGGGAAGGCTGTGATCTTGCCGAGAATGAACTGCTGTATAAGTAATGCGTCTGTAACGTTGTATTCACCGCTCATATCCACGTCGGCAGCCAGAGATGAGATATTGCTGCTGAATGTGCCGCTGATGAGCGCCCTTCTTGCTGCGATCATGTCGAAATTGTCAACATTTCCGTCGCAGTTTATATCGCCGAGGACAAAGGTGACGGGAGAGGGGCCGTCTACCTTTGTGCCTGAAACAGCGCCTATTGCCTCGTCGATATAGAAGTTTCCGGTGCCTTCCGTTGTCTCAACATAGAGAAGAAGGTCGGAAGCTCCTTCAGGGATCATGAAGTTTGTATTTGCCAGCTGCACATACTGTCCCTTCAGGGCAGTTGCCTGTGCAACGTGGGCGAATTTGGTCTCTCCCGCAGAGTCTGCGTACTGCAGTGAGAGCACGAAATCCTGTGTGGGGGTATCGCCCTCAAGGTACTCAGCGCAAACGCTGAAGCTG
The DNA here is from genome assembly GCF_000621785.1 of Ruminococcus flavefaciens ND2009. Classification (GTDB taxonomy): domain Bacteria; phylum Bacillota; class Clostridia; order Oscillospirales; family Ruminococcaceae; genus Ruminococcus; species Ruminococcus flavefaciens_C. The sequence continues at coordinate 84,765 of NZ_KK211350.1, read as the reverse complement.
TACTCCTTGCCGGGCTTGAACACTTCTGTGCTGAGGGACTTCTGGAGACCGTTCCATGCCTTCTCACGGTTCTGTGAGAGGAGAGCCTCTGCGTCCTTGTAGGGGGTACGGCCGCTGAGTGTAGCCTCTGCTGCGCCGTGACCCTCCCAGCTGAAGGTGTCACCCTCAAAGGTGTCGTGGAAATAATAGCCGTTTTCATCAGGGTCTGTATTGACGGGAGGGGTAACAGGTTCGCTCGGCTGATCATTTCCACTGCCGCCCTCAAGAGTTACTACGAATGTGGAGACGCTTCTTGCGGGAAGCTGAGCCCAGAAGGAGTCTCCGCTGTATTCAAGGTTTTCGGTCTTTGCCAGGTTTTCGTTGCTTGTGGTCCTCCAGCGGTCGATATCGGAGATATTCTTTCCTACGGAGAACTGCTGTGCATAGCCATTGTCGCTGTTGTTTACGGCAACGATGGTGACCTGGTTCCTGTTATTCTTGTAAGCCGAAACGAGAACGTTTGTAGCAGGCTGCTCCGTAGCGTCGATGCGGACATCGCCGGGACGGACGAACTTGGAGAACTGTGCCATGCAGTAGCCGCGCTTGCTTATGGTGCCGTTTTCGTTCATGGGGCTGTAGTTTCTTCTGATATACCACCATACATAGGCGTTGAGGTTGCCCACAACGAGACCGTTGTGGATATTCTCGGATACCTTTATGGCTTCGGGCCAGCGCTCGTTTGAGTTTGCCTCACTGTTGGGGACATATACCTCGGTCATCCAGATCTCCTTGCCGCTGTTTTCAAGGGCAGGGAAGTCCATCTGGCTGCGCTGAGTGCCGTAGAAATGAGTGCCGAAGAGGTCGGTGTTGTTGTAAGCCGCTGAGTTATTGAGGATAGCGTTGTATATATCCTTGCGGTACTGGAAGCTCTCGGGAGACATGAGCTTTGCCTTTGTGCCCGATGTTACCTGCTTTCCGTACTGAGCGATGAAGGATGCAAGGTCATTGGCGCTCCAGTAGGTCCAGTCCGCAGCGTAGTCAGGCTCGTTCTGGACTGATACCGAGTAGAGGTTGACGCCCTTGCTCTCCATAAATTTAACATAGTTGTTCAGATGCTTTGCATAGTCAGCCCACTTATCCTTTTTGAGCTGGTACTTACCGCCTGCAACGCCGCCGTTGACGGTGTTTCTTATAGAGGCGGGAGGGTTCCATGGTGTGGCGAATACGGTAGCGCCCAGCTTCTGTGCAGCCAGCGCGGTGGGAACAGCTCTGTTCCATGAGTTGCTGTCGTCGCTGACGTATATACGGAGAATGGTGAGACCCAGCTCATCATCGCCGTTGCCGAATGCCTTCTGCACCTGAGCGGAGGACATATCCGAGCCCACCCATTCGGGAAGGTTGATACCGCCGAAGCCCCTGATAGTCTGATAGGTCTTGGACGGATTTATCGTACATAAAGATGCCGCGTCCGTATGGAATACGGGAGCCGCAGGCAGTGAGGCAGCGATAACTACGCCGCTGAGCACAGCGGAAAGAGCTGCCTTTACAGTTTTCATAATATTCAATTGTATCACTCCAAACATATAATATCCCACATAGCACCTATATTGCTATATGTTTATTATAAACAAAATATGAATTGATAACAACCTATAAAATAAATATTAGGTGGACAAAATGAGGAACTTACAAAAATTGCCCGTACTGACCATTTTTTGCGGTAGTACGGGCATTTGCACTATTGTGTCAGCTCGGAAAAAAACGAGCATTTTTATATGTTTTTGTACCTGTCTGTGACCCTTGCAGGAGGGTCAAAGCTTATATCCTCTCTCCTGGGGAGCGGACTTGGCATCGGCGCAGACTTGTCATAGGGGATACACAGATAGATGGTATCGTCACCGTCTAACTGCGCTGCACAGAGCTCCTGAGGATCGTAGGCGTCATAGCAGTAGAGGGTAGCAAAGGTGGTCTCGCCCTCGGCGTCTATGGCTTTGACTAAGTCTATGAACTCGCCGTGCTTCTCGGAGCTGTCCAGGGTGCCGATGATCCTGTAATAGATATTGCCTACGGTAAATCCTGCCGGCAGCGTGGGCGTAGTGGGGTGGTTCTCACCGCCGCTCGTAGTGGTGGCTGAATAAGCAGGCTGTGTCATGGTGGTCGCCACAACGGGCTGAGCGGTAGTGTGAGGACCTGTTATTGTAGTCATCACGATCGTGGTGGTAGTAGCCGTTGTAGTCAGTCCCCACCTTGTTGACGTAACAGGCGGCTGCGTGAATACAGGCGCCGTAGTAGTGGTTATCACGACTACCCGTGTGGTAGTCCTTGTGGTATGGATACGGGTGGTGGTAGTAGTCCTGGGTCTTGTGGTGGTAGTTATATGCCTTGATGTAGTGCGGGGCGTAGAGGTCACTTCTGCCTTTGTGGTGGTGGGAAGTGCGCCTGACTCACCTCTGTGTGTGGTAGTGGTCGTCCTCGGTGACTGTGAGGTAGTCCTTATGTGCTCCTCAGAGCCCGAAGCGGTGGTACGTGGGGCTGTAGTCACAGCCGACGGGCGCTCCTGCGCCGTGGTACGGGCTGTGGTGGAAGCCGTGGTATCAGCGGCAGACGTTGCTGCGGCTGATGTGGTGCCGCTGCCGTCAGAAGTGACTGCGGCGGCAGTTGTCGTAGTATCCGCAGATGCGGTGGTACGGGCAGTAGTCTCAGTAGTGATTCCTATGTCAGTTGAAACAGAAGTAGTCGTAACAGGTGGGACATCGTGGTAGTCTCCGTCATCGGGAGCGATCCTTCTGAGGAGATCCATTTTCCATATACCCAGGCCCAGCATGAGAACTATACAGCAGCTGAGGGCAACGGAAAAACGCTTTATGTATACAGCTTTTTTTCTCTTTTTTTCTTCAAGGTATTCATCTCTGCGCCGAAAAACGCGATCTGCGATCTTATTATAGTCTCTCATACTCAAAGCCCTCCTTTTCAAGCTTTGATCTCAGCGCAAGCTTTGCTCTGTACAGGAGATTTTCGATCTGGCGATTGCTTTTTCGCATTACAGCTGCAGCCTCAGAGTTGCTCATCTCTTCAAAAAATGTAAGATAGAGCACCTGTCTGTAGTCTGAGCTCAGGGTCTCCATAGCTCTGTGAAGTGAGATCTTTTGTTCCTCGCGCAGGTAATCCTGCTCGATACTGCGCTCATCGGAAAGGTCATAGAAGTCATCGACAGCCTTGTCCGACAGGTGTTTCCGCTTTCTCATGCCGTCAATGGCGGCATTGCGGCCTATGGAATAGAGCCATGTTTTAAAGGAGCATTTACCCGAAAATTTCGGCTTTTTTACGGCAAGCTTGAAGAAGGTGTCTTCCGCAAGCTCCTCGGCAAGGCAGAAATTCCCTGTTATGCCGTTGAGATAAAGGACCAGACCGTCGCTGAAATCGCGGATCAGGTCGGTAAGTCCTTCATCGTCACCGTTCAGGTAACGTTGATAGTTTCCTGCACCGTTATCCATGAGCGCCTCCTTTCCATAGGATGCCTCCTCTATAATATTAGACGTATGAGGAGGTGAAATCTCTCGTGATTATTTAAAAAAACCTGCAAGGACTCCTCTTGCCTCGTCGTACTCGAAGGTACAGGTGGACAGGAGGACCAGATTTTTCGCCGAAAGCTCCTCTGCGGTGACGCTGCTGTGGTACGCCGCCGTATGAAGAAGGAGCTCAGCATATTCTCTGCGGTCCTTGTCGGTGATGAATACCGTATTATATATAGGTGAGTCCGAGGGGACTGTGAGATAGGCGAAGAACTCTATCTCCTGCCTGCCCTTGTCGGTGACAAGGAAGCCTTGTCTGTGGCTGTCCATATAGGAGCTGTCCCTGTACAGACCCACGGGGGCAAACATAAGCATTCCCTCGAAATTATGTGCATAGATGATGGAAGTATACCCCGAAAAGTCTCCTGCACAGCGGCAGTCAAGGAAGGGCAGCCCGAATGGGTCGCTCTCTCTGTCAAGACCGTGGTCAAGGTAGAAGCTGTTGTCCTCGCCCTGCACAACGGGGTAGTCAATGCCGGTGTCGGGCACATAAAGCCAGCCCACGGCATCGGAGCAGACCTTCCTGACCTCCTCCACAGGGGAGGGCACAGCAGCCTCCGTGACTGTCTCTGAGCCTGTCACAGGCTGCATATCAGGGCTGTCCGCCGCAGTTGCAACGGGTATATTTTCAACGTCGGGGCGGACGCGGTCAAAAAGCTTCTCCTGCTTATCGAGAGCTGAGGTCATACGCTTCTCGGGCAGGTAGACCTCCTGCCGATAGCGGTATACCGCATAAGCTCCCGAAAACAGGAGAAGCAGTAATATCGTGATAAGTATCCCTTTTTTCATTGCTGTTCCTCAGTGCGCTTGCGGCGCTTCTTTATCAGCAGAAGCAGAGCCATTACAGCAACCAGAACTGCCGAGCCCGCGATACTTAATGCCCAGAATCTGTCCTTAGTGGACAGGAAACCGGTGTCGGGGGGCTCGAATTCTTCGTCCACAGCGGCATAGAATATCCATTTGAAGATTATCTCGCCCTCAACATGGCGGTCGCCGTTCTTGTCGCGGACTATTGTTATGCCCTTGTCGGTGACTATGCGTGAGCCCTCGTCGATATGGAGCATATCCTCATCGAGTCCCGACCACACCACGCTGCATGAGAGGGTATGGCTGTCGCCGGGCTCATAGTAGCCCAGGTCCTGTATTTCCTCGGTGAGGTCAATATTGCCCTTGCCGTTGACGTTGCCTTCAAAGAACTGAACGCCGTCAAGGCTCATGGTGCAGTCCACTTCCTCCTCAAGGTCTATCTCGCCGTTTTTGGAGACGGGCTCCACATAGAAATATATGTGGTAAGCCTTGTCCTCGCGGAGGTTCATGAGCTGGACGTCCTTGGAATAGGTCTCGCCGTAGGTCATATTCTCAACGTGAAAGAAGTATTCGCCTGTGCTGCTGCTGACCACATTTCCGTCTGAATCCATGGCGGTCAGGTCTGAGGGGAGTCCCTTCACAGCTCCGTCGGGGAGCTGAACAGCTGCCGAAGCACGGGCAGACGCAGAAAAAAGGAGGAAAGAGCTGCACAGAGCAGCAATGAATGCTTTTACTCTCATGCTCTTTCCTCCTTTTGTTATGACTTATGCTTTACTATCGTAGCTTGCTGTTCATTACCAGGTAGGATTACCTGTGCCGCTGTCAACTTTTGCGCCCGATACCCAAGGTGTGATGGAATCATTCTGATATACGCCGCCCTCTGTCTTAGTCATCTGAACACTGTCAAGACCAACGGTCAGATCGTATGTAAGATTGCGGTAAGCGCCTGCCTGTACGGAATTGTCCAGTGTAGCTGCTGTGATGAGGTTGCCTGTATTTGCGCCTGCTGCCAGGAGCTTATTGTAGTAGAAGTAACCGTCAACGTTGGTAGTATCGCCTGTCAGATCCTGCTTGTATGTCCACATGGACTTGTTTGCAGAGTCGAGCTCAAGGGCGATAACGATGTCATCGTCTGTAGAAGCTGTGTCCTCGCCTGCATATTTAACGAGGATATGAGTTGCATCGTTCCAGCCTGTAGCTGCTTCCCAGGCACCTGTTGTAGCGTTCTTCTTTGAGAGAACGGAAGTAACGGCGCCTGTTACAAGCTTCTTTGTATCCTGGATCTTCACACCGGTAACGCCTGTGAGCTTTCCGTCGTCCTTAGTGCCTTTATCTTCAGGAGCAGGGGCGGGAGTGAGAACACCGTCAACAGTGATGTCGCCGTTGGCGAGCTTTGTGTTTACAAGACCGTAGTACTTGCTTCCGTCGAAGTAATAGCCCGAGTAAGCGAAGCCGTCAGTGATCTGTCTGCGGAAGATATAGAGACCCTTTACAGTAGGAGTGAACGAATTGGAATTGTTGATGGGACCTGCGGTAACGCCTGTTGCATCGGTATATGCGAGATAACCGCCTGCCTGGAGGAGTATGCGCTCAGCATCTGTGAGCTCAACAGCATCTGATAAAGTGGGCTCAGTGCCTGTAGTATAAGCGATACCGTCGCCAAGCTGAGTACCCTGGAGGGCGTGCTTGAGGTCCAGTCTTACGTAAGCGTCGATGTTTCCTGTGTTAACAGCGGAAACGTCCTTGTTGATCTCCTGTCCGGGGAGCCATTTCTCGGGAGGAGTAAATGTTTCGGTAATGGAAACGCCGTAATCGGCGGCTGCCGTCAGGCGGTTAGTTACTTCATCGCTGGAAGTGAACCATGCAAAGGTGCTGCCTGCTGCGATAACAGAGGCTATCCCCAACGCGCCTATCAGGACCTTTTTATCCTTTTTATTATCCTTTGTGTTTTTCATAACTTGCACCTCTCTTAAAAATTTTTTATGTTCACTCCGTCTTATCCGCAGATTTGGTCTCTTGCGGAGTATTGACCTTTTCCTCACCCTTGGGGGCGAGATACATATTGAGCAGTCTGAAGAATATCCACAGCAGTATTATGAGGGCTGCTACCAGATACCATCTCAGCTGCACGAAGCGGACGATATATCCCAGCTTGGGGATACTGAACTTCACGCTTCCGATAACTCTTGCCTGATCTATAAGCATTGCGTCTTCGGTGTCGTTGGCATCGCCCTTTGTCCTGAAGCAGGTAACGCCGGTGCCCTCATAGTTTTCCAGCTTCTGGGTAACTCTGTGGGTAAGGTAGGCGTCCGAGCTGCTTGAGGGATTGAAGGTGATGACATCGCCCACATTTATATCCGAAGCATTCTGGAGCTTTACGAATACCATATCGCCTGTCTTATAGGTCGGACTCATTGAAGGAGTCAGTACGGTGTAATACCTGTAGCCGAAGAATGATTTATTGGGGCTGTGATCAGCCGCGAACATTATAGCCGCAACGATTATCCCTATGGCGAGCAGGTATATAAACAGCTTCTTTATCAAGCTGAACACCCTGTAACCCGAACTCGGCTCGGGCACATTATTCGCTTTTTCGCTCATAGCACTCTCCTTCCGAGAATGATATAGTGTAACTCTTATTAAAGAAAAAGTATTATCTTTACTGTAATAATATAATACCATATAATCATTATATAGTCAAGTAAAATGCGAAAATTTCGCCGAATTGCATAGTGGAGAAAAAAACTCACCATTTTTGTAGAAAATAACAGTTCAAAGGACGCGAAATCCCCTTACCGAGGAGAAATTATGGTAATTTTTGTGGAACAAATGGCAATATTCTTAACTTTTGGTGTCATTTTTTGCTGTATTTTGATGATCTGTTCAGTTTTTGCTCTCTTGGTTGACTCCATTTGTGAAAACTGTTATACTAAAAGTACGGAATATCGTCAAAAAATGAACTTCAAGTGCAAAAATGAGGCACAAAACTTTAAGATTACTTTAAGACTATTTTAAGATTGAAAAATTATCATTAAGACAAGATCTGAACGGAAAACGTGCAAAAACTCAATAAAAACATGGAAAATCACATATGGAGGGATATGTAATGATCAGACGAACAGCAAAAAGAACAGGAGCAGGCATTATGAGCCTGGCGCTCCTTCTCGGTGCGGCAGGAATGATGCCCGCACCAAAGGCAGCGGCAGCAGGCTCGGTAACTATCAATGAGGTCTGCCCCAAGAACAGCACTTACCCCGCACCCGACGGCGGCTTATACGACTGGATAGAGCTCTACAACGGCTCGGGCAGTGCAGTTGACATAAGCGGCTGGGGCATCACAGACAAGGAGGATACTCCCTACCGCTTCACTATACCCTCGGGTACAGTGCTCCAGGCAGGCGAGAGAAAGATCTTCTTCTGTGACGGTACAGCAGGCGAGACCAACAGCAGTATAGCTCCCTTCGGTCTTTCCACCAGCGGCGAGGTACTCACTCTCACAGACGCTTCGGGCAGTATGGCTTCACAGATCACCTTCGGAGATATGGCTAAGGATACATCCTACGGACAGTATCCCGACGGCAGCGGAGATTACTTCGTTCTGGCAGCGACTCCCGGGGAAGCAAACAGAGCTCCCGAGGGTTCAAACGCAGTAAGGACACCTTCCTTCTCTGCCGAGAGCGGTTTCTATAACAGCGGCTTCTCACTTTCCATCGACGTTCCCGAGGGAACAACAGTTTACTATACACTTGACGGCAGCGATCCCACATCAGCTTCCGAAAAGTACACAGGTCCTATCAGCGTAAAGGATATGACCAGCGAGCCCAACAAGCTCAGCGCAAGAACAGACATCACAGCTTATACGGATATACTCGCTCCTGCCGAGGGCGTTCTCAAGGCAGCAGTAGTACGTGCGGCAGCAGTTGACGCTCAGGGACGCACCAGCGAGATCATCACAAAGACTTACTTCATCGGCTCCACAAACGTGGACAAGTATAAGAATATGAAGGTCATCTCTCTCGTTACCGACCCCGCTAACCTTTTCGACTATGAAAAAGGTATCTATGTAAAGGGCAAGGTATATGACGAGCAGAACGGCGGAGGCGCCTGGACCATGCCCGGCTGGGGCGGTCAGCAGCAGCCGGGTCAGCAGCCCGGACAGCAGGATCCCAACCAGGGACAGCAGGGCTGGAACCCCGGTGCATGGGGACAGCAGGACGGTCAGCAGCAGGGCTGGGGCAACTTTGACTTCGGCGGTGCAGGCAATCCCGTGGCTATGGCAGATGAAGGCGACCAGCAGCAAGGCGGCTGGGGCGGCTTCGATATGGGAGGCGGCGGCTTCGGCGGAGGCGGCTTCGGAATGGGCGACTTCGCATTCATGTCACAGGCCAACTACAACCAGAAGGGCGCTGAATGGGAGCGTCCTGCCAATATTGAGATCTTCGAGAACGGTCAGAGCGTAGTTTCCCAGAACGTGGGCATCAGGACAAAGGGTGCAGCTTCCCGTGCATGGGCACAGAAGAGCTTCAACGTCTTTGCACGTATGGACTACGGCAAGGGCGAGGTGGAGTATGACCTCTTTGAGGGCAAGTCCACAAAGGAGAAGAACGGCAAGGTAATTGACAAGTTTGACGGCTTCACCATCAGAAACGGCGGAAACGACAACATGGCAGGCTATTTCCGTGACTCCGTGAACCAGGCTCTCGTGGCTGACAGAAACAACATGGCTACTCAGGCTACCAGCGAGTGCATACTCTTTATCGACGGCGAGTTCTGGGGCATCTATCAGCTTATGGAGAAGTATAACTCCGACTATTTCAAGTCACACTACGGCGTTAAGAAGAACGACGTTGCCTTCGTAAAGAACGGCAAGCTTGAGGAGGGCAATGACTCCGACCTCAGCGACTGGAACAACCTGCTCAACCAGATCTCCAGCGCAGATATGACCAATGAGGCTACATATAAGCAGTTCTGCGAGAAGCTTGATATGCAGAGCTATATTGACTACTTCGCAGCACAGATCTACTGGGCTAACCATGACTGGCCCGGCAACAATACTGCTGCATGGCGTGCAAATACAGTAGACCCCGAAAATCCCTATGCAGACGGCAAGTGGCGTCTGGTGCTCTTTGATACCGAGTACAGTGCCAACCTTGCCGATAAGGTAAGCGAGACAGGTCCTACCTACAACAGCTTCAGCCAGTTCGGCGGCGGCGGAGGCTTCGGCTTCGGTATGGGCGGAGGCGGACTCAGCGGCTCATTCACCTCACTGATGAAGAATGCAGAGTTCAAGAAGCAGTTCGAGCTGACATTCATGGACCTTGCAAACTATAACTTCGATACAAAGAAGACCACAGCTGCTATCAACTACTACAAGGGCTTCAAGCAGCAGATAGTTGATACCTATGAGCGTTTCCCCTCATCGAAGAACACTCACAATGCTCAGACCTTCGATCAGGATTATCAGCTCCTTGAGACATTCTACAACACAAGATACAGCAACGTAACAAGTCAGATGAAGAGCTACATGGGTCTCCAGGGCAGCCTTGCATCAGTTACCGTAAACAATGACGGCTCAAAGGGCTCGATAAAGTTCAACACCATCAACCTTGACGACTCACTCAGCACATGGACCGGAAAGTACTTCACAGACTATCCCGTGACCGTAAAGGCTGAGGCTAAGGAAGGCTACTCCTTCGACCACTGGGAGGTAACAGGAGCAACTGTGTCAAATACAAGCTCCGCAGAGATCACCGTTCCCGTAAGCGAGGGCGTCAGCATAAAGGCAGTCTATGCCGCAGGCGGTTCACCTGCTCCTCAGACTACCACCACTACAACAACAGCTCCCGTAGTAACAACAACTACAACTACCACAACAGCTCCCGTCGGCAACGTTGTTTACGGCGATACCAACTGTGACGGAAAGGTAGAGCTTGCAGACGCTGTACTCATAATGCAGTCTCTTGCAAACCCCGACAAGTACGGCACAAAGGGCAATGCCGAGAAGCACATGACCGAACAGGGCTCAAAGAACGGCGACGTTGACAAGTCCACACCCGGACTCACCTCCAACGACGCACTGAAAATTCAGGAATATCTCCTTGGAAAGCTCACCTCACTCGATTAATTACCGGAAAGGGCTGCACAGATGTTGTGCAGCCCTCTTTCGTTTATATTCAGTTTCTTACCTCGGTGTAGTAGTACACCGCAAGCTGTGTCCTGTCACGGAGCATAAGCTTGTCCAGGAGGTTGCTTATATAGTTTCGCACCGTTCCCTCGCCCAGGAACAGCTCTCCTGCTATCTCCTTGTTGCTGAGACCCTTTGCCACCAGCTCCATTATCTCACGCTCCTTGTCGCTTATGCCGTGGGCGGCGAAGTCGAATTTGTCCTTGGGCTTCATGAGCTCGGGGAGCTTGGTGATTATCTGGTCTCCGAACACGCTCTGACCGCCCATGACGGCTTCAAGAGCAGGGACGATACCCTCGAAATCCTGTTTGAGTATATAGCCCTTGGCTCCCATGCTGAGGGCTTTTACTATGTATTCATCATCGGAGAAGGTGGTGAGATAGAGTATCCTTGCCTCGGGGAACTCTCTCAGTATCAGCTCTCCTGCCTCAAGACCCGTCATGCCCTCCATGCGTATATCCATGAGCATGACGTCGGGCTTGTGGGTGCGGTAGAGCTCAGGTGCCTCGGCCCCGTCAGAGCCCATGGCAGCCACGGTGACCTTTCCCGTACTCTCCAGAATGGTTTTCAGCGACAAAGCCACCAGCTTGTCGTCATCTATAACTACGATGTTCATAATAACTCCTCTCTGCTGTCTATGATTTGGGAATGGACATGAATATCCTGAAGCCCTCGGGTGAGGGTGTGAAGCTTATCCTTCCTCCCAGAGCGGCTGCACGGTCACGCATATTCTTGAGACCTATGCCGCTTTCCTTTATCTCCGAGCAGCTTCCGTTGTCCTCCATCACCAGCTGGCAGAAGGCGGGATGCTCGCGGACTATGAGCTTTATGCTGTCTCCGTTTGAGTGCTTCACGGCGTTGGATAGTCCTTCCTTGATGACGCCGATGATACACAGCTTTATATTGCCTGCCAGGTATTCGCTGACGTCGCAGTCGAAGGAGACGGTGAACTTGCCCTCCACTGACTTGAGGCTGTCCTCCACCACCTTTTTCAGGTCTATGGAGTCATCGTGGAGGTCGTGGACGCTTGCCCTTATGCTTGTCATAGCGGAGTCAAGGGTGTCGCGGAGACTTTCCAGGGGCTCGCGGAGCTGCTCGTCCTTGTTGATGACGATGAGGGCTCCCGACTGGAGCAGGGAGCGTGTGAGCATATGCCCCACATTGTCATGTATCTCACGGGCGATACGGTTTCGCTCTTTCAGTGTGGCGAGGTGTATCTCGTTGTCCTGAGCCTCGGCGAGGAGTATATTCTGCTGAGCCAGCTGCTGGTTCTTGCCTGCCACCTCATCGCGGAGGTCGGTGAGCTTGGTGACGGTCTGCTCCAGACCCGATACTCTTATGTATATTATGACAGCCACCGCAGCGGCTGCAAGGGTTATCATTATCTGTCCCGCGGTGAGACTGCTGAGCTTTATGAGAGCCAGAGCCGCAGGGGCGGTAAGCCACCATTTCTTCTCCCACAGCGCGTCATAGAGGAGCAGTGGCATGGTGCAGAGGGTGACGGGGAATGCTCCGCAGAGCAGTGAGAAGCCTGCTATGAGCACAGCCGCCGCCACAGTGCCCGTCAGCAGCTGTACCGCGGTGGAGACTGCAATTGCTGCCAGTATTATAATGACGGGAGCCGTAAAGCTGTCAGCCATGATCAGGCTCATCAGACATATGAGCAGTATAGCCAGCTTGTCTATAAGTCGGTTCAATCTCACACCACCTTTATATGTAGTTGAGAGTTGAGAGTTTACAGTTTAAAGTCAGAACGCTCACCTCTCCGATTATTATGATTATATTTGCTCCCCGAACTCAGTTCGGGACAATACATTAATTATATCACGGCATGGAAGTATTTGCAAGTGACATTTGCAAGGATGAAAATGTGACAAATGTCATTTCCGAAACTGACTGGGGACACTACAAAAGGGGACTTTTCTGAGGTATAATAAGGACAGTGAAAAACACAAAGGGAGGAATCCGATATGGAAAAGAACGTTGTTAAGATAAATGACCTGGTTAAGCGCTACGGCGACCTCATCGCCCTGGACCACTTCAGTCTTGAGATAAAGGAGGGAGAGGTCTTCGGACTTCTGGGACCCAACGGCTCCGGCAAGACCACTACAATAAACTGTCTGCTGTCGCTTCTCGCCTTCGACAAGGGCGAGATAGAGATATTCGGAAAGAAGATGACCCCCGTCAGCTATGACATAAAGAAGGAGATAGGCGTTATCATGCAGAATGTGGCAGTTTTTGATGAGCTGACCGTGTATGAGAACATCGACTACTTCTGCGGACTCTACATCACCGACAAGGCAAAGAGAAAGCAGTGTGTGGAGGAGGCTATAAAGTTCGTGGGACTTGAGGACTTCCGCAAGTTCTATCCCAAGAAGCTGTCCGGCGGACTTCTCCGCAGACTCAATATCGCCTGCGGCATTGCCCACAAGCCGAAGCTCATAATCCTTGACGAGCCCACAGTCGCCGTTGACCCCCAGAGCCGTAACCGCATACTTGAGGGCATACAGGAGCTCAACCGAAACGGCGCAACAGTCATATATACCTCCCACTACATGGAGGAGGTAGAGCAGATATGCACCCGCATCGCCATCATGGACAAGGGCAGAAAGGTGGCAGAGGGCACCAAGGACGAGCTGAAGCGCATGATAAAGAACACCGAGACCATTACCATAGAGATACTTGAGCTCCCCGATGATGTCCGCAGGGAGGTATCGGGACTGCCACACGTTTACGATGTGAGCTTTGAGGACAGCAAGCTCGTCATCAGCTGCTCTGGCGGCAAGCACAACCTTATAAGAGTGCTCGATGTGCTCCAGAAGCGAGAGCTCAGCTTCGGCAGAGTATACACAGAGCTCCCCACACTCAACGATGTGTTCCTTGAGATAACGGGCAAGGCTCTCAGAGACAAGGAGGATTGACAATGTTCCTGCACATACTGAAATACGAGCTGAAAAACGGTGTCCGCACAAAGGACCTCATCATCTGGCTCATGGTCTTTCCCATAGTTCTCGGCACTTTCTTCAAGATAGCCTTCGGAAGCGTTTACAACAAGACCGAGAAGTTCAGTGCCATACCCGTTGCGGTGGTGGAGGAGAACGAGAACCCTGCATTCAGACAGGTGCTTGATGGGATAGAGAGCGCCGATGAGCCATTCCTGAAGGTCACCTACGCCGACAGGGCAAAGGCTGAGGAGCTCCTGGACAGCGGCGATGTTGAGGGCATAATAAGCTCCGCAGACAAGCTGGGGCTGACGGTAAAGCAGAAGGGACTTTCCCAGACCATGCTGAAATCCTTCGTGGAGCAGTACACACTCCGCGAGAAGATAGCAATGGATGCAATACAGACCTCTCCCGAAAAGGCACAGGAGATAATATCCTCACTTATGAGCGGCACGGTATCATCGTGCAGGGAGATACCACTCACACAGGGCAATCCCGATATGTACATACAGTATTTCTACAACCTCATCGCCATGGTGGCATTGTTCGGCTGTATGACGGGAATGCACGTTACTATGCAGAATCAGGCAAATCTCTCCGCTCTCGGAGCAAGGAACAACTGCTCGCCCGCACCCAAGCTGGTGACCATTCTTGCCTGCCTTACGGGAAGCTTCATATTGCAGACGATATGTATGCTGCTGTGTGTCACATTTCTTGCGTTCGTGCTGAAGGTGGACTTCGGCGACAGACTGCCTCTTGTATATCCTGCGGCTATACTGGGCGGCATAATGGGTGTATCCTTCGGCTTCTTCGTAGGCTCTGTGAGCCACATGAGCCAGAAGACAAAGACAGCGGTACTCATGTCGGCATCAATGCTGCTGTGCTTCCTCAGCGGACTCATGGTGGGAGACCTTAAAGGCACCATAGCTCAGAAGGCTCCATGGTTCAACGATATAAATCCTGCTGCGGTAGTTTCCGACAGCTTCTACTGCCTCAATATCGACGAGGACTACACACGCTTTATCACAAAGCTCATAACAATGGCAGTCATAACCGTTGTATTCATAATGCTCGGCTTTATCATATCAAGGAGGAAGAAGTATGCAAGTGTTTAAGACCATGTTCAAGGTAATGAGGAGCAGGATCCCCTCAGCCATGATATACATAATCATATTCCTTGCAATATCCGCATTTGTCACCAGCCAGTCCACCAAGGACAACAAGTTCGAGATGAACAGGCTGAAGGTATGCGTATTCGACGAGGACGACACTCCCGAGAGCCGCGCACTTACGGAATTCATCGGAAAGCACAATGATATAGTTGAAATAGATAATAACAGGGACACCATCACCGATTCGCTGTACTACAAGACAGTGAACTACGCACTCATCATCAACAAGGGCTATGCAGAAAGGCTTGCCGCAGGGGAAACGGCTGAGCTTTTCGGCAGCTATCACATGGACGAGAGCTATTCCGTGGTCTATATGAGCAAGATGCTCGACGAGTACACAGGCTCCGTAAAGGCATACCTTGCCATGGGAAAGAGCCTTGAGGAAGCTGTCTCCGCCACAGAGGCGGCAATGTCTCAGGAGACAGAGGTAGAGATGCTGAGAGTTGACAAGGGGGGCGACTCTCACTTCAGCGTGGACTTCGCACAGTACTTCGAGTTCATGCCTTACATACTCATCTCCGTAATTATCAGCATAGTCAGTCTTGTTCTGGTGACCATGAACAAGAAGGACATACGCTACCGCACGAACTGCTCATGCCTGAAAAACTCAAAGTACACCTTCCAGCTCTTTTTCGGAAGCTTCCTGTTCGTGCTGTTTATATGGCTCATATTCATGGTTGCGGGAACTGTCTTCAATAAGGAGATGTACACAGGCAGAGCGTGGCTTGCAGTGCTCAACAGCTTCATATTCTCCATGGTCGTAGCAGCTCTTGCGGTATTCATAGCCAGCTTCGAGCCAAAGGACAATATCCTCAACCTTATCACACAGGTTCTGGGACTGGGAATGAGCTTCTTCTGCGGCGTGTTCGTGCCCATGGAGATACTCAGCGACGGAGTCCTCTCCGCAGCGAGATTTCTTCCCGCGTACTGGTACGTCAGGGCTAACCGCATGATAAGCGAGGAAGACGCATTCAGCTCCGAGGGCGTTATGAAGTGTATGCTGATAGAGTGCCTGTTCATCGTGGTACTGGTACTCATGACGATTCTGGTGCGCAGACTGAGATACAGCAGCGCATCCATCGGCTCCGCCGTAAAAAAGGCAGCAGCCTGATGTAAGTTGAGAGTTTAAAGTCAGGGGCGGCACTCTTGCCGTTCCGAATGTTGAATATAAAAATGGGACACCGTGTAGGTGTCCCATTTGTTACACGGGCGGCGGAACGCCGCCCCTACAAAAAAAGAGCGCACGATCGTGCGCTCTTTTTTTTCTTATAACTAAGCACTAAAACCTAAGCACTTCTCAAAAGCCCAGCTTTTCCTTGATAATGCCGCAGACCTCTTCCTTGTGCTGCTGATAGTAGAAGTGACCGCCGGAGAAGGGATATACCTGACAGCTGCCGCTTGTGAACCTGCTCCAGCTGTTCATATCCACGCTCTGCATAAGAGGGTCCTCCTGACCGTAAAGCACGGTTATATCGCAGCCGAATGTGACGTCCTCGGGGGAAGCGCTGTAGCGTTCAGCCATGCGGACATCGGTGCAGAGGATACGGTTGAGGGTCCTCATCAGTTCCTCGTCGGGGACGGGAGCGGCTGTGGACAGGGAGTTTGCCGAGAAATAGGAAACTATCTCCTCATCTGCGGCTTCCTCCACGTTCTCGAAGCAGTGAACGTCCTCGTCGGGAGGATTTTTGCCTGAGAGGAAAATGTGCTTGGGAAGCGCCAGACCCTTTTCCTTAGCCTGCCTTACCAGCTCTGTGACCAGCACCGTACCCATGCTGTGGCCGAAAAGTGCGTAGTCCTCTCTGAGCAGCTCAGAATGCTTTTTAATGAGGTCCTCCGCGCAGCCCTGTACTGTGTCGAGGAGAGGCTCAGAGGAGCGTGTGAAGCGTCCTGAGAGCTCCATAGGCACAACTGTCAGCTCCTTTGGAAGAAATCTCTTGAAGGAGCTGTAGCTCTTTGCGGAGCCCCCTGCATGGGGAAGAAAGAAAAGTATCATATCATTCCTCTGTGGGAGTGCCCTTTTCGTTGAGAAGGTCGAAGATCTCGCCTACCTTGCTGATGGAAGCCACCAGTGAAAGGGGAACATTGAGCTTGAATGTCTCTGTTATCTCGGAGCCGAGACCGAAAAGTCCCAGTGAATCGAGGAAAAGATCGTCATAAACGTCGGTGTCTCTTGTGATCTCCTCAGGGGCAACGCCTACATAATCGGAGATAGCCTGCTTGAATTCATCAAAATTAAGGTTATTCATTACTTATACTCCTTTTTTCTCAGATATTTGAACTGTATCTTGCCGATGTCCTTGGGTATCTCCTCAACGAGGACGACCTTGTCGGGCACCTTGTAAGCGGAGAGCTTGCCATCGAAGTACTTAGCAATCTCGCCTCTTGTTATCCTCTCATCGCCCTTGGGCTGGATGTAGGCAACGATCTGCTGACCGATAACGGGATGGGGCTCGTCTGTAACGGCTGCGGCTGCGACCTTGGGGTGAGTAAGGAGGCAAGCCTCAACTTCCTCGGCGTGGACCAGGTTTCCGCCGCGCTTGATGATACGCTTGCTTCTTCCTGCGAAACGTACTATGCCGCCGGGGAGCCTGTTTACAAGGTCGCCTGTGCAGAACCAGCGGCGTCCCTGATCGTCTGTGAGGATCTTCTCAGCGGAGAGCTCGGGATTGCCGAAGTAATCTGTGATAACACCGTCTGTGTATACGCAGAGCTCGCCGATCTCGCCCTCGGGAACATCGTTGTGCTTCTCGTCGATGACGCGGACGTCAGTGAAGCTGAGCTTGCGGAAGTCGCTGGGGTCTGTGCCTGCGTCTCTTGCAGAGTCCCATACTACCATGGTGCAGGTCTCTGATGAGCCGATAACGTTTACAACGCGGATGTGGAGCTTCTCAACGAAGGTATCGGCTATCTCCTTGGGGAGAACTTCTCCTGCGAAGTAGCAGATACGGACGCTTGAAAGGTCATACTTGTCAAAATCGGGAGTTGAGAGCAGCACCTTTGCCAGAGTTGAGGTGAGCTGGATAATATTTATCTTGTATTTCTGAACAGTTTCAAGGAATGTGATGGGGTTGAACTGAGGCTGATACATAACAGTACCGCCCTTGAGCACCATCTGCTGACCCATGCCGAAGCCGCCCTGATGATAGAGGGTCATGCCCAGCATCATTACATCGTCGGATCTGAATTCCAGGTATGTACCCATATCCTCCTGTGTGGACAGGAAGCCGCCCGAGGGAACGGACAGTATCTTGGGAGTGCCTGTGCTGCCTGATGTGCAGGCGAGAGACATGGTGTGGAGATACTCGGGATCGTAGATCTCACACTCATTGCTGCCGTACTCAGCCATGAACTTCTCGGCGGAGATATAGCAGCTGTCCTGAGGGATAACGCTGTCATCGGCAAAGCAGATGACCTTCTGAAGAGCTATCTGTGAAGGAACGAGGTCGCTTACAGCGGCGATGATGTTGTTGTTCCTGTACTTCTCTGTGATGAACATTACCTTTGAGGTGGTAGCGGGAATGAGCTTTGAGAGCTCCATAGAGCCGCTCTGGGGGTCCATGGGAACAGGCTGTGCGCCTATTCTTACAGCTGACCAGAATACCAGATACCACTCAATGCTGTTGGGCATACAGATGCCCACCTTGTCGTCCTCGCCGATGCCCATTTTCTTCAGGGCAGAGCCGAGAACGGCTGTCTTTTCCATGAACTGGCTGTATGTCAGCTCATTATCGTCTATTCTCAGCACTACCTTGTCGGGAGTTTCCTGAGCAAAGCGGCTGTAGTAATCAAAAAACTTCTTTGACATTCTTATTTTCCCCCATTAAGTCTTGCAGCGATAAAGTCTGCTGCGATGTGCTTTACCCAGTGATACTGCTCACCAACGGGCATAGCGTGCATGATGGTCTCCTCAGAGACGTAAGCGGGCTTATCCTCGATGTGTATGCACTCCTTGTAGCCCTTTGCCTTGTCAAGGAGTTTCTGTGAAGCCTCGGGAGTCATCCAGTTGTCGTCGCTGCTGTATACCATGAGGAAATCGGACTTGTGAGTGCCCTCCTCAAGCTTTTTCATACCCTCAAGGTAATCGTCGCTGTACTGGTAGGAGCTCCACTTGCCGCGCTTCATCCATACGGGGATGCTGTCCTGGTCGGCGAAGTTCATAAGGAGCGGGAACAGGCTTACGCAGACCTTTGCGTTCTTGCGCTTTACTGTTGAACGGAAGGCATAGCCGCCGCCCATGCAGAGACCGAAGTTGCCCAGGTTAGTGCTGCTGAGCTTGTCTGTGCTGTCGATGAACTTGTATATGCCCTCGAAGGCTGCCTCTATCTGCTTGCCTCCGCACTTGATGCCGTTGTGGATGATGGCACCGCCTGCACCGGGCATATCGGGAGTGATAACTGCGATACCTCTTTCATTGAGGGGAGCAGCCAGCATCTCCAGCTCCTCCTTGCAGCTTCCGATACCGGAATATGTGAGAACTACGGGATAGTCCTTCTTTCTTCCCGAGTCGGGGTAGTGTATGTAAGCGGGGAGCTTGCCGAACTTTGTATCTATCTCCACATACTGGATCTTGTTCTTGCAGAGCTTGATATAGCGCTTGTAGCTCTCCTCAAGACCGCTGTAGATCTCTCTCTTGTGCTCAACGTCCTCGATGTTTATCATAAAGCAGGCATAATGGCACTGTGCCACCATCTTTGCATACTCTCTTGCAGAGGTCTTATTGCCTGCTGCCTCAGCCTTGTCGCGGAGCTCGGCATAGCGGTCTATCTTGGCGTGCCACTCGTCGAGCCATACGCTCTGTATCTGCTTGCCGCTCTTTACCTTGATGCTGTCGATCTTCTTGAGGATATACTCCAGATCAAAGGGATCGGCACCGTAGAGCAGTGAACGTGTTGCCACGGGATTGAGAAGGTCTCTGATTGCCCATTTCATATTTATCTTTTCCTTTCGTTACAATGTCAGCCTGTATACCGCCACGCGCCCTCGCGTGTCATTTCCGTGAACTGCATATATATGCGGTATGGGTCGACTTTGGTATGCTTCTGTATGAGACTGAGCATCCTGTCAGCCAGCTCCTTGAGGAAGGCAGCCTTGTCGTCTGCGTACTCCTGAGGGAGAATGTATCTGAACTCTGCGAAGAATACTGTATCCTCGGAGCGGTTCATGTACATTGAGCAGTCGTCCAGCATTACCATGATGGCGGGCAGGGGCTTTTTAAGTATCTCAGCTAGCTCTGTTGCAGCCTCGTCCAGGAAAGTGGTCCTGGCGGCAGGGGAACTGAACCTGAAATTAGTCTTCATCTGTGCTATCGGCATGATTATTTATCCTTTCATCGGAGCTGAGCGACTCAGCCCTCGTATCTCTTGAGTACCAGTGTGGCGTTGTGGCCGCCGAAGCCGAAGGAGTTTGAGATAGCAACGTCTACCTTGTGCTCCTGTGGCTTGTTGGGAACGTAATTGAGGTCAAGCTCCGGGTCGGGCTCGTCATAGTGGATAGTGGGAGGAACGAGACCTGTCTCGATAGCCTTGATGCAGGCAATAGCCTCCAGAGCGCCGCCGGCGCCGAGAGTGTGACCGATAGAAGCCTTTACTGATGACATGGGAATGTCGTAAGCCCTCTTTCCGAAGACCTCCTTTACAGCCATAGTCTCATAGAGGTCGTTGAGACCTGTTGATGTTCCGTGAGCGTTGATGTAGTCAACATCGTCGGGGGTGAGACCTGCGTTGTCCAGAGCCATTCTCATGGACTCAGCCATGCCTACGCCGTCGGTCTTGGGAGCTGTCAGGTTGAATGCCTCGCCGCACATTGCAGCGCCTGCAAGCTCACAGTATATCTTAGCGCCTCTTGCCTTTGCCGACTCCTCAGACTCAAGGATAACGGTGCCGCCGCCTTCGCCCATGATGAAGCCGTCACGGTTCTTTGTGAAGGGACGTGCAGCTGTATTGGGGTCGGGATTTACGGACATGGCGAGAAGCTGATTGAATCCGCTTATTACAAGGTGTGTTACTGTATTCGAGATACCTCCTGCGACTACCATATCGCAGAGTCCCGATTCGATGAACTGCTTGCCGAGAGCGATAGCATACGCAGATGAAGCGCAGGCGGTGCTCACATTGAAAGCAGGTCCTGTGAAACCATATCTTATAGAAACGAGAGCGGGGAGCTCATTGGGCATTTTCTTCAGCGTGATGTTGAGGGGCTTTTCAAGCTCATAGTCCTCATAGGAGTTATCGATAACTCCGTAGATAACGCCGACTCTGCTGCCGTCATAGCTTGCAATATCCACTCCGCAGTCGGCAACAGCCTCACCTGCGGAAGCAAGACCCATTCTTGTTGTGGTAGTTGTAGCGTTGAGCTGACGCTTTTTCCAGTACTTTCCTGCCTCTGCCTCAAAGGAGTCGTCCACCTCGGCAGCAACAGTAGTATCATGGTTATCGAGAGGGATACGGGTGATAGTTCTCATTCCGCACTTGCCGGAAATGAGCCCGTCCCAGTAATCTGCGGCGGTATTGCCAACAGAGGTCACGGCACCGATGCCTGTGATAACAACTTTTTTCATAATTTTACCTCATATCTCCATCAGTATTACTTAAAGAGCGCATCCCATGCACTCTTGTCCTTATGTAAATACGAGCCGAAGCCTGTCTTTGCGCCCAGCTCATCAAGAGCTGCGAAAAGTGCCTCTGCACCGTATTTCTCGTAGTAGAAGGCAGGAGCCTCGGCAAGTCCGAGAGTGTCCTGCACCGCCTCTGTAAGAACGGCGGTATCGCCGCTGTAATCATTTGCGGCATTGACTGTTTCATTGAGTATCAGGGCTGCCATATAAAGAGCAGCCTTTCCGCAGTCTGCGCCTGTTGCGCTCTCACGCTCAGCCATGAAGTCAAGGAAGCTGAGAGTTTCCTTAGGGCAGCCCTCTGCCAGCCAGCCGTTCATCTTTTCACAGCCGTAGCCCAGAAGTCCCTTGTTGCGCTCTATGCGGAAGTTATCGGGGCTGCCTGCCATGAGTCCGAGACCCACGCTGTCCAGCACCTCAAAGGGATTTGCAACGGGGAACATCTCCTCCAGAGCCTTTCCCACCTCGGGCACGGAAGCGCCGAAGCTCTCTCTCAGATAGATAGCGTGAGAGACCATGCAGGCGAGTATCTGGTTGAGATAGATGTGGTATTCACCGGAGAATACTATGGGCTTCTTGCCCGCAGCCTTTACCAGCTGTGCAGCCTTCTCTGCGGAAGCCTCCGATGTCTCGGGGAGCACATTCAGCTCCACGAAGCCTGTGAGCTTCACGGGGTAGAAGAAGTGCAGACCGAAGCAGCGCTCCTTGTGAGGGATATCCGCGAATACCGAGGGGATATCCAGTGATGATGTATTCGACAGCAGCAGGCAGTCATCAGAGACAGCTGCGGCAGCCTTTGCAAACAGCTCCTTCTTGGCATCCATGTTCTCAAAAACGGCTTCTATGACAACGTCACAGCCGCTGAGAGCGGAGGTATCGTCGGTGAATACGAAGGAGTCCTTTTTGAATTCGTACTGTTCCTCGGTGAGCTTCTTGCGCTTCAGGCTCTTGCCGAGGGTCTTGAGAACGGCTGCGGTGTTCTCCTCGGCGCCGAAGAGGTCGATGACCACGAACTGCGCGTCGGGGAGCTTGTCAAAGAACAGGGAAAAGATGTCCTTTCCCATTTTTCCGTAGCCCACTATTCCTATTTTCATATTTATGCCTCCCTGCTTTTCTTGTAGGAGTCCATGTACTCCTTATAGCGTGAGGGGTCAAAGTCTCCGAAGTTTGCGGAGATGTACTCGATGAGGCTTACAGCCTCGGGAACGCCCTGCTTCTTGTCGGCGAAAATATCAGCCCAGCCGAGAGCGAATGCGTCGTCAGCGGAGATGAGCTCTCCCGACATAACGAGGGTGTATGCGTTCTGAGTGCCGCATATCTCGATAGTTCTTGCAACGCCGCCGAGAGCGGGGAGAATGCCGAATGTGGATTCGGGCTGACCTACTCTTGCGTTCTTCTCTATCATCCTGTAGTGGCTGTTGACAGCTATCTCGCTGCCTGAGCCGATACAGAAGCCCGTTACCACGCTTACCACGGGGAACGGGAGCTCTCTCAGGAAGGTGAAGAAGTGCTTCTGTCTGATGTGACCCTCGGGGAGCACTCCTGTTGAGTCGTCGTAGGTCTCGTTTGCGGAACGGTCGGCAAGAGCGTCAACGTCGGCGCCCACGCTGAAGTGGCGGCCTGCGCCCTTGATAATGAGTCCCTTGTATTTTCCTGCGGCAGCCTTTTCCTCTATCTCAGCCATGACTGCTTCGTATTCCTTGAAGAAGTCTGCTGTCATGAGGTTGTTGCCGGGCATATTCATGGAGAGCGTCAGGATGCCGTCCTGCTCCTCCAGTATCATACCGTTATTTTCATTCATTGGAGTTACCTCCGTTCTTGTCAGCCATCAGTCGGTAGAAGGCTCTTGACTCTGTGGCAAGTACTTCCTCCGCGGGAGCTGTACGCGCCTTGATGAAGCAGGCGTTTATCTCCCTTATCTGCTTTTTTGTCTTGTCCTTGTAAAGCTTTGCAACGTACTCGTCAGCCTCATCTGCTTTAACTGTCATATCGGCAGCGGAAGCCAGCTCATCGCTGATGTCGCCGTCAGATACCACAGCAGACATGAAATCAGCCTCACGAAGGAATCTTGCTGCCTCAGCCTTTTCGCTTTCGTCATTGCCGAGAGCGGTGTTCCCGTCGGCATAGATGAGCAGCAAGCAAGGCTCGCCGAGCTGCTCTCTTTCCTGTGAGAGCTGATACAGCGAGCTTAACTGACAAACTTTTGTCACGATATCATTTGCGGTTATTGTCATCGTCTTCGTCTTCCCCCTCGAGACAAGCCCTTACCGCTTCAGGAATATCGCTTATCATGCGATCCTTGTTTACATAGGCGAGCTTGCCTGTGACTCTGCATGAAACAAGACCCGTGTTCTTGTTTATGATGTTATGCTTGTAGCTGACTATGCCCCCCGAGCAGGAGACCTCAGTGTCTATCCTGACCTCGTCAAGGAGCCTCAGCTCATGAATGTATCTTTGCGTGCTTTCCATTACCACGGGGAAAAGCCCTTCCTCCACTATCACTGCCAGCAGACCGTGTACCTTGAAGAAGTTCCACAGAGCAGTCTCTGCGTACTGAAGGTAAACGGAGTTATTGACATGACCGAAGGAATCAAGTTCATATCCTCTTACAGTCAATCTGTACGAGCTTCTTCTCATTTCTTTGAAGCCTCCGCCAGAGCCGCTTCAAATTTGCCCTTTGAGGGGTCTTCAGCTCCCTCTGAGGCAAGGTTTATGGTGTCTATGATAGCCCGTATCTGGGTGAGGGATTTGCCGCTGAGCAGCTCCTTCACGAAGGCTACGGTCTCATCGAATGAATTCTTGTTCTCGCTGAGCTTTGTGACGAGTCCCATCTCTAATGCTTCCTTAGCGCCTATCATCTCGCCGCAGAGTATCATGCTGAGAGCCTTTTCCTTGCCCAGCAGTCTGTACAGGCGCTCCATACCGCCCATACCGGGAACAACGCCGTGCATTATCTCGGGAAGACCGAGGAAAGCAGAGGGCGAAGCTATCCTGAACTGACAGCTGAGTGCTATCTCAAGTCCGCCGCCGAAGCATCCGCCGTTGATGGCTGCTGCGGTTATCAGCGGGAGCTTCTCTATTGTACGCAGAAGCTCTCTTGCGTTTTCAAGCTTTGCCGAAAGGTCGGTGCCGCCTGCCTCACCGAAGAGTGAGACGTCAGCGCCGTGGGAGAAATGCCTGCCCTTACCTGTAATGATAAGAGCCCCCACCTGCGGATTTTCGTCCAGCCAGCCGAGGAGCTCCTTACGGTCTACGAATTCGGGCTCGGAGAGAAGATTCTTCGGGCCGTTGTCAATGGTAAGTACAGCAATATTATCCTCGGCATGAAGCTCAGATAAATTTGACTTTAACATTCAGACCTCTCACTGATTAACAATATCGTTGCCGTACTGATAGATCTTGCAGAACATCTCTACAACGTCGCTCATAGTGTCCATGGGAGCCTTGAGCATATACTTGCCGATGCTCTGGAGCTTGATGTCCATGTCATACTTGTCGGCTGTCATCTCTATAAGCTCAACGAACATGAGTGAATCGCTGCCCAGATCCTCCTGAGGGTTGGTATCCATAGTGATCTCGTCCTTCTCTACTTCACATTCCTCTGCGTAGTAGTCGAAGATCATGTCCTTGATTTCCTGTCTGATCTCATCTGTGATCTCTCTCATAATAAAACCTCCATAATAATTGTCTTTCCCTTTCATTGGGTGTGCTTGTATTTATCTGAAAATTCACACATCTTCGAGAGTGTAAATTTTGCATTTTCTGCTTACCCGTGAGAACTTGCTCACGGCGCCGTTGGCGCTGACGTCGAAGAACTCGGTAACGCCCAGCTCCTCAAGCTTCTTTACGGCCAGGTCCCAGCGTATGGGAGTATATACATTCAGCTGATTTTCTCTCAGCACCTGCTGCCCCGTAGTCATGACCTCTCTGTCGAAGATAGAGAGTATGGGGTAGGTGGGAGCGCTGTATTCGGTGGAAGCGCAGAAATCCACATATTCCTGTGAATACTGCTTCATGATGGGGTGGTGATAAGCAACGCCTGTGCCGAAGCTGAATGCCTTGATGGCACCCTCGTTCTGACAGAGGAGGAGAGCCTTCTCGACGGCACTTGCCTTGCCGCTTACCATTACGTGGAACTTTGAGTTGCCGCTTCCGATGACCAGTTCATCGGGAGAGAACTTACCCTCGAAGAGCTCCTCGATATCGTTGTAGGAGAAGCCGATGACGATGCCCATATCGAGCTTCTGGTCATGCTCCTCAAGACAGCGCATGGTAGCGCGGTTCATCATGATTATGTCGTGTGCGAATTCGTGGGGCACCGAGCCGAAGCAGCCGCTTATGCTGACTATGCCCGAGCTGTAGCCCGCACCGATGTCGGGGATGATGCCCTTGTCTATGTAATGCTCGAAAACGACTCTGTCGCAGATGAGTGAGATTATCCACTCGGCGACTCTGCCGTCGTAAGCCTTGTTCTTTTCAAGATCCATGCTGAGCCCCAGTCTTCCGAATGCCTGACCGAGGTAATGCTCGTACTTGTCCATGAGTTCGGGCGGCAGCTTCACCAGAAGCTTTTCGGGCTTTGAGCCTATGCCGTTGAACAGGAACGCTCTGTTGTACATTTATAATACTCCTTATTATTTATAAATACATATTAGCACCTATTCAGGGCGCTGTCAATAGAAAAAGGGGGGGTAAGGGATATTTTTGAGAAAAACGATAAAAAATTCACATACTCTGAATTGAATTTTATAAATTAGTGCAATTATACCCCAAGTAATATTACTGTTCTGCTCCTGCAAGCAACTGTTCCGGGAGAGACGGATCTTCGGTATATGTCGGAATAGTCAGTGCCGGAAAGGGTTCGTGGGAACTCCGCAGACAGCCCGAAGAACAGGAAAACTCAGTCCCGGGATCGGCTTTTATACTGCGGGGCGATTTCTCCGCTCCGGCGCGCCGAGCCGTAAAAAAGCCTTTTCCTGTACGGGAAAAGGCTTTAGCAGATCATTCCTTGAGATTTTCGGGAGTTTTTATCAGCTTTGCCTTAAAGAGGGCTGTGCCGATAAGAGTTGTGAATAGTGTTGAGATGACCATTTCAAACAGTGCGTTTATACCTACTGAGGTGATGAGGAAGAGCATGATGCTCTTGCCTGCTCTGAGTCTGTCGATATAGTTGAACTTCTTGTATACCTTAAGTGTGTATTTACCGTCGCTGAGACCGCTGAGGTCTGCGTGGGTGTCCTTGAATTTGTAAGTCTTGCTTTTTATCTCCTTGCCGTTGAGGAATGCGCCCTTGAGCTTGCCTGAGCTGAGCGTGAACTTTACAGCTCCCGAGCCGGCTGTTGAGGGGAGAGCCTCGGAGGTTTGTCCGAGTGTGAGGACAAAATCCTCACCCAGAGTGAATGCCTTTCCGTCGGCGGAGAATTCCACGGCCTTGCCTGCGTTGTCTTTTACTTCGGAAATAACTCCGTTAGTGACCGTGATGGTGTACTTGTTGTCCATACCTGTAGCGGTGTGGTTGAACAGGAGCACCAGAGCGGACATGAAGAATATGGTGTTGAGGATAGCAGCCGAGAAGCCCGAAACGGCGCAGGACTGCTGTACCTTTGAGAGATTTTTCTTGTTTATGAGCCAGAATGCCAGGGCAAATCCCACAGCGAAAACCGCAATGAGCGTTGCTGCCAGAGGAAGACCGGAGGTCATGAATTTATACATACCTGCGGACATCTTGTATTTGCCGTTCTCATCGTAGCAGATGAGAAGCATTACCGACAGGAACAGACCGATGAGGACCGCACCTGCCACTGAGCTGGTGATAACTGAAAGAGTCTTTTTGGACTTTACCTTGGAAAGGCCGAGGAAGATCAGTCCTACCAGGAGACCGTCCAGTGCACGGGAAACAACTCGCTGTATGAATGTGAGTGCCGGGCTTATCTCAAGGGTCATGGCACCCATTCCGCTGAGGACTCCGATACCGAAGCACTGAAGGAAGCTGAAGATGCCGAAGACTATACCCATGATAAGTCCGCCTGTTGGACCGAGCGCGATAGCGGCTATTGCAATGGGGATGATGTTGAGGGTTATCGACAGCGGACCGATAGGGATCGAGCCGATGGGTGTCAGTGAGAACAGAGCCACCACAGCTGTCAGAAGACCCAGCAGTACCAGTGAGCGTACGTTGAACTTCTCTTTCATATTAAATTTCCTCCTTGTTACTACTCCTCACGCGAGGATATAATACAATAAATATATCATAACACTTTTTTAAAGCCTTGTAAATAGCGGATTTACAGAATAAAATCAACAAAGTACTTTTTGATAGTATGTTTTTAACAAATATAAAAATTATATATAGTTATAGACTGTGCAAATAATACTAAAGGTTATATCGCTGGGAGTAGATTTTGAACAGTTTTTTACGAAGAGTCACCCAAATTGGTTTAACCAGTTGACTGAATTAGTGGTATTTTGTTGAACTTGCTGTTGAAGACCTCAAAAAGGTAATATTCTGCAACACATTGCACAAATATCGTTCGTTTTTTTCTCGTATTTAGTACGCCTTAAAATATTGCAATTTGTATACCGTTATGTTATAATTATATGTACAAAGAACTGTAATTTTTTTCGCTGCGTACAGGCAGCTGAGGAGGGTTACGGGGGATTGTAAAAATAACAACGAAAGGATGGAATGACCATGAAAAAATCTTTGGGGAAACGTTTGATTAGTGGCGTTACCTCAGGACTGCTGGCTGTGACCTATGCGTTGCCGTCAGGTTTAAGTCCGCTGCGGTCGTTTGCGGCAGAAGATGGTGTCGGCACTGACGGACTCCCGATAGTCAACACGCCATACGAAGAGTCGATCTGGAACAGAAATAATCCGCTCGGCGTGGCTGGCGACTTTCACTTATTCGGATTCGAGAGTGTCGAAGCCAAGAACCACGTAAACGGTAACGTAGCTTCACCTGTCTACATCATGGGTTATAACTATACCGCTCCAAGTACCGATGTCGGAAGAATTCTCAATGTCGTTACCAAGGACCTGGTATGGAGGCAGGACCCCCGATCAGGAGACAGGACGTACGATCTTGAAAATGGAAATATCCACACAAATCTTACTACAAACTGGCTTTACGACTGGCTCTTGCCCGAGAACTATGAGATCTGGGGCAATGATATTGCAGAGCACACTGAGTGGATAAACGGAGTCGAGACTGTTATTCCTGCCAACGATGCGGTACAGGTTTCGTATCCTACCGTCTTCAAGCCGACTCATGACCCCAGATATACCGGTATCAATATCTTCCCGGGCAAGAAGAGCGAATTTCCTGCAATGGTCGAAGCTTATGCTAATTCAGAGGCACGCACCGAATTTGAGAAGACCGAGGCCGGCAATAGCAATCTTGCTTATAACGGACCGATGTCCTATACTATCGGCAATAACCTTAGAGATGGCACCGAGAGCTACTACGCTCATGCAGGCAGCGGCTTCATCGATTTCACAGCCCTGAAGACCTACTATGAGAATATGTCCAACGACTATGCAAACACTTACAGAGATAACGTGTATGCTTCGATGGAGTGGGACAACGGTATGGATCCCTGGGGCGGAGACAGTGTGAACAAGGGTACTCTCACCCTTAACCCCGAGGGCGTTAACGTTCTCAATGTAAAGGCAGAGGACTTTGACAAGTTCTACGAGATCACTGTCAACGGCATCAACTACAAGGACGGCAGATACGGCGGAGGTCAGATCTTCATCGTAAACGTTGACCTTCAGCAGCAGGAAGATGTCTTCTGGCAGACAAAGTGGAACTATAATCCTATCGAAGGCGACACAACACTCAATAACGGTGAGGCTACTGTTACAAGCGGTACCAATATCCTCTACAACTTCTACAATGCAGCCCCCCGCGGCTCAAAGGTAAAGTTCGGATATGACGGAATACCGCTCGGATGCGTTCTCGCCCCCGATACTGACTTTGATGTATACCAGATAAACGGTAACATCATCGCTAACAAGATCCACGCTGACGAAGAAACACACATGGCTTTCTTCCTCAATCCTATCAGCGATAAGGAAAATGAGAAGATCGGCATCTCGGCTGAGAAGAAGTGGAGCGACGGAAACGGCAAGCACGAAGGCGAAGAAGTAAGCGTTACTCTTTACCGTCTGACTAAATCCGGCGTTACAAATCCCAAGGCTGAGTTCACACTTGAAAATCTGTTCAAGGATTTCGTAAGCTTTGTGAGTGAGGGCGACGTAAATACCAAGTGCAGGTTCAAAAACGGCGAACAGGAGTTTAACGTTGTCGCTGAGGAGGACGGCAAGAAGGTTTCCGCTTATCAGGGACAGAGCTTTGACTCCAGAACAGAGATCTTCGCCCTTCAGGATGACGGCAGCATAAATGCAGCGCTCGACGATGGCGAATATGAATTCACACTTCAGTCCAGATCAGTCATCATCAATGTTGCAGGCGGAAAGGTAACTGCTATAAGCGGTGCTCCTCTCGCTTCACAGGTGATCGGCACAAAGACCCTCACAAGCGAAAGCGGCTGGAACGATGAATGGACAGGCCTCGAAAAGGCAACCAAGAAGGGCTATCCTTACTTCTACTATGTAGTAGAAGACAGCGTACCCGCAGGCTACACTGTTTCCTATGACGGCAACGGCGCAGCAGGCGGCAACAAGCACGTTATTGTTACCAACACAAGCGATAGTGTAGTGAACAAGATCAAGTTTGTAAAGCTTACCGATCTGATGACTGTAGATTCTGAAACAGATGAAAACGTTACATTCAAATCTGCTAAGCAGAGACTTGAGGGCGTTCAGTTCACACTCACTCTGGTTGAGCCCAGCGTAGAGGGTTCAAAGCTCAATAGCGGCGTTAAGTCAAATCTTGACTCCAACACAAAGGGCAAGCCCACATATAACGAGACCACTATCACATGGACAACTATCGATCAGGACATTGAGTTTGAAGGACTTCCCGACGGAGCATACACCCTTTCGGAGATCGCTCCCGACGGTTATCAGACTGTAAACAATATAAAGTTCAGAGTCGACACCGGCAAGCCCGGCTACAGATTGAACGACGGCGAAAAGGCTGAAGGCTATTTGATCGATAATACTGATGCTCACAATGGTACCGTTACAATAACAAACGACGCTTACACCATCTCACTGAGAAAGGTTGACGAGAACAACATTCCCGTTCCCGGAGCTCTTCTCAGACTTACAAGCACCAGCGGTGCTGACATGACAAAGGTAAAGGCTCGCGATGTACAGTACTTTACCGCAGACGGTATCGGAAGAAACACCAGCGACAGCGCTCCCAGCAGACTTGAGCTCAGCAAAAACGAGATCAAGAATGTTGCAAGCGACAGTGCATCAGCTTTCGAGTGGTATTCGATCGGATCGGCTGTTGTATTCACAGGCCTCCAGGAGGGTACATACACTCTCGAAGAGGTAAGCGCTCCCGCGGGCTATTCAAGATCAACAGAGGTAAGAACGTTCACCATCGCAAGAGATGAGAACGGAAAGCTCAGTGCGAGCGGCGATACTTATACTGACACTGAGAAGGCTTATGATAAGATCAACGACATTATAAATAAGAAGCAGACCATCTCGGTAAGCAAGAACGACATGAACGCGACCGTTATCGAGGGCGCACAGTTCAAGCTCACCAAGAAGGACGGCACAGCACTCGGCAAGATCACAGTTGATGTTGAGAATGCAGAGGAAACTTATTCAAAGGCTATCGGCCTTACAGCAAATTCAAAGCAGATCACTATCAAGAATACTGCTGACGGCATGGGCTACACACTCCGCGGTAATACATTTAATAATGTAAAGATCGACGATGTGGCAGTCAATGAGACAGCAAAGCAGAATTCCTATGTGACAACAGGCACAGCTTCAGGCGACACACTTGTGATCTCAGGTCTCTATGACGGATCTTATGTACTTACACTTGATGACGGCAGGATCTATAACATCCGCGTTGAAAGCGGCATGATGGCTCCCGAGGTAAGCGTATCAAAGCTTGCCGAGCTGACAGACGGCGGTAAGGCATACGAGTTCACAGGCGGCGAGGCTGCAATGACAGGTCTTGATGACGGTGACTATGTTCTCGAAGAGACAGCTTCACCTAACGGTTATACCAAGGTAGAGTCAAAGTTCGAGTTCAATATCACTGACGGCAAGATCACTCTTACAAATGCCTCCACAACAGGCAATATCAAGCTGGCTCCCGGCAGCGATTCGGGCATTATAATCACAGACAGCGTTTCCGAGATAACCCTTGCAAAGGAATTCGGAGCATCAGGCAATACCAGACCTGAGGGCCCCGAAGGCGCAGAGATGAAGCTCACCTTCGTTTCAGCTTCCGGCAAGACCGTAAACACTATCAATGATGTTGATACTCTTGAAGTCGGCGGCTCTGTAACATGGAACACCAAGACAGAGAATCCCAAGACTTTCAGGGGACTGATGGACGGTACATACAAGTTTGAGGAAACAAAGGAACCCGCAGGCTACGAAAAGGCTGAGGCAAAGACCTTCGTTATCAAGGACGGCGTCATCGCTGATATGAACGAAGCAGGCGAGGTAGTAAGCACAAGAACTTCAGAGTCACTCCTCAACACAAAGAAAGGTACAGTAACTCTCGACAAGACAGCTCTGGGCGGATCAGTTATCCCTGCTGAAGCAGGACAGGCTAAGTTCACACTTGAGGCTGTAGGCGAGGGCAAGACTCTCAAGGGCGTAAGCATCAACGGCGGCGAGGCTCTCGGCGAAGTTGCAAAGATCGAGAATGTTGAGTGCACAGACAACAACATCACATTCACAGGTCTTAAGAAGGGCACATACAAGCTGACAGAGACAACTGCTCCTTCAGGCTACTCGCTTGTAAGTACATTTACATTTGAAGTAGACGACAAGGGCAAGGTAGTAAGCGTCAGCGACGTAGGTACAACAGGCAAGGCTTATGTCGGCGAAGACGGACACATCAAGGTCGAGGACGCACCTATCGTAGTTATCGACAAGGCTGCTCTCGGCGGAGATATAATCGAAGGAAGCAACGCTAAGTTCACACTGACCGCCAAGGACGAGGGCGCTACACTCAAGGGCGTCAAGGTCAACAACGAGGAGATCGGTGAAGTTACTTCCTATGACTTTGAAGGCAACAGCACAAAGTTCGAGTATCTCCAGAACGGTACATATTCACTCAAGGAAACAGCAGGTCCCGAGGGATTCTCAACAGTTTCCGAGTTCACATTCACTATATCCAACGGTCTCGTAACAGAGGTAAGCGCTGTTACAGACGGCAAGGTAACACCTCTTGAAGGCGGCAAGGTACTCAAGATCGAGGATCGGCCCATCATCAAGCTGGACAAGGTAGCACTCGGCGGAGCTCCTATCCCCGAATCAGCAGGCAAGGCTAAGTTCACATTAAAGGCTGAGGACGAGGGCAAGACACTTGAGGGCGTTAAGCTCAACGGCGGCACAGCTCTCGGCGAGGGAGTTACAGAAGCAGAGTTCGACGGAAACAATGCTACATTTGAATACCTCAAGGCAGGCAAGTACTCACTTGAGGAGACAACAGCTCCCAACGGCTACACAACAGTTACCAAGTTCACATTTGAAGTTGATGACAACGGCAAGGTAACAAACGTTTCAAATACTACAAACGGTAAATCCTACATCGGACGTGACGGCGAGATCGTAGTTGAGGACAAGCAGTCCACCGTTACTATCAACAAGAAGGCACTTGGCGGCGAAGAGCTCCCCGCAGAAGCAGGCACAGCTACATTCGTGCTCAAGGCTGAGGAGACAGGTCTTAACCTGGGCGGCGTTACAGTTTCCACAGGTGAGACAGCTTCAGCAGCTCCCGCACTTGGAGAAGATGTAACAGCTTACACCTTCACAGGCAACAACATCACATTCACAGGTCTCAAGAACGGCAAGTACAGCCTGGAAGAGACCGCAGCTCCCAACGGATATACAGTCGTTACAAAGTTCAACTTTACTATCGAAAATGGTAAGGTAAAGGAAGTTGAGACAGCCACTAACGGCAACTCAAAGAAGGTAAACGACACAACTATCCAGGTCGAGGACGCAAGATCAACAGTAGTTCTTGATAAGAAGGCACTTGGCGGCGAGCCTATCCCTGCCGGAGCAGGCAAGGCAACATTCACACTTTCAGCTGCTGAGGGCAAGAACCTCGAGGGCGTTGAGATCATAGCAGGTGCAGCAACTTCAGGCAAGGTACTGGAGGCTACAGATACATCTTATACATTCCAGGGCAACAATGCCAAGTTCACAGGTCTCAAGAAGGGTACATACACTCTCGAAGAGATCGCTGCTCCCGACGGATTTACAACAGCAACAAAGTTCACATTCGATATAAACGAAAAGGGTCAGGTGACCAACGTAGTCACAGAGACTGACGGACAGGCTTATATCGACAAGGTGACAGGTCACCTCGTAGTTGAGGATACAAAGACCAAGGTCATCATCGACAAGAAGGCGCTGGGCGGCGAGCCTATCGCTGAGGAAGCCGGCAAGGCTAAGTTCACACTTACAGCTGTAGACGAGGGACTCAACCTCAACGGTGTAGTCATCGGCGAAGGCGAAGGTGCTGCAGCAGTTGAGAACGATAGCACTTCCGTTGAATTCGACGGAAACACAGCTGTCCTGAACGGACTCAAGGAGGGTACATACACTCTCAAGGAGGAAACAGCTCCCGACGGCTTCACAACTGTAACTGAATTCAAGTTCAGCATTGACAAGGACGGCAAGGTAACAGTTCTTGATAAGCTGACTGACGGCGATGCTTATGTTGACAGAAACGGTCACCTCGTAGTTGAGGACGCTAAGTCAACAATGACACTTGACAAGAAGGCTCTCGGCGGCAAGGAGATCCCCGCAGAGGCAGGCAAGGCTACATTCGTTCTCACAGTTGAGGAGGACGGCAAGACACTCAATGGTGTAACGATCAGCATGGGCGAAGGTGAGGAAGCAACTTCCGTAACATTTGAAAATGGTGAGACATCATACGAGTTCACAGGCAATAACGTAAACTTCACAGGTCTCAAGAACGGCTCATACAGCCTGGAAGAGACAGCTGCTCCCGGCGGCTTCACAACAGTAACAAAGTTCACATTCGACATCGTTGACGGCAAGGTAGACAATGTAGGTACAACTACAAACGGCAAGGCTTACATCGACGAAAAGACAGGACACCTTGTTGTTGAGGACGGTCAGAACAGCGTGACTATCGACAAGAAGGCTCTTGGCGGCGCGGAGATCCCCGCTGAAGCAGGAAGCGCAACATTTATTTTCAAGGCTGAGGATGAGGGCGCTAACTTCAAGGGCGTAACAGTATCCCAGGGCACAGGTGAGGAAGCAACTTCCGAAACCATCACTGCCGAGGATAACATCTATAGCTTCACAGGCAACAACATCAGCTTCACAGGTCTCAGACCCGGTGTATACTCACTTGAAGAAACTGCTGCTCCAAGCGGATTCGTAACAGTGACAAAGTTCACATTCAGCGTAGACAAGGACGGAAAGGTAACTGTAATTGATACAGTAACAGACGGCGATGCTTATGTTGACAAGAACGGTCACCTGGTTGTTGAGGACGACAAGACAACAGTAGTCATCGACAAGAAGGCTCTTGGCGGAGCTCCTATCGACGAAGCTGCAGGCAAGGCTAAGTTCACACTCACTGCTAAGACAGAGGGCTTGAACTTCAACGGCGTAACAGTCGGAGAGGGCGAAGGTGCTGTAGCAGTCGAGGACGGAAAGACATCCGTTGACTTCGATGGCAACACAGCAGTATTAAAGGGCCTCAAGAAGGGTACATACACTCTCAAGGAGACAACAGCTCCCGACGGATTCATAACTGTAACAGAGTTCACATTCGACGTTGACGAAAAAGGTTACGTTTCAAATGTAAGCACAGTTACAGACGGCAACGCTTATGTTGACGAAAACGATCACCTCGTAGTTGAGGACGAAAAGTCAACTATCACACTTGACAAGAAGGCTCTCGGCGGCGAGGAGATCCCCGCAGAGGCAGGCTCTGCTACATTTGTCCTCACAGTTGAGGAAAAGGGCAAGACACTCGACGGTGTTACTATCAGCATGGGCGAAGGTGAGGAAGCTACTTCCGTAATATTCGAAAATGGTGAGACATCTTACGAGTTCACAGGCAACAACGTAAAATTCACAGGTCTCAAGGACGGCAAGTACAGCCTGGAAGAGACCGC
This sequence comes from Ruminococcus flavefaciens ND2009, assembly GCF_000621785.1. Classification (GTDB taxonomy): domain Bacteria; phylum Bacillota; class Clostridia; order Oscillospirales; family Ruminococcaceae; genus Ruminococcus; species Ruminococcus flavefaciens_C. Next base: position 49,228 of record NZ_KK211350.1, on the reverse strand, counting down.
AGCTCCTACCGGCTACTCAGTAGTTACCAAGTTTAACTTCACTATCGATAACGGTGTTGTTAAGGATGTTGATACCGTAACAACAGGCAAGGTAGAGAAGAAGAACGACGGCAAGACTATCGAGGTCCAGGACGAGCTTGAGTCGACAGTTACTATCGACAAGAAGGCTCTCGGTGCCAAGGAGATAACAGCTGACGCAGGAAACGCTGTATTCACACTCACATCCAACGATGAGGGCGTAACATTCAAGGGCGTTAAGATCAACGGCGGCGAGGCGCTGGGCGAGATCACAGAGACTGAGTTCCCCGGCAACTCTGCTAAGTTCACAGGTCTTAAGAGCGGTCACTACACACTGGTTGAGAAGACTGCTCCCGACGGATACGAAGTAGTTTCCACCTTTACATTCTACCTTGACGGCAACGAGGTAAAGGACGTATCAGCAACCACAAACGGCAAGGCTTATGTGGACGAGGAGACAGGCCACCTCGTTATCGAGGACGCTCCCAACGAGTTCACAATAGGCAAGTACGATATCACAGGCAAGAATGAAGTTAAGAAGGCTCAGCTCGAGCTCACTAACCCCGACATTGACTGGACATCTATCTTAGACGCTAACAAGGACGATAAGGACTTCACAAGCGTTGTAGACAGCGAAGGCAAGGTACTCGGTATCCAGTGGATCTCAGGCGATGCTGCAAAGATCGTAAGAGCTCTCAAGGACGGCGATTACACACTCAAGGAGACAGGTGATGACTTCACCGACGGAGAGGTAACATACTCCATCATCACTTCTGAGCTGAACTTCACTATCAGCGGTAACAAGATCACAGACGCATCAGGCGAGGCTCTCGAGACAGAGGCAAAGCCCGACTCTGAGACAGGTTACTACACAGTTGATAAGGAAAATGGTGTTATCAAGGTAAATGACGCTGAGGCAACAACAACTACAACTACAACAACGTCAACTACCACAACAACCACCACTACCACATCAACTACAACAACTTCGACAACTACAACGTCGACAACCACAACTACTACAACTACAACAACTACAACAACTACAACTACAACAACCACAACAACTACTACAACTACCACAACAACCACAACAACCACAACAACTACAACTACAACAACCACAACAACGTCGACAACAACTACAACCACAACGTCGACAACTACTACAACTACAACAACGTCGACGACAACAACAACTACTACGACCACGACCACAACGACCACCACTACTACGACTGCACCTGTTATAACTACCGTTAAGGTAAATATCAGCAAGGCAGACGCAACTGATGGTTCCGAGGTCAAGGGCGCAAGACTTACCCTCACAGGTAAGAAGGGCAAGGAGCCCATCGTATTCAAGGACGGACAGCTCACAGTAGGTGAGGGCGGCACTGAGATCAACAGCGTCGGCACATCACTGGTATGGCTGTCAGGTTCAAAGGAGACCATCGTAACTATCGAGGACGGTACATACACTCTCGAAGAGCTGGCTGCTCCTAACGGATACAAGGTAGCAAACAAGATCGAGTTCACAGTTGAGGGCGGTAAGGTCACAAAGATCAATGGCAAGGCTGCAAGTGAGAACAAGGTTGTAATGGAAGATGAGCGTATAGTTACTACAACAACTACTACTACGACAACAACTACTACAACCACAACAACCACTTCGACAACTACCACAACATCGACCACGACCTCCACAACTACAACTACGACAACAACACCTACAACCACAACTACAACATCTACAACAACCACTACTACCACAACTACAACATCTACAACAACCACTACTACAACTACTACAACCACCACCACAACTACAACTACCACAACTACTACAACTACAACCACAACAACCACTACGACAACGTCGACTACCACAACAACGTCGACAACCACGACAACCACAACGTCGACTACAACTACAACAACGTCGACGACAACAACAACGACAACCACAACCACAACGTCGACCACGACGACAACTACCACCACACCTACGACGACCACAACTGTTGTTACCGCTAAGGTAAACATCAACAAGGTTGATGGCATGAACAGCAAGGAAGTCAAGGATGCAAGACTTACCCTCACAGGTAAGGACAGCGACGGTCAGCCCATCGTATTCAAGGACGGTCAGCTGACAGTAGGCGACGGCGGAACAGAGATCAACGGTGTCGGCACATCACTGGTATGGCTGTCAGGTACAAAGCCCACTATCGTAACTGTTGAGGACGGTACATATACTCTCGAAGAGCTGGCTGCACCTAACGGATACGAGAAGGCAAGCAAGATCGAGTTCACAGTTGAGGGCGGCAAGGTCACAAAGATCAATGGTAAGGCTGCAAGTGAGAACAAGGTTGTAATGATCGATGAGCGCGTAACTACTACGACAACAACGACCACAACTACAACCACAACAACCACTACGACCACTACCACAACATCGACCACAACCACCACAACTACAACTTCGACAACAACACCTACAACAACATCAACGACCACAACTACCACTACAACACCTACAACCACAACTACTACATCTACAACTACCACAACAACCACAACAACTACCACTACTACTACAACAACTACTACAACAACTACAACAACAACAACTACTACAACATCTACTACAACTACAACAACAACTACTACTACAACATCTACTACAACTACAACAACCACAACCACAACGTCGACTACAACTACAACGTCGACAACCACAAGCACAACAACCACAACGTCGACAACTACAACCACTACAACAACGTCGACGACAACAACAACTACAACGACCACAACAACAACTACCACAACTGTTGTAACCGCTAAGGTCAATATCGACAAGGTAGACGGTATGAACAGCAAGGAAGTTGAAGGCGCAAGACTTACTCTCACAGGTAAGGACAGCGCAGGTCAGCCTATCATCTTCAAGGATGGTCAGCTCACTATCGGCGAGGGCGGCACTGAGATCAACAGCGTCGGCACATCACTGGTATGGCTGTCAGGCAAGGAAAAGACTATCGTAACTGTTGAGGACGGTACATACACTCTCGAAGAGCTGGCTGCACCTAACGGATACGAGAAGGCAAGCGCGATCACATTCACAGTTGAGGGCGGTAAGGTCACAATGATCGATGGTAAGCCTGCAAGTGAGAATACAGTTGTAATGATCGATGAGCGTATAGTTACTACAACAACTACTACCACAACAACATCGACAACAACTACAACTACTTCTACAACTACAACGACTACCACAACATCAACGACCACAACAACCACCTCCACAACTACAACCACAACATCAACGACTACAACAACGACCACCACTACAACAACAACTACCACAACTCTGGCAGTTGTAAAGATCGACAAGCAGGACGTTTACAGCGAAGAGGTTCCCGGCGCTAAGCTGACACTCACAGGTGTAGACGAGAACGGCAGCCCGATCGAGTTTGAAGAGGGCAGGATCGTTATAGGCGATGGTGCTTCTGTTGAAAAGGGTTCTGGCAACTCACTGATCTGGATCTCAGGCAACTCTGCAACAACTGTAACTCTTGAGGACGGCAAGTACGTTCTTGAAGAGATCGCAGCTCCTACAGGCTACGAGGTAGCTACCAACATCACATTCACTGTTGAGGACGGCAAGCTCACTTCTGTAGACGGCGTTGAGACAGACAGCGACACAGTAGTTATGATCGACAAGAGGATCGAGACCACCACAACAACAGTTACCGATATTATGGGTCAGGAGATCACAACCTCCACCACAACAATTATCGGCGGCGGCGACGATGCTACAAGAACATCATCAACTACTACCACAACTACTACAACAACTACAACTACCACAACAACAACTACAACAACCACAACTACAACCACTACAACAACTACTACAACCACAACCACCACAACAACAGCAGAGGAGACAAGCACGACAACCACTACAACAGGTGGTGCATCGAGCACAACGACCTCTACAACAAAGGCTAAGACCACAACAACCACCAAGAAGGTCACAACGAATTCTCCTAAGACGGGCGTCAAGGGCATAAGCGCAGCATTTGCGATATTCACACTTGCAGCAGCAGCAGCCTTCGCAGCTCGTTCAAGAAAGCGTGACGACCAGTAATGGAAGCTCTTAGGAGCACAAGGTCATAAGTCATTCGGAACTGTCGGACATAATGTCCGGCAGTTCTTTTTTATTCCCGAAAAAATATCTGCGAAGTTGAAATATTCACGGACAGATTTCAAATATATAGGTAAGAGGGAAACTTACCTCTGGAAAGGAGGCTCAGCCATGGATGACGCTTCGATAACAGAGCTTTTTCGCAAAAGGGACGAAATGGCGATCGCGGAACTTAAAAAGAAATACGACAAGCTATGCTTTTATATCGCAGGGAATATCCTTTCCTGCCGCGAGGACATAGAGGAGTGCGTTAATTCCGCCTATTACGAGCTGTGGAACAAGATACCGCCCGATGAACCGCGTGACATCAAGACCTATCTCTGCCACACGGTGAAGAACAAGGCACTTGACAGGTACAAGTACAACTCCGCAGAAAAGCGCAGCAGCAATTTTGCGGTCTCACTGGATGAGCTTTCCGAGTGCATACCCGACTTCAGAGAGGGAGGCGGCGAGGAAAAAGCTCTTGCGGAGGCGATAAGCCGATTCCTGCGGACTCAGGAGGAGCTTCACAGGAAGGTTTTCGTGAGGCGCTACTGGTACGGCGACAGCCTTGCAAAAATAGCGGAGTACTACGGCATAAAGGAACGCACCGCCGCCACCTATCTTTTCAGAACGCGGAAAAAGCTGAAGGATTTTTTGAAGAAGGAGGGCTATCAATATGAATAAACAGAAGTTTTTCAAGGTCATCGACCTTATCGACGAGGATATAGTCAGAGAAGCCGAGATAAAAACGGAAGCTCTGACAGACGCCGAAAACGAAAAAGCCATGACGGTCTCGGGCGTTGAAAAGTATCGGAAGATAACATGGCAGAGGACTGCGGCTATTGCCTCGGCGGTGCTGCTCATTGCAGGCGTCGGCACAGGCGGAGCCCTTATGCTGAAGAACCATCCGCCCCTGCTTGATGAGGTGAGCAACGTGGCTGTCACAGAGACTACCGAGGACATGGGCACAAAGGCAAAGGGCAGCGGTGAGACCGCGGAGGTGACTTCCGATGGCAGGACTGCTGAAACAGAAACAGATACAAAAGAAAGCAAAAATACAACTGCTGCGGAGAAAGATAAACAGCCCATGACCGATGCTCCCCGAGAGGAAAGCACGGAAGCTCCCCGGGAGGAGAACAACGGTGAGCCGCAGGAGGAGAATAACGAGCCCGAGGGCAGGGAAAATGTGACCACCACAGCCAAGCCCATACAGCCGAATAAGACTACCACCACAAAAGCGCAGACTACCCAGAAGCCCACAACAGTCACTACAAATGAGCCTGTTGTATATGAACCTACTGAGCCTGTTACCGAGCGCCCGACACCCGAACATGATCCCGGATATATACCCTACCTCACATGGTATCCCGAGGACGGAGCATGGATCATGAGCACTCTTAGCGGACTTTCGTATACGCCATGGAGCTATGATGTTACCGTGGGCGGACGTCCTCCCGAGGGCTATATCAACGGAAGCGACGGAAACGCCTATGCTTTGTGCTTCTCGGAAAGATGGGTGCGCAGGAACTGGAACGAGCAGGCATATATGCCCGATGAGATATACAATTACTTTTTTAGCGGAAGCAGATAAGAGCCTCTTTATTAGGAGAATGATCAAAATAACAGATAAACCAGAGTCAAGCCCTCTGTCCTTCGAGACGGAGGGCTTCCATTTTTGCAGGCGAAAACAGAGGGCAGAAATTCTTTTTCAAAAAATACTTGTAATCACCGTGGAAATTTGCTATAATAAAGATATATTGTGATTAGGAGGTGCAATAATGAACCCTGACCCTTATGGGAACGCGGATAATATCCCACGCTTCGGCGGGCAGCTTTGATGCGGCGATCAGATCCTGAAAGCAATCAGAGGTCAAGACCTGATCGGCACATCAAGGCATCATCTCCCACCTGCTGAAGTGAATTTCGGCGAAAGGAGAGAGCTGTCCGTGCTTGCGGACAGCGGTGAAAATATGATAAACTTTTACGGCTACATCAACGGCGTGCTGACACAGTGCGACGCTCCGTCGGCGGGCTGCTGGGTATCGGTGGTGGACCCCACTCCTCAGGAGGTAAGGGAGCTCATCGAGGACTACGGACTGGACAGCGGTTTCGTAAAGTCCGCTCTCGATGAGGAGGAGTCTTCCCGTATAGAGCGCGAGGACGATCAGACCCTCGTTATAATCGACACCCCTGTCTCAGCCATCGACGATGACAAGACCAAGAACTTCTACACACTGCCTATGGGCATAATCATCACGGACGAGTATGTGTTCACCATATCCATCCGCGAGACGCAGATAATCAGCGAGGCGACCAGAGGCGGCATCCGCAACCTCCGCCCCGACTTCAAGACCAGATTCGTGCTTCAGCTGCTGCTGAGAATATCGGCTCTGTTTCTTACCTACCTGAAACAGATCGACAAAATTTCATCGGCTGCTGAGCAGGAGCTCCACGACGCCATGAAGAACGAGCTTCTCATGCAGCTCCTTGCGTTGGAGAAGTCACTGGTATATTTCTCAACGTCACTGAAAGCCAACGAAGCCACCATCGAGAAGATATTCCGCGGCAGAGTCATAAAGCTCTACGACGAGGATCAGGACCTCCTTGAGGACGTACTCATCGAGATGAAGCAGGCTATCGAGATGGCGAGCATCTACACGGGCATCCTGTCCAGTATGATGGACGGCTTCTCGTCTATCATCTCCAATAACCAGAGTATCGTTATGTGGAGACTGACCATCGTCACTATCATATTGCAGATACCCAATATCATGTTCGCGTTCTACGGTATCAATACCAATGACATTCCATTCAACCACACCTGGGTGGCACTCAGTCTGACGGCGCTGCTGACAGGCGTGACTGCATTCGCTCTGCTGAAGTGGAAGAAAAAGAACAAGTGAACTGCCGCAGAAGCGGTGCCATACGAAGCCTTGTGCCATAGAGTTTCTGATAAAGCTGTCAGATACACTATGGCACTTTGTAATGTCAGGACTGCGGAAAACCGCGCCGTTGCGGCAATGTTAACATACGTTGCTTGCCTTAGGCGGCGGTATGGGTGTATGATAAATGCGAAAGGAGGTTTTCGCAATGCTGAACGAAAACATAAAAAATCTGAGAAAACAAAAAGGACTTTCGCAGGAGGAGTTTGCCATAAAGCTCAACGTGGTACGCCAGACCGTATCCAAATGGGAGAGGGGACTTTCCGTTCCCGATTCGGATATGCTGCTATCCATATCGGAGGTGCTGCAAACTCCCGTCAGCGTTCTGCTTGGTGAGACAGTACAGGAAAAGGAAGCGGAGGACCTGAAAGCCATAGCCGAAAAGCTTGAGGTGATAAACCTGCAGCTGGCGCAGAGAAACGATGCAGGCAGAAAGCGGCTGAGGTGGTTTTTCATTCTGGTATGTATTTTTATAGTAGTGGGATTTATCATAGCCGCTGCGGCAGGAAGTCCCTATCAGGACTGGGACTACAATGATCCCGAGCTTGCTGCGGCGGGGACAATACTCCACGGTATGGAATTCGTATTTGTCAGAGTCGCGCCCTTTGTACTCATTGGCTCAATAGTCGGTATAGTCCTTACCTGCAAGCGAAAAAGATAAACAGTATTAGTCGCCCCGGGGTGCAGAAAGAGCGCTTCGGGGCGAAGCTTTTTCTCCGGGCATCTTGCTATTTATAGGAGAGTATGCTATAAGCGGAGAGCCCCCGCAGGCTTTTTCGCGGCTAAGTATTCCCGACAGCGGCTTTTTCTCCGCGCATCTTGCTATTTATAGGAGAGTATGTTATAAGCGGGGAGCCCCCGCTGCCTTTTTCGCGGACAAGCTTTCCCGACAGCAGCTTTTTCTCCGCGCATCTTGCTATTTTCAGACTGATATGCTATAATGTAATTGTAAAGATCTTTTTGTAAAGGACGGTCCTTATCATGTCGAAAAATTATGATGTTATTATAGCAGGCTGCGGAGCCGCAGGTCTCTATGCAGCTATCAATCTTCCCAAGGAGCTCAATATACTCATCATCTGCAAGAGAGACCTGCCGCTGTGCAATTCTTCCCTTGCTCAGGGCGGTATCGCAGGAGTGTACAACTCTCCCACGGACAATATCCAGTACCACCAGAACGATACCCTCATTGCAGGAAGCTTCAAGAACAACGTCGAGGCTGTCCACACTCTTGTCAGTGAGGCTGCACAGGACATCGAGCGTATAATCGAACTGGGAGTTGAATTTGACAAGAACCCCGACGGTACATACCACCGCACCCTTGAGGGCGGTCACAGCCACCACCGTATCTTCCACCACGCAGACGCTACGGGCAAGGAGATAACCTCCACACTTCTGGAGAACGTTCAGCAGCTCAGCAACGTCACCATAATGGAGAACACCATGATGTGCAGCGTCAAGCAGACAAAGACAGGCTACTCTGCACTGCTCAAGCTTGCTGACGACTCCTACGAGACCTGCAACTGCCACTTCATGATAATGGCAACAGGCGGTATCGGACGTGTATACCAGTTCACCACAAACTCCGCCATAGCAACAGGCGACGGCATAACCTTTGCCTATGAAATGGGTGCAAAGATAAAGAACCTGAGCTATGTTCAGTTCCACCCCACAGCCTTCAACAACCGCGCTACCAGAGAGTGCTTCCTTATTTCCGAGGCTGTCCGCGGCGAGGGAGCTTACCTGCTGAACTGCCACAAGGAGCGCTTCATGCACAACTATGATGAGCGTCTGGAGCTTGCTCCCAGAGACGTAGTTTCCCACGCTATCATACTTGAGTCACGGAAGCAGAACTCCACCGACTTCTACCTTGATATAAGCTATAAGGACAGCGAGTTCCTCAAGAAGCGCTTCCCCATGATATATCAGAACCTGCTTGAGCAGGGCTACGATATGACCAAGGAGCCCGTGCCTATCTTCCCATGCCAGCATTACCTCATGGGCGGTATCGACGTTGACAACAACTCCGAGACCAGCCTGCCCAATCTCTATGCCTGCGGCGAGTGCTCACATACGGGAGTTCACGGCAGCAACCGTCTCGCCAGCAATTCTCTGCTGGAGGCCCTGGTGTTCTCACGCCACGCTGCAAACAGCATAGCATCAAGACTGGCAGACGCTCCCAAGGATTTTGAGGAGGCAGAGTTCGATCCCCATATCGGCGCTCCCCGCATACCCAAGGGCGTCAGAACAGAGACAAGAAAGATACTCCAGAACTGCTATTTCGTTATCCCCGACAAGAAGGCTGCGGCAGCAGGCTTCAAGAGAGTAAAGGAGATAAGGGAGGACCTGCTCAGCGGCGGCTATTTCGTTGATGCAGACTTCGTTCTGGCAAAGTCCATCGTTACGGTGGCATATATAATCCTCGGCGAGGTAATGCAGTAAAAGCTGTACAGAGATATACAACACACAACAGAAGAAACAACATTACAACAGAACAGCTGCCGGCGGAGTCCGGGGGGGACGAGTCGGCACGGCATACATATGCAAAGGGGGGATATGTATGACAAGGACAAACAGGCTCACGGCTGTTATACTGGCGGCAGCTGCCGCAGCGGTACAGCTCGGCGGTATGGGCGCAAATGCTGCTCCCATGCTCATCAAAGGTGACCTTAACAGAGATGACAGAGTAAACATCAGCGACGCAGTTATACTGAAAAACTATCTGCTGGGAAAGTACGGTCTCAACGAGAACCAGTCCATCGCAGCGGATATTAACGAGGACGGCGAGCTGGACTCCCTTGACCTGACAGCCCTTCAGGACATCATTATCGGCAGTACAAACAGACTGCCCTCGGGTACCTGGATAGGGGACTGCATGGGCGGCAAAAGATATTTCAGCTTCGGCGACGGTGCAGGCACTCTCATTGACCCCACAGCAGGCATAACCGACAGCTTTGACATCACAGCCAATGAGGACATAGTCGTGCTCCTGATGAAGAATTCGGGAGCAGAGCTCTCAGCCTTCATCACCTGGCAGAACGATGAGTCCTTCGTGCTGAAATGGGACAGCGGCGATACCGAGACCTTCCGATACTTCTGTGAGGACAGCATAAACGCTTCGGAGCTCCTCACGGGACACTGGGTCACCTCTCAGGGGCGCACCTTTGACATAAACGGTCTCAGCGGAAAGCTCACCGACAAGAGCGGATATGTGAGCCGCTTCGAGTATGCTCCTTCGGGCGAGGATGTGATGTTCCACTTCGGCAGCACCGAGAACAGCACCGGGGGAAAGCTTGTTCATACAGACTCCATGCACTTTGCGGTCACCTGGGCTGACGGTACCAGGGAGACCTTCACCCGTCAGGAGACAGAGGTCCGCGGCGGCATAACCTATGTCAACGGCATACTCATTGCCAACAAGACCTACGGACTTCCTTCGGACTACAACCCGGGGAAGATACTCCCCGACGCCCAGAGCGCATTCAACTCAATGCAGGCAGACGCCAAGAAGGCGGGACTGTCCCTGTGGATATGCTCCGGCTTCCGCTCATACACCTACCAGAACACCCTGTACAACAACTATGTAGCCCGTGACGGCAAGGCGAAGGCGGACACCTATTCCGCAAGACCCGGTCACTCCGAGCACCAGACAGGACTTGCAATGGACATAAACAACGCCAGCGACTCCTTCAATAACACCAAGGAGGCAAAGTGGATAGCGGAGAACTGCTATAAGTACGGCTTTATCCTGCGCTACCCCCAGGGCAAGCAGGACATAACGGGATACAAGTACGAGTCCTGGCACGTCCGCTATCTTGGAAAGGCGCTTGCAAAGGAGGTCCATGATTCGGGACTTACCCTTGAGGAGTTCCTGTGCATAGACTCGAAGTATAAATCATAATTTAGCTTCGCAAAATTATGATTTGAGTAAGTAGTAAGTAGAGAGTAGTGAGTAGAAACCGATACATTGAATAATACTACTCACTACTTACTACTCTCTACTCACTCGGAATTTAACACCGCAGGTGTTAAATTCCGATTAATAACAGAAAGGAAGATTACCATGAAGCTTTTACAATGCTATGTTGACAATATAATCACCACTGCTCTTATGGAGGACATAAACTACATCGACGCCGCTGCGGATAACCTTATCCCCGGGGACCACAGGAGCTCCGCTTACTACGTTGCAAAGGATACGGGAGTTGTCTGCGGTATCGAGGTTGCCAAGAGAGTATTCGACCTTGCAGGCGGCGACGTTGACTTTAAGATACTCCTTCAGGACGGCACAAAGGTGCAGAAGGGCGACATCATCGCAGAGCTTGAGGGAAGCACTCTCACTCTCCTCAAGGGCGAGAGAACAGCGCTGAACCTCCTTCAGCATATGTCGGGCATCGCAACTGCCACAAACAAGTGCGTTGAGCTGGTAAAGGGCACAAAGGCAGCCGTTACCGACACGAGAAAGACTCTTCCCGGACTCCGCGCATTGCAGAAGTATGCGGTAACAGTGGGCGGCGGAAAGAACCACCGCTTCAACCTTTCCGATGCGGCAATGCTCAAGGACAACCACATCGACGCTTACGGCGGAATAACTGCGGCTGTGAACGCTCTCCGCGAAAAGATAGGACATACCGTGAAGATAGAGGTGGAGGTACGTACACTTGACGAGCTCCGCGAGGCTCTGGAGACAGGTGTTGAGATAATCATGCTGGACAACATGAGCTGCGACGAGATGAAGGAGGCAGTTGCCATTGCAGGCGGAAAGGCACTGCTGGAGGCTTCGGGAAATGTGACCGCCGAGAATATCCGCTCCGTTGCCGAGACAGGCGTGGATATAATCTCACTTGGAGCTCTTACCCACTCGGTAAAGTGCTTCGACATTTCCATGAAGATAAAGAAATAATTCAACGGGCGCACAGGGAAGTCTGAATATGTGCGCCTGTTTTTGAAAGCAGGTAACTCCATGAAAAAGCTGATACTCACAGACCTGGACCACACATTGCTTAAAACAGACGGAACAATATCGGAAAGAACACTTGATGTGCTGAAAAGGTGCAGAGAAAAGGGCTGCACCTTTGCCATTGCAACAGCCAGATACTGGATAGGAGCAGAGCGGTACATCGAACTGCTCAAACCCGATTACGAGATAACTACCGACGGCACTCTCATACACTCGGGGGACGAATGTATCTACAGCTGCTGTTTTACGGCTGAGGAGACTAACGGCATCGTAGCGGCGCTCCTGGAAGCGGCTCCCGGTACCGAGGTTACAGTGGCACAGGGCAAGACGGTATACTGGAACAGCAGGCATATTGCGGAGTCGGAAAAGCTTCACAAGGCAGTCTATCGGGAGTACGACAAGCCCTTGAATGAGGGCGGCAGCAAGATAGTCGCAGAGCTCTCCTCGGAGAAAACTGCACGGAGGATAGCGGAGAAGTTCGGCTGCAAGCTCCAGTGCTACCGCGGCGAGAACTGGTACGGATTTCTCCCGAAGGGCGCAGGCAAGACCGCAGCTATAACCGCTCTTGCGGAGAAATGCGGTATCGCATTGTATGACACCATTGCATTCGGCGATGACAGGAACGATATGGAAATGCTGGAGCTGTGCGGTACGGGAGTTGCCGTCGCCAACGCCGTTGATGAAGTGCTGGACATTGCCGACGAGGTCACTGAGTCAAATGACGAGGACGGAGTTGCCCTCTGGCTTGAAAGAGAGATACTCGGCTGACAGCCGGGGAACAGATAGGAGCTGACAAAAATGGAAAAGAATAAAGCCACAAACTGCGAGACCTGCACCAATTACGTCTACGATGATGACTACGACTGCTACGTCTGTATGGTCAATCTTGACGAGGACGAGATGTACAGGTTCCTTCAGGGCACCAATTATGCCTGTCCCTACTACCGCCTCGATGACGAGTACGGAGTGGTAAGACACCAGAACTAATATATGACATGGCTGCCTGCGGAGCCGTCAGGGGCAAGCTCAGCCACCTCTGCGGAGCCGCTGCTGCAAAGCTCCGTCAGCACCGTTATCAGGTCACATTTCGGAGCGCGTCCCTGCTTCACAGCCTGTTCGGTCATACCGATGAGCTGCTCCGCACCAAGCTCCTTCATGAGGGCGCTGCCGTTGCTGCTGTACACCACCATGCAGGAGGGAGACACCCTCCATTCATTCAGCATATACCCCAGTATTTCGCGGCAGTCCTCACCGTCCACGATGAGGAGCTCGGTATAGCCCGTGAATATTTCCTGCCCCGTCATGAGCTCTGCGGAGTCTCTTGCGGAGGCGATGTTTTCTCCCGAAGCGGTAACGGTCTTCTCCTGTGAGAACAGTCCAAGTGTGAGAAAAGTATCATTATTTTCTGTGACCGCGGCAGCTCTCAGGTAGCCTTTTTCCTGTATCCTGCCCTGCTCACAGCCCGTGAGACCAAGCAATATCGCGGCAGCTGCCGCAAGACAATTTATTTTTTTCACTATTGCGCCTTTCTTTATTATTTTGTTCAATTAACAATTTATTCACATAATTACTCTAAAATATCTACACTGTTTCCCCTGAAATATGTTAAGATTATATTGAGAAATTGTAGGAGGTGAGCAAAATGGATCTCACTGACACCTCAGCTGAAACGATGATCAACGTGGTTGATCAGTTCGACTATTCGACACAGAATGATACATACAACGAAAAGTTCAGAGCGTGGCGCAGGAACAAAGAGAATCCATACGCCTTCAACTTCAAGCTCAACCGCAAGGAAAGCGTCTTCGTAGAGGGCAAGGGCTTTGAGAAAAAGTCAGCCTCGGCTACCGAACAGAAGATCATCGGAAGGATAATGTACATAGCCGGTATGGCTATGCTCATGTGGATCGTGACCGATAATATATTCAGCAAGCTTATCGTTGCAGTATTTGACGCACTCGGCTTTGATATACACACGTCATTTCTTAGCACAGTTCCCTACGGCGGAAGCGGCGAGATAATCACCGCTCTCATAGTCACCGACATCGTGAAGATACTTCTTCCCGCAGCCTACATACACAGGAAAATGAAAATGCCGCGGCGTGTGGAGTTCATGACCTCCCTCAACCATGCCTCAGATCTTATAGGCACTATCTGCATGGCAATGGCGGTCAGCGCAGTTACCAGTCTGCCCAACATCTACACCAACAGGACAAGGCAGGTCTTTGATTATTTCCGAAGCATCAACGCCGATGTCTCCGTATGGAGCCAGGAGCAGTTCGTGCTGTACACCATATTCGACATCGTGCTTATTTCCGCAATGTCGGAGCTGTTCTTCCGCGGAGCTGTTTTCGGCGCCCTGAGACAGTTCGGTGATGTTTTCGCAGTTATAATCACCTCGGTAATGTCCGCACTTCTTGTTCAGGACATCCATGAGCTGCCCTCGGCACTTATGATCTCGGCAGTCGCCTCCGTGGGAATGCTCAGGAGCGGATCCATATTCACAGCCATATTCGTACAGGTGATATTCAAGATGTACCGCCTTGCGCTGGTGATACTTGAATACGGCTCGCCCGACACCATGTACCTGAAGCGAAATACATTCATACTTGTATTCTTCATCATCGGTGCGCTGGGTGTGGTAATGCTCTACATCTTCAACAAGAAAAAGGACAGCCACAGAATGGCGGCATACAGCTCCGAGATAACTCTCAGAGAGAGACTTGTCATCGCATTCAGGAGCTTTCCTATTCCCGCTGCCGTATCGATATGCCTTCTGGCAGCAATTATCAAGTTCGTACTTTAGGTGATACAATGGAAAAATACATGAAGCGCGCCCTGGAGCTTGCCCGCGAAGCCTTCGACGAGGGAGAGGTCCCTGTGGGAGCCGTGGTGGTGAAAAAGGCCACAGGCGAGATAGTCGGCGAGGGAAGGAATATGCGCGAGGGAGCCAAAAATGCTCTTGCCCATGCGGAGCTCATGGCGATAGACAGCGCCTGCCGCAGACTCGGGGGCTGGCGGCTTCCCGAATGTGCCATATACGTCACCCTTGAACCCTGTCCCATGTGCTGCGGAGCCATAATCAACGCCCGTATCGACGACGTTATCTTCGGAGCCTATGACGCAAAAAGCGGCTCAGCCGTTTCCGTGCAGAAAATGTTCTCACTGCCTTATAACTACCGTCCCGAGGTAACGGGAGGAGTCATGGAGGAGGAGTGCGCAGGGATACTCTCGGAGTTTTTCCGACAGCTTCGCATAAAAAAGAGCGGCAGCGCTCAGAAGGAATGATACCTATCCGCTGATATTTTCGGCGGATATTTTTTTGCCCGAAAATGCAGCTGTGAGAAGCGCCGCAGCCTCAGCCGCCGCGCGAAGGAGCAGCAGCTCCCGCCCCTGCATGAGGAGAGCCGCGGCTATGGTGAGGACTATTACGGCAGTGCTCTTCCACCGCCTGAATGAGGGGGATATGTGCCTCAGCAGAAAGGCTCCCGTCATGACCTGGAGCGCCGCCGCGAACACGGCAAACACCGAGAACACCACCAGAAACAGTGAGTCTATGCGCTGCGCCTCAAAGGGCTGGGAAAGCTGTGCCGCGGTGATGACGGGGAACTCCGTCATGGGCATTATGCCCCCTGCCACCGCAAGAGCGGTCAGCAGCACCGCCGCGGATATGACCGCCTTTGCCGTGAAATACCTTACCGCAGTCTTTACCCTGTCGCCCCGCACCTCTCCGAGAAAGACCGCGAAGCTGCCGAGACCGCCGCTGACTGCAAAGCCCCTTATGAGCTCTGCGGCAGTGCTTCTCCTTTCGGGACGCCAAAGGTTCTGCCAGTCCGCATTGACCACGGCGCTGGCAAGGTCTACGGCAAGGCAGAATATCCCCACCGCTGCTGCGATGACAGCTGCCCTGCCTGCGGACTTCATGCCCGTTGAGGAGATATAAAGGCACACCGCCGCCACAAGCCCCGCAGTCAGGAGCCGTCCCCATATGCCGTGGCCGCTCTCATAGGGGATATAGATAACGCCGCTTGTGCGCCACAGCTCCGAGAACACCGTGCCTCCGCAGAACAGAGCATACAGCAGGAAGAAGACCTCCGCCGTCTTTGAGAGCTCCCTGTTCTGAACGGCGAAGGCAAGAGCAAAGAGGAACTGCAATGCGGTGCCGCCCAGGACTCCCCAAAGTGTGGCAGCGGAGATGCTCCCTCTCATGCAGCACAGCCCGAACATATCCGTGATGAGGAGCAGTGCGCAGAGCTGATTTTTCGACAGGCTATTCATGATATTCCTCCACAGTGAAGCCGCGGCTCTGGAGCTTTTTTATGCCGCTTCGGACCGCCGTATCGCTCATGCCCCTTGCCCTGAAGGGTGATATGGGAGCGGTGTAGGGAAAGCCGTAGTCCTCGGTGGCGCAAATATTCACCAGCACCGCGCAGGCAAGAAGACTAATGCCGAAAAGTCCAAGGACTCCTCCTGCTATAAGGAAGCCAAGGCGGAGCACCGTTATCTGGGGCTCAAGCTCGGGTACCACCAGTCCGCCCAGTACCGCCAGCGCGGTCATGGTCAGCAGGGGAGTGCTCACCAGCCCCGAGTTCACAGCGGCGTCACCGATGATGAGACCGCTGATTATGCTGACCGCCCCACCCGTTGGCTTTGGAAGCCGCACTCCCGCCTCCCTTATCATCTCGTACATCAGCAGAGCGAACAGTGACTCTGTGACTATTGACAGGGGAGCCTTCTTCTCAGCCTCCACCAGCAGCATGAACAGGGTGCTGTTGAGAAGCTCGGGGTGGTACATGACAATGGCGGCATAGAATGCAGGCAGCAGCACCGCCGTCAGGAAGGCAGCATATTTCAGCCAGCGTATGAATGTGGCGTAGTAGGGCTTGTAGGCGTAGTCGTCAAGGGTCTGGAAGCTCTCGCAGAACAGCCGCGGTATGATGACAGCGTAGGGAACGCCGTCCACTAGTATGGCAGCCCTGCCCTCGATAAGCTTGGAGCACAGCACATCGGGGCGCTCGGTGGTGCCTGTGGAGCTGAAAAGCTCGAAGCTGCCGTTCTCCACAAAGGGACGTATATAGCCCGTGGTGAGGATAGCCTCCAGCTCTATCCCCTCAAGGGAGGAGCGTATCTTCTCCATAAGCGCTTCCGGCACTCTGTCCTTCATGTAGCAAAGGCACAGGTCGGTGCTGCTTTTTTCACCCTTGATGAAAAGCTCCATGACCAGCTCGGGGGACTTCATTCTCCTGCGTATCTGCGACATATTGGTGCGGATAGTCTCGGTGAAGCCCTCGTGGGCACCCATGATGTTGCCCTCGCCCGATGGCTCCTGAACGCCCCTTGTGTTGTAGCCCTGAACGCCGAAGGCAAGTCCGCAGGTCATTCCCTCGGCGATAAGTACCGCAAAGCCCGAATTCAGCAGGCGGAACAGCGTATCGTAATCCTCCGCCTGAGGGCGGTCGGTGGAGAGGAGCAGCTCCTCGTTTATATAGTGAAAGAGTCCCTGTGCGTTCTTCTGCGGCGGTATTTCGGTTATGGGCTCGAATATGAGTTCCGTTATGACAGACGTGGACACCATGCCCTCGCAGCAGAGCAGAGCGCAGTGGATACCGCCCGTAACAAAGCGGTTTATGAGCACGTCCGAGGAGCCGCCGGAAATGCGGCGTATCTCGTCTATACTGCGGTCAAGAGAGGGCAGCAGTTGTTTCTTCTCCATTATCTCACCTCGTCCCTATTATGCGCGGGACTGTCGGGAATATACCT
Source organism: Ruminococcus flavefaciens ND2009 (assembly GCF_000621785.1). Taxonomy (GTDB): domain Bacteria; phylum Bacillota; class Clostridia; order Oscillospirales; family Ruminococcaceae; genus Ruminococcus; species Ruminococcus flavefaciens_C. The sequence continues at coordinate 31,362 of NZ_KK211350.1, read as the reverse complement.
TCGGCGGCAATATCGTCCGCACAAAAAAGGGACGCACACTGTGCGTCCCTGCAATTCAGATTATCTTTATCTGACAGAAAACGAACTTTAACGTGTCTGCGAAAAATGTAATCGCCAACGCAGAGCTTTACGGAAGGAAGTTCTTTTATTCAACTCATTGAGAAGCCGCTCAACGCAAAAACATTGACAAAAATATAACAACGTGCATTTTTTTATATATCACTCTCAACGTATCATCGCCGTTTGACTGTGGTTGCAGAGGGTTAACCCCATGAAATGCAATATTTATCGGTAATATTGCTATTCCGAAAAAATACCGTCAAAATATAACATATCTCTATTGACACATTGACAAAAAACAGATATAATAGTATCAGAGGAACGTTTGGCTTTTGCCTGACATTCCGTTTTGCGGTGTGTGCGCACCGCTCTGAAATGATAAATTTTTAGGAGGTATTATACAATGTCATTGACTAAGAACCCTAACGTATTAAAGTGGGTAGACGAGATGGTAGCTCTCTGTCAGCCTGATAAGGTAGTATGGATCGACGGCTCACAGGAGCAGATCGACGCTCTTATCGAGGAGGTAACTTCTCTTCCCGACGATAGCTGGGACAAAATGTACAAGCTCAACCCCGAGAAGTATCCTAACTGTCTCTACCACAGAACACGCGCTAACGACGTTGCCCGTGTTGAGGACAGAACATTCATCTGCTCAAAGGAAAAGAAGGGCGCAGGTCCTACAAACAACTGGATGGCTCCCGATGAGATGAAGGCTCTCCTTACACCTATGTACAACGGCGTTATGAAGGGCAGAACAATGTATGTTATCCCTTATTCAATGGGACCTATCGGTTCTCCTCTTGCTAAGGTAGGTGTAGAGGTAACAGACTCTATCTACGTTGTTCTCAATATGAACATCATGACAAGAATGGGCAAGCAGGCTTTCGAGAACCTCGGTGATACTTCCGATGACTTTGTAAGAGGTCTCCACTCCAAGGCTGACGTTGATCCCGAGAAGAGATACATCGTTCAGTTCCCTGAGGAGAACACAATCTGGTCCATCAACTCTGCATACGGCGGAAACGTACTCCTCGGCAAGAAGTGCTTCGCACTCCGTATCGCTTCCTTCCAGGGCAAGAACGAGGCTTGGATGGCTGAGCATATGCTTATCCTGGGCGTTAAGAAGCCCAACGGCGAAGTTAAGTACATCACAGCTGCATTCCCTTCAGCCTGCGGCAAGACCAACCTGGCAATGCTCATTCCCCCCGAGGGATACAAGAAGGCCGGCTATGAGGTATTCACAGTAGGCGACGATATCGCTTGGATGAAGCCCGGCAAGGACGGCAGACTTTACGCTATCAACCCCGAGAACGGCTTCTTCGGCGTTGCTCCCGGAACAAACGCTAAGTCCAACTACAACGCTCTTGCTTGTACAAAGGAAGGCGCTATCTTCACAAACGTAGCTCTCGACAACAGCGACAATACTCCCTGGTGGGAGAAGCTCACAGAGAATCCTCCCAAGGACGCTACAGAGTGGAAGGGCGAGAAGGTAGACGGCGAGGCTTATACAGCAGCAGGCAACAAGCTGGCTCACCCCAACTCAAGATTTACAGCTCCTGCTAAGAACTGCCCCTGCATCTCACCTGAGTTCAACAATCCCGAGGGCGTTCCGATCTCTGCTATCATCTTCGGCGGCAGACGTGCAACAACTGCTCCTCTGGTATATCAGTCATTTGACTGGACACACGGTACATACATCGGATCAGCTGTTTCTTCCGAGACAACTGCTGCTGCAACAGGTGCAGTAGGCGTGCTCCGTCACGATCCTATGGCTATGAAGCCCTTCATCGGCTACAACGTAGGCGACTACTGGGCACACTGGCTCGAGATGGGCGCAAGACTCGGCAGCAAGGCTCCTAAGATCTTCAACGTAAACTGGTTCAGAACAGACGACGAGGGCAACTTCCTCTGGCCCGGTTTCGGCGACAACATGAGAGTTCTAGACTGGATCATCAAGAGAGTTGAGGGCGAGGTTGACGCTGTTGAGACTCCTATCGGATTCCTTCCCAAGGCTGAGGACATCAACCTCAAGGGAATCGAGGACGAGGTAACTCCCGACGCACTCAAGATGCTCCTTACAGTTGATAAGGAAGAGTGGAAGAAGGAGATCGCTGAGATGAGAAGATACTATGACGAGGACATCAAGGCTAAGGGTGGAAACATTCCTCAGGCTCTCTACGATGAGCTCGACGTTATCGAGGCTAACCTCAACAAGTAATTACCGTAAGATAGGGTAACTTGCAAATATAAGGGCTGTCGCAGTGCGGCAGCCCTTCGTTGTATCAACGGGCAGAAATGACATCATTGATATATTCGTAAAATAAAGGAGCTGATAATATGTTCAGAGACATGAGAAGATATAAGCAGGCAGTCTCCGAAAGAGAGTGCCTTGAGATACTCCACCTTGCCAAGAGGGGAGTGCTTTCCGTTATTGGCGATGAGGGCTATCCCTACGGAGTGCCTATGGACTTCGTATACAACGACGCCGACGGGAAGATATATTTCCACTGTGCCAAGGAGGGCCACAAGCTGGACGCCATACGCGCCTGTGACAAGGTCTGCTTCACGGTACTGAATGACGGCTGTCAGAAGGAGGACTGGTCCTGGTACTTCACCAGCGTTATTGTTTTCGGACGTGCTGAGCTGGTGACAGACAAGGAGACCGCTCTGGACGCCGCAAAGAGACTGGGACTGAAGTATTACCCCACAGTGGAGGAAGTTGACACCGAGATCGAAAAGGCATTCAGCCGCGTGCAGATGGTAGCTCTTACCATAGAGCACATGACAGGAAAAAATGTACACGAAAAATAAAAAAGCTCCCCGAAAAGGGGAGCTTTTCATATTCCGCAGTGGTTAGCCGTGGAATGAAAACAGAGCTTTATTTAATTGAACACACTATGGAATACATCAAATACATTCCGATATGTATTATAGCATATTTTGTAAGTTTTTACAATTCGGATTTGGCACAAAAAACTGCCGGTTTTTTAGTGTAATATTAACAAATAAATTTACTTCAAGTATATGCAGTTGATTTTTATTGCTGAATTGCATAAATTTAACCTTCGTAATTGGACTATAAATCTCCAAAATGTAAAATCTCGCTGAAAACTGTTCGCTTTTTGCTGTTTATATCGTTTGTTTATAGTGGAGCGACAGTGGGCTTTTTTACGAAAAAAGTGGGATATTCCATGAAAATCATATGAAAAGACTTGAAATTCTGTCCGTAAACTGCTATTATATAAAGGCGATTGAATTTCTGAAAGGACAGATATAATGGAAAAATTCATAAAGTGGTGCGTTTCGATACTTCCGGAACCGCTGCAAAAGATATATTACAAATATGAGGAGAAATGGCTGTACCTGGTTTTCGGCGGACTCACCACAGCGGTGTCCATCGTGACCAAGCTGCTTATCTTTGTGCTTGTTCCCGGCGAGCCCAAGTGGGAGAGCACCGCAGGCGTTGTGTTCTCATGGATATGCGCAGTTACCTTCGCCTTCTTCACCAACAAGAAGTACGTATTCAAGAACGAGACCACTACGGCAAAGGAGTTCTGGAAGGTCTTCACCTCATTCTTCGGTGCGAGATTTGCCACTCTGGTCATGGAGGAAGCTATATTCCTCATCTGCTGTGACTGGCTGGGTGTGAACAAGACCATCATCACCTTCCTCAGTCAGGTGATCATCTTAATAGCAAACTACGTCCTCAGCAAAGTCTTTGTATTCAAAAACAAGGACAAGCCGGCGGAGGATACTAATGAGTGATACTATTAAAATAGGAAGGGTGACTATCCCGAGGACTGCCGCACTGGCTCCCATGGCAGGAGTTGCGGACAGGGCGTACAGGCTCATGTGCAAGAGGTACGGAGCCGCCTATGTTGTCAGCGAGATGGTCTCCGCAAAGGGAATATGCTACAGCGACCGCAAGACTGCGGAGCTTTGTACGGTCACCGACGAGGAGCGTCCCATGGCGGTGCAGCTTTTCGGAAGCGAGCCCGACTTCATGGCTGAGGCTGTGAAGATAGTTCTGGAGTACGCCCCGGACATCATCGACATAAACATGGGCTGCCCAGTTCCCAAGGTAGTTGGTACGGGGGCAGGCTCGGCGCTGATGAAGGACGTGAAGCTGGCGGCTTCCATAACAGAGGTTGCGGTGAAGGCTGCGGGAGATGTTCCCGTTACCGTGAAGATACGCAGCGGCTGGAACTCCGACAGCATAAACGCTCCCGAAATGGCAAAGGCGCTGGAGAGCGCAGGAGCGGCTGCCATAGCAGTCCACGGGCGTACAAGAGATATGTTTTACAGCGGCGAGTCCGACAGCGGTATCATCAGAGCTGTCAAGCAAGCTGTAAGCGTCCCCGTTATAGGCAACGGTGACGTCACCGACGGAGCCTCCTGCAAGGCGATGTACGAGGAGACGGGCTGCGACCTTGTCATGATAGGCAGGGGCAGCTATGGCAACCCTTTTATTTTCCGTGAGACAGAAGCGGCGCTGAAGGGGGAGGAGTACATACCGCCCTCACTGGACGAGAAAATGAGAGTCATGCTTGAGCACATAAGGCTCATACTTGAGCTCAGCGGCAAGTGTGAGGAGCTGGCTATGCACGAAGCCCGCAAGCACGCCGCCTGGTATATGAACGGTTACTACGGTTCAGCCAGGTTCCGCGGCAGGTGCTATCAGCTTTCGAGCTATGCAGAAGCAGAGGCTCTGGCGGAGGAGTTCATGGAGCTCCAGAAAAGCCGTGAAATTAACAATATGTAATCGTGATGTATACATATGGGACAAAAAAGCCGAAAACTGTCAGCTTGCACAATAATTTTTGAAAAACTTCGTATGAATAAACAAATATTGGAACAGAATAAAGCTGGAGGTGAGAATTTGCCGTAAATACGCCGTTTGCAGCTGAAATTTAATCTTTATGGATATAAAACGCGTTGTAAATTCATTTAAGTTTGATACAATTTGTAATTGCCAAATGAAAAATAATGTGATATAATGATTTTAGGAAGAGGCATATTTTCAGGGATTTTATGCCCTTTCACAAAGGAGTATTTATGAAATTGAGAAAAGGACGCGCTATCGGTGCGCTCGCTGTCGTAACAGTTCTTGCTGTGTGTGGCGTGGGCTGTGCTATGGGCAAAGCAGTCGGAAAGGCTGACACCGGTGCGCAGACATCATCATCAGACACAGAAACAACACTTCCCGAGGAAACTACCGAGGAGCCTACCACGCTCCCGCCCGACAAGGTGGTCCATGTGATCGCAGCGGGCGACAACCTCATACATTATTCTGTATTCAAGAACGCAGAGGCTCTCGCAGGCGGCAACGGCTACGATTTCAAGCCTATGTATTCCGAGGTCAAGTATCTCATAGAGGACGCAGATGTTGCTATCATTAATCAGGAGACCGTTATCTCACAGAGCAATCCCGTACGCGGTGCCGAGGGCGGTGTGCTCCTGTTCAATTCTCCACCGGAGGTAGCCGATGCGGTCATAGACTGCGGCTTCGATGTCATTACGATGGCTAATAACCACCTGCTCGACATGGGTACCGACGGACTTGAGGAGTCAATAAACTTCTGGAATCAGAAGGCAAAGGAGAATGACCTGACGGTGCTGGGCGCCTACCTCAACGAGGAGGACGCAAACAATATCCGTATCAGAGAGGTCAACGGCGTCAAGATCGCATTCCTGGCATATTGCCACCACATCAACGGCTTTGACGCACAGCTTGACGATGTTCCCCTGAGAGTCATCAAGAATGATGAGGAGGACGTCATTGAACGCCAGATCAAGGAAGCCAAGGAAATGGCAGACGCTGTCATCGTTTCAGCCCACTGGGGTCAGGACGATACCACCGTTGTCACCGAGGACAGAATAGAGCTGGCAAATAAAATGGTCAACTGGGGCGCCGATGTGATACTCGGCTGCCATACACATACAGCGGAGACAATGGAATGGATAACCCGCGACGACGGCACAAAGGGCTTCGTTTATTACTGCATGGGCAACTTCATCTGTGCCCAGACCGACAACTTCAACGTTGTGGGAGAGCTTCCCGACTTTGACATAGTCATCGACGGCGAGACCAACGAGCTCAGACTGGAAAACGTAAAATGTATCCCCACTATTGTCCACTACGAGAGCGAGTTCTCCAACATGAAGGTCTATCCCTACAGCAAGTATTCACCTGAGCTGGCGGAGAAACACGGCCTTCCCTATGCTATCCCTCAGGGCACATATACAGAGTTCGGATGGGATGTCATCAACCGCATAATCGAGGAGCAGATACCCGCTGAATTCCGTGCGTTGGACAAATAATTTGATAAATTCATTTTTGGTTCAGAAATCCCGTTTAACTGTGGTTTTTCTGGAAAATCATCATTGTGCAAACCGTGCAAAAAATACTTTTCCTGTTTAGGTAAAATACCAAAAACAGTATGAACCTATTTACTTTTTTTTAGACCTGATATATAATGAAATCATGAATAAATATAGATTTGGGATTAAGTATCTCATCACGGCAGTGTGATGCGTCTTACGACAAAACCACTGCCTGCAGAGCGTAGTTTTCAGTCGCAGGCTGACGGCAGAGGGGAGCTTCAGAGCGGCGTGGACAAACGCCGGATCCGAAAGTGATCCGCCGAAAACCGCAGCTCGGACAGCTTAAGCCTCGTCTGTATGACTGAGCAGCGGCATCGCGCCGACCGCTTTGCATGGCTTTCATTCGTTATCGGTGATACGGTTTTGCAGGGAGGGCGGAACAATGTGTCCGCTGCATTAAGACACGATATAATTAAAGGGGCACCCCGTTCCTTTGTTATATAACATTATTGAAGAAGGAGGAAAAAATAATGAAGACAAAAAAGGTAGTCGTCGGAGCTATCGCTGCTACGATGCTTTCACTTTCAGTCTGCTCACTTATGCCTGTTGCAGCTGCCGGCGAAACAGTGCAGATAAACGCTGGCACAACAACTGTAAAGGCGGGTGAGACTTTCTCGGTGGACGTATCGTTAGCTGATATTCCATCTTCCGGCATTCAGGCAATCGATTTTGCTGTTGCATATGACAGCAGCGTACTCACAATCACTTCCGTTGACGCAGGAGCACTTGTTACAAAGATACCTCAGTCAGCTGATGCTTCAGCTTCACTCAGCGATCTTTACGAGAGCTCGATCAACAGCAAAGAGGGTACGATCAACCTGATCTGGTCTACTGCTGCCGATGATTCTTCTTACTGGCTCAAGGGCGACGGAGTATTCTGTACCATCAAGGGAACTGTTTCAAGCAGCGCTCAGAACGGTACAAAGTCAGCTCTTTCGATCAAGCCTATTGATCGTGAGACATACTCAGGCTCTAAGCAGGTAAACGGAAAGATCGGATGCGGCTACGAGTCAAACGGCAAGCCCGTCAAGCTCGAAGTCAAGGTGACCGACGGAGCAGTTAATATCGGTAGTGATCCTACTACACAGCCCATTTCAAATATTGTTAAGGGCGATACTAACTGTGATGGAAAAGTAGAGCTTGCAGATGCTATCCTTATCATGCAGAGTCTTGCAAATCCCGATAAATACGGTCTTAAGGGTTCAGATACCAAGCACCTCACAGATCAGGGTAAGGCAAACGGCGATGTAGATAAGGACACAGAGGGTCTTACATCTAACGATGCTCTCAAGATCCAGAAATATCTGCTCCACATGATCACAGAACTTTGATCCGAGATTATCTGATTTGTCCCCCTTACAAAGGAATACAAACCCAATTTATGTTTTATTAATAGGCGTAAAAACCTAAAGAAAGGAATTATTACAAATGAAAAAGTTAATTTCTGCAGTCACATCACTGTGTATGGCTGCAACAATGGTTAGCGCAGTAGCTCCTATGACAGTAGGCGCTGCAGATGCAACCAAGGGATTTTATGTTAAAACATATGATGAGACAAAGCCTGATATGGCTAACGGTTCTTCCACAATAACCGTTAAGAAGTCTGATATCGGCGCAAACGGATACAAGATCCCCGCTGCAATGTACCTCGATGAGGCTACAAACAACGATACTGGTTCACTTTCAGTAAACCTTACTTGTGATTCACCCAGCATCGCTTTCAAGGTTCTTGATCCTACTGCTAAGTATTATGATTCTGAGAAGAACGTAACTCTGGCAACAGGTTCCGGTTCTACAGACCGTTACATCACATGGGGCGGTATCATGGACGACATGGACGGCTATACACACCCCGGTTACTATGTATTCGGCTGCGATTCTTCACAGAAGTCAGCAGGTACTAATAACTACTTCCTCGGTCTTTCATGGATGAACAACGGTGCAGACTATGCTTGGGCTGGTTCAACATCCACAGCATATCCTCTGTACGCTTTCGACATCACACTCAAGTCTGATATCGAGCCCGGTACATACCACGTTGATATCATGCACTATGATACAGATCCTGATGAGAAGATCACAGTTATGACTCCTATGATCGAGGCAAGAAGAGCTGCAGGCGAGGCTGCTCGTAAGTACTCTCTCGAGGATAATAACCTCAAGACAGAGGGTCTCACAATCAAGGTTGAGGGTGATGGCCCTGTAGCAACAACTACAACTACAACAGCTCCTGTTGCTCAGCCCACAACTACAACAACAGCTCCTGTTGTTACACCTGTTGGTGATAAGGACTTCAACTTCAAGATCGTTGATAAGAACGGCAACTCCAACATCAACGCTAATGCTGGCGATGAGCTTCAGGTTAGCCTCGTAGTTGATGCCGGCAACAACACTTGTGCAGGTCTCGACGCTCAGTATGACCTCGGCGGTCTCGAGCTCGTTCAGATGGGTAAGAAGGCAAACGCTCTCGGCGGTGCTACACTTAATCCCAACCCTGCAGAGGCACGTATCAGCGTTATGTCTGTAAGTGCTACAACCGGTGAGCCTACAGCAGTTACAAACGGCGAGTCTGTATCTGTTATCAAGATCAAGGTTCCCGAGAACGCTGCAGACGGCAAGGTATACACACTTTCACTCGTTGCTGATGAGCTCCACGTATTCAAGGAGGGCGGCTCCGGTGATAAGTATTCAGCAGGCTTCACACCTATGACAATCACAGTTGGTCAGCCTACACCCGGAACAACAACTACAACAGCTCCTATTGCTCAGCCCACAACAACTACTACAACAGCTCCTGTTGTCGGCGATAAGGAATTCAACTTCAAGATCGTTGACAAGGAAGGCAAGTCAAGCGGCACAGCTAAGGCTGGCGATGAGCTCCAGTTCAGCCTCATCGTAGATGCAGGCAACAACACTTGTGCAGGTCTCGACGCTCAGTATGACCTCGACGGTCTCGAGCTCGTTCAGATGGGTAAGAAGGCAAACGCTCTCGGCGGTGCTACACTTAATCCCAACCCTGCAGAGGCACGTATCAGCGTTATGTCTGTAAGTGCTACAACAGGTGAGCCTACAGCAGTTACAAACGGCGAGTCTGTATCTGTTATCAAGGTTAAGGTTCCCGAGAACGCTAAGAACGGCGATAAGTTCACACTCTCACTCGTTGCTGATGAGCTCCACGTATTCAAGGAAGGCGGCTCAGGCGACAAGTATTCAGCTGGCTTCACAGGCTATGAGCTGACAGTTGGTGATGGTGTTGTAACAACTACAACAACTACACCTCCTACAACAACAACTACAACTACAACAACAGCTCCTGTTGATCAGCCTACAACAACAACTACAACAGCTCCCGTTGTTACACCCGGTCAGAACCTCAAGCCTACATGGGGCGATGTAAACTGCGACGGTAACGTAAACGTTGCTGACGTTGTAGTTCTTAACAGATTCCTCGCAGATCCTACTTACGCTAACATCACAGCTCAGGGTAAGGTTAACGGCGACGTTAAGGATCCTCAGGACAAGTCCGGCGCTGCAGTAGATCCTGCAAAGGTTCAGCTCACAGCTGCTGACTCAGAAACAATCCTCAAGGCTATCGTTGAGCTTGTAACTCTTCCTCAGTAAGGAGAGTACAGGTACGTACTAATTAAATAGAGCAAATCGCTCGGAAAGGAAATGCACTGATGAAGAAACTGCTTTCTGCAGTTACATCCGTTGCCATGAGCTTAACGCTCATGGCAGGTGCATTTGCTTCGTCAGTTAGTGCTGCCGGCAGTGTATCTGCTGCGCAGCCTAACGTTAGTATGGGCGAAGTACTGGATGTTTCTGCTAATAGAACCGCTGCTGACGGTAAAGTAGAATGGCTCATCCCAACAGTAACTGCAGCTCCAGGCCAGACGGTCACAATGCCCGTAGTAGTCAAGAGTTCGAGTCTCGCAGTTGCAGGTGCGCAGTTCAAGCTCGATGCAGCAGCTCCCGTAAGCTTCAGTTCAAAGACTGACGGCGATGCTTACGGTTCAAGTATTGTTTATAACAAAGGCAAGTTTGCTTTCGGTCAGGGTGCAGGAAGAGGTATCGTTGCTGCTGACGACTCAGTTGTTGTCACAGTAGCTTACACAGTTCCCGCAGACTGCGCAGAAGGCACATATGCCGTAAAGTGGTCTGAGCCGTTTGCAAGTGATACAGACGGTAACAACATCACTGAAAAGGTTACATTTACCGACGGTGCCATCATCGTAAAGAAGGCTCCCGCAAACGGTAAGATCAGTTGGGTCCTGGACAAGGTGACAGCAGCTCCCGGTGAGGTAGTAACTCTCAAGGCAACTGTCAGCGCTCCCGACAATGCTGCATTATCTGTAGCAGGCGGTCAGTTCAAGATCGAAAACGATTCAGCTGTAGAATACAGCTCAGTAACAAGCGGAGGTGCTTATTTATCTCCCGTTGTTGCTAACGATGATAAGAAGTCATTTGCATTCGGCAACGCAACAGGTGTCGGTGTGATCGCTTCTGACAACGCTACTATCGCATCATTCACTTTCAAGGTTCCTTCGACCTGCGCAGAGGGTACATACCCTGTAAAGTGGGCTAACGGCTTTGTAAGTGATACAGACGGTAAGGACATTACCTCTAACGTAACATTCGTTGACGGTTCTATCACTGTCAAGAATACTCCCACTGTTGACGGTAAGGTAAAGTGGGTTCTCGACAATGTCAAGGCTAACAAGGGTGAGACAGTTACCCTCAAGGCTGTAGTTGATGACTCTGCAAAGGCTGCAGTTCCTGTAGCAGGCGCACAGTTCAAGATCAATGCTGACACAGTCAAGTATTCCAAGATCGCAGACGGCACAGCTTACGGTGCTCCTGTAACAGCTAACGATGCTAAGCAGTCATTTGCTTTCGGCAACGCAGCAGGTTCAGGCGTGGCAGCAGCTGACGGCGCTACAATCTTCACACTTACTTTCACAGTTCCCGCAGACTGCGCTGACGGAAAGTATCCCGTTAAGTGGTCTGACGCATTCGTAAGTGACACCGACGGAAGAAACATCACAAGCAATGTTATCTTCGAGGACGGTTCTATCACAGTAGGTTCTGTTGACGGCGCAGTTGAATGGGTGATCCCCAAGGTACAGGCTGAGCGCGGTGCAACAGTAGCTCTCGACGTTTACGTTAAGGGCGACAGCGACCTCAAGGTATCAGGCGCACAGTTTGATATAAAGGGTACAGCTCCTACATCTTATAAGGATGCCAGCGGTACTCCTTATGGCAACTCACTCGTTAAGAACAACGACAAGATGCACTTCGCATTCGCAAGTGCTGACGGTGAAGGAAAGCCCGCTTATGACGGCGACAAGATCGCAAGTCTGATCTTCACAGTTCCTGTTGATTGTCCTAAGGGTCAGTATCCTGTAACATGGAGCAAGCAGTTTGTAAGCGATACAAACGGCTCTGACATCACTTCCAATGTTACATTCACAGACGGTTGGATCGAAGTAGTTGACGTACTTACTACAACAACACCCGGTCCTACAACCACAACAACAACTACAACAGTTACAGCTCCCGAGGGCGGTATCATGTGGCAGATCGCTACAGTTACAGCTTACCCCGGCGAGACAGTCAAGCTTCCCATCAAGGTCGTTGACAAGGAAGGCACAAGGCTTGCTATCGCAGGCGCACAGTTCGATATCCAGAACCGTGAGGGTGTCAACTACTTCAACATCGAGGGTTCAGATGCTTATGGTGCTTCCATCACAGCTAACCCCCTCAAGAAGAAGTTCGACTTCGCTAATGCTGCAGGCGTTCAGGCTGCTGCAAATGACGGCGACAACGTAGCTGTTCTTACTTACACAGTTCCCGAGGGTACAGCTCCCGGAAGATATCCCGTTGATTTCGTAGACGGAACACTCAAGATCTTCGATACAAACGGTAAGGATATCTCAGATCTTATCATCGGTGTAAACGGTGCTATCATCGTTTCAAATCCTGATGTCACAACAACAACCACAACAACTGGTCCTGA
>NZ_KK211350.1:0-17518 GCF_000621785.1 Ruminococcus flavefaciens ND2009 | reverse complement strand
ACAACAACCACAACAACAGAACCCGGTTATAAGAGCTCTTACGCTGTACTCGAGACTCAGGTAGGTTACTACTTCAGCCACGATGATGGTGTTCGTGCAAACGGACAGCCCGGCGGATTCAATAAGGATCAGGTTAAGACTCTGAAGATCGTTGATGTATTCGAGGACGGAACAGAGAAGGAGAGAACAGACATTGATATGTCTCAGATCAACTTTAACGGCCTTACTCCTGAGGGTGCATACAACGGACGCACTCACATCAAGGGTCAGACAACTATAACTGACTTTAAGTATGACATCCCTGTATACTACGGTTCAATGGCTCTGACAGACAAGAGCGGCAAGGCTCTGACTGTAACAGCTTACATCGGCGTTAAGGGTGATGCTACACTTAACAACACAGTTGATGCATCTGACGCATCAGCAGTTCTTTCCTACTACGCTTCTGTTCAGACTAACGGCAACACAGGCGATACAGTAAAGCTCCAGACCACAGATACAGGTCTCCAGGTAAGCTCACCTATCGATGAGCTCGACCAGCTTGCTGCATTCCTCGGCGACGTAAACGAGAACGAGTGGAGCGCAGATAACTGGAAGAAGAGAAAGACTGAGAGAAGCCTCAATGCATCTGACGCTTCTAACATCCTTGCATACTATGCAAAGAGACAGTCAAGCGATAATGACGCACTTTCAAACAGCGACATCTGGAACTCTGTTTTAGGTGATGCAAGATTTGGAGGCTGATCAAGCTAATAAAAAAGCAGGTCGAAAGACCTGCTTTTTTTGCATATATTTACTACTTGACACATACAGAATCGGGTGTTATAATGGCAGTGTCAGAGGCGTATGAAACCGCGTAGAACAGCTAAATAATACAGAATGTTCATTTGCAGGAAAATATTACTTTTAATATATATTCATATTGTGAAATAAGCACAAAAAAGAATATGATTAATCGTCAATAATTTTTGAAAAAAATACACGCTTCTGCTTGACTTATTGACGTTTGTGTGATAAAATGTAGTTATGAATTTCTGGGTGAAGTGTATTCTGACGCAGATACATACCCCCGAAATGAAGCCTAATGCAGAGGGCGGCTTGCACAAAATGATCGCTTCTTTGCTGAAGGGGAATAAACATGTTAGAGAGGTATAGGACAATGAAGAATTCATTATTCAAGAGAGCTATTGCCGCAGCAGCAGCTGTTCCGCTCGCTCTCACACAGTGTCTCACTTATGCAAACGCTGTATCAACAGACACCATCAAGGCAACTGCAAACGTACAGGCAGGAGAAGAAGCTCTTACTCTTGAGAACCTTCTTTATATACCTGTTGAAGAGACAGTTTCAAAGTGGAATCAGACTGTTACAAACAGCCTTAATGCTATCGAGAACAGGGAAGGCACATTAGACATCACACCCTATGTTGATGATATTGTAAAGAATGCCGGCGATTTCGGTGAGGCTGCACAGGTTATCCTCACAAAGTACATCATTCCCAATGGTGTTACATACAAGATCACAGGCTCTAATGACATTGTCATCGAGGGCAAGGTTTCATCACCTAAGCAGTACAATGCCTACAAGTTCACTCCCGGTGAGGCTCTTGATAAGGTTGGTAAGAAGTACGGCGCTCCCGACATCATCCACAAGACAACATTTGAGTCAGTTGACTGTTCAGGCGATGTAACTATTACTATCAAGGCTTCTGAGCTCGGCAAGGGCACTAAGGTACCCGTAAGCTTCGAGTTCAAGACTGCTGACGGTTCTTACGGCATTGCTCAGCTCCCTGAGTGGGCTAAGACAAAGATTGGCGAGATCCAGAAGGTTGCTGAAGAGTCTATCAAGGCAAACGTTGCTGCTGATAAGGTAGACGCTGCTATTGCAGACTATGAGGCAGAGATCAAGAAGCTCACAGACAAGCTCGACAAGGCTTCTGAGAAGATCGACTGGGCTCTTAACGACGCTTCAAAGTCAGGCGAGTATGCAAACGTTGCAGCTATCATTGCTGACGCAAACAAGGCTCTCGCAGACAAGGGCTTCAAGAAGACAATCCCCGCTACAGCTACAGACATCGCTGCTGAGGCTATCGTAGCTAAGGCTTACGATCAGGCAATGAACATTGCTGCTCCCAACGGTGAGATCGCTATCACAGCTGCTCAGCTGGGCGCTTTCGCTGACAGCATCACAGACATCACAGCTTCACTTGCAAGCGGTGTTGCAACAGGCACAGGCAAGTTCGCAGACGCTGAGAAGGACGCTGTTATCGCTTACTATGCTGACGGCTCTAAGGGCTTCACAGTAACAGATTCTTACAAGGAGATCACAGCTACTGTTGATTACAGCGGTGCTAAGACAGTTGATACAGGTTCTGTTGACGTTCAGATCAAGAGAGTTCTCGTAACTGAGACAACAACAAACACAACAACTACAGCTCCTATCGATACAACAACTACTACAACTCAGCCTATCGATACAACAACAACTACAGACGACGGTGAGACAACAACAACTACCACAGACAACGGCAACACAACAACTACTACAGCTCCCGACGTAACAACAACTACAACAACAACTGAGACAGTTGTTACATCTATCGTAAGCAAGTACGTTGAGTGCGATATTGATCCCGCATTCTACCTCAGCATCGAGGATTCATTCGATAAGTCACAGGTTTCAAACATCAAGCTCCACACATTCTACGACAAGACAACAACAAAGGGCGATGTTTCTACTACAGAAAAGGGTCTCGAGGAAGTTTCAATCCTTGCTGACAGCAGCGTAAGCTTCGGCGACGCTACACCTTCCAACACATACAAGAAGGACAACAAGAACTTCAAGTATGAGATCCCCGTTCTCATCAACGGTGAGAAGATCGCTGATAAGGAAGGCAATGAGTTAACAGCTACAGTTTACATCGGCGTTAAGGGCGATACAAACCTTGACAGCAAGGTTGACGCAGTTGATGCTTCACAGACACTTCGTTACTATGCTTTAGTTCAGACAGGTAACAAGGACAAGGCTGTACAGCTCTCTGAGAGCGACCTGGTAGACGGACCTGAGTCAGTATACGATGAGTTCGCAGCATTCCTGACTGATGTATTTACTACAAATCAGGAAACAAGATACACCAAGAAGGTTAACAGAACTATCAATGCTACAGACGCTTCCAATATCCTTGCATTCTACGCTCTGAGACAGACAAGCGATAACGACGGCAAGACTGATAAGGAACTCTGGGCAGAGGTTCTTAAGTAAGATCAATCACGGACAGCTGCTGTCTGACCTGATGGCAGCTGCCCTAAACCAAGATGTTAACCGCCGTTATGCGACGGATAATAACATATATAAATAATCTGAAAGGAAATAATAACAATGAAGAAGAACATGATGAAGAGTGCTCTTTCTGCAATCGCTGTTTCTGCTTTAGCTCTTTCAGCTACAGGCATGACCGCATTTGCAGAAGCTGCAAAGGGTTATACAACTGATAAGGACTATAACTCAAGTGAAGTTAAGCCTGTCCTCACAATCAGTGAGGAGACAATCTCTCTTGAAGAAGCTAAGGCTCATCCTGTACGTACAGTAAAACTCAGCGTTTCAGGTGCAAACAATAAGTACGCTCCTACTGGTATCCACATTGAGTACGACGAGAGACTCAAGCTCAAGCTCAACAAGTACAACCAGGTTGCTACACGTCTTCAGCCCCAGTTCAACGGCGATAAGTCTGTAACAGATGGTACACACGCTATCTTCCTCACAACAATGGCTGATGCTAACGTTGGTATCGATGATGATCTCTGGTCATTCGACCTTGAGCTTCCCGCTGACGTTAAGGCTGGCGACAAGTTCCCCATCTCTATCTACTACAGAGAGGGCGACCAGTTCACAAATATGTCTAACGACCTCATGATGGAGGCTTATGCTTTCGCTGCTGGTATCGATAACGGTTTCATCGCAATCGAGGATCCTGTAACAACAACTACAACAACAACTACTACAACAACAACTACAACTACTACAACAACTACAACTACAACAACAACTACAACTACTACAACAACATCCGGCACAGGTGCTGCTGGCTCAACAACAACTACAACTAAGGCTCCTACAACAGGCGCTAAGACAACTAAGAAGCCCACAACAACAACTAAGAAGGGTGATTCACCTAAGACTGGTGTTGCTGGCGCAGGCGTTGCAGTTGCAGGTCTTGCAGTAGCAGTAGCTACAGCATTCGCTCTCAGAAAGAAGGAAGACTAATTTAGTCTGACACTTTTCTAAGTGAATAATCAAGGCTCTCCGAAAGGAGAGCCTTTTTATTTTAGTCTTTACTTTTCGGCGGAGCCCAGTCCACACCGCCCCAGCCGTCAACATTGGCGCGTTTCATAGCTCCGAATATCCTGTCCTTGAAGCCGTGATCCTTCCGCTCCATATCCGCAAGGAAATCTTTGGTTTTCTGGCGGTTTGTGTGACCGTCCGCAGGACAGAACGATGTTACAACGGGAAGCTCGTTCTTCCGTGCAGCTCTGCGTACCTCCTTCTCGGGAGCAAGCACCAGGGGACGTATCACCGTTACTTTTTTATGCGTAAGATAGGTGCTTGGCGCAAAGCAGCCGATTCGCCCCTCGGTGAACAGGTTCATGATAAAGGTCTCCACCGCGTCATCGTAGTTGTGACCGAGAGCTACCTTATTGCAGCCAAGCTCATTGGCGGCATCGTGGAGAGCACCGCGGCGCATACGCGCACAGAGACTGCAAGGGTTAGGCTCCTTCCTGACGTCGAAAACTATCTCGGCGATCTGCGTCTTTATAATGCGGTACTCGATACCGTGAGCGGAGCAAAACTCTTCAACGGGAGAAAAGTCCATCTTTTCGCCTGTGAAGCCCATATCAAGGGTAACTCCCACAACCTCGTATTCGATACCGATAAATCTTCTCAGCAGGGTGAGCCCATAGAGCAGCACAAGGCTGTCCTTGCCTCCCGAAACTCCCACCATGATACGGTCACCGTCCTGTATGAGCCCGTACTGCTGTACGGCTTTTCGCATATATCCAAGAACCTTCTGCATATGATCCTCCCAATGACTTTTTTCATGATTATAACATGAAAAGGGGAAAAATGCAAGATAAAGACTGGTCAATATTTTAAAAAAATTTGCAAATATAACTTGAAATGTATGGAAAAATATATTATAATATAAGAGTGAATCTTTTCGCTGCTGCGAAATATATATACAGAAAGGAGCGGCGCAAAGCGCCTGAGATACGATGACAGAACAATTAAGAAATTTGCTCATTCTCCTTGGAGCTATCGTAGTAATACTTATTCTTGTGATGCTGCTTTTCAGCGGAAAAAGCTCCTTCAGAAGACTGCTTTCGGTATTTCTTGAGGAGAGAAGCGACGACGAAGGAGATATGCCCGACAGGGGAGCACCTGTAAAAAAATCCCTTGCGGACCGAAGAAGCGGAAGCGCTCCAGATGAGCCTGTTCAGAAGCGTACTTCCGAGCCCATCGTTGAGATGGCAACGCTTATCAGAAAGAGCGATGACCGCCTGAGAGTTATAGAGAGTACAGGTCAGGTCAAGCTTGTGGACGAGTACTATGAGCTTGTATTTGTTACCAGAAAGGGACAGAAGCTGAAGATAGAATGCTCTGCGGAGGCATACGAAAAGGTGCCCTTCAATCAGCAGGGCTCGCTTACATACAGACGAAATACCCTTGTGAAGTTCAAGTACTACGAGGATACGGTTTTCAATTAAAAGAGGGGGACGGCAAATGTCGTCCCTGTTTTCTATACGGGAGGAATTATGGTAAACTTCAATAACGACTGGGACCAGCTGCTGAAGGGCGAGTTTGAAAAGGACTACTATCTTCAGCTGAGACAGAAGCTCATAAACGAGTACAGAACACAGCGTATCTACCCCAATATGTATGACATTTACAACGCCATGAAGTATACTTCCTATGACGCTGTGAAGTGCGTTATCATCGGACAGGACCCCTACCACGGCGAGGGACAGGCTCACGGTCTGAGCTTCTCTGTCCGCAAGGGCATTGCACCGCCGCCCTCTCTGGTGAACATATTCAAGGAGATAAGGGACGACGTTGGCATAGACAATCTCGGCAAGCATGGTGAGCTTACCAAGTGGGCGCAGGAGGGCGTGCTCCTGCTGAATTCCGTTCTGACAGTCCGCGCAGATCAGGCGAGGAGCCATCGCGGTCTGGGCTGGGAGAACTTCACCACCGACGTAATAAAGCTGCTCAACGAAAGAGAAAAGCCCATGGTATTCATGCTGTGGGGAGGCGACGCAAAGGCAAAGCAGCAGTTCATCACAAACCCGCGTCACCTGATACTGAAGGCTGCACATCCCAGTCCGCTGTCGGCGTACAACGGCTTTTTCGGGTGCAGACACTTCTCAAAGGCGAATGCCTTTCTCCGTGCCAACGGCATGGAAGAAATAGACTGGTCAATAGACTGAAACGGAGGCAGCTATGCGTATAAAGGATATATTTGAAAAAAAGACAGTGTTTTCATTTGAGGTCTTCCCACCAAAGAAGACCAGTCCCATCGAGGTAATATACAGTACACTTGACGAGCTCCAGGGACTTCACCCCGACTTTATAAGCGTTACCTTCGGTGCAGGCGGCAGCGGTAACAGCCGCTATGCGCTGGACATCGCTTCGAGGATAAAGGACAGCAGCATAATTCCCATGCTCCACCTGCCCTGTATCAACTTCACAAAGGCAGAGATAGACGCAGCACTTAACGAGGCTCAGCAGCGCGGCATCGAAAACATACTGGCTCTCAGGGGCGATATAAATCCCGATATAGAGCCTGTTGAGGACTTCCGCCACGCCAGCGACCTCATTACCTACATAAAGTCAAAGGGCAGCTTCGACATAGCAGGCGCCTGCTATCCAGAGTGCCACCCCGACGCCGAAAATCTGGTGGAGGACATAATCAACCTCCGCAAAAAGGTCGAGGCAGGTGCGGACCACCTTATCACCCAGCTTTTCTTTGACAACGACCACTTCTACGAATTCCGCGAAAAGGCAGCCATAGCAGGCATAAACGTGCCTATCGAGGCAGGTATCATGCCCGTGGTAAACAAGAACCAGATAGAGCGCATGGTCACCACCTGCGGAGCCAGCCTGCCAAGCAAGTTCGTCCGTATCATGACAAAATATGAGCACAATCCCGAGGCTCTCCGCGACGCAGGCATAGCCTACGCCGTGAACCAGATAGTGGACCTTGTAGCCAGCGGAGTTGACGGGATACACCTCTACACCATGAATAACCCCTATGTCGCAAGGAAGATAAGCGAAGCCGTTTCCGGCATAATAGGTGCGTGATGGAGCTGCTTCCCATATCCAAGGCGGAGGCTGCGCGGTACATGGGAGTGAAGGGCACTCCCGACCCTGCCGTAGCGGAGCTCCTTGACAAAGCCGAGAGCCTTGTCAGGGAGAGAGTCCGCCCGAAGTACGTCTATCTTGAGACCGATGTCACCTTTACGGATGATGGAGTTCTTCTCGACGCTATGGCAGAGCCCATGACAGGGAAGGACATAAAACGCCACCTGAAGGGCTGCAATCGGGCAGTGCTCCTTGCCGCCACACTTTCCCAGGAGGCGGATAAGCTCATACGCCAGGCAGCTGTAACAGATATGGCGCAGTCACTCGCCCTTGACTGCCTATGCAGTGCTGCTGTGGAACAGGTCTGTGACCGTGTGGAAAAGGAGATATTTGCCGCCTACCCCTGCCGGTACAGGACATGGCGTTTCAGCCCCGGCTACGGAGACCTGCCTATAACTTTACAGCGCAGCTTCCTCCTCGCTTTAAACGCCCAGAGACGCATAGGGCTCACGGTAACGGACAGCTGTCTCCTTATACCGTCAAAGTCAGTGACGGCGGTCATAGGCGTTTCTGACACTCCTGTGGAGAAAGGTCCGCGCGGCTGTGCTGTCTGTACCATGAAGGACAGCTGTGCATACAGGGCAGCAGGCACAAAATGCGGCAAAAATATGTGAATTTGTCCGAATTATATCACAGTATTAACACATTATATGTAATAAACTAACTATAATCACTTTCAAAATCTATGTAATATTTATATTGACATAAACCGCGCTCACATGATATAATTAAGAAAAGCGCAGATAAACGAAATACGGACAATAGGGCGATATTAAAGGAGTTTTAGGATGAAAAAAGCAAGAACTTTTATTTCAGCATTGCTCCTTACAGCAATGTCAATGTCACTTCTTTCATGCAGCAGCAAGGACAAGAGCTCAGTGTTCAGCAAGGAGCTGGATTCCGCTGTAAGAGAGGAAATACACCAGAATGCTGCCGAGTCTGACCTCCTTACGGGGGATAAGCTGGAAAACGGCGAGATAAAGTGGCTCTCTGACTGGGACATCAATCCCGACGGCACGGGCAAGAACGTCCCTACCGACCTGGCGGTCTTTCAGGAGCGCTACGGCGGTTCGGTAAAGTATTACCAGTGCACATATAATGAGCGCTATGACAAGCTCACCGAGTATATCAGCTCGGATGAGGGCATAGACTTTTTCTACGGGGGCAACCTTGACGCCTTCCCGAGAGGCGCTATCAAGGAGATGTTCGTGCCCGTAGATGACTATATCGACTTCGATTCTCCCCTGTGGGAGGACGTAAAGGACCTCAACGACCAGTTCATCTGGAACGGCAAGCACTATATGGCAGGAGTTCAGGCAACAGGCGACGCAGTAGCTGTGGTCTACAACAGAAAGACCGTAGCCGAGGCAGGTCTCGATGACCCCGCTGTGCTCTATGAGAACGGCGAGTGGACCTGGGATACCTTCCAGGAAATGCTGGAGAGCTATGTTGACGCCGATAACCAGAAGTACGGCATTGACGGCTGGTGGTTCGAGTTCGGACTTATGAACACCATAGGTGTGCCTCCCATAAGCCTTGAGAACGGCAAGCTGGTAAGCAATCTGTCTGACCCCTCAATGGAGAGAGTACAGAACTGGATCTACGACCTCTATCAGAAGGGCTGTATAGCCATCGGCGTAGGCGATTTCGGCTGGGAGACCAAGCCTGCTTATGTGGGTGAGGGCAAGACCCTGTTCTATCCCATCGGACTTTACGACTTCTATACCGAGAAGTCTCAGTGGCAGGCAAAATACGGCGAGGACGCATTCTTCGTCCCCATGCCCAGAGACCCCGAGGCAGACGAGTACTACATTCCTACAGGCTTTGAGTCATATATGTTCGTCAGCGGCGGCTCCAACCCCGAGGGCGTGGCAAAGTACCTTGACTGCAAGCGCTTTGCCCGTCTGGACGAGAATACCAAGGCTATGGCTGATGAGCAGTTCATGGCGGACTACGGCTGGACTCAGGAAATGATAGACATGAAGGACAGTATGCAGGAGCTTGCTGAGGCTAATCCCGTCATCGACATCTCAAGAGGTGTATCCAAGGACTGCGGCGACCTCATCAATGACGACCTGCGACTCACAGCAAGAGGAGTTCCGTGGAACGAGACCTACGATGCTATGAGTCCTGTTGTAGATAAATATCTTGACAAGATAAATTCAGACCCAAAATCAGCGGACATTGAATAAAATTACCATATATAAATAAATGTTGCATCACGCTTACAGGTTGAAAAGCTGTTGCAAAACAAAAAAACATATGTTATAATAAAAAAATCAGAGGATATAATATTGATATTATTTAAGCTTTAGAAAGGAGGCTATGATCGTGGAGAAGGTTCTTGTAACAGGCGGCTGCGGTCTTATAGGCCGACACATCTGCTCCGGACTCCTGAAAAAAGGCTATGAGGTCATAGCTGTCGACAGAGAAGAATCAGGATACAACGTGGGAAAGCTTCATTACTCATCTGTTGAATGTTCACCTACAGATAAAAACACTATCGCAGAGCTGTTTGAGAAAAATAAATTTGACATAGTCGTTCATGCAGCCTGCACCGTTGACAACGACATGGGACCTATCGTCACCGAGAAGCAGATGAGTGACTGCGAAGCGGTGGATAAGTTCATATACAGATATGCCATGACTGAGAACATAAAGAAGTTCGTCATGCTCAGCACGGATCAGGTATATCAGTTTCCCAAGACCCGTGAACCCATTCGTGAGGACAGCGACCTTAAGCCCATAAGCAATTACGCTGTCATGAAGTACAAGTCGGAGAAGGCTATGGTAAGCGAGATGCAGCACCACAAGGAGATAATCGCCTGCATCGCTCGTTTTTCACCGGTATATACACTGAACTTCACAGATAACCTGGTAGCTAAGATCACCGATCCCAAGGACGGTTCGCTGTTTGTTTTCGGACAGGGACAGTACGGCTTCCAGATGTGCTGCGTTCATAACCTTGTTGACTTCATACTCTGCTTCCTCAAGATAGCAGAGAGCCCTGCAAATTCGGGCGTATACAATGTAAGCGACAAGTTGCTGACCACAGCAGCGGATATAATCTCATTCATGCGTGAGAAGCACCGTCTGGGCGCAGTAATGCAGAAGTCCTCGGGCGGAGCGATCTCCAAGCTGAAGGGACTTTTCGGCGGCGGCAGCAAGGACGAGAAGACCAACTACCGTTATCTCGACATGAGCAAGGTGGAGAACAACAATATGCTGGACAACACCAAGGCTGCAAAGTTTGTAAACTTCCGCTGGGACATTCACAACACCAAGTAAAGACAGGCGCCATAGCAGCTGCTATGGCGCTTTTTTCGTGGGCATGGGGTGCGTCTGACGTAATCAAGGGGCGCTGCCCCTTGGACCCTGCACGAGGCTGTCTGCCTCGTGGCTCCGACCAAAGGAACACCGTCCCTTTGGAATCCCATACATGGTATCAGCAAACAATAACGCCGAAGTGAGAATTGACCACTTCGGCGTTTTTCAGCTTATAACAGTATAATTGTCCGCAGCATTTTCCTTTGTGGCGTGCTCCGTCACGCTGAGGACCTTTACCTTCAGGGGGCGTGTACCCATATTTATCTCGATTATATCGCCCACCTTGACGTCGTAGGAGGCTCTCTGAGTCTTTCCGTTGACGACTATCTTCTCCGCGTCGCAGGCTTCGTTAGCCACAGTGCGGCGCTTGATGAGCCTTGTTACCTTCAGGTATTTATCCAGTCTCATATTATCTCCTTTCATTGTCCTTTTCGTAACAAAACGGGGGACAGTTGCCTGTCCCCCTTGATCAATTACTTCTTCTTGCTCTTCTTCTTGGGAGCATTAACAGCTTCCTTCAGACCTCTGCCAGCCTTGAAAGCGGGAGCCTTGCAGGGAGGGCATACCATCTTAGCCTTTGTCTTGGGGTTGATGCAGGTCTTTTCGCCTCTCTCACGAACCTCGAATGTACCGAAGCCTGTGATAGAAACCTTCTCGCCGCCCTCAAGAGTCTCCTGGATAGATGAGAGAGTAGCCTCCAGTGCAGCAGCAGCGTCCTTCTTAGTGCAATTAGCCTTTTCAGCAATAGAATTGATAAGTTCGGTCTTAGTCATTTTTACGTTCCTCCGTTTTACAAATAATTGATTTTGCCTTGTCCCAATATGTGTCAAGCTCTTCGATAGGGAGCTCCTTCATATCGATATTTTCTGCGGACACAAGCTCCTCAGTAACAGAAAAGCGCTTGATAAACTTTTCCGTAGCGTCCTTGAGAGCCTGCTCAGCGTCCACGCCTAAATGACGAGCAGCATTGACGCAGGAAAACAGAAGATCACCGATCTCCTCCTCGATATTAGCCTTGTCTCCGTTTGCGATAGCAGCGTCAAGCTCGGCTTTCTCATTAGAGATACAAGCCACAGCGTCCTCGGCACAGCGGAAATCCATACCTGCACGCATAGCTCTTTTGCCGACCTTCTGCGCCCTCATAAGAGCGGGAAGGGACTTTGCAACGCTGGTCAGGGTGTCTGTATATGTTTCCTGACCCTTGGTCTCCATCTTTATGGCGTCCCAGTTTTTCAGCACCTGGTCGGTGGTATTGGCTGTGACGTCGCCGAAAACGTGAGGGTGGCGTATAATAAGCTTCTTGCAGATCTCATCGCAGACGTCGTCGAAATTGAACGACTCTGTTTCCTCCTCGATCCTGCAATGGAAAACCACCTGTAGAAGAACATCGCCCAGCTCCTCACGGAGCAGATCTTTGTCCTCGAGATCAATAGCCTCGATGACTTCGCAGGTCTCCTCAATGAGATCGCTTTTAATGGACTTATGGGTCTGTTCTCTGTCCCACGGGCAGCCGCCCTCGCCTCTGAGAAGTCTTACAATATCGACGAGGTCGCCGATACGATAGAACTCCTTCTGCTGATATTCAACCATTGGAAAACACTCCCTTAAAGACGGGCTATGTTATATAATACCCTAATTTTCGAGAAATTGCAACTGTTTTTTGACAAGTTTGTTAATATCGTAGAATATTAAGTTTGTAAAACTCACGGTTTGTATATTTTTGCCATATAATTACTATCCGTTATACCTGGCAAACGGTTTTTAGCCGTCTATTGGTACTACCTATCGACGAAACCGACCTTATGAAAAGCTTTTGAAACGATCCTGCCCGAGTACCTGAGAGCCTTCTGAGCGCCCTCTGTATAGCACTGCTTGAGGTAAGCCTTGTCGGCGCTGAGTCTTGCGAACTCTGTGCGGACGGGCTCAAGGTGATCGGCAACAGCCTCTCCCACAGCGATCTTGAAGTCGCCGTAGCCCTTGCCTGCGAACTCAGACTCGATAGCCTTGAAGTCCTTGCCTGTGACGCAGGAATAAATGGTCATGAGGTTATTGATGCCGTCCTTGCCCTCGCGGTAGCATACCTCAGCCTCGCTGTCTGTGACAGCTCTCTTGAACTTACGGATAATGGTATCCTTGTCGTCCAGAATGAGTATGCAGGCGTTGGGGTTTTCGTCGGACTTTGACATCTTCTTTGTAGGATCCTGAAGTGACATTACCTTAGCGCCCACATCAATGATGTAGGGCTCGGGCTGAGTAAAGAAGTCGCCGTAGCGCTGATTGAAGCGCTGAGCGATATTTCTTGCCAGCTCCAGGTGCTGCTTCTGGTCAACACCTACGGGCACCAGATCAGCGTTATAAGCCAGAATATCCGCAGCCATAAGTGACGGATATGTAAACAGACCTGCATTGACATCGTCGGGATGCTTCTGGCTCTTGTCCTTGAACTGAGTCATACGTGAGAGCTCGCCGAACTGTGTATTGCAGCAGAGTATCCAGTTGAGCTCTGCGTGTGTAGGCGCGTGGCTCTGGATAAAGAGTATAGATTTCTGGGGATCAATTCCGCAAGCCATAAGCAGGGCGTATGAATTGAGAGTATTCTGTCTGAGCTTTGCAGGCTCCTGCTTAACGGTTATAGCGTGCATATCGGCAACACAGTAGATGCAGTTATACTCATCCTGTAATGGAGCCCAGTTGCGGACAGCGCCTATATAATTGCCGAGAGTAAAAGTGCCTGTGGGCTGGATAGCGCTGAAAATAAGCTTTTTATCGTCCATTGCGGGAACTCCTTACTTGGCAGCGTTTCTTCTGTCAGCCTCGTCCTTGAGCTGGCAGGTCCTGATCTCGTTGAGAACGCGCTGATAGAGAACATAGATATTTCTGAGCTCCTGCTCCTCCTCGGGAATGATTCCTGCCTGGATCTGTGCCTCGTAAACGCCGCCCTTTGTCAGGAGGAAGATATTGTTAGTCCTGCCCTTGGGGAGGTCATACTGCTTGGTCTTCTTACATTTGGGAAGGAGCTGACCTGCGTTTGCAACGAGAGTATGAGTAGCCTGTACCAGGTTTCTGTACTTCTGAGCAGCGCCTGTGTACTCGCCGCCGTTGTTGAAGTAGATGTTTGCAGCGCCGTTGATGAAGCATACGAGAGTTGTAAGAACGTCAGCGGACATAGGGATGTCGATAACAACGCCGTAAACGTCGTTCTTTCCCTTGATGAACTGTGTGAAGGGCTGATAGGGGAAGCCTATAGCCTGTCCTCTTGTCATGAGGTATTTCTGTGTGACATTGAATCTGTCGGTCATTTTGTTTGGCATAATTGATTATCCTTTCAAAGTAATTTTTCTTTTATCAATCGAGCATCTCTCTTGTCATGCGGGCGAGGATCTCCATGCCCTTCTTTATCTGCTCGTTTGTAGGTGTAGAGTAATTGAGTCTGAATGAGTGGCTTACCTCGCCCTCCTCAATGCTGAAGGAGTTGCCGGGAACTACCGCTATCTTATACTGCTGTACAGCCTTGCGGCAGAAGTCGTTCATATCGCAGCTCTCGGGGAGATCGCACCATACGAAGAGACCGCCCTGGGGCTTTGTATAGTTTATCTTCTTTGAGAACTCGTTGTCGATATAGCCGCACATGAGGTCGCACTTTTCCTTATAGATAGCGCGGAGCTTCTTGAAGTGAGCCTCTCTGTCAACAGTTGACATGAACCTGTAGGAAACTACCTGAGCCCACATATTCGAGTGAACGTCTGACACCTGCTTGCAGACAACCATTTTCTGGATAATTGGAGCGGGAGCGGAGCAGTAGCCTGTTCTGAAGCCCGATGAGATTATCTTTGAGAAGGTGCTTGAGTAGATGACTCTGCCCTCGGTATCGAAGCTCTTGATAGTGGGAACGTTCTCGCCTGCGAAGCGAAGCTCGCCGTAGGGATCGTCCTCAAGTATGATGAAGTCGTACTTGCAGGCAAGCTCGTAAACAGCCTTGCGCTTTGCAAGAGACATGGTCTTTCCTGTGGGGTTCTGGAAGTTGGGGATAACATAAAGGAGCTTAACGTTCTTCTCGGTCCTGAGGGCGTCCTCAAGCTTGGTGAGGTCGATGCCGTCCTCTTCCATCTCGATGCCTTTAAGATGAACATTGTATGAGCGGAAGGCGTTGAGAGAACCGATGAAGCTGGGTGACTCACAGAGAAGGGTATCGCCCTCGTTGAGGAGCACCTTGCATGAAAGCTCGTTAGCCTGCTGACCGCCGGAGGTGATGATAAGGTCATCGAACTCCTTGTGGAAGCAGCCCTTTTCGGTCATCCAGTCCTTGAGCAGGTCGCGGAGGGGAGTATAACCCTCGGTAACGCTGTACTGGAGAGCCAGGATAGGGTCATCTCTGAGGAGCTCAGCGGAGATCTCGGCGATCCTCTCCTTGGGGAAAGCCTCGGGAGCAGGGTTGCCTGCTGCGAAGGAGATGACCTCGGGGTCGGCAGTGAATTTCAGTATTTCTCTTATGGCAGAAGCCTGGAGCTTGCTTACCTTATCTGAGAATTTATAATCCATGATAAAAAACCAGCCTTTCGTTTGTTTGATAATAATGTACTTTGTTTTGTTCCGTCCTGACAGGTCACGGAACAGTGCAGAGTATATATTCAGTCTATCTTATATCAATGCCTGCTCAACAACTAAAAATCGGCTTTATATAGCTTTTTAAAGCTGATTTTTAGTTGCCAAAGTGCAAGAAAAAATGATATTGATAATTTTACTTGCACTTTGTTTTACCCTTTAGGGCAAAATGAGCTTGACATAAAGAAATGTGACGCGCAAATTCTCAAAATTATAAAGAATTTGCGCTCCCCGAACAAAGTTCGGGGCAATAACCGCCGGGCGGCGGTTATTGAGGATACATTATATTATAACATATAATTCTTGAAATAGCAACAGTCACGGTGAAAAACTATACAAATAATACAATTTCAACTTTAAAAATCAGGCACTTCCGCCTTGTCCGCAGCACATAATCAGCAGCAGCGCAGCATATATTTTGGTGAAAAAGTTGTTTCTTAGGAACAGTCGGAGGGGATAGAGCTGAAAAAACAGAACTTCATAAAGGGCTCCATAATACTCATGGTGTCGGCAGCGGCGGCGAAGGTGCTGGGGGCAGTGTTCAAGATACCCCTGACCAATATGCTTGGCGGTGTGGGAATGAGCTATTTCAGCTGCGCGTACAGCATATTCATGCCCGTGTACGCCCTGACGGTGACGGGGCTCAGTGCTGCCGTGGCGAGAATGACCGCCCGAAGCGCTGCTCTTGGAATGTACGCCAACGCCCGGCGCATAAGGCGGACGGCTCTGCTGCTGTTTTCGGCAGCAGGACTGGCAGGGAGCCTGCTGATACTGCTGCTGGCGGTGCCCTTCAGCGTCTACACAGTGGGCAGCAGGGACGGGGCGGCAGCGGTGGCGATGATAGCTCCTGCGGTGGTATTCGGCTGTATCACGGCGGTGGAGCGGGGGTACTACGAAGGCATGAGCAATATGTATCCCACGGCGGTCTCGCAGCTTGCCGAGGGAGGGGTGAAGGCAGCAGCAGGGCTTTTCCTCTGCGGCTATGTCACCGCCCACCCCAACACAGTCATGGGACTTTTTCCGTTCATGACCGATGTCCGCGGAGCCGCAGCAGCCGCAGGCATAGCGGGAGTTACCCTCTCCACAGTCGGTGCGGCTGCTTTTTTTGCAGTCCTGCGGCTCTTTGACAGAGCTCCAACAGGGGGCGAGAGCCTTATGCAGAGCCGCCGTGCCATTGCAAAGGAGCTTCTCACCACAGCCCTGCCCGTGGGAGCAGGAGCGGTGGTGACCAATCTTACCGCCCTCATAGATATGTGGACGGTCATAGGCTGCATATCCGTTTTCGGCTATCCTGGAAAGGCTCCCGCGGGAGTGTCCGCGACGGAGCTTCCCAACTTTATCTACGGCTCCTTTGCAGGCATAGCACTGACGGTGTTCAACCTTGTGCCCTCGGTGACGAATATGCTGGGGAAGGGCGCTCTCACCTGCATAACGGCAGCCCGTGAGAGCGGCGACCGCTCCGCCATGGAGAGGGGGACCATGCAGGCGCTGCTCACATCGGCGGCGATAGCCATTCCCTCTGCCGTGGGGCTGGGAGTAATGGCGCCGGAGGTGCTGGGTATCCTCTATCCTGCCCAGTCCGATGAGGTAGCGGTCTGCACTGCGCCTCTGCGTTGGCTCATGGCGGGAATGGTCTGCCTGTGCGTGTCCTATCCGCTGTTCAGTATGCTCCAGGCGGTGGGGAAGGCTTCTGCGCCGCTGAAGATAATGCTTTTCGGCACAGCGGTGAAGCTGCTGGGCAATCTGCTGCTGATACCGCTGATGGGAGTTTCGGGAGCCGCGCTGTCAACCTCGCTCTGTTACGGAGGGATTCTGCTTCTGGCGCTGCGCACTTATCTGAAAGTCTCGGGGCTCCGCCTGTCTTTTGTACCATTGGGGAAGGCAGTCTATTCGGGAGCCATGTGCGGAGGGGCAGCCTGCCTTGTCAGGTCTGCGGCATACCGCGCAGGAGCGTCACCGTTCACAGCGCTCATATTCTCTGCGCTTGCAGGCGGGATAGTCTACACATTTCTTATCCGCGGACTTATAGGACGCCTAAGATAAATCAAAATTTTGCGGAGCAAAATTTTGATTTAAGCCATTAGCCCTTAGCTGTTAGCTAATGTAGGGGACGCCGCCCTCGGCGTCCCGCGAGATATATTACACGCCCAACGGGACGCCGAGGGCGGCGTCCCC
>NZ_JHXI01000012.1 GCF_000621785.1 Ruminococcus flavefaciens ND2009 | reverse complement strand
TAAGGGCGGTGCTTATATAGAAGTTTATAGGTAATTATCGGGGACAAACCTTTCTGAGGAAAGGTTCTTTCCCCGAACCCCTTTTCCAAAGACTTTATAACTGAATTTAGCCCCAGAAGGGCGTTCCATATAAATGTAATAATCGGTAATATTACCAGGAGCGCCCTTCTGGGGCTAAATTTAATGCTAAAAGTTTTAGGAAGGGAGTTTGAGGGAGAACCCTTTTTCAAAAGGGTTTCCCTCAATATCACCCGTAAAACTTCTGTACGAGTGTCGCCCTTAAGCCGGGCGTTTGTTTGTTACTCACACCTAACCGTGTTTATTGCTGTGAAACTTTATGCAGATTTCAAAGCGCAAAATATTGACATACAAGAACACAACTGATATAATATATTTTAGTATATATACTGTATATATTTTTGATATAGGAGGTAAATAATCATGAAAATCAAGGGGGTTATTTCAATTCTTGCTGCGCTTACTGTCATCACAAGTTCTGTTTTAGCTGTGCCGTTCAATGTGGCTGCTGAAACAGTTTCAAAGACAGAAGCTGCTGTGGAATACAATTTCGACAGTGCTATGTACAGCGAGACGGAAGACGGCGTTACCTATAATATCTTTAAAGGCGGATATGCAGCTGTTCATTATGTCGATAATCATGACATCGAAGAATTCACAGTTCCCGATACTATCCAAAATACTCCTGTTGTAGGTATAGAATGGGGTGCATTCAGAGACTGCAAAAATATCAAAAAGCTGAGTCTCGGCAAGAATGTAAGCGTTATTGACTGGAATGATGCGGCAGAGCAGACTATCGAGGAAATAGCTGTTACAGAGGATAACAAGTCGTTTACTGTCGTTGACGGTATACTTTACAGCAAGGATATGAAAACAGTTGTTGCTTTTCCGCCTGCAAGCAGTGCAACAGAAGTAAAGATAGCAGATGAAGCAGAAAAAATAGGCGATTGCGCGTTTGTATGCTGTAAAAACCTTAAAAAGGTCGTTCTTAATGATAATATAAAGGAAATAGGCGCATTTGCATTCTGGGGCTGCAGCGCTCTTAGTGATATCGCACTTCCGAATGGTATAAAAGAGATAAAAGCACAGACCTTTGCAGGCTGTACTTCACTGAGCGATATTGATATACCTGAGTCTGTTGAGAGTATGAATGATGGTGCTTTCAATGATGCAGGCTGTATCAAGACCGAGGACGGCATATATTATGTTGATAACTGGGCAGTAGGCTCAGATAAGGATATTGAGCGCGGTGATATCCGTTATGGTACAGTTGGTACTATAATGGGACTTTTCACTTCAACGACAAAGCTCAAAGTAGTGACTGTGCCAAACACTGTAAAGCATCTTAGCTCATACCTTGTTTTCGGTATCAATGTTCCGCTTGAGAGTATAACTTTCTGTAATGACGCAATACCTGACAGATGTCTTGTATGCTTTGGTTTAAAGGAAGTAAATATAATCGACCCTGATTGCAGGATAGCAGACAGTGCAACATCTATCCCATCATACTGGAAAGAGGTAAAAGAATCAGAGCCTGAAGCGGTAAAAGAGACAGAATATGTCTTAAAGCACTCAAAAGTGACTTCTTCAAGTACAGGTTCTCACACCAGTACAAAGGTAATAAATACAAAGCTGTTTGAGATAGATGAAGAAGGCAATATCCTTCCTGTAGAAGGACATACAACACAGGAAGATGTTGACAATCTCAGCGAAGAAGAAAAGGAAAGAATTAAAAACAGCATAGATGCTATAAATGAAAAAACCGAAGAAATTTCCGTAAGATACAGCGCACCTATAAAAATAGGCAACCCTGCAAAATATGATACCCTTATCGTGGGTCAGGCAGGCTCAACAGCTGAGGAATACGCTCTTAAATACAGAAGGATATTTGATGCATTCGCACCTGCTAAGACAACTGTCGGTCCTGAGATAGTTGAGGATATGGAAAACGGCATTGTTTACTGGATATACAACAGTGAATTTGCTAAAGCAATGATATCTTCAAACAGAGCTGCATACGGCAAGGAAGTTCCGAAGGAGATCACCATACCGGAGACTGTCAACAATGTTCCTGTAAAGGCTTTAAGAGTAATTCAGAGTAAATCCGATATAATACATATCCCTGCAACTGTCGAGAACTACATTATCGCTGTAGATTCTGCTGAGGACGGTGTCGCTTATTATGATGTGGACAAGGATAACCCTTATCTTACATCAGTTGACGGCATTATATACAGCAAGGATATGACGAAGCTTATAAGGGTTCCGTCAAGATATGCAGGCAAGAAGATCGTTGTTCCCGACGGTGTGAAGACCATCGACAATTTTGCATTTTTCAGCCTTGATAATGTTGAGAGTATCGAGCTTCCCGACAGTGTTGAGGTCATTGGCAGATGTGCTTTCAGTGCATCAAGAAAACTGGAAACAGTAAAACTTTCCGAAAATCTTGATATTTTAAGCGATAACGCATTCTCCGAATGTACTGCTCTTAAAAATGTAACTATCCCTGAAAGCGTTAAATATGTGGGCTATGAAGCTTTCAACGGTACTTCCGTAGTTAAATACGAGAACGGTCTGGGATATCTGGACGACTGGTTCGTTGGTACGGAACACAGTTCGACTAATTATTTTTCCGGAGATATCCAAATAAAGGAAGGTACTGTCGGCGTTGCAAGCTTCAGTGCATCAGGTAATGTGACAATTCCGAACAGTGTAACAAAAATGAGCTGGGAAATGATCGCTGATTACAGCACAAATCTTTTAAGAGCTGACGTTTACTCTCATGTACTTGACTATGATGCTTTTAAGAACGCAGTCTACCTTAAAGATATCTATATCTATGATCCTGAATGTGAGATATGCGCAGGCGATCAGACTATTCGTGCAAAGCATTATGAATGGAGCAGTGGTCTTGTAGGACTTCAGGAGGTAAGCTATCACAAACAGTATTCGGATGCAAGAACGTATGCAAAAGAGCTTGAAGAGTATAATGGCAGAATACTGAAAGATACTGTTATCCATGGCTACAAGGGCTCTACAGCTGAGGCTTATGCTCAGATGTACGGCTTGAAGTTCGAGGTCATAGACGATGCTGAGATGTATAAAAACGGTGATCTCAACGGTGATGGACAGTTCAATGTAGGTGATCTCGTTCTCATGAACAGATATATCCTCGGTACTTATACATTCAATGAAAAGCAGTTCAAGTCCGCTGACCTTAACGGTGACGGAAACGCTGATGTTTTTGATGTTATAGAGTTCCGCAGGAAAATACTCGCAGACTGATAAATATAAGCACAATATCGCTCCCCTACCCGGGGAGCGATGTCATTTATATGAACTAAGTTTAAGTTGATCCGCCGTGACCTGCATCGAGGACGATGACGGGCAGCTCATCACCCTCTCCCGAAAGTGAAACGGGCAGGGCTCCCTTTTCGCTTTTTTCTGCCACACGGGACGCTCCGTACAGTGTAAACAGCGCACAGCCGCACAGTAATGCTCCGCTGACGATCTTTCTGTGAACTCTTTTCATAACAGTAACTCCTTCCGCTCCTGCGATGGTATTGTCACTGGATTATATGCACACATCTTCCGCTTTATTACATTGTAAGTTGCAAAATAAGGCGGTAAGCTGCATTTTCAGAGGGGTAAGTTGCATTGACAGCAAGCAAAAAAACGTGTTATCATAAATATGAAAAAGCAGTCTGTATCGCTACAGACTGCCTTTAAATATTGTATATGCTGTCCTGTAAGATCAGCCGCGGTCGAGCCTGTCAAGAAGTGTGCTCGCACTCATGGAATAGTAACGTGTGCCCACAGATGAGGGTGTAGCACCCGAATAGAATACTACTGTTGTGGCATTCTGGAGATAAGTTCTCAGGCTGGAGCAATGTCCCATGATGTCTCTGCCGCCGTTGCGGAAGAATGCTTCAAACTTTGTGCTGCCCGAGCCGTTTAACCAGCCGGGGTCGCCGATGCCTGCATTCTTTCCTGTGTAGATATAGATAGTGTTGCCCGAACGCTTATAGGCATTGAATCTGCTGTCAAGGAAAAGCTGACGGTCATAATTTTTCAGATTTGTGATAAATCCGGGACAGCTGATAAGCCCGTCATAATTATTATTGTAAGCGCGATAGTCGCTGTATGGAACAGTTATTGTCTTTTTGGATATTCCGCCCACCTTGATGTAAGAACTTACACCCGAGCTCTGATCTCCGTTGCAAGTGAGCTTTAAGTCCTTCAGGAACTCAAATGTACGCGAGCCCGAGTTTGAGCCTGACATTCCCAGATAGACAGTCGGAGTCGGAACAGGATTGCTGATATGGAATGTTATCTTTGTACGGAAGCCGTAACCGTCGGGCTTTTCTTCGAGGACAGGCTCATCGAAGGTAGTATAGATATCAGATGAAGAAAGTCTCATGCCTGCGATATAGTGGTCATCAAGATAGATATTGCCGGTATAGCCGTTATGGCTCTTTATATAGCCATAGTTGATGTCATTGGGGCTGTCAATATAGAAATGATTCAGAATATCCTGTAAATAAGGTCCTGTAAGCATTCTTATACCGTAATCACAGGCATCAAGGTTTGGGGTAATGCTGGGACGCTTGCGATGGGTGTTCACCTTTGAAACATTTGAATACTCCAGCACTGCCGCATAGTAATCTCCTGTTTTGCTCTTTATTGTGATATTATCCATATAGGAGCGGGCATTGTTGATATTTTCACTTGTCGCAACATCAAGAGGAAGAAGGGCAAACATATCGCAATTGCCGTATTCTTTTCCTTCCCTATCAACAGTTGCAAAGTAGGTAAAATTGCCTTTTCCGCTAAGTACCTTATCCGTCAGCACAGGCATATCTGTCTGTATGCTGTAATACTCCCATCGCTGACCTCTTCCCGCCGATGTATCGTAGTTTACAAGCGGATTCGAGAAGCCGCTCGGACCTACAGGATAAGCGAATGCGGACATTTTTGCAGGGACAGCCAGCATTGCGGCAGCAGATACGGCTGCGATGACCTTTGTAAGTTTTTTCATGATTTTTTCCTCCGTTCATTTTTTTGATTTGGTTCGTTTTTCACTGAAACTCTCTGTTTCAGCTCTGTAGCCCAAGTTTATCATATCGGACGGGGACTTTCAATAATTTGCGACAGAACGCTCATTTTCGGGATAAAATGCAGAATACGGCGACGAAATGCTCAAAATTGCGACGAAATGCACACTCTGCGACGAATGGTAAAAATGTACCCTTCGTCCTCAAAAATATACCGTTTATCCAAAACAAAATTCATTATACTATCTGAAGATCATAAGGCGCAGGAGGTTTTTTACTATGTCATCACACAGATCTATCGCAGTAATATTCTCGGATATAAGGGAGGACTACAACGATAAATTTCTCACAGGTATTCAGGCGCAGGCAAATGCTTACGGCTACCGCACATTTACCTTTTCCATGCCACAGACCAGCGAGCTTTACACCAACAACGAGGAGTGGGTATACAGTCTCATCGACTATGACCGCTATGACGGTATCATCTTCGTGGAGCACACCTTCTCCACACATAAGAGCCTTATCCCGCCTATCGAGAAGTCCCTCAGCGAAAAGTGCAGCTGTCCCGTGGTGGTCATCGGAAGCTCAAATGTGCTTCCCAATGTCATAGGCATGGATAATCAGAAGAACTTCGAGAAGGTGGTGGAACACCTGACAGACGTTCACGGCTGCCGCAGTCTTTACTGTCTCGGCGGTGAAAAGGGTATCACAGACGAGCGCATAAACGGCTTTGTGAACGTGCTGAGGAGCCGCGGTCTCCCCTGTGACGAGGACAACCTGCTCTACGGCGGATACTGGATCTCGGGAGCCGAGGCTGTGGCAAAGGACATAGCCTGCGGCACCCTTGAAAAGCCCGATGCCATTGTATGTCTCAATGACGAGATAGCCTATGCCCTCATAAAGCAGCTCTGCTTTGCGGGGCTCCGCGTCCCCGAGGATATACTGGTGACAGGCTTTGATGATTCCGCCTATGCCTCAAACAGCGCAGTTTCCATAACCACCTTCTCCGCGGGCACTCACTTCTGCGGTCAGCGCGCCGTTTCCCTGCTCCACTCACTGATAACGGGCAGCTCTCCCGAGCCCCTCAGACAGAAAAGGCACTGCGTCATAACGGGAGACAGCTGCGGCTGCGGCAGAAAGGGAATGCTGAACGTCCGCGCAAAGCTGGACGCCCTCAACCGCAGAGAGCGCTATGAAATGGAATTCCGCAACAGCCTTTTCGAGGAAAAGCTCTACAAAATAACCTCTCAGGAGGAGCTTTCCCTGTTCATCAAAAATCACAAGTATCTCATCCGTGACCACATAAGTCTCAGCGTGAACCTTATGGAGCAAGGAGACCTCTTTGCAAAATGTATCTTTCTCAAGGACTATCTCCTCAACGGCGAGACCGCAATTTTCCGCGCAAGAGAGCTCTATCCCGATATGTTCTCATTCGGGGCGGTGCAGAATATACATATCCTGCCCCTGGTCTTTGACAAGCAGGTATACGGCTTCATGACCATAGGCTATGCAGAGCCGGAGGTGTACACCCTCCACGCCAAGCAGTTCGCAAACAGGATAGCCATAGGTGCAGAGCTCCTCGGTGTACGTCAGCAGTTCCGTACCGCAGACCGCCCGTCACCTGCCCTGCCCCGTACAGAGGCTGTGGCTGCGGAGAGAAACGATAGTAAGCCTGCCGCAAAGATACTGGTAATGCACAACAGCTCAATGACGAGGGTGCCTGTGGAGAACGTTCTGTATTTCGAGTCCTGCGAGAAAAAGGTCTTTGCCGCCATGAAAAACGGCAAATACGAGATAAAGCAGCGGCTTTTCGAGCTTGAGGAGCTGCTTATCAGCAAGAACTTCTTCCGCATATCGCGGTCCGTACTTGTGAATATGGACAAGACCGTGGGCT
Source organism: Ruminococcus flavefaciens ND2009 (assembly GCF_000621785.1). Taxonomy (GTDB): domain Bacteria; phylum Bacillota; class Clostridia; order Oscillospirales; family Ruminococcaceae; genus Ruminococcus; species Ruminococcus flavefaciens_C. The sequence goes on along the minus strand of NZ_JHXI01000012.1, from coordinate 140,341 downwards.
ATAAGGTGGACTTCGACCGCTCTCTCCTGGCAGTAATGTCCGACAAGGAGGAGCTCCGTGTCTCAAGAACGAACAAAGAAGCGTTCAAACAGCGGCTTGAAAGAACATAAAACAAAACGGCTCTCAGAAATACCGCGGAAGCTCCGTTTTTTATATTATTACAGCACTTTGGCTCCGAAAAGTCTGTTTTTATCCTGCGGCTTGCTATTATATTCACCCTATGTTATAATATAGTAAAACGAACTATTACATTGAGGTGTCTGACAATGAAAAAGAACTACTCGGCGCAGATAAAGATCGGGCTGCTGATACTGCCTTTCCTGGCTGCGCTGTTCATAACAGGAACTTTTTGCGACAAAGCCGCTGCGGAAGCTGTTTTCTCCCCCGACAATCCCCCTGCAAGGCTTGCAGCCATTATCGGAACCTACCCATTTTATGCGGCGCAGATATTTTTCTGGGGAGTCCTTGCGGAACGGGTGGTACATTCGGGCAAAAGCAGGGCTGCCGGAGCCGCCCTGTGCACACTGTTCATCCTGTTAGCCCTGCTTACGGGATATATAAGCGTCAGGGGTGATACCCCCGCCGTTGTCATATCCAGCCTGATACTTGAATATCCGCTGTTTTTTGCAGGCTATATGGCGGCAGGAAAAACAGATGACAAGCTGCTGGTCAAGCGTGTCATCTGTCTTTTCGCGGTACTGCTGGCAGCATATCTGTCTCTGGAGCTGTTGAAAAACTTTTTTGACCGTCCCCGTTACCGCACGGTGGTACTGGGATATGAGGGAGTCGGCTTTGAGCCTTGGTATAAGCCCTTTGCAGGCGCTGATACATACATGGCGAAGTACGGACTGCCTTCCTCTGAATTCCGCTCATTCCCCAGCGGTCACAGTCTGTTCAGCAATCTCACCATGTGCATATTGCCCTCTCTGGCATGGGTATTTCCGAAGCTGAAAGACAAACAGCTTCATCTTTTCCTTGGCGGACTGATTTTCAGTCTGATAATAATGTTCACCCGAATGATACTGGGGGCCCATTATCTCAGCGATGTCTCCGCAGGAGCCATGATAGGGACCATTTGCGCCATTCTGTTTTCCGCATTGCAGCTGCGCATATCCTCAGGCAGCAAGAACTGAACAATAAAAAAGCTCCCCGAAGCAATGTCCGCAGCTTCGGGGTGTTTTCTATTCTATAATAACTTTCTTTTGTCATCCAAGGGTGCTGACCTTGCCTATGAGATACTCCTGTATCATCAGTGCGTCGTTGGAGGTGATACCCTCTGTGTCCTTGTCAACGTCGCCGTTGAGGCTTCCCTGCCTTGTGAGGTGCTTATCGTCGCTGCCCTCTGTGCCGTACTTATCGGGGTTTGAGATAGCCTGCATGATAAGGATAGCGTCTGAGAGATCGACCTTGCCGTCGCAGTTAGAGTCGCCTGTAACATGGTTATCTTCTGTGAGCTTGCCGATATTCTGAGGGAAGCTCTTATAGCTCTTGATGGTCGAAACATAGCTTGTAACAGGAGCAGTATCATATCTGTCCATGTAGCCTGTATAAACCAGGCCCTTATCGCTGTAGAACTTCTCCATGTTGTTGTCGAAGACCTCAAAGTACTGAGCGCCGCGGTGAGCAGCATAGTAGTCGTCCATAGCCTTGAACATATCCTTCTCTTCCTCATACTGTGCCTCAAGCTCGCTGAGGATATACATCATCATACAGTCAGACTCAAGTGTGTCGCAGCTTATGCCGTTGTGGTTGAAGTCGTAGTTGTTGTTGAAGTTTTCACGTACCTCCTCGGGAACGTCGAGGACGATGTTCAGCTCGGGATGACGTCTTATCATAGAGCCGATGTAGCTTGTGTCATAGGGAGTGAATGCCTCATATCCCAGATTGAAAAGCAGATTATAGTCCGCAGCATCTATCTTGCCGCTGAGGTCGATGTCGGGCTCGGGGAGAACGCCTGTCTTCACGTCCTTGTAATACTGTGGGAAGGCTGCGTCTATCTCGTCCTGTGTGAACCAGTAGCCCTCGGGTGCTGCGATAGTGTTATTTGCAGCTGAGGGACCGTACTTGATAGCGAAGTTCTCGTAATAGCCCAGGGTCTGGAAGAACCTGCCCTGGAAGCCGTGCATAACGCGGTAGTAGGTATAGCCCTTGTCAACATAGTACATCGGGTCGAAGTATTTGCTATCCGCTTCATTATAGGTCAGATAGTACTCGGCAAGATACTGCACGATGTCTTCGTTGTCAATATCACAGTAATTTGCCAGAGTATCGCATAATGTGAATGCCCTGCCCCATTCCTCCACAGATACATTGGGATTTGACTCAGCCATATATTCGCTGTAATAATCCACGCTTGTCTGATAGAGCAGGCTGTAAAAATAGGTGTAATTCTCGCTGTTGCTGCGGAGATTTGCATAGAATGCGGTAAGTCCCACATCGTCCATATCAAATGTGCCGTCGGCATTTACGTCGGGATCAACACGACCGTCCTCGATGAACTGCTTTACGAATGCGCGGTCTTTACCCGTATAGTGAGCATGGCGTCTCACGTCTTTGATGAATTCATGCATCAGCGACTTTCTCACGCCCCGAAGATGACCAAGACCGTACTCTATGTTATCGCGATTCTCTGAGGGGATATTTTCCGCGACGGATCTATCAACGAGCCTGTAATTCTCGCCGTCGTCGGTTATTGAGAACTCTGTCCTCTGGAAATCCCACATACTGAGCAGATCGCCGTCATGTCTTATAATGTCATAGGACATAGGATCACCGTAATCATCGGGGCAGTTGTCGATATAGAAATTAGTATCCATAAATTCCGGCTGCGGCGGTGCAACATACTCAAAATAGTAATCTAACAGTTCATCGTGACCGAGGCGATGTTTTTCGGTAAAGCTTTTTTCCTCGCCTGTTTCGCTGTCGATATAGGTGTAGTCCAGCGTTGTATCAGCCGGTATCGCCTTATACTTTTCCCAGATATAATCGGGAACAGTGCAGCGTGGGATCGTCGCGTTTCTCTCATCGGCTTCACGTATTTCAGCGCGGTAGTATGCGTATACATCGAATATATCGAACTTTCCGTCACAGTTAAAGTCAATGTCAACGTCATATCTCTCTATGAACGTCTTTGCGTTCATGGCTACACTGAGATTTTCATTTACAGGCACAAAGGTCTGAGCCCCTGCCTGAGCGTTTACTGCTGCCGCATTTGATAGCGTGAGCAGCGAAGCAAAAAGTGCTGCGTATTTTTTCATAATAGTACTCCCTTCAATTATATATTCATCTTCTTTTGCAGGAGCTCCGGTGACCGTGGGCTCTCCTGTCTCAATGTCCCTGCCGCCTGCTGCCGCTGTAGCAGCTGCGGGAACTTTTTCCGTAATGTCAGCCCTGCCTGTGACAAGGGCGGTGGTGATAGTGTTGTTTACCGGCTGTAAGGCGGTGGTCCGGGTATTGACCGCTGTCTGCGCGGCTGTAGAAACTGCCGCGGTAACTGTGCTGCCGCCGCTGACCGCTGATGTAGTTACGGTGGTCACGTCTCCCCCGGAAGCCGTAGTGGCTTCGATGACGATGCCGCTGTCAGGAAAAACGGTTTTCTTCCCTATATCTGCACCGCTGAAGTATCCCGATGCGCCTACAGTGATGAGCAGCGCAGCGGCAGAAGCGGCAAAGGCATAAAAACGGTGCACCACAGGTCTGCTTCTGCGGTCAGCCTCCTCGATGAGGTCATCATCTATATTGTTTATTCCCCTGTAAAGCTTCAGATCACTCATCTATATACCCCTCCTTCTGCAGATATGCCTTTAATTTTTTTCTTATCCTGAAAAGATATGTAGCGACCGTATTTGCATTCATATCAAAATATGCCGCTATGTCCTCAATGCTTTCGGAATACCAGTAGCGCCTGACGAACACCTTGCGGTATTTTTCGGGCTGAGCCCTCAGGAAGCTGCTGATGATCTTTCCCAGCTGTTCGTCGGAGAGTCTGTCCTCAAGACTTTTTCCGTCGGACACACATTCCGACAGCTCATCAAGTGATACCGAAAATTCCTTGTTTCGTTTTGCAGCGGTATTATATCTCTGGCGGTCAAGCGCACAGTTTTTTACAAGCTTGCATAGATAATTTTTAAGATTGTCAGGTCTGTTGGGCGGGATAGAGCTCCAGACGTCCATATAGGCAGAGTTCACGCATTCCTCCTGATCCTCTTTCTGTGAGAGGATATTTCCTGCGATATAGAAGCACAGATTTTCATAGCTGTTTTTCAGCTCCTCCACTGCCTGCTCGTCTCTTCCCCAAAGCAGTTTTATGATCGACGCGTCATCCAAAGGTACAGCCTCCTTTCGTGAGGTCCTCTGTATATAAAGACGTTACAGCGGACCGTAGATTTCACTTTTCCGAAAAAATTTTTTTGCGGCGTTGATGAATATATAATATAAGGAAAGGCGTGCCGCAGCGACACGCCTTTTTATGTCACCTCTGTAAATATTGTATCATATTGCAGGCGTCAAATCAAGGGATATGGCTCTGTGCCGTAAAAAAGTCCGACTTTCGTCCTTGACGGGAGGCTGTCATGGAGAGTATAATAAAGGTATAAAATGAGCGAAAAAAATTTTTTGGAAAAAGCTGCGACATTTGCAGCCTTTCCTTCGTATAAATAACAAATGGAAATATTTCCTGCCGAAAGGAGGAAAAATGGAAAACGGTATCAGTAGCTACAGCCGTTTCCTCTCAGGAGATAAAGATGCAATAGATGAAATAATCCGTGATTACAAGGACGGTCTTGTCTATTTTCTGTACAGTATAACAGGAGATATGGGCATGGCTGAAGAAGCTGCCATAGATACCTTTGTAAAGCTGTATGTTGACAAGCCCGCCTTCAAAGGCAAATGCAGCTTCAAAACATGGCTCTACACTATCGGAAGGAACAAGGCATTTGACATAAAACGAAAGCTGTCCAGATTCAGTTCCGTCTCACTTGACACTGCATACGACATCTCCGACGAGGAAAATATAGAACAAAAGGTCATTGATGATGAGCGGCGTTCCGACCTGCGCAGGCTCATCTCAAAGCTCAGACCCGAGTACAGTCAGGTCCTCTACCTTGTATTCTTTGAGGACTTCAAAAATGACGAAGCGGCTGAGATCATGAAAAAAAGCAGCAAGCAGATAAGAGATCTGCTGTACAGGGCAAAAAATGCTCTGAAAAAAGAAATTGAGAAGGAAGGAGCAGTGTTCAATGGATTATAAGACCATGGCTGAGATAGTCAAGTCACGGGGCGATAAGATCTTAGAAGAAAGACGTATCCGCAGACTCCGTATCCGAAGGATCACATCAGGCACTGCGGCACTGTGTGCTGCTGCGGTCATCGGATTCGGGATATGGCACAGCAATACTGCAAAAAATTCCTCCTCAGTTGAGTTCGGCAGAGATACGGCTGTTACATCAGCCGAAACCACAACCGTTGCAGCAGTCAATACCACAACTGCTGCTGTAACAACAGCGGACGGCACTTCCGCTGTCACAGCTGCCAAGCCTCATAACGATACAGCAGTGACCACATCAGCTGCCGCAGTAACAGCAGCAGCTGTCGCATCACAGGATACACACACTACCGCCGCAGCAGGCACTCCCGCAACAGTACAGACTGCGGCAAAGACCACAGCGCCGGGACTTACACAGACAACAGTCTCCGCTTCTGACGCTGTAACAGTCACCACAACAACTGAAATAATTACATATACACACAGGAGGGTTTATTATATGAATAAGCTAACAGCAGGATTTGCTGCAATGCTCGTAGGAGCTACAGCGATGCCCAAGCCTGTTGCCGCAGTAAACGACACAGGCATGAAAAAGGTTCCCTTTGAACTCTTGAGCGTGCAGTACGATATTAACGATTTTGACTTTTTGAAATGGCACAACGACGAGAGCCTCATCGACATAGACAGGAACGGAAAATTCGATGAGCATGATATTTACCTCCTCTACCGCATAGAGCAGGGAGACACGACTCTCATATCTGACCATATCGTTCCCGATCCCGATGACGAAAAATTCAATTCGGGCAGTCTCATTCAGTACTTCACCTGCTACTATAATGTGGACAGAGACATTCTCTCACCCGATCACTATGCAGCCGACAGGAACAGGTACGTTGATGAGCAGTATCTCAGCGATGAGGACGCAATTGCTGCCGACAAGCAGTACCGTCAGGACTTCGCTGACCTGTTCAGGGAGCGCACGGAGGATTTCAGCGGACTCTATGATGTATTCACAGCCGTAATGGACGAAAAGAAGCCCGATGTTGACGTTGACGGCAGCGGTACCTTTGATATGTGCGACGTTATGGACATCTGGTACTTCAGCAAGCTCTTTAACGAGCCCCCTGTCACATACGAAGATATGGACAGCGAAAACCTCACCTTTGAGAACAGACTGAAAGTATATGATGAGCTGACAGAGGATCATCTTCCCTGCGATTCCGAGGAGAAGTGCATTGACCTTTACAGAACTCTCGGCGACGATTTCCTGGTGGTGCCCATATTCTCGGACTACCTTATAAAGTATTATTTTGAGAACAACGAGTTCCTGCCCGAGTATTCCGATGGGAACTACTATGAATACCTGTGGCGCTCAGGCTACACTTATCCCGACGGATATTTCCTGAAAAAGGAACAGGATCTCCTCAGCTCCTTCCAGAGCACCATTCAGGACATTGAGTGGAAAATGGGACTTCCCAGCTCCGATGTAAGAGCCGATGTTGATATGACGCACATAGACAGGGATTATGAGATCTATAAGAAGAAGGTCGATGAAGGTCTCCTCCCCGAGCCCGATATGAACGGTGACGGAAGGATAAACGCTGTAGACTACTATGCCTGCGACGAATTATACAACAACAGGTATGAGCCCGATCCCAAATTCACTCAGGAGGATCTGGAGCATTACCTCTCCGACTTTGACATCAACGGCAACGGTATCAGCGGTGACGCCGCAGATTGCAGTATCGCTCAGGTATATATCTGCGAGAAGACCGGCATTAAGACAAAGCGTGAAAAGGAATACGAGGCATTCAGAGACGCCTGGGTAAACGGTGAGGTCTCAAATTATCCCTGGCAGGGCACTAACTGCCTTGAGGGTACAAGATACCCCCTGACAGACCCCGATGACCTGTTCAGCCTCTGCTACAATTACGTGTACGCTTTCACTTATCCCGACAGCAAGGAGCTTACAGTCAGGTTATTGAACTACTACACAAGCGTGGAAGCAGGTCTGAGAGCTGTTCCCGATGTTGACATGAATGGGGTAATTGATGCCAACGATTATATATTCGCAGAGAACACTCTCTACTCTCAGACTCATACCAATGAGGACCTCCACACCGTTTCAGATGAGATAATGGACAACTACATCGCCAACTTTGATCTGGACGGAAGCGGCGTCAGCGGTGACGCAATGGATACTCTGCTGGTGCTTGAGTATGTATCAAGAAAATGTGATATAGATAAGATAGATCTTGAAGAAATGGCAATGAACGCCCGCGGACAGTACACAGAAAAAGAGAGCACTCCCGCAGGCACAACAACAGCTCCCGCTCCCTACAGCACCGTTCCCACAACAACTACAGCCGTTGCGCTTCCCGCAGCTGCACCTAAATCGGAGAAAACAGGCGACGCCAACTGCGACACCGACGTTGATCTCTCCGACGCTATCCTTGTGATGCAGGCACTTGCAAACCCCGACAAATATGAGGTCGACGGCTATTCAAAGAGCCATATCACCAAGCAGGGCAAGATAAACGCCGACGTTGACAAGTCCACCGGCGGACTCACTGCAAACGACGCCCTGTGCATTCAGGAGTTCCTTCTCGGCAAGACAGGTTCCTTAGGCTGAGATCTCCTTAATATTTAAAGGTTTCATAATTTATATCCACCTGATAACGCCCCGGAGAAATATCTTCGGGGCGTTTTTTACTCTCCTTATTTATAGTAAAAAGATGTCGGAAACTCAGTCATTTTGTCCACTTTATCGGCGGTATATGGGTTGACTTTTGTGCTAAAATGACAGTATAATGATATTATACAAAAAAATAAAGTGGTATTTTACCAAAACTTTATTCAGGGGGAATTAAAATGAAAAACAACTTGATCCGCAGACTGGTTTCGGTCTGCTCTGCCGCAGCAGTGGTATGTACTGCGGGCAGCAGCCTTCCCGTCAGCAGCCTTGGTGCCAATGCTGCTCAGGTGGATATAGAGGACTTCTCTATATCCGACGTCAGAATGACCGATGACTACTGCACCAACGCCTTCGACAAGGAAATGGACTATCTCATGTCCTTCGACACGGAGAAGCTCCTTGCAGGCTTCCGCGAGAACGCGGGACTCAGCACCAACGGCGCCACACGCTATGGCGGCTGGGAAAACACCAACATCGCAGGCCACTGCGTGGGGCACTACCTCACCGCTCTGGCTCAGGCTTATCAGAATCCCAACATCACCTCACAGCAGAAGGACGCCATCTACAAGCGTATCACCACCCTCATCGACGGCATGAAGACCTGCCAGCAGCACCCTCGCGGCAAGACAGGCTTCCTGTGGGCGGCTCCCGTACCCTCCGACGGTAATGTGGAAAGGCAGTTTGACCGCGTCGAGGTGGGAAAAGCCAACATCTTCGACGACGCCTGGGTACCGTGGTACACCATGCACAAGCTCATTGCAGGCATCGTTGACGTCTACAACGCCACTGGCTATGCTCCCGCAAAGGAGATCGGCTCATCACTGGGTGACTGGGTCTACAACAGAGTAAGCAAGTGGAGCTCACAGACAAGGAATACGGTCCTTTCTATCGAGTACGGCGGAATGAACGACTGTATGTATGAACTCTACGCCATAACTGGCAAGGACAGCCATGCGGCTGCTGCTCATGTGTTCGATGAAGATGCCCTCTTCCAGAAGGTAGCTCAGGGCGGACGTGATGTGCTCAACAACCGTCACGCCAACACCACTATCCCCAAGTTCATCGGCGCTCTCAAGCGTTATATCGTCCTTGACGGCAGGACCGTCAACGGTCAGCAGGTGGACGCCTCAGCCTATCTCAGATACGCAGAGGATTTCTGGGACATGGTCACCACTCATCACACCTACATCACAGGCGGCAACAGCGAGTGGGAGCACTTCGGCAAGGACGATATCCTTGACGCCGAACGCACCAACTGCAACTGTGAGACCTGCAACTCCTACAATATGCTCAAGCTGTCCCGTGAACTGTTTAAGATAACCCACGACAGCAAGTATATGGACTTCTATGAGAACACCTATTATAACTCCATACTCTCCTCACAGAACCCCGAGACAGGTATGACCACCTACTTCCAGCCTATGGCTACGGGCTTTTTCAAGGTCTACAGCACACGCTGGGACAAGTTCTGGTGCTGTACGGGAAGCGGCATGGAGAACTTCACAAAGCTGGGCGACACCATTTATATGCACGAGGATAACACACTCTACGTCAACTTCTACCAGAGCTCAATACTGGAATGGGCTGACAAGAATGTCACCATAACCCAGGAGAGCAATATCCCCGAGGGAGCTTCCGTGAAGTTCACCGTAAGCGGCAGCGCTCCCCTGGACCTCAGGTTCCGTATCCCCGACTGGATCGACGGCACCATGGGCGTTACGGTCAACGGCAGCAGATACAGCTACAAGACCGTAAACGGCTACGCCGATGTTGCGGGAGACTTCTCCGACGGCGACGTTATCGAGCTTACTATCCCCTCAAAGGTAAGGGCTTATCCCCTTCCCGATGCTCCCGATGTATACGGCTTCAAATACGGTCCTCTGGTACTCAGCGCAGAGCTGGGCAAGGAGGACATGAAGACCGACAGCACGGGTATGTGGGTAACTATCCCCAAGGAGAAAAAGGTTGCAAGCGAGACCATAAGGATATCAAAGCAGGGACAGTCCGTGAATTCCTTCATGGCTGAGATAAACGACCATCTGGTCCGCAGCGGCGACGGTCTCACCTTTACCCTCAACGATACCAACACAAAGCTGGTGTTCACTCCCCATTACAAGCAGTATCAGCAGCGCTACGGAATATACTGGAAGTTCGTACCCAACGGCACAGTGGTGGAGGAAAAGCTGCCCCGCGCAAAGACCACCATCACCGATACAGTTCAGCCCGGCTACGGTCAGTACGAGAGCGACCAGCTCCACGCAATGGTTGAGACAGGCACTGTCGGCGTCACCAATGACAGCACCTACCGCTATGTGGAAAAGGACGGCTGGTTCACCTACAGAATGGCAGTGGACGAAAACGCTCCCCTGCTCCGTCTCCACATAAAGCTCCGCAAGGCTGACAACGGCAAGTCACTGAGAGTCCGCGTTGGCGACGCTGTCCTCTGGGCAGGAACTCTCTCATACAGCGGCAATAAGGACGTTTACGACCTGCTGCTGACCGTCCCTCAGGACGTCCGCGACCGCTGCACATACACCACAAGCGACGACGGCACCGAGAGAAGCGTCCTTGACGTTACCTTCTCTCCCGACAAGGAGGGAGCAGGCTCCGCAAAGGTCTGCGACTTCATCTACATGGAAGCAGTTACCCCCGTATACGAATACACCAATGACATCGCCTATTTCGTGGACTGCGGAGACCATAACTCAAGTACCCTCACAGGCAGGGACAGACTTGGTATGTACAACAGCGTCACCGAGCAGCTCTGCGGCGAGGACGAGGTAAGCGGCAAGAAATGGGGACTCATCGACGACTCCACAGACCAGTACAACGGCTCAACAAAAAGCGGCGGTCTCTACACTGCCAACACATGGTGCGACGAGGCGAACACTGCTGACGGCGCAGACAAGTCCAACAGCTTCCGCTACACCAAGAACCAGTACGAGAACAATATAGCCCGCCACCTGGACTACAGCTTTGAGCTCCCCAACGGCACCTATTCTGTGGAAATGTGCTTCTGTGACCCCTGGGGCTGTTCAAAGTCTCCTACAGTCTATGCAAACTACGGCAAGAGCTCCGAGTCGGTCATCGTGAAGAATGCTCCCACCGACAAGACTGCCGTAAGCGGAGAAGCAAAGGTCACCGACGGCGAGCTGACGGTGAACCTCCGCTCCGATGACAAGGCTATAAACCTCTGCTATATCATTATCCGTCCCCTTGAGACAGAGACCGCTTCCACAAAGGGCAGAAAGGGCGACATAAACCTTGACGGCGAGGTCAATGTCGCTGACGCAGTGCTCATGCAGAAATATATCCTGGGAAGCTCCGAACTCACTGGCGAGCAGGCTTATGCAGCCGACATCGCTGCGGACGCAGTCCCCGACGTATTTGATATGTCAGCACTCAGAAAGCTGCTCATAGCAGGCTGATAAATACCGAAAGCCATAGTATCTTTCATGGGGGATACTATGGCTTTCTCCGTAAAATAGCAGGATAAAGAAAAGAGACGCATAATCGTTATACCTATATAGCGGTCTTATACATAATATAGAGGGAAGCCCTTTTGAAAAGGTGCTTCCCTCTATTCTTTTTCTGATATTCAGAATGACTTTATCTCACCTTTGAGGAAGCTCACAAGGAGCCTCAGGTCATTCTCGTCAATGGCGCCGTCCATGTTTATATCAGCGGCGTCGAAACGCTCTGCGTCGCCGTTTACGGCTGCTCTGCGCATACCTGTCATGTCATACACGTCAACAGCACCGTCACCGTTCACATCGCCAAGGATGTACTCCTCCGCAGGCTTTACGGGTCTCCACCAGTTCACATTGTAGAGGTAGCCCTCGCCGCCCCTGAATACGAAGTAGACATCGTGCGCCCCCGAGGCGGGAGCTATGGTGCAGCTCTGGGTGTTCCATGTCTGCCAGCCGCCTGTGCCGCTGACGTCCATGGTGCCAATGAGCTTTCCGTCAGGGCTGTCCAGTCTTACCTCAAGCGAAGCCTCTGCGCCGTTTGAGCCTATACGGAATTCAATACCGCTGACGTCGGTAAGGTCGATGCCCTTGAAGCCGATGTAGTCGCCGTTTTCGATATAGGCAACATCGCTTCCGCCCTCGGAGCAGTTCTCTGTGTCGATACCCGACTTGTAGTCGCAGCGCTCAGCCTCGATGACGTCGCCGCCGCTTGCCGTGCCTTTAAGTCTGAGGATATGGGAGGACTTGCTCAGCACCTTGCCGTCAGCGCCGAGAACGTATATCCTGTACTCCCCTTCCTTTGAGGGAGTTCTGACCGTACCTGCGCTGCCTCCTGCTCTGGTCATATCGGCTCCTGCTCTGAAACTTTCGGTGCCGTCAGGAGCTATCCATACAGTGCCCTCAGTCTTTCTCACGGGGAGCTTGCTTCCGCAGGCTGTCTCGCAGCTTGCAGGAAATACCCAGTCCGCAGCAGACTTCAGCCATGAGGGCATGAGACCGCGGTTATCGTCGGAGATACCCGAATTCAGGCACACCTTGTACTGCCCGAAGGGCCATACATTATCCGAAACCACGATAGGAGTGTCTATGTCGCTGGAGGGCGGGTTCTTGCCCATTTTATTCACAGTGGCATAGGTGCGCTTTATCTTCAGGTCGTGCTTGTCACCGTACTCCTCGCAGTTGATGGTATAGGTAACATTTGGGCTTATCTCAAGAACGTTGTCATTCTCCTCGATATAGGCAGTTCCCTCATCGTTGTGAAGTCCGTAGGTAGGCCAGCCGGGACCGCCTGCGGGAATGCCCTGAATGTAGTTCTCGTTGATGATAGTGCCGGGCATCTGGCCGATAGTGTAGATACCGCCGCTGTCGTGGAGACGGTTAAGGGAGTTTATCACCCTGTTATAGCATATCTGATTGTCGCGGCAGGTGGTGCTGTCCTTGAAATTGCACCAGCCCCAGCCCAGATGAATACCGTTATATGCTGTCTTTTCAATAGTGTTGCTGAGGATCTTCACGGAGTCCACATAATAGGCGGTAATGGCTGCACAGCCGCCGAAGCCGTGAACAACACTGATGTCATAGAGAAGGTTCTGGGTTACTGTATCGTTTTTGCACAGTCCCTCCACGCCCTTGGGGAACTTCTCGTGATTATTGGCAGCAGCGTCGCCGATGTAGATATGCTGAGGGTGTCCCACGGTGATACCGCTGGAGGTTATATCGGTGATGAAGTTTCCGCTGACGTCGGAGTTTATAACGTCATTGGTCATGGAAATGCCGTCAGCGCCCGTGTGCTTGACCACATTGCCCGTAAGGCTGATACTGTCGCTGCTTGTTATATGTATGGCAGCAGGTAGAGTATCCGCCATTTCGTATTTCTTTGAGTGCCAGTTTGAGTCTGCAAAGGCAGTATAGCTCTGAGCTGCCTGACAGGTAGCTTTTCCGTGAGAGCCTGCCACCTCGGTGAGCTGAAAGTCCGTATTTGCAAAGGTAATGCCGCTGAAGCTGATATTCTCCACACGCTCCGATGTAGACCTTCCCGCTATCTTTATGAGGCAGTCCGCTGCGGGAGCCTCAACGTCGGCAGTCGCCATATCCTCGCCGCTTCTGGGATAATAGTACAGCATCTTATCGGTCTTGTCAAAGTAGAACTCGCCCTCGCTGTCCACAAAAGAAAAGGCGTTGTAGATAGTGTGGGTGCCCCCGGTGGAGAAGCCTGCGCCCCAGCCGGGAGTCTGGGCGATAGCGCCGTAGGGCTGCTGCATGAGAAGTATCATGCTGCTGCCGTTGTACTTTATATCCCTTGAGCAGACGATATTCTCGTTCCAGGTGGTGCCGTTGACCACCTCAAGGTCATCGAAATTTGAGGTTATACGGGGCATTGAGCCTGCATCATAGACAATGCCGTCGCTCTTTTTGCCCGAGTCCCATGCCCAGTCGCCCTGACCTGCGGTAACGTAGTAGTCTCCGTAGCCCCCCTTTGCCTGCACCTGAACGCTGCCCATATTTGCTCGGCGGTCATTGACATAGAGGTTGCGGAGCTTGGTGCTGCGGTCCAGAGGTGCCGCCCAGAGCTTGTCGTTGAACTTAGACCAGCCCGTGACCTTCTGAGCACCGTTGATAACGGGTGTCTCCCCTTCGTAAGCCTCATATCTGACCTTGAATCCTCCTGTACCCGAGTCCCTTGTGTCGAACTCCACAGGCTCCGTGATGCGGTAGTCTCCGCCCCGCAGATAGACCACGATGTCGCCGGTCATGCTGCTGTTCACTTTCCTAACCTCGTCCCTCGCCCTTTCCAGAGTTGCAAAGGGAGCGTCAGGCGAGCCGTCGCCGCTGTCGCTGCCCTCAGGCGAGACATAGTACACAGCCTGGACTCCGCTCACGGCACGCACAGTTCCCGCGCAGACGTACGGACTAAGCGCAGAAAGTGTCGAAACAGCGCTGATGACAGCAGCCGTTCCTCTTAGTTTCCCAATCATAAAAATTCCTCCTTCTACAGGGCATCTCTGAAAACCCACTTTTGAGAAAAAACAGGTTTTAGAGATGCCATTTATTCTCTTTTTTTTTAATAGCGAGAATAAATTTTTCTTTTAATATCCCCCGTCGTGTCTTTGGTGATAATCACCATTTTGAACCTGTTTGTGTTAATTATAGCATTGCAGGCTGCTTCTGTAATACAATTATAATGATATTTCTGGTAATATTTCAACTCTCCGGCTGCTTTAATGAAAGTTTATAATTTAATTAAAGCATTTGCCCTGCAAACTTCACAAAGCGGTCATTGCTATTTCCGTAAATATATGTTATAAGCGCAGAGCCTGCGCCCCCTTTTTCGCGTTATAATACTGTCGCACGGGAACTTTTTCGCCGCGTCCCTTGCTATTATGTTGCTTTTATGTTATAATAGAGGGCATGACATCTGAAATGGAGGATAATATGAGCATACTCAATGTTGAACACGTTACGCACGGTTTCGGTGCGAGACAGATACTCAATGACGCTTCCTTCCGACTTCTGAAGGGAGAACACGTCGGACTTGTAGGCGCTAACGGCGAAGGCAAGTCCACCTTTCTGAATATAATCATGGGCAAGCTCCAGCCCGACGAGGGCAGGATCGAATGGTGCAGGCACATAACCACGGGCTACCTGGACCAGTACAGCACCCTTGCCAAGGGCAAGACCATCAGGGACGTGCTCCGCGAGGCATTCGACCACCTCTCCGACCTTGAGGCGGAAATGCTCACTCTCTACGAGAAGATGTCCGACTGCTCCGAGGAGGAAATGAACTCCCTTATGGAGGAAGTGGGCGAGATACAGAGCATTCTGGACTACAGCGGATACTACACAATCGACGCCAAGATCTCCGAATACGCCAACGGTCTGGGACTCAACGAGATAGGTCTTGACAGGGACGTTGCGGAGCTCTCGGGCGGACAGCGTGCAAAGGTGCTGCTGGCGAAGGTGCTGCTGGAAAATCCCATGATACTCATTCTGGACGAGCCCACTAACTTTCTGGACGAAAACCACATAAGATGGCTCACAAATTTCCTTCAGAACTACGAAAACGCATTCATACTCGTTTCCCATGACGTTCCCTTCATGAACAGCGTCATCAATGTGGTCTATCACGTTGAAAACGCCGTAATGACACGATATACGGGAGATTATGACAACTTCACAAGAATGTATGAGCTCAAGAAGAAGCAGATAGAACAGGCTTACGAAAAGCAGCAGAAGGAGATCGCCGATCTTGAGGACTTCATCGCCCGCAACAAGGCAAGAGTTGCAACTACCAACATGGCGAAGTCCCGCCAGAAGAAGCTGGACAAAATGGACAAGATCACCCTCATGCGCGAAAAGCCCAAGCCCACCTTCTCCTTCCGCAAGGCAAGAACTCCCGGACGTGTGGTCATCGACTGCAAGGACGTGGTGCTGGGCTATGACGAGCCCCTCACAAAGCCTATCTCCGTCAAGGTGGAGAACGGACAGAAAATAGCTATCCGCGGAGTCAACGGCATAGGCAAGTCCACTCTGCTGAAGACCCTGCTGAAGATAATACCGCCAATATCGGGCTACGTTGAGCACGATCAGTTCGTGGAATACGGCTACTTCGAGCAGGAAGAGGAGAGCACCTCAAAGACTGCCCTTGACGTTATATGGGAGGAATACCCATCCATGACCAATGCGGAGGTACGCGCAGCCCTTGCCCAGTGCGGTCTCACCACCGAGCACATCACCTCACAGATGAGAGTGCTCTCGGGCGGCGAGAATGCCAAGGTAAGGATATGCAGGATAATGCTCAGAGAGGTAAATCTCCTTGTGCTGGACGAGCCCACCAACCACCTGGACGTGGACGCCAAGGAGTCCCTGAAAAAGGCAATAAAGGACTACAAGGGAACTGTGCTCATAGTGAGCCACGAGCCCGAGTTCTATATGGATATAGCCGACAATATCTGGAATATCGAGGAATGGTCCACCAAGATAATATAAAAGCAAAAAGCAGGTCATTGTGTCCGATGCTCATGTATAAGTTTTGCCCCGAAGCATTTCAAAAGTGCTTCGGGGCATTGTGTTTTATTCGGATGTAGGATAAATCATAATTTACATTTGTAGGGGACGGCGTCCTCGACGTCCCACAAAATTCGTATTATAGTGGCGACTATCATCCGCTCAACCAGGGGACGCCTTCTCTTACAAGGCGTCCCCTCTCCAAAAACAGTCCACCGGACTGTTTTTGGATTCACCCCTTGCGAGGCGCCTGACGTAATAAGGGGCTCTGCCCCTTGACCCCCGCCAGAGGCGCTGCCTCTGGACTCTGCCAAAGGAACACAGTCCCTTTGGAATCCCATTCATAGTTGCCGCAAGGTATTACGATAAATTATGATTTATGTTAATAGCGATCATAGCATAACATCGCCGCATCGTCTATAAAAACGGCGCCGTACTTATTGACCTGCTTTTTGCAATATACATAAATTACCATTGTCGCCTCAAAAATGATACAAAACTGTTATTTTATGGCATGAAAGGCTATTTTTTCGGAGAAATTTCTGCTGTATAATATTGACAGAAGAAAGCGGATAATTCCGCATTGACGGGACTTACGGCGTCCCGAAGTCAATAATCTGAGAGGTGATTTCAATGAAAAAGCTTATATCGGCTATCATTTCATCGGCACTTGCAGTAAGCACTATGGCAATTGCTCCTTTCCACTCGGACGCAGCGGGGGATCAGTACGAATTTGAAGAAGGTACAATAAGCAGCACAGGCGAAAACAGCGCGGAGATCAGCGCACTCAGCGGCGCAAGCGGCGGCAGAGCCGTTGATCTGAAGGACGGCGGCAACTCCGTCACCGTTAAGGTCAATGCCGCAGGACAGGGTATGCACAGGATAACCCTGCGCTACTGCCAGCCCTACGATGAGGACGGCAAGTACCAGAAGGTACTCATCAACGGCAAGGACGCAGGCGAGATATTCTGCGAATACACAGGCGATGACAAATTCTCCACGGTCAGCGTCAGCGCACAGCTCAATGCGGGCAGCAATGACATTACCGTTGAGGCTTCCTGGGGCTGGACACTGTTTGACTGCCTGCTCATTGAGAAGGGCGACTTCACCGCCTACTCCGGCGGCGGAAAGCTGTCAAACCCCAAAGCTTCCGCACAGGCTCAGTCACTGTACAGCTTCCTGTGCGACACCTACGGCAAGAACGTCATATCAGGTCAGCAGGAGTCCACATGGATGGGCAGCGAGGACTATGAGTTCGACATAATAAAGAACGCCAGCGGCAGATACCCTGCCCTCCGCGGACTGGACTACATGGGCGATGACTTCGCAGGCTGCAACAGGCGTGCAAAGAAATGGTATGAAAAGGGCGGCATAGTCACTATCTGCTGGCACTGCGGAAGTGACTTCAGCGGCAGCCACACCGAAGCCATGAACACTGACCTCAACTGGAACGCTGCCCTCACTGAGGGAACTGCGGAGTACAACAAGCTCATCGCAGGCATGGACAAGGGCGCCAAGGCTCTCAAGGAGCTGAAGGACGCGGGTATCCCCGTGGTATGGCGTCCCTTCCATGAGTTTGACGGAAAGTGGTTCTGGTGGGGCAAGGGCGGAGCCGAGAACTTCAAGAAGCTCTGGCGGATAATGTACGACAGATATACGAATTACTGGGGACTTGATAATCTTATATGGAGCCTTGGCTACTGCGGCGACGTGAACGCAGGCTGGTATCCCGGGGACGAATACGTTGACATAATCGGCTCTGACACCTATGTGAACCATACAGGCTCACTGGCACCTATGTACAACAAGACCGCACAGGTTGCAAACAAGCCTGTATGCCTCCACGAGAACGGACCTATCCCCGACCCCGAGAAGATGAAGTCGGAGGGAGCAAAGTGGCTGTGGTTCATGACCTGGCACACCTCCTTCATCGACAGCAATGAATTCAACACTGCATCTTACCTGAAGCAGGTCTACAACAGCGACTATATGCTGACACTTGACGAGCTCCCCGACATCTATCACTACGGAAGCCCGGTATCCTACGGCGAGGACGGTCCCACCTTTGAGATAGTCCCCTCCAAGGGCATAAAGGGAGACCTGAACGGTGACGGTCAGGTAAATGTTGCCGACGCAGTTATCCTCCAGAAATTCATACTGGGCAGCAAGGACGTGACCGCAGCTGACTGGGCGGCAGGAGACCTCTGCGAGGACCAGGTGCTGGACGTTTTTGACATGATAGAGATGAGAAAGCTGCTGACTGCACCCCAGGTGGCTCCTCCCCCGGAGCAGCCCGAAACTCCGCAGTCCACATACAAGTTCGACCCTGCTAAAAAATACGCCGAGTACGGTCAGAACTACCGCAGCAACGCCTCAAAGACAGGAACTGTAGTAAAGGAGACCTACAACGGCATAAACGGCACCAACTCCCTTAACGTCTATCTGCCCTACGGATATGACAAGAACAAGAAGTACAACATATTTTACTTCATGCACGGCATGGGCGACAACGAGAACTCACTGTTCTACAATGACAACGGCGAATCGGTGCGCCTTATCGACAACATGATACAGAACGGCGACATCGAGCCCATGATAATCGTTACCCCCACCTTCAACAAGGTGAGCTCCGATACCTTCTACAACGCCGAGAACTTCTATAAGGAGTTCCGCGAGAGCGTTGTTCCCTTCGTTGAGGGCAAGTATTCCACCTATGCAGCCTCCACCTCAAAGGAGGACATCAAAGCCTCAAGAATGCACAGAGCCTACGGCGGCTTCTCCATGGGAAGCGTTTCCACCTGGGCTGTATTCGAGAACTGCGTGGACATAGTCGGCTACTTCATGCCAATGAGCGGCGCTCATCACTGGGGCACGGGCACAGCCGATGCAGGCGCACTGGCAAGAGCTGTTGACAAGGCAGGTCTCAAGAAGAACGAATACTTCATCATGTCCGCAACAGGCACATCTGACTTTGCAAATCCCGTTCTCAGCCCCCAGATAGAGGCTATGAAGAAGCTGAGCCAGTTTGAGTACACCTCGGACTTCTCCAAGGGCAACCTGTGGTTCATACTTGCAAACGGCGGCGAGCACAGCTGGTACTATGTAAGGCAGTACATCTACAACTGCCTGCCATTCTTCTTCCGTCAATAAAATAAACTGTTACAATATTATCCTCACTTATATGTATATTCAAGGCATGAGCCCTTCCCATTCCCGCGGGAGGGGCTGTGCAGAAGCTCCGCACTGACCCTGCGGAGTTTTTGCGTATTGACGTATTTACGGGAGAAGTGTATAATAAAAGCGGAGGTGACAGTATGGAAAGCATCGGAAGGATAGCCGTTATAATGCCCCATATAAGCAGCAATACCGAGACCTCGTTCATCGATGTCATTCACACAAGAGCTGCACAGTACGGCTATGATACCATAGTCATTTCGGGAGTCATAAACTACGTTGACCAGCAGCTTGACCAGGTATACTCAAAGGGTCAGACCAATATCTATGACCTTATCCTACAGGGCAGCTTCGACGGTTTTATTTTTGAAGCCAATATCTTTTGCAGCGAGAGGCAGCGCAGAACTATCACCGACCTCCTCCACAGGCGGAATATCCCCTGCGTGGTGGTCAACTATGAGCAGCCTTATTTCCCCGTGGTATCCGCGGAGGAAAACGTGCTCCTCTATCTTGCGGCTCAGCACCTCATAAACGAGCACGGGTGCAGAAAGCTCTGGTGCATAGGCGGCAGCAAGGGACATACTCCCTCGGAGGAGCGCATAAGCGGCTTTCGCAGAGCTATGGAGGAAAACGGTCTTCCCTGTGACGATGACTGCATATTCTACGGCGACTACTGGAGGGAAGTCCCCCACAAAATAGCCCTTGACATAGCAGATGGCAGACTGGAAAAGCCCGACGGCATCGTCTGCGGCAGCGATATAATGGCGGTGGAGCTTTGCCGCACTCTCATGGAAAATGGCATAAAAGTGCCCGAGGATATAAAGGTGACAGGCTGTGACGGCAGCATGATCTCACAGACGGAAAGAATGTCCCTTACCACAGTTGCGGGTCAGGAGCGCATAAACAGCTTCCTTGCCCTGAATGAGCTGCTCAGAGCCCTGGGCAGACAGCCTGAGGACAGCCCCGTGGTGCCGGAGCTCATCATAGGCGAGAGCTGCGGCTGTGGAGACAAGGGCAGCATACGCCGCAGCAGGAGCCTCTCCGACACAAGAGAGTACGCGGGTGTGATGTTCGATATACTGGAGAAACGCAAGACCAGCAGCCAGGGCGAGATAATCAGGCGTATGTCCGAATGCAAGGACCTTTACGACGTTACAGGTACATTTCTTGGCTGCTGCTATATGATACCCACAGGCGTAAGGGCAGAGCTGTGCCTCTGCGAGGACTGGTGCAGGGAGCCAAGCGACCCCTCGGTCTACCGCAGAGGCGGTCTCTCCGACAAAATGCTCCTTGCCATAGAAGCCTGCTACGAAGGGGGCGAGCAGATGAAGGAGTTCCCGACCCGTGACATCTTCCCCTCACTGACAAAGCCCCATGAACCGCGGCTGACGGTGGTCTCATCCCTTCACTGCAAGGGGCAGATATTCGGCTATGTGGGCTTTACCTACCGCAAGGCAGTTCACATCGTACTGGACGAATTCTACATGAACTGGTGCGACGCGGTGAGCAGCGGTCTCAACGCCGTACAGAACAGGATACACAAGGACTATGTCAACAAGCGGATAGAGTCCCTTTCGGAATTCGCTCCCGTGCTGGGCATATACAACAAGCGTGGACTTATCAACAAGCTCATGAACCTCATGTCAGAAAACAGCGATTCTCCCCTCACCCTTACACTGCTGTCATATATCAGGGAGGACAAGGTGCGCTACAGCGTCCCGCCCATAAATTCCATAGTCAACGCCATACGTCTCAGTGAAAGCGATACCGTGCTGGCAAGCATAGGCGACGATATTATCGCAGCTGCCGAAACAGGCGGGCAGAAGCTATCGGAGCAGGCATTCGCGGAAAAGGTAGCCGAAAGCGTTCAGCACTCCTACAAGGGCGCCGTGGAGATAAAGCAGGAACGCATAGCTGTTATATCCTGTCAGCTGATGCCCTCTGACATCTTCACTATCGACAGCCTCATATGCTCCATGGCGGACAGGCTCAAGGGCAAGATGATAAGCCTCAGCTCAGGCACATTCAGCTATAAGGACCAGTTCACCGCCATGAGGGACAATATCTTCCGCTTCCCCGAAAAGGACTGGAACATCGAAGCCCTTACCCGCAGCATGGGTCTCAGCAAGAGCCATTTCCACAGGATATACAGGGAGCTTTTCGGCACAAGCTGCAAGGAGGATATTATCTCATCAAGGCTTGAGAAGGTAAAATGGCTCCTTGAGAACACCTCCCTGACGGTGGCACAGATAGCCGACAAGAGCGGATATTCCAACACCAGTCACTTCATACGCCAGTTCAGCAGCAGGACAGGTCTCACACCCTCGGCTTACCGCAGGGAAAAGGAGCAGAAAGGCAAATAAAATGGGATAAAACCGCATTTACTCTCTCACCTTTTGGGTGTATCATATGTATATGGGACACATCTGCCGAAGGGCTCTGCACTGACCTTGGGCGATAGATCTGTTTCGGGACCCTCGATTCCTTTTATTCCGAAACATCCTTGAAAGGGCGGACAAAACAGTACCCGCATCGGACGATTCCGATGCGGGCTTTCGCTTTATATGCTTATTTCTTATCCAGTCCCAGAAGGTGCTGCTGTATGGCAAGGGCATCGTTTACGGTGACGCCGTCGCCGTTGGTGTCGGCATTTGTCCGCCCATCGGAAGTGAGGGTATATCTGTCGGGATTTGCCATAGCCTGCATGATGAATATAGCGTCCGCCAGATCAAGGACTCTGTCGCAGTTTGCGTCGCCGTAGCGCACAGGGGGAATATACTCATCAAATATAGTACTCTTGGCAGATAAAATAAATGCCTCGTTTCCCTCTGCATACTCTATCTTTCCCACAATTGCGGCTCCGATTATCATTGGTCTGCACTTTATCATACTGTCAAAGCCCTCGCACATCTCGCTGATGTACTCCACCTCAAAGGCACCCTCACTTCTGCATTCCAGTGTCAGCTCAGGAGCGCGGAAATATCCGCAGAAGGTACAATTACCGTTTATTGTCATGTTTGCACCCTTCTCACTGTAAAATCTCACAGGGAAGGTATCGTTATATCTTACTATACTGCCGCCGCCCATATTGTCATAGAGTATGCCCCTGCTGTTTCCGCCGCAGGTGAAGGTACCCTTTATAAAGAATATAACTCTCTTAGTCGTCTTTCTGACTGTGATGGTGTTATCGAGGGTAAGATCATCAAGAAGGATAACAATGTCCTCGTCGGCAGCTTCTATAATAAGGTCATGGTCAAGGGACTCTATGGTGCAGCTCCTGTTTACGGTATCGGAGCCATAGTCGCCGTCTATGATGCACTCCGCCACCTTTTCCGAGGTGCCGGGAGCTATTTCGTCAAGCTCATATGCCGTGAACGGCTCCAGTCCTTCTATGCCCGTTATACGTCCCGTATCGTCCGCAGCGCTGTCGGTAAACGGCTCGCCGTAGCCTTCGCCGCCTGCCTCCTGCAAGCCTTTCAGTCCGGGTGTGCTGCTCTCAGCATAGGCTGCTCCGCAGACCGCAGTCATAGCCAGTATCAATGATGAGACTGATGCAATAATATTTTGAGTAAGTGTTCGTGTAAAAGAGTGTTTCATGTTGAGCGTTCCTTTCCTTAGTATGAAAGTATTATATCATAAAAATAAGGAAATAGCAATGAATGCGGAATGAAAAGGATACGAAAATGCACTCTAATGCCGCCAGTATTGATATTGACGGCTGATTATGCTATACTGATTACAGACAGCTGACAGGATAATACCGACGGAGCCCTGTACCTGAAAATGATAGGAGGACACCCTATGGATAAAGATTTTGACCTTCAGAACTACCTCATCGAGGGAGTGGAAGGAGTTGTAAAGGACGCCCTGAAGGCTACTCTCAGAAATCCCAGAGAGAGCGCATTCATGATGAAGTTCGCAGCCGCCAGCCGCTCCGCTTCAAAAAAGCGCCGCACTGCCGAGGACAGAGGCGAGCATATACCGCCCTTCCTTATTGCAAGTATCACCAGCAAATGCAACCTTCACTGTGCAGGCTGCTATTCGCGTTGCAGCCACGCCACTGTGGACTCAGAGCCCGTGAAGCAGCTCTCGGACGAGGAATGGCTCAGGATATTCACCGAAGCCGACGAAATGGGCATAAGCTTCATACTCCTTGCAGGAGGAGAGCCCATGCTCCGCCGCGGTATCATGGAAGCCGCAGGCACCAGACAGAACATCATGTTCCCTATCTTCACCAACGGTACATACATTGACGAGGAGTACCTCAAGCTATTTGACCGCTGCCGCAATCTCGTTCCTATTATGAGCATAGAGGGCGGCAGGGACCTCACCGACCGCCGCCGCGGAAAGGGTATCTACGATACTCTCATGGAAAATATGGAGAAATTCAGAGCCCGCGGACTTATCTTCGGCGCCTCCGTCACCGTCACCACCGAGAATTACAAAGAGGTGACCTCAGACGCCTTCCTCGACGGTCTTGCCGAAAGAGGGTGCAAAGCGGTGATATTCGTGGAGTATGTCCCCGTAACTGAGGCCAGCAGCGGACTTGCTCCCACTGACACAGAGCGGGAATACCTCATGGACAGGATAGGCGTTCTCCGTGAGGAACGGTCAGAAATGGTGTACATCGCCTTCCCGGGAGACGAAAAGAGCTCGGGGGGCTGCGTTGCCGCAGGCAGGGGCTTCTTCCACATCAACTCCCACGGCGGCGCAGAGCCATGTCCCTTCTCCCCCTATTCCGATGTGAATGTCAGGGACACCTCTCTCCGTCAGGCTATGCAGTCTCCCCTGTTCACGGCGCTGAGGAGCGGAGATATGCTCCTTGAGGACCATAGCGGCGGCTGTGTGCTCTACGAAAAAAGAGAGCTTGTGGAAGCTCTCCTCAGATAAGTAAAAAGGCTCCGGGCTGCATTTCTGCGGCACGGAGCCTTGTACTATGACAGCGGTATCATCAGGGTAACACAGAAGCCATTGCCTCGGCTTGAGCATATGAGCTCACCGTTCATCTTCTCCATGAGCTTACTGGCGATATAGAGTCCCAGACCGCTTCCGTCTTTTCCTGCTGAGTTGGCACCGCGGTAGAACTTGGCGGTGATAAGTCCAAGCTCATCCTCGGGAACGCCCTCGCCGCGGTCGCTTATGGACATCTCAAGGAAGCCGTCCCTCACCACATAGCCGATGTCTATATCGGTATCCGCGTACTTGTATGAGTTGCCGATGATATTGCCTATGACCTGAGAGAGCCTTATCCTGTCGGCACATATCATACACTGGGGTATCTCCGCCTCCCTTGCGGCGCCCCTTGTGTCATGCTCAGCCACAAGCTCGTGGAGTATCTCCGAGCTCTCGTCGGTACAGCTCACGTTCATCTCGCCCAGGTCGTCAAGCGTCGAGGCAAGAAGGTCGCTGACCAGCACGTTTATCTGCTCCGCCTTCTGGTGGATGTCCCCTATCTTTTTCTTAACGTACTCGTCCTCCGTTTTCACCGTCATCAGCTCACAGAGCAGCTTTATTCCCGTAATTGGCGTTTTCAGGTCGTGGCTCAGCGACGCCACCATTTCCTTTTCTCTTATCTTCAGCTCGTCCTCTCTGCGGCGGGCGTTTTTCAGCTCCTCGCGCATGATGTCGAAGCTCCCTGTAAAGGCGCCGAACATATTGTTTTTCTCCAGCCTTATGGGCACGTCCAGTTTGCCCGAAGCCACGTTCTCCGCGAATTTTTCCATCTCGCCGAAGGGCTTGACTATTGTCCTGCGTACGTATCTCCCGTAAATTATCCCTGCCAGCAGGAACATCACCGAAAGCACCGCCGCAGCTGTACAGATACGCCTGTTCACCCTTTCGTACTCCAGCCTGTCGGGGTCGGGTATCACCACTGTGCCAAGATAGCGGCTGTCTGCTGTGACCACCAGTGAAATGCAGCCCTTTTCTGTTGCCTTTTTCGTGGAGTCAACGCCCTCAAGCTCCTCATCGGCTGAGGAATAGACGATGAAGTCCTGGCTGTCGAAGACTATCATCTCCGTATCAAAGCGGCTGCCGTCGAAGCTGTCCATACTGTCCCAGCTCTCTCTGACGGAGCTTATAATATCGTTTATCATCAGTGTGTCGACGCCGCTGCCCCTGTATGAAAAAGACATTTTCATAAACAGGAAAATGCCTGTGAGCAGGAGTGCCGTGCTGATAATGAGTATCCTTCTGTAAGCCTTCATGTGTCCTGCCCGTCCTCAATGATATATCCCACGCCCCAGACCGTCTTTACGATACAGGGAGAATTCGGGTTCTCCTCGGTCTTTTCGCGGATATGGCGTATATGTACGGCAAGAGTGCCCTCACCTATGAACTCATCTCCCCAGACATTTTTCAGGAACTCGTCCTTGGTGACCACCCTGCCGCGGTTGGCAAGAAGATAAGCCAGCATCTTGTACTCCATAGCCTTGAGAGGCACTACTTCACCGTCCCGAATGAGCTTATGGGCGCCCGTATCAAGTATGAGCCCCTCTCTTATAGCTATCTCGCGGGAACTGCTGACACCCTCCCCGTAAACGGCTTTGGCGGAGACAGCTTTCGCTGCCTCCGCTGAACGCTCGTATCTTTTCAGTATCGCCTTGACCTTGGCGAGGAGTATATTAAGGGTGTAGGGTTTCTTTATGTAGTCGTCTCCGCCTATATTCAGCGCCGTCAGCACATCGTCATCGCTGGTCCGCGCGCTGATGAACAGTATGGGCATATCGTATTCCGCCCTTATCTGCTTGCACAGCTCAAAGCCTGATCTGTCGCCCAGATTGATGTCAAGGAGCAGCAGCGACA
This sequence comes from Ruminococcus flavefaciens ND2009, assembly GCF_000621785.1. Lineage (GTDB taxonomy): Bacteria > Bacillota > Clostridia > Oscillospirales > Ruminococcaceae > Ruminococcus > Ruminococcus flavefaciens_C. Next base: position 113,931 of record NZ_JHXI01000012.1, on the reverse strand, counting down.
CCTGATTATCCTCCAGAAATCCGACAGCATCGTCATAGCTTGTGACATAGGCTGTCTTTATATCGAATATATTGAAATACTCCGCTGTTGTCTCCGCAATGGTAACATCATCGTCGATCATTAGGCACTGATACTTCATTGATACTCTCCTTTCAACTGCTGATCTTCACGGTCCCGCCGTCCTCGCCCAGGAACACTATCTTTCCCTTTGCGGGCAGGGGAACTGAATCCCCATGATCTTTCATGTAGCTGGAGTATACGACACGATCCACCGAATCATAGACATATACCGCAGCATTTTCGGGTATATCCAGAGTAATGGTCCTGGACTCGTTATCGGCTGTCCTGAACCACACAGCCTTTTTAGTGGAAAGCTCCACCTCTGAGATACCGCCTGTGAACTCGGGTATAGCCTCCTCGGAGATGAACTCCAGAGCGCAGTTTTCAGCCACCGCAAATTCCTTACCGTCCTCATATCTGATCTCAACATCTCTGAGGTCACGTCCGCCGGGCATTTTCAGAGCCGCCTCCAGGTGGTCCTTGTCAATTATCTTACTGCCCGAAACATACCCCTCTGCCTCGGGAGCAGTTCTGAAGGAAACGACTTCCTCCCCGTTATATACGGCATTGGAATATTTTCCGTTATACAGGTAATACCTCCTGCCGCTCCTCTCGTCCCATGCCTTCTGAGCCTCATCGCTTACGGGATTGGGCTCAGCCTTCTGCATTTTATAGTAACGGTACTGTGCACCTATATCCCCTGAACCCATATATTCATCGGCACAGATATAGTCAATGCCGTTCCTGCTGCGGAAGCTGAGCAGTGAAGCGTTTTTGGGCTGTACAGCTCTTCCCGCCTTCACCGAGCCCTCCACCTGCACGAACCTGTCGTCGGCGGTATACATAAACTGCTGTGTCTTCCGTCTTTCTTCCGTCAGCACGGTTATCTCCATATATTCCCCGTCGGGGAACGCTACCTCATATTCGGCATCTGAGGAGATGTATATTCCCGCATAGGACAGGTACTTCTCGGGTACCTTGTCCAGAGTCTCCGCCTTTTCGGGCTTGGGGTGAGAGATATTTATCCCCTTCTCCGCAAGGGCAATGTCCATGAGAGCCATTGCCATGAGCTGGTTCACGGTGCTGTTTCCGCCCGAGGAAAGCACCGATACGCTTATCTCCTCATCGGGAGCCACTACAAGGCTTGCGTGCTGGTGCATTACGTCTCCGCCCTTGGAGACCACCTTTACTCCTGCTGCGCTGTAATCCTCATACTCGGTCTGGTCCCAGCCCAGTCCGAAGCCGTCCTCATAACGGTCCTTTGCGGCTGCTCTGCCCATTTCCTTCTTGGACTTTTCCGACAAGAGCCTGTTGTCTCCGCTGAAAAATGTGCTGCCGAAGCTGCACAGCTCAGCCGCCGTGGACATTATTCCTCCCGAGCCCAGATCCATGCAGTAGTCGGGAGCAATGGCGATATTCTTGCCTGTAAAGGTGTCCACCTGCTCCTCTGTGCGGAAGGCGTTCCAGGGAGTTCCTGTCTGTGTAAGCCCCAGGGGATCGCAGATATGACCGTCCACATAGTCGGTGAAGCTCTCTCCGCTCACCGCCTCAACGATGAGCTCCAGCACCTCGAAACCGTCGTTGCAGTAGGCGCCGAAGTCTCCGGGGTCAGCCTTGAGTCTCTGACTGCTCAGCTCAGCCAGCATGGTATCATGGGGAGCGGCGTCCCTGTCATCATAGAGCATGAAGTCGCCCTCTGTGGTCCCCATGAGTCCCGATGTGTGGTTCATGAGCATACGGACGGTGATGTCCTTGTACCTGGGGTCAGCCATACGGAAATCGGGAAGATACTCCGTTACCGGCTTGTCTATATCCACCTTTCCCTGCTCTGCAAGCTGCATTACTGCGGTAGTCGCGAACATTTTGCTTACCGAGCCTACACAGGAGAGGGTGTCCCCCTTCCCGGAGACGTTATCCTTTTCTGTGGTGCGGCCTGCATTTACGGGCATAGCCGCCGCTGTGGCCGTCATAACAGCCGCAGCCAGAATTGAAGCTATCCTGCCTTTTCTCATACCTGTCCTCCCTTACTCCGTCATAAGCTCGTATACGGATATTTTCTTGATCTTTCTTGCGCCTGCATATGCACACAGGAAGCAGAACAGGAGCAATACCGCGTCCATGAAGAATACTGCTGCCATATTTGTTTCGATAACGCCGATAAAACTTGCGAAGAGCTTTACAGCAATAACCGAAAAAGCCGTACCGACAGCCACCGATATAACAGCCGCAGGCATTATCCTGAACGCCAGCTGGAGCATAAGCTCACGGGAGGTGTATCCCATGCTCTTCATTACGCCGAATTCCTTGCGCTGGCGTCTTATGGAAGACTCCATAAGGATAAAGAGTATTATCATTACCACCAGTGCCGAAAGCAGCATGAGCACGGTCGTCAGTGCGGATATTGCCTTTGCCATGCCTGCCAGCTGAGTTTTAATAACGCCGCTCAGATTGATGACAGAGTCAATGATAAAGCCGCTGCTGCTGCCCTTGATGACAGTATCACCCGACTGTATAGCGTACTCAACATGGTTGCCGCCCTGATTGGCGATGATCTCGGCTATCTGCTTTTCAGCCTCAGCCCTTATCCTGTCCTCATATGAGCCCTCTCCATCAGCCGCATTGCCTGCATCTGCGATGCTCCTGCCGTATCTGTCGGTGAGAGTATATTTGAACTCATCCGCATCAACTCCGTCCTTCAGATAAAGCTCTATGGTATCGGGAGCATAGGTGGGGATAAGTCTTTTCATTCCGTCCTCGGTGATATAGAGGTTGATACCGCCGTTGGTAAGCGAGGTGACGAAGCCTGTGATGATGTATTGTCTCTTTACTCCGTTGTATTCCAGGGTAACACTGTCACCTGTGCTGAAGCCGTCAAGCTTGCCCAGCATATTTGTCAGCATTATCTCGTTGTCATGCTGAGGGTATCGTCCCTCTGAGGTGAAGATGTTCTCTGTAACGTCAAAGCTGGTGAAAGCCGTGGGCAGGAGCACCTGTTTCTTTTCGGGCATATTTATCATGATGCTCTCGCCTGATGTGGGAGTAGCCTTTCTTACCTCGGGAAGAGTCTCAAGCTCCTCTGCCAGCCATTTCGTGTCCGTTGGATTGATAAGAGTTATCTTCATATCGCTGAGCTCAATGCCCGAGCTCTTTGAGATAGCGCTCATACCGCCGCTGAAGAAGGTGAATATGATGAAGCAGAATACTATCGCCGCAGATGCAGCGGTGATACAAACTGTAAGTCCCAGATTCTGTTTGAAGTTCTGTACGAAGCCCTTCATGGCGAGACGGAGGTGTACGCTGCTCTTTGTCTTTCTCAGTGGGAAATGCTCCCTGCCGAAGCGGTGGTCGCCCTGTCCTTTGCGGAATGCCTGAACAGGCGGGAACTTCCTTACGGCTCTTGCTCTCAGGAATGAAATGACCGTCACGAAAGCGATTATAATAACAGCAGTTACGATAAGGGGCTTTGCAGTTATCCTGCTGTCGCTGAGGTGTCCCGACATTATCTCTCCCGTGCGGAAGAAAGCAGGCGACACCAGGAAGCAGCCTGCTGTACCGATGATTATGCCCGCAACAGTGATGAGCAGGTACTCAAGAACGTAGGAAAGGGTGATATTCTTTGAGGTATAGCCCATAGCCTCAAGAACGCCGATATTCACTATCTGATCCTTTATATCTCCTGCTATCCTGAAGCGTATCATTATTGCAACTGCGATTATGATAAGGACCGCCATGCCCACAAGTATCTTCAGCAGGACATCCGTATCATATGTGATGCCCTCTTTCAGATCCTTATACAGGGCAGACATAACGTTGTCACTCACATTGGAGTTTGAATATTCATCGAATTCTCTGAGGGTTTCCTCCAGCAGCTTATCTCCGCCCTTGCCCTGACCGTCATTATATGCCAGCACAGTATACTTATCAATGATCGCCTCAAGCAGATGATAATCCTGATCGCTGACGATCATTTTCAGACCGACGCCGGGAGTATCAAAGAGTATGGCGTCATAGAAGCCTGCGATCACAAAGGAAAACCTGCGGGTACCGAAGATCATGTCGAAGTCGTCTCCCACCTTATAGCCCATGCTGTCTCTTGCCGCATAGGGCATATAGATGGGGTGCTCAAGAGCAGCGATCTCCTCGTCGCTGAGAGTTGTCTCTATCTCTGAGAGCTCCAGTATCTCGTGGCTGTACCCGGTAGAGAAGCACATAGTCAAAGCCTGTTCCTTGCCCTCGTCGTCCAGGTAATCAGTGCTCATACTGTAGATGACCTCTGCGTGAGCGGCATCGGAAACTCTCTCGTCAGAGGCGAGTATATCTGCGAACGCCTCTTTGTAATACTCATCGGGAATGAATATATGGTTCTCATATCTGCAGGTATGCTCCATGAGGTGGGGGAATATGGACTTTGCTCCCTTTATTCCCTCCAATGCAGAGCCCATGAGCAGCATACAAAGAGTGACCAGAACCACAAGGGCGGCAGTCTCAAGCTTGTGCTTTCTGATATTCGCCCATGATAATCTCAGGATCTTTTCCATTGCCGTCACCATCCCATCCTGTCAAGGAAATCCTGAAGCCCGTCACGGCGCTTTTTCAGATCGTCGGTGCCGTAGGGCGGCATCTCATGCTCTCCTACAACCGAGCCGTCGGAAAGGAAGATGACCCTGTTTCCGCGGAGGGCTGTCCTTATGTCATGAGTTACCATGACTATGCTCTGTCCCTTGCTGTGAAGCTCGGTGAAGATGTCCAGCACATCACGGCTTGAGGCTGAGTTGAGACTTCCCGTAGGCTCGTCCGCAAAGAGTATGGCGGGCTCATTGATGACAGCGCGGACAATGCCCACACGCTGGCACTCACCGCCCGAGAGCTGATTGGGATACTTCTTCCAGGTCTCCTTGTTTATGCCTACCTTTATCAGCAGGTCCTCCGCCTTTTTGATAAGCTCAGGAGAGTTCTTCTGTGCTACGAGAGCACCTGTCATCACGTTGTCGAAAACGTTCATATTCTCCAGAAGGTATATGCTCTGGAACACGAAGCCGCAGTTCTTTCTGCGGAATATGGCGAGCCGGTCGTTGGAATAGTCCGAAATATCCTCCTTTCCGAAGAATACCTTGCCCAGAGTGGGCTTGTCCATACCCGAAAGTGCATAGAGCAGAGTGGACTTTCCGGAGCCCGAGGCTCCCATTATTACAGTGAAATCCTTCTCGCGGATCTCAATATCCAGATTTTTGATAACGTGCTGCTGGAAGCCTCCGTTGGAGAAGGTCTTGCACAGCTTTTCCGTATGTAATACAGCAGTACCCATAATATTCTCCTTTTCCGCGGCACCCCGAGGGCGCCGCATTTATCCTGTGATCTAAGTATAGCGTATTTCCGGGAAAACTTCTTTATCATACTGCTATTAATTTCTTATCTGTTTCTTAAATATTCATTATCACCGTTGAATGGCAATAATAATTACAGCATAAAAGCGGAGCGTTATGCTGTAATTGCCCGATTGCAGGGAGCAGATCTCCGATCTGCGTATCTGCAAGGGCTTTTAATAATTTATAATGAATACTTTGTATTCATTATAGCATAAAGAATATATAATAGCAAGGAAGGGGGACGGTCACTGCCTTCACATTTTTTTGCGTTTTTAAGGGTAAGATTTCGTGATTATGACTACTGCTCAATTAATTGACACAACTGCCGCGATGTGGTATACTAAAATAAAAAAATATCTGCCGCTGTTTCAGCAGGCGGATACAGCACTTTTTCTTAGGGAGATATGAATATGAAAGAAGCTTTGATCATCATTGACGTTCAAAACGATTACTTCGAGGGCGGAGCCTGCGAGCTCCATAACCCCAGACAGGCTGAGGCGCGCATTGCCGAGCTTATCAGCGAGAGCCGCCGTATCGGCAGGCACATCATCTACATACGACACATCAACCCCGATGATGAGACTTTCTTCAACGAAGGGACCTACGGCTGCGAGATCTCGGACCGCATAAAGCCCCTTCCCACAGACATTGTTATCAATAAGTACTGCCCCAACAGCTTCCTGGGTACAGAGCTCAATGACTGCCTCCGCAGTCTCGGGGTGGAAAAGCTCATAGTATGCGGCATGATGACCCATATGTGCGTTGACACCACTGTCCGCGCCGCTATGGACCACGGCTATGAGGTGTCTCTCGTTGCAGACGCCTGCGCAACTATGGACCTTGAGATAAACGGCGAGGTAATACCTGCCGAGACCGTTCAGAAGACCTATATCGCTTCTCTGGCAGGAATATTCGCCAAGATAGTGTAAATAATCAAAACAGCCGACGTGAACGCTTCCGTCGGCTGTAAACACATCATAACGAAAGAAGGTAATGCAATGAAAGTCGCGTTTTTTGACGCAAAGCCCTACGATATGCCATCATTCGAGAAGTTCGGCAGCGAAAACGGCATACGCTTCAAGTTCTACGAGACCAAGCTCAACGAGGACACGGCAGAGCTGGCAAAGGGCTGCGAAGCTGTGTGCGTATTCGTAAACGACACCGTCAACGCCGCCGTTATCGACAGGCTCTGTGAGCTGGGCGTGAAGACTCTGGCGCTCCGCTGTGCAGGCTACAACAATGTGGACATACAGTACGCCAAGGGCAAAATAACGGTCGTAAGCGTCCCCGCCTACTCACCCTATGCAGTCGCCGAGCACGCCATGGCTCTGCTGCTGACCTCAATACGCCGCGTCCACAAGGCTTATATCCGCACAAGGGATCACAACTTCTCACTGAACGGACTTACAGGCTTCGACCTTCACGGCAAGACCGTGGGCGTTGTGGGAACAGGTAAGATAGGACGCATCTTCATCAATATATGCCGCGGCTTCGGCATGAACGTCATCGCCTATGATAAGTTCCCCGCAAAGGACAGCGGTATCGAATACGTTGAGCTGGACGAGCTGTTCAGCCGCAGCGACATAATCTCATTCCACTGCCCTCTCACCGACGAGACCTATCACCTTATCGACGAAAAGTCAGTGGACAAGCTCAAGAAGGGCGTAGTCATAATCAATACCTCAAGAGGCGCCCTCATCGACGCAGAGGCTCTCCTTGAGGGAATAAAAGCCCGTAAGATAGGCGCTGCCTGCCTTGATGTATACGAGGAGGAGGCTGACGTTTTCTTCCAGGACTTCTCGGGACACATCATCGCCGACGATACTCTCGCCCGTCTTATTTCCATGCCAAACGTTATCGTAACTTCTCATCAGGCATTCCTCACAGAGGAGGCTCTCAGCAATATCGCCGAGACCACTGTGAACAACATCATCACCTGTCACAAAGGTGAGGAGTGTCCCAATGAGCTCCGTATATGAGGTGGATAATATGCTTACAGGAAAAACAGTTTTACTGGGAGTGACAAGCTCCATAGCCATTTACAAGACCTGCAACCTTGCCCGTATGCTGACCAAGCTGGGGGCAGATGTTCACGTTGCTATGACGCCAAACTCCCTTAATTTCGTACACCCTCTTACCTTTGAGACCCTTACTCAGCACAAGTGCCTCATCGACACCTTTGACCGCAACTTCGAGTACAGCGTGGAACACGTCTCGATCGCAAAGAAGGCAGATGTAGTCATGATAGCTCCTGCCTCCGCAAACGTCATAGGCAAGATAGCAAACGGCATTGCAGACGATATGCTGACCACAACTGTCATGGCGTGTACCTGCAAGAAGATAATCGCTCCTGCCATGAACCATAATATGTTCCACAACCCCATAGTCCAGGACAATCTTGACAAGCTGAGAAAGTTCGGCTATGAGATAGTGGAGCCGGTCCGCGGTATGCTGGCAAACCGCGACATCGGCGACGGAAAGCTCCCCGACGAGGAGACCCTTCTGGAGTACATCGTCCGCGAGGCTGCCTTTGAGAAGGACCTGGCAGGCAAGCGCATACTGGTCACCGCAGGTGCTACCCGCGAGAGCATAGACCCTGTACGCTTCATCTCAAACCATTCCAGCGGCAAGATGGGCTTTGCACTTGCAAGAGCAGCAATGCTCCGCGGCGCAGAGGTAACGGTTGTTGCTGCACATACCGATGTGGAGCCCCCCATGTTCGTGAACGTTGTCCCCGTAAAGTCTGCGGAGGATATGTTCAATGCCGTAAGGGAGCGTCTTGACGAGACCGACATCATCATAAAGGCTGCCGCCGTAGCGGACTATACTCCCGTTACCACTGCCGACAGCAAGATAAAGAAGTCCGACGGGGATATGAGCATACCCCTGAAGCGCACCACGGATATTCTTGCCTATATCGGCGAGCACCGCCGCGAGGGACAGGTGGTCTGCGGCTTCTCCATGGAGACTGACAACGTTATCGAGAACTCCCGTAAGAAGCTTACCAAGAAGAACTGCGATATGATATGCGCAAACTCGCTGAGGAAGGCAGGCTCCGGCTTCGGCACCGACACCAACATCATCACCATGATAACCAAGGACGGCGACGAGGAAATGGAGCTCATGTCCAAGTTCGATGCCGCAAATATAATCCTGAGCAGGCTCAGGAGCCTTTCCGAAAAGTAATGACAGGCGGTGACAGCGGCTTCGTCTTCAAGGACGATATGAGCAGAAAGCGCAAGATAACTCTTGTTGCAGTATTTCTCGGTCTGGCAGCTATATTTTTCCTGCTGACCATCTTCTGTGACTGCCTCACAAGCAGTCTGGAGAAAAAATGCACAGGCACGGTCTATGGCGTTGTGACAGATGTTAAGACAGAACACTACAATGAAAGCTATTACTTAAACGGCAGGGAAAAAAATCGTACCAAGACCCGCAATGAATACACTATAACCGTGGAGAACGACGATATTTTCAAATACCCTACCCTCTCCTCCTCAGATACATCACTGAGCGTGGGCAGCAGGGTAACTATCCACTACGACCCGAATGACACCGCTCTTTTCTACTTTAATGAGACTGAGGACAGCATAAATGCATTAGGCATCACATTCACGGTCCTTGGCTGTATTTGCCTTATAGTCGGACTTGTGCTGCTCTTTGCCTTTTTCATTCTCAGAAAATACCGCGAAAGTCAGTTATATTAGCATAAAAAAGACCTCCGTATCTCACGGAGGTCTTTTTTATTACTGTTTTATCAGTTTGCCTTAGTTGATGAGCTCTCGTACTCGTCGTAGTACTTCTTCATCTCGTCCATCCATTCGTTGAACTCATCCTCGGTCATGAAGTCCTTATAGTCCTCATACTTGAAGTCGTCGGGATTGAACTGGAAGTCATAATCATCGTAATCGTCATCATCTTCGTCGAAGTCAAGATCGTCGTCATCATCATCGAAGTCAAGATCATCGTCGTCATCTAAATCGAAGTCATCATCGTCAAAGTCGAGATCAATGTCATTGCCAAGATCGTCATAGAGCTCATTTGTTATGGATTCTGAGAACTTGTCAACAAAGTCGCCGTCCATGCCTGCCCTTGTAAGAACGCCGCTGATGAAGCCGCTGAAATCGTCCTTGGAAGCATATGACTCAAAATCGGGAGCTTCCTCGCTGTTAAAATCGATAATGAATGCGCCGCCCTTGTCGGGAACTTCGATGTCAGCCTTAAAGTCAACTGAGTAGTCAAACGAGAGCTTGCCGTAGTTTGTGCCGTCGATAACGATGTCACAGCTTACGTTCTGACCGTCCTTGTCAGCGCTGCAATTAACAGCGAAGGGAGCTGTGTCGGGGATATTCACTGTGAAATCGCCGTTGAAGTAGCCCTTCTCCTCGTCTACGACCTCAACGTTCTCGAAAAGAACTGAGATAGTTACGGGAGTGAGCTTCTTTTCGTAATCGTCGTCGGTGTAGTCGTAGCTTACCTCATTGTATGTGAACTCAAGGTCGCCTGTGTACTTCTTGTGATCCTCCTCAGCTGTGAGCTTTGCGGAGAACTGCTCCTCGCCGCCCTCTATGAATGTGAGCTCACCACGAATGCTGTCGCCGTCCTTGCCAATGACCGCAGTGAAAGCGTTGTCATCATCATAGAACTTCAGACCGCGGATAGTACCTGTGGCATCGATGTATGTATCAACGAAAATGACCTTTTCATCGTCATCATAGTAGTCGTCCTTGAGGTCGGTCTTTATATCCTCGATCTCTCCGTCGAGTTCCTCAGTAAACTCGTCCTCTTCAAGAAGATCAAGCTTGTCCGTGAGGATATTCATGACGATCTCATCGTCGCGGAGCTCCTTGAGGAAATCAAGCTGGAGCTTTGCGATGTCCTTTTCTGTCAGGTCTACTGTAGCAACTGTGTAATTTACGGTAATATCGCAGATGTCGACCTCTTCCTTCTTCTCAAGCTCAACATCACTTGCGAAATTGGACCATACTGCGGCATATCTGTTGACCTCAGTCTCTACGTCCTCGGGTGAGAGGAATGACTCGGGGTCCTTCAGTATATCCTTATATGATGCTGTAGGATCACTGTCAAGGTCTAACTCATCCAGAACAGTCTCCATGAGCTTTCCGTACTCGATGCCTATCCACTGCTCCTTGAGCTCGGGGATACGGAAGAAGTAATCGGAAGCATCTGCATCAGCGATAACGTCTGCGCCGACAATATTCTCGTCGCCGAGGATAAGATCCAGACCTGCGTCGAAGCTGCCCTTCTTATTTGCGACCTCTGCGCTTAAAGTGTACTTGTCATTTTTGTCGATAATGTCAAGGACAGACGCAACAGCCTCATTCTCTTCCTCACTGTAATAGTCGCCTGAGAGCTCATTCTTCAGCAGTTCCTTTGTATCATCGGTAGGCTCAAATGATACCTTGAAGTCGATGGTCTGACCCTTTTCGTATTTGTCAAGGCCCTTCTTGTAAGCCTCGCTTACTGACTCGCCAATTGTCTTGGAATTCTTTTCGGTCACCCATGCGTAATACTTCTCGGGAGAGCTTACGCGGAGCTTTACCTGATTCTTAACTGTATCGGAAACGCCGTACGCCGTAGCGCCGCCGCCTGCGATAACTGCTGCGGATATTCCCCCGATCACCGCTGCTTTCTTGCCCTTGCTCTTCTTTGTAACAGGCTCTACGCCCGAAACGCTGAAGTCGCTGTTCATAGGCTGATTTTCAAAATTATTCTGATCCTTGTTAAACATAAAGATCCCCTCCTGTAGGTATATCATTATGGGCATATAACCCCATATGATAATACTATCACAAACATTTCAAAAAGTCAATATGGCAGTCTGATTTGTATTCATGCTGTAATCATTCCATCACGAATAATTCACAAATATAAGGGCATACTATTCTTGCCCGAAAGGGTAAATACTCTTAAAGAGGTGTTTATCATGGACGATAAGAAGAAAAACAAGAGCATCAAATGTGACGTTTCACAGTGCCGCCACAACCTTGTGTCAGAGAATTACTGCTCTCTTGACTGCATTTCCGTAGGCACGCACGAGGATGATCCCACTGTCCCCGAATGTACCGACTGCAACTCATTCGTAAAGCGCACAGGCTGCTGCAGCTGAGAAAAGGGCAAAAAAATAAGCAGTTCCTCAAATGGAACTGCTTATCTGCTTTTTGTTGGATCACTCAGCGTTAGGAGCGCCTACAGGACATACACCTGCACAAGCACCGCACTCAACACAAGCGTCTGCATCGATAACGTACTTTCCGTCGCCCTCAGAGATAGCGCCAACAGGACACTCACCTGCACAAGCACCGCAAGCTACGCAATCATCAGAAATAATATATGCCATATACATACACCTCCGTGTTATTCGGGAGCAGCGCTCCACGTTATTTATATTGTAGCATATCCAAGCTAAAAATCAAGAGTTTTTTGTTAGTATTTACTTACATTTACACCTGTCAAACCGCGTAAAATCGCCGAAAGAAAGCCTGAGAGTCAGACTCTCAGGCTTTAAATTTCATCTTATTTTCATTATCGTATCACAAAGCTCAAGCCTTTGCTTTCTTTGTGTTTTTCTCCGGTGTCTTCTTTTCAGTTTTCTCAGCGTTTTTCTTTTCCGCCTTCTTCTGCTTGTCCGACTTCAGTTCAGCACAGGCAGCTCCCGCAGCTGTCCAGAAAACAGGAGCATAGGGTATGCTGCTGCAGCCGATGAGGAAGATAAGAACTCCGCCAAGGGTAAGAACGAATATAGTGAAGGTCTCGGCGCTGCGTTTTTTGCGGAAGGCTGCAAAGCCCAGAGCAACTGACGAGAGAACGGTTATTACCAGAGCGATACCCGATACCACGCCTCTTGTAGCTGTGGTGTAGAGGTACTCGTTATATACCTTGTCGAAGCTGCCCTTGCTGGCAGAGATGACCTCTGTTATGCCGCTGTAGCCGCTCAGATCCTCAGGAGCTTTGAACACAGCGAAGGCAAGCTGCTCGGGACCTGTTCCCGTAAGAGGATTATTCTCGATGACGTCCATTGCTCTTCTGTTCAGATAGAAGTAAACGTCTGCTGTGTCATCAATGTCCACAACTCTCGGATCGAATGTACCCGAAGCAGAGACTCTCATGTAGGCGTCTGCCCACCAGAGTATCCTTCCGTCATAGAGCCTGTAGGAGCTTATATTTCCGATAGCTCCCGCAAAGACCAGAGCGACAGCGCCTGCTGCGGCAGCAATGCTGACAGGAACGCTGAGAAGCTTCTTCTTCGGAGCCTTCAGCACGAATACTGCTGCGACTGCTGCGATAAGAGCAAAGCCCAGTCCGCAGAAGCCGATGAAGGAATAGGTGTACATCATAACGAATGAGAACAGTGCTGCACAGACCAGCATACCGATGCTGCGCTTCTTGTTCTCAGAGGAGATGAAGCTGATAAGTGCGGCGGTAAGCGAAAGAGTCAGCACCATCGCAAGGAACAGAGGTGACATTGAAAGTCCCGACGCTGCATTTATCTTTGTATCGGAGGTTATAAGCACATAGCGGCTGAGCACACCTCCGAACACCTGTATGAGAGCGATGATACTGTTGAGCAGTCCCACGCCTACGATACCGTCAATTATGGTGCGGAGGGCAGTCTCACGCTTCAGCGCGGAGGCTGAGGCAAAGAAGCAGAAGTAGAAGATGATGGCGAGCATTCCCTCGCCTCTCTCGGGGTAGCCGTAGAAAGAATAGCTCAGGATAACGCCTCTTGTCAGGGAGAATATTCCCCAGAGCTCCATAATGACCATAGCGCCTATGGGAACTATGAGACGTTTTCCTATGTACTTCTTCATAAAGGCGATAATAGCGATTATCATTGCGATAACGCCGCCTGCCACAAGACCGCCTGCGGAGATAGCGTAGGTAGCCTTGCTGGTAAGTCCCTCGTGCATTATCTCGGGGATAAGAGTGAAGAGCGGAGTCATAAGCATAGCAATGGCAAGTCCCCTTGAAGCCAGCTTTGAATACTGCTCCTCAGTCATATTGAGAATAAAATTAGATTTTTCAGTTGAATGGAATATGGTTTTTGGCATTTAACTCTTTCCTTTCTGCCCTTATACAGAATTTATTTCGGTGATACAGTAACTGTGTAGCTGTCGCCGTTCTTGTCTCCCACGGTTATGATAAAGTCAGTGGCAACGCTCTGAGCTCCCGAGGACAGGTCATACCAGGCAAAGCCCGGGGTACTTCCGTCAACGCGGCTGCCCTTGCGGAGGAGATTGTCCTTGTCACCGTCATTTACCAGTCTGATGAAGCGTATGCCCTCATCGTTGTTGGTCATTTCGTTGTTGCCGCTCTCGTACATAAAGTACTTGCGCCAGCCGTCGTCCGCCTCTGTGGCATTGATATGGAGCAGTCTCACGCCGCTTCCCGTAGGTCTCCACCAGAAATGGGGCTTGACCTGGCTGTTGTTGGCGTCAAGGGTGGTGTACTCAAGTATGAAGTACTCCGACTTATAAGCGCTGTTCAGCTGCCCACGCGGAATGATGAGGCAGTTGCCCTCGGCGGACTGTCCGTTGGTGAGAGTGAAGGTCTGTGTGCCCTTTGAGCTGTCATAGACCTGTATCTGATCCTCTCTGTACCAGCCCAGCATCAGCTTGGATATTGAGCTGAAATCCGAATAAGCCTCGTCCATGAGGTCATAGCCTGCGGAGCCGTGCATACCCTCGAAATCGTCCCTGTCGTAGAGATAATAGTCGGGAAGTCCCATGCAGTGACCCATTTCATGGAGGTAGGTAGAGGTGAAGTCGGTGTAATCGTTATCGCCCTTGATAGCGGCGTTGCCTGTGATGACATGGCCTATGGACATACCGTCCGCCTTCATCCAGTAATTGCCGCCGAAGCCGCCTGCACAGGGCCACCACTCGTTCTCATCGGACGAATTAGGCACGCAGAACAGGATAGCGTCGATGGTCTTGTCGTGATCAGCGTCGAACTGTGAATAGTCCACAACGCCGTCCATAGCCTTAATTACCTCTGTGGTGAAGTCAGCCTTATAGACGTCTCCCTCATAGGAGGAGATGTTATTCTTGCAGGTATATCTGTAAGCCTTGCCGCTGAGTTTCATCTGTCCCTTTGAGGCACGCGAGTAGAACGCCGAGAAGCTCTCGAAGGGATAAGCTGCCGATTCTGCATTCTCAGCGCCGAAGGCTATCTCCTCGATACGGTCGGTTGAGGGCAGATAATCAAATTTACAGTCGGGGAAATCAACATAGAATATGATGAGGTTCGAGTCCCCCTGTGACGGCAGGGTGCCGTACATATCGTAGATAGGTGCAGGAATGAAGTCCTTCTTCGGCGGAGCCGTGGTGGTTGTGGTGGTAGTCGTTGTGGTAGTTGTGGTAGTGGTAGTGGTCGTTGTGGTAGTTGTGGTCTCATACCAGCGGTAGATCTCGTCCTGAGGCTTTGATGAAACGATATTCTTCCTGAGCCTTGAAAGATCCAGGGAATCGATAACGCCGTCTCTGTCGAGGTCTGCCTTCTGGATAAGGCTCTGCCCCTTCTGTGCACCTGCCGCAGAGAGGCTGTTCTTGTCTGCTACGCTGCCTATAACGTAGTAGGAACCGCCGATACTGTAGGTGCCCGTTGAGGAAAGCTTTTCTTTGCCGAGAAGGTGTCTTGTGAGGGTGACTATATCCGCCACATTGACGGCGCCGTCGCCGTTCAGGTCACCCATTCTGTCTACCTGCCGCCATTCCGCGCCTGCGGAGGCAGGTATCACCGCAGCAGCCATAAGTGCTGTAAAAGCTGCTGATGTAAGCCATTTGAGCAATGACTTCCTTTTCATAAAAATACCCCCTTCGTATTTTATACGAACATTTTGTTCTGAAGACATGAGGAATAAGTTATCTTTATATATTTCTCTCCCCTCCTGCCTTCACAGCAAAATAAAAGGAACGGCTGTCGAGCATAAAGCCCGACAGCCGAAGCATACGCGGTAACTATCCGATCCGCAGCGGTCGAATTATTTAGCGTAGTCAGTGACCCTGCTCTCGCGGATAAGGTTGACCTTGATCTGTCCCGGATAATCCATCTCAGACTCGATCTGCTGAGCGATCTGTCTTGCGACGAGGACCATCTTCTCATCGTTGATGACCTCGGGAACGACCATGATCCTGACTTCACGTCCTGCCTGTACAGCAAAGCACTTCTCAACGCCGTCATAGGAGTTGCATATCTCCTCAAGCTTCTGGAGGCGCTTGATGTAGCTTTCGTAGTTTTCGCTTCTTGCGGCAGGTCTTGCAGCGGAGATAGCGTCGGCTGCCTGAACTATGCAGGCAATGACTGTTCTGGGCTCGACATCGTTATGGTGAGCCTCAACAGCGTGGATAATAACAGGATTTTCGTTGTATTTTTTACAAACGTCAACACCGATCTGAACGTGTGAGCCCTCGATCTCGGAGGTGAGTGCCTTACCGATATCGTGGAGAAGTCCCGCACGTCTCGCCATGTTAGCGTCAACGCCCAGCTCGGAAGCGAGAACTCCGCAGAGCTTTGCGACCTCGATAGAGTGGTCAAGGACGTTCTGTCTGTAGCTTGTACGGAACTTGAGGCGTCCGATAAGCTTGATGAGCTCGTGGTTGAGACCGTGAACATTGGTCTCGATAACAGCTCTTTCGCCCTCCTGCTTGATGCGGTATTCCACTTCGCGGCGGGCTTTCTCGACCATTTCCTCGATACGTGTGGGGTGGATACGTCCGTCAGCGATAAGCTTTTCGAGAGCGATCCTTGCGACCTCACGTCTGATCTGGTCGAAGCAGGAAATAGTGATAGCCTCGGGGGTATCGTCGATGATGAGATCGACGCCTGTGAGGGTCTCAAGAGTCCTGATGTTACGTCCTTCACGGCCGATTATACGGCCTTTCATCTCGTCATTTGGAAGAGGAACGACTGAGACAGCCGCCTCGGACACCTGATCCGCAGCCACCTTGGCGATAGCCAGTGAGATATAGCTTCTTGCCTTCTCCTGACATTCGTCCTTGATCATCTGCTCATAAGCAGCGACCTTGACAGCCTTTTCGTGGACGAGGTCGTCCTCAAGCTTTGAGATTATGTACTCCTTAGCCTGATCCTTGGTAAACTCGGAAATACGCTCCAGAATATCCATCTGGCTCTTCTTGATAGAGTCAGCCTCCTTCAGCTTTTCATCGGCTGATTTGATCTTCTGGTTGAGGGTTTCCTCCTTTTTCTCGAGGTTATCGGTTTTCTTGTCTAAATTCTCTTCCTTCTGCTGCATACGTCTTTCCTGACGTGACAGCTCTGCTCTGCGATCCTTGATCTCCTTGTCCGCTTCTGTGCGGAGCTTATGTATTTCGTCCTTAGCCTCTATGAGAGCGCTCTTCTTCTTATTGTCGGCATCCTTTTCGGCGTCCTCGACAATACGTTCAGCCTGCTGTTCAGCAGAACCGACGATAGCCTCTGCATCGCGCTTACGCTGTTCGACACCTGCTGCAACGCCCTTCTTGAAGAAAAGCATATAGCCCAGAAAGACACCGCCTGCCAGTGCAACGAGGATAAGAACAATAGCCAGACCCGGGTTCATACAGTGCATTACCTCCTTTTCTGATATAATTAAAAGTTTGTATCATGTTTTAATTATTACTTAAAGGCGGTAAATGCCGCATTATTTTATTCATTTATAAATATATAGATCAAGAGTCTTGCCCTGACAAGTGGGCAGACCCGCAAAAGATAGACGGACGTTATCCCGTCCAAATTTTTGTTCCGTTATCATATTTAAAAAACCGCGGCTTGTATATATATCGCCATGTGCGGATAATGATGTAAAACAAAGCTGCATATACTGCCATAGTAATATTATGCAAATAAATACAACATAATTATTATATAATATTTCAGCCGTTCTGTCAATAGATTTTTGGACATTTCTTCACTATAGCACATTGGTACAGTCGGTCGGCGGCACAGCCGCAAACGGATTTTTCCGCCTGCTTTTACGCAGGGCAGAACGCTTGCGGGAAAATACCAATAAAAAAGCCATAGCACTTCCGCGATACGGAAATACTATGGCTCTCAGTTCTGATATATCCGGCTTACTTTTTCTCGGGCTCGGGCTCGATAACGGGAGCATCAACAGCGTTCTTTCTTACGCTGGCGATACCCTTCTTGCAGCTGTCCTTCTTCACGTAGCCCTCGCTGGCGGCAATGATCTCACCGTTTTTTGCTTTAAGGCGGAATCTGAACGCGCCCGACTTGTCCTTATATATCTCGAACTTCGGATTTGACTCTGTCTGGTATCCCTCAATGGTCTGATCCTCAAGATTAGCCACGGGAGCATTTTTAGCAACGCTGGCGATACCGTTCTTTACACTTGCGAGAGTGTTGTATACCTCTCCGCCTGTAGCGATGACCTCGCCGTTGCCTGCCTTCAGGCTGAATGTGAAGCCTGTTTTTGTAGCCTTGATGATAAATTTACCCATAATGTTTTCAACACCTTTCAGCAAAGAATTAAAAATCGATAGCTTCGATTTACACCATAATTATAACTGAATATTATCATCTTGTCAATAGATTTTGTTAATTTTCATCAAAATGCCAAAATTATGAACAAAAAGCTCAAGACCGCTGCCGGCGGCAGTCCCCGTGCTGTTCTGCTGTATAGAGTGCAAAAAAGGGACGAAATAGTCGTCCCTTCGCAAACATATATAATTGTACTTTCGGCAGCAGAGCTTTCAGATAATGACGAAGCTCTCGGAAACAGTCTCGCAGACTGCGGAGAAATACCCCCATTTTTTCAGCTTTTCCGCGCATATCTCAGCCTGCTCACGGGTCTCAAAAAGTCCGAAAACTGCCGAGCCGCTTCCCGTCATGACAGCTCTGAGAGCGTCCTTGTTGAGCATTGCGGACTTCAGCTTGTCCACTTCCTCAAGGCAGACCGCCTGCTCAAAGAGATTGCCGAAATGTTCCCAGGCTGTGTCGGGAGCGCCGTCTATAGCCTCCGCCAGAGCCTTTGCGTCGGGGTGCTGAGGTGCTTCGAGGGCGTCTATGTTCCTATAAGCCTCTGCTGTGGAGACTCCCTCGCCGCCCTTGGCGATAACCAGGATACGTCCCGAATAATCGGAGATCGGAGTTATCTTCTCGCCGATGCCTTCCACATAGGCGGTCCCGCCCGTCAGGAAGAACGGCACATCAGCCCCCAGCTTTTCGGGAGCACTGACGCTCTTTCCCGTCAGCTCACCGAGGCAGTAAAGCACAGCAGCCGCATCGGTGCTGCCGCCGCCCATGCCTGCCTGTGAGGGGATACCTTTTTTTATGTGTATACGGCAGCCGCAGTCCATACCGTTCTCCTCAAAGAACAGCTTTGCGGCTTTGTAAGCGATATTGCGCTCATCGCAGGGTATGGGGTCCGCAGCAGCGAACTCCGCGGGGACGTCACAGCTCAGTTCTATTCCTGCCTCGGTAAGCTCCACAGACACCTCGTCGTAGAGCCCCACGGTCTGAAAAACACTTTCGATGGTGTGATAGCCGTTGGGCAGCTTTCCCGTAACGTCCAGTGCAAGATTTACCTTTGCAGCAGTCTTTACCCTCATTACTTTTCAGCCTCCAGCTTCTTCAGGAATTTCTCGATACGGCTTATAGCCTCCATGAGGTGCTTGAGGGAATAGGCGTAGGATATGCGGATATAGCCCTCTCCGCTCTCTCCGAAGGCGCTTCCGGGGACTGTTGCCACCTTCTCCTCAAAGAGCAGTCTCTCGCAGAACTCCTCGCTGGTGAGACCGGTGCTCTTGATACATGGGAACACATAGAAGGCTCCCTCGGGATTGAAGCAGGTAAGTCCCAGGCGGTTGAACTCGCCCACCAGATAGCGGCGGCGGATATTATACTCGTCCACCATCTTGTCCACCTCGGCGTCGCAGGAGGTAAGTGCCTCAACAGCGGCATTCTGGCTGATAAAGGGACTGCACATGATACCGTACTGGTGTATCTTTGAGATCTGGCTGATAACAGGCTCCGGAGCAGCAACATAGCCCAGTCTCCAGCCCGTCATGGCATAAGCCTTGGAGAAGCCGTTGACGTAGATAGTCCGCTCTCTCATGCCCTCCAGCTCGATGATGGAGAAATGCTTTCTGCCGTAGGTGAGCTCCGAATAAATCTCGTCGGATAGTATCATTATATTGGTATCGCGGAGGAACTCGGCAATGGGCTCCAGGTCCTCCTTAGTCATTACTGCTCCCGTGGGATTGTTGGGGAATGGCAGTATGAGCAGCTTTGTGCGCTCTGTGACCTTGTCTTTGAAGTCCTCAAGGGTCAGCTTGAAGTTGTTCTCTATCCTTGTGGGCACCGATACGGGCACACCGCCTGCCAGCTCCACAAGCGGAGCATAGCATACGAAGCAGGGCTCCACCACCAGCACCTCGTCGCCGGGGTCAAGGAGGCCTCTTACAGCAAGGTCGATAGCCTCTGAGCCGCCCACGGTCACGATCATTTCCTTGTCGGGATCGTATTTTACGCCGTGCTTTTTCTCAAGGTGAGCGGAAATGGTGTTTCTCAGAGGCACAAGTCCCTTGTTGGGGCCATAGATTATGTGCTTGCGCTCCAGCACCTTTATGGCAGCCTTCCTGATAGCCCAGGGAGTATTGAAGTCGGGCTCACCCACGCCCAGGGAGATGACTCCCTCCATAGTTCCTGCAATATCGAAGAACTTTCGTATGCCCGAGGGCTTGATATTCTTTATTTTGTCCGAAAGAACCTTATCGTAGTCGATCACGATCAAACGAGTCCCCTTTCATCGGGCTCTTCACTGTCGATGAAGATGCCTTTTTCCTTGTATTTTTTCAGAATGAAGTGGGTAGATGTGGAGAGTATGCCGTCGATAGTGGCAAGTCTCTCAGATACGAAGAAGGCAACGTCCTTGAGGTTGTCGCCCTTTACCTCAACGGCAAGGTCATAAGCGCCCGAGGACATAAGGTTCACGCTCTCCACCTCGTCATACATCATGATAGTCTTGGCAATGTCGTCGAAGCCGCAGTCTCTCTGAGGAGTTACCTTCAGCTCGATGGTAGCGTAAACAATGGACTTGTCGTAGAGGTCATCGTCAACGATAACGCTGTAGCCCTTGATGACTCCGCTCTTTTCAAGCTTTTCTATCTCCGCAGCAGCCTCCTCCGCGGATATGCCCAGCATCTCTCCCAGCGCCGCATTGGAGATACGGGCGTTCTGCTGTAATATTTTTACGATGTCGTTCATGGTATCAGTTCCTTTCATATAATATCAGTCTATGTCAATAAAATAAGGTGTTCTTTTAATAAAGTAAGCAATGCGGCGGAAGCCTGCCGCTCGTGCGATGTCAATGCCCTTTTCTATGTCGGAGCCTATATCCTCAGCCCTGTGAGCGTCGGAACCTATACTGAGTATCTCTCCCCCCAGGTCGCGGAAAAGCCTTGCGTATTTAAGGTCGGGGAAGCAGTCCCCGAAGCCCTGACGTATACCCGAGGTGTTGATCTCAATGCCCCTGCCCTTTTCGATAAGTGCGCGGAAGCTCTCGGCGATAAGCTCATCAAACCTGCTTATATCGGGCTCAATGCCGTCCCTCTGCTTCATATAGCGCAGACAGTAGGTAAGGTGCGCCAACACATCGAACTCCACGGTGGTACACATCTCGTATATCTCGCGGAAGTACCGCTCCAGCAGGTCGTATATCCTGTCCCGGGAGAAGTCCTTGCAGTCGATATAATAGAAGTCCCACTCATCGCGTATCTGGTGCAGGGAGCCTATAATGAAGTCAAGGCGCCTGTCTGCCGCTATCTTAGCGGCTATGTCGGGAGCATGGTGTCCCTGTCCCATTTCCGTACCGCAGATGATACGTGTCTTGCCGCTGTACTCCTTCTTTATCCTGTCCACCGCAGACACGGAGCGCTCAAAGTCCTGACCGAAGCCGAAGTCCTCGGACTGAACGTCATCGCCGTAATGCTCACGGGGGTACCACCAGTTGCACTCGCAGTGGTCGGTTATGGCATAGGCAGCAAGCCCCAGCTTCTCCGCCTGTTTTATGCAGTCCCCTATGGGAGCGTCGGAATCAAAGGAGAACTGAGTATGTGTGTGGCAGTCGATAAGATCCATAGTTTCAGCCCCTTTTTAGTGTATTTTATTATTATAGCACATAACGAAGCAAATTTCCACTGTTTTTTAAAAAAAGTGAATAGTGATAAGTTATTAGTGAGCAGTACAGGGTACGGCGCCCCCTACACAGGTTTATTCGGTTATTGCGTTATCGGCGCACGCCAGATGGGCACCCCTGCTAAGCACTAAGCACTGAAAAAGCGATATTGACTTTGCAGGGCAGGTATGATATAATTATATCAATCATATGGGGGCTCCCCATATAACAACAAAACGGAGGTTTTTGATTATGAGAGCAGTTGTAACTGTTATCGGTAAGGATACTGTCGGTATCCTCCACAAGGTAAGCGGTATCTGTGCCGAGTACAATGTTAATGTTATAGAGGTGACACAGAGCGTTCTTCAGGATATGTTCGCTATGATTATGCTGGTGGATATATCAGCTATAAAGGGCGATTTCTCGGAGCTTGTTGACAGGATGACTGCCCTTGGTACAGAGCTGGGGCTCTCTATCCACACAATGCACGAGGATATTTTCAACTCCATGCACAGTGTCTGATGAAAGGAAGTCCGCTAAATGCTTAACGTATATAATATTCTTGAAACTATCCGCATGATACAGGACGAGTGCCTTGATATACGTACTATCACTATGGGTATATCTCTCCTTGACTGTATCGACACGGATATAGACAAGGCCTGTGAGAAGGTCTACAACAAGATAGTGACCAAGGCAGGCGATCTTGTGCCTGTTGGTCAGCAGATAGAGAAGGAGTACGGAATCCCCATCGTAAACAAGCGTATCTCCGTAACTCCCATAGCTATGCTGGCAGCAGCCTGCCCCGACGGTGACCCCGTCAAGTTCGCAAAGACTCTCCAGAGAGCTGCGGATACCTGCGGCGTAAACTTCATCGGCGGCTATTCGGCACTGGTGCACAAGGGCTTCAGCGCAGGAGATATGGCTCTTATCAAGTCTATCCCAGAGGCTCTTGACGTTACACAGAATATTTGCTCATCTGTAAATATAGGCTCTACAAAGTCGGGTATCAATATGGACGCTGTCAAGCTCATGGGTCAGATAGTCAAGGAAGCTGCCGTAAAGACCGCAGACCGCGACTGCATAGGACCTGCAAAGCTGGTAGTCTTCTGTAATGCCGTTGAGGATAACCCCTTCATGGCAGGCGCCTTCCACGGCGTAGGCGAGCCCGACTGTGAGATACACGTGGGCGTTTCGGGTCCCGGAGTTGTACGCGCAGCTCTTACAAAGTACCCCGACGCTTCAATAAACGAAATTGCGGACATCATCAAGAAGACCGCATTCAAGATAACCCGTATGGGACAGCTGGTAGGCGCAAGAGCTTCCGAGCTCCTTGGCGTTCCCTTCGGTATAGTAGACCTGTCTCTGGCTCCCACACCTGCTGTAGGCGACAGTGTTGCCCATATCCTTGAGGAAATGGGACTGGAAATGTGCGGTACCCACGGCACCACAGCCTGCCTTGCAATGCTCAACGACGCAGTCAAGAAGGGCGGCGTAATGGCTTCGTCCACTGTTGGCGGACTTTCGGGCGCATTCATTCCCGTATCCGAGGACGCAGGCATGATAGATGCCGCAGTTGCAGGTGTTCTCAGCCTCGAAAAGCTGGAAGCCATGACAGCAGTATGCTCCGTTGGTCTTGACATGATAGTAGTTCCGGGAGAGATAAGTCCCGAGACCATTTCCGCTATCATTGCAGACGAAGCTGCTATCGGCATGGTGAACTCCAAGACCACAGCGGTACGTCTTATCCCTGCCATCGGCAAGAAGGAGGGCGAAACCCTTGAATTCGGCGGTCTGCTGGGAAGCGGTCCCGTTATGCCTATCAGGGAGAAGTCTCCTGCCAAGTTCATCAACCGCGGCGGACGTATCCCTGCACCTATGCAGAGCCTGAAGAACTAAAACAGTAGGGGCGCACAGTGTGCGCCCGTTCTTTTTGCACACAGAAAACCATTCACTATCCACAAGGGCAGGAGTGATAACATGGAAATACGCTGTATACCCACTCTTTTCGGGCTTCCCGAGGCTGAAAAGCTGACAGAGCTGAACAGGGGACACATAAACCGCACATTCCTCGCGGACTGCGGCGGAGAACGGTATGTGCTCCAGGGGCTTAACCGCTCTGTATTCCCCTGTTCCGAGGCTGTTATGGACAACATCGCTGTTATCTCCGAAGCCTTCGGTAAGGCAGGCGACATAGGGGTGACCGTCCCGTGTTTTATCGCCTGCGGCGATAAAACATATGCGGTCGCGGATGAAGAAGTCTGGCGTATATACAGGTATCTTTCCGCGACCGCAACAGCCGCGGACAAGCCCGCGGCTGCGGGACTGGCTTTCGGCTCCTTTATCCGGGTAATGGAGGGCAGGAAACTGAGTCCTGCTGCTCTTCCGAAAGGCTACCACGACTTCGGCAGCTATTATATGGAGCTTACCGCTCTTGGCGGAAGGGCTCCGCGGCTTGAGGAGCTGAAAAAGGAGCTGGACGCCGTGTTCACAGAGGAGCTCCCGAGGCGTATGATCCACGGCGACGCCAAGACCGATAACGTCCTTATCGGGGAAGCCCTTACGGTCATCGACCTTGACACCGTCATGGAGGGCTATGCTGCCATTGACTTCGGAGACCTGGTGCGCTCGGTATGCAAAAACGATATGTCAGACCTGTCCCCTGTCCGTGCCGCTGCACAGGGCTTTGCGGAGGGACTTGACGGACTTCTCACCGCGGAGGAGGTAAACTCCCTTTACTACGGCATTTTGCGGAGTACGGGAGAGCTGGCGGTCAGGTATCTGGCAGACAGCCTGCGTGAGGAGAAGTACTTCCGCGGCAAGACCACCGAGGACTGCATCGCCCGTGCGGAGGAGCTCATGACTCAGCTTGAAGCCTTTATCGCCGCAAGGGCAGAGCTGACGGAGATAATATCGGACAGCTTCGGCTCCGCCCGCCTTGCTATTTCCGATCTTTTATGATATAATTATAAAAATAAGTGTAAATCAGGATATTTACTATCCGTCCGCAGCAGCGGACACCTGAATTATGCATTATGCATTATGCATTATGAATTATGAATTATCACAAGGAGGTCTTTATGAAATATACTCAGGGTCAGTATATCATTACTGAAAAACACGCCATTGCCCGTGAGATATACAGCTTCACCATTTCATGTCCCGAAGTTGCTGAGGCTGCCTGTCCCGGACAGTTCGTACACATAAGGGCAAAGGGCTACACTCTCCGCAGACCTATCTCTATCTGCGGCATAGATAAGGAAAAGGGCACCCTCCGCATAGTTTTCGAGATACGCGGCGAGGGAACGGCAGAGATCGCAAAGCTCAACAAGGGCGACCTCATAGATATGCTGGCGCCCCTGGGTCACGGCTTTACCGTGGACAGCTCCTACAAAAAGGTAGTTCTCATAGGCGGAGGAATAGGAACTCCTCCCATGCTGCCCCTTGCAAAGGCTTACGGTGAAAAGGCAGTTGCCATAAGCGGCTTCAGGAATGCCTCTGCGGTGATACTTCAGGACGACTTCCGCAGCACAGGCGCCGAGACCGTGCTCTGCACCGACGACGGCTCGGCAGGTATCCACGGCTTCGTCACACAGCCCTTTACCGAGCTTGCCGAAAAAGGCGGCATAGACGCAGTTTATGCCTGCGGCCCCATGCCCATGCTGAAGGGTATCGCCGCTATCTGCAAGGAAAAAGGCATATTCTGCCAGATCTCCCTTGAGGAGAGGATGGCTTGCGGCATAGGAGCCTGTCTGGGCTGTGCCTGCCGCACAAAGAGAAACGATGAGGAATATTTCGCCCACGTCTGCAAGGACGGTCCCGTATTCAACGCTGAGGAGGTACTCTGGTAATGGCTGATCTTTCTGTAAGAGTCTGCGGTACAGACTTCAAGAACCCCATAATCCCCGCTTCGGGAGTTTTCGGCTACGGCAGGGAGTACGAGGAGCTCTTCCCTCTTGAAAAGCTGGGCGGTATCGCCACAAAGGGAACCACACTCCATCTCCGCACGGGAAACCTTGCTCCCAGAATAGCTGAGACCCCCTCGGGAATGCTCAATTCCGTAGGTCTCCAGAACCCCGGAATCGACCACTTCATCAGCACCGAGCTCCCCTACCTGCTCACCAAGGACCTTGTAGTCCTCGCCAACATCGCAGGTGCTACACCCGAGGAGTGCGCTGAGGTAGCTGCAAAGCTGGAGGACACCGACGTCCACATGATTGAGCTGAACATCTCCTGCCCCAACGTAAAGCAGGGCGGAGCAGCCTTCGGTACCAGCTGCGAAATGGCTGCGGAGGTAACAAGGAAGGTCCGCGCAGCTACAACAAAGCCCCTTGTGGTGAAGCTCTCACCAAATGTGACCAGCATCACGGATATTGCAAAGTCCGTTGAAGCCGCAGGTGCAGACGCAGTTTCACTGATAAACACTCTCCTGGGCATGAGGATAGACATAAACACAGGCAGACCCATTCTCCGCAACAACGTAGGCGGTATGAGCGGTCCTGCGGTATTCCCCATAGCTGTACGCATGGTATGGCAGGTGGCAAACGCCGTTAATATCCCCGTTATCGGCATGGGCGGCGTGTCCTCGGGACGTGACGCCATTGAGCTGATGATGGCAGGTGCCTCCGCAGTACAGGTGGGCGCCGCTATCTTCACAGACCCCTACGCTCCCGTAAGGATAGCCGGGGAGATGAACGACTGGCTGGACAGCAAGGGAATAAAGTCGGTAAAGGACATAATCGGCACTGTAAAGCCCTGGTAACGCCGGGAAAGGCGTATCCGTCATAAATGCAGGAGGTGAGCCCGTGGAAGCCATCGCAGTTATCGCGGTCATAGTGGTACTTTGTCTGGTGATAGGCGTTAAGCCCATATTTCTCGTATTTGCCGGCGCCTCGCTTATAATAGCGGGATTTGCGTTTTCCATGCTGTTCCTCTGCTTCTTTTTTGTGCGGCTGCTCTTTGCAAAAAAGCACAAAGCTGTGTTCTCACGCATAGACAAGAGCCCCACAAGCAAATTCAAAAACGCCTACTACATCATCGACGGAACGGAATACCCCAATATCTTCCCTGCGGAGAGCTTCCTGCTCAGCAGACTCTACCGCAAGGACAAGGGCTATACGGTATTCCTCAGCAGAAACAAGAAATTCGTTTTCGACAGATTTGCCTGTATCACCTGCACTGTGGGCACCGTTATCGGCATTGCCTGTGCAGTGGGGGCAGTCTGTATATTCACATCATAGGAGGAAATTATGGAGGAACATATCTGCGGTACCCACGGCGTCCATAAGGACATAGTTGAAAAGGTATCGAAGGTGATGCCCGACGAAGCCGTTCTCTACGACGCGGCGGAGCTGCTGAAGGTTTTCGGCGACTCCACAAGAATAAGGATAATATTCGTGCTCTGTCAGAGCGAGATGTGCGTCTGCGACATAGCAAGGCTGCTGGGAATGACCCAGTCGGCGATCTCTCATCAGCTGAGAGTGCTGAAGCAGGCTCGCCTTGTCAGCTCACGCCGCGAGGGCAAGACCATATTCTACTCCCTCTGCGATGACCATGTAAAGACCATTTTCTACCACGCAATGGAACACGTTATGGAGTGACGCCCCCCATGAGGTACTTTGATTTTCACACCCACGCATTTACCGATGCCCTTGCGGAAAGGGCTGTCTCGGGACTTTCCGACACCAGCGGCATAACTCCCGCCACCGACGGCACTGTTGCAGGTCTCCTCAGAAAAATGGCAGAAAACGGCATAGACCGAGCACTGCTCCTGCCTGTGGCTACAAAGCCCTCACAGCAGACCACCATCAACAACTGGGCGGCTGAGATAATGGGGGACGGGCTATACTGCTGCGGCACAGTCCACCCCGACGCAGAGGACGCAGTCCGGGAGGTAGAGCGTATAAAGTCACTGGGGCTCTGCGGTGTCAAGTTCCATTCCGAGTATCAGAAATTCGCTCCCAATGAGGAGAGAATGTTCCCCGTATACGAAAAAATAGCGGAGCTTGGTCTCATAGCCGTTTTCCACGGCGGCTGGGACCCATACTCCGAGGACGTCATAAGAGCAACTCCGCAAAGCTTCGCGGCTCTTGCGGAAGCCTTCCCACAGCTCACCATAGTCGCCGCACACCTTGGCGGACTGGGAATGTGGGACGATGTTGAGAGATACACCGCAGGGAAATACGAAAACCTATGGTTCGATGTGGGAGTTATCTCCCGATATATCGAGGACGATCAGCTCCTCCGCATAATCCGTAAGCAGGGAGCGGACAAGGTACTCTTCGGCAGCGACTGTCCCTGGGACGATCCCGCCAACGAGATAGCCATGATAAACAGGCTTCCCCTGACGGAAAAAGAAAAGGAGCTCATCTTCCACGAAAATGCGGAAAGGCTCCTTAAACTGAGATAATATGCGAAAAAGCCCATGCACCCCTGCATGAGCTTTTTCTTTTCCCCTTATTAAGAGATAATCCCCTTATCCCTTCAGAGATCCGTCTGAAATCATGTTATATGCTTGCATTTCATAAGAGGAAGCTTGTCCGCATACCCCTATGCGGCAGAGCAATCTTTTCCCCGATCACCCCTATATCATGGCTATTGTGTCACTATTGCTTCGTCGTTATACAAAGTTGTTTACCCCTGTGCGTTTCGGTCCCCCCAGACCTCTGCGCACTGTTATTAAATGAAGCTTTCCCTTATTTCAGCTTCGAATCCCTAACCAGGTCAGATGAGTACTCACTCTCCGTCCCCCCGAACGGAGAATGAGAACAGCTTTCATTGCCGCTCCGAGAGCAGCCGTCATTTCCCCCGAAAGACTTTTATTCATTGCGGTCCTGCGTATCAATTTCAGTGCTTTCCCCCGTATCGGAGCTCTTACGCTTTTCGGCGTCAAGAGCGGCACCTATGGCAACTCCGATGGACATCCCTATTCCCATTCCAAGCGCCATATTATCAAAAACCATCTGTCCTATGAGCATCCCCACGCTCATTCCGATACACATAAAGCACGCAAAATACGAGTCCTGCCCCTTATGAACGGTTTTCTTGTTTACATCTTCATTTTTCATAGTATAGCCCCATTTGACTTACATTTCGTCGAGAATGATCTCCAGACCCTTCTCCATCTCAGTTCTGAGGAAACCGCTTCTGTACCCCATTACCATGACGAACATAGCCTTTCTAAGCTTGTCGTCATCGGCGATCTCCCTGGTATTCTCTGCCACCTCACGGGCGACGAGAGTTTTGATTTGGTCGCTGTCGAATGCGCCCTCGTCCTCGGCGGTGAAGATTATCCTGCAAAGAATATCATAGAGAAGGACCTCCTCGATGATGTCATCTGAGGTATCCTCCACATCGCCGTTTATGTAGCGCATAAGATTTGCAATGTCCTCCAGCTTCATAGCCTTGCGGAGCATATTGATAAGCAGTATGCGAAGTATCTGCTTTTCTGAGTATTTCTTGCCCTTGGTAGCGGATACCCAGCCCCGCTTTATCCAGTTCTGGATAGTGGTGCCCTCAAGACCTGTGAGCTTTGAGAGCTGGGAAAGAGTAAGTCCGCCTGTAGCTTCAAGAACGGGAGAGATGAGCGAAAATGCCGATTCTCTTGCCTGTTCGGAAAATTTCATTGTAGTACCCGGAATAAGTCTATTCATAGTCTTTAACTCCTCTCTGACGATGATATGATTATATCACAGGTTCATACGAACTTCAAACGTCGTCCGCGGTTGATTTTGGGCTTTTTGAGATATTTTTTTGCATTTATCTCACTATTTCATTAGTTTTCATAATTTTTCGCGTTTTTCCACATTGGTCTGAACACTTGATACATACAGTCTCCGACTTTGCAGCAGAGAACGCCGTCCCCGCCGTTTTCACACTATAATTCTGACACGCAAGAGCTCTTATCCCACGTACCTTGCATTTTTGTGCAGTTTATGTTATAATATAATGTAAACCAAAAATCAGCCCATGTACACGGGTTGAGGAAAAGGCGGTATATTATGATAATCATGTCTGTGGACTTCGGCGACGCAAGAACGGGCATAGCTGTCTGCGGCAAAAGCGAGATGATAGCTTCCCCCGTGACGGTCATCGCGGAAAAGGACTTCAATAAATGTATAGAAAAGACCGCCGCTCTCGCAAAGGAGCAGCGTGCGGAGCAGATAGTGGTGGGCTATCCCATGAATATGAACGGAACAGTCGGCGAAAGAGCCGAGAAATGCAAGCTCTTCGCCGAGGAGCTTGAAAAGCTCACAGGCTGTCCCGTAAAGCTCTGGGACGAGCGCTGCACCACAGTTTCGGCGCATAACGCCCTCAACGTCACCAACACCCGCGGCAAGAAGCGCAAGGCTGTTGTGGACGCTGTTGCGGCTGTGCTCATACTCGAGAGCTATTTAGGCTACAGACGCAACTCCGGCGAGCCTACATAATTACCGACTTTATATCGTCCAGGAGATTTCCTGCGGCTCTGAGAGCCTTTCCTGCGTCCCGCTTTATACTCATCTTCTTAATGGGACGTGCGCTTGAGAGCGCATAGCAGGCAAAACCTACCGCCGCACCTGCGGCTGCACCTTTGGCAAGTGACTTAATATCCATTTCAAACACTCCCGTCAGTTATTGTCCGTTTCTTCGGACGATGATATTATCTGTACTTTGATAAGAATTATTCTGTTTTGAAAAGGAGACGCCATGAAAATAAAACTCACAGCCCTTTTCTGCTTCCGGCAGCGGCAGAGACAGCTGCTGTATAAAGACGCTTTCAGCCAAGTAAACACCGCGTCCTCCTTACAGAGGAGAACGATACTATTATAAATAACAGAAGGATAATTATGCAGAACCTTAATATCGTCCTGGTTGAACCCCAGATCCCCCAGAACACGGGAAATATATCCCGTACCTGCGCCGTCACGGGCGCCAGGCTCCACCTGGTACGCCCCCTGGGCTTCGAGGTAAGCGACAAGCACCTCAAGCGTGCAGGTCTGGACTACTGGGACAAGCTTGACATCACATACTACGACAGCCTTGAGGACCTCTTTGAGAAGAACAAGGACGGGCATTTCTTCTACTTCACCACCAAGGGACTTCACGTCCACAGTGAAGCGGAATACCCAGATAACGCCTATCTCGTCTTCGGACGGGAGGACAAGGGACTTCCCGAGGAGCTCCTCCGCGATAATCCCGATAGCTGCGTAAGGATACCCATGCGCAATGAGCTGCGGAGCCTTAATCTTTCCAATTCCGTAGCCATAGCGGTATATGAGGTCCTCAGACAGTGGGACTACCCCGACCTTTCCCGTGAGGGAAAACTGACAAAATACGAATGGTAAAGGAGATATTATTATGTCAAAGATAGCATTACTTACCGATTCATGCTGCGACCTTTCAAAGGAGACCATTGAGGAGCTGGGGATAAAGCTGCTCCCCTTCACCCTCACCGTAGGCGGCGAGAGCTTCCGTGAGATTATAGACAAGTCAACTCAGGAATTCTATGAGCTCCTCGAAAAGACAGACGAGATACCCAAGCATTCGCAAATATCTCCCGTCACCTTTGAGGAAGCCTACAAGGAGCTCTTTGACCAGGGCTATACCGATATAATCAGTGTGTCCATCAACTCCCAGGGCTCGGGCACATACAATAATTCACTCATCGGAAAGAACGATTTCTTCGAGAATGTTCCCGAAGCCAAGGACAAGATCCGCATTTTCAACCTTGACTCCAAGTGCTACACCCTTTTCTACGGCTATCCCCTTATGGAAGCCGCAAAGAAGATCCGCCGCGGCGCTGATGCCGAGGAGATAGTGGCTTATCTGGAGGACTGGTTCAATGTATGCGGCATATACGCAGTTCCCTACAACCTCAAGTACGCCAAGAAGTCGGGACGTATCTCCGCAGCAAAGGCTTTTGCGGGAGAGCTTTTAGGTCTCAAGCCCGTTATCCTTTTCGCCGACGGCACCACAACTACCG
This sequence comes from Ruminococcus flavefaciens ND2009, assembly GCF_000621785.1. GTDB lineage: Bacteria > Bacillota > Clostridia > Oscillospirales > Ruminococcaceae > Ruminococcus > Ruminococcus flavefaciens_C. Next base: position 82,385 of record NZ_JHXI01000012.1, on the reverse strand, counting down.
TTGACAAGATAAGGGGCGAGAAGAATATCGTTCCCAAGCTGGCAGAGATAGTAGAGAAGAATATGACTCCCCAGACTCCATACCTGATGATACACGGCAAGGACAACACCCTTGCAAAGGAAGTGGAGAAGGAACTCTATAAAAAGACGGGCAGAAAAGCTGAGATGTACGGCAGCATCGGTGCAGTTGTTACTGCAAACATAGGTCCCGAGCTGGTAGCGGTACTGGTAAGACGCAAGAACAAGTGATATTATCTCAAAAGAGACAGGGCAGCCGCTCCGTCTTTTTTGATGTTCGCATTTGCCTGTATTTCGGGATGTAAAAGGGCTTTGACATGGCTTTTCCGTCAGTTGTCAAAGGCTTTTTGCAGCATTTTTTTCAGATGTAAAAACAGATTGGTAGCATTTTTCTCACGGGGCAGGTATACTGGTATCTGTCAGGAGAAAAAGCTCCGAAGGAGGAAATATGGAGATCGGAAATCAGATCAAAAAGCACAGGACCCGACTCAAGTGGTCCCAGGAGACCCTTGCGGAAAATGCTTATGTCAGCCGCCAGACCATATCAAACTGGGAGAACGGCAAAAGCTATCCCGATATCCACAGCCTCCTCATTCTCGGAAAGCTTTTCAATATATCTCTTGACGAATTAGTTAAAGGAGATGTTGAAACTATGAACAACGAGATCAGCAAAAATGAGGTAAAGAAATTCAATGCCCTGGCATGGGTGCTTGCGGCGGAGTACATTATAATGATAGTATCTCCCCTGCCCCTTATCAAGTACCTTGGCTGGGTCGGCGGTGCCATATGGGCAGTCATCACCGCGGTGTCACTGTTTACTGCCGTAAAGGTGGAGAAGCTGAAAAAGGCAAACGATCTTACCACCTACAAGGAGATAAAAGCCTATATGGAGGGCAAGCCCCTTGAAGAGATCTCTGCCGAGCGCATAAAAAAAGGCAACAGCAATCTGATGAAGGCACTGTTCGGCGCAGTATCGGCAATGATCGGCTTCACAGTCTGCATACTGGTGGCGTGGCTGCTGAAATGACGTTCTCTCCCGAAGGTCAGACAGCTATAATATGACCAATAACACATGATCTGGTGGTAAATATTATGATAAAGGGATTTAACGATAAATTTACAATAAAGCTCGACACCTCAGCCTGTACATCATGCATTGCAGGTCACAGCACAGAGCTTAATGACACATGGTATTACAAGGATCTGACCTTTGAGAGCGGTAAAATTTACGGCTTGGTAAGCGAATACGGTCTGGGCTGTGAGTATTTATCCTATTTTCTGGGCGGAAGGATAGAATTTGAGGAAGTCAGGGTCTGTTACAGCGGCAGCCCCATAAGCCGTCAGGACCTTTGTGATGTATCATGGAATCTGGAGCCCTCACGAGAGCCCTACGGCAAATATCAGGTGAAAAGATCAATAGAAAAAGCCTTGTCGCGGCGCTCAGATACCATGAGCTTTCAGGACATCGCCGGAAGGTTCCTGCTGACCGAAGAACGATACAACAGAAAGTTCACAGGACTGAGCGGAGAGCGCTGGAGAGCCTCTTCTGCCTATGGATATGCTCAGAACAAGCGCATCTACTTTGCCCCGTACAATTCAAGCGCTTTTTACGAGAGAATGTGCAGCTCTAACTTATTAAAAGCGCTGCATGAGCTTACAGACAGCGGCGCACTGGTGGTCCTTCCTGTGGGAAGCGACGAATTTATAAAGCATATCGCAGATGAAGTCATATACCTTGGGAAAAGCTACAACATTGCAGAATTGAAGCAACTTAACAACGCTTTTTTCGGCAAAGACCGGATACATTGAAATAACGAAAAGGGAACGCATAAGGGCGACACTCGTACAGAAGTTTTACGGGTGATATTGAGGGAAACCCTTTTGAGAAAGGGTTCTCCCTCAAACTCCCTTCCTAAAACTTTTAGCATTAAATTTAGCCCATACAGGGCGCTCCACAAGATGTGGAAACCAGTAATTTACTGGGAGCGCCCTGTATGGGCTAAATTCAGTTATAAAGTCTTTGGAAAAGGGGCTCGGGGGAAGAACCTTTCCTCAGAAAGGTTTTTCCCCGATAATTACGCATAAACTGCTATATGAGCACCGCCCTTAAGCGTTCCCTTTTTTATTATGATACAGCTGTTACTGCATCTTATATGAGTCGATCATCTTCTTGACCATGCTGCCGCCGATAGAGCCTGCCTCTCTTGAGGTAAGGTCACCGTTATAGCCCTCCTTGAGGTCGATGCCCAGCTCGTTAGCGGACTCCATCTTGAATCTTTCGAGAGCCTCTCTGCCCTTCTGTGTCATTACGCCCTTGTTATTGCTGTTATTGCTCATTGCTGTTTCTCCTTTGAAAAAAAATTGATGCCGTGATAGTATTATAGCCTTCGGTGTAATTTTTATTACATGGAAATAAATGCACGAAAAATTTTTTTAATTTATGTGAGAGTTTTTTATAACATAATCGTCTAATATATGTACAATTAATTTCAAGGAGTGACTCGATCATGATCCTGCCTGTAATTATCCCCCTTCTATGCTTCGGAGCCGCCTTCGCTGCGGACATAATCATCGCGAAGAAAAAGTCCGATAAAAAAGCAAAGCCCACTGTTCCCAAAAAGCTCATTTCAGTTTTTCTGGTGCTGAGCGGCGGTATGCTGATGCTTGCGGCACTTGCCTCCGCAAACATGATAGCCGGCGATAAGGGACTTTCCGCCGCAGCCGTAACGGCAGTCTCACTGCTTAGCTTTGCCGCAGTCACAGTCTGTCACCGCGTTGACAAAAGGCTGTCAGGACTGCTGAAAAAGAGCGCTGTCTGCGCGGCTGTGCTTATAGCTTCGGAGGTACTCATCTTCAACGGAAAGAGCTTCACAGGCACAAAAAATATAACGGAAATACCTCTGACATCTGTGGGCATAGATGACGATACAGAGCTTACCGAGGACAACAATATACGCATAAAGAGCACATCTTTCATTTATCTTAATTCTCTTCCTAAAGACGCCCGTGCCCTTGAAATGGACATAAAGGGCGAAAAGGACGTTGTCCCCTTTGATGTGAAGATGAAGATGACCGACGATGACCTGACCTCCAGTGAATTCGTGGTGCAGCACAAGCACCCCAGCGGAAACGATACCCATCTCTCCATGACCTTCCGCCCCTACGGAAAGGTAAGGACCATGTCAATATTCATCGAGCGCACCAATACCGACCTGACTATCAGCGGCATAAGAGCCCTGAGTGCTCCCCGTTACAGCTTTTCGGACGCAAGGTACTTCTTCCTGCTGATACTGTGCATAATCGTTGCAGCCATAAAGGAATACCGCTTCTACAGCGTGGTATACGACAGAAAGAAGACCTCACATATATTTGCAGTTGCCGCCATGACCCTGGCAGTGGTAATATCTGCCACTTTCCTGGCAGTCCCCGACCAGCACGGACGTCCCTATCCCGACACTCCCGATATAGGCAGCGACCCATTTGCCGCCACCTTTGACGCCTTTATGAAAAAGCAGTCCTGGCTGGACCTTGAGGTGGACCCCCGTCTTGCGGAGATGTCAGACCCCTATGACAACAATCTCCGTGCTGAGCTCCAGGTGGGCTTCAACTGGGACTACGCCTTCTACAAGGGGCATTACTACTGCTATTTCGGCGCTGCTCCCGTTGTCACCTTCTACTATCCCTACTACAAGCTGACGGGATTTATCCCCACACTGGCAACAGCGAACAATTTCTTTACGGTACTTGGCTCCCTATTCGTCTGCGCAGCCATTCTCGCCTTTGTCAGGGCTGCGAAGCTGAAGGCGAACCTGCTCATGCTGCTCCTTCTGATGCCTACAGCCGCGGCGACCGTCGGCATATGGCACACGGGAAGCTGGATAGACCGCTACACACTGCCCTCCGCCGCAGGAATATGCTTCCTTATGCTCTGCCTTGCGTCAGGCTTCACCGCTGTATGCACAAAGAAACAGCTGAAGCGCTGTCTGCTGCTGTTTGTCAGCGGAGCGGCACTGGCGCTGTGTGTGGGCTCCCGTCCCACCATATCACTGTGTGCGGTGGTGCTCATACCATTTTTCGTGGATATACTCCGCAATAAGAAGCTTAGCCTCACTCACCGGCTAATACAGGCTGCAAGCTTTACGCTGCCTGTAGCGGTGGGAGCGGTGCTCATAATGCTTTACAACAACGCCCGCTTTGACTCCCCCTTCCAGTTCGGCAATATATATCAGCTGACAGTGAATAATCCCGCTGCCAACGACATATCGCTGACCTATCTCCCCGATGCGCTGCTGCACTACTTCGTACAGCCCTGCCGTTTCAGGACATCATTCCCCTTCATCGAGACCTTCCCCATAGACCGCGATAACTATACCCGCTTTTTCTACATAGCCTCCGGCTGCGGCGTACTGAGCTATCCCGTGATACTGCTGGGAATGTTCCTGCTGCCCCACGCCATCGGCAGGAAGGAGAATTCTGCGGAATACCGCAGGAGAAGGCTGCTGATATGCGTATCTCTGGCAGTCTCTGTCATCACCGCCTGGCTGGACTTCTGCATGGGCGGCATAGTAGCCCACTACATATTCGACTTCATGCCATTGCTGTTCATGATAACCATAACGGGCATACTCCGCAGCAGCGAAACGCCCTCGGAGTACAGGAGCAGATACGTTATAACTGCCGCCATAATGGCAGTGACCATGGTGTTCTCCACCGCCCTGAACTGCGGCAATCCCGAGGATTCGCTGCTGAGACATTTCCCGCACCTTCTCGACGCTGCCGAGGATCTGATAATATTCTGGCAGTGATACAGTGCAGAAAGCCCCTGAGCGCTTGAAATGCTCAGGGGCTTTTTATTTGCTAAGATAAATCATAATTTACATTTGTAGGGGACGGCGTCCTCGACGTCCCGTTGGGCGTGTAATATATCTCGCGGGACGCCGGGGGCGGCGTCCCCTACATTAGCTAACGGCTAAGGGCTCAAATCATAATTTTGCTCCGCAAAATTTTGATTTATGTTAGCACATATCATAGCTGTCGGTAAAGCGGTGGACACCCTCGTTGTCCTTATAGGCAATGACTGTATTGACGTTGACATTTTCCACGCTGCGGAAGATATTCTTCTCCACCTGCGGATTCACCTTTTTCAGCTCCGCGATGAGGTTCTTTATCTCAAGGCGCTTGGACACCGAGCGGCTGTCGGGAGCACAGGTGGTGCAGGTATCGGTGAACTTGCAGGCGCACTGTATGAAATGAAGACCGTTGTAGTCCCTCCAGTGCTTTATATCCGCCTCTCTTACCAGATAAAGGGGACGTATGAGCTCCATGCCCTCAAAATTGGTGCTGTGGAGCTTTGGCATCATGGTCTGGACCTGTCCGCCGTAGAGCATACCCATGAGGATAGTCTCGATAACATCGTCGAAGTGATGACCGAGAGCGATCTTGTTGCAGCCCAGAGCCTTTGCGTGGCTGTAGAGATAGCCCCTTCTCATTCTTGCGCAGATATAGCAGGGGTTCTTCTCGATATTGTATACCGAATCGAAAATATCCGACTCAAAAATATGTACGGGTATAGACATTGACCGGGCATTCTCCTCGATAACACGGCGGTTCTCGGGACTGTAACCGGGGTCCATCACAAGGAACACCACCTCAAAGGGGAACTTGTCATGGCGTTTCAGCTCCTGAAAGAGCTTAGCCATGAGCATTGAGTCCTTGCCGCCCGAGATACAGACGGCTATCCTGTCTCCCGGCTGTACCAGCTCATACTCGTTTATCGCCTTGGTAAATTTGCACCATATTGACTTCTTGAACTTCTTCCGCAGGCTCAGCTCCACAGCCTCGGTGACCTGGCTGTTCTCCATTTTAAGCCTGAGCCACTCCACATAGCCCCCCTCAAGGTTGTATGCGTCAAAGCCTTTATCGCAGAGCTCGTCGGCTATATCGCGGCTGATGATACCGCTGCGGCAGCAGATGATGAGCTTTTTATCCCCGGGGAGCTCCGCTGCGGCAATATCCTCCTGAGCGATATTCACCGCCCCGTCGATATGACCGTATTCAAAGGCAGAGCCGTCACGTATATCTATAAGCGCATAGGAGCCGCTCTCAAGCTTTGCCAGCTCCTCAGCCGTAATACTGTTTCCCATCAGAACACCTCACTGTTTTTTCTCTATGGGCAGCTCAACGGTGAACACCGTTCCCCTGCCTGCTTCACTGTCAACATGGACAGTGCCGTTGTGGTACATAACGCCATGCTTGACTATGGAAAGTCCCAGACCCGTGCCCTTGATCCTGCGGGAGCGGCTCTTGTCCACACGGTAGAAGCGCTCGAAGATACGTCCGATATGCTCCTTCGGTATGCCCATTCCCGTATCGCTGACTGTGATAATGGCGCGCTGAGGGATATGGGCTATCTTCACGTCCAGCCTTCCGCCGCTGACGTTGTATTTTATGGCGTTGTCGCAGAGGTTGTACAGCACCTCTCCCAGGATAGTCCTGCTTCCCATGAGGGATACTCTTTCCCCCGACACTGAGACCGCTACGCCCTTTTCCTCTGCACTGAGCTTCAGGCGGTCCAAGACCTCCTCCGCAAGGCTATAGAGCTCCACGCTCTCATTCTCGCGGGGAGCGGAGTCCTCGTCCAGCTTGGAGAGTGAGACAATATCGTTTATCAGGTTTATGAGCCTTTCCGCCTCGCTGCGGATATTCCCGCCGAACTGCGCCACGTCCTCCTGCTTCACCATGCCGTTTGCCAGTATATCGGCAGTTCCGTAGATGGTAGTCAGGGGAGTTTTCAGCTCATGGGACACATTCGATGTAAACTCGCGGCGCATGGTCTCAAGCTCCTGCTTTTCGGTGACGTCCATGATGAACACAACCAGTCCGCAGACCGTATCTATGGTATTGGAGGGGCTGGCGATGACCTCTCGCTGACCGTCTCCTATCCTCAGTATGCACTCCGAGCGCCTGCCGCCCAGGGCATTGAGGAGACAGCGCCTGAAAATATCGGAATTGTTGAGGGCGTAGATGCTCTGTCCCTCGGTGAAGGAGCCTGCTCCAAGGAGCCTTCTGGCACTGGAATTGCAGGTGAGTACGCTGAGCTTGGGGTCTGCGATGATAAGTCCCTCGGTCATGCTCTCGGTCATGAGGGCGAACTGCTCACGGCGGCTCTGTATCTCATCCATCTGGCGTGTTACCTTTATATTCTGGCTGCGGAGCTTATCCAGAAGTGGGGCAAGCTCCTCATAGCCCTTTATATTGCTCGGGTGAGCAAGGTCTATATCGTTTATGGGCTTGACTATGTTTCGTGACACCTTTGAGGCAGCAAGCGCCGAAAACAGCACCAGTACAGCCAGAGTCAGCAGCATTGGTGTCAGCACCTTCAGCAGCTGAGCCGTCAGGGAGGTATGTACTCCCGAAACTCTTATGACGGAGCCGTCTGACAGCCTTACAGCGTGATTAACGGTCTTCTGCATTATGGTGGCGGAATAGCGTGAGGAGCTGCCCTCGCCCTTTTTCACGGCTTCCCGCACCTCCTTGCGGTCGGCGTGGTTGTCCAGCTTGGCGGCTTCCTCCTCAGAGTCGAAGAGCACCTTGCCGTCCCTGCCTATCCAGGTCACACGAATATCATTATCTATATCGGCAGACTCAAAGTAGCTGTCGCCGCTCTTCTCCACTGCGGAGGCTATGAGCTTTGCGTCCGTCCTCACCTCTGAGGCTGCCAGCTCAGCGGAAGCACCGTAGAGTATGGCGGTGACTATGATTATGGCAGCCACAACGGAAAGGCTGCAAATGGTGATTATGCTGAGAAATATCTTCTTAGTCAATTCCGCCGTCACCTGCCTTATAGCCCACTCCGCGGATAGTCTCGATCAGCTCTCCGCAGTCGCCCAGCTTCTGTCTGAGAGTCCTTATATGAACGTCAACGGTGCGGCTCTCACCTGCGAAGTCATAGCCCCATATCTCTCTGAGGAGACTGTCGCGGGAGAAAACCTGTCCCCTGTTTCTCATGAGCATCAGCAGCAGGTCGTACTCCTTCAGCGTAAGTGTGACTTTTTCGCCCCCGGCAAAGACCTCGTGCTTTGAGGGATACACCGATATGCCGCCCAGCTGAAGCCTGTCAGTGTCCGCAGGGCTGTCGGCAGTACGTCTCAGCAGCGCCTTTATGCGTGATATGAGCTCCATAGTGCCGAAGGGCTTGGCTATGTAGTCATCGGCGCCGCTGTCCAGCCCCTCCACCTTGTCAAGCTCCGTGCCCTTCGCGGTCAGCATTATAACGGGCAGCTTTCTCGTTTCCGGAGCACTGCGCAGCTTTTTCAGCACTTCCAGACCGTCCTCCTCGGGGAGCATACGATCTAGGAGCAGCAGCTCGGGAAGCTCCTCCTTCACAGCCTCATACAGATCTGAGGGAGCCTCAAAGCCCCTGGCGCCGAAGCCAGAGCTTTCCAGGGCATATATGACGAAATTCCTGATGCCCTCCTCGTCCTCAAGCATATATATCATGAAAAAGCCTCCTTTCCCCGCAGATATTGAACGGTTATCAGCGATCACCGAACATTAAGCAATGGTCTGACAAATAATATTATACGTCGCTTTATGAAAAAATTCAAGTCCCTGTTAAAAACAGCCGAAAATACGCGAAAATGCGTCATAAATTTTTTGTGTATTTTTTAAAAATGTAGTTGAATTTCTCGGCTGTTTGTGTTATACTGTAATGTGCAGACTTTTGCAATCTTATAAATTTCCGCCTTTCCCGAAAATACAAGGAAAGGACGGAGGATCGGAGATATTATGAACTTTACAACCATGCTCACCTCTCTCGCACAGATCTCGGACACCGAAAATCCTACGATCTTCCCATTCCCGTTTCCAATGCACATCGCACTGGCAGTAATATCTGTCATCTTTTTCAGCTACAGATTCGCAGTACAGAAAAGACCATTCCAGCTTATCTTCGCAATAGCTGTTCCACTTTCGCTCCTTTTATGGGTATCCGACAACAAGACACTGTTCTACGCCATCGGACTCATTGAGCTCATACTCATACTTCTCGCTATCATTACTTCCATATTTTCAAAGTCAAAGAAGGAAGAGACTGCCGCTGCTTCTGCCGACAGCAAGACAGAAAAGGCTGACAGCGATGAGGCTGAAGACGAGGACGAGGAGGAATAAGCCGTGAAAATAGCAGTCCTTGACTGGTACACGGTCAACATAAGCGGTGACATTCCCACAACTCAGCTTGAGGAGCTGGGCGAGGTAAAGATAATACCGCTTACAAAGCCCGAGGAGACCGCCGCCAATATCGGCGACGCAGACATTGTCCTCTGCAACAAGGTGCTCATCACCAGAGAAGTCATGGACGCCTGCCCCAACATAAAGTATGTGGGACTTTTCGCAACGGGCTTCAACAACGTGGACATAGACTATGCCGCTGAAAAGGGCATAACCGTATGCAACGCAGGTCAGTACTCCACCAATGCCGTGGCTCAGCAGACCTTCGCCTACATACTCGACCGCTTCAGCCGCATAAGAGACTACGATACCGCCGTGAAAAACGGCGAGTGGGAGCGCTCTCCCGCCTTCTCATACTTTCCCGTGCCCACCTCAGAGCTGGCAGGCAAGACACTTGCCATAGTGGGCTACGGCTCCATAGGAAGAAAGGTCGCCGAGATAGGCTCAGCCTTCGGCATGAACATAGTTATAAGCACAAGGACTCAGCCAAAGGACTGCCCCTATGAGGTCACAGACCTGTTCACAGCGGCAGAAAAGGCTGACGTCATCACCTTCCACTGCCCTCTTACGGACAAGACCGCAGGCATCATCAATAAGGAGCTCCTCTCCCGCATGAAGCCCACGGCAATGCTGATAAACACTTCAAGAGGCGGAGTGGTAAACGAAGCCGACCTTGCAGATGCGCTCAGCAGCGGAAAAATAGCTGCTGCTTACCTTGATGTGCTGGTGAAGGAGCCCATGTCTCCCGACACTCCCCTCAAGGGCGCAAAGAACTGCGTTATCACGCCCCATACCGCCTGGGCCCCCCTTGAGACCAGACAGCGCCTTGTGGACATCGTCTGCGAGAACATCAGGGCATGGCAGAGCGGAAAGCCGCAGAATAAAGTCAACTGAAGGAAGACATTACCTATGAGAAATATATCCGAAAAACAGCGTATCGTCATAAAGCTGGGCACTTCCACCCTGGCTCACAAGACGGGCAAGCTCAATATACGCCGTATGACCAACCTTGTGCGGGTTATTTCCGACCTGCACAACTCGGGACGTGAGATAATCATGGTCTCCTCCGGAGCTGTTGGTCTGGGCGCAGGTAAGCTGGGACTCCCCGAAAAGCCCAAGGACACCAAGACCAAGCAGGCTGTTGCCGCTATCGGTCAGTGCGAGCTCATGCACGTCTATGACGATATGTTCGCGAAATACAGCGTTACGGTGGCGCAGATACTGCTCACCAAGACCATCATCAACAACCCCAATCACTGCGAGAACTTCATGAATACCGTGGAGAAGCTGGTGAATATGGACGTTATCCCCATCGTAAACGAGAACGACACCATCGCTATCGACGAGCTGGAGCTTGAGATAGGCGAGAATGATTCCCTCTCCGCCCTTGTTGCGGAGCTGTCAGGAGCAGACCTTCTGCTGATACTGTCGGACATCGACGCTCTCTACGACGATGACCCACGCTCAAATCCCGACGCAAAGCCAATCCCCCTTGTTGAGGAGATAACTCCCGAGATAGAGGCAATGGCAGGCGGCGCAGGAACAAGTCTGGGCACAGGCGGTATGTCCACCAAGATAACCGCCGCAAAGATAGCCACAAACGCAGGCATCGACATGGTCATCATGAACGGCAGAGACCCCGAGAAGCTCTACGACCTCTTTGAGGACAAGGAGATAGGTACCCTTTTCAAGGCAAAATAACCGCCGACACCATTCACGGAGGTGCTATATGATAATTTCCAGGGGCAGCGAGAGAGTGTCCAAGGAGGACACATATCTCAACTGCGCAGAGGTATTCGCTTACAGGAGCACCTGTCTCAAGCGTAAATACGGCGCGGTCATAGTCAAGAACGACGCAGTGCTGTCAACAGGCTACAACGGCTCCCCACGGGGCACGGAAAACTGCTGTGACAGAGGAGAATGTCCCAGGATACCCCTTGGGCTCCACCAGGGCGAGGGCTACGGTATGTGCAGGGCTGTACACGCCGAGGCGAATGCGCTGCTGAACTGCTCCCGCGAGCAGACCGTGGGCGCTGACCTCTACCTGACAGGCGTGAACCCCTCCGACGGCAGCGTACACAAAGCAAAGCCCTGCCCCCTGTGTGCAAGGATGATAATACAGGCGGGGATAAGGAACGTCTACCTCCGACAGAGCGGCGCTCCCAACGACTATATAAAAATGCCTGCAGAAAAGCTTGAATGGTACCTTGAGGGATAAGCAATGAAGATACTGATAACCGGTGAAAACGACAGGCTGTCCCTTCAGGACGGCATTATAAAAGCCCTTTCCGAGGGCAAAGAGTACACCATAGACATTTCCCGTGTGGAACAGGCGGTGATAATAACCACCGACCAAGGTCCCTTTTATGACGATATGGCACTGGCGCTCCGTGCAGATGACGGTAACGCCGTGTTTATCCTCTCCTCCCACCACGACTATGAGACCTTTCTTTTCGACAGTCTGGGCAAAGCGTTGGAAATAGACTATAACGCCATAATAGCGGCTTCATCGTGTACAGAAAACAAGATATTCGTAATATATAACAGAGATTGAACAAGAGGTGTGAATAATGAGCTATACAGAGGAACTGGGAAAAAGAGCCAAGGCAGCCGAAGCTGCCGCAGCAGGCGCTTCAACTCAGATGAAGGACAGCGCCCTTGCAGCTATTTCAAAGGCGCTCATCGAAAACAAGCAGCTTATCATCGAGGCTAATGCCAAGGACATCGCTGCTGCACAGGCAAACGGCATGACTGAGGCAAAGCAGGACAGACTGAAGCTGGACGAAAAGCGTATCGAGGGCATCGCCAAGGGCGTTGACGAGCTTATCGCCTTGAAGGACCCCATCGGCGAAGTCATCGGCGGCGGAAACCGTCCCAACGGCTTGCAGATAATCAAGACCCGCGTACCGCTGGGCGTTATCGGAATAATCTTCGAGTCACGCCCCAATGTTACTGTTGACGCCGCTGCACTGTGCCTCAAGGCTGGCAACGTTGTTATCCTCAAGGGCGGCAAGGAGGCTATAAACTCCAACATCTGCCTGGGCAATATCATGCGCAAGGCTGTGGAGGAAGCAGGTCTCCCTGCGGACGTTATACAGGTCGTTGACAACACCGACCGCGAGACTACAAACGAGCTCATGCGTCTCAACGGCTATGTGGACGTTATTATCCCCAGAGGAAGCGCTAATCTCATTCAGGCAGTAGTAAAGAACGCAACTGTTCCCGTTATCGAGACAGGCGCAGGCAACTGCCACGCCTACATAGACGCCTCAGCAGACCTTGACATGGCTGTGAACATCACCGACAACGCCAAGACACAGCGCCCCTCGGTGTGCAACGCTATCGAGAGCCTGCTGGTACACAAGGACATCGCAGACAAGTTCCTTCCCCTTATAGCAGAACGCTTCAAGGAGCACGATGTGAAGATATACGGCTGTGACAGGACAATTGCTATCCTGGGAAGCGGCATCGAAAAGGCTACGGAAACAGAGTACGCCACAGAATTCAACGACTTCGTCATCGCAGTCAAGGTAGTTGACGACATCGACGAGGCTATCGCTCATATAAGAAAGTACAGCACAAAGCATTCTGAGTGCATAGTTACAAGCTCACTTGCAAATGCACGTAAATTCCAGAAGCAGGTAGACGCAGCAGCTGTCTACGTAAACGCTTCCACCCGCTTCACAGACGGCGGTGAATTCGGCTTCGGCGCAGAAATAGGCATTTCCACCCAGAAGCTCCACGCAAGAGGTCCCATGGGACTTACTGAACTTACCACAGTAAAATACCTGATCAACGGAGACGGACAGATCAGATAAATCTGCCGCTCTCTGCGGCATCATCAGAATATTCACTTGATTTTGGAGGTCGAAATGGCTATTAGAAAAGATCTTGACGATATGCTCAACAGCCTTATGGACGGCGGCGGAAGCGGAAGCAGCAGTACCCCCGCAAGAAGCCATACCACGCCAAGGGCTGTGCGCAAAAGCAAATTCGACAATATGTCTGTGGACGATCTGCTCCACGCCCTTGAGGAGGAAAAGCACCACATAGAGGACGAGCAGCCTGTAATTCCCGATAATACGCCCCCTGCGTCCTGGGAATTTGCTCCGCCCACACACGAATTTGCTCCTGCCCCCGAGAATATCGCCCCCGAGGAGCCCTCTGCCGAGGAGGTGCCCAACATCATTGACGAGGTGATGCACACAGAGCCCACAGCGGAAATGACAAGGGTATTCGACACGGTACCTGCAAACGAGGAACTCCCCAAGCCCACAAAGAAGAAAAAGATAGTTATCACGGGAGAGCTGCCTGACTATGAGGCGCTCCGCCGCGAGGAATTCGAGAGAGAGCAGCAGGCACAGAAAGCTGCGGAGGCTGCTGCCGAGGAGGCAAGAGCAGCCGAGAGAGCAAGAAGGGCTGCGGAGGCTGCTGCCGAGAGACAGCGCCTTGCCGAGGAAGCAGAACAGCGCAGACTTGCCCGTGAGGAAGCCGAGAGACAGCGCCGCCTTGCGGAAGAAGCAGAGCAGGCTCGCCTTGCTGAAGAAGCCGAAAGACGCAGACTGGCACAGGAGGAGGCTGAGAGACAGCGCTGCCTTGCAGAAGAAGCAGAGCAGGCTCGTCTGGCTGAGGAATCCGAAAGACGCAGACAGGCAGAGGAGGCTGAGAGACAGCGCCTTGCCGAAGAAGCTGAAAAGCAGCGCCGCATAGAAGAAATGAAGCGTCTTGCGGAGGCTGCCGAGGAAAAAACAGCCGATCCCGTCACCTTCGCTGAGGAGATAATCGTAAATTCCGCAGCCGAGGAAGATGTGGACGCCGCAATAGAAGCACTCGGAGAAGCCGCTGCCGCTCCCGCTGAGGAGACCGCAGAAGCTGCTGCCGAGACAGCAAAGCCCAGGAAGATCAGCCTTTTCAAGAAGCTGAAGAACAAGGGCAAGGAGGAACCCAAGCCCGAGACTGAGGCTGCTCCCGAGGACGGACTCTTTGAGCCCGCTGAGGAGCCCTCTGCCACAGACCTTATCGACGCAGCTATAGCTGCTATCCACGATGAGGAGGTATCCCACGACAGCGATCCTGTAGGAAGTATGCTGGAGAATATCCACGAGGACGCCGCAGAAGCCATCGCCGATATGGACGAGGTCAAGGAGGAGGAGCCTGCCGCAGTAAGCGATGAGCCCCTTATAATGTCCGATGAGGACATCATCTCAGGCCTCACACCCGACCTGAAGGAGCGCTTTGACGCACTCCCTGCCGACAAGCAGCAGCAGGTCATCGAGATGCGCCGTGCACAGATGGGCGCTATCGCTCCACCTATAGTTATTGACGAGCCCGAGGAGGACATTCTCCCCGAGGAGGATACAGACTTCGGCGAGACTGCGGAAAAGACCGAAGAACCCGAAAAGTCAGCGGAAACAGCTCCCGAAAAGAGCGGAGAGTCCGTAGAAGAAACAAAAACCGAGGAATCAGCACCTGCTGCCGCGGAAAAGCCCAAGGGCAAGGTGACCACCGCACTTGAAAAGATACTGGACGAGGATCCCGATGAGCTCATTGCCCAGCGCAAGGAGAATGTGGAGAGCAGCTCAGCAGATACCGCGAAGGATCCCAACAGGAAGAAGCTCCTCTACACCATTCTTGGTGTGGTAATGACAGCATTTGCCGTTATCGGCATCATCGCCACCATAGCCAAGGGCGTGGGACTTGCAAAAAGCTTCACATCGGGTGAGGTAAAGAAGGACAGCTTCACTCAGATGGTATATCCTGCTGCTATCATGGATATAGAGCCATTCAGCGATCCCTCACAGCTCACCTCAGAGCAGATCGTCACCGCTACTATATGGTCTATCATCATGGACGACAGCAAGATCTCCAAGTATGACCTGACCCTTGATACAGTCACTATCCCCGACGTTGACGTTGAGAAGTACGCAGTTGAGCTGTTCGGCGAGAATATCCCCCAGTTCAATCACTGCACAGTAGGACCTATCGAGTCCAGATTCTATTACTCCGACGGAGCATACAATGTAAAGGTGAAGCCTATCACCCATACATATTATCCCGAGGTAAAGTCCATCGTCAAGAACGGAAGCGAGTACACACTCACCGTTGATTATATCGCGGAGCTTCCCCAGTGGATGGACAAGAGCGTCGCAAAGCAGGCAGAGTACAAGCTCACAGAGAAGGAAGACGGCACATTCCGCTTCAACTCCATGAAGATACTCTCCGTAAACAGCGGCAATATCTGATACAATGCAGAAAGCTCCTGAGCACTTGAAATGCTCAGGAGCTTTTTATTGGCTCCGATAAATCATAATTTAGCATTATGTAGGGGACGGCGTCCTCGACGTCCCACAAAATTCGTATTATAGTGGCGACTATCATCCGCTCAACCAGGGGACGCCTTCTCTTACAAGGCGTCCCCTCTCCAAAAACAGTCCACCGGACTGTTTTTGGATTCACCCCTTGCGAGGCGCCTGACGTAATAAGGGGCTCTGCCCCTTGACCCCCGCCAGAGGCGCTGCCTCTGGACTCTGCCAAAGGAACACAGTCCCTTTGGAATCCCATTCATAGTTGCCGCAAGGTATTACGATAAATTATGATTTATATCAGCCGCAAAAGGTTACAATTAAGAAAATTTACCGCTGAAATTGTTACAAAAAAAATACAAATTCATATGTTTTCGCATTATAAGCCCTTAAACAGTTGACATTTCGGCGATTTGCTGTTAAAATAGATATGATGCCTATTTTGGGCATTGACTTTTCTTTAGGAGGAGGAGCTGCTTTGGGAGACAGTAAATATTGCTTTAAATGCATGGAACCATACGGACAGGAGCTTCATGTTTGCCCGTCATGCGGATACGTAGAAACTGCTTCATATGACCCCATGTACGTCCCACCCGGTACTATACTCCACAGCAAGTACCTCTGCGGTATTCTTCTGGAATATAACGGCGAAGGCGCCACATATATCGGCTGCGATATATCCACAGGAAAAAAGGTCCTTATCAGGGAATATATGCCCATAAACCTCTGTACAAGGGTAAAGGGCAAGGCTATCATCAGCGTGAACTACAACAACCTTGCAAAGTACAAGGCGTTCATGGCTGAGTATACAGAGCTGAACAAGTCTCTGGCAAGACTGCGCAATAACTCTAATATCCCGCCTGTACTGGATATGTTCGCCGAGAACAATACCACCTATACCATTTTTGAAAATATCGAAGGCGTGAAAATGCTGGATTATCTCAAGGAAAATGCAGGAGAGCTGAGCTGGGATCAGGTCTCAAGGATATTCCCCCCCCTTTTCACGACTATAGGTATACTGCATAACGCAGGTATCATACACCGTGCTATCAGCCCCGATACGGTATATATCACCGACAAGGGCGAGCTGAAGCTCTCAGGCTTCTGCGTATCCGCTGTGAGAACAGCAAACGCAGGTCTTGAATATGAGCTTTTCAAGGGCTATGCCGCTCCCGAGCAGTATTCTGCAAGCAGCAGCAGCCGTCAGGGCTCATGGACAGACGTTTACGGAGTCTGCGCACTTCTCTACCGCGCACTGACAGGCTGTATGCCCGTTGACTCTGTGAGCCGCCAGAAGCACGATGACCTCCACGAGCCTCATATGCTGGATTCGCGCATACCGCGCCACGTTTCCAGAGTCATCATGGAGGGTATGAACCTCAACGGCAGAGACCGTATACAGACCATCACAGAGCTGGTAACACGACTTTTCGAGCAGCCTGCCGAGGACGAGGAAGAGGACATCGACAGCACAGTCCTCCTCAGCAGCGGAGCTCCCGCGGAAACAGCACCTGCCGCTCCCGAGGAGCCCGTATATCAGCAGAGCGCATATCAGCATGAGCAGCAGAGCTATGAGCAGCCTCAGGAGGTGCTCCACCAGCGCAGTGCAGCTCCCTACAAAAAGCCAAGACGTGATGACAGCTATAAGTACGAAAAGGTCAACACAGTTGACAGGATAAAGGTGCCCATAATCATCGGTCTCCTTCTCCTGGCTATACTCCTTGTCCTTTCAGTCATCTTTTACACTATACTTACTCCCGAAAAGGAAGAGACATTTTCCTCAAGACCGAGACGTTCCTCCGTCAGCACCAATGTTGTTGATGAGACAGAGGCAACAAAGCCTGCGGATACCGAGATGCCCAACCTGGTCGGTAAGTTCTATGACGTTGTCAAGGAAAAGTGGAAGGATTATTTCGTGCTTGATGCTGAATACGAATACAACAACGATTACGATAACGACATGATCTTTGAACAGGCTGTCGAAGAGGGAGAAATGATCTCTCAGGGACAGGTCATCAAGGTCAAGGTCAGCAAGGGCAAGGAAGCCGCTTATATCCCCGATTATGCGGGACTTTCAGTGGATCAGTACAAGAACGCCCTTGATAAGGCAGGTATCACGGACTTCAACTATCAGTTCATCGAGTCCAAGAACGCCTACGGCAAGGCAAATTCTATCGTAGAGCTCCAGGTGGACGGCAAGGTCGTTCACGCAGGCGACTACTTCAGCAATAAGGAAGGAAAGAAGCTTACCGTCTTCTATGTATCCGAAAACGCAAACACTCAGTACTACACAACAGCTGCACCTCAGGTGACCGAGGCTCCCGTTACAACAGCAGAGCCCGTTACACAGGCACCTACAACAGCTGCTCCCGCACCGACAGATCCGCCTCCGACGGATCCTCCCGCAACGGATCCTCCTGCTCCTCCCGAGCAGCCCGTAGAAGGCGGCGGTGAAGGCAGCGGTGAAGAATAAGCCGCACCGATACAAGCATAAAGCCATAGTATTTCCGATAACAGAGATACTATGGCTTTTTTATATCCATACACAAAAGAAAAAGGCAGCCGAAGCTGCCCTTTCCCATATGGAGAACCGGATATATCAAACCTTTGAACCGCCTGTAAGTGTTCCGCCGTAAGCTGCCGGCTGAGTCTGGTCAAGCTGCTGGAAATATGTGGAGCCGCTGAGAGTTCCGCCTGTGTAGAAGGAAGCTCCCGATACGCCTGTGCCGCCTGCCTTGAGCTGGCTTACGGACTTGTCAGCGATGAAGGAAACGATGACCTTGCCGTCGCTGCCCACCAGTGTAAGGCGTGTATTTGCGTTTACGGCAGCGGAAGCCGATACGCTTGCTGTCATGAGGTTTGCGCCCATGGTCATACCGCCGGAAGGACAATCCGATACCCAGACGCCGCCCTTTACGTTGATAGTGCTGCCGCTGTCGCCGCAGTCATAGGGCTCATTGCCGTTTGATACCAGATAACCGCCGTTGATCTCTATATTGCCGTTGGAGTCGAAGCCGTCATGGTCGCCGTTGGCAGAGTTCACGATAGCAAAGCCGCCGTTGATCTCGATAACATAATCTCCCGAGTTGCCGCTGAAGCCGCCTCCTCCGAAGCCGCCGAATCCCTGCCCCCAGGGCATACCTGTGTTTCCTGTGCCGGAGCCGTCGCTGCCGCCTGCTGCGTTGTAGCCGTCGTCGGTGGCATTTACGATGACCGAGCCGCTGTTCTGATATATCTTCTGAGCTTCAATGCCCTCATAGCACTTCTCGACAGCTATAACGATGTCATCATATCTGCCGCTGTCCTTGGTGCCGATAGTGAGGTCATGGTCAGCGTGAGCGCCGTCATCAGCCGATGAGAGCTTCAGCTCGCCGCCGATGAGCTGCATACTGCCGCCGCAGTGGAGACAGTCGTCAGAGGAATCGACAGTGATAGTACCGCCGTTGACAGTAATATCGCCCACGCTCTGCCAGGTAGTGCCTGCCTCATCGTAGAGACCTACAGCCTTTATGCCCTTAGCGGAAATATCAGTCTTGTTGGCATTGCCGTCCATTCCGGGACCGCCGGGGTTGCCGCTGGGTCTGCTGCCCCAGCCGCCTGTAGTGCCGCCTGTGGCGGCAGTTGTACCGCCGTAGGCGCTGCCCTCGTAGGTCTTGATATTAAGGTCTCCGCCGTTCATAACGAAGAACTGCTCTGCCGAGATACCGTCAGCGTAGGAGTCGATGTCTACCGAGCCGCCGTTAATGGTAACGATACCCACCTGCTTTGCCGTTGAGGAAACCTCAGTTGAGGTAGCCTTGATACCGTCGCCTGCCTTGGTATTGACGCTTACGCTGAGAGCAGAATAATCCACCTCTGTGCCGTCATCTGAGGTATTTCCGATAGTAACGCTGTCCTTGCCGCGGATACCGTCATCAGCAGCGTTCACGACCAGAGTGCCGTTGTATATCTTTATATCGTCCTTGCCGACGATAGCGTCTGCGGCGTTGCCGTTTACGGTGAGCTTGCCCTTGCCCTTGAACTTTATATCGTCCTTGGAGTAGACAGCTCCTGTATCGCCGTCGGCGTTGGTGTAGCTCTCTCCGTCCGAGATAGTGTTCTCAGTACCGTTCTTGGCGACAATGACCACCTCGTCTGCGATAGATGCTACATATATAGGGGAAGTATTAGTATTTGTAAGGCTCATGCCGCTGAGGTCGAGCTCAACGACGCCGTCGGGATAGACAGTCTTATCTACGTCAATTACGATCTGTCCGCCGGTCATCCCGCCGGTTACTGTAAAAACACCGGGCTGAGAGATAGTGCAAACGTTATTTTCCACCTTGGCTTCCGATGAAGCATTTGTGGTCATGCCCGAATCCGAAAGAGTGATGGTAAGACCCTCGGGAGCGGGTGTAGGCTCGACCACTGTGCCGCCGCCTGTGCCTGCGGGGTCAACGTTGTTGAAGGTCGTAACGAGACCGAGCTGGAACTGAGTCTGCTTGCCGTCTGTATGAGTTACAGAAGCGCCTGTTGCAAGGTTCTTGAAGCCGCATGACTTAGCACCGTTGATAGCAGTATCGCTGTAGAGCACGAACTTGTACTTCTTGGTGTACTTGGCATTGAGGCTGCCGGAAACGAGAGCGTTTGCCTTCTTCCATGTGCCGTCCTTCTCATTAGTCGCGTCATTGATACAGTTGAGGAGCACTGTGGTCTGTGTAGTACCTGCCATGAGCTTCTCGTCTGCCTGTTTATCGGTAGCAGTAGCGATAACAGTACCGCCTGTGATATTGATAGCAGTTACAGCTGTAAGACCGCGGTCGCCGCCTGCAATGAGAGTACCGCCGCTGACGCTGATAGAGGTCTCAGCCTGTACAGCGTCCTTAGCCGCCTTGATATTTGTAGTACCGCCCGAGAATTCAACAGCGTCCTTGCTGGACTTGATACCGTCGCCCTCGGAATCGATATTGAGAGTACCGTCCTTGACTGTAATGGTTTCCTTAGCCTTTACACCGTCGGTGCCGTCTGTGGAGTTCAGGGTGGTGATATTGACTGTACCGCCGTTGAACTTGATGTCATTGTTGCTGAATACAGCGTCCTGAGTATTTGCGGTTATCTCAAGGACACCGTCGCCCTTGTCGCCGCCCTTGAAGGTAATATCGTCCTTAGCCTCGATAACAGCAGTTTTGAGGAAGTCCCCTGCATAAGCAGTGTCGCCGTCGGAGATACTGTTAGTAGTGCCGTCCACTATATTAATAGAGGTATTCTCTGCATTAGTGACAAGGATAGCAGGAGCGCTCCTGCCTGTGATATTAGCGCCGTTCAGGAATATCTTGACTGTTTCGGCGTCAGCCTTCTCGTCGGGGATATTAACCTCTATCTGACCGTCGTCAAGGGTACCGTCGATATAGAACTCGCCTGAGTGAGTGATAGTCACCTTTGTGCCTTCAACTGTAGCGTTCTCACCCTCTACCTCGATAGCAGTGTTCTTCAGATGGATCTTTGTAGCCTCAGCAACAGGATCCTCTGAGCCTGCTCTGGGAGTCAGCTTACCCATGCCTAAAAGGTAAAGCTGTATAGTAAGAGCATCATCGGTAGTGATGCCCAGCTCGCCGTTTACGTCTGCGTTGTACCAGCCCTGATCCGTGAAAGCGTGGGGGTCGCTTCCACCCTTGCCGTACTTGTCAGGGTTAGCCAGAGCCTGCATGATGAGTATAGCGTCCGCCAGCTCAACTATGCCGTCGCCGTTAGAGTCGCCCAGGACCTTTGATGAAGCAGTCTCTGCTGCGAAGCTCATAGCAGGCAGAGCAGAGCCCATTACGCAAGCCGCCGAAAGACCTGCGATCAGCTTTTTTAAGCCATGTTTTTTCATAAATATCAATCTCCTTTTTTTAATACCGACCTGATTTTTGGTATCCGATCCTCTTAGATCATGGTCTTATTATAGTGCAATGACCTTAAAATAATCTTAAAATCGGCTTAAAATAGATTTAAATTTACCAAAAACAGGTAGTATAACTTAGCTATATTATTATTTCAGCACGCCTCTGCTGTAAATATCTGTCAATTATAATTATACATTATAATATGAAAAATAACAACTCCGCAAAGTGTGAAAAATAAGTTAAAACAAAAAAAGATGTGTGAAAGTTCTTGACAAAAGATAAAACTTGAGCTATAATAAAAGCGCAAATAAGATTGAGTTCAATTTAATTGTGCATAATTTATTTTAAGGAGGACTGTTTATGTCAGTTTATGATTTCAAGGTAAAGGCACAGGACGGCAGCGAGGTAGCTCTCTCGGATTACGAGGGAAAGGTGCTCCTCATCGTCAACACCGCAACAGGCTGCGGATTTACACCTCAGTACGACGAGCTTCAGGACATCTATGAGGAATTCCATGACAAAGGACTTGAGATACTTGACTTCCCCTGCAACCAGTTCGGCGAGCAGGCTCCGGGCAGCGATGAGGAGATACACTCATTCTGCACAGGCAGGTTCGGCATAACCTTCCCCCAGTTCGCAAAGATAGACGTAAACGGCGAGAACGCTATCCCTCTCTATAAGTGGCTCGTTGAGAACAGTACCTTCGAGGGCTTCGGAAAGGGTCCCAAGGCACTTGCCATGAGCGGAGTCATGAAGGTCATGGACAAGGACTACAAGAACAACAGCAAGATAAAGTGGAACTTCACCAAGTTCCTCATCGGCAGAGACGGCAATATCATCGGCAGATTTGAGCCCACCAACTCCATGAAATCCGTAAGAGAAGCCGTAGAAAAAGCACTGTAAGAGCTTAGCTGAAGCTATGCCTGAATATGAAAGCGGTCAGGGACGTCCGTCGGGCGTCCCTGTAATTCGGCTTTTTTACACGGACATTTCCGGGAACACCGCTCTTTGACGCTCTCAGTCCGACCCTGAGCTCAGGCTTTGGACCGCTCTCCCCTCACAGCTTGCAAAAAAAGTCGATTTGTTGTATAATAGATATGACAGCCGCAAGGTGAAACATTAACGAAAGGAGGCAGCTGCATGGAGCTTGACATGAATACCGGTAAAATACTCTCTGAGCTTGAAAAAAACGGCTTTGAAGCATATATGGTAGGCGGCTGCGTCCGCGACAGTATAATGGGCAGGGAGATACACGACACCGACATCACCACCAACGCCCTCCCACAGCAGATAACCGAGGTCTTCCGCGGATACAAGGTCATACCCACGGGTATACAGCACGGCACTGTCACCGTTATCTGCGGCGATACCCCCTATGAGATAACCACCTACCGCATCGACGGGAAGTACTCCGACCACCGCCGTCCCGACACCGTGGAGTTCACCACGGATATAACTGATGACCTGGCGCGCCGCGACTTCACCATGAACGCCATTGCCATGGACAGAAATGGCAATATCGTGGACCCCTTCGGTGGAATAAATGACATAGAAAACCGCATTATCCGCTGTGTAGGCGCTCCCGAGCAGCGCTTTGCAGAGGACGCTCTCCGCATAATGAGGGCAGTCCGCTTCTCCTCACAGCTTGGATTTCGCATTGATATAAGAACAGCCCGCGCCATTTACGATATGCACCCTCAGCTCAGGGATATTTCCCGCGAGCGACTGCGCGAGGAGCTTGACAAGCTTATCTGCGGCAGTAACGCCGTGGAGGTGCTTATGGAGTACAGCAATGTCATAACCTCCATAATTTCCGAATTCAAGCCCTGTATCGGACTTGACCAGCGCTCCCCCTATCATAAGTACACGGTCTGGGAGCACATAATCCGCGCCATGGCTGCCGCTCCGCAGGAGGACCTGTTCCTGCGCAGGGCTCTTTTCTTCCACGATATAGGCAAGCCCCCCTGCATGAAGCTAGACGAGACAGGCAGAGGTCATTTCAAGCAGCATGACCGCGTGGGAGCGGAAATGACCGAGACCATAATGAAACGGCTCCGCTACGATAACCGTACCATCGCCGACACCGTAAAGCTCATAGCCAACCACAGCAAGAAGCTGAAAAACAGGATAGATGTTAAGAAAATGCTGTCTGTTATGGGCGACAAGCTCTTCTTTAAGCTCATGGAGCTGAAAAAGTGCGATAACTCGGCGAAAAATCCCTTTGTAGCTGACGAGAACCACGTTTTTGACAGCTACATTGAAATGGGACGTGAAATGATAGCGAACAACGAGTGCCGCAGCATAAAGGGACTTGCCCTCAAAGGCACCGACCTTATGGCTCTCGGACTCAAGGGCGAGGAGATAGGTTCCACCCTTGACGAGCTCCTTGAGCTTGTAATGGAGGAGCGCCTGCCCAATGACAAGCGCACTCTCACAGAATACATGAGACAGAGGTGCAGCAGATGAAAGGTCGCATACATTCAACGGAAAGCTTCGGAACAGTAGACGGACCGGGAGTCCGCTTCGTGGTATTCTTTCAGGGTTGTCCGCTGAGGTGTAAATACTGCCACAATCCCGATACCTGGGACTTTTCAGGCGGCAGAGAGGTGACGGCAGAGGAGCTCATGAAGGAGTATGACTCTTATAAGGAGTTCCTGAAATCAGGCGGAATAACCGCTACAGGCGGCGAGCCGCTGGCACAGCCCGAGTTTCTGGCGGAGCTGTTTGCACTGGCAAAGAGCAAGGGCGTCCACACCTGCCTTGATACCTCCGCAGGAGTATATGACCCTGCCCACCACGAAAAGATAGACGAAGCCCTGAAGTACACCGACCTGGTCATGCTTGACATAAAGCACATAGACGATGAGGAGCACAGGAAGCTGACGGGCAAGGGAAACCGCAATATACTTGCCTTTGCGGAGCATATCCGCGAGTTGGGCATACCCGTGTGGATACGCCATGTGGTAGTCCCCGGGATAACCGACAAATATGAGGAGCTTTTTGCGCTGGGGGAGTTTCTCTCCACTCTCAGCAATATCAAGGCGCTGGACGTGCTCCCCTATCATGATATGGCGAAGCCAAAATACGCCGAGCTGGAGCTTGAATACCCCCTGGGCGATACTCCTCCCCTTACCAAGGAGGAAGCCATAAAAGCCCGCGACATCATCATGGACGGCATAAAGTCGGGACTCCGCAAGCAGAAGTGAATAAACACAGAGACCTCCGTAACCAAGCGGAGGTCTTTTTCATATAATGAAGTCGGAACCTGTAAAAGCTGCTGACCCCATGAAGGGGATTCCAAAGGGACTGTGTTCCTTTGGTCGGAGCCACGAGGCAGACAGCCTCGTGCAGGGGCAGGGGCAGAGCCCCTGATAAAACGGCGTACCGTATGCCGAAAAGCGGCGGAGGAGAGATATGTGCGGAATTGCGGGAGCTGTCAGCTTCATCGAGGATATGCGCGAGGACATGAAGATATACGAAAAAATGCAGCACGCCTTACTGCGGAGGGGCCCCGACCAGAGAGGCATGGTGCTGAAACGGGAGGCTGCCCTTATCCACACCCGTCTGGCGGTCATCGACATAGACGGCGGCAGACAGCCCATGAGCTTCGGGCGGTACACCATAGTCTACAACGGTGAGCTCTACAACACCGAAGAGCTCCGCCGTGAACTTGCCGAGGACTTCGGCTTCACCACTCATTCCGACACCGAGGTAGTTCTGAAAAGCTACATAAAATGGGGCAGCTCCTGCGTTGACAGGTTCAACGGCATTTTCGCCCTTGCAGTCTGGGACGGAGAGGACCACCGCCTGTTCCTTGCCCGTGACAGGATAGGCGTGAAGCCCCTGTTTTACTATGATACGGGCACAAGGCTCATCTTCGCCTCGGAGCTCCCCGCCCTGCTGGAGCACCCTCTTGTTCCCCATGAGATAGATGCAGAGGGAGCGGCGGAGCTTCTCCTCATGGCGCCCGGGCGTACTATGGGCTGCGGAGTTATCCGCGGCGTAAAGGAGGTAAAGCCGGGCTGGTGCGGATACTACACCGCCGAGGGACCGGAGCTGTGGGAGTACTGGCGGCTTCGCGCCTATGAGCTCCGCGAGACCTTTGAGGACACCGCCGAACACGTCCGCGAGCTTGTGATTGACTCCATACGCCGTCAGCTGGTCTCAGATGTGCCTGTGTGCACCTTCCTGTCGGGAGGTCTTGACTCCAGCCTTATCTCCTCCGTGGCAGCCGCGGAGCTGAAAAAACAGGGCAGACAGCTCACCACCCTGTCCGTGGACTACCGCAACAACGAAAAATACTTCCGCAGCAGCCATTTCCAGCCCGACAGCGACCCTGAGTACATCGCCTGCATGGCGGAATATCTGGGCACAGACCACCATAACATCGTCATCGACACCGCCGACCTCGCCGGCGCTCTCGATGATGCGGTGGAAGCTCGTGGACTTCCCGGAATGGCTGATGTGGACGCCTCCATGCTGCTGTTCTGCCGTGAGATAAAAAAATACGGCACCGTCGCCCTTTCGGGAGAGTGTGCCGACGAGATATTCGGAGGCTATCCCTGGTACAGGGACGAGGATATACGCATGACCGACGGCTTCCCCTGGGCGCAGAGCACCGACTACCGCAGCCGCTTTCTCTGCCACAGGTACGCCCGTGAGATAGACGCCGCGGACTATGTCTACTCCGCCTACCGGAATACCGCAGACTACGCCATGAAGCTGCCTGAGGACAGTCCCCTTGAGTACCGCATGAGGGAGATGACACAGCTCAACTTTCACTGGTTCATGCAGACCCTTCTTGACCGCAAGGACAGAATGTCCATGTACAGCGGGCTGGAGGTGAGAGTCCCCTTCTGCGACTACCGCATAGCCGAGTACCTCTACAACGTGCCCTGGGAGTACAAGGACTACAAGGGCAGGGAAAAGGGGCTTCTCCGGGAAGCCATGAAGGAATGGCTCCCCGAGAAGGTGCTGTGGCGGAAGAAAAGCCCCTACCCCAAGACTCATGATCCCGTATTTCTTGACATAGTTACGGCTAAGCTGCGAAATGTGCTGAAGGAGGGCGGCAGGCTCACGGAGCTTGTTAAGCCTGAGGAGCTTGAACGGCTCCTCGCCCATGAAGACCATGTACAGTGGTACGGTCAGCTCATGAACCTGCCCCAGACTATCGCCTATTTCCTCCAGCTGAACTACTGGCTGGAGCGGTTTGACATAAAGCTCTTATAAACATAACTACGCACCTAAAAAGAAATCCTTAATGATCTGAAACAAACTTTTCCGCTTTTTTATAACTTGTTTCGGTGAATTAAAGGGATAATAGTTATACTGGGGTTCTGCTTTCTCAACTGTCATTTGTGTTTTCTGAGTAGTTACCGGCTGGTGCTTCTTAGAATGCTGCTCTGCTGTTCTAAGCATAGCCAACGGATCTTTTGATGAAAACAGGTTATCATAAAACTTCTTCAGCCAATAAAAATCGTCCGGTTCACAAATATCAGAATCATACCCTACTTCATGAGCAAGCTGATTTCTTACCCAACGGATATGTTTCAACTTTTCATAATCATAACTCCATGAATGGATACACCTTTTTCCGTCAGAATTATTTATCTCCATTTGGCGTATGTATTCCGATACTCCGTTTGAAGTTGAATAAGCATCTTTAAGGAATTTATCAACGCTCTTATATAGTTCTAAGAAATCTAAATTAAGCTCTTGCATATCCTTTCCCCCAATTCCAATGACTAACTATAGACTATTATTACTTACATTATAGCTTTATTTGAAAAAATAGTCAATAAAAAAGCTCCCCTCGGGGAGCTTTTCGTATTTACTTGAGGTCAGCCTTTCTGAAGAGAAGGATACCGCTTATTGTAGATATGATCGTAATAGCAAACATAAACACTATCATTCTCGGAGCATTGTCCGGTACAACATACTCCTGAACATTTATCAGCTTATTCATCTGAAGAGTAGGAATGATATCCCCCACCAGCTCCTGAGCCTTGGGGTACTTGTTAAGAAGTGCCATTGCGATAGAGAAAATACTTACTATATATGTCATGGTAATGGAAAGCACAAAGCCGCCCACATTCTTCATGGTGTTACAGAAGAATACGATCAAAGAAGTTATTGCCATCTGTATAGCAAGTGTCATAAACAGAACACCTATTATACCACCAGACGGGAACTGATCAAAGCCCAGAACTATACCGCCTGCGATCAGAGCAACTACAAAGTATGCAAGCTCATATATAAGCATTACAGACTCTGAAACGATAAAGTTTGCCAGATAGATGTTTGTTCTTGAATGGCCGATGATGATCTTGTTTCTGATCGTATTGTTTCTGAAGTCCTGTACGATGAGCATACCTGCTGTAATACCGATGAGCAGCGGCATATCGCCCTTCATGGCAAACATGAGCGAATCCGCAGTATACTTGAGATTTGAAAGCTCCTGAATATCAGCCTCACTAAGAGCATCTGATTCAAAATTGAACAGAATCTTATTCAGAAGATAGTAAAGGAACGTGAAAAGCAGTGCAATGCCGATGATAACTATAAGAACGATATAAAATCTCTTACCTTTGAAAAGTCGTCTGTAACCCTCAGCAAGAAGATTAACCATTATGAACACCTCCTACAAGACCCATGAAGTATGATTCGAGGCTCTCGTGGCGCTCGGTCATGGAATTAACGAAACAGTTCTTCTCATTGAGAGCAAGAACCAGCGGAGTTACCTGCATAGGAGTGAAAATATCCGCCTCATTGGGAGAATAGAGTCTGTACTCAGCGCCCATGCCATTGAGAACTTCGGCAAGAATAGCCGTATCGTTTACATTTACATGGATAGAAGTGCGGCAGGTCTTGTCCAGCTCCTCCGCGCTCATTTCCTTGATAACGCGTCCCCGCTCTATAAAACCGTAATGAGTGGCAAGACGCGAGAGCTCGTCGAGGATATGGCTTGAGATAAGGATAGTAATGCCCTTCTCCTTATTGAGCTTGATGAGCATTTCTCTTACCTCCATGATACCCTGAGGATCAAGACCGTTTATAGGTTCGTCAAGGACGAGAAACTCGGGATCGCCCACGAGAGAAAAGGCAATGCCCAGTCTCTGTCTCATACCGAGAGAGAAATTCTTTGCTTTTTTGTTTCCTGTATCAGCAAGGCCGACAAGCTTAAGTACATCATCGATCTTTTCATCAGAGATACCGAGTGCCTTAGTCTGCTGGATAAGGTTATCCCTTGCTGTCATATTCGGGTGGAGAGAAGGTGTTTCAACAACTGCGCCCATTTTTCTGCGAACCTCAAGAAGCTTGCTGTCATTGTTCTTCACGCCGAAGAGTGTAAATTCACCTGATGAAGGATTATTAAGTCCTGTAATTATACGGATAAGGGTAGTTTTACCCGCACCGTTCCTTCCGACCATACCATAGATAGAGCCCTTGGGCACATTGAGAGTAAGGTCGTTCAGGGCTTTGAATTTACCGTACTGCTTGCAAAGCTTCTGGGTCTGGATAATATATTCCATAATGTTTACCCTGCCTTTTGTTTAATTTATAACGATGTTTATTATGTAAAAAGGCGGTCATGCCGGAAGCACGACCGCCTGAAGTCGTTATTATTAAAAAATCAAGAATTATTCGTTGATCTTTGTAACAACGCCTGAACCAACTGTTCTACCACCCTCACGGATAGCGAAACGGAGTCCTTCTTCGATAGCGATAGGAGTGATGAGCTCAACGTCCATAGCAACGTTATCGCCGGGCATACACATTTCCTTGTCTGCGGGAAGTGTAACAACGCCTGTAACGTCAGTTGTTCTGAAGTAGAACTGAGGTCTGTAGTTGTTGAAGAAAGGAGTATGACGTCCGCCCTCTTCCTTCTTCAGTACGTAAACCTGACCGCTGAACTTTGTGTGGGGATGAATTGAGCCGGGCTTACAGAGAACCTGTCCACGCTCAACCTGATCTCTTGTGATACCACGGAGAAGAGCACCAACGTTATCACCAGCCTCACAGAAGTCAAGAGTCTTTCTGAACATTTCAAGACCTGTAACAACTGTGTTGAGCTTCTCGTCAGAAAGACCAACGATCTCAACAGGCTCGTTAACGTTGAGCTTTCCACGCTCTACTCTACCTGTAACAACAGTACCACGACCGGAAATTGTCATAGTATCCTCGATAGGCATAAGGAAAGGCTTAGCATCGTCTCTCTCAGGGCTGGGGATGTACTCATCAACAGCATCCATGAGGTCGAGGATGGGCTTGTAAGCGGGATCGCTGAGATCATCAGGAGCGTTAAGAGCTGCAAGAGCAGAGCCCTTGATGATAGGTGTATCGTCGCCGGGGAAATCGTAGCTTGTGAGAAGGTCACGGATGTCCATCTCAACGAGCTCGAGGAGCTCCTCATCGTCAACCTGATCAGCCTTGTTCATGAATACAACGATTGCAGGAACGCCAACCTGACGAGCGAGAAGGATGTGCTCTCTTGTCTGAGCCATAGGACCATCAGAAGCAGCAACAACGAGGATAGCACCATCCATCTGAGCAGCACCTGTGATCATGTTCTTAACGTAGTCAGCGTGACCGGGGCAGTCAACGTGAGCGTAGTGACGCTTGTCTGTCTCGTACTCAACGTGAGCTGTATTGATTGTGATACCACGCTCTCTCTCCTCGGGAGCCTTATCGATCATATCGTAAGCCTCGTACTGAGCCTGACCCTTCAGAGCGAGAGTCTTTGTGATAGCAGCAGTAAGAGTTGTCTTACCGTGGTCAACGTGTCCGATTGTACCAATGTTTACATGGGGTTTGGTTCTTTCAAATTTAGCCTTAGCCATTGGGAAATTCCTCCTTAGAATAGATTTCAGAAATCTGTATATATTATTATACCAGATTATTTTGGTAAATTCAAGTGTTTCAGTAAAAAAATTATAGCTGAATCACATGATTTTGTAAATTATGCCCGTTTCACACAGTTTTCCGCATAAAACGGGCGGAAATAGCAATTAGTTCTTAGCTCTGTTAGCCATGATCTTTTCAGCGATGCTCTTCGGAACTTCCTCATAGCTGTGGGGCTCCATTGTGTACTGTCCACGACCCTGAGTATTTGAACGGAGGTCGCTTGTGTAACCGAACATTTCTGAAAGTGGAACGAGAGCGTCTACCTGGATAGAACCGGATCTGGATTCCTGACCCTGGATCTGTCCACGGCGTGAGCTGAGGTCACCGATAACTGTTCCGAGATACTCATCGGGAACGATAACTGCAACCTTCATAACAGGCTCCATGAGAACTGCGTTAGCCTGCTTGAGAGCTTCCTTGAACGCGATAGAACCTGCGATCTTGAATGCCATTTCAGAGGAGTCGACCTCGTGATATGATCCGTCGTAGAGCTCTACCTTAACGTCAACTACTTCGTAGCCTGCAAGGATACCGGCCTTCATAGCGCCCTGGATACCTGCGTCAACAGCAGGGATATACTCCTTGGGGATAGAACCGCCGACAACAGCGTTGGTGAACTCATAGCCCTTACCGGACTCGTTAGGAGACACACGGATCTTAACGTGACCGTACTGACCGGAACCACCGGACTGCTTCTTGTACTTGTAGTCGATGTCTGCGCTGCCCTTGATAGTTTCCTTATATGCAACCTGAGGAGCACCAACATTAGCCTCGACCTTGAACTCACGGAGAAGACGGTCAACGATAATGTCAAGGTGGAGCTCACCCATACCTGCGATGATAGTCTGACCTGTTTCCTCGTCAGTCCATGTCTTGAAGGTAGGATCCTCTTCAGCAAGCTTTGCCAGAGCGATACCCATCTTCTCCTGACCAGCCTTTGTCTTGGGCTCGATAGCGAGCTGGATAACAGGCTCGGGGAATTCCATGGATTCGAGGATAATGGGGTGCTTTTCATCACAGAGTGTATCACCTGTAGTGGTGTTCTTGAGACCAACAGCAGCAGCGATATCGCCTGAGTAAACTGTTGTCAGGTCCTTTCTGTGGTTAGCGTGCATCTGAACGATACGGCCGAAACGCTCGCGGGTGTCCTTAGTAGCGTTGAGGACTGTATCACCCTGATTTACGACACCTGAGTATACACGGAAGAACGCAAGCTTACCAACGAAGGGATCTGTTGCGATCTTGAATGCGAGAGCTGAGAAGGGCTCGTCGTCTGAGGAAGGTCTTTCTTCCTCTGCCTCTGTTTCGGGGTTTACACCCTTGATAGCAGGAACGTCAAGGGGAGAAGGCATATAGTCGATGATAGCATCGAGGAGCTTCTGAACGCCCTTGTTCTTATATGAAGTACCGCAGGTAACAGGTACCATGTGGTTAGCTATAGTAGCCTTTCTGATGCAGGTCTTGATCTCTTCCTGTGTGAGCTCGCCCTCTTCAAAGTACTTCTCCATGAGAGCCTCGTCCTGCTCAGCAACGTGCTCAACCATCTCATCGTGGTATTTCTGAGCAAGTTCCTTCATATCCTCGGGGATATCCTCAACCTTGATATCTGTACCGAGGTCGTTAGTGTAAATGTAAGCCTTCATCTCAACCAGGTCGATGATGCCTCTGAACTCGTCCTCAGCGCCGATGGGGAGCTGGATCGGAACAGCATTACACTTGAGTCTGTCCTTCATCATGTCGATAACACGATAGAAGTTGGCACCCATGATGTCCATCTTATTTACATAAGCCATACGGGGTACCTTATAGTTATCAGCCTGTCTCCAAACAGTTTCAGACTGGGGCTCAACGCCGCCCTTAGCACAGAGAACTGTTACAGAGCCGTCGAGTACACGGAGTGAACGCTCAACCTCAACTGTAAAGTCAACGTGGCCGGGGGTGTCGATGATATTAAGTCTGTGGCCTGCCCAGTAGCAAGTTGTAGCAGCAGAGGTGATAGTGATACCTCTCTCCTGCTCCTGCTCCATCCAGTCCATAGTAGCGGAACCTTCGTGTGTTTCACCGATCTTGTGGTTAACACCTGTGTAGAAAAGGATACGCTCTGTGGTAGTGGTCTTACCTGCGTCAATGTGGGCCATTATGCCGATATTTCTTGTATTTTCAAGTGAACAATCTCTTGACATAATTTACTCCTTTTACAATGACGCTTACCAGCGGTAGTGAGCAAACGCCTTGTTTGCCTCTGCCATCTTGTGTGTGTCGTCGCGCTTCTTGCAGGCACCGCCTGTACCGTTGAGAGCGTCGAGGATCTCACCGGCGAGTCTCTCCTTCATTGTCTTCTCGTTTCTCTCTCTGGAGTACTTAGTGATCCAGCGGAGTCCGAGAGTCTGACGTCTTTCAGGTCTTACCTCCATAGGTACCTGGTAAGTAGCACCGCCGAGACGGCGAGCCTTTACCTCGAGCTCAGGCATGATATTTTCCATAGCCTGCTCGAACACCTCAAGAGCGTCCTTGCCTGTCTTTTCAGCTACGATCTCAAATGCACCGTAAACTATTTTCTGCGCTACGCCCTTCTTACCGTCTAACATGATATTGTTGATGAGACGTGTAACGAGCTTTGAATTGTATACAGGATCCTGTAATACATCACGCTTTGCGATTTTACCTCTTCTTGGCATTTTCGCTTCCCTCCTTCATATAGATTGATGAATTCATAGGTACTCAAACCATATCGGTTACTGCCTTTATATCGGCACTGCTTCGCCGATAGGTGTGTCAGGAGCCAATGCAGAGGATCAATCGAACCAAATCTATATGATCTCCGCATTACCCTGCGGTAGTAGTTATCCTATTGATAATGAATGTACGGCTTTGATAGTCAGTCAGCCGCCGACTGATGTGAAGTAGCTCTTACTTCTGCTTGGGCTTCTTGGCACCGTACTTGGAACGAGCCTGGTTACGGTTAGCAACGCCCTGAGCATCGAGAGTACCTCTGATGATGTGGTAACGCACACCGGGGAGATCCTTTACACGTCCGCCTCTGATGAGAACAACGCTGTGCTCCTGAAGGTTGTGACCGATACCGGGAATGTAAGAAGTAACTTCGTAACCGTTTGTGAGCTTAACTCTTGCGATCTTTCTCATAGCTGAGTTAGGCTTCTTAGGTGTAGCAGTTCTTACAGCTGTGCAAACGCCTCTCTTCTGAGGTGAGCTGAGGTTGATCTGTACCTTCTTCTTTGCGTTGTAGCCCTTCTGGAGAGCAGGAGCTGTAGACTTTGTCTCAAGGTCCTTTCTACCCTTACGAACGAGCTGGTTAAATGTAGGCATATTTTTCCTCCTTTTCATATAATATAGTACGCGCTTACCCGCAAAAGGGTATAAAAACTGCGTACCGATATATTATACCCAAAAAAGTGCGGCTTGTCAAGGGGAAACCCTCAAAAGCCGCACTTTTTACTGATTTTTTGTTATTTTTCCCATTATTAACGGCATTTCCGCCGTGGAGACTTAGCTATTATTTCAGCCATTCCCTCATATCGGTGATAGTGCCGCCTGTAGCGGTGTAGGCATAGAACGCCAGCACCTTGGAAGCGTCAACGGAATCTATTCTGCCGTTTTCGTCCACATCGGCTGCCTTTTTCTGAAGGCTGCTGAATTCCGAAGGTCTGTTGGTAGCTGTCCTTGCGTACTCTGCCAGTATCTGGCTGGCATCAACGGAGTTGACCTTCTTGTCTGAGTTCACATCGCCCAGAATGAAAGGCGGATCCGAAGGCACATTGCTGGTAGTGGTTGTCACAGGCTGAGGCTCTGTGGTGGTGGAAGTTGTGGTGGTGGTCGTAGTAGTAGTGGTAGTAGTTGTTGTGGTAGTGGTCGTAGTAGTGGTAGTTGTTGTGGTAGTTGTTGTGGTAGTTGTTGTGGTCGTGGTAGTCGTCGTCGTAGTCGTTGTTGTTGTGTTGGTAGTTGTCACCACATTTACGGTAAAGTCCGCATTTGCATATACCCACTGTGCCACTGCCTCGTTGAAGGACTTATAGACCAGACTCACCTTCTGCTCGCCGCTTACTGAGCTGTCGAAGCCCTGCACCTCATATCTTTCGGGGTGAGAAGCCGCATCGTCCGCAGCGTATACAAGCTCACTGCCGCTGTCGCTGACATGGTAGACATTGACCGCCATGCCTGAGAGAATGAACGCTTCTCCCACAGCGTAGGTCAGCTTATCGGGAAGCCTTACAACCTCTATCTCCGCCGAATACAGAGGCGAAGTGGTGGTAGTAGTGGTGGTCTCCTCCGTAGTTGTGGTAGTCGTAGTGGTAGTAGTTGTGGTGGTTGTAGTCGTAGTCGTAACAGTGGTAACGACCGCACCTACCGTCATATTGAACTCAGTGGTGACAGTCACGCCGTTTTCGGTGTAGCTGAGCCACATGGTGTATGTACCGTTTCTCCAGCCCTGGAAGTTATCCCTGCGCTTGACCTTTCCGTCGGTCATGGGAACTATCTCCGAGGTCTCCGAGCCGTCGCTGTTGATATGGCCTATCTCCACAGTACCGCCTGCCAGATTGAAATACTCAAATATGTTGTAGTTCACCCTGTCGGGAAGCGTTTTTATCCTGATGAAGGGCTGAGCCGCCGCGGTGGTGGTAGTTGTTGTTGTGGTAGTTTCCTCCGTGGTGGTAGTTGTGGTCGTAGTGGTCTCCTCGGTGGTGGTAGTAGTCGTGGTGGTTGTGGTCGTAGTGGTCTCCTCGGTGGTAGTAGTTGTGGTGGTGGTTGTGGTCGTAGTGGTCTCCTCGGTGGTGGTGGTTGTCGTTGTAGTAGTAGTAGTTGTTGTTGTAGTGGTGGTCGTTGTTGTCGTTGTTGTCGTTGTTGTCGTTGTCGTTGTTGTCGTTGTAGTCACAGGCTCAATGACCTCCACCTGCATCTCCGCATAGGAGACTGAACCCGACTCTGTATAGCCGAAGGTTATGGTGTATTTTCCGGGACGGCTGCTGTCGAACTCCGTCTTGTTCACATAGACACCGTCACGCCAGTAGGAAATATCGTTCATGTCCAGAACATCGGGATGAACGTCCCTGTAGGAGCCGTCGCTGAGATACTCCCTGTATGAGCGCATTATGGTACCGCCCGAAAGGTCCAGCTCCTCACCTACAGTAAAGGTTGTCCTGTCCGGAAGCTTTCCCACTCTCACATTTGCGAAGACGCTGACCACATGGACCGTTGTGGTGGCCATGGTGGTAGTAGTCTCCTCGGTGGTAGTGGTTGTACTGGTGGTAGTTGTCTCCTCCGTGGTGGT
This sequence comes from Ruminococcus flavefaciens ND2009, assembly GCF_000621785.1. Lineage (GTDB taxonomy): Bacteria > Bacillota > Clostridia > Oscillospirales > Ruminococcaceae > Ruminococcus > Ruminococcus flavefaciens_C. The sequence goes on along the minus strand of NZ_JHXI01000012.1, from coordinate 46,783 downwards.
GGTAGACGTTGTTGTGGTTGTGGTTGTGGTCGTCGTTGTGGTGGTGGTAGTCGTAGTCGTAGTCGTAGTCACAGGCGCCAGCACCTCAACCTGAAGCTCGGTATATGAAACAGAGCCTCCATAGGTATAGCCGAAGGTTATAGTGTACTTGCCCGGGCGGCTGCTGTCGAACTCCGCCTTGTTGACATAGACGCCGTCACGCCAGTAGGATATATCCGTCATATCGAGAGCCCCGGGGAAAACGTCCCTGTATGAGCCGTCGCTCATGAACTCTCTGTAGGAGCGGACTACCGTACCTCCCGAAAGGTCCAGCTCCTCCCCTACGGTATAGGTGGTCTTATAGGGAGAACGTCCTATTTCCACGCTTGCAGAAACGCTCTGCACAGATGTGGTGGTAGTAGTAGTGGTGGTGGTTGCAGGGGGAAGCACCACTACCTCTATCTCCGCATAAGCTGTAGAACCCGACTGTGTATAGCCGAAGGTTATCTTGTATGTACCCGCCCTTGTGTTATCAAAGGCGTCCTTATTTGTATAAACGCCGTCCCGCCAGAAGGACATATCCGTCATGCTGAGCTCATCAAGCTCTCTGTCGAGATAGGCGCCGTTGCTGAGGAACTCCCTGTATGAGCGCTTTATGGTGCCTCCTGTAAGGTCCAGCTCCTCGCCGATGGTATATGTAGTCTTGAAGGGAGAGCTTCCCACCTCAAGCATAGCCGAAACGCTTGAAACAAACACCTCTGTCGTAGTTGTTGCGGTAGTTGTAGTGGTTGTGGTAGATGTTGTTGTTGTGGTTGTTGTTGTAGTTGTAGTTGTTGTTGTAGTGGTTGTAGTAGTTGTTGTTGTAGTTGTTGTTGTGGTAGTGGTAGTAGTTGTTGTGGTAGTAGTTGTGGTAGTGGTTGTTGTTGTCGTTGTAGTAGGTGTGGGCGGTGTACCGCTCAGCTTCTCGAACCTGAATCCCGACTGCTTTGCGTAGGTCTCTGCCGTTGAACCGCTGTAGCCCCTGATAACGCCGTTATATGAGCCCTTTCCGCCTGATTCTCCGTTGCACACGGTAAGGGTGCCGCCGACGATATTGCACTTGGGATTTCTTATGGTAAGTGAATTCAGTGCCGAGCAGCCTCTGAACGCATCGCGTCCCAGACTGGTGACATTTTCCGACAGTTCAAGAGAGCTGAGAGCCGTACAGCGCTGGAAAGCACCTCTGCTTATAGCCGTGACCGACTTTGCCAGACTTACGGACCTGAGGTTTGTGCACTCTGCAAAGGCTCCGGGGCCTACATTGGTAATGCCCTCTCCTACCTCCACAGAGCTTATGGAATTTCTTGATTTATACCACGGGGTATTGCTTGCCATTTCCCAGGAAGTCATATTCCCCGTACCCGTGATAGTGAGCTTGCCTCCGCTGAGCTCATAGTAAGCGTTCACACCGCACTGTCCCGATTCGCCCACATTTCCTCCCGGCAGCTCGATAAGCTGGGAGGAAACGGCTTCGGATAGGGTCTGCGGATAGGAAACGCAGGTAAAGATCGCCATTATCGCCGCCATTAAAGCGGCTATCAGTTTATTCATGCATATTTCTCCATTCCAAGGAGCCGATCACGTACGAACTCCTTTAATTTCCCCTATGCACTCCCCTAATACTGAATCGTTTATCTGCCGCTCATGTATTCTGATAATGATTTTTTATCTCCGTGTGTAGTAGCTGTATAAGCGTAGTACGCAAGGATATTTGAAGCATCGACTGCGTCGGTCTTGCCGTTTTTGTCAACGTCGGCAGCCTTGACCTGTACCTCGTTGAACTGTCTGGGCTGAGAAGCTCCGAGACGGGCATATTCCGCAAGAACGCCGCTTGCGTCAACAGCATCTATCTTGGTGTCATTGTTAATATCACCGAGAGCATAAACAGTGAGCTGGCAGGTGTTGTAGCCGCTCTCATTGGTATAGAATGTGATATCCACCGTACCCGGTGCCACGCCCTTTATCATGTTGCCGTTCTCGATAACAGCAACAGAAGGGTCTGCTGATACGATATGATCCAGGGGCCAGCCGTCGGTATAATACGTGGCATACTTACCGACCTCTATTATTTTATCATACAAGAAGAAGCTGGTATGTATAGGAGGTGCCGTAGTAGTAGTAACAGGTGCAGGAGTTGTAGTTGTTGTGGTGGTGGTAGATGTAGTAGTAGAGGTAGTTGTAGTGGTAGATGTAGTAGTAGTTGTTGTTGATGTTGTTGTAGTGGTCGTAGAAGTTGTTGTGGTAGTTGTAGGCTGTGTAACAGGCGAGTTTCCAAGAACAGCAAAGTTGAGCTTGTACTTCTTGCAGAAGGTCTCAGCCTTTGATCCCGAAGGAGCATAGACCGTACCGTTGAAGCTGCCTGTGTTGGCGCCGTTCATGGCGTTGCATATAGTCAGTGTACCGCCGACGATATTGCACTGAGGGTTGCAGATAGTCACCGAGCTCAGTGACGAGCACTCTCTCAGGGCGTCTCTTCCAAGGGTAGCAACACTCTCGGGAAAAACGATGGACGAAAGCGAGGGACACTTCTGGAACGCGCCCATTGCCACCGATGTAACGGTGTTGGGTATGCTGACAGACCTGAGATTTGCGCAGTCAGCGAAAGCACCCATAGGAATAGTGGTAACGCCCTCACCTATCTCAACAGATGTGATAGAGCTGCGTACACTGTACCAGGGGGTATCGCTGTTTCTCTCCCAGGGGGTCATGATGCCCGAGCCTGTGATGGTGAGCTTTCCTCCGCTGAGGTCGTAGTTGACGTTCGGTCCGCACTGTCCCGAATCTCCCACATTGCGGTCTGTGATAATGCCTGTGACGAACTCAGTCTCCACAGCTCCTGCGGGAACAGCCGCTGAAGCGGTGATGCAGATAGCTGCCGAAATAGCAGCTGCCAATAGCCTTTTCATGTTTTTATTCCTCCCATTTATTATTTCTTTCGGCAAACACTGCCTTCCGCAGCATTCACCGTATTAAAGCCCTGCAAAGCACCCCACGCAGTGCAGGGCTCAAAAGCTTAACGCCTTCTTGGTACGAACAGCATAATGAGCGGATATATCTCAAGACGTCCCAGCAGCATATCAAAGCAGAGGACCACCTTCGAGAAGGCATTGAGACCGCCCAGATTTCCCGCAGGACCAAAGCGTCCCACGCCGAATCCGATGTTGTTCATACAGGTTATGACAGCCGAAGCCGATTCCTCAATGGTAAAGCCGTTGAGCGTCACCAGCAGAACGGAGATGCACATGAGCATGATAAAGAGTATGAGATAGTTGCTCACGCCGCGGACAACGTCCTTTTCCACGGGCTTTCCGTCCATTTTTACCGTGGTCACAGCACGGGGATTGGTGATGTATTTCAGCTCCTTGATACCTGTCTTTATGAGTATCATGATACGTGATACCTTCATACCGCCGCCTGTAGAGCCTGCGCAGGAGCCCACGAACATGAGCATGAGCAGCAGAGTCTGTGAGAATACAGGCCATTTCGCCGTATCCGTAGTGGAGAAGCCTGCGGAGGTTATGGTGGAAGCCACCATGAAGAAGGTATGCCTGAGAGTATCGCCCACGCCGTCGTACAGCTTGTGTACGTTTATGGCGATTATGGCGGTAGCTGCGATAATAACGCCGAAGTAGGTCCTTACCTCCTCATTCTTTGTAGCCAGCGAGAACTTCCTTATTAAAAGGTAGTAATAAAGGTTGAAGTTTACGCCGAAAAGAATAATGAAGACAGCGATGACCATTTCAATGTAAACGCTGTCATAGTGACCTATGCTGTCGCCCCATATTGAGAAGCCTCCCGTACCTGCGGAAGAGCAGGCATGGATAACAGCGTCATACAGGGGCATACCGCCGCAGAGCAGCAGCACAGCCTCGGAAACTGTCAGTGTGATGTAAATGCCGTAGAGGATACGCGCCGAAAACCTTGATTTCGACACAAGACGCCCCACCTTGGGACCTGCGCACTCAGCCCTCATCATGTGCATGGTGCGTGAGTCGTTGCTTGACATGATAGCCAGCACGAACATCAGGACTCCCATACCGCCCAGCCAGTGGGTGAAGGCTCGCCAGAAAAGGCAGGCGCGCGACATGGCTTCCACGTCCTCAAGGATAGTGGCGCCAGTGGTAGTGAAGCCCGAGACGGTCTCAAAGAGAGCGCTGGGATAGTCGGGTATCTCACCCGAGATAACGAAGGGCAGAGCGCCTATGCAGGACATGGTTATCCATGAAGCCGCAACGCTGACGAAGCCCTCCATTGAGAATACTGAATTGTTTTTCGGCTTTTTGATAGTGAATATAATGGCGATAGCCATTGTGATGAGAAACGGTATGCCGAATGAAGCGACCACATGGTCTTCCCCGTAAATAAACCCTACTACTATGGGCAGGAGCATGAAAAGTCCCACGACCTTCAGGATCTGACCCATAATATATGATACCATTCTGTAATTCATAATTTAAGCTGTGCACTCCTCAGTCGAAAATATTGCTAAGGTCGTGCATACCCTTGGTGGTAGTAACGACCACAACGCTGTCGTTCACCTTCAGGCAGTCATCTCCCTTGGGGATAATAAGCTCGTTGCCTCTTACTATACTTGCGATAAGGATACCGCTGCGGAGCTTCAGTTTCTTCAGGGGAACTCCCACATAGTCCTTCTCATCACGGACAACGAACTCGATAGCCTCCAGTCTCTCGTTCACCAGTCTGTAGAGAGTGGTTACGCTGTTGCCCATTGAGTTCTGTCTCGCGCGGACATACTGGAGTATCTGGTTTACGGTGATAGTCTTTGGTGATATGATACTGTCAAGGTCCAGGGTGTCGGAAAGCTGCATGAGTGACATTCTGTTTACCTTGGTGACAACCTTCTCCACGCCGTTGTTCTTGGCGAGGAGAGAGAGAAGGATATTCTCCTCATCAATGCCTGTGAGAGTGACCACGGCGTCGGCGTCGTAAACGCGCTCCTCCTCAAGAATGTCATGGTCTGTACCGTCGGCGCAGGATATATCCACCTTGTTGAGCCTGTCGGACAGTTCAAGGCAGCGGTCGCGGTCTATCTCGATTATCTTGACCTTCACGCCCATTTCTATGAGCTGCTGAGCCAGATGATAGGCAACTCTTCCGCCTCCGATGAGAACTGCTGACTTTACGCGCTTTTCGCGGTAGGCAGCACTTATGCTCTTGAAGAACTTGACCATGTTGCTGTGCGAAGCTGTCATGTGTATCTTGTCCCCGGCGCGGAGCACGAAATTTCCGTTGGGGATAGTGAGCTCGTCACCGCGCTGAACGGCGCAGATGAGCACGTCCAGTCTCATACGTCTTGAGAGCTGGCTGAGAGCCACGCCGTCAAGGATACTTCCGCTGGTGATCCGTATCTCGGCGAGGTCCACCCTGCCCTTGGCGAAGGACTCTATATTTATAGCCTCTGGATAGCGCAGTACCTTGGCTATCTCATTAGCGGCGTTGTAGTCGGGATTTACCATCATACTGATACCCAGCTCCTCACGCATGAATACCAGCTGCTTGTCGAATTCGGGGCTGCGAACACGGGCGATACAGTGGCGTGCACCCATTTTCTTTGCGATAAGGCATGAGAGGATATTGACCTCATCAGACGCCGTAACGGCAATGAAGATATTGCACTTGTCCACATTTGCCTCGTCCAGGACCTCAGTCTGGAGACAGTTGCCGACAATGCCCATTACGTCGTAATCGTTGGAAGCCGCCTCAACGAGGTTTTCCTTCTTATCTATTATGGTCACATTGTGTTCGTCGTTCAGCACATCGGCGAGGGCGGTACCCACCTTGCCGCAGCCTACAATAATAATATCCATAATTCCTCCGTAGTTGATTCTGATGAAGCTTCTGCGCCCCGGATAATCGGCACAGACGAGCTTTAATAAGAGTATGTGCGAGGCACTTGCGGGCGTTTACTGGTCACCTCCCGACTTTTCGGGGGACGGCGGCTGTAAATACCCATAATAATTATAATCCGACAGTATGCTTTTGTCAACTGCATAAATAAGAATTTAACACCTGCGGTGTTAAATTCTTAGTGAGTAGAGAGTAGTAAGTAGAGAGTAGTATTATTCAGTGTATCGTCTTCTACTCACTACTTTCTACTTACTACTTACTCAAATCATAATTTTGCAAAGCAAAATTATGATTTATACATCTCCTCCAGCCATTTTATCAGCTGGTCGAAGCCCTCCTGTGTACGGTCAAACTCGGCTTCGTGCTCAATCTCCGCCTTCATGGAGCAGAGTCTGCCGTGCCAGGTCATACATTTCAGATTATCGCCGTTGCTTATCTTGTAAGAGAAGTCCCCCTTGCTGCCCGAGAAGTCGTTGCCGCTCTCGAAGTAGTAGAACTTGGGGATCTCAAATATCTCGGAAACGCTCATTATTATCCCCCCCTTTCAAAGAAGTCCACAGCCATATCGAGGCTGTCGTAAACTGCCGAGAGGAGGGGCTTTATCTCCTCATCGGGCTGAGTCATATCGGGTATCATCACCGCAAAGCAGCCTGCCGCATGGGCAGCCTTTATGCCGTTGGGAGAGTCCTCAAAGGCAGCGCACTGCTGAGGCGGAAGCCCCAGTTCTCTTGCGGCGGTAAGGTAAATATCGGGAGCCGGCTTGCCTGTCTCTATCATGTCTCCGCATATCACAGCCGAGAAATAGTCAGCCGCACCGATGCTGTCAAGGTAGTCCAGAGTCCTCTCGCGGGGAGTAGCCGTAGCCACAGCCATTTTTATCCCCTTTCCGCGGAGGTAGTCCAGCAGGGTGAAAAGTCCCTTTTTGACCTCGATACCGTTCTCCTTTATGTATTCGTTCATGAGCTCGGTGCGGTGTGCTCTTATGTCCTCGGTGGGACAGTCCTCGCCGAAAATGCCCTTGAGCAGCGGGATAGAGAACTTCCTCGCCATACTCCGCATGGAGTAGACGTGCTCAGGCGTCATATCATAGCCGAAGTCCTTTGCTGCCAGTATCCAGAATTTGAGATAGAGCTTTTCGGTGTCTATCATGAGACCGTCCATATCGAAAATAGCGCCTTTAATATTATTCATTCAAATTATCCTTTTTAGTTGTTAGTGCTTAGTGATTAGTGCTTGGCAGAGGGCAAACAGTGCTCGCCGAGCCTTGCGGGCATACCACCTGTCCGAAATCCTGCCTTGTAGGGGACGGCGTCCCCGACGTCCCGGGTGTTTGCACACCCGCATTCTCAAGCTGTTTGTGGGCGCACACTGTGCGCCACTACGGTTTTACGTATCCGCCGCTGTAATTATGCATTATGAATTATGAATTATGCATTATCTAATAAAGTGTGTGGGCTGCCAGGGTTCCTTCTCGGGAATGCCGTATTTCTCCCTGCCCAGAGCGATGGACTTCATAAGGAAGCTCATATTCCTTGCGAGGGTCCTCATGGTCTGGAGACCCTCAGCGTCCTGAGCCGCCTCGCCCTTTTCCCTGCCGTGGATAATGTTCCAGTACTGGCTGGAGGCAACGGGCATACCGCTTATGGTGAAGTATTTGTTCAGCTCGTCGAAAGTAGCCGTACAGCCGCCGCGTCTTGCCACGGCTATAGCCGCCCCCACCTTCATGGTCTTGTCGAAGTGGGTGCTGAAGAAAAGTCTGTCCAGACAGGCTACCAGAGTAGAGTTTGCGGAGGCATAGTAAACGGGAGAAGCAGCGATGAGACCGTCCGCCTCCTCGAACTTGGGAGCCAGCTCGTTGACTACGTCATCGAAGACGCATTTACCCTTTTCGCCGCAGCCTCCGCAGGCAACGCAGCCTCTTACAGCCTTGTTTCCCACCTGACAGACCTCGGTCTCGATGCCCTCCTGAGCGAAGACCTTCACCATCTCATCTATTGCCAGGGAAGTATTACCATTTGCTCTGGGACTTCCGTTAAGTATAAGAACTTTCATTGCATTTCTCCTTTATATGGTAACGCCATTGGCGTTCCTGACCGTTATACCGTAATATTACATTATTTGCGGAACATGACCGCAAACATGAAGCAGAGAGGGCGGAAAGAAATCCGCCCCCGCTCCCTTATGTTTCAGAATTATTACCATTCTATCATCCAGCTGTACATACCCTCGTACTGACGGGCGGAGCTGTTCCATGAGAAGTCCTGCTCCATAGCGCGCTGGACCATTATATCCCACTGCTTGCGGTGGTTGTAGTAGATGTGCTTGGAGTAGTTGATGACTCCCAGCATCTCGTCGCCGTTGTAGTTTGCGAAGGAGAAGCCGTTGCCTGTGCCGTCGAACTCATTATAGGGAGTAACGGTGTCCTTGAGACCGCCTGTCTCGCGGACGATGGGCAGAGTCCCGTAGCGGAGGGCGATGAGCTGAGTAAGTCCGCAGGGCTCGAACAGCGACGGCATGAGCATAGTATCAGCCGCAGCGTAGAGCTTGTGAGCCAGTTCATCGGAATAGAGGATATTTGCAGACACTCTCTCGGGGTACTTCCACTGATAGTGCTTGAACATATTCTCGTATCTGGGGTCACCTGTGCCGATGATGACGAACTGAGTGTTCTCGTCGCATATCCTCTCCATAGCGTAGTTCACCAGATCCAGCCCCTTCTGGTCGGTCAGACGGGAGATAATAGCTATCATATACTTGTTCTCGTCAACGGGGAGACCAAGCTGCTCCTGGAGCTTCTTCTTGTTCTCAGCCTTCTTTGCCTTGGCATTTTTGGGCGTGAACTCCGCAAATATCTTTTTGTCATTGGCAGGATCGAAGACCTTGTAGTCTATGCCGTTGAGGATACCTCTCAGGGAAGCAGACCTTGCGCGGAGAAGTCCGTCAAGCTGCTCGCCGTAGAAGGGATATTTTATCTCCTCGGCGTAGGTCTCGGACACAGTGGTGATGTAGTCCGCATAGACCAGACCACCCTTGAGCATATTTGCGTTGTTATGGAACTCCAGCTTATCCGATGTGAACATATAATCGGGAAGAGCCGTGTTATACTTGAATGTGTCTATATCCCACACGCCCTGGAACTTCAGGTTATGGATAGTCATAATGGACTTTGTTGAGCTGAAGAAGGGATTTGTAGCAAAGGCAGTGTGCAGGAAGACAGGTATCATGGAAGCCTGCCAGTCGTGACAGTGTATGATGTCGGGGCGGAAGCCTATAACAGGCAGTATCGCCAGCACAGCCTTGCAGAAGAAGGTGAACCTCTCTATATCCCATTTCAGGTCGGGAGAGTAGGGGCTGTCGCACTTGAAGTAATACTCGTTATCCACGAAATAAAAGGTTATACCGTTGTATTCATACTCCATGATACCGACATGGACACCCTCACTTCTCATACCGTAATCCATATAGAAGTGGTGGACGTACTTGAATTCGTTTCTGTACTTATCGGGTATGCAGGTGTAATAAGGCATTATGACTCTTACGTCGAACTTTTTCTTGTCGATGTACTGCGGAAGTGCGCCTACAACATCGGCAAGACCGCCGGTCTTTATAAAGGGAACGCACTCGGAAGCGGCGAATAGAATATTGTTCATAGCATATCTCCTTACCATTGTATTTGTTACAGCGCAACACCTGTAACCGTTACTAATATTATATACTAATTTCGCCCATTAGTCAACACAAAAATATGAACATTGCACAGCGGGCAGAAACACTGTGAATATCAACAATAGTATTAGCAATAATTTGTTTACTAAGTCGAATTTCAAAAAATTTTTTCGGTTATACAACGTTTTTCCGTTGTTTCAGCCCCCCTTCCGCACTGCTTATGAAGGGAGATGATAAAAAAAGGGCGCCCCGATGATCGGGACGTCCTTGTATGCCTGACTATTTTTACTGATTTTCGCCTGCAAGATACTCGGTGAAGGACTTATCTCCTCCGCCGCCCTTATAGGCGTAGTACGCAAGTACCTGAGAGGCGTCTAAAGCATTCAGCTTTCCGTCCTTGTTGACGTCGCCTGACGCCATCTCATCTGCCGTGGGAGCAGCTCCGCCTGTGGAGGCAGCAGCGTACTTCGCAAGGATATTTGAAGCGTCAACAGCATCTATCTTGCCGTCGCCCGTGAAGTCTCCCAGAGCCTTTTCGGCAGTCACAGGCTTTGTGGTAGTCACAGGATCTGCAGCAGAGGCAGTGGTAGAAGTCGTAGTTAAAGCAACTACGGGAGCTGATGTAGTGCCGGGAACAGCAGGAGCTTTTGTGGTAATCCCCGCCTGCGGTGCAGTTGTTGTTGTACCGCCGGGAACAACGGGACCGGTTGTTGTGGTTGAAGTTACCGGGTTGTCAGTGTAAACTTTAAGTCTATAACCTGTGATACCGGTTGTGTACTTGTCTCCTGTGCCGCCTTCCTTGAATACGTGGAGCTGGTCCTCAACGAGTGAAATCGAGATAATGTCGCCGTTCTCAGCGTCCTCGGGGACCCTGACCCTGATAATAGATACAGACTCACCGTTTGTAACCGGGGTAGGTTCACCTGTTGTAGCGCTTACAGACATAACGCTGAAACGGGCTGTTTCAGGGCTGTTAACAATTGTAGCACCGCCGAGGGCCTTTGCCTTCTTACCCATCTGAAGGAGCTCGAGACCGTCGAGATCATACTGAGCGTCGAGTCCTGCACAGGTGTTGTCGCCGGCGTCTACGATAAGGCTGAACTGAAGCTCTTCGCCTGCCTTGGCTAAACCTTCTGACTTGCCGTCAGCATCAATGATCCTGAAGTAGAATTCTCTGGTGTTTGCAGTTGTAGTTACAGTCGTTGCCCCATCATCACTTGTGGTAGTGGTAGTAGTGGTAGTAGTTCCGTATGTATTGGTTGTTGTAGTATAGGTTTTGACAGCAGTGGTGGTAACTATCTCCTCAAACTTATAGCCGTTCTGCTCGGCGTAAAGTGCACCACTGGAGTCCTTGTAACCGTAGATAGTGCCGTTGAAAATGCACCGGTCACCGTCGGTGCCGCCCTGTGAGGCATTGCAGATAGTCTCGGGATGGTGTTCTATATTGGCATCATAAACCACTATTTCATCAAGAGAGGTGCAGTCCGCAAAGGCTTCATATTCTATCCATTCTGTATTTTCAGAAAGAACTGCCTTTTTTAGCTTCGGACAATTCTTAAATGCTGATTTCTCTATCCTACACAGAAATCTTGGAGCCTTTACCGAGGTGATATCTGCATTGCCCTTGAAGGCGTCCTGACAGATATACATTACAGGAAGCTCATCGACTCTGTCGGGGAGAACAACATCGCCCTTTACAGTGCTGTCAGCGCTGATTATCTTGCCCTGATTACCGTCTATACCGTAAGTTATGCCGTCAATGACAGTAGTCACTGTAGTAGTGGTGGTGATGTTTTCCGGCTGATATGTGGTGGTGGTAGTTATCAACGGCTGGGTTGTGGTAGTTTCAGGCTCATCTTCCAGCACTTCAAACTTATAGCCGTATTTCTCCGCATATGCCTGAGCGGCAGCGTCCTTTCCGACCTGCTCCTCCGCAGCCACTGTAAAGCTTTCGGGAGAATAGAAAGCCGCCGTCTGTACAGCGCCGCATGAAATTGCCAAAGCAAGACCTGCCGCAAACAACTTCTTAAATTTCATATAAAGACCTCCTGTTCCCTATACTGGGTTGTATTTATAAACATTATACCACATTGCGCGGCTTCAAAAAATCCGCCATTATAACAAATTTATGCACTTGTTTTTGCGCATTTCGCACAATGCAAAGTATACAGAGGCGGATAATATCCGCCCCTACAACGCGTTCAAGTTTTTTGCGTAACCGGCGGGACGTCGGGGACGCCGTCCCCTACACATGGTCGTTCATGGTTTGTAGGCATAAGTACGCCGCCCCTACAAGCTCAGGGCTAAGGGCTGACGGCAAAAAAAGGACAGCCGAAGCTGTCCTTTTACGCTTATGTGAAGTACTTTACGCCGCTCTCGAAGATCTTCTGATCCTTTTCGCCCTGAACGTTCTTGCAGATGTAGCTGCCCTTACGCTCTGAGTGACCCATCTTGCCGAATACTCGTCCGTCGGGTGAGGTGATACCCTCGATAGCCTCGATGGAGGTATTGGGATTATAGCGTATATCCATTGTGGGATTGCCGTCAAGGTCAACGTACTGTGTAGCGATCTGACCGTTCTTTGCAAGCTGCTGAATGAGGCTTGCGGGAGCTACGAAGCGTCCCTCGCCGTGTGAGATCGGAACTGTGTGTATGTCGCCCACCTCGCAGCCGTAGAGCCAGGGGCTCTTGTTGGAGGCGATACGTGTATTTACCATCATGGACTGGTGACGGTTGATAGTGTTGAATGTAAGTGTGGGAGCGTCGTCAGCCATGTCGATTATCTCGCCGTAGGGCACAAGTCCCAGCTTGATAAGTGCCTGGAAGCCGTTGCAGATACCCAGCATAAGTCCGTCACGGTTCCTGAGGAGGTCGTGAACTGCGTCCTTGATCTTGGGGTTGCGGAAGAATGCTGTGATGAACTTTCCGCTTCCCTCGGGCTCGTCACCGCCGCTGAAGCCGCCGGGGATCATAATGATCTCAGAGCGTCTTACCGCTCTCTCGAAGTAGCTTACGCTCTCCTCGATGTCGCCTGCGGACAGGTTGCGGATAACTACTACCTCGGGCTTAGCGCCTGCCTTCTCAAAGGCACGGGCAGTATCATACTCGCAGTTTGTTCCGGGGAATACGGGGATAAGCACTCTGGGCTTTGCGATCTTTGTGGAAGCCGAGAGCTGTATGCGGTTGGGTGATGAATATGTCTGGGGAGTTGTATCCGTTGTCTTTATGCGGCATGGGAATACGGGCTCAAGCTTGCCCTCCCAGATCCTCTGGAGGTTATCCAGGCTGAGTGTATAGTCGCGGCAGAGTATCTTGTAGTCCTTGATAGTCTTACCGAGGACTTCCTCGCCGCTCTTTGCCTCGCCTTTAAGCTCGATGATGAATGCGCCGTAGCAGGGCTTGAACAGCATCTCTGCTGAGGGCTGTGATGTGAACTCAAAGCCGATCTTGTTACCGAAGCACATCTTTGCGATACCCTCGGCAAATCCGCCGTAGCCGTTGGTCCAGATGGCATTTGCCCTATCCTCGGCGATGAGCTTCTCGACCTTGTCGAAGCACTCTCTGATGCTGTCGAACTTGGGCAGACCGTGCTCGTCATACTCGGGAACGATAGTGATGACTGTGCTCCCCGACTCCTTGAACTCTGTGGAGACTATCTTATCTGCCATAGCAGTTGAAACTGCGAAGGAAACAAGTGTGGGAGGAACGTCGATGTTCTCGAAGGTACCGGACATTGAGTCCTTGCCGCCGATAGAGCCGCACTCCATTTCCAGCTGAGCCTTGAATGCGCCCAGGAGAGCAGCCATAGGCTTGCCCCAGCGAGTAGGATCGTTCTGTGTTCTCTCGAAGTACTCCTGGAATGTGAGCCAGCACTTCTTGTAAGAGCCGCCTGCTGCAACTACCTTGGCGATGGACTCGATAACAGCCAGCATTGCGCCGTGATAAGGAGACTTCTCGGATATATCGGGATTGTAGCCCCAGCCCATGAGCGAGCAGGTGTTGGTCTCGCCCTTGAGGACGGGTATCTTTGCTGCCATAGCCTGTGAGGGAGTCATCTGGTAAACGCCGCCGAAGGGCATGAGGACTGTGCCTGCGCCGATGGTGGAGTCGAACTTCTCGATAAGTCCCTTCTGTGAGCATACATTGAGGTTGGACATGAGCTGTGACCAGGTCTCGGCGCTGTCAGCGGGAACTGTCTCTGAGCTGAAGGCAGGTCTCTCAATCTCGATGTCTGTATACTTGGGAGCGCCGTTTGAGTTGAGGAACTCGCGTGAAAGGTCAACGATGGTATTGCCGTTCCAGTTCATCTTCAGTCTGGGTTCTTCAACAACGTCTGCAACGAGGGTAGCTTCAAGGTTCTCCTTGGCAGCCTCCTCCATGAATTTATCAAGGTCCTCGGGAGCGATGACAACTGCCATTCTCTCCTGTGACTCGGAAATTGCTATCTCGGTACCGTCAAGACCGTCGTACTTCTTGGGCACTGCATTGAGGTTGATAACGAGACCGTCTGTCAGCTCGCCGATAGCAACGGAAACGCCGCCTGCACCGAAGTCGTTGCAGCGCTTTATCATCTTTGTTACCTCGGGATTGCGGAACAGTCTCTGGAGCTTTCTCTCCTCGGGAGGATTACCCTTCTGTACCTCAGCGCCGCAGCTCTCAAGTGACTCAAGTGTGTGTGACTTTGAGGAGCCTGTTGCACCGCCGCAGCCGTCACGGCCTGTCTTTCCGCCGAGAAGGATAACGATGTCGCCGGGAACGGGGCTCTCTCTGCGGATATTCTCAGCAGGAGCCGCACCGAGAACTGCGCCTATCTCCATACGCTTTGCAACATAGCCGGGGTGGTATACCTCAGCAACATGGCCTGTTGCCAGACCTATCTGGTTACCGTAGGAGCTGTAGCCGTTTGCCGCGCCCACTGTGATCTTTCTCTGGGGGAGCTTGCCTGCGATGGTGTCCTCAACGGGTACGAGAGGATTGGCTGCACCTGTTACACGCATAGCCTGATATACATAAGAACGTCCCGAAAGAGGATCACGGATAGCACCGCCCAGACAGGTAGCCGCACCGCCGAAGGGCTCGATCTCTGTGGGGTGGTTGTGGGTCTCGTTCTTGAACATGAGGATCCAGTCCTCCTGCTCGCCGTCTATATCCACCTTGATCTTTACAGAGCAGGCATTGATCTCCTCGCTCTCGTCAAGGTCGGGAAGCTTTCCGTCAGCCTTCAGCTTCTTTGCTGCAAGGGTAGCAAGGTCCATAAGGGTCATGGGCTTGTCCGTTCTGCCCAGCTCCTCGCGGACGTTCACATACATATCGTATGTATCCTTTATATAAGGAGTATCTATCTTTACGTTTTCAACATTTGTGAGGAATGTGGTGTGACGGCAGTGATCCGACCAGTAGGTGTCGATCATGCGGATCTCGGTAATTGTGGGGTTGCGCTTTTCCTCGTTGCGGAAATAGTCCTGACAGAACTTTATATCATCGTAGTCCATGGCAAGTCCGAACTTGTCAACGAATGCATGGAGTCCGAAGGCATTGAGGTTGATGAAGCCCTCAAGCTCCTCAACTGTTGTGGGGATGTCATAGTTGGTATCGAGGGTCTTTACAGTCTCCAGTGAAGCCTCGCGGCTCTCAACGGGGTTGATGATATAAGCCTTGAGCTTTGCGAAGTCCTCGTCTGAGATCACACCTGAGATGATGTAAACTCTGGCATTTCTCACACGGCAGCGCTCGCCCTGGCGGAGTATCTGTATACACTGCTCACAGCTGTCGGCTCTCTGGTCGAACTGTCCGGGGAGGTACTCAACAGCGAAAACGCGGTCGGTCTCTGCCACCTGAGGAAGCTCGTCATATACCACGTCAACTGCGGGCTCGGAGAATACTGTGCTGATGGCAGCGTTGAAGTCCTCCTCGCTGAGCTTGTCTGCATCGTATCTGTTAATGATGCGGACGCCGGAAATGTTAAGTCTGAGAGCAGTTTTTATATCGCTGAGCACGGACTGTGCCTCAACTGCAAATTCAGGCTTTTTTTCAACGTAAATTCTGAATACGGACATAAAGATCTCCTTTCGGTCAATTCATAATTCATAATTCATAATTCACAATGAACGTATCGGCTTCGCCGATAATATCAGAAACAGGACCATTTAAGATCATTCGCCGCATGGCGGCACCGCAATTATGAATTATGCATTATGCATTATGCATTTTATAAAGCATTACGCATTAATACAGGCCGCCGACGGGACTGCCGAAGCAGAAGTCGTGACCACACTCTTCTATTATAACACTAATTATCTGATTACGCAAACTTTTTTCGGGATTTTTTCGGGAAATTTTTATTAATGTATAATCGGGTGCATATCCGCGGTGAAATTCTGTTGATTTTTCGCGTTCAAAGAGTACGGGGACAGTCTTTCCCACCTGAGCGCGGAGGTACTCCTCACGCTTTTCCTCGGCGGCGGCTGTCATCTCCTGCCAGCGGAGGGTCTTGATGCTCTCGGGCACCTGTCCGCTCATTCTGTCGGCTTTTGTACCCTTTCTCCGCGAATATCTGAAAACGTGGACCTTCGCAAAGCCCACGCGGCGCACAAAGTCCACGGACTCGGCGTGATCCTCGTCGGTCTCCTGCGGAAATCCCACCATCACATCGGTGGTGAAGGAGCAGTCGGGGAAGATGCTCCGTATCCGCTCGGTCAGGGCAAGGTACTCCGCGGCGGTATATCTGCGGTTCATGGCTTTCAGCGTCCGCTCACAGCCGCTTTGCAGGGACAGGTGGAACTGGGGACAGAACTGCGGCAGGGCTCTCAGTCTCATGAGCAGCTCCTCCGACATCATCTCGGGCTCAAGGGAGCTGAGCCTTATGCGCTCAATGCCCTCTGTGGCAGCACATATCTCCGCGGCATCAGCAAGGTCTGCACCGAACTCTCTGCCGTAAAAGGCAAGATTTATGCCCGACAGAACTATCTCCTTTACGCCCCCCTCTGCTATGGCTCTCACCTCGCTGCGGAGAACGTCCAGAGGCTTTGAGCGGCACCGTCCCCTCGCATAGGGTATCATGCAGTATGAGCAGAACTGGTTGCAGCCGTCCTGTATCTTCACGAAAGCGCGGGTATTGCTGTCAAAGCGGGTGCATTTCAGGGGCTCGAATATATCTCCTGAGCTGTAATCGGAAAGCTCCACGATACGGCGGCGCTCCTCAAGGCAGCTCTGCACCATGCTCACTATCCTGCTCCTGTACTTTGTTCCCGCGATTATATCCGCCTCGGGAAGCTGCTCAGCCTCCTTGCGGTTTGCCTGCGGATAGCAGCCTGTCAGGGCGATCACCGCATCGGGAAGTGCCGCCCTTGTTCTGCGCAGCGCCGAAAGGGCACGGCTGTCACCCGACGAGGTGACAGTACAGGAATTTATGACCACGGCATCAGCTCCCTCGGGGGCGTCGGCTATATCAAAGCCTGCTCCGCGGAAGAGCTCCTTCATACATTCGGTCTCATAGTGGTTGACCTTGCAGCCAAATGTTATAAAATATACTTTATACATAATTCTCCTCAAATTTAATAATCAACGTAGTATGGTACACTTTCCCCTCACTGGAATTGTGCACAATTATTACTCAGAGTTTTTATGCACTCTTAATAGTTTATCCTCTATCAATAAAAATCGGCTCCCCTATATCAATCATATATACCAAAATGACGAAAATTCCCAAAACGGCTTGACAGCGCAGTTTAGAAGTGCTATTATATAACTGCGGAAGGGAAAAGCCGCAGAAAAAGAAATAAACAAGAAAAAAATCCATTCGCACATCCGTACATCTGAAAACAGGAGGTAAAGTATGACTAAAACAACTGTTAATCTTCAGGCAATCAATGACGTAAAGGAATTCGTCAACATCGTTATGAAGTATGATTTCGATATTGACCTCGTTTCCGGTAGATATGCCATCGATGCAAAGTCCATCATGGGTATCTTCAGCCTCGACCTCTCAAAGCCTATCCAGCTTAATGCGCACACAGATGACGCTGACAAGTTCCTCAAAGAGATCGACAAGTTTATTGTCAAGTAAGATAAATACCAGAAAAAGCAAAAGGGATATGTTCCGTTAAGGAATGTATCCCCTTTTCTTTTTATATTCAGTCTGTTACGGGTATGCGGCGTATGATGTCGCCGTTGTTTGCGTCGATATATACCTCTGCCACGTCCTCGTCATTTACGGGTACCTTCCATGCCAGAACGGGGCCCTCGGCTATGATGAGCTCGGGCTTTGTACCCTTGTCGGTCCTGTACTTGTCCCCTGCGCACTTCACTGCCTCGGCTTCACTTACCTTAGGCTTGGTGCTGAAGCCCCAGAGATCGGTATAATGGCTGTTGAGAACTACTGCTCTGTTGCCCTCGTCGGGATCCACCATCAGCTCCACGAAGCCTGCTTCCATGCCATCGCAGAACTGGTCGAACCTGTAGTCCACCTTTCTTCCGTACTCTGTGGCGCCGCTGTACTGAAGCTCGCTGTATACGTCTATATAGCCCATTACCTGGGAATATGAGGCGATGAGGTCGAGAGCTTCCCTTTCGTTGTTGATGGGATCGTCGCTGAGGACGCCCTGTATTATCTTCACAGCATCGGTCTCCTCGTCTCTGGTGACAAAGACCCGCTCCTCGCCTGCTATGGGAGTTATATCCTCAAGAGCCCTCTGCTCCACTGACCAGTTCTCCGGTCTGTCGGGGACGTCGCTGCTCTTATGGGAAAGCTTGCTTCCCGAACAGCCGCTCAACATTACCGCCGCAGCTGTCAGAGCTAAGGCTGCATATACTCTTCTTTTCATGTCAGCACCTTCATTCTGTTATTGTCTGTTATAGTAATCTATACCGCCGTTGGGGCGGAAATATGTTCTGATATAGCCGTCTGTGGACAGTATCACGAACTCGTTGGTAGACTCTATGTAGTAAACTCCGTCGCCGTCCTCCGCCTCGGTCTTGTGAAGGGCTGAGGAGTTGTTGATAACGTCGCTGGCGCCCTTTTCGTACTCAGCTGCGGAATTATAGCCGAAATCGTCGGCAAACTCCTCGCCGTGCTTCTCGAAATGCTGGTTGAGGAGCTTTTTATTGCGGAAGTGATACTCCACATAGGTGCCGTCATCGCTGTCAAAAACCGCCGTAGTTGTGGTAGTTTCGGTATATTCTTCTTCGGAAGAAGTAGTCTTTTTATTCTTGTTCTTGTTCTTTTTGGCAGTTGTAACGCTGTCCTCGTTATCGGCGGAGGTGGTCTTCTTCGCCTTCTTTGTGGTGACAGCAGTGGTGGTCTGAGCCTTGGTGGTCCACTCCACTATACCCTCTGTTGTGGTCTCCGCTTGCGTATGCGGTCTCTCGATGTAGCTCTCATTGTGGTCGGTACAGCCGCTGAGCATTGAAGCCGCAATGACCGCAGCTGCCGAAAGGGCGGCAAAAAATCTCAATTCTTTCATATTCTGACCTCCTCACATAGCTCTTGTAAATACATTATACAGCAACTTTACAAAATAATCAAGAAAAAAATTGGTTTCCCTTTTATTGCGAAACGGAAACAATCTCCCCTTTGTCCTATGAGACAAAAAATGATATGAATTTTTGTTGCAAAAGATAATTGATACTTGCAAAAGAATATGCTATAATCAAATGTGAACAACTTTTGAACGGAGGCTGTGCTATGATCGCAGGTATCATTGACAGTTTGAATAATTCGGGTTTCTGGGAAAATGCCCTGGGCGAGTCCTTCGACTGCACCGTTGCAGCCGATGTGAGCCGTCTCACCGACTGTGATGTCATTCTCGTTTCCGAGGAGTATTGCAGCGGCTCTGTGGGTGCTGTCATCAGCAGTATCCGCAGCTCGGACAGACTGCGCTCTGTGCCGTCGGCTGCTGTCACCTCTGACACGAGCGGCGAAAATCAGGAGATAATGCTGGCTATGGGCTTCGACGACGTTATCCGCCTGCCCCTCTGCGGTCAGCTGCTGCTGAGGAGGGTGAAAGCCCTCACTCTTATCCCCGTAAAGCTGGGCAGGGACGAGGTCATTACCCACGAAAAACTCATGTCCCTCAAAGACCGTGATACAGGCGCTTTCTGTG
This sequence comes from Ruminococcus flavefaciens ND2009, assembly GCF_000621785.1. Lineage (GTDB taxonomy): Bacteria > Bacillota > Clostridia > Oscillospirales > Ruminococcaceae > Ruminococcus > Ruminococcus flavefaciens_C. Next base: position 27,131 of record NZ_JHXI01000012.1, on the reverse strand, counting down.
TGCGCTCAGCAGAGTTCACCAGTATATTCCGCTTCGTCATGAGAACTCTCGAAAGGACGGGCAAGACCGCTCAGATGCTGGAGATAACCCTGTCCTGCGGCGAGGAATGCTCCGCCGCCGCCCGAAAAAAGGTCTTGAAAACCCTCGCGGAGGCGGTAAGGCTCTGTCTGCGCCGCGGTGATATGGCTTCGGTCTGCGGAAATGACCGGGTAGTGGTGCTCCTCATCGACGCCGATGACAACGGTGGTCATCTGGTGGCGAGCCGTATCGTCAGCAGCTTCTACAGCGAATGTGACGATGACGCCTTTGAGCTGAGCTACGATATTACGGAGATATGCGGTAAAAAATGATAAAAAAATCCCCCTGAGTGAAGTAATCATCACTCAGGGGTGCTTTTTTCAGGAGCTCTGCCCCTGTACCCCACCGCACTTCTGCGGTATCCCATTCATGTTTTATTGCAGATGAGCTTCGTACGGCTATTCTTCGCCGTCGTCTATGAACTCCAGTATGTCCCCCGGCTGGCATTTCAGCACCTTGCATATAGCATTGAGGGTGGAGAAGCGTATGGCGCTTACCTTGCCCGTTTTCAGCTTGGAAAGGTTTACGTTGCTGACGCCTACGCGGTCGCTGAGCTCGTTAAGGCTCATTTTCCTGTCCGCCATTACGCGGTCAAGTCTAAGGATTATCGACATATTCCCACCTCACAGTGTCTCGTCGGACTCGCGCTGGAGCTTTGCGCCGTAATTGAATACGCTGATGAACAGCAGAACTACCAGCACGAAAATTACGGTTGTGATACCGCCAAGATTTCCCACTATAAGCTTGTATAGTGCCCATGGGATAAGCGAAAAACCGAATGACTTCATCTTTTTCAGCACGTTGTCCTCAAAGGGCGAGTCGCAGGTCTCCAGTGCCTTTGCAAGTTTCTTGCCGAAAATGACGATGATACTGAGTATCAGCAGGGATAAAGCTATCAGTGCCATTGCCCCTGCTGCCAGCACCTTCAGCTCGGTACCCGTCAGCTTGTCCAGCAGGAAGCTTATGTCATAGACCTTGTTGTTGTCCTCGTCCCTGTTCTCGGTGACGGAGTATTTCAGCTGTCTGCCTTCCTTGCCGACTTCCACGTCTTCCTCATTTATTACGATGAACTTTTCGGGCAGCTCATGGCTGACGGTCACGCTGCCTTTGAAATCGCCCTTGAGAGCCACTGCGTCCTTAGGCAGTGTACAGAAATATATTGACATCACTATGCAGGTCACCATGCCGATGATGAGTGCGGTGAGGGCTATATTCAGCATTATCCTGCTGACCTTGCCCAGTGTATTGACTTTCTGTACGTTCTTGTCCTTGTTTGATACTATTGTCTTCTCCATTTATAATCCCTCCTTATAATGTTTCGTCGGACTCGGTCTGAAGCAGGTTTCCGTAGCGCAGTATCTCACCGAAGAAGAAACACAGTGCTGCGTTGAATATCGAGCCTGAGCCAATAATACTTATTTTGGCAAAGCCAAGATACATTCCCACTATTATCGACGGCAGGACTGCATTTATCAGGAACAGCAGTGCTATTATGCGGATAGCGGTGATATTGCCCTTAGTAAAAGGTCTGGCGTTTTTGGCTATCCTGTAGAAAATGACAGCTGCTATAATAAGTATGACGGAGCATATGATGTTTGATAAAGCTGTCTTTAGCATCATCTTTTTGGCAAAGTCGTCGGATATTCTTTCTGTATCTGATAAAAGCTGACAAAAGCCTGCACAGGCTGTCAGGGCAGCGCCGATCAAAGATATTACCATTATGGCGAGACTGCTCTCTTTTATTTTTGCTTCTACGTTTGATTTGCTCATTGTTAAGCCTCCTTATAATGTCTCATCTGACTCTTTCTGTAGCTTTGTTCCGTAGCGGAAAACTACGGAAAACGCATAAAGCACCAGTCCCGCCAGCCAGAACAGATCCAGCTCTATTTTGCCTGTGCCGATGAATACCAGTGCGGCGCAGGATATTTCCATAACGATGAAGCAAATGCCCAGGTCGCGGACGCGGTTTGCAGTTTTTTTGGTAAAGGGCGTCCTGCCCTTACTGAAATATGACATGGTCTTCATGGCGGAAATGAACATTCCTACCACAGATACCACCAGGAAGAACATGGCTGCAATGGCGAATACTGCCTTTAATGCAGACATATCCTTTATGTCCATATCTATATTGTGACGCTTTACGCCGTCGGGCCATATATCACAGCAGTTGAGCAGGAAATATATCACCATCGCTCCGTATGTGAATTTGCTCAGCTTTTTTATCTTTTTGGTGAGTTTCTCCTTATCCATAGCGTCCTCCTTACAGTGTCTCGTCCGACTCCTGCTGTAATATGGTTCCGTAGCGGAATATCAGCGAGAATGCGCATAAGACCAGTCCTGCCATCCAGAGCATTCCGATGTGTACGGTGTCAAGGGTTGTATACATGAGAATCGTTCTTACTATCTCGAACACGATACAGCTTACGCCCAGATTTTTGATGGACTTGCTGACCTTTTCGTTGAAGGGCGAATTTCCCTTGCTGAGCTGGAAGAGCAACTGAAGTCCCGCAACGATGATTATTGCAAGAACTGCCACGAAAGCGATTCCGCAGGGAACTGATACCAGCATTTTCCACACAGGCGTTTCTGCGGCCGTTTCCGTCTCGTCGTATGAGTTCCAGCCGTCCTTGAAGCCGTTTACCACGTCGGGTATGTAGCGGTAAGCCATACTTGCCAGATAGGCGATGACGCCGACTACCGATATCCCGCTGATTACTCTGAGTTTTGAAAGCATTTTTTCGTTATTCATAATAATTACTCCTTTTTGAACAATGCAGTTCCTTTCGGAGGCGTCCCCCCTTCTGTGACTATATCATATCACAGGTATTAACGTTTGTCAATGGATTTTTAATGTTTATCGTTAATTATTGTGTGTTTGCATATAACAGGCAGGAGTTCAGAGGGGGCTCTTTGTGCAGCTTTCACGATAAAAATTTATCGTTTATCATTAAATAAGAGCAGTGTTTTATATTCAATGTAGACATCCGCGATCAAATGTGTTATAATATAGTAAATCATAATTTTGCGCAAGCGCTAATAGTGATTAGTGCATAGTGGTTAGTGATTAGTTAATGTGTTCGCTTCGCTCACAATATTTAAATATTGTCGCCGCAGGCGACTCCAAAACTTTCAACTCTAAACTCTCAACTCTAAACTCAAATCAAAATTTAGCAAAGCTAAATTTTGATTTATCACAGGAGGTTTTTCTATGAAAATGACTTTTATAGGCGCTACCCATGAGGTCACGGGAAGCTGTACTTATATAGAAGCCTGCGGCAAGAGGTTCCTTGTTGACTTCGGTATGCAGCAGGGCGAGGACATCTACGAGAACGTTCAGGTGCCCGTATCGCCTTCAAACATCGACTTCGTGCTCCTGACCCACGCTCACATCGACCACTCGGGTCTGCTGCCTCTCCTCTACGCAGGCGGTTTTCAGGGGGAGATACACGCAACGGAGGCTACCTCGAACCTTTGCAGCGTTATGCTCCGCGACAGCGCCCACATTCAGGAGTTTGAAGCAGAATGGCGCAACAGAAAGGCTGCACGCCGCGGCGACGAGCCATATCAGCCCCTCTACACCATGGACGACGCTATCGGCGCTATCGAGCTTTTCGTTCCCCATAAATATGACACCGAGGTGGAGATAGCTGAGGGCATAAGGGTGAAGTTCCGCGACGCAGGACATCTTCTGGGCTCATCAAGCATTCTCCTCACCCTAACCGAGGACGGCGTCACCAAGACTATCGCCTTCTCCGGCGACATCGGCAATACCGAGCAGCCCCTTATCCGCGACCCTCAGTTCATCGAGGCTGCGGACTACGTTATGATAGAGTCTACCTACGGAAACCGCGTTCACGACCGTCCCACGGACTACGCCTCATCTTTGGCAAAGGTGCTCCAGGAGACCTTCGACCGCGGAGGAAGCGTTATAATCCCCTCCTTCGCCGTGGGCAGAACTCAGGAAATGCTCTATTTCATCAGGCATATAAAGACCGAGGGACTTGTTAAGGGTCACGACGGCTTCCCCGTATATGTGGACAGCCCCCTCGCCAATGAGGCTACGGATATTTTCATCAGCAACCGTGAGAGCTGCTACGATGAGGAGGCTCTGTCCTTCGTCCGCAAGGGCATAAACCCTATCGCCTTTGAGGGACTTATCCGTACCGTCACCAGCAATGACTCCGTTGCTATCAACAGCGACGAGCGTCCCAAGGTCATAATCTCTGCAAGCGGTATGTGCGAGGCAGGACGTATCAAGCACCACCTCAAGCACAACCTCTGGAAGAAGCAGAATACCATACTTTTCGTCGGCTATCAGGCAGGCAATACTCTCGGAAGATCACTTATCGAGGGTGCCAAGAGAGTAAAGCTCTTCGGCGAGACCGTCAAGGTAGCTGCCCGTATAACTCAGCTCCCCGGTATCAGCGGTCACGCAGATGTGAACGGTCTGCTTGAGTGGGCTAAGGCTGTTTCTGGAGTAAAGCGCTTCTTTGTAAATCACGGCGAGGCAAGCTCCTCAGAGAGCTTTGCACAGAGACTCCGCGACGAGCTGGGCGCAGAGGTATACGTCCCCTACAGCGGTGCGGAGTTCGACATCGCAGAGAACGTCATTACCATTGATGCCGAGCCCATACCCATACCCAAAAAGAAGAATACCGCAAACTACAGCATCGCTTACAGCGACCTCCTTGCGGCTTCGGAGCGCCTTTCTGCGCTTATCAAGGACTCGGACGGCAGAACAAATGCGGATATGCGTCAGCTTACCGAGGCTATACACAAGCTCTGCGATGACTGGAAGCTATGAGAAGGATATGCCCAAAATGCGGCAGCGAGATCCCTCAGGGAGAATTGAGCTGCCCAGCCTGTAAGGAGCTTGAGGAGCTGGATAAGTCCAACGGCAGGAAGCTATCCTCCGCTATATACCACGGAGTTGTGGTGGTGTCCTGCGTTTTTGCGGCACTGCTAATCGCAAACGGCATGACTGACTTTTCCTTTGAGCTCCATGAAGCAAAGAATATGTTCTATATTACGGACTGCTTCCTCTCATATATCCTTATACCCCTGGCATTTGCCCTGTTTACGGTGCTGATAATACTCTTTGAGCGCTCAAAGTATCTTATGATACTCCCCATAACGGGCATGGCAGCTGAGGGAGTTCAGCTCATTACCGAGACCCACGACAATATCCGCAAATTCTACCCCAAAGACGGCTATTTCTACGGGACTGTCGCTATGGATATTTTCTCCGCAGCCCTTGTGGTGCTGTTCTTTGTATTCATGATAAGGCTCATTCGCCGCGGCTACACCATTAACCAGAGCAGGTGGCTCATTGTGGCTGCCTTTGTACCGGTGTTCGCAAGGATAGTGCTGATGATATGTCTCTTTGAGGACTACGAGCCCAAGGGCGGTTTTGTCTCATACGCAGACCAGTCCAGGATGTATATGCTCTTTGCGGCAGCCCTCATAAACGTGAAAAAGCGCTATATCAACAGTAAAGCAAGTGAACAGTGATCGTATATCAGATCAGCCATAGAGAAGGTTTCTTCTTTATGGCTGTTTTGTTATTTATGGAAATTGTGTACAAACGAAACACTGGATTTTTGGTATATCCGCCTATTGTATTTTGAAGTCTGATATGTTATAATTATTTTACAATACGGTTATACATATATACATACAAGAAAGTGAGGTCAATCATGGCAGATCAGCAGATGAGAAAGGTCACATTCAATATTCCCGAGGAGCTCTATGCGGAGTACAAAAAGGTCCTCATCGACCTGCGCACTACTCCCACCGCAGACGTGAGAAGACACATGGCAGAGGTCGTTGAGAAGGCAAAGCAGAAGGAGGACTAATTATGTGGAATACCAATGTTTACACTATTATCCGAAATAACCCCGATATGGTATGCTGGGAGGACTTCGCCGAGGGTAAAAATGACTTCCCCGAGTATCCCTCAGTCTCCGTGCCCATTCAGTACGGCGACAGTGAGCACCAGTTCTGGAACGGCTACTTTAAAAGGTACTTTGGCAAGGAATACGTCCACTTTGACTTTATAATAAGAGTGCTCAGCAGCTTCATGCTTGCAGCATAAAAAACAGCCCCTGAATTATCAGGGGCTGTCTGCTTTAATATGAGCTGTTATTACTTGATGATCCTTACTCTGATAACGCCGTCTACTGCGTTGATCTTGCCCTCAACTGTGGGAGGTACATCACCGATGATGTCGAGCATTGTGTAAGCGAAGTCCTTCTTGGAAGCGTTTACCATGTTCTCGATATTGAGTCCCTCATTGCCTACTGCTGTTGTGATAGAAGCAATAGTTGTGGGAACGTTCTTGTGGATGATGCAGATCTTTGTTCCTACTGCGTTCATTGAAGCGTTGGGGAGGTTTACAGAGTTCTTGATGTTACCGTTCTCAAGGTACTCGATGAGCTCCTCAGCTGCCATAACTGCACAGTTGTCCTCGCTCTCGGGTGTGGAAGCACCGAGGTGAGGAAGAACGATAACGTTCTCAACGCCGAGAACTACATCGTCAGCAAAGTCTGTTACGTACTTTGCAACCTTGCCGTCAGCGATAGCCTTTACTACTGCCTCGCTGTTGATGAGCTCACCTCTTGCGAGGTTGATAAGACGAACGCCGTCCTTCATCATAGCGATCTGCTCAGCATCGATGGTGTTCTTTGTCTGAGGAGTGTAGGGCATATGAATTGTGATGTAGTCGCTGTTTGTGTAGATCTCGTTTATATCGGAAACGATCTTTACTGTAGGATCGAGGTGGAGAGCTGCTCCGATTGAGATGTAGGGATCGTAGCCGATAACCTTCATGCCCAGAGCCTCTGCTGCGTTTGCGATCTTACCGCCGATAGCGCCCAGACCGATGATACCAAGGGTCTTGCCCGCGATCTCGGGACCTGCAAACTTGGACTTGCCGCCCTCAACTGTCTTGGGAGCGTCGGGTGTGCCCTTCAGTGAAGCTGCCCATGAAGCTGCCTCAACGATCTTTCTGGAAGCAAGGAGAAGTGCGCATACTGCAAGCTCCTTAACTGCGTTTGAGTTAGCACCGGGAGTATTGAATACACAGATACCCTCCTGTGCGCAGCGCTCAACAGGGATATTGTTTACGCCTGCACCTGCACGGGCAATTGCGAGAAGGTTGTCGCCGAACTGCATATCGTGCATCTTTGCGGAACGTACCATTATTGCATCGGGGTTTGCAATTTCCTCAGCAACAGTATACTTGCTCTTGTCAAATACGTCTGTTCCGACTGCTGAGATCTTGTTTAATGTCTGGATATTGTACATTTCAGTAAACCTCTTTCTATGTTTTTTTGAAATGCATAATTAAGAATTCATAATTCATAATTGCGGAGCTCGCTACGCTCGATATATCAAGTATAAAAAGACACTGTAATTATGCATTATGCATTATGCATTATGAATTATTATGAGTTTTCTTCCTCAAACTTCTTCATGAAGGCTACCAGCTTCTCAACGCCCTCGATAGGCATAGCGTTGTAGATAGAAGCTCTCATGCCGCCAACTGTTCTGTGACCCTTGAGGTTCTCGAAGCCTGCTGCCTTTGACTCTGCAACAAACTTCTTGTCAAGCTCCTCGTTGCCTGTGATGAAGGGTACGTTCATGAGTGAGCGGTCCTTCTTCTCAACTGTGCCCTTGAACATCTTGCTGCTGTCGAGGAAATCATAGAGGATCTTAGCCTTCTTCTCGTTGTGAGCCTTCATTGCCTCAAGGCCGCCCATCTTCTTGATCCACTTGAATACCTTGCCGCATACATAGATGCCGTAGCAGGGAGGTGTGTTGTAGAGTGACTCGTTGTCAGCCTGGATCTTCCAGTCCATCATTGTAGGTGTGCACTTGAGTGCGGGGCCGTCAGCGATGAGGTCCTCACGAACGATGATGATCTGAACGCCTGAAGGTCCTACGTTCTTCTGAACGCCGCCGTAGATAACGCCGTACTTTGATACGTCAACAGGCTCTGAGAGGAAGCATGAGCTTACGTCAGCAACCAGCTCGTGACCCTTTGTGTTGGGGAGCTCCCAGAACTTTGTTCCGTAGATTGTGTTGTTCTCGCAGATGTAAACGTAGTCTACATCGTCGGGTATATCAAGATCTGAGCAGTCAGGGATATATGAGAATGTCTTATCGGCAGATGAAGCTACTCTTACTACTTCGCCGTACTTTTCAGCTTCCTGTGCAGCCTTCTTAGCCCACTGACCTGTGATGATGTAAGCAGCCTTGCCCTTCTTCATCAGGTTCATGGGAACGCCTGCGAATATCAGTGAAGCGCCGCCCTGTACGAAGATGACCTTGTAGTTGTCGGGGATGTTCATGAGGTCGCGGAGATCCTTCTCTGCTTCCTTGATGATCTCATCGTATACCTTTGAACGGTGAGACATCTCCATTACGGACATTCCGCAGCCCTTGTAATCCATCATTTCCTCTGCACATTCCTTGAGCACTTCCTCGGGAAGAACCGCAGGACCTGCACTGAAGTTGTAAACTCTGCTCATTTTAAAAACCTCCAAGTTTGATATATAAAATAGGTAGTATTTGCCATACAATATAAATTATACTCCTTTGTCCCCCATAAGTCAATATAAAAAAATGATTTTTTTGGCACTTGTTAAATATTCGTCAAATGCCGCAAAAAACAGCAGAGCAAATATCGCTCTGTTATGACAAAGTTACCTCTGCGCAACACTTTATTTCAGACGCTTGTGCCAGAAGCCTATGGAGTCCTCGGTGACAAAGCCTGCCGCATTGTAGAACTTTCTGCGCCAGTCATAGGAATTCACGTAGCATTTCTCGACGCCCTTTTCCCTGCATTTCAGTATCGCTCCGTGCATGAGCGCCGTACCCAAGCCCTTGTGCCTGTATTTCTCCCTTGTACTCACAGGCTCGATGAGGGCGGTCTTCGTGACCGTATCCACATAGACGAAGCAGTATGCGCACACATTGTTCTCATGGTCTGTTTTCCCGTCTATTATGACAGTCTCGAAGCTGTCGGCATACATGGACGACTTCTTCCGCGACTCATAGGCGGTCATGCCATTTCTGTAGCCCTCGGCTTCAAGCCCGGGGTGAAAGCCCAGATTGAGTGCGCTCCATTTCAGAGCCTCGTCGGGGTATTCATCGCCGTAGAGAAGCTTATACCCGTCGGGAAGCTCCACCGTCACAGCTGCGGTCTGAGGGTATACATAATTGTCATAGTCCTCCTCAGCCTGCTTTGTATAACCCATTTCCGTAAGCACCTCAGCTCTGTAGGCAAGACTGTCATTGGCTATGACAAGGAAGTCCACAGAGCCGTCCTTGTCCTTTTCAAACAGGGGCAGGCAGTTCTCCTCGGCATAGCTCACCATATCCGCAAAAATTCTCTCACAGCCCTTCTTTATGCTCATGTAGACCGCGTCGCCGTCGGGGAGTATACAGCCGACTATACTGCCGCTGTCCTCCCACATGAAAATATAGTCCGCAGACCTCGGCAGTCCGCAGTCGGTATACTGTACGTCCATTCTGTATATAAGGTCGTGGAGCCGCTGGGGAAGCCATGAGGTCATGTTTTCCGTCTCATAATAGCAGTCCCTGAGATAGCTTTCAAGCCTTTGCAGGTCTTTTTCTGCTGAAAAGCGCTTTATTTCCATTTATATTCTCCTGTTATTATAAAAAAGAACGGCACTGCCGTTCTTCTTCATTATTCATAGTACACAACGGCGATGACCGTTATGTTGTCCTTGCTGCCGTTTTCCAGAGCCTTGTCCACAAGCAGGTGAAGTCTCGATTTCAGGCTTTTCGGAAGCTCAAGTATCTCCTCTATATCAAGAGCCGATACATAGTCGGAAAGCCCGTCGGTACAGAGCAGCAGCAGGTCGCCGTACTCCATTCCCCCGTCTATGCTTACGGTGTCCACCTTGGGAGTGGACTTCACATTTCCGAAAACGGGGAAGATGATGTTCCTGTGGACGTGCGCCTTTCTCTCCTCGTGGGTGATAGCCCCCTCGTCAATGAGGAGCTGCACAAGGGACTGGTCACGGGAGATCTGCCTGATACGTCCGCCGCGGTAGCGGTAGAGACGTGAGTCTCCCACATTGAAGGTGAGGATATTGTTGCTCTCGTCCACTGCAAAGCCGCAGAGAGTCGCCTGCATATTGTGCATCTCGGGATCGGACTCGCTGTACTCCGCAAGACGGCGGTGAATGGAGAGAAGCTCCTCGTCAAGCTTCATCTCGCCGCTGTACTCCACGTCGCGGAGGAGCTCAAGACACATCTTTGAGGCAAGCTCGCCTGAGCGCTCTCCCGATACTCCGTCGGATACCGCCGCTATAAATGGCGGCGCTATGGTCTGCTCGGAGGATCCCGAATCTATCACGCTGTCCTTTATGAGAAGAGCGTCCTCATTATGGGGCATTACGCCCTTTTCTGTAACTCCGCAGCAGTAATACATCCGTTTTCCTCCTTTCTGCGAGTTATTCTATTCCGTACATCGTCATGCCGTTGCGGCAGGTGATGTCTATTAGCTCCTGAACGGGTATACCCTTGACCTCCGCAGCCTTTGCCGCCGTGAACTCTATCATGGAGCTGTCGCTGCGGTGTCCCCGCAGAGGCTCGGGAGCCATGTAAGGGCAGTCCGTCTCCATGAGAAGCCTGTCCATGGGCACCTCAGCAAGAGCCTTCAGCGCCTTCTTTGCGTTTTTGAAGGTGAGGACTCCCGTAAAGCCGATGTACATACCTGTCTTCAGTATCTCCTTTGCGGTCTCCGCTGAGCCGCTGAAGCAGTGTACCACGCCCCGGGGACGGAACTCCTTCAGTATGTCCACGGTGTCCTCGGTGGCATTGCGGCTGTGAACTATGACGGGCATATCCAGCTCCGCCGCAAGAGAGAGCTGCTGACGGAAAAAGCGTATCTGCTTTTCACGGTCGTAGTTTTCGTAGTGGTAATCAAGACCTATCTCGCCTACTGCCTTTATCTTCGGGCAGGATGAGATAAGCTCCCGCAGCCTTTCGATATAGTCATCGGGAGTCTCATCCACGCTTTCTGGGTGGACTCCTGCTGCGGCATAGATATAGTCATAGCGCTCTGCCAGCTCAGCATTGGCAGCTGAATTCCTCATGGAGGAGCCTGCCAGCATCACCAGCTTTACGCCCTTTCGGGGCAGCTCCTCAAGGACCTGCTCCCTGTCGGCGTCAAAGGCGCTGTCAGCGTAATGTGCGTGGGTATCGAATATTCCTGTCATTACTTCTCCTTGAAGTACTGGTCCTTAACGTTCTCGATGAAGCCGCTGCTGGGGATAAAGTCGGCGCCTGCATTGGTTCCGTCAACGGAAAGTGCCACGGCGATAGAGGAGCCGAACTCGAACATATTCTTGATAGCGTTCTTGTGCTCCTTATAGTCAGCCGCAGTAACATCTGACTCCACCATATTTATAACGGTGTTGAAGTTGTTGTCAAAGCTGTCTGCGATACGCTTGCCATCAGCCTGGTTCACCATGGACTTGAGCACATCGGCAGCTATAAGTGAGCGCTCATACTCGCCGCCCTGGAACATCATGTAGGTAACGAACATCTCCACCTGCTCGCTGTTGAGGTACTGCTGTGTTCCGTCATTCTTGAAGCCTGCGATGTCAGCGTTCACCGCATAGGTGACTCCGCCGAAAATGTCGCTTATCTTTCTGAATGCTGCGGAATCGAACTTCATGTACCTGTCGACCTCGACCTCGAAGACCTTCTCGACGAATTCCGCCGCAGAGGCTGCTCCGCCGCTGTTATAGCTTGCCAGGATACCCTCCTGATTACCGTCAACAAGGGCAATGGAGTTTGAAGGTATTCCTATGAACACGATCTCCTTCTTGACGGGGCGTGAACGCATGAGGATAAATGTGGGAGGTGACTTTCTTTCGGGGACGTCCAGTACCAGGAGCACGGTGTGGTTATCCGAGTCCGTGACCATTCCGTTTGTTCTCGGTACGGGCTCAGAGGGCTTTTTCTGCTGCCCGAAGCCCAGGTACTTGTACAGTCCTGCGGCTATTCCTCCGACTACGATAAGTCCGATGAAGATAGTCGCCAGAAAGGGTACTGCTATTGATCCGCTTTTTCTTTTTGCCATTGTTGTGGCTCCTTTCGTTTTTTTATTGTCAGAAACTTGTCATTATTGGATTTTTTATTATTTTACGTTCGATATAAACTTCTTGTATAAAGCCTGTCCGAAAATATCCGCCCGAGAATGAATAAAATTATTTTTCCAAACAAGGGGGTTAAAAACTTATCCGCGGTAATGCGGTTGTCAACAGAGTTTTCCACATTTTCAACATAAATGAATGGCTGATGAATGTTTAAACACACAATTCAACAGTCTGTTGAAATAGAACAGGCGTTCAGCATGAGTTTTACCGCATAGCGCCGTGGTTCGTTGCCGCAAATCACGGTATATAGCCAAATTCTCAAGATCCCTCTTTTCGCCGTTCACTGTGAAAAGTGTTCCCGAAGCTGTTAAAAAAGGCTGTATTTCGGTGATAATCCTGTGAAAAAAGCCTCCGTTTTTTCAACTTTTAACATCAGCATAAAAATGCCATTTCAGCGCGGCGGAGAACTTGGATAATGATTTATCTCTCCGCGACGGTTGATTTACCAAAAAGAATGTGATATAATTAGTACGGCAGCTCAAACACGTTTTCCATGAAAACCAGCTTGCGGCGTATGCCCTCTATATCGGGGCCGCATTCGTCTATGATGCCATAGGCTTCTTCAAGCCCGAAACGACGTATCTTCAACCCCTGACGGACTGCGTAGTTCAGCGTCTGACTGGTGCCCGACTTGAATGAGCCTTCGTTGAAGTAGGAGATCACCGCCGAGGCATTGTCCGCCATGAAGTAATTCCTCACCCTGTAAAGGTCGGGAGAGGTATTCCCCTCGCTGCGGCTCTTGCCGTATACCACATCAGGGTCCGTATTGGTGGTCAGGAGCATATCCGCTCCCCTTTCCACGTCGCAAAGCAGCTCCTTATAGCGCTGACTGAACCGCTCAGCGTGCCTGAGATAGGGCATCACACCGATAAGACGTATGCTGCTGTCAGAGTGCTTCTTGCCAAGGATATACTTGGCAGCCCACAGGTCAGTACCCTCGGCAAGTCCGCTGATAAAGCTCCTGTAGCCGCTCTCAACAGCCATATCTATGTACCGGAAAAGCATGAGCTGAACAGTGCGCAGAGTTATACTGCTGTATATTGGGTCACCCTTGTATGGAAGGACGCTGTTTTCACGATGTCCCGTAAAGCAGACCGTATCTGCCCTGTCTGTTACTATTTCATCGGACGGAAGCACGGGGACTCCCGAATCAATTGAGAAAAGCATGGAACACCTCGCTCTCCCGAAAATATACTGCCGCTGTGTGCATACACTGAAATTATAACATACATCACGTCTTATTTCAAGACGTTTTTTGACTTGTAATTAAATTTTAAATAAAGGCAGCGCCGCGCCCCTCAGAATGCCCGGCAGATGCCTGAAGAAAGGACCGATCACGGAATGAAGCCGTATCTCAAACGCGCATGGGCTGAAGTGTCGCTTCCTCAGCTCAGAAAAAATGTGGATATTATCCGCAGCCTCAACTCTCCTAAGACAGAAATCATGGCGGTGGTCAAGGCTGACGCCTATGGTCACGGCGATGAGCATATCGTCCGCTGCCTCGCGGAGCAGTGCGGGATAAAATACTTCGCTGTGTCAAATCTCGACGAGGCTATTGCTGTAAGGAAGTTCGCTCCCGACGCGGAGATACTCATTCTGGGCTATACTCCCCCCGAGTACGCCCACGAGATCGCTATGTACAATATTATCCAGGGCGTGGTCTCCACCGAGTACGCTCAGGAGCTTGTGAAGAATACTCCCTCTCCTATCCGCTGTCATATCAAGATAGACACGGGCATGGGAAGGATAGGTCTCAAGCACGATACTCCCGAGGAGTGCGCTGACGAGATCGCCGAGATGATGAAGATAGATAAGCTCTTAGTTGAGGGCATTTATACCCATTTCGCCGTTGCAGACAGCGACGATCCCGACAATATCGCCTACACCGACAGGCAGGAGAAGTTCATCACCGACACCTACGATGTTCTGGCAGGCAGGGGCATAAAGCTCCGCCATCTCCACTTCATGAACAGTGCCGCTACCTGCTACCGCAACAGCTCACGCAGCACCCTGTCAAGGGCAGGAATCATTCTCTACGGTCTCCACCCCGATGTGAGCCTGGAGATACCCGAGGGTCTTGAGCCCCTTATGGAGCTGAAGGCTGTCATCTCCCACGTCAAGACCGTCAAGCCGGGAGACTGCATAAGCTACGGACGTACATTCGTGGCTGACCGCGAAATGCGTATCGCTACGGTGACTATCGGCTATGCCGACGGCTATTCGCGTCTCCTCAGCTCAAAGGGAGAGATACTGGTCCACGGCAAAAGATGCAGGATAGTTGGCAGAGTCTGCATGGACCAGCTCATGATGGACGTTTCCGACGTTCCCGAGGCCAAGTCGGGAGATATAGTCACCCTCATCGGCACCGACGGCGGCGACCGCATTACTGCCGATGACCTTGCTCAGATATACGGCACCATCGGCTATGAGGTGGTCTGCGGCATTTCCAAGAGAGTTCCCCGTATCTATATAGAATAACAGAGGAAATACAACTATGAAAAAAATAAAGCTTATGGCGGCAGCTGCCTGCATAGTGCTGGCAAATGCTGCTTCCTGCACCAGGAGCGAGGAGCCCGCGGAGAAGAAGTCTGAAACCAAAAGAAAGGATACAGGCAGTATCGTATTTCAGGCTGAGGGCGACATCAGCAAAAACGATCTGGACATCATTACAGAAGTGCTGAAACTGCGCACAGAAAATGAGATACCCGATATAGGTCAGGAGTTCAGCGAGGACTATGACGCTAATACCATCACCATGACCTTCGAGAAGGAGAACGCTCTCAGGGAAAATATAGAGGTCTTTTCGGAGAGGGTATGCGAGAAGCGCCTGCTGGAGTTCCGCAAGGGGGAAAAGGCGGACGACGAGCTGATACTCACAAATGATGATGTGGAAAAGGCTGAAAATGTCATAATGGCTGAGACTGACGGAAGTATGAGGGATTATGTTTCTATACAGTTCAACGATCACGGAACAGATGTGTTCGGCAGTGTGACCGGTCAGCTTGCAGGCACGGATACTCCCGTTTCTATATGGTTCGACGGCGAACTGCTGTCGGCTCCCGTGGTAAGCTCGGCAATAATCAACGGCAATTGCATAATATCGGGCGACTTTGATACTACCGCCGCCGCTGAGCTGGCAAAGAAGATAGATTCTGCACCGCTTCCTTACGAGGTAAGCGTTAAAGAGATAAATTACTGATACCATGTATCAAAAAACAGGAGGTATATGAGATGAAGAAGAAAGCTTTCGCAGCTATGGCAGCTGCTCTGCTGCTCACAGGCTGCAGCAGTCCCTTTGACAAGAATGACGCTGAGGAGACGGCTGTTACCACCGCTCCCGTGACCACCACAGAGGCTCCCGAGATCCCTACTATGACCCTCCCCCAGAAGATGATATACCTGCGTATGGGCGAGGACGAGTCCGCAGAGCCCTTCCTCACCAGCGACCACATCGTTGACTGCTCTATGGAGATAATGCCCGATCAGCCCGATAACTCAACCTATGTTGTGGACATTTTCTTCGACGAGGAAGGCAAGGAGATCTTCGCCAAGAAGACCGAGGAAGCCGCTGCAAACAACGGTGTCATTTCCATATGGTACAACGAGTATGTTATAAGCATTGCTACAGTCGAGGCTCCTATAACAGACGGTGCTGCCGTTATCTCCAATCTGGATATGAACAGCGCCGCAAAGATAGCAGGCTGGATCTACGAGTGTATCAATGCAAAGGATAACAATAATTCAAATGAAGGTGAGCAATAATGGAAAAAGCTATGACCATTTCCTATGTTGTCGGGGATAACCTATATCTGAACCTGACAAACAAATGTCCCTGCGCCTGCACTTTCTGCATACGCAACCACGCCGACGGCGCTTACGGCTCAGACCCTCTGTGGCTTGAGCATGAGCCCGATATGAACGAGATAATGGCAGACCTGAGAAAACGGGATCTGAGAAAATTCCGCGAGGTAGTCTTCTGCGGCTACGGCGAGCCCACCGAGCGCCTCGATGTGCTCCTTGAGACTGCCGCTTATCTCCGCAGCAGAGAGCACTGCCCCAGACTCAGGCTCAACACCAACGGTCTCGGCGACCTTATCCACGGCAGGAGCATCGCCAAGGAGCTGTGCTACGCTCTGGACGTTATCTCCATAAGCCTTAACGCCCCCACCGAGGAGGAGTATATGAAGGTCACAAGACCTAAGTTCGAGAACGCCTTCGAGGGGCTCCAGAAGTTCACCAAGGACTGCGTAAAGGCAGGCAGGGCTGAGGTCATCATGTCCGTCGTGGACGTTATCCCTCCAGAGCAGATCGAGGCTTCCAAAAAAGTAGCCGAAAAGCTTGGGGCAAAGCTCCGCGTAAGGACCTTCGACGAGTAAAAATACGCACGGATTTCAACAGGCGAATTTGTGCATAATTTTTAGCTCTCCCCTATGGAAAATAATTCAATTGTATGGTATAATTATTTATTGAAAGATTTCTCTTGATCTGACGGAAGGAGTAGATTCTATGAGTAAAAAAGGTAAGATCATTCTTGCAGCTTCGCTCTCTACCTCAGTCCTGGCTGTCACAGCCGCTGTGGTCACAGTCTTTGTCTGCAAGCGCATTTACGAGAAGAATTACTTCTCGGTAACAGATTAACAGGTAATTATTTAAAGAAGAAGGTTGAATAATATGGAAATCAAATTCACAAAAGCAGAAACTCTCAAGGCTAAGCCCCAGCCCGGCGACAAGCTCGGCTTCGGTCACATCTTCACAGACTATATGCTGGTAATGCCCTATGACGAGGGTCAGGGCTGGCACGATCCCGAGATCATGCCCTACGGCAATATCGATCTCTCACCTGCCGCTATGTGCTTCCACTACGGTCAGGAGGTCTTTGAGGGACTCAAGGCTTACAGAACTGCTGACGGCAAGGTACAGCTCTTCCGCCCCGAGGAGAACTTCAAGAGACTGAACAAGTCCAACGAAAGACTTGTTATCCCTGAGCTCCCTGTTGAGCTTGGTATGCAGTGCCTCACAGAGCTCGTTAAGATCGAGAAGGACTGGGTTCCCTCAAAGGACGGCGAGTCACTCTATATCAGACCCTTCATCATCGCTGTTGACCCCTTCCTCGGCGTTAAGCCCGGCGAGCACTACCTCTTTATCATAATCCTTTCTCCTTCGGGAGCTTACTACGAGACAGGCCTCAACCCTGTTAACATCTACGTTGAGAGCAAGTATGTCCGCGCTGTAAGAGGCGGTATGGGCTTCGCTAAGACAGGCGGAAACTACGCTGCTTCTCTTATCGGACAGGACGAGGCTCACAAGCAGAACTACTCACAGGTTCTCTGGCTGGACGGCGTTGAGCAGAAGTACATCGAGGAAGTCGGCGCTATGAACATCTTCTTCGTTATCGACGGCAAGGTAGTTACACCTATGCTCCAGGGCTCTATCCTCCCCGGTATCACAAGAAAGTCCGCTATCGAGGTCTGCAAGTCCAAGGGTCTTGAGGTCGAGGAAAGACGTATCGACATCCAGGAGATCGCTGACGCTTACGATGCAGGCAAGCTTGACGAGGTATTCGGTACAGGTACAGCTGCTGTTATCTCTCCTGTTGGTCACCTCAAGTGGGGCGACAAGGTTATGGAGATCAACGGCAACAAGATCGGCAAGATCTCTCAGATGCTCTACGATACAATGACAGGTATCCAGTGGGGCAAGGTCGAGGATACATTCAACTGGGTATATCCTATCGACTGATATTACTGATATAAAAAATCAAGCCATAGTATTTCTGATACAAGGTCAGAAGTACTATGGCTTTTTTATTTCAGAAGCGCGGAATATTAGATAAATCATAATTTAGCGAAGCTAAATTATGATTTGAGCCGTTAGCCCTTAGCCGTTAGCTAATGTAGGGGACGCCGCCCTCGGCGTCCCGCGAGATATATTACACTCCCAACGGGACGTCGAGGACGCCGTCCCCTACATTATGATAAATTATGATTTAGTTCAGAAGCTTTCATCAGCTCCAGCTTATGTCGGAAAGGGTAACCTCATGGGCACCTATGGCGGAGGCTCCGTCAATGTTTCCAAGCTGGAACTTTATATCCGCTGACATATCCCCCGGGAAGGTAACATCAAAGCTGTAATGCTTCTTCTCGGGAGAAATCGTCACCTTCTCGTCAAGGTAACGGGTGTAGGAGCTGTCCTCCGCTGTCACTACCATCGTTCTCTCCGCTGTGGAGACTGCGTCAAAGCTGAGAGTGTAACTCTGTCCCGCCTTCACCTCTCTGCCGCGTAGAAGTCCCATTACCGCGTATTCAAGAGAGCCTGCATTCTTTACATCTATGACCGTGCAGCCCTCCTTGTTCACCACGGAAGCCTCTGCGCCCTCGATGTAGTTGTCCAGAGCCAGTGAAGTCATCTCCGTAGGACGGAAGTCAGAGGCGGTATTCTCGTAAACTCTCACATAGTCGATGTCAAAGTTCTTGTCTCCACTTGCGAAGGTGGCAGGGTCAGCGTATATGCCGTCGATACCGTCAAAATGTCCGCCCACCGCAAGGTTGAGTATAATGTAGAAATTCTGGTCAAAGGGCGCAGGATAGCTGAAGCCCTCGGAATACCAGTCGGTCTGGGTGCTGTAAAGGCTGTCGTCCACATACCAGCGGATCTCACCGCGTTCCCACTCTATGCTGTAGGTATGCCAGTTTTCTGTGCCGTCGCCCTCGGGGAAGCTGTACTCCCCTGTCAGGTACTTGTTGGCAGGCCATGCTCCTCCGAAATGGACGGTCCCACAGACTCTTTCGGGAGTGCTGCCCCAGCCCTCCATAATGTCTATCTCGCCCGACGATGCCCAGCCGCCGTAAGCGCTGTCCTCGGGGAGCATCCATATGGCAGGCCACAGTGACTTGCCCGAGTCGCACCGCGCTCTCACCTCTATCCTGCCGCCGCAGACCGAGAACTTGTGCTGTGTGCTCAGCCTTGAGGAGGTGTAGTCATAGCTGCCCTGCTTCTCGTCGGTCCAGCTCTCCTTGCGGGCGGATATGGTGAGGACTCCGTCCTTCACTGCGGTGTTCCTGTCAGTGTAGAACTCCTGCTCGTTGTTGCCCCAGCCGTTTGTGATATAGTTACCGCTGTCGTCCAGCTTCCAGTTGCCAAGCTCATATGACCACTTGTCCATGTCAAGACTGCTGCCGTCGAATTCGTCGCTCCACACAAGGCGGTAGCCCTCCTGTACAGGTGTACCTGCTCCGTTGCCGAGGAGAAAGCCGCTTAGGCGGTGGAGCTCCTCCCCGTTTGCACCGCTCCTCCTTGCAGATACCATGTCAAATATATCAACTGCGCCGTCGCTGTTGTAGTCCATATCAATTGCAGTGTCAGCGTATACCGCCCCGGGCAGGGTCCATAAAAGCACCGCCGCAGCCGCTGCTGCCCTGAGTATCCTCATAAAAAGACCTCCTTCTGTGTTTTACGAGATTATTCTAACACTTCCACAGGGCTGTGTCAAGCCATTCCTTGCCACTTGCATTATCCTTCGTGACGTGATATAATAATATCTGCTGAAAAATTTTCGGTAATACCTCGGAAAACTCACTTTTCCTGCGTATACTGTATATACGGACAGAGTTGTCCGATTCTTTTGGGAGGATATTGTTATGAAAAAGTTTATTACATCTGTTATAGCCTGCTCCATGGCACTGCTGGCACTGGCTTCATGCGGCAAGTCATCGGGCGGCAAGAAAAAGGAAAAAACTGCGGATATTACAGGCAAATGGGCGCTCAGCGACAGCCCCAGCGAAGACATCGAGAGCGTTGGACTCATATTCAGCGACAAGGGCAAGGGCTCTATCTACGAGGAGACCACTCCCGTGTTCAGCTTCACTGAGGACAGCATGATACTCTACGGCTATGCCATAGACAAGGAGTACATCAGCGAGGAAAATGACGTTGTCACTGTAAGTCTCAACAACAGCGACGTCATCGTAATGAAGAGACTTGAAAGCGGCGGAAGCGGCTACAACGGCAAATATGACCTCACAGGCGGAAGTCTCTACGACAGCCTTTCAAATGCCTATCCCTCAGACAGCGGCAAGGCAGATATAACCGTTGAACTCAAGGACGACAAGAGCTTTGTGGTTTTCAACGACCTGTTTACATACGAGACCAAGGGCAGCGACCTTGTTATTTCGGGCTGCTCCCCCCTCATCAACCCCTCTGCGGACGAGAATTCCGATGAAATGACCGCAGAATTCAAGGTTGACGGAGACACACTCACCATCACCGACGATAAGAACAGCAACGTTCTCACTCGCGTTGCATAAAAAACCTCACCTCTGCTGCCGCTTCTGCGGCAGCCTTTTTTTGCAGTGCAGACAATAAACAGCCCCGAAGCAACTTAAAAAGTTCACTTCGGGGCTCTCCTTTTATTCAGTTATCATGCAAGAGTATCCTTTACAAGATCCAGACCCTCCATTGCGGACTCTGTTCCCATTACGCAGATATTGCCTGTTGTTCTCAGCTTCTGCGCTGCCTCGCGGAGCTGCTCGGCTGTGACCTTGAGCATACGCTTCTTCTCGGCAGCTCTGTCCTCGTCGGTTATGCCTCTGAACCACAGTCCGTCTGCCTTGCGGCTCTTGTTGCCATCGGACATTAAAGGCTCCTCCTTTGCCACGGAGCTGATGATATACTGGGTAATATCGGGGTCCCCTGCGCAGTACTGCTCGGTGAAATCCGCTGCCTTTGCGCATATATCAAGAGTTGCCGCAGGCGAAGGATCACGGTAGGAGTAGAAGGACTGCTCTCCCGACACGGTCATGAATGCGCCTGTGCCGTAGGCTCCGCCCTTGACTCTGACCTCGTTCCAGAGGTATTCCAGAGAAAGTGCGCGGAAAAGCACCTTCCTTACCGCTGTATCTGCGGAATTATCGGGGAATGCCATTGCGGAGTAGGAAACTCCCGCGGGAATGACTACGCCCTGCTTTGCGGGAATATCAAGGCTGTAGCTCATTTCCTTCGCAGAGGGAGCTGCTCCCTGTGGAAGTGCCATGATAAGTGCCTCAGGTGAGATCTCTCCCGTCACTGAAGCGGTAACACGGGCTCTGCATATGATACGGCTGCTCAGAGCTTTGATAGCTGCTATAAGCTTCTCAGGAGCCTTTACTGCCTCGTGTATGCGCTTGTAGCCCTCATAGCCCGATACCAGCTCAGTCACCGCAGACTCCGCCGACAGGCTCGCCCTTACCCTTGTCATGGAGTAGGTGTGACCGTTGGCGATGATGCTCTGCTTGTAGTTCTCATCGGTCTGGAGAAGGAGCTCCTTAACGGTGTCCTTGTCGTCGAAAGAGGTCTTTGTGAGTATCTCTGCGATGAGAGCAAGTGCCTCATGGGTGTTCTTGTCGAGGAAACGTGCTGTCACCGAGAAATAGGGGCTGCATTTATCCGTAACGCCCTGCTTTGAGAAGACGTCCACGTTGTAGTTTATGCTGCCAAGGAGGCCTGTTATCCTGCGCTGGAGCTCTGCTGCGGAGCTGTCTGCGGTGGGGAGCTCTCCGAGGAGCTCTGACATTGCCGCTGCGGCAGAAAGCTCCTCCTCTGTGCAGTCCGCCAGCGAGAAGTAAAGGCTGACAGCCGCTATGCCCTCGTCCGATGAGGGATGGCGGAGCACGGTGATGCCATTCATGTCGGTGACCTCGGTGTCGAAGCTGAGGGGCTCCTCTCCCACCTCTGAAATAGCAAGGTGAGGCATGGTGGCAAGCTGCTCTGCTGTGTCCACGGACTGCTGCCACTCGTCAAGCTTACGGTTCTGCTCCACGATAACGTCCTTTTCCTCGCAGGCAAGACCGTCCACGATAGCTGCAAGACGCTTTGCCTCATCAGCCTTCTGCTCGTCGCCGTAGGTGCGTGAGGGCAGGAGGTACAGCTGGGCAGTCCCCTCATCATCAAGGAGCCACTGCTTCAGGAGCTCCTCAAAATAGCCGTTTCCGGTCTTTGCTCTCAGGCTGTCGAATACCTCGCCCATCTCAAGATAGAGCAAGGGGTCGCCGCCGTAGAGCCATGCGGACAGGGCGTTTATATTTCTTGTGAGTCCTCTGGGCTCGCCGCCTGCACGGTAGCGGAATTCCAGACGGTTTATGGCTGCGGTGAGGAGCTCGCTGCCTATGCCCTTTTCACAGAGCTCGGACACTGCGCTGCGGAGAGTCTCTTTCAGCTTGCCGCAGTTCTCCTCGTCGGTGTTGTTTATGGCGATACAGCCAAAGGGCTGCATTATACCGTCGCTTACCTCAAGGGATACGTCAAGGCACAGCCCTGTGTCCAGGAGGGCGCGCTTCAGAGGAGCGTCATTGGAGCCTGTGAGAGCTTCTCCCAGAACGGAAGCGGCAGTTATCCTCTCGCGGTCCTGCCAGCTGCCCAGCACCTTGCCGATAAGATAGTAGGTGTGGCTGGTCTCCTCCTCGTCGGGAGATATTTCGTAGTAATTCCTGACAACAGTGGGGGCAACAGGAGCCTGAACGGGTATGTCGTTCTCAACCTCACGCTTGTCAAAGCGGCTGAGATACTCACTGTCTATGAGCTCCAGAACAGCGTCTATGTCCACGGGACCATCAAGGTATATGTAAGCGTTGGAGGGGTGATAGTAGGTCCTGTGTCCCTGTATGAACTGCTCGTAGGACAGGTCGGGAATAGACTCGGGAAGTCCGCCGGACTCAAATCTGTAGCAGCTGTCGGGATAGAGTACCTTCATCATATCCGACTCCATTCGGCTGTAGACCGAGGACATGGCTCCCTTCATCTCATTGAATACTACACCCTTGTATACGGGTGTGTCGGAGCTGCTGCGCATCTCGATGTGCCAGCCCTCCTGATAGAAGATATTTGGATTATAGTATATGGCAGGGGCGAACACTGCGTCAAGATATACCCTTGTAAGATTCATAAAGTCAGTATCGTTTCGGCTGGAAACAGGGAAAACGGTCTTGTCGGGGTAGGTCATGGCGTTGAGGAAGGTGTTCATAGTGCCCTTCATAAGCTCAAGGAAGGGCTCCTTTACTGGGTATTTCTCAGAGCCGCCCAGAACGGAGTGCTCCAGTATATGGAAGATACCCGTATCGTCCGTGGGAGGAGTCTTGAAGGCTACGGAGAAGAGCTTGTTCTCGCCGCTGTTTTTCAGCCAGACCAGTCTTGCTCCTGTCTTATTATGTGTCATCTCTATGAGCTCCGAGCCGCAGTCGGGGGCGGGAGCTGTTCGTGTAACGGTAAAACCGTGGACATTATCGTTTATATTCATTGGTTACCTCCTGTATTCGATATAAAATAATTATACCATTACATGAAGAAATATGCAAGTATAGTTTACTGAGGAAAACAGTCCGCCGCCTTTGACAATATACGCCGCCGATTCATATAATAATCTGATTAGAGATAATCACTTTATGCCCTATGGGCAGATTGGAGTAATTTATGACAAGACCTGATATACTTATTGCAGGCGGCGACACAAGACAGCTTTACTGTGCAGCCCGCCTTGCCGATGAATACAGTGTGGGCATTCTGGGCTTTGACGATGATTATATTCCGGAGGAGCTGTCTCTGCCTGCCCCCGATACCGACTGTGAAGGCTGCTGCCGCTGTGCAGTGCTGCCCGTTCCTGCCCTTGATGACATGGGAAATATCTCCGCCCCCTGTTTCAGCGGAACAGTCAGGGCGAAGACAGTAGAAAAGCTGCTTGCCCCCGATGGGATAGTACTGGCAGGAAAGGTGGACGCAAGACTGAAAGCTGCATTCCCACGGCATGAGGTATGTGACTATCTTCTCCGTGAGGAGCTGAGCCTGAGAAACGCAGTCCCCACCGCAGAGGGAGCAATTCAACTGGCACTGGAGGAGCTCCCCGTAACTCTCAGCGGTCTCCCCGTCCTTATCGCAGGGCTTGGCAGGATAGGTACTGCTCTTGCAGGGATACTCAGAGGCTTCGGTGCCGAGGTCACAGCCGCTGTCTATGATCCCCGGGGAGCCGCAAAGGCGAGACTCCACGGAATACGCTCTGTACCCACAAGGCGAATGGGCGGAAACTATGGACTGGTTTTCAATACAGTCCCGAAGCTCATATTTGACAGGGATGTGCTGAGCCGCTTTGACAGGAAAACTCTTTTTATAGACCTTGCCTCGAAGCCCGGCGGTATCGACATGGACGCTGCCGCAGAGCTGGGGCTGAAAACAGTGTGGGCTCTTGGGCTCCCCGGCAAGACAGCTCCCATTACTGCGGGAGAGATAGTCGCCGAGACAGTTTCCTCTATCCTGGCGGAAAGGAGCGGTGCTTGTGAGTGATGTATTCAAGAGACTTCGCATAGGATACGCTGTGACCGCCTCGTTCTGCACCTTCAGACGAAGCTTCGAGCAGGCGGAAATTCTCAGGGAATACGGCGCTGAGCTCATTCCGATAATGTCTGAGCACGCCGCGTCTGTCTCCACAAGGTTCGGAACTGCCGAAGAAAACCTTGCAAAGCTCCGCTCAATAGCAGGGAGAGCCGTGATAACCGACATAGCAGAGGCAGAACCCATAGGTCCAAAGGGGCTGACGGACATTATGGTGGTCGCCCCCTGTACCTCAAACACCGCAGCCAAGCTGACCGCGTCCATCACAGATACAGCCGTGACTATGGCAGTGAAGTCTCACCTCCGCAGCGGAAAGCCGGTGGTGCTGGCTATCGCCTCTAATGACTCACTTATGGGCTCAGCCCGAAACCTCGGTGAGCTTTTCAACAGAAAAAACTACTTCTTCGTACCTATGGTTCAGGACGACTGGGTGAACAAGCCCGCTTCCCTGGTGGCTGAGTTTTCAATGCTGCCTAATGCCATCGAAGCTGCGCTGAATGGTATCCAGCTGCGCCCCATAATCTACCACAGTTCACCATAAAAAACAGCGGTTCGTCAGAACCGCTGTTCCAGTTTATTCAGCTTTTTTTATAAAATAATCATACGGATCGATCTCTAATTCCACATATTCCTTTTCCCCATTATAGTCAATGTCATGATATCTGAGAATATATTTATTATATCCGAACTCGCCGACGCCGATACCCGGCGAGAAAAGTCCCTCCTCGAGATCCTCATGAGAATACTCTGTATAGGGAAGCATGATAAGCTCAATCTTTTTGTTTTTCTCTTCCGCCAATTGTTCCTTTATGTATTTATAACGAATAGTATTTACATACTTGTTGGAAAAGCAAATGAAAAGAATGAGAAATGCTCCGGCAAATGAAGCAATAAAAGCAAACGGACTGAACTTTTTACGGTATCTGACATTTATAGTCCTGAAAGCTGAGGTGACAGTCTCGCCGCAGAGAAGTATCCAGAATAACTCATTTGCAAGGAAGCAGCGTGCAGTAGCCGGACTTATAAAAACAAAAGGCGCTGTGAGCAGAAATGTGCTCACCAAATATATATACGCTCTGATCATACCGTTTTTATCGAAAAACACACTTATAAGATAAGCCAGAGAAACAACATATACAAAGGAAAATGCCGCCTCAAGCGCAACAATTCTCTTGGCAGGAGAGAAAATCCTGAAATTGCAGATGCAGACTGTATATATCGAATATATAGAGTAAAGCCAGCAAATAGCAAGACATAACATGAGATACTTCGGTTTCTTATCACTGAACTCTTTTTTAACATAAAGCAAAGAAAAAGAAACTGTGATAATTATAGGAATGATCCAGAAATCTTTGGTATAATGTGAAACAACGAAGGAATAAGCGTTCTCGAATATATTTGAAAGTCCAATCTTGAAGGTGCGGTTACCAACACTGTCCCCCTTTGAAGCTATATTTGAATATGCCCTGTTTGCAAACATCACAATGCAGGAAATAATTGCTCCGGAAAAAAACATAAACGCATGAAGAACGCCCTTTCGTTTAAGCTTTATAATAAGAATAATCATAACAACAGAAATAAATACATTATAAATAGTAATATGCTCTACACACAGACCGCTGACCAGTGATGCTGGAAGAAGGAACATAGCAATCCACAATGGTGGTTCTTTGTCTTTGAAAAGACAACTAAACATAAAAAGCAGATAAGCGAAAACTATGACCATGGGAAAAATATAATTAGCAAATCCACTGATCCACAAAACTGTCTCTGCATAGGTTTTAGATGGAATAAATATGAAAAGTAACAACGTAAGGTAATACTTACTGCTCTTAGTGATATTTCTGAAATCAAAAAGATTAGAAAGAAAAATGAGCATAAAACAATAAAAAAATGCAATAAAAATAGTTCTGAAAGAAATACTGCGGCACAGCCATACAGTTATCTGATTTGAGACAAATCTGCCGTTTGGAGCAGCCCATGAACTTAACTGCGGATCTTCTGTCGAATAATACCATAAATAATCATCGCCGTACATGAAAACAGATAGAGAAGTTAGGATGCCAAAAAGCGCAATGAAAAAAAATGGAAAAAATTGCTTTTTCTGAATACACTTTCTCATAATACATATCACGCTCCGTATATATGAATTATATTGAATAAGTAAAAAAGCTCCATTAGAAATCTAATGGAGCTAACTGTGTCGGCACTGATTTAGTTTCCCGGGCCGTCACCAGCCAAGTATCGTCAACGTGAATGAGCTTAACTTCCGTGTTCGGAATGGGAACGGGTGTGACCTCATTGCCATAAGCACCGACTAAATATAAATGAAGTTTTCAAGGAATAAAGCGTAATGCGAGGCGAAAACTCTGAATGAAGTAAAAAGGAAAAGCCCTCGACCGATTAGTACTCGCAAGCTGAACGTGTCACCACGCTTACACTTTGAGCCTATCAAACTCATAGTCTATGAGAGGTCTTACTCTTACGAAGGGATATCTTATCTTA
>NZ_JHXI01000011.1 GCF_000621785.1 Ruminococcus flavefaciens ND2009 | reverse complement strand
CGCCGCCCTCGGCGTCCCGCGAGATATATTACACGCCCAACGGGACGCCGAGGGCGGCGTCCCCTACAAATGTAAATTCCGATTTATCTGTGTAGTTGAATAAAAACAAAGCCCCTGAGCGCAATAAAACGTTCAGGGGCAGAATTTCTGCATAAGCACCGCTGTGCTTTTTATATTACTTTTTCAGTGAGCTGTCGGCAGCCTTAATATCCGCCTCTGTGATGTGGTACTGGAAAACGGTCTCCTTTGCGCGGGGGTCGTTTCCGGTGGGGAAGAAGCAGAGAGTGAACTCGTTGAGTCCCTGATCTACGGTATATCCGCCGATAACACCGCTGAACTGACCGTTCGAGGGAATGTCAAAGGGGTCAGCGAAATACTTCTCAGAGTTGAAGTTCTTGTTTGCATAGAGCTGTGAGCGGACATCGGAATAGATCTCCTCGCCGTTGCCGTCTATGATGTAGAAGTTATTGAGTGTGCTGAGAGTATAAGCGGTATCGGTCTCGTTTCTGAGGGTAATATCAAAGTAAAGACATTTTGTACCGTCATCGTTGTGGCCGCCGTCGATAACACCGTTGAGTGTGAAGCCTGTGTCATTTGCATTTACCTCTGCGCCTATCTCAGCCTCTACCTGGTTCTCACCTGCGGGACCGTGCTCAACAGGGGGCTCCAGAGCTTCGAGGTTTTCGGTAGCAACAGTAGCGGCAGGCTGAGCTGCGGGTTCATTCTTATCTGAATTTGAATCGCTGCATCCTGCTGCGGCAGAAGCCATTACAGCAGCTGCAAACAGGAAAGCATAAAGCTTAGAAGTTTTCATTTTTCTATCCTCCGGATAATTTCAAGCCGATATACGGCGTATTTTTTTATATAAGCAAATATAGTATAGCACAGATGGATATAAAATGTCAAGATGTTAGTATAGCAGTTCCGTATAAATAAAAAACAGAAAACACTTGCAAAACATACTAAACCTATGGTATAATAGAATAACACTTGACCATAACCTGCTTGAAAGGACGTGAAATGATGAAAATATCAACAAAGGGCAGGTACGCGCTGAGAATGCTGTACGATCTGGCTATTCATCATGAGGAAGGCTATATATCGCTGAAGGACGTGGCGGAGCGTCAGAACATCTCAAAGAAATATCTTGAGCAGATAGTCCCCCTGCTGAACAAGACGGGACTTCTCAGAACAAACCGCGGCAACAAGGGCGGATATATGCTGGCAGGAAAGGCATCGGAGATAACCGTGGGCGATATACTGAGAGCTACCGAGGGAAGCCTTGCTCCCGTAGCCTGTCTGGAGTTCGAGCCCAACGAGTGTCCCAGAGCAGGTGATTGCTCCACTCTCTTTGTGTGGGAGGGGCTTTACTCAGCCATTACCGATTATCTTGACGGACTGACCATACAGGACATCATAGACAAGAACTCATCAATGGGCGGCGATTACTGCATATAATTGCGGCACAGCATAACAGAAACGGCGGCATCAGCCGCCTTTTTTATGTCCTTACGAAGATCAGCCGCTGCAGGTGCAGCGGCTGACGGTTGTTGTATATGGCGAAAAAACGAGGTATTATTCAAACATAGGAGTTGACAGATAGCGCTCGCCTGTATCGGGAAGGAGAGCAACGATGGTCTTGCCCTTATTCTCGGGGCGCTTAGCCAGCTGGATAGCAGCCCATACAGCCGCACCTGAGGAGATACCTACCAGTACGCCCTCATTTCTTACGATAGCTCTGCCTGTCTCGAAGGCGTCCTCATTTGCAACGGGGATTATCTCGTCGTAAATATCGGTATTGAGAGTGTCGGGAACGAAGCCTGCGCCGATACCCTGGATCTTGTGGGGACCTGCTGTGCCCTCTGAGAGCACGGGAGAGCTCTTGGGCTCAACTGCAACTACCTTTACATCGGGGTTCTTGGACTTGAGGTAAGCGCCTACACCGCTGAGGGTACCGCCTGTACCGACGCCTGCAACGAAAATATCCACTTTACCGTCGGTATCGTCCCAGATCTCGACGCCTGTAGTTTTCTCGTGGATAGCGGGGTTAGCGGGATTGGTGAACTGAGAGGGGATAAAACTTCCCTTGATCTCCTGAGCCAGCTCCTCAGCCTTTGCGATAGCGCCCTTCATGCCCTTAGCGCCCTCTGTGAGGACCAGCTCTGCACCGTAAGCCTTCATGAGGTTGCGGCGCTCGATGCTCATGGTCTCGGGCATTGTGATGATAAGTCTGTATCCTCTTGCAGCAGCAACGGAAGCCAGACCGATACCTGTATTACCGCTGGTGGGCTCGATGATAACGCTGCCCTCCTTGAGGAGACCCTTAGCCTCGGCGTCATCGATCATAGCCTTTGCGATCCTGTCCTTTACGCTTCCTGCGGGGTTGAAGTATTCAAGCTTAGCCAGGACTGTAGCGCCCAGCTCATTCTTTTCCTCAAGAGCTGTGAGCTCCAGAAGGGGTGTGCCTCCGATGAGATCTGTGATCTTCTTATAAACTTTCATGATAATATCTCCTTTACAAAATAATAATATTCACTGAACTGTTGAAATGACATTGACAGGGTCAACATCGCCTAAGATAAAGATAGTCCATAACGGCACCTCTCAAGTTCTACTATATTTCCTATATGTTTGGTATGATTATATTATATCAGCTATATTTACATTTGTCAAGCCCTTTTTGAAATTTTTCCGGGAAAATAAAAAAGCTCCCGCAGAACGGGAGCTTTAATGTGTTTATTCGGGCTTTGAGCCTGTTCTTGGCTTTGCTTTCTTTGCGAAATCTGCGAATTCGCCGGCAGGAGAGATGCTCTGTACCTCCATAGCGTTTGAATCGTAGTATACCCATACGAGGATAGCTGCGAGACCGGGGTTGTTCTTGAGGTTGATGTAGTAGTCAACAGTATCGCCCGGCTTGGCAGAAACGTTGTCACCGTAAGCTACGAAGCCTGTTTCGGATGAAACGTTCTGAGCTTCGATATTGCCGCCTACTCTGATAGTACCCTGAACGACCTTATCGGGAGTTACGGAATGACCTGCAACGCTTGAGAGGTCGGGGTTGAATCTTACAGCGTAGTCCTTGTTGGGAATATTGTCCTTGAGCTTGAATGTGACCTTGATGAACTGGTCATTGAAGATATAGTCTGAATCCTTTGAGATGTCGATCCAGAGTACATACTTGGAAGCAGTCTTGCTCTTGTAGTTATCAGCGGAAGAAGCCTCGGTAGGCTTTGTAACGATCTGAGTAACGACCTTGCCTGCTGCGTCGGTAGCCTTCTCGCCGTTGGCCTCTGTGACCTCGACGATCTCTGTTGCAGCCTCTGTGGAAACGGGGTCTGCCGAGTTGAGGTCTACACCGTCGTCGGGAGGAGTTATGCCCAGCTCTGATGAATCACCTGACTGGAAGGGAGTAACTACTACCTGACCGTTCTCGTCAAGGATGTTGGCGAAATCGTCGCCTGCGCCGGTGGCTGAGCCTCCAGCGTTTGTAGCGTTGTTGTTTGAATTTCCGCCTGCTGCTGTAGTACCTGCGGCAGTGGAGGTATTAGCGTCTGTGCCGCTCTTTTTTGAGTCACTTGAGCAGGAAACGACTGATGTAAGTGCCATACAGGCAACTGAAGCCAGTGCGATGGCTTTTTTTCTGAAATCGCTCATAGTTTTGCGTCCTTTCATATATAACCGTTTTTTGTTTAAATGCGAAGCAGTGCTCTTCGCTCAGCTTATATTTATTATACACAAGCGGAAAAGTTTTGTCAAGCCGAAGCGGGAAATGTAATCAATTCTTTTACAAAACTACACAGTTTCACCACCGAATTTCACTGTTCTGTCATCTTTAGCGGGCAGAACGAGGGACAATATCGGCATATTCATAAAAAAATCAGCCCCGGGACACCTATATTAGTAAAAAACAGGTATTGCAAAGATGAGCGGGGCGTGTTATAATTATAAATAGTGTTTTGGATTATGTTTTCTGATCTTTCGATCAGGCAATGAGGAAAGGACATAAAAAATGAAGAAAAATACATTAGCGCTCTTCACTGCGGCGGCAATGCTGCTGACGTCGGTGTCCTGCGCGAAGAAGGGTGGTTCTTCGGCTGTGTCGGAAAAAGAAACAGAGACGGCGGCTGCGAGCATCACGACTGCAAAAACCGAGGAGGAAACTACAGAGATGGCGACCGAGCATATAAGCCCAGTTGAGACCGTTTCGGCGACTCTTGGCTCACAGCTGACCGCAGACAGAACTATTGGAAAGGCATCGGGAAGCAATACGACAAAATTCCCGCTTGCAGACCTTATCGAAGAGGGGGACAAGATAAGGTCATTCACCTTCACCATTTATTCCGATGACGGGGGGAATATCGGAGATTTCAAGGGCGGA
Source organism: Ruminococcus flavefaciens ND2009 (assembly GCF_000621785.1). Lineage (GTDB taxonomy): Bacteria > Bacillota > Clostridia > Oscillospirales > Ruminococcaceae > Ruminococcus > Ruminococcus flavefaciens_C. Next base: position 161,193 of record NZ_JHXI01000011.1, on the reverse strand, counting down.
TTCGGTATATCCGTAGCCGACGAATGCCCTGCAAAAACAAACGATTACTGGTATCAGTCACCGGATATGACTTTCCCGACCCAGGGAAGCTACGGAGAGATAACCTGGAATGTTCCCGAGGAGCTCACCGATTATATCGGTGCCAACGGAGAGGTGCTCTTCGGCTACTGGTGGGGAAACAGCGAAAAGATAAGGATAGAGAACGTTATCTGTACCTTTGACAGGACAAGGAACGTTCCCGTGGACGGCACTGCCGACGCCCAGGTAGGAAAGAGCGTGGGCTATGCCGATGAGGACAACACTATCCGCGTGCCCCTTGACTTCATTCCCGAGGGCAATATCCCCGAGACAGTGACCTTCAATATAAGCTCCGGAGGCGGCTTCGGAAAGTTTACAGGCGCTTTCGGGCTCAATTCGTCGGCGGGCTCCTATCAGTCCGTGGACACAGCGGTGTTTACCGACAGCCAGAGCCTTTCCCTGACCTGGTTCGTACCCAACGCCGCAAAGGCATATTACGCACAGAACAATGAGCTCATGCTGGGCTACTGGTGGAGCGAGCAGCCCACGATCACACTTGACAGCGTAAGCGTCAGGTACAGCCAGCAGATAGGCTATATACCACCTGCTACCACAGCGGCAGCAGTTCCCTCAGACACATCGACAACAACTACCTCAGCTGCAGCAGCCTCAGAGCTTGGCTTCCGCTCGGCACAGGAGATAGTTGATGCCATCAAGGTGGGCTGGAACCTGGGCAACAGCCTTGACAGCTATAACACCAGCAGATCCGGCATCGACACCGAGACAGGCTGGGGCAACCCCAAGACCAGCAGGGAGATAATCCAGGCAGTCAAGAAGGCAGGCTTCAATGCCGTAAGAGTACCTGTCACATGGGGCGAGCACATGGACGACACCACTATACAGAAGGAATGGCTTGACCGTGTACAGGAGGTAGTTGACTACGCATACAAGGAAGGGCTTTTCGTCATCATTGATATGCACCACGATGACTACATCTGGTTCGATCCCAAGTCAAGCTCCTACACAGAGGACAGCGAACGTCTCAAGAGCATATGGCAGCAGATAGCAGGCCGCTTTGCAAATTATGACGACCGCCTCATCTTTGAGGGCATGAACGAGCCCCGAACAGTCGGCTCCTCTATGGAGTGGATGGGCGGAACCGCCGACGAGCGCTCGGTAATAAACCGTTATGCCAAGGACTTCGTTGATACCGTCCGTGCAAGCGGCGGCAATAATGCGGCAAGAACACTTATCGTCACCACCTATGCGGCTTCCGCAGACACCATCGCCCTCAACGAGATGTCGGTTCCCAGGGGCGGAAATGTTATCCTTTCCGTTCACTACTATGCACCCTGGAAGTTCTCCGACGGCTCCGAGAAGACCTTCACCGAGAGCGGCAAGGGCGAGATAGATGCCAAGTTCGCGGAGCTCAAGCGCAAGTTCATAGACAAGAAGATACCCGTCATCATCGACGAGTTCGGCTGTGTGAACTCAGCCTCAGAGTCAGAGCGCACCGCCTACTATCAGTACTACATCAGCCACGCCAAGGAGCAGGGAATAAAGTGCTTCGTATGGGACAACGGCAAGATGAACGGCGATTCCAGCTTCGGACTTCTCAACAGAAGCAAGCTCACCTGGAACGACGCACTGCTCAGGTCCATCATGGAGGGCGCAAAGTAATGAAGCAGCGCTGTCCGTCCTGCGGAGCAAAAAATGACAGCAGCGAGGAAAAGTGCGTAAGGTGCGGATATGTGCTTTACGAGAGCAGCTTCGGTGATATCGCCGATGAGCTGGAAAAGGATATGGCAAATGTCAGCTTATCCGAGCTTGCTGCCGTAAGGCGCGAAGCAGGTCCGAGGGAAAAGCTCAGTCCCGAGGAGTTTGAAAAGGCATGGTGCGCCGCAAACAAGATAGTGCCTGTGCATTCGGCTTTTTCCTTCAGAGGTGCTCTCCGCGGAGCAGCCTACGAAAGAAAGCTGCGTCAGGCATATGAAGCGTATCTCCGCGATCTTGGGTATGATATCTGAACATTATTTACCTGTTGACACGGAACACAGAACAGTATATATTATGATTGACTGCAAAGCAGTCGGAGGAGGAATACCATGAAGAAGACATTTTCAGCTGTCCTTGCGGCAGCAATGAGCATAACAGCACTCACATCAGCACCTTCGCTGTTTACAGCTGAAGCAGCAGACAGCAAGTCGGGGATAGTCATATTCGGTGACAGCATAGGCGCAGGCGGTCTCCGCAGCGGCAGTGTTGCCCACAACTTCGGCGAGATATGCGGCGATTACCTCGGCTGCAAGGTGTCCAACTACGCGGTTTCCGGCTATGACGCAGCCGACCTGGTTCAGTCCGTTGAGAACCTGACAGACACACAGAAGAAGGCAGTAGCCGATTCCGAGGTGGTAGTCATCTCTGTCGGCGGCAATGACATCATGCACGCCCTTTCCAGGTCACTTCTTGAATATGCGGCTAAAAAGGAATCACAGAAGTTCCTCAATGAGGGCTATACAAAGGCTGACATTCCCGAAAAGCCCTCTCTCACAGACCTGATGGAAATGCTCAACATCAAGGAAAAAGGCGGCCTCATGGACTACATGAACAACGGCGGCTACAACGCAAAGCTTGAGGTCACAAACGAGATAGGCTCAGCCTTCTCAGCTATCTACGATGACGGCGGCACATTCGATGAGCAGACCATTCCCAACCTTAAAAAGGCAGTTGCAGACATAAAGGCAATAAATCCTGACACAAGGATACTTGTCACCAATATCTACCAGCCCTTACAGCTCCAGCCCTCATATGTGGAGAAGACCTACGGCAAGCAGTCCAACTATGCTACCTTCATAAGCGTGCTGAGAGGACGCTGCGAGACTCTGATGAACGAGTATGACACAAAGCTCAATGCCATTGACGGCATCGAGGTAGTTGATGTTAAGTCACAGTTCACCTCACAGGAGAAGGAGGTCTCCACCAGCGCTCCCGGCAATGCAAGCTATTTCGTTGATATACAGACAGGCTCTCTCAAGACAGGCGACGTTCACCCCAACCAGAAGGGACATATCGCCTACGCAGCCGCTATCCTTGAAAAGATAGGCAGGCTCCGCAACGACAGCGGTCTCCTGTCACAGACCTTCAACGGTCTCAGCGATAAGGACTCATACCCTGCAATAGCACTTGCTACCTACAAGAAGGTAGCAGGAGAGGCAACACCTGCGTTCACTCTCGGTGACGTTACCAACGACGGCAAGATAAATGCTGTTGACGCTTCAAACGTGCTTGCAGAGTATGCAAGGACCTCCAGCGGCGACGGCAAGGGCGAGTTCAGCGACGCACAGCGCAAGGCAGCCGATATTGACAGCAACGGCAAGATAGATTCCCTGGACGCTTCCAGAATACTTGCCTATTACGCATATACATCGACCGCCAAGGAAACACCCAAGTCCATCACAGAGTTTATAAAGACATTATAAGAAAAGTCAGCGGGCAGTATCATCTGTCCGCTGAGTCATATAGGGAGAATTATCATGAAAAGGATATATTTTGTTGTCAATCTTGTGGCAGGAAAAGCAGTTATCAGCAAGAAGCTGGGCATAATAATAGACGAATTCGTGAAGGAGGGCTATGAGGTCACCGTCCACACCACCCAGAGCGGCGCTGACGCCGTGGAGCAGGCAGTCTACGCCTGCAATGAGGGCTATGACCTTCTTGTGGTAGCAGGCGGCGACGGTACCCTAAGCCAGTGCTTGCAGGGCGTTATGGGCTGTGAGAAGAAGATACCCATAGGCTATGTGCCTGCGGGCTCCACCAACGATTTTGCAAAAAGCCTTGGCATTCCCTCGGACCAGCTGAAGGCAGCGAAGGTCATCACTCACGGCAAGCCCGTACTCTGTGACGTAGGGGGCTTCAACGACAGCTATTTCTCCTATGTTGCGGCATTCGGCGCCTTCACCAACATCACCTACGAGACCTCGCAGAAGGTCAAGAACGTATTCGGCCATGCAGCCTACATCGCAGGGGGAGCTGCTCACCTGGGCAGCATAAAGGCAAAGCCCATGCGCATAGAGTATAAGGACAAGACCATAGAGGGCGACTTCGTATACGGCATGGTCACCAATACCGCCTCCGTAGCAGGAATGATAAACATGAAGAACTTTCTCCTTGACGACGGAATATTCGAGGTAACTCTCATAAGGAAGCCCAAGAACGCCGCAGAGCTTGGAAAGACAGCCCTTGCCCTTCTGAAGAACGACATGACCGACAAGAATATCGTTTTCTTCCGCACCAACGAGGTCACTATCACCAACCTCTCCGACAAGCCCTTCTCATGGACAAGGGACGGCGAGTACGGCGGCGAGGAGACCGTGAACCATATCTGCTGCCACAAGAGGGCAGTTCCCTTCATGGTCCGCGGCAAGAGCAGACTTCCCTTTGAAAAGGACTGAGCATGAAGAAAATATACGGAAACAGACAGCTTCTTGACGCCCTTGCGGGAATGGCACAGAGCGGCAGGACAGCCCACTCCGTTATGATATGCGGAGAAAAGGGCACAGGCAGGAAGCTCATGGCGAAGTACTACACTCAGGCGCTGATGTGCGAATTCCCTCATGAGGGCGTACCCTGCGGAGAGTGCAACGCTTGCATGAACGTGGAAAAGGATATACACCCCGATGTGATATATCCCGAAAAGACGGGAAAGCTGGGGGGCTACAGCGTAAAGACCGCCCGCGAGATAATCGCCGACGCCTATGTGAAGCCCAACAACAGCAGCGGCTGCAAGGTCTACATCTTTGCGGACTGCCACAACGTTGACACGCGAACACAGAACACCCTGCTCAAGCTCATTGAGGAGCCCCCTGATTACGCCTATTTCATATTCACCTGCGCCTCAAAGTCGGAATTCCTCCCCACTATAATCTCACGCTGCGTGTGCTTCAGCACATCGCTCTGCACCGAGGAGGAGGCTGCACAGGCTCTGACGGATATGGGCTATGACAGCGAGGACATAAGAGCCGCTGTGGACTGCTTCCACGGCAACGTTGGTATGTGCAGCAGCTACATCACCGACGAGGAGCTGAGAAAGCGGGTGGATTTGACAAAAGCCATCGCTGATAGTATAATAAGGAAGGACGAGTATGCTCTGGCTGCCGAACTCTTTTCCGCAGGAAAGGAAAGAGAGGAGGTCAGGGAGGTGCTTTCCATGCTGGACAGGCTTTTCCGCGATGCAGCCGTACTGTCAAGGGACAGGAATGCCGCAGTCATAGGCTGTTCGGGAGCTGCCGCAAAGGCGCTGTCACAGACCGTTACCCCGTCGCAGGCAGCAAGGCTCCACGAGCGCACTGAAAAGGCGTGGGCAGCAGTGGAGAGCAATGTCAGCATACCCCTTGCGCTCACGGCGTACGGGGCTGAGATAATGGATATAGTCGCACAGACTTTCAGATAGGAGCTTTTATGAAGGAAATAGTCGGAGTACGCTTCAAGAGCGTAGGAAAAATATACTACTTCTCACCGGGCAATATCAATGCACAGGTGGGAGACCGCGCCATAGTCGAGACAGTCCGCGGCGTGGAGTGCGGAGAGGTAGTCATCGCCAACCGTCAGATCGACGATGAGATGATCTCTTCCCCCCTCAAGCCCATAATCAGGCTTGCGGACGAGAACGATATGAAGACCCTGGAGAAGAACAAGCAGCGCGAGAAGGACGCATTCAGGATATGCGAGGAGAAGATAGCCTTCCGCAAGCTGGATATGAAGCTGGTGGACGTTGAGTGCACCTTTGACAACAATAAGCTGCTGTTCTACTTCACAGCCGAGAACCGTGTGGACTTCCGCGAGCTGGTCAAGGACCTGGCAGCGGTTTTCAGAACAAGGATAGAGCTGCGTCAGATAGGTGTCCGCGACGAGGCAAAGATACTGGGCGGACTTGGCATCTGCGGCAGGGAATTCTGCTGTAAGGCATATATGGGCGACTTCCAGCCTGTTTCCATAAAAATGGCAAAGGAGCAGGGACTTTCCCTGAACCCCACAAAGATCTCGGGAACCTGCGGCAGGCTCATGTGCTGCCTGAAAAACGAGCAGAACGCCTATGAGGCACTGCTGAAGATAACGCCTAAAATGGGCGCTATCGTAGTTACTCCCGACGGCGACAAGGGCAGAGTGGAGGACGTGAACCTCATCACAGGAAAGCTCCGCGTAAAGACCGACAAGTCCGAGGTGCCAGTAACTCTTGACAGGAGCGAGGTAAAGCTGCTGAAGGACACCGAGATAAAGGTGAACCGCGAGGAGCTCAAGGCACTGAAAAAGCTTGAGGACAAGTAATGGCAGGTCAGGCAAAGACCAATTACGGTCTGCTCCTTGACAGGAAGCTGTCAGAGCTTGAAAAGAGCGGCGAGAGACCGTCGCTGCTGCTTCACGCCTGCTGTGCGCCATGCAGCAGCCACACACTTACGGTGCTGGACAAATACTTCCGTATAACGCTGTATTTCTGCAATCCCAACATAGCTCCCGAGGAGGAGTTCAGCTTCCGTCTCAGCGAGCTGAAAAGGCTGGTAAAGGAGATGGAAATGAGCATAGAGGTGGTGGAAGAGCCCTATGACCCTGCGCCGTTCTACGAGCTTGCAAAGGGACTTGAGGACCTTCCCGAGAGGGGAGAGCGCTGCCAAAAGTGCATAGCCTACCGGCTGAGGAAGGCAGGAGCAAAGGCGAAGGAGCTGGGCTGTGATATGTTCACCACCACCCTTACCATAAGTCCTCACAAGGACTGCGCCTTTATCAACGAGTGCGGAGGGCAGGTGCAGGAGGAATGCGGAGTGCCCTATCTTTTCTCAGATTTCAAGAAGCATGAGGGCTATAAGCACTCCATAGAGCTGTCGCGGCAGTACGGCTTGTACCGTCAGAATTACTGCGGCTGCGTTTTTAGCAAAAAGTAGGGAACGCCGCTCCCGGCGTCCCGAGTAAGGGCGGATATTATCCGCCCATGGTTTTATTTGTTATACGGAGAAATATATGAAGATAAAGTTCATGGGAAAATACAATAATGACCCGAAGTCGTTGCCAAAGGGCGAAATGATATCGGGAGCACACAGGATAAAGAAGATAGATAATCTTGCGGTTCTCACTCTGGTGATGACACTGATCTCCTGCGTTCTTGGCTATCTGTTCCTGATACTTCTTGTAAATACCTTCGGCAGGGAGCTTCTCAGCATTGCGGGAGTCGTGGCTGCAATGCTTGCATTTGTTTTTATGATCCCCCATGAATACATCCACGCTGTATGCTTCAAAGAGGAGTCCTATATATATGTAGGAAACGGACTGCTTTTTGCAATGTCTCCCGAGCATATGAGCAAAAAGAGGTATCTTTTTATGTTGATGCTGCCGTTTTTGCTGCTGGGAGCACTTCCGCTGGTCGCCGGTCTGATCTTTCACTGGTCTCCGCCTGCGATCTTCGGAGCTCTGAGTATAATTACCTGTACGGGCGACTTGTATTTTGCGGCAAATGCGCTGGTGCAGGTGCCGTCAAGGGGGAAGATATACCTTTATGATATGGTGAATTTCTGGTATGTGGACTGAGATAAGACAGTGGGAGAAAAACAATGGGCAAGGAACTAAAGACCAACGCAATGCGTTTTCTGGATAAAAGCAAGATAGAATACACCGTGCAGACCTACGAGTGCGAGGAGTTCATCGACGGCATACACACCGCTGAGAAGCTGGGACAGCCCCTTGATGAGACCTTCAAGACACTGGTGGCACAGGGCAAGAGCGGAAGCTATTACTGCTTCCTGCTGCCCGTAGCTCTGGAGCTGGACCTGAAAAAGGCGGCAAAGAGCGTGGGGGAGAAGTCCGTGGAGCTGCTCCATGTCAAAGACATCACCAAGATAACGGGCTACGTCCGCGGCGGCTGCACCCCTATCGGCATGAAGAAGCAGTTCATGACGGTGATACACCGTACCGCAGAGGAGCTTCCCCTGTTCTACATCAGCGGCGGACGCATAGGCACACAGATACGCCTCTCACCTCAGGAGCTGGTGAAGGCGATACGGGGCAAATTCGAGGATATAATACTCTGAGTTACTGAAAGCACGGAGGAAAGGAGGACAGTATATGAGCGGCGGACAGATAAGCAGCGACCTCTACGTCATAGGCAGAGCCGTGGTTGACAGAAGTCTCCACACCCAGAGCGGTGACGAGGCGTTCTTCACGTTTTTCGGCAACGACGTCACCTATTCCATCAGGCGAACTATCTGTGACGAGGACTACCCCAGGATACTTGACTGCGTGGAGAACGCGGCAGTGGGCGAGATAAAGAGCACCGTCATACGCATGAAGGGCGTCAGCGGCGTCTACCGCTGGATACTGGCTTCCGTGAAGCTCCGAATGGCAGAGGGGACAGAGCCCCTCTACAGCATGACCTTCAGCGATATTGAGTCTCTTGAAAGACTTGCATTCGGCAGGGAGCGGAAGCTCAGCGAGTACCGCCATGTGCTGAGCCTCATATCCGACCTTGCTTTTGAGTACAGCTTCGAGACCAAGCGCATCAAGATATATATGTTCGACTGCTTCCGCGAGATAGTCCTCACCGACGAGGAGCTGGAGACATGGCGGAAGAACGCTATTGACAGCGGCAGCGTTATGCCGCGGTATATCGAGATATTCAACTCCCTGTGCAGGGACATCAGCAGCGGAGTCTACCGCTTTGACTACGAGTTCGAGACCTCCGTACTGACAGGCGGCAAGACCAGGGAGATGTGCCTTTTCCGCGGCATAACGCGGTATGACTCTCCCGACAGCCGCAAGGTCAGCGGAATTATCTCCGTGGTCACCTCCCGAAGCAAGAGCAAGGACGTAAATCTTGCCCTTGAAGCCAACCGTGACGCTCTTTCGGGACTTCTCAACAAGACCGCAGTCACCTCAGTAGCTCAGAAGATACTGGGTGAAAGGCCCTCATACAGGGTAAATCTTGTGGTGCTGGACATTGACAACTTCACGGAGATAAACAACGTCTACGGACATCTTTTCGGCGACGAGGTGGTATACACCGTCGCCCGCATAATCAAGACCGAGACAGGCAGCCGCGGTGTTGCAGGCAGGATAAGCGGCGGCAGCTTCCTCATAGTCCTTGAGGACACCCGTGACGAGGAGGACCTGCGAGGGATACTCCGCGCCATAAGGACAAATACGGAGTTCGCCTTTGCGGACCGCTTCCAGAATTTCCGCCTTACCTGCTCAATGGGCATATCCACCTATCCCGTGGACAGCCGCAGCTATGACGAGCTTTTCATGCAGGCGGACAAGGCGCTTCTCATAGCCCAGGAAAAGGGACAGAACCGCTATGTCATCTATGATGTGGAGAAGCACGGTCCCGTAGAGCGGGACGCAGGGGGCAAGATAGCCTTCCTCAGCGGAAAGGGCGAGTCCTCGGAGAAGCTCGGCTTTGTCAGCGGTCTCTGCGAGAGCCTTGTGCTTGGCAGAGTTCCCGATATGTCAGTGTTGCTGGAGCAGGTCAGGAGCAAGTTCGGGCTTGACGATATATGCGTATTCTCGGGCAGTGATATGGGACTTACCCTGAGCTGCGGAAATGCTGCCTCCAAAAACGCCGCCTACCTCTTTGAAAACGACTATACGGACAGGTTTTCGGGAGACGGCATATTCGTCATAGACAACGTCAACGAGCTTGAGGGGCGTGACGACAACGCCTTCGGGCAGCTCACTGCCCAGCATATCGGCGGCGCAGTCCAGTACCTCATGACCGAGGACAGCATGGTGAAGGGAGTCATTTCCTTCTGCTACATAGACCGCTTCAAGAAGTGGTCGGTGACGGACATAAACTACTTTGCCATTATCGGCAGGACCATTACAGCCCTGCTGAAGAAGCAGGCATACATCTGAATACAGGCGCCGATAGTGCAATATGTGCAAAATCGGCGCTTTTGTTTTGTTCATTCATACAAAGTTTCGGAAAAAAGTGACGAAATGCCCCTCTGAAACGCACTTATATATAGAAAACGTTCAGTCAAGGAGGGGACACTATGGAACGGACACTGGCAGCATTTTCGGCGATAGTACTGCTCATCGGCTGCTTTTCGGGCTGCGGCAGGAGCGAGGAGCCGAGAGAGATAAAAATGCCCGATATAACATTCATGTACACCTACAGCTTTGAAGGCGCGTATCAGCTTACCTTCTGTGACAGTGCGGGCAACTACTACAGGGCGATGACGGACGAGGTCTGCACCATGGGAATTGACAGCCTCAGTGAGAAATTCGCCTCAGGAGCCCTTGACGATGACATCAGGCTTGTGAAGAACTGTGACAAGGCAGCCCTTGAAAAAGCGTATACCATGCTTGCAAAAGCTTCGGGAGCCGAGGGCAGAGAGCTTGAATATCCCGAAGCGCTTCCCACTGTGGAGGCTCCCGAGGAGCGCTGGTACGGGCTGTACTACGACAATGACGGCAAGCTGAAAACTGTGGCTTTCCACGCAAGCACCTGCATGACAGATGTCGCCACAGGCAATGAAGACCTCAACGAAGTCTACGAATGGTTCTCCGATACATTCTGAAAAACGACAAATTAGCACTCTCGACCTGAGAGTGCTAATTTTCATTGTCCTGTCACATACCTGTGATATTCCTTTCAAAAAACGGCAGTATCATATAGACAATGAAACGAAAGGAAGCGATACCGATGGAAAGTGCATATAATGAGGAAAACTGCATAGAATAAACTCACGGATAAATATGAAACCAAATTGGAGGTATGACTTATGATGTATGGACTTACACCCTTCGGAAGAACAGGCTTCGGCCTCTGGGACGCATTCAATGACTTTGACAATAACTTTTTCGGCGACAGTATGCCGATAAACTCCTGCCGCACCGACATCCGCGATGACGGAGACAAGTACGTTATGGAGTCGGAGCTTCCGGGCTTCGAGAAAGAGGACATCAAGCTTGACATCAACGGCACACAGCTCACCATAGCTGCGGAGCACAGTACAAACAACGATGAGAAGGACGAAAAAGGCAATTATATCCGCCGCGAGCGCACCTTCGGCTCATACAAGAGGAGCTTCGACGTCTCCGATGTGGACACAGAGGCTATCAGCGCGGCATACAAGAACGGAATCCTCACACTTGAGCTCCCGAAGAAGAAGCCCGAGGAGCCCGTTTCCAAGAGACTTGAGATCAAATAACTTTCATATATACACATCCCTTCCGTGTACTTTCACTTGCGGCAAAAGCTGGTTACCGAGCCTGAAACTATGGCTCGGTATTTTTTTTGCCGCGATTCAGCCGTAGGGGGCTCCCCTCACCCGTCAGCGATGACGGGGTATTTTTTTGCTCCGAGGGCGTAAGATTATGCAGTATTTACATTCGCAGCGCCCTAATTCCGTCGGAATAGACAAATTGCAGGCAAGGTAAAAATTTAATCTTCACTTTTCTCTTAAAATATGTTATAATGCTATTATGAGTATCTATGTGATGATTCGGGAGGTGAGGTCATAATTTGAAAAGGCTCTATATCTCAGACCTTGACGGTACACTGCTGGATTCCTCGGGTATCGTCACCGCCGGGACCGCAGATACTCTCAACAGGCTGATCTCGGAGGGGATGTATTTTACCTTTGCCACAGCCCGTTCACCATACTCCATAGTCCATATCACAGCGCCGCTGAAAATAAGTGTGCCCTGCATACTTATGAACGGCGTAAGCATATACGACAGGGACAGGAGAGAATTCGTAAAGAACGAGTTCATTCCCGTGTCCGCGTCCCATGAAGCACTGAGGGCATTCGAGGAGAATGACGTCCGCTGCTTCATGTACAAGATATGCGGCGGAGTGCTGACCTGCTGCTATTCCGAGATCACTACGGCTGTCATGCGAAGCTTTGCGGAGGTCCGCAAAAACCGCTACAACAAGCCATTCGTGCAGTACGACAGGCTCATAGACCACGCCGACAGCCAGGTGGTGTACCTCACCACCACGGGAGACCATGACAGGCTTTATCCCGTAAAGCAGGCGGCAGATGGCATAGAGGGACTGGACTGCGCCTTCTATAAGGACACCTACGAGGACAAGTGGTATCTGGAGCTTTTCTCCCATAAGGCGTCAAAAGCCAACGGAGTGAAGTATCTCCGCGAGAGATACGGCTTTGACGAGGTAGTCGCCTTCGGGGACAACCTCAACGACCTGCCCATGTTTGCACAGGCGGATATAAAGGTCGCCGTGGGCAATGCAAGGGACGAGGTGAAGGCTGCCGCCGACCATATCATCGGCACCTGCGATGAGGACGGCGTGGCACAGTGGCTGAAAGCCGTGAACTTTAATCAATAACAAAAAGCGGCGCAGCCGCAGCATCGGGATTCTCAAGGGAGGCTCTCCCTTGAGCAGAGGGGTGTGCGAGGGGAGACAGCGTCTCCCCTGAAAAGTAGTGTGACGAGCGAAGCTATGTCACACGGCTGGAACGTATTTCTTCCCTCGGCTTGCCCGACGGAAAAACATCAATATGCTAAATAACATGAAAGGAATATACATAAAATGAAGAAACTTATGCTTGGAAACGAAGCCTTTGCAAGAGGCTTATACGAGGCAGGATGTCGGGTAGTATCAAGCTATCCCGGAACACCCTCCACGGAGATCACCGAAGAGGTGGCAAAGTACGATGAGGTCTACGCAGAGTGGGCGCCCAATGAGAAGGTAGCTATGGAGACTGCTCTGGGAGCTTCCATCGCAGGCGCAAGAAGCTTCTGCGGAATGAAGCACGTTGGTCTCAATGTTGCCGCAGACCCCCTCTACACAGCAGGCTACACAGGCGTCAACGCAGGTATGGTCATCGCAGTTGCCGACGACCAGGGTATGCACTCCTCACAGAACGAGCAGGACAGCCGTCACCATGCTATCGCTTCAAAGGTGCCTATGCTGGAGCCCTCCGACTCTACAGAATGTAAGGAGTTCGTCAAGCTGGCATTTGAGCTCTCAGAGAAGTTTGACGCTCCCTTTATAGTAAGAATGTCCACAAGAGTTGCTCACTCACAGAGCATAGTTGAGATGGAGGACCGTCAGGAGCTTCCCCTCAAGGACTATGAAAAGAATCCCTCAAAGTTCGTAATGATGCCTGCTTACGCAAAGGGCAGACACGTTTTCGTTGAGGAGCGCACAAAGAAGCTCATCGAGTACGCAGAGACCTCTCCCCTCAACAGAGTGGAGCTCTCCGACAAGGCTGAGTTCGGTGTTATCACCAACGGCGCCTGCTATCAGTACGTTAAGGAAGCTCTGGGTGAGAAGGCTTCCGTGCTGAAGCTGGGCATGGTAAATCCTCTCCCCGAGAAGCTCATTCAGGACTTCGCAAAGAAGTACGAGCAGATCTACGTCATCGAGGAGCTTGACGGCATAATCGAGGAGCACTGCCGCAACATCGGTGTAAACAACGTAAAGGGCAAGGAGATATTCGGCTATATCGGCGAGCTTCCCCAGTCCGTTATCGCAGAGAAGATACTGGGCGAGAAGAAGGACTTCGTTGCCCTTGAGGACAATATCCCTGTTCGTCCTCCCGTAATGTGTGCAGGATGTCCCCACAGAGGACTGTTCTACTGCCTCAAGAAGCTGGGCGTTACCGTATCGGGAGACATCGGCTGCTACACTCTCGGAGCTGCCGCACCTCTCAACGCTATCGATACAACTATCTGCATGGGCGCTTCCATTTCGGGTCTCCACGGCTTCAACAAGGCTCGCGGAGCGGAGTCCGAGCACAAGAGCGTGGCAGTTATCGGCGATTCCACCTTCATGCACAGCGGTATGACAGGTCTGGTAAATATCGCCTACAATAATTCAAATTCAACAGTTATCATACTTGACAACTCCATCACAGGCATGACAGGTCATCAGCAGAACCCCACCACAGGAAAGAACCTGAAGGGCGATCCTGCTGCTGCCGTAAATCTGGAGGAGCTGTGCAAGGCTATCGGAATCAAGCGCGTAAGAGTCACAGACCCCTACAAGCTTGCGGAGACAGAGGCAGCTATCAAGGAGGAGCTTGCTGCGGATGAGGCATCGGTAATTATTTCCCGCCGTCCCTGTGCACTTCTCAAGTATGTAAAGCACAATCCGCCTCTCAAGGTGAATGCAGACAAGTGTGTAGGCTGCAAGATGTGTATGAAGCTGGGCTGTCCTGCAATATCCATGCGTGACGGCAAGGCAGTCATCGACCATACACAGTGCGTAGGCTGCGGAATATGCCAGGAGCAGTGCAAGTTAGGCGCTATTGAATAAGAAAAATCAAGGGGTTGAACTGCATTGACCATGCTGGGAGCGGAGGCACTCCGCCAGGAGCAGTGCAAGTTGGGTGCTATCGAATAATATGTAGGGGACGGCGTCCCCGACGTCCCGAACCTGCACCGCGGAGTTTACACAGCGTTCCTCATAAAACGATCTGTTTGAAATATAATGCCACACAGCAAATAACGGAGAATAGCTATGAAGATCAGAACAATATACTGTCCTTACTGCAATGTACAGATGAAGTACATGGGAACGAAGCGAATACAGCTTGGACGCACGGGCTTCATAATAGGCGACTGGGACAATCTCCTGTCGGGAGCTCTTACAGTAAGCATCTATGAATGCCCCAGGTGCGGAAAGCTTGAACTTTTCAGATTTAAGAAGACAAAGAGGAAAAAAGATGATACAGTTACCGATATATGAGGAATTCGCCCACTGGCTGGACGACCTTCTCGAGAATAACGAAATGCCCGAGAGTACTCAGGCTTACTGCTTCAATTTATATGAGGAGTCTGACGAGGACCACATCTACGGCGTACAGCTGGTTGCTGCCGGGGATTTCGACCCCGAGGACAAGGAAGGCGAGTGGGCTTGCGAGGAGGTCTGGAGCAGCGGCGAGAATATCTTCACGGTGGATACCTCAGACGAGGAGGACACAGGCTGGTCTCACGCTCAGGAGCTGTTTAAGGAAATGGCTGAGGAGTACCTCGCAAACGGAAAATATGCCGATGTTATCAAGGGGGCAAAGGGCGTCGCCATAGGCTTTGTGGACGGCGATCTTGAGATCATCGCGCAGTGATATAGGAGGATAACGGTATGGACGACCTTATGACGGGGATCAGCGGCATGAATGACCTGAGCGGCAATCACGGGGCTGCGCAGGGAGCTCAGAGCGTTTACGATCCCGCAGGAGCTGCTCCGGCAAGTGCGCCGAGGAGCACATCTGATGATATACTCAGCGCGCTGGATCAGATGAACAGCGCTTTCGGACAGCTTGGTGAAAATAAAGCCGTATCGCAGCAGTCCACACAGCCCGCAGCACCGCAGTCCACAGGCTACGGAGCACAGCAGAGCAGCTACGGACAGCAGTCAACACAGTCAACAGCACCGCAGTCCACAGGCTACGGAGTACAGCAGGGCGGCTACGGACAGCAGTCCACACAGTCAGCAGCACCGCAGTCCACAGGCTACGGAGCACAGCAGAGCAGCTACGGACAGCAGTCCGCGCCACAGCAGCCTGCACCTCAGCCTGTAAAGGTCAACGATATGGGCTATTCCAGCGACGATTACAAATACGATCCGCGCCGTATGAACTACGGTCAGCGCGGCAATAGTTACGGAGCGCCGACCGCACCGCAGTCCCCTCAGCAGGGCTACGGAGCGCAGCAGAACAGCTATGGTCAGCAGCAGAGCGGCGGCTACAGACAGCCGTCTTCAGGCTATGGCGGACAGCAGAGCAGCTACGGTAATCAGCCGGCAGGCTACGGAAACGCACAGAGCGGCTATGGCAGCGATGCTTACAGATACAATCCCTATAATAACTACAACTCCACCGACTCAATGGTGATGAGGTCCGCAGGAAGCAGCGATTCAGACTTCACAGCTATGCTGAAGGGCATCCTCGGAGCGGTCATCGGTGCCATACCCGGTATGCTGCTGATGATACTTGTGGCAAGATTCGGCTTCATTGCGGCTCTCTGCGGAGCGGTTATGGCGATATGTATCTTCTTCGGCTACAAGCTCATGACCGGGAAAAGCTGGCTCAGTGCCAAGACCGGTCTCATAATCTGCGGAATAGTTATGGTCATAGCGGTATACTTCTCCGTAAAGATCTCATGGACCTTCGCCCTTGTGGACGCCATTGAGGAAGCCAAGGAGCTCACCAAGGCATTTGATTCATACGGTTTATCCGATACCTACTACAAGAGCATTCTCGGCGGAGATACAACCCCCACCTTCGGCAACTGCTGGGACAACTTCGGCGATATACTTTCAGCCGTCGGCGCAAAGGGAAGATTTGTGGCTTCACTGGCTGAGAACTACCTTTTCGCAGCAATTGGCGCTGTCGGAACATTCATAAAGTTCGGCAGAGAAAACTGACAATAAACTTTTAAGGAGTAATATAAAATGGAAACTAAATCGATCATGATAGTCGGCGTAGGCGGACAGGGTTCGCTTCTCGCTTCAAGACTTCTGGGAAATGTGCTTCTTGCACAGGGCTATGACGTAAAGGTAAGCGAGGTACACGGAATGTCGCAGAGAGGCGGCTCCGTTGTAACATATGTAAAGTACGGTGAGAAGGTATATTCTCCCGTTATCGAGAAGGGCGAGGCAGATGCTGTCATCTCCTTCGAGCTCCTTGAGGCTGCAAGATGCCTTCCTTATCTCAAGAAGGGCGGCAAGCTCATCACCTCAACACAGCAGATAGATCCTATGCCCGTTATCACAGGTGCAGCACAGTACCCCGAGAATCTTGTTGAGAAGCTGAAGGCAGCAGGCGTCGAGCTGGTAGCAGTTGACGCTCTCTCACTGGCAGAGCAGGCAGGTACCGCAAAGGCTTCAAACGTTGTCCTCATGGGCGTACTTGCTTCCCGTATGGACTATCCCGACGAGCTGTGGCAGAAGGCACTTGAGCAGTGCGTACCGCCCAAGTTCCTTGAGCTGAACAAGAAGGCATTCGAGCTGGGAAAGGCTGCTAAGTGATCAGTGCATAGTGCATAGTGATCAGTGCTTAGAGTCGGGGGAGAGATCATGAATAGCTATCGCGAGCTTATAGTATGGCAGAAGTCCATGCAATTAGTCAGAGCTGTTTACCTGCTTCTTGAAGCTTTGCCGCGGAAGGAGTTATATGCTCTTGATTCGCAAATGAGGCGGGCGGTAATATCTATTCCTTCAAATATTGCAGAAGGTCAAGGCAGGAGTACGGCAAAAGAATTCGTACATTACCTTTCTATCGCAAGAGGATCAAAATTTGAGCTTGAAACACAGATGCTCATATGTATCGAACTCGGATATTTTTCTTCGGAAAGCGCTGAAACTGCATTGGGATTATGTGATGAGATCGGCAAAATGATCAATTCTATGATCTCTAAACTAAGCACTAAGCTCTGACAACTAAAAACTTGAACATAATAAACTTCACATAAAAAATCCAAATCAAAGGAGTATGAAGTCCAATGGAAAAATATTGGAACAAGGAGATCGAATGTGCGTCACGGGAAGATATGAAAAAGCTCCAGGACGAGCGTCTCGTTGCACAGGTAAAGCACGTTTATGAAAACGTTAAGTACTACCGCGATCTCATGGACGAAAAGGGCGTTAAGCCCGAGGACATCAAGGGAACGGATGACCTTCACAAGCTTCCTTTCCTCAGTAAGGCAGATCTCAGAGAGGCATACCCTTACGGACTTCTTGCCAAGCCCCTTGGCGAGTGCGTAAGGATACATTCCACCAGCGGCACAACAGGCAAGAGAGTAGTTGCCTTCTACACACAGAAAGATGTTGATATGTGGGAGGACTGCTGTGCAAGAGCTATCACTGCCGCAGGCGGCGACGAAAATGACGTATGTCAGGTGGCTTACGGCTACGGACTGTTCACAGGCGGAGCAGGTCTCCACGGCGGCTCACACAAGGTAGGCTGTCTGACCCTCCCCATGAGCTCGGGAAATACCGAGAGACAGATACAGTTTATGCGTGACCTCGGTGCAACTATCCTTTGCTGTACTCCTTCCTATGCGGCGTACATCGGCGAGACACTTCAGGAAATGGGACTTACTCCCGACGATATAAAGCTGAAGGCAGGTATCTTCGGCGCAGAGCCCTGGACCGAGGAAATGCGCCGTACCATCGAGAAGTCGCTGGGTATCAAGGCTTACGATATCTACGGACTTACAGAGTCCAGCGGTCCCGGTGTTGCATTTGAGTGCTCGGAGCAGAACGGTATGCACATCAACGAGGATAACTTCATTCCCGAGATCATTGATCCCGAGACAGGAGAGGTGCTCCCCGAGGGACAGGTGGGCGAGCTGGTATTCACAAGCATAACCAAGGAAGCCTTCCCCCTTCTCCGCTACCGCACAAGGGACCTCTGCGTCCTCAGCAGAAAGAAGTGCTCATGCGGAAGAACTCTCATCAAGATGGCTAAGCCCATGGGCAGAAGCGACGATATGATGATAATCCGCGGCGTAAATGTATTCCCCTCACAGATCGAGACAGTTCTCATCGAGCAGGGCTATTCACCCAACTACCTCATCGAGGTGGACCGCGTAAACAATACCGATACTCTCGACATCAGCGTAGAGATGAACCCCGACCAGTTCTCGGACAAGGTCAAGGATATGCAGAAGCAGGAGCACGATCTTGCCGTTGCTATCAAGACCATGCTGGGCATCAATCCCAAGGTACATCTGGTATCTCCCAAGTCCATCATAAGAAGCGAGGGCAAGGCGGTAAGAGTCATCGACAAGAGAAAGCTCCACGACTGATACCGGGGGGATAGGGTATCAATTACCATTCAGGAGGTACATTTATGAAGATAAAGCTATTTTCCACAAATTATATGCCCGAGCAGGAGAAGTACCAGAGATTTGCGGCTTTTGAGAATGAGCTCAATCAGTTCATCGCCGGTGTTGACGTCATCGACATCAAGTTCAGCACCTCATCGGGACTCTGTCACGACGCACAGACCCATGTAAACGAGTATGTGGACGAGCTCTCTGTTCTCGTTATGTATGAGGACAAGCCCAAGACCTCAGACAAGAAGAAGGCGTAAGGCTTCTCCCGTGGACACAGCGAAAAGGAGGAAGAAAGTATGTCAAATGTAAAACAGATCTCAGTTTTTGTGGATAACAGACCAAATCAGGCGGCAGGCGTTATGCGCATAATCAAGGAGAGCGGCGTCAACCTGAGAGCCCTCAGCCTTGCGGATACCGCTGATTTCGGCATAATCAGACTCATCGCCAACGATACCGAAAAGGCGGTGGAGATACTCAAGGAGGCTTCCTTTGCAGTAAACGTGACAGAGGTGCTTGCTATTTCCATTCCCGATACTCCCGGTCAGCTCAGCCGCGTTCTGGACGTATTGGGTCAGGATAATGTCAACGTTGAGTATATGTACTCATTCCTCGGAACTTCCGACAGAGCGGTGTCATTTGTTATCCGTGTGGACGACAATGCACAGGCTTCGGAAGCCCTCAACAGGGGCGGTATTATTCAGCTTACCGAAAATGATATAGCCGAAATGTGAGTATTGCACAAAACAGAGGCTGCTTTTTAAATTTATTATGAAAACTCTTGACACAATTCCGATTGGTGTTGTATAATAGAAGTGCAATATTTAACGAGAAAATATTCGACAGGAGTGATGGAAAATGGGTATTCTCGATAAATTTAATGACGCAAGCAGAGGTGTATCCGAAAAAGCAAAAAGCATCTCTGAGGCAAATAACCTCAAAAGGAAGATCCTTTATGAGGAAGAAAGGATAGTAGAGATCTTTACCGACATCGGAAAGAGATACTACAAGAATCCCGGCGAGGACCCGGCAGCTCTTAAGGTACTTTGCGACGATATTGACACAAGACGCAGAAGGATCAAGAAGATGAGATTTGAGCTCAACGGCATAAGAGGCTATAAGATCTGCCCCAAGTGCGATGCTGAGGTCAATGAGCGCTTCCAGTTCTGCGGACGCTGCGGTGCAAGGCTCCCCGACATCGAGGACGAGGACTTCATGTCCCTTGAACCCAATGATTATTATACAGAAAGCAGTAATAATTTCTTTAATGCGGATCCCAACAAGAACTATTGATCACAAAGGCTGTTCTGAGGCTATCGGAACAGCCTTTTTGTACACATTACCTGCGAAGCGGCTGTTCATTGCAAGGCAGAGCCCCCGGGCAGGTATGCACAGTATGAACCAGAAGCAGGAGAAGGGGATACAGACCTGTCCAAGAAAATTCAGGGGCATATCCGAGTAATCCCACACGTTCCAGTGCATAATGATATTGTCGAAAAATCCCACAGTGAACTCTATGGCGGTTATGAGGAGCGAGCCCGCAAGACAGCTCCTGATAAGCGTCATGGCAGGGCGGCTGTTGACGGCGCAGAGCAGTGTGAGCACGGCTCCGCCTGTCAGACACATGGTCCAGTGTGTATAGCCGCGGAGCAGTATCTCTATGAGACTGTAGCTGAAATAGCCCATGAGAAACGAGAAGAAAAGCTGCGAAAGCTTCATGATAACACCTCCTGTGTGTATTATCGGCGCTTTTGCGGAGATTATACAGTTACGAAACGGAGTTGAAGCATATGCGTAAAAGCTGCATACTTATGCATATATCCAGCCTGCCGTCGGAGTACGGCATTGGCAAAATGGGAAGAGCCGCATTTGAGTTCGTGGACTTCCTCAAAGCCGCAGAGGTGAAATGCTGGCAGATACTGCCCCTTTCGCCCACAAGCTACGGCGATTCGCCCTATCAGTCCTTCTCCGTGAAGGCAGGCAATCCCTACTTCATCGACTTTGAGGTGCTGGAGGGAGACGGTCTCCTTGAGCACCACGAGTTCGCCTCCTATGACTGGGAGAGCGAGAGGGACAAGGTGGATTACAGCCTTCAGTACGACCACTGCTTTGATGTGCTGAGAATGGCTTATGACCGCTTCAAGCCAGCTAAGTTTCCCGAATACAGGAAATTCTGCGAGGAGAACAAGAAATGGCTGGAGGACTACGCCCTGTTCATGGCGCTGAAATTTCGCTATGACGGCAAGCCCTGGTATGAGTGGGACGAGGATATAGCAATGCACCGTCCCAAGGCTGTGGCAGCTGCGAAAAAAGAGCTGAAAAAGGACATCGGCTTCAATAAGTTCATACAGTTCGAGTTCAGCAGACAGTGGAGGGAACTGAAAAAATACGCCAACGACAACGGTATCGAGATAATAGGCGATATTCCCATTTACTGCGCTCTGGACAGCGTTGAGGCGTGGGCGTCGCCGAAGCTTTTCCAGTTTGACAGAAAGCGCCGTCCCACCGCTGTGGCAGGCTGTCCGCCCGACGGCTTCTCACCTCTGGGGCAGCTCTGGGGCAATCCCCTCTACAACTGGGACTACCATAAGAAAACAGGCTATGAGTGGTGGATAGACCGTATCGGCGCGGCTGCGAAGCTCTACGATATTGTTCGCATTGACCACTTCCGCGGCTTCGAGAGCTATTACGCCATTCCCTACGGCAACGAGGACGCTACCGTGGGCGAGTGGAAGAAGGGTCCCGACTATGAGCTTTTCAAGTTGGCTGAGGAGAAGCTGGGCAGGCTCAACATCATTGCCGAGGACCTGGGCTTCATCACTCCCGAGGTAAGGGCAATGCTGGACAAGTGCGGCTATCCGGGCATGAAGGTGCTCCAGTTCGCGTTTTCCGACGGCGAGAACGAGTATCTGCCCCATAATTACAGCAGCACCAATTATTTCGCATATACGGGCACTCACGACAACGAGACCCTTATCGGCTGGGTAGACACTCTGGACAAGAAGTCGCTGAAGTTCGCCATGAAGTATCTGAACGTCAAGAGGAAGAAGGACATCCCTGCGGCGGTCATTCGTGCGGCATGGGGAAGCGTGGCGCAGGTGGCTGCGGCTCAGATACAGGACTTCCTTGACAGTCCCAAGGAGGGCAGGATGAATACTCCCTCGACTCTGGGCGGCAACTGGCAGTTCCGCACGAAGAAGGAGGACTTCACACCCGAGCTGGCTAAGAAAATAAAGAAACTGAACAGGTGGTATAATAGATGAAGAAACACGTTATAGCACTTGCTGCATTATTGTTTTTCACGGGATGCGGTTCGGTCAGAAATGAAAAACAGGCTTCAGACGAAGCAGAGACCACTTCCGTAACAAGCGCTGTTACAACCGAGACAACTGCTGCGGAAGCTTCGTCAACCGCAGTGACTACTGCTGCAAAAAGGACAACTTCAAAAGCAACAACTGCACAAACGACGACTGTGGCAGCTTCCGCAGGAAATACCTCAGCAGGCAATAAAAGCGGAGAAAACAGCGGTCAGTCAGACAAGGCTCCCGAGGCTCAGACTGAGGCAGCTGTTCAGAAGCACTATACTTCCTACGGTGAGGAGATACCCGAGGCGGAGTGGAACGGCATCTGCAAGGTCGGGGAGAAATACGGCATTGACTTCGAGGTCATATCACGTTTTCTCTGCTGGGAGTCGTGGCCCGAGAAAGTATATGATGAAGACGGCACAGAGCAT
Organism: Ruminococcus flavefaciens ND2009; assembly: GCF_000621785.1. GTDB lineage: Bacteria > Bacillota > Clostridia > Oscillospirales > Ruminococcaceae > Ruminococcus > Ruminococcus flavefaciens_C. The sequence goes on along the minus strand of NZ_JHXI01000011.1, from coordinate 138,650 downwards.
ATCATCGGCCGCTACCCCAGCGATCCTATGAGCGTTTACTATGGACTGCGCTGCAGCGACGGCACCGAATTCGATATCTATGTCAATGAAAATACAGACGTTGTGACTACGGACAGTTATCTTTTCGTGAAGTATCGGGAGCGGTTCAATGAGGAAGCAGGAGAGCTGTATCGGAAGCTTGTTCCCGGCTGCAAGGTAAATCTGAGAAATGTGGTAGGCACAGCTCTGCCGTTTGAGTGTTCTGCCGATATGACATATGAGGAGTTCCTGCAGGCGTTTATCGACAACGACGGTTATGTCAGAGCAAAACTGTATATCACCGACGGTATGGAAATACCAGATGGACTGGATATGTACAGATCACGCGATAAAAGACGCAAGCGCGGAGAGCTTGGCTATTATTGCAGCCTCACAGTGGGCAGGGTATCTCAGGAGGTCTTCGATAGATTTGAGGACGTTTCCACAGACATTGTGATGGATGAGGTTGAACGAGTATTCTAAAGGAGAAGGGTATATGGACAAGGAATTGTTTATTGAGAAATTTACGGGGAAGCTTCCCAAGGATATAAAGTCTGCGTCGCCGCAGCAGCTTCACGACGCACTGGGTAAGACAGTTATGGAGATGTTTGCCGACCGCTGGGATAACGCCCGTCAGCAGCACCTTTCAAAGCGCCGCGCTGCCTATCTGTCTATGGAGTTCCTGGTGGGAAGGGCAGTCTACAATAACCTGCTGGTGCTGGGTATCTATGACGAGGTGGACGAAGCTTTCAGGGAGCTGGGTATCGACCTTGCAAGCCTTGAGGAGATAGAGGACGCCGCTCTCGGAAACGGCGGTCTGGGACGTCTTGCAGCCTGCTTCCTTGACAGCGCCGCAACTCTGGCTCTGCCCCTTGACGGCTATGGTATACGCTACAAGTACGGTCTGTTCAAGCAGTCCATCGAGGACGGCTTCCAGAAGGAGGACATCGACGACTGGACACGCTATGGTGACCCGTGGTCGGTGCGCTGCGACGAGGACACTGTCCTTATCGAGTACAGCGGTCAGACCGTGAAGGCTGTGCCATACGATATGCCTGTATTCGGCTTCCGCACCGAGAATGTGGGAACTCTCAGGCTGTGGCAGGCTGAGCCCGTGAAGGAGTTCGACTTTGACCTGTTCAACAAGCAGGACTACCTTGAGGCGTCAAGGGAGAAGATATACGCCGAGGACATCTCCCGTGTGCTTTATCCCAATGACGATACCGACGAGGGAAAGAAGCTCCGTCTGAAGCAGCAGTATTTCTTCAGCTGTGCGTCTCTCACGGACATTATCAGGAAGCACAAGGCTCGCTTCGGTACTCTGGAAAACCTGGCGGACTATATATCAGTTCAGCTCAATGATACCCACCCTGTTATTTCTATCCCCGAGCTCATAAGACAGCTGGTGGACAACGAGGGATTCACCTTTGAAAAAGCCCTTGAAATGGCGAAAAAGATATTCAACTATACCAATCATACCGTTATGCAGGAAGCCCTTGAAAAGTGGCGCACCGATCTGGTGGAGGAGCTTCTCCCCAGGATATACAGCATAATCATACAGATAAATGAAGCCCTTATCGCAGATATGTACGCAGCAGGCGTACAGAAGGAAAAGACCGACCGCATAAAGATTATCAAGGGAGACCTTATCCACATGGCGGATATGGCGTGCTATGCTTCCAGCCACATCAATGGCGTTGCGGAGATACACACCCAGATACTCAAGGATTCCGTGCTGGCGGACTGGTTCAGCCTTGCGCCCGAGAAGTTCCGCAACGAGACCAACGGTATCACTCAGCGCCGCTGGATAGCCCTCTGCAACAGGGAGCTCTCCTCTCTTATCACTGAGCTTCTTGGGGATGATAACTGGATAAATGTCCTTGACAGACTCCGTGAGCTGGTTAAGTTTGCCGATGATGAAAATGTGCTCCGCCGCTTCATCGACATCAAGCAGGGCAAGAAGCAGCAGCTTGCAGACTTTATAAAGGCTCATGACGGCATAGACACCGATGCAAATACTGTTTTCGACATTCAGATAAAGCGCCTTCACGAGTACAAGAGACAGCTCCTCAACGCCTTCTCTATCCTGTGGATCTACTACGGCATAAAGGACGGCAGTATTCAGGACTTTACTCCCACCACCTTCATCTTCGGAGCCAAGTCCGCTCCGGGATACCGCCGCGCAAAGGCGATAATAAAGTTCATCAACGAGGTGGGCAGGATAGTCTCCTCAGACCCCGATACCCGTGACCTCATAAAGGTGGTATTCGTCCAGAACTATAACGTGTCCTACGCCGAAAAGCTGGTGGCAGCGGCTGACGTCTCCGAGCAGATCTCCACAGCAGGTACGGAAGCCAGCGGCACAGGCAATATGAAGCTCATGCTCAACGGCGCTGTTACCCTCGGCACCTTTGACGGCGCCAATATCGAGATAGTTCAGGAGGCAGGGGAGGAGAACAACTACATCTTCGGTGCCCGTGTTGAGGACCTGGAGAAGATAGTTCCCGAGTATGACAGCAGAAGCATTTTCGCCAATGACCCCATGGTGAAAAAGGTGGTATCATCACTTATTGACGGCACCGTTTCCGACGGGGGAAGCGGCGATTTCCGCGAGCTCTACACCGCTCTCCTTGACGGTGCAAGCTGGCACGCTCCCGACCATTATTACCTCCTGGGCGATATGAGGGACTACGTTGAGACCAAGCTCCGCTGCATAAAGGACTACAGCGCTGACAGACACGCCTTCGCCCGCAAGCAGTGGCTGAATATGTGCAATTCGGGCAAATTCAGCTCCGACCGCACTATCGCGGACTACGCTGCAAATATATGGGGAATAAAGCAGTAATGAGTTGAAAGTTGAGAGTTTAGAGTTGAAAGTTTTGGTGTCGCCTGACGGCGAGGCACAGAAAAAAGCTGCTCTCATAAGTAGTGCGGAATGGCACTCAAAACAACGGAAAACAGTTGTATAACAGAAAAGTTTTTCGGAAGTTCCGCGTTTTACACAAAGAAATGCGCCTGTATTTGTGAGCTTTCACAGTACAGGCGCTTTTTTAGTGACAGATGTCACTGCGGAAGTGACGGGTGACATCTTCAAAATCCTCCTTTTCTGTGGTATCATGAGTACAACAGAGGAGGTGCAGGCGGCACCTCGGAAAGGGGAGCGATGTTATGAAAAAGGCTGAAAAGATAATTCTTTACACCGCGGCAGGCGGTATCATCGTTTTCATATTAAGGTGTATTGCGGACGCTGTCTTGGACCGCTTCCGTGCACCGCTGCCCGACTACTTCGGACTTGCCTATATGTCACCATGGGGAGCGCTGGTCGTAATATGCGTTCTTGCACAGATCGGAGTGCTCATGTCGGTTCTCCTCCGCAGGCGCAGAAACAGCGGCAAAAAGGAAATATCAAGGGGCTACACAGTGTCCTTCATCTGCTCGTTTATCCCCTTTGTGCTGCTGGTGGCTTACTCGGCTTACTGCATGAAGGCTGGATTTTACTTCCTGTGGTCGGTAAGCTACGGTTGGGAAGCCTTTGAGGACGCATTTATGATTATGGGGCTTGTGTTCATTATTATCCCCGTGTTCCCGTTCTGCGTTTTCTGGCAGGTGTTCTACATCGTCAGAAGGATCAAAGCAAGGAAACGCCTGAAGGCTGAAAGGAGCTGAGCTTATGAAAAAATACGAGAAGATACTTATAGCTGTATTCGGCAGCTGTACGGTTTTATCACTTGCATTTTTATTGATTTCATTTTTCATGCTCGGGAAAGGTATCGGATATCTTGATAATTTTGAGGAGGTTCTGCCATATTACCTTATGTTCGGCGGAGTTTTCGGTGTTATCGGCGTGCTGGTGTCATGGAGGCTCAGGAAGCGCAGAGAGGCGGGGAAGGCTCCCATATCAAAGCTTTATAAGGTGAGCTTCCTGCTCAGCTTTCTGCCCTTAGCAGTGCTGCTCATAGTAGGTATCGCAGGCGCAGTCAGCGGCGGCTTCGACCGGAGCGTGCTCTGGGGAACTATAGTTTTATACGGTATACTTCTGGGCTGTATACTTATCCCGATTTTTCCGTTTATGCTGTTCTGGCAGGTGCTTTATGGCATCATGACAGTGAAGTACAAAAAGGCGACTGACACGTAAAGGAGTTGATAATATGAAAAAATATGAAAAGGCATTGCTTGCCATATTCGGCTTATGCACTGTTTTATCCATATCTGCGGTGCTGTATATCTGGTACGGGCTTGAGAAGGGACCGTGCTATATTGACGATGTCATAACAGTGGTGCCATACTGGTGTACCTTTGTGTCGCTGGCAGGCCTGTCCGCAGTGCTGGTCTCGTGGAGGCTCAGGAAACGTGCAGAGACAGGGAAGAAGCCTGTATCAGGGCTCTATCTGATGAGCTTTATACTGTCATTCCTGCCGTTTGTGCTGTTGATAATATCTTCCATAAACAGTATGTCAGATGGTTTCAGCTTTATGGGCGATACCTGGTACGGAGCAGAGGCTTTCTGGGACACCTTTTCCTGGAACGGCATTCTTGTTTTCGGCTGCCTTGTGCCTGTTTTCCCTGCAATGATTTTCTGGCAGATACTATATATAATAAAACGGATAAAATACAGAAGGAAAAGAAATTCTGAGATAATAAAAAAACAGCCAAAGTGAGAATAATATCTCATTATGGCTGGCGGTGTGTATATAGATATGTACCTGTTTACTGTATTAAAAAGGGCGATAAATACTTTATCGCCCTTTTTTTATCGTATGTGCAATTATCTTATGCCTGGATCTGTGTAAGTGTGTACCATCCGTTGAGATAGCCATCGAGGAACTGTAAATCTGTCTGATCGTGATCGCCGTCACCGTCGATATCTGAAGCGTAGATCTCAGTACCTGTTGTAGGTGCAAACTGGCCCTTGATTATTCTATTGAGCAGTGTGCGGTCAGTGGAGTTTACTACGCCGTTACCGTTGATATCGCCAACAAGGTATGTATTGGCTGAGAAGCTGTATGATACATTGGGAATTACATGGTCATAAGCATCATATGCTGTGATATCACATCTGCCGATAAGATCGTTATATGTAAGACCTGATGATGTCTGGACCTCTGTAACAGTCTTGAACATTATACCTACACCTGAAGTGATGTTATTGGTCTTCCAGCGCTTGTAGTGGAGAGCGCCGTACTGTGATCCGCTTCCTGTCTCAAAGTCCATCCAGCCGTTGAGGCAGCCTGTTGTTCTTGCACTGCCCTGAAGATACAGAGGCTTATTTGTGAAGAATTCAACATCGACTCTTCTGGTCTGCTGAGCACCGCCGCTATAGTACCAGTATGTTCTGTAAGTTTTTGTAACTGTTGTTGCAGCGCTTGCTGTAAGGCTGTTAGCCATGGGAAGTGCGCCGAGCAGAGCTGCTGAAAGTGTTGCTGCGATCTTGGTAAAAGTCTTTTTCATTGTAGTTCATATCCTTTGTAAAATATTTTCAGAGATTGCGCAAATTCTACGTTGATTATAACATAATTATTACTATTTGTCAATAGTATGTGGTGATATTCTGCGCTTTTTTGACTTCTTCTGCTGAAAATACAGATAATTTATAGTTTTTTGGGAGGATTTTATGTTAAAAAATAAAAATATGTAAAGCTGGCTTGACAAAAAATGTAAAGCGTGCTATACTATAATCACAGAAGAAGTAAAGCTAACTTTACATTAAAAAGGGAGGCGAGCAGTTGAAGAATAAGATTCAGGAGCTGAGAAAGGCGAGAAAGGTCACTCAGCAGGAGCTTGCCGACGCTCTCAGCGTCACGCGGCAGACTATAATATCACTGGAAAACGGAAAATACAATGCGTCCCTCACTCTTGCCCACAAAGCGGCGCAGTTCTTCGGCGTTACTATCGAGGAACTGTTCATATTCGAGGGTGAGGAAAACCTTTAAGGAGGATAATTATGGAAAAGTTCAAAAAACAACTTGTTACAAGCAACTGCATTTACTGGCTTTTTATAGCCCTTTCGATAATAGGAGCTGTTCTTGTCGTTGTATTTAGTCCGAATCATCGTGACGGCAACGGTACAGTCGGATTTTTTGCTGCTATGATAGCTATTTCGGTGATTAATATACACAGAAACAGGAAAGCGCTCAAGAACGAAAAGCTATTGAAAGAAATGTACATCAACAGCGTTGACGAAAGAAAAAAACAGATAACGCTTCAATCGGCAAAGGCTTCATTCTTTATTATTCTTGCAAGTATGCTGATAGCTTCTATTGTGTTCAGATTCATCAGCATGACAGTAAGCATTGTTCTTACCTGCTGTATGATGTTTATTCTTATCGTTTATTTTGCGGTTACGGCTTATTACAATAAGAAGATGTGAATAACAATAATACAAGGGACGTCGAGGACGCCGTCCCCTACAATACAAAAACTCCCCGATACTTGTCCGTATCGGGGAGTTTTATTATATTCGTATGTGCATATTACACGTTAAAACGCCGTAAGCGACAGTCAACGTGGACGAGTGCATCGTAACGCTTCTTACTTTTCAGCAAGCTTTGTGAGGTACTCGTAACGATTAGCTGCTGTCTTCTCAGCCTTCGCGAACAGCTCCTTAGCACGATCGGGGAATGAACGTGTGAGTGCGCTGTAACGAGCCTCGTTCATGATGAAGTCCTGATAAGACTCTGTGGGAGCCTTGGAGTCGAGCTGGAAGGGATTCTTGCCCTCAGCAGCAAGACGAGGATCATAACGGAAGTTGTTCCAGTAGCCGCACTTAACAGCCTTCTCCATCTCAGACTGACAGTTAGTCATACCGCCCTTGATAGAGTGCATCTCACAAGGAGCATAGCCGATGATGAGTGAGGGACCCGGATAAGCCTCAGCTTCCTTGATTGCCTTGAGTGTCTGGTTCATGTCAGCACCCATAGCGATCTGTGCAACATAGATGTAGCCGTAGCTCATAGCGATGTCAGCAAGGCGCTTCTTAGCGATTGCCTTACCTGCTGCTGCGAACTGTGCAACCTGACCGATGTTGGAGGACTTGGAAGCCTGTCCGCCTGTGTTGGAGTAAACCTCGGTATCGAATACCATGATGTTTACATCTTCGCCTGTAGCGAGAACGTGGTCAAGACCGCCGAATCCGATATCATAAGCCCAACCGTCGCCGCCGAAGATCCATACGGACTTCTTGGAGAGGTAGTTCTTGTTCTCAAGGATATCTGCCTTCTTATCGCACTTGCAGTCGCACTTCTCAAGTGCAGCAACGAGTGCAGCAGTTGCAGCAGTATTCTTAGCACCATCGTTAACAGTTGCGAGGTACTCATCAGCAGCAGCCTTAACTTCTGCAGATGCCTTGTCGCTTGCAGCTATTTCCTTTACTTCCTCAATGAGTCTCTCACGGATAGCCTTCTGACCGAGATACATACCGAGACCGTGCTCAGCGTTGTCCTCGAACAGTGAGTTAGCCCATGCAGGACCGTGACCGTTTGCATCAACAGTGTAAGGTGAAGTAGCAGCAGGACCGCCCCAGATAGAAGAACATCCTGTTGCGTTGGAGATGTACATTCTTGAACCGAAGAGCTGAGTGATGAGTCTTGCATATGAAGTCTCAGCACAGCCTGCACATGAACCGGAGAATTCAAGGAGAGGCTTCTTGTACTGGCTGGAGATAACGTTAGCGTCAGTTGCTACATCAGCCTTCTCTGTTACCTTAGCAACACAGTAATCGAATACTGCCTGCTGAGGCTCCTGTGACTCTCTGGGAACCATCTTGAGTGACTTTGTGGGGCAGACACCGATACATACGCCGCAGCCCATGCAGTCCATAGCGGAAACAGCGAGAGTGTACTTGTAATCGCTCTTTGCGATAGGCTTGGGAGCGATCTTGATGTTCTCGGGAGCAGCTGCGACCTCAGCCTCTGTCAGAGCGAAGGGACGGATTGTTGCGTGAGGGCATACAAATGAACACTTGTTACATTTTGCACAAGTATCCTGATTCCACTCGGGAACCATAACAGCAACTCCGCGCTTTTCGTAAGCGGAAGCACCCTGCTCGAATGTACCGTCAACGTGATCTGAGAATGCAGATACAGGGAGAGTATCACCGAGCATCTTGCCAACGGGGTTCATGATGCCTTCAACCATCTTGACGAGCTTCTCCGGGCCCTCGAGCTTAGCGGGTGCGGAGTTATCAACAGCATTTGCCCACTCAGCGGGAACGTCTACCTTGACATAAGCGTTTGCGCCTGCGTCGATAGCCTTCTCGTTCATCTGAACGATCTCGATACCCTTCTTCATGAACTTCTGAGCCTTTTCCTTCATGTAGCTGATAGCCTCAGCCTCGGGAAGAACCTTTGAAAGTGAGAAGAATGCAGACTGGAGAATTGTGTTTGTACGCTTGCCAAGACCGATCTCCTGTGCAAGGTCTATAGCGTTGACCAGATAGAGCTGGATGTTGTTCTTTGCGATATACTGCTTTGTATCAGCTGAGAGGTGCTGATCGAGCTCCTCGGGCTTCCACTGGCAGTTGATAAGGAATACACCGCCGGGCTTTACATCGTTTACCATCTTGTAGCCCTTGAGGATGTATGAAGGATTGTGACAAGCAACGAAGTCAGCCTTGTTTATGTAGTAAGGGCTCTTGATGGGCTTATCACCAAAACGCAGATGTGAGATAGTGATACCGCCGGTCTTCTTTGAGTCATACTGGAAGTAAGCCTGAACGTACTTGTCAGTGTGGTCGCCGATGATCTTGATAGAGTCCTTGTTAGCACCAACTGTACCGTCGCCGCCGAGACCCCAGAACTTGCACTCGATAGTGCCTTCTGCTGCTGTGTTGGGAGCGTCTTCCTCAGCAAGTGAGAGGTTTGTAACATCATCAACGATACCGAGTGTGAACTGAGGCTTGGGATCAGCCTTAGCGAGCTCTGCATATACAGCGAATACAGATGCAGGAGGAGTATCCTTGGAACCGAGACCGTAACGGCCGCCGATAACCTTGATACCTGTTCTGCCTGTAGTATTAAGAGCAGCAACTACATCGAGGTAGAGAGGCTCACCGAGAGAGCCGGGCTCCTTGGTTCTGTCGAGTACAGCGATTGTCTTTGCTGTTGCAGGAATAGCCTCAACCAGCTTCTCAGCAGAGAAAGGACGGAACAGGCGAACCTTAACGATACCGACCTTCTCACCCTTCTTGTTCAGGTAGTCGATAACTTCCTCAGCAACGTCGCAGATAGAACCCATTGCAACGATAACGCGCTCTGCATCGGGAGCACCGTAGTAGTTGAAGAGCTTATAGTCTGTGCCGAGCTTTGCATTTACCTTGTCCATGTACTCCTCAACGATTCCGGGAACAGCGTTGTAGTAGGAGTTGCAAGCCTCACGGTGCTGGAAGAATATATCTCCGTTTTCGTGAGAACCGCGCATTGTAGGATTCTCAGGATTGAGAGCACGGTCACGGAATGCCTTTACAGCGTCCATGTCGCACATTTCCTTAAGATCCTCGTAATCCCAGATCGCGATCTTCTGGATCTCGTGTGATGTACGGAAACCGTCGAAGAAGTTGATGAAAGGAACACGGCTCTTGATGGAAGCGAGATGAGCAACAGCAGCAAGATCCATAACTTCCTGGGGATTTGTCTCAGCGAGCATTGCAAAACCGGTCTGACGGCAAGCATAAACGTCTGAGTGGTCACCGAAGATGTTGAGTGCGTGAGAAGCTACGCAGCGTGCAGAAACGTGGAACACGCAGGGAAGAAGCTCACCGGCGATCTTGTACATATTCGGGATCATAAGGAGAAGACCCTGAGAAGCAGTATAGGTCGTGGTAAGAGCACCGGCGTTCAGAGAACCGTGAACAGTACCTGCTGCACCGGCTTCGGACTGCATCTCCTCAACCTTAACGGTAGTGCCGAAAATGTTCTTTACACCCTGAGCGGACCACTGATCAACATAGTCTGCCATCGGGCTGGAAGGTGTGATCGGATAGATACCGGCAACTTCCGTGAAGGCGTAAGAAACATATGCAGCGGCATTATTACCGTCCATTGTTTTCATTTTTCTTTTGATTGCCATAGGAATATACCTCCTGAAAAAATATAAAAAGTTGGGTTATAGAGATGCTTAACGGGGTGGGCGTTAACCATGTATAACTACTGAGAATAATTATACCACAAATCTGTTTTTTTGTAAACACCTTTTTTGCTTCTTTGTTACAAATTTATCAGGCTAATTTTTGGCAGATTGCCTATATTGCGAGGTTTTGTCAGACTTTTTAAAGGACTCCTTTTGTAAAATTTTACACTTGTCAGTATTTTTTGAAGGAATGTTATGAAAAATGTCAGAGTTATTCTGCTCAAAGTTGTGCAATTTTACAAAAGTGAGTGGATTTGCTTGACGGGAAAGGGAAAATACTGTATAATAACTATAGTGTTAAATAATTCTTAATTATTAACACTCGTTTTGTTGTCTCCTTTCTTTTGTTCTACACATATTTATTTTCATCTGTTTATCTAACAAGCAGGGCATTTGCCCTGCTTATTTTTTTCGAGCTGAGCCAGCTCGACCGCTGACCACGCTGACGCTCGTAAACTCGCTTACTGTTAATAGTAACGTCAGCTGTACATCGCTTACGGTGCGTAAATGTGCGGCGGATATTATGCTATGTATCGGCGCAGTGTCTACTTGACCGCTGACCGCGTTGACGCTCGCAGACTCGCTTACTATTAATAGTAATGTCAGTTGTACATCGCTTACGGCGCGTAAATGTGCGGCATTTGCTGTGCAGGACGCCCAACGGGCGTCCCAACTAAGCACTAAAAACTGACCACTAAATAATAGATCATTCCGTAGAGGGTGGCGGCTGAGCAGCCGTAGAGGATAACGGGTCCTGCTATGGTGAATATCTTGGCTCCCACGCCGAGGACGGGTCCCTCGGAGCGGGCTTCTATGGCGCATGAGCTTATGGCATTGGAAAAGCCTGTGACAGGGACGAGAGTTCCTGCCCCTGCGTGCTTTGCCAGCTTCTGGTACCAGCCCGTACCTGTGCACAGGGCGCTCAGCCCAACAAGGATTATGGAGGTCCATGTGCCCGATTCGGTGTGTTCGAGTCCGTAAGCCTCGAGAAGCTCCATGATGACCTGTCCCAGGGCACATATAGCTCCGCCCACAAGAAAGGCGGACGTAAGGTTTACCTTGTAATCAGACTTTGGCGAGACCTGTTTTGTCATATCGCTGTAAAGCTCGGGTGTTATCTTCATATTATCAGCTCCTTCCGCAGTATTATCTGCGGATTTTTTCTTTTTATGCGCTGATATGCTGTGAAGGGCACAGTCTCCGCAAAATAACCGGGAGTTCTTACCGCCTTACCCTTTGGCATATACATTAGTAAATGCAAGGGAAAGAGGTGATATGTTTGAAGGATCAGCCTGAGGGAAGGGCGGTCATGCTGGGCAGATACATTACCGAGACAGGTGCTACCGTGCGCGGCGCTGCCAATAAGTTCGGGATCTCAAAAAGCACTGTTCACAAAGACGTCAGCGAAAGGCTGCGCCGCGAGGACCCGCAGCTCTACCGCAGAGTCAAGGAGGTGCTGGAGAAAAACAAGCAGGAGCGCCATATCCGCGGAGGTCTCGCCACCAAGCGGAAGTATGCGGAGATAGCCTGCCGGCGCAGAAGCTCCTTCCGATGAGCGGATCAGTAAAAAAGCAGCACCGTAAGTGAGGCGCTGGTACAGAAGTTTTATGCCATAGTATTTCTGGTGCAAAATCAGAAGTGCTATGGCGTTTTTATTGATAGTGCAGCGATGTTATGCTATAATTGCTGTTAGCTAATGTAGGGGACGCTGCAGCTAACAGCTGCACGTACCCTCTGTCAGCTTTGCTGACATCTCCCTACACCGTAGGGAGTCACTCGGCGTCCCGCGAGATATATTACACGCCCAACGGGACGCCGAGGGCGGCGTCCCCTACAAATGTAAATTATGATTTTTATGAGCAATCAAACAAAACAAAGCCCCGAAGCACTTTGAATAAAATGCTTCGGGGCTTCGGTTTTTGTTTATTTTGTACCGTCAACGAGATAGATGAACTTCACGCTGCCGTCCATTTTATCAGAAATGCCCGAATAGCTGTTGTAGTCGCGGGAGGCGTCCCTGAGAGCCTTGAGAGTGTCGATGATCTCGGGGAGGTTCTTGTCAACGGCTCCTGTGAGCACGGAAATGCCCTCGTCGTTGAACTTTATCATGCCGTCATTGAGCTCCTTGGCACCGCTTTCAAGCTTGCCTACGCCGCCTATGAGCTCAGTGCTGCCCGAGCTGAGGGCACCTATGCCGTTGTATAGCTCTCCCGAGCCGCCTGAAAGCTTTGCTGCACCTGCGCTGAGCTGCTTCAGAGAGTCATAGAGAGTCTTTGCGCCGCCCGAGAGCTGCGAGCTGCCGCCGTAGAGCTGAGCAAGACCACCGTCCAGAGTTGCAGCGCCGTCTGAGAGCTGTCCCAGACCGCCGTTCAGAGTGAATGAGCCCTGTGAAAGCTGAGCAAGACCGCTGTCCAGTGCGGAAGCGCCGTCTGAAAGCTGACCAAGTCCGCCTGTCAGGTCAACAGCTCCCGCGGAGAGCTTGCCGAGACCGTCATTCAGGGAAGCGTTGCCGCTGCTGAGCTGAGTGATTCCCTTTATGAGGGAGTCCAGACCGCCGATGAGCTCAGTGCTGCCGCCTGCCAGAGTGCCAATGCCTGTATCCAGGGCAGCTGCGCCTGTGTTAAGATCTGCGGCGCCCTTAGAAAGCTGTGCGGTAGAGCCCGAGAGCTGCTGTGCGCCTGCGAAGAGAGCCTTTCCGCCCTCGTCCAGAGTGCCGAGACCTCCCTGTAAAGCAGACGCTCCCTTCTGTGCAGTGTCAAGACCTGCACCGAGCTGTCCCAGACCGCCCGAGAGCTGCTGTGCTCCTGCCTGTACGGAAGCTGCGCCTGCGCTGAGCTGACCGCCCTCTGCCATGGAAGCTGAGATCTGCTTCTGACCGTCTATGGTCTGCTGTAATGTGCCTATTGCCACAGCCAGCTCCTGTGAGGGAGCCTGCTGGTATAATGCCTGCAATGCTGCCAGAGCCTGCTCGTTTGCGGCTATAGTAGTATCAAGGGAAGCCCCTGCCTGTGTTATGCCTGCGCCCAGCTGTGAAGCGCCCTCGCTGAGAGCTGCCGCGCCCTCTGTGAGCTGGTCTGCGCCTGTCTTTGCGGAGCCAATGCCCTCTGAGAGAGAGTCAGCGCCCGTCTTTGCGGAGGTTATCCCCTCTGAAAGCTGTCCTGCCGAGGTGCTGAGCTGTGCAGCTCCGTCGCTGAGAGCAGCTGCGCCCTGTGAAAGCTGTGCGGAGCCGTCCTTTACCTGCTTGCTGCCGTCTGTGAGAGCGCCTACGCCGCCCGAAAATGTGCCTGCACCTGCGTTGAGAGCTGCTGCGCCCTCGTCCACCTGTCTGAAGCCTGCTGTAAGGGCGTCTGAGCCTGCCTTTGCGTCCTTGAGTCCGCTGCTGAGAGCGTCAGCCCCTGCGGTGACCTGTGAGAAGCCGCCCACCAGTGCCGATGAACCCTCCTTAGCACTGCCAAGACCCTTTGATAAATCGGAAGCGCCGGTGCTGACCTGTCCCAGACCGTCTTTCAGCTTTGCAGAGCCGTCCTTTGCGCTGCCCAGACCGCTTGCAAATGTGCCTGTGGAGTCGGAGAGAGTCTTTGCACCGTCGGTTATCTTCTTTGCGCCGCTGTCAAGGTCTGAGGCGCCGTTTTTCAGCTCCAGAGAGCCTGCAAGGAGCTTGTCGATACCGTCTGTAAGGTCTCCTGTGCCGCCCGAGAGCTTCTTTATGCCGTCATAGAGAGCTGCTGTGCCGTCGGAGAGCTTCTCCGCACCGTCGCTGAGCTCCTTGAGCTTATCCTTCAGGTCGCCGAAGTCGGCAGCGTTGTCAACGTCCAGCTGTGAGAATATCTCGTTGGAGACCACTGTCACGGAGGTATTCATCTCAAAGTCCGTAACGTCTGCGGAGACCTCGAAGCTTTCGGGCACCTCAATGCTCATGCCCTCTATCTTGTCAAGTGCCAGACTGTCCCCCAGTCCCGGGAATGCCATGCCCACAACGATGAGCTTTGAGCCGTCGGAAATGACCTTGCCGTTTGTGACCTCAACATTTATGTATTTGTCCGTGCTGAGCACAGCGGCACTGGCAGCCATGAAAGGAACATACAGCTCCTTGTTCTCGCCGCCTATATTCTTTGTAACTTTCTGATTGTTCTTGTATGTCCAGCGGATGACCAGATGTCCGCTCTTGCCCTTTATATCCTCGGGAGCCATTTTCTTTCCGTCCAGGAAGTACTCCATGGTAACGTCCACGGGGAGGTCCTTGTCGGAATTGCCCTTGTAGTAGATGTCGCTGCCCTCAGCCTCCCAGGTGAGCTCCTCGCCGTTGAGCTCAAAGGACTCATCGCCCTTTACGTTGACGATATTGCTCAGGTCGGATATATCCGAGATGTTCACCATAGCAGGAGCATTTTTCAGCCAGTCGCTGACTACCACGTTCTTCACGGAGGAGTCGCTGTTGCAGAGAACGTAAACGGTCTCGTCCTTGTAGGCGTTCTCACCGTTTGCTTTTCTGGAGCCCGTGTCGCTGTCGGCTGCTGTCTTTACGGACTTTTGGGGAGCCTCTGTGCTTCTGCCGCCATTCTTTGCATAGGCGATAGAGCCCGTAGCTCCTGCGGAAACAGCTGCTGCTACCAGCGCTGTAAGTATCTTGTTAAGCTTTTTCATATCTATCTCTCCTTTGTATCACACTGTTCCGAATAAATGACGGCGCTTGCCCTGCACCTTTCTTTTAGGTGAGAATCCTGCGCTGGTCCTGCAAATGAGCTTGTCGAATACCATGAACATTGAGGGCAGCACGGTTACTACTACCACCATGGAGATGAGAGCGCCTCTTGCCAGGAGCATACACAGCTCCGAGATAAGACCGATGTCTGAGTAAAGGGCAACGCCTACTGTTGCGGCGAAGAAGCCCAGCGCCGAGGTGATGACCGATTTTATGGAGGTGCTGAGAGCGATACCGATGGCGTTATTCTTGGTCTGACCGCTGCTTCTTTCGGTGCGGTATCTTGTGGTCATGAGTATCGCGTAGTCAACTGTTGCGCCCAGCTGTATGGTTCCTATAACGATAGGAGCGATGAAGGACAGCCTTGAGCCTGTGTAGTAGGCGGTGCCAAGGTTTATCATGATAGCCAGCTCTATTACCGAGACCAGTATCACGGGAAGTGTCACGGACTTGAATGTAAAGGCTATGATAAGGAATATAGCCGCAATGGACAGGAAGTTCACTATCTTGAAGTCCCTGTCGGTAATGGTGATGAGGTCCTTTGTGGCAGGAGCCTCGCCGATGAGCATAGCCTCGGGGTCATATCTCTGAGCTATCTTGTTGAGGGCTGTGACCTGCTCGTTTACCTGGTCGGAGGCTACCTCGTATTCTGAGCCTATCAGCATTATCTGCCACTCATCGCTCTTGAGGACGCTCTTTATCTCCTCGGGGACAGCCTCCTCGGGTATAGCGGGTCCCACCAGAGAATTGAAGCCTGCGGCGAACTGAACGCCGTCCACCTTCTTCATCTCGCTGAGCATTCTGTCTGCGTCCTTTGCGCTCATGTCAGAGTCCACCATAAGTATGTGGGTGCTGTTCATATTGTAATCCTCAGCCAGCTTTGTGTTGGCAATGACGCTGTCAAGGGTCTTGGGTAGAGTACTGTCCAGCTTGTAGTAAACATCATAATGGTTGTTGCCGAATACCGCAGGTATCAGCAGGACTATTCCCAGTGTAAGGAATACCCATGAGTGCTTTACTATGAAAGAGGAGGTGCGGCTGAATGAGGGAAGGAAGTCCCTGTGAGAGGTCTTTGCTATTGCATTCTCAAATATGAGTATCATTGAGGGAAGCACCGTTACGCAGGAGATAACGCCGCATACAACGCCCTTTGCCATTACTATTCCCAGGTCAAGACCAAGAGTGAAGGTCATGAAGCACATTGCCAGGAAGCCTGCAACCGTAGTGAAGGAGCTTCCCACAACGGAAGTGATAGTCGCGGCGATGGCGTGTGCCATAGCCTCCTGCTTGCTGTCGGGGAAGTGAGTGAGCTGCTCCTTGTAGCTGTGCCACAGGAATATTGAGTAGTCCATGGTGACGCCCAGCTGGAGCACCATTGCAAGAGCCTGTGTGATGAACGAGATCTCGCCGAGAACGATGTTTGAGCCCAGGTTCCACACTACCGCAAAGCCTATGCTGAGCATGAAGAACAGAGGAATGAGGAAGGAGTCCATAGTCAATGTAAGGACTATGCTTGTGAGTATAACGGCGATGACCGCATAGATGAGGGTCTCGCTCTGTGTCAGGTTCTTCATGTCGAGAGTGATGGCGGACATACCGCTGATGAAGCACTGCTTCGAGGTGATGTTCCTCATCTCCTCAACAGCGGCGAGTGTTCCGTCGCCCGAGGTGGTATCATCGAAGAATACCGCCATCATGGTGGTGTCGCCCTTGTTGAAGAAGTCGTAGATATTCTCGGGGAGTATCTCCATGGGTATCTTGCAGTCGGTCATGGACTGGTAGCAGATAACATCTGAAACGTGGTCTATCGCCGAGATCTTATCGGCAGTCTCAGCCACGTCCTTGTCGCTCATGCCCTCCACCATTACCAGAGAGAAGCCGCCCTGACCGAAGTCCTCCTTGAGTATATCCTGACCTGTCATGGTATTTATGTCCTTTGGCAGATAGGAGAGTATATCGTAGTTCACTCGGGTGTTGATATAACCTATAGCCGAAGGAATAAGCAGGAGCACTGCGATAATGAGTATCAATGCTCTGTGCTTGGCTATCCATTCACCGAATTTAAGCATCTTATCATCCCTTCTTATCATTTTGTTCCGGGCGCATATTGAAAATCCGCGGTGCTGTTAAGAGATTGCCCCTCGTCGAATCTGAGGGACGACCGGTTATATACCTTTAGGAGAAAATGGGATGATCTGCCGGGAAAAACAGATGCACACAGCTTGCCGCGGACGTTCAATATGCGTCCGGTCTTTCGATATACCTTAGTATATTACAAAAATGACCGTTAGTCAACTGCAACAGAGCAAGAAAAATGACCTTTGGTCATATTTTTGTATGACTGCACAAATTTTCCCCCGGTTTTCATTGACCGTTGGTCAATTTTACAGCCTTGACAGAGCCGTTTTTTCGGGCTATAATTATGATGTGACTACGAAACGGAAAGAATAAAGCAACGAACAAGGACGTTCCGTACATCCTCAGGAAAGGTGTGTAAAAATGGGAAAGGTTGACCTTAACAAAAAGCTGAAGGAAAACTCCCTGCTGAAAACGGCATTTGAGTTCTTTACCACAAAGGGCTTCAGCAAGACTTCCATAACTGACATCGTGAACAAGGCAGGAGTTGCAAAGGGAACATTCTATCTCTATTTCAAGGACAAATACGATATACGCAACAAGCTTGTGTCCCACAAGTCCAGCCAGCTTTTCAAAACTGCGCTCAGCGAGCTTGGTGACAGTATAAACGACCTGCCCTTTGAGGAAAAGCTCATAAGGATAATCGACAATATCATAAATCAGCTCAACAATAACCAGTCCCTGCTCACCTTCATATCGAAAAACCTCAGCTGGGGCATATTCAAGAACGCCATAACCACACCCGTTTCCGAAGACGATGTGAACTTCTCCGAGGTCTACTACAAGATGCTGTCGGAGGCGCCGAACGGCTTCCGTGACCCTGAGATAATGCTGTTCATGATAATCGAGCTGGTGAGCTCCACCTGTTATTCTGTCATTCTTTATAAGGAGCCCTGCTCACTTGTGGAGCTGAAGCCCTATCTGTACAGCTCCATAAGGCTCATAATCTCACAGCATGAGAAGAAAGCGAAGGACTGATCCGTACCCATATATAAATTATGCCCCTGAGCAATTGAAACGCTCAGGGGCTTTTGGATTGTAATGATAAATCAGAATTTACATTTGTAGGGGACGACGTCCTCGACGTCCCGTTGGGTGTGTAATATATCTCGCGGGACGCCGGGGGCGGCGTCCCCTACATTAGCTAACGGCTAAGGGCTAAGGGCTCAAATCATAATTTAGCTTCGCAAAATTATGATTTATGCAGCAAAGATTATAGTTCGGGCTCTCAGCGCTGTCAATAGAAAAGCCATAGCACTTCTGATCGTACATCAGAAATACTATGGCTAAAAACTTCTATATCAGCGCCGTCTGTGCTGCGGTGCTTTAAAATCCTGCTATGTTCTTGAACTTCAGGTAGAATTCACCGAGGGAATTTCTTCCCTTGAGGGACGTCTCGTCGATATATCCGCCTGTGTACTTGCCGTCGCGGAATACATAGTAGATTGTGCCCTCGCCCTTTACAAGGTCGATCTTTACGGGATCTCCCTCTGTGAAGGTGAACTCTGCTGTGAGCTCGGGATCCTTCAGCTCGGGCTTTGCCTCTGCGTCTGTGCCTGTGAGCTTGAGTACGGATACGGAGTTGAAGAAATTATCGAATGCAAGGTAGTTCTCGGTGGATTCAATGGAGATCTTCTTGCCGTTTACCGTACACTCGTTATTGTCCAGGTCTACCTTGAACTCATCGTTGTTTCCGTTGTAGTTCAGAGTGAACTCCTTTGTGTTGTAGGAACGGGCTGCGATGTAGTTCTGTACGATGAAGTTATATGCGGTATAGTCTATGATGTCCAGGTCTGCCTTGTAGTAAAGCTCTACCTGTTCACCGTCAACAAGGACTATGCAGTAATCAGGATAGTCGTCGTTGAAGCAGAACTTGAGGTCACGCTGTGTACCGTCCAGACCCTTTACGGTCATTTCCGCGTAGGGCTTGTCGAGACCGTATTTCTCAAGATCCTCAAGCTTTTCGTCCAGCATTTCCTGAGACTCAAGACGGACAAGTCCGTTGAGCTTGGCGGTTATGGCAGTGGGGTCGGTCTGGAGCAGAGAATACTCATCGGGCAGTGACCACTGCTGAGTATCCGGATCGTAGCTGACATCGAGGGTGGTCTTGCCCTCCTTGCTGATGATGACCTCCTTTATGTTGTAAAGATCGTAGGGGAGAAGCATCTTGTTCTTCAGCAGGAGCCTGTCCAGCTTGAGAACGCTGCCCTTCATGTATTCAATGGCGAATACCTTGTCTCTGCCGTCTGCTGTTACATAGTAGTAGTCCTGCATGGGGCTCTCGTTTCCGATGTGGATAGTGTGAGTGCCCGAGGGTTCTGTGACCTCTATGGTGTCTGTGTCTCTGAGGCCGTACATATCAAGCTTTTCGTCGGTTATCTCGCCGTAGTTTGTCTCGGCGGTCAGGTCTGAAAGATAGGTGCATATGAGCTGGCAGTAATTCTGATCCAGCTCGAATTCGCCGTTATCCAGCGACCATACTTTGTCCTTCTTTTCTGCGGTGTAGGTCTCGTCTCCCTTTGAGAATACTATCTTTGTGGGAGAGTAGGGATCGAAGCGGAATATATCGTTCTCCGCAAGCACCTTGCTTGCCTGCTGTTTTTCCTTTTCCTTGCTGTTCTTTACTGCGATCAGCGTGCCCACAGAGGCGACTGCCGCAACGATCAGAACAACAAGGGCGATAATTGCTTTTTTCATCAGGAGTGTCTCCTTTTCAGCCATACAACTATACCGATGGCAGCTATTACCAGAGGTATCACGTATACGATGATCATGGTGTGCTTGGCTTCCTCGGCGTTCTTGAAGGTGATCTTATCGTAGGAGTTGAACTTGTTTCCGACGTCGAACTGAACATCGCCGTCATAGAGCCAGGTGTTGCTGAACAGTACCAGCATCTGTGTACCTGTGGTGCTGATATTGGCGTAAGCATCGTCAACGACAGCGCTGGTTCCCAGACAGAACATCTTTGCGTTTGTCTGCTTGTTGAATGAATAGTAGCCGAAGTCAAGATCCAGACCTGTGAGCATATTGTCTGCCTGTTCGGCTGTTATCTCGTCACCGCCCATTGCCTTGCTGATCGTGGTGTAGCCGCTGTCGGAGCTGATGTTCTTTACAACTGATGAGAGCTCGGTGTACCCTGCTCCCGGGAAGCTGTCAACAGGGATCTCGGTGATGCTTCTGGGGGAGTAGATACCTGCCACGAACTTGCCTGCGGATACCTGCTCGAGGATATCGGAGGTGAGGTCCTGTGTGAACTCGTCATTGTACTTTGCGCCTGCGGGATAGTCAACGCGGAAGTATTCCTCTACCTGTTTTCCCTCATTGTTATCGAGCATATTCTCATAGTTTGATTCGGTAACGATGTTGTAATCAAGGATAAGTCCGAAGTATTCCATTACTGCCTCTATATTATAGAAGCGTCCCTCGGTGTCGCAGGGGTCAAGAAGGAAGGAGAGAGCACCGCCGTTGTCGGCATACTCAAGAAGAAGGTCCTTCTCCTTGGCAGTGATGTCCTGCTGGGGACCTGCAAGGTAGATTATCTTTGCATTGGAGGGTACAGCGCCCTCCTTGTCGAGGTCAAGCTCCTCTACTGCGTAATCATTTGCCTTGATCTTGGAGACGAAGAAAGAGAAGTTGTTCTCTATGGTCTTTTCACCATGACCTGTCAGGAAGTATACTGTGGGGAGTGAACCGCTGACACAGGTGGCGATGGCAGAGTCTATGAGCTGCTCGCCTGCGTACTCATTGACGCCCTGTGCGTCCTTCTGGAATACCTTGTACTGGCTGACCTTCTTGGTGATGCCGTTGCATCTTATAATGATGTCGCCCATTTCGGGAGCGATAACTCCCTCGGGATCCAGTGATCTGGTCAGAGTGGCGTTCTCATTGGGGTCGAAGCTGGTGAATTTTATATTGTCGAAATCCTTCAGCTGATTGAGAGTATGATAGAGGGGGAGGAGGTCGTTACGTTTAGATGTGCGGAGATCCTCCAGCTCGTACAGGAAGTAAAGCTCTATCTCCTTGTCAGCGTTGTCATTTATGAGCTTTACCGTCTTGTCGTCAAGGGTGTACTTCTTTGAGGGCGTCATGTCGAAGCCCTTGTCATAGTAGCTGACGATAAGGTTTATCGGTATGAATATTACCAGCACAAGTATTGCCAGGATGAAGGCGAATGCGCCGGAAAGGTCAAGTTTTTTCTTCTTCTTCTGCTTTTCCATTTAAGTTTACCCCCTGTTCCAGCGTCTTTTCTCAATGGCTATGTAAGTCCAGATGAGAAGCACGATTATTGCCGAGAGGAAGAATGTCAGATCCGAGAGGCGGATGAAGCCCTCTGAGAAGTATGAAAATCTTGGCTGAGCGGCAAATGCGTAAAGGAATTTTTTTATCGCAGGGTACTGGGAAATGAATGGTGTGTTGGCAAAATCGTCAACGAAGAGCAGTGCAAACATCACAACTTCGCCGATGATGGCGGCGATGATGGAGTTTTCGGTAAATGCCGAGATGAGCATACCCAGTGCGATGTACATTGCGCCCCAGAAGAAAATGCCGATATAGGCGCATATGAGCTGGCTCATGACCACCTCGCCCTTTATGGCGGTGATTATGGGGAAGATTACTGTGCCTGCCAGCATGAAGAGGTATACGGTGATGTTTGCCAGGAACTTTGCGATGACTATCCTGCCTGTGCTGACAGGTGAGGTCATCAGCAGCACCTCGGTGCCGTTCTTTCGCTCATCGGCGAAGGTCCTCATGGTGAGTATGGGCAGCAGGAATA
Source organism: Ruminococcus flavefaciens ND2009 (assembly GCF_000621785.1). Taxonomy (GTDB): domain Bacteria; phylum Bacillota; class Clostridia; order Oscillospirales; family Ruminococcaceae; genus Ruminococcus; species Ruminococcus flavefaciens_C. The sequence continues at coordinate 116,898 of NZ_JHXI01000011.1, read as the reverse complement.
TGAAGTAGAGTATGACGGAGTAGAACATCTCGGTGAATGAGAATGCCCAGGTGTGCGAATCGTTGAGCCTTGCGATACCCGTTGAGAAGCTCAGCGAGAACAGCAGCATGAACAGCATTGCCATTGCGTAAGCGAAAGGAGTGTAGAAGAAGGATTGCAGCTCCTTTTTATAAATAGGAAACATATTACTCTTCCTCCTTTTCTTCTGTTTCGTCCTCGTCCCCGGTCTCGTCACTATCGCCGGACTCATCGGGCATCTCGTCAAGTAGCTCGCGGAGACCGTCCTTCTTGGCGGGACGGTTGATGAGCTCGATGAATACGCTTTCGAGGTTGGGTCTGTCGGTGTATATCTCGATGATGCTGATGCCGTTTTTGAGGCATTCAGCCATGACTGCGTCTCTTACGCTGTCGGAGTCGCCCTCCAGCTGTACGGTAAAGGAGTAAACTCCCTCACCCTCGTCGTCAACGGCGGTTATCTCCTTGACGCCCTTGGTCATTTCGATTATAGAGGCTGCCTTACCCTTGCTGCCCTTTATTTTAATATGAAGGACGAGTGAAACGGTGAAGGATCTCTCCAGATTTTCAATGGTGTCGATAGCTCTGATGTCGCCCTTGTTGATGATGACCACACGGTCGCAGACCGCACTGACCTCGCTGAGGATATGTGAGCTGAATATTACCGAGTGGTCCTTCTTCAGGCTCTTGATGAGCTCGCGGACCTCTGCTACCTGGTTGGGGTCGAGACCTACGGTAGGCTCGTCCAGTATGAGGAACTTGGGGTCGCCCAGAAGCGCCTGTGCGAAGCCCACACGCTGCTTATAGCCCTTTGAAAGGTTGCGTATCAGCTTGCCCTTTACGTCCTTTATCTTGAGAAGTCCCATAACGCGGTCTATCTCGGACTTGCGCTCGCCCACGGGTACCTTCTTGAGTCCTGCACAGAATGACAGGTATTCATGTACCTTCATGTCGGGATATACGGGAGGTATCTCGGGGAGGTAGCCCAGGTTTCGCTTTGCCTTCAAAGGCTCCTTGGTGACGTCGGCGCCGTTTATGGTCACCTTGCCGTCGGACATGGGCAGGTATCCTGCAATCATGTTCATAGTGGTCGATTTCCCCGCACCGTTGGGTCCGAGAAAGCCGAGTATCTCATTATCATTTATTGTAAAGCTTATATGATTCACGGCACGGTTGCTGCCGTAATACTTCGTAAGATTTTCAATAGTAATCATGAGGTGCTCCTTTCCGATCGAAAAATCTGAATTAAAAAAGTAAAAGCATGGTGCTTTTATGCCATCATAGCATACTGCTTTATTATCGCAGAATAACATTAACACAAGATGAACAAAATATGAACAGAATGTTAATTCAGGAAATGGTACTGAAATAATGCCTGCAAAATGCAAAACTGCCCTAAGCTAAATATTATAGCCAAAGTGTGAGTGTTTTGTGAGAGAATATTGTGGGTGTGATGAATGTTTGAAGGAACAGTTTAAAATCGAAACTGGTTAATATTCTGTTAACAATTGCGATTTTGAGGGGATTTTTCGGATAGACAAAATGTACAAAAATGGTTTTGGCAATGTGTGCATTGCACCAAAAATGACTTGGCACAAATGTGAAAACAATCTAAACTGTTGACACAAACTGAAATGTGGAATATAATTATCTTGAAAATAGTTTGAGAATTGTGTGCAGTCTGCGTGAAAATGCACACAGTGTACGAAGTATTTTCGTATGCGTCTCCATATCGGAGACAAATCATCCATTTTTTAACCACTATATTATTATGAGAGGGGTAAAAACAAATGATAAGCAAAAAGAATAAGGCTCTCGCAGCTGGCGTTCTTGCAGCTGCAATGTCCGCAACAGCAGTAATGCCCGCTATGGCTTCAGCAGCTACAGCTGAGGCAGCAAAGTCAAACGGTTCTTACGCTGAGATGTTCTCATCACTTTATGATGACGTTATCACTAACGGTCAGAAGAACGGTTACCTCAGCAGCCAGAACAACGGCGGCAGCAGTTTCGGTATTCCTTACCATTCAGTAGAGACATTCATCGTTGAGGCTCCTGACTACGGTCACGAGACAACTTCTGAGGCTATGTCATACATCGTATGGATGGCTTCTATGCACGATGTTCTCGCTAAGGAAGGCAAGATCAGCGGTTCTACAGGCGACCTGGCTAAGGCTTGGAAGACTATGGAAGCTATGATCCCCGGCTGGTCCGAGGCAGCAGGCAGAGACGATATCGACTACAGCTCGATCTGGAAGCTTTCAAAGCTCGAGGCTGATACAGCTGAAGAGTGTGATAAGCCTGAGGATTATCCTTCAAAGCAGCCCGGCGTTAAGGCTGAGAACCCCATGTTCAGCGCATTCAAGTCAGCATACGGCAGTGACAACGGTTACTACCTCATGAACTGGCTGGCTGACGTTGATGACTGGTATGAGTTCAGCAAGGACACACCCGGTGAGGGCAAGTTCACATTCATCAATACCTTCCAGAGAGGCGAACAGGAGTCTTGTTTCGAGACAGTTCCTGCTCCTTGTCTTGAGGAACTTAAGTGGGGTATGGAAAGCTCTGATAAGGATAACGGTAACGGTATCAAGGCTATCTTCAACGGTAAGGACAAGGTTCCTGCACAGTATGCGTTCACAAACGCTCCTGACGCTGAGGATCGTACAATCCAGGCTGTTTACTTCGCAAACAGATATAAGGCTGGCGATTCATCTGTATCTGCTCTTGCAGGTAAGATGGGTGACCAGTGCCGTAACGATATGTTCGATAAGTACTACAAGAAGATCGCTGAGGATACAAAGATCGGTGATCCCGCTGCAGGCATGGAAGGCAAGCACTATCTCATGTCCTGGTACACTGCTTGGGGCGGAGCTCTCACAGCTTCTTACGGTAAGTACACATGGGCATGGCAGATCGGCTGCTCACACTCACATCAGTTCTATCAGAATCCTCTTGCTGCATACGCTCTCCTCGCTGACAGCGCTATCAACGGCGGTATGCAGGCTGAGGGTCATGATGAAGACTATAAGGAGTCTCTCAAGAGACAGATCGAAATGTACCAGTGGCTCCAGTCAAGAGAAGGACCCTTCGCCGGTGGTTGTACAAACAGCTGGAGAGGTCGTTATGAGACTTATCCTTCCGGCCACGCTACATTCTATAAGATGGCTTACGTTCCCCACCCTGTATACGCAGATCCCGGTTCCAACCACTGGATCGGTAACCAGGTATGGTCAACACAGCGTCTTGCTGAGCTGTACTACATCGTATCCAAGGACGGCGATGTTACAAATCAGACATACGGCGGCCTGAAGCTCGACGAAGCTCTCGATAAGCTTCTGGAGAGATGGATCGCTTGGTTCGAGGAGAATACTCACTTCGACTTCGTTGCTCCTGACGGCACCGAGTACACTTACTGTATTCCTTCAACCCTTGACTGGGGCAAGAACGATACAGACTACACCTGCACTCCCGATACTTGGGAAGGCACATATAACGAAGACGGCAACCAGAAGCTCCACTGCACAATCGGTGGTTACGGCCAGGGAGACGTTGGATGCGTATCCTCACTCTGTAACACACTTATCTACTATGCAGCAGCTAAGGGTGTTGATCCTAAGTTCGCTAACAGCGATGACGGCACAACAGTTGCTGAAAAGGGTCTCCGTCTTGCTAACAAGCTCCTCACAGCTCAGTACAACGAGGGCCGTGACGATATCGGTATCACATTCACAGACTGCAATCCCAGCCTGAAGAGAGTATTCGAGGAGAAGGTTTACATTCCTTCTTACTACAAGGGCTCAATGCCTGACGGTTCTAAGCTCGAGTCCGGCGCTACATTCTCATCTATCCGCGGCAAGTACGCTCAGGATAGTATGTATCAGGATGCTGAGAAGTACTACAAGGGCCAGGGTAAAGATAACAACGGTGACGGCGTAGTTGATATCAAGGACTTCCAGTTCCAGTATCACAGATTCTGGCACGCTGGAGATGCTATTATGTCTTATGGTACAATGGCACTCCTCTATCCCGATGTTACACCTGATAATCCTACAACAACTACAACAACTACACCTCCTACAACAACAACTACAACTACAACAACTCCTAATGTAACAACAACAGTTCCTTCAGATGTACTCTGGGGCGATACAAACTGCGACGGCAAGGTTGAGCTGGCTGACGCTATCCTCATCATGCAGGCTCTCGCTAACCCCGACAAGTATGGTCTCCAGGGCAGCGACAGCAAGCACCTGAAGGATCAGGGTAAGATCAACGGTGACGTTGATAAGGCAACTGCAGGTCTGACTGCTAACGATGCACTCTTTATCCAGGAGTTCCTCCTCCACATAAGACCTACACTCAATCCCAACGCATAATCAGTATAACTGATAATATTAAAGCTGCACGGTTTTTCCGTGCAGCTTTTTTATGCTTTAACGAAAAAAGACTCCCTTACACTTTCGCATAAGGGAGTCTTTCGTTATCATAGTGATGTGGGAAGCGTTGATACGCGGTGGAGGAGATACATCTGTATCGCCAGTGCATCGTTTGAGGTAAGTCCCTCGGTGGTGGTGTCACAGTCGCCGTTTATGCGGCCCTTTTCTGTGAGATGCTTGCTGTCACTGCCGCTGATACCGTATTTATCGGGATTTGCCAGGCTCTGCATGATGAGTATTGCGTCTGCCAGCTCAACTACGCCGTCGCAGTTGGTATCGCCGTAGGAAGGCTTCTCAACAGGCTGCGAGCCGCTGTAATTGGTGGCAGGTGAAGCCTTGCCCGCGATCTCGTTAAAGAATATCTGTCCCCACTCGGTAAGGCTGTTGCCGTCCCAGTCGTTTGAAAGGTCGAGATACTCAACGCCGCCGCTGTTGCCCTTCCAGGACCATGCAAGATAGCCCATGTTCTTCTCTGCGCAGTAGCTCATGATAGCTGCCTCGTCTACGTCACCGTCGGTGTGCTTGTAGCCGAATTCGCCGACTATTACAGGAGCTCCGCAGCTCAGGGCTGAGTCGAGGTTTTCCTTTACCTGCTGAGCGTTTCCGCCTGCGTACTCATAGAGATGTGCGGAGAATACAGTGTTCTTCATGGGGTCGGAGGCGAATACCTCTGCGCCCTTTTCGCCGATGGACTTGGGGTACTGTCCCCAGCCGGCACTGTCTATCATTATCATGTTCTCGATACCGCCGTCACGGGCTGTCTTTATAGCGGACTTTGCGCCCTCTGCCCAGGTTCCGCTGTTCCACTGTCCGTACCACTCGTTGGCGATATTGAGGATAACTACGTCCTTGTTCTTGTTGAGAATATCCTTCATCCCGCACCAGTACTCCGCAGCCTTTACTATGTCAGCAATGTTGTCGCTGCCTGTTGCGTCATGGGCTTCGAGGATACATATCTGCTTGTTCTCGCGGCACCAGCCGATTATCTGCTCCAGCTCGGCGGCTGAGGTCTTGTCCCACTTTGCGCCGTCTGCGCAGACTACGCGGATAGTGTTGGTGCCCTTTGAGGCTGCTGCCTTTATAGACTGCTCCGTATTGTTCTTGTACCAGGCGTGAGCCACGTTTATTCCCCTCATTATAAAGGGATTTCCGTTTGCGTCCAGTATCTGCTGTCCCGAGACTCTCATTCCCGAGCCTGCGGATATGGGCTCAGTGATTATGGGCTGGGTGATAGTCGTAGATGTTGTAGCCATGGCAGTTGTTGTTTCGGAAGAGGTGGTAGTTGATGATGTTGTTGTGGTAGTTGTGGTTGTGGCTGTCTTTGGCTTGCCTGCCCAGAGAATGGAGTCGTTTTTGATGACCTCCATCATCTTGTTTACCACGGGCTCGGAAACTGAGTACCAGGTACAGGAGTTTCTGTCCAGGTAGCCGTGACACTCGCCTGCGGACTGGGAGGAGCTGACCACGTTGTTGTCCCAGAGGACACAGGGGATACCGATCTCCTTGGCTCTGGTGATGTATGTGTCTGTCCACTTGACGCGGGCTTCGGTGTTGTTGAAGTTTGAGGTGCCCATCTCGCCGATGACTACGGGAACTCCTCTGTCGATGAAGGTGCTCTTGAGTCCGTTGAGGGTGTCAAGGAGACTGTTTTTGTACTGGTCCGTGAAGGTGCTGTGGTCGCCTACGGCGGTGTTCATAGTGAAGTCGTAGGGGACATAGGCGTGTATGGAAACTGCCACAAGGTCATCGTTGGGAACTGAGATCCTTGTGTAAATGGTGGAGTCTGCGGAAGCACAGTAGCCCGGCACCATAAGTAGACGCTTTTTATTGTTCTCCGATGAAGAGCTTCTCATGAGGTTCACGAAATCCGCGTCCAGCTTGTTGATGGTGTCCACTTCGTTCTGCTGAGGTCCCCACCATTCGTGAGAAGTACCCTTTGCACGGGGCTCGTTCATAGCCTCGAAAATGAGGTGCTGATCGTAGTCCTTGAAGGTGTCGGCTATCTGGGTCCAGAGCTTTATGAAGCGGGGCTTCATCTGATCGTAGGCGGTTCCCAGGTCGCCGCGGTCTATCCAGTCCTCGTGGTGGAGATTGAGGATAACGTACATATCGTTGCTGATACCGTAGTCCACGACCTCCTTGACTCTTGCCATCCACTGGGGGTCGATATTGTCGCTGCCGTCAAGGTGATTGTACCATGTGGTGGGGACTCTCACGGTGTTGAAGCCCTTTGCCTTTACGGCGTCGATCATAGCCTTTGAGGTCTTCGGGTTGCCCCAGCTGGTCTCGGTTGCCAGCCCCGAGGCAAATCCGCCGTGTGCGTCGAGAGTGTTGCCCAGATTCCAGCCAATCTGCATATTCTCGGTTATCTCGAATGCTGTCATATAGTCGGCAGCGTCGGCGGTCAGGCTTGCCATCGGTGCAGCCTTCAGCGAGGTCAGCATACATAGTGCTGCGGCAGAAAGGCTCACCACACGTTTGATGAATTTGTTCTTTTCAGACATAGTTTTCCTCCCGTTCTTAGTTAGTTGTTGGGGACCCAGTGCAGGAAGTCTCCAAATCAAATATCCCTTGCAGTTTTTCGGCATAAAGCTTTACTGCTACTTAAATGATACAATAGGCAGCGCAAAAAGTCAATAGTTGTAATAGCAAATGGGACAAACTGCAAATAATTCGGGAAATTCTACAATACAGGCAAGTTTGACTTGTGGGAAGTGCCGGTACATCAGATTAAATGAAAAGCTGTTAATTTACAGCGAGTTGATAAAGAAAACTGCCGAATCTGCCATAAAACAGGCGGAAATGAGACAGTACCGCGGCAAAGGAGAGGACCTGCTTAAAAAGACGAGGATTAAGCTGTGATTTAAGTGAAGAAAGACGCCTGAACTGGTTCAGCCAATAGGGGAGAAGTCCCCATTATTTTCCGAAAAAAGCTTGCATTTTAGGCGGAATGATGTTATAATAATATAATAGCATAGTTATGCGTAAAAATATCATTCAGAAAGCGGGCGATAAGGTGCTTAGAAGTATGACAGGCTACGGAAGAGCGCAGCAGATACTTAACGGACGCGATATCCTCGTGGAGATCCGTTCCGTCAATCATAGATATTACGAGTATTCCTCAAGAGTCCCCAGGACCTACAGCTATATCGACGAAAAGCTGAAGGCTCTGCTGAAGAACGGTATCTCAAGGGGAAAGGTTGAAGTATCCGTCACCATCAACAATATCGAGGGCAGGGATACTGAGATCGCTATAAACAAGGGCGCAGCAGAGGGCTACGTCAACGCCCTGAGAAGCATCGCAGATGAGCTCGGCGTGGAGGACGACATCACCCTTTCAAAGCTTATGAAGCTTCCCGACATCTTCAATATACAGAAAACACCCGATGATGAGGAGCAGGTCTGGGAGGACGTCTCAAAGGTAGCTTCCGAGGCTATTCAGCGCTTCGTTGAAATGCGTCAGGTGGAGGGCGAGCGCCTGAAAAATGACATCACCGAAAAGGCTGAGGGTATCCTCGCTATGGTGGGCAAGGTGGAGGAGCTTTCTCCCCTTACCGTGGAAAACTACAGAAACAGGCTCTACAAGAAGCTCAGCGAGGTACTTGAGGGCAAGGATATAGACGACCAGAGAGTCCTCACCGAGGCTGCTGTTTTCGCCGAGAAAATCGCTGTTGACGAGGAGACTGTCCGTCTCAGGAGCCATATCGCTCAGCTTGAGGCTATGATCTCAGGCGACGAGGCTGTGGGAAGAAAGCTGGACTTCATCGTTCAGGAAATGAACCGCGAGGTCAATACCATCGGTTCAAAGGCTCAGGATCTGAATATCACAAAGGTAGTTGTTGATATGAAGGCAGAGATCGAGAAGATCCGCGAGCAGATCCAGAATATAGAGTAAGCGCTATGAAGCTTATAAATATAGGTTATGGAAACATGGTGTCCTCAGAGAGGATAGTCGCCGTGGTAAGCCCCGAATCAGCGCCCATAAAGCGCCTTGTTCAGGAGGCGCGCGACGACGGCAGAGCTGTGGACGCTACCTATGGAAGAAAGACAAGAGCCGTCATGATAATGGACAGCGGTCATATAATCCTGTCCTCACTTATCACCGAGACTCTTGCAGCAAGGATAAACGGTTCAGGAGGTTCCGACGACGATGAATAAGGGCAGACTTATTGTATTATCCGCTCCCTCGGGCTGCGGAAAGGGCACTATACTGGCAGAGGTGTTCAAGGACAAGAGCTTTGCACTGTCAGTTTCTGCTACTACAAGAGCTCCCCGCGAGGGCGAAGTGGACGGTGTGAACTACCACTTCCTCACAAGGGAGGACTTTGAGCAGAGGATCGCAGAGGGCAAGTTCATTGAGTACGCAGAGTACTGCGATAATCTCTACGGCACTCTCATGAGTGAGGTTGATGACCGCCTTGAGCAGGGACTCAATGTGGTCCTTGAGATAGAGACAAAGGGTGCTATGAAGGTCCGCGAGAAGCGTCCCGACGCTATTTTCATCTTCGTTCTGCCCCCTTCTGTTGCAGAGCTTAGACGCAGACTGAAAAAGCGCGGCACAGAGACCGATGAGGTCATCGAGAAGCGCGTTTCACAGGCTGCATGGGAGATAGAACAGGCTCCCAAATACGATTACGTTATTGTCAACGACGCCCTTGAGGACGCCGTGAGCGATTTCTTCGCAGTTATGCGTGCGGAAAAGCTCAGGGCTGAATTTTCGGGCGATATTATAGAAGAGGTGTTAAAGAATGCTTAGACCAGCAGTAAACCAGATCATCACAAAGAACGAGAGCTGCTATTCGCTCGTTATCGCTGTTGCGAAGCGCGCAAGACAGATCACTGAGGAGCTTTACGAGAACAATGAGACTATCGAGGAGAAGCCCGTCAAGACCGCTGTGGAGGAGCTTGCAAGCGGCAAGTGCAAGATAGTGAGCACTGCTCCCCAGACTAACGAGTAATGTCCCTTATTGCGGAGACCGCAGTCAGCGGAACAGCCTATTCATTCGATATGCTGTTCAGCTATGCAGTCCCCGACAGGCTTGCGGCGGCTATCGCCTGCGGCTGTCGGGTGCTGGTACCCTTCGGCAGAGGGAACAAACGCAGGATAGGTGTTGTCATGAAGCTCTCACAGGGCGATACAAAGGGGCTCAAGTCCCTGGTTTCGCTGGTGGACGAGGCTCCCGTGGTCTCGGAGGAGCTTCTGGGACTTGCCTTCTATCTCCGCGAGCAGACCTTCTGCACTTACTTTGATGCGGTAAAAGCCATGCTTCCGCCTGCCATGAGCGTCAGCGCCAAGGAGACGTTCAGGCTTGTTAAGAATTTCACGGACATTTCTTCCCTCAGCCCTCAGGCGGCTGAGTTCCTTCAGGTGCTGTCCTGCACCGAGGGCAGCAAGGCTCTCAATGAGGCTGTGGAGAAGCACATCATCGACAACGGAAGGCGGCTCACCGACGAGCTCTGCGACGCAGGCGCCCTTGACTCGGATAACGTGTTCAGGCAGGCTGTGGGCGACGCGGCAGTGAGAATGGTACGCCTTACGGATAAGTATATGAGCACACCCGAGGACTTTGACCTCACACCCAAGCAGAAAACTGTTGCGGACTTCCTATCGGAGTTCGGAGCGGCTGCGGTCAGGGAGGCTGCATATATGTGCGGCGTCACCGAGGCTGTGGTGAAAAGACTCTGCGCAAACGGCGCCGCCGAGGAGTACGAGGCGGAGGTGCTGAGAAGGGTGGAGGACTTCTCCGACGAGGTGAGACGTCCCGAGGATATTGTCCTCTCTGCCGAGCAGCAGAGGGCGAGGGACGCAGTATTCGGGCAGATGACCACGGGAAAGCCTGCGGTGTTCCTGCTACACGGCGTCACGGGAAGCGGCAAGACCTCGGTCTTTGAAAAGCTCATAGATGATACCGTGAAAAGCGGCAGACAGGCTATGCTCCTTATCCCCGAGATAGGGCTTACGCCGCAGATACTGAAACGCTTCAGGTCAATGTTCGGAGAGAGAGTCGCTGTCATACACAGCGGTCTGTCACTGGGACAGAGACTTGACGAATACAAGAGGATTAAACGGGGCGACGCGGACATCGTCATCGGTACGAGAAGCGCCGTTTTCGCGCCCCTTGACAATATAGGACTCATCATTATTGATGAGGAGGGCGAGCGCTCCTACAAGTCGGACAGCTCACCCAGATATACCACACATGACATCGCCAAGCAGCGCTGTGCCTTCCACGGTGCGTCACTGCTTCTGGCTTCGGCAACTCCTTCCATCGAGAGCTATTACCTCGCCGAAAGGGGAGCATACAGGCTCCTTGAGATGAAGGAAAGGTACCGCAATGCGCCCCTGCCCGAGGTGAGCATAGTAGATATGAACCTTGAGCGCGGAGAGGGCAACCGAACGGAATTCAGCCGCAGACTGGCTGAGGAGATAAACGCCAACCTGCAAAAGGGCGAGCAGTCCATACTGCTGCTCAACAGGCGCGGCTATCACACCATCATAAGCTGCTGTGACTGCTATCAGCCCGTGTACTGCCCCAATTGCTCGGTGCCGCTGACCTACCACAAGAAAAACAACAAGCTGATGTGCCACTACTGCGGCTACGTCAGTGACCCCGTGACGGTTTGTCCGTCCTGCGGCTCGGAGCGCCTGAAAAATATGGGCTTCGGCACTCAGAAGCTGGAGGAGGAGCTCTCAGTGTTCTTTCCCAAGGCAAGAGTGCTCCGCATGGACGCGGATACTACCTTTTCACGGTATTCCTACGAGAAGAACTTCACCGACTTCCGCGAGGGAAAGTACGATATAATGATAGGCACCCAGATGATAGGCAAGGGACTCGATTTCCCCAATGTCACTCTGGTGGGTGTGCTGTCTGTGGACAAGGCGCTGTATGCAGGCGACTTCCGCAGCTATGAGCGCACCTTCTCCCTTATCACTCAGGTGGTGGGACGAGGCGGACGCGGCGGCAGCCGGGGAAGGGCGATACTCCAGACCTTTATCCCCGAGCATTATATCATGAACCTGGCGGCGGCTCAGGACTACAAGGGCTTCTACAGCGAGGAGATAGCTATACGCCGCGCTATGATATTCCCGCCCCTCTGCGATATGTGCATTTTCTGCTTTTCGGGAAATGAGGACATCACCGTCAGACTGGGCGCGGAGGCTGTGCTGAGGCTCATGAACGGCAGACTCAGGGAGATACAGCCCAAAACTCCCGTGAGAGTGCTGGGTCCCGTCCGCTGCTCCTACGGCAGGATAAACGGGAAGTACCGCTACCGCATTATAATGAAATGCAAGAACACCGCCGAGATGAGAGGATTTATAAGCGGTATCCTCACAGAGTCGGCAAAACTGAAGGAAATGAGAAATACGTCCCTCTACGCCGATATGAACGGCGATGTGGGCGTCTGAAATGCAAAAGGATATGATCGAATGGCACTTAGAAGAATTTTAACCGATAAAGACGAGATACTCCACAAGGTCTGCAAGCCTGTGGATAAGTTTGACGAGAAGCTGGCTCAGCTCCTGGACGATATGCACGAGACTCTCAACAAGGCTGAGGGCGTGGGTCTTGCCGCTCCCCAGATAGGCATCTGCCGCAGGATATTCATCATGCACCTTGATGAGAACGACATCATTGAGGCTATCAACCCCGAGGTAAGTCAGAAGGAGGGAGAGCAGCGCGTTCAGGAGGGCTGCCTTTCCTGCCCCAATGTGTGGGGATATGTTACAAGGCCTGCAAAGTGCCACCTGAAGGCTCAGGACAGGAACGGCAACTGGTTCGAGCGCGATTTCACCGAGCTGGGCGCACAGTGCACCTGCCATGAGAACGACCACCTTGACGGTCACATCTTCACTGAGATAGTGGAGGAATTCTTTGTTCCCGAGGAGAGCAAGTAATGAAGATAGTATTTATGGGAACTCCCGATTTCGCCGTTCCCTGTCTGCGCACTCTCGCTGAGAGCGGACATGAGCTGGCGGCGGTGTTCACCCAGCCCGACAAGCCCAAGGGACGCGGCTATAAGCTCATACCTACTCCCGTCAAGGCTGCGGCTCTGGAATACGATATACCTGTGTACCAGCCCCTGTCACTGAGAAAGGGCGAGGACGCAGAGGAGTCCATGAGGGTGCTGAGGGAGATAGCTCCCGACCTCATAGTCGTAACGGCATACGGTCAGATACTCCCTAAGGAGATACTGGAGCTGCCGGAATACGGCTGTATCAATATCCACGCATCGCTCCTGCCCAAGTACAGGGGAGCGGCTCCTATAAACTGGGTGCTCCTCAACGGCGAGAAGGAGACAGGCGTCACTTCGATGCAGATGAGCGAGGGACTTGATACGGGCGATATGCTCATAAAGAGAGCAACTCCCATAGGCGAGAACGAGACCTTTGAGGAGCTCTATGCAAGACTTTCCGCAATGGGCGGAGAGGTCCTTGCAGAGACCATAGATGCACTGGAAAAGGGAAGCCTTTCTCCCGAGGTGCAGGACGACAGTCTGAGCTGCTATTCTCCCATGATACGCAAGGAGATGAGCGCTCTGGACTTCTCAAAGACAGCGGCGGAGGTACACAACACCATCCGCGGCGTTACAGGCTTTACTATGCTGGAGGGCAAGCGCCTGAAGGTTTTCGCTTCAATTATCGCTGATGGCAGCTTCGACAGCGCAGAGAACGGCTCTGTGGTGGATACGAAGCGCTTTGCGGTAAAATGCGGCGACGGAAGGGCAGTCATCTTCACCGAGGTGCAGCCCGAGGGCAAGAAACGTATGAAGACAGAGGATTTCCTCAGGGGCAGGAAGCTCACTGAGGGGGAGATCCTCGGATAAGGAGGAAGTTCTATGTATATGATCAGTATGGCAACAGCTGCCGCAAGATATTACGGCTATTACGGCTACGGTACACGCTCAACGGGCAGAGAATATCTGCTGGATATCCTGCTCATGCTGGCTATGATGATACTTCCCCTGCTTGCACAGATACACGTAAGCTCCACCTTCAGCAAGTACAGCAGGGTGGGCAATTCAAGAGGTCTTACCGCCGATCAGGTGGCAAGGCTCATACTTGATTCAAACGGTCTCTACCACATTAAGGTAGAGCATATAAAAGGAAGACTCACGGATCACTACGATCCCACTGCAAATGTAGTAAGGCTTTCGGACGCAGTCTACGGAGAGCGCTCCGTTGCTGCCATCGGCGTTGCCGCACATGAATGCGGTCATGCCTGCCAGCACGCTGAGAACTACGGACCTATTATCTGGAGGTCAAAGCTGGTTCCCATAACCAACTTCTGTTCAAGGCTGTGGTATATCGTGCTTGTGATCGGTATACTGCTCAGCAGCCTTACTATAGGTACTTCTCTGATATACCTTTCCATCGCGCTGTTTATGGCTGTGGTGGTATTCCAGATAGTTACTCTGCCCTGCGAGTTCAACGCCAGCAGCAGAGCACTCAAGACCCTTGAGCAGGACAATATCCTTGAGCTCCGCGAGGTGCCCCTTGCAAAGAAGGTGCTGACAGCGGCTGCTCTCACTTATGTTACAAGCCTTGTGTCGTCAATGATCCAGCTCCTCAGGCTCATTATGGCAGTCAGAAGAAGATAATGGGCGATGCAAGATACCTGGCTGTTAAGCTGCTGGATAAGACCTTCGGCAGCGGCAGCTATTCAAATCTACAGCTGGACAGCGGTCTGAGGAACTCCGACCTTGACGGCAGGGAGAAGAAGCTGTGCTCCGCCATCTACTACGGAGTCATTGAGCGGAAGCTGACCCTGGATCACATCATCGGCGGTCTCAGTTCGCGTCCGATAAACAAGCTCGACAGTATCATTCTGAACATACTGCGCTGCGGTATCTATCAGATTATGTATATGGACAGCGTTCCCGATAATGCGGCGGTCAGCGAGAGCGTGGCACTTGCAAAGAAATTCCGCAAGACCAGCGCTTCGGGCATGGTCAATGCGGTGCTGCGAAACTTCATTCGCGGCGGAAGGGAGATAAAGCTGCCCAAAGACAGGGAAAAAGCACTGTCCGTTATGTACTCCGCTCCCGGGGCTCTGGTAAGGAGCCTCAGCTCGGATTACGGCAGCGAGGCTGCGGAAAAATTCCTGGCGGCTTCTCTGGAAAAAAATGTCACATATATCCGCATGAATTCGATTAGATGTACAGAGGAAGAATTGCTCGGTGCCCTTGAGGGCATGGGGGCGGAAAAGGTCATGGACTGCTGCTACAGTATCGGCAGCGGCGACGCGGCTTCTACGGAAGCTTTCCGCAAGGGCTGGTTCCACGTTCAGGGACTTGCCTCACAGCTGTGCTGTCTGAGCCTTGCTCCCACGGAGGAGGACAGGGTGCTGGATATATGCGCCGCTCCCGGCGGCAAGACCTTCACTATGGCTGAGCTCATGGGCGGCAGGGGCGAGATATACGCCTTCGACCTCCACGAAAAGAGGGCGGAGCTTATCCGCAGAGGCGCTGAGAGACTTGGCCTCACCAATATAAGGGCAGCGGCAGGGGACGCTGCTAAGTTCAACCCCGGGCTGCCTGAGTTCTCAAAGATACTCTGTGATGTCCCGTGCTCGGGACTGGGAGTCATCGGCAGCAAGCCCGAGATAAAATACAAGGACATCTCGGATTTTGCGGGGCTCCCCGACATACAATATAAAATAGTGTGTAATGCGCTGAACTATCTCGAAACAGGCGGCACTCTGGTCTACTCAACCTGTACGGTGAGGAGAGCCGAGAATGAGGAGGTCTGCGAGAGACTTCTCCGCGAGCATCCCGAGGTGGAGGCTGTGGAGCTGCCCGAGCTGATGGGCAGGAGCTTCGGCACTATGGCTACACTTATGCCGCCTGATTTCGGCAGCGGCTTCTTTATAGCAAAATTCAGGAAAAAGTAGGGTGATAAATTGGAAAAAGTCGATATTCTCAGTCTTGATCTTGAAGAACTGACGGAAGCTCTTACGGCTATGGGCGAGAAAAAATTCCGTGCAAAGCAGATATTCCAGTGGCTTCATGTTAAAAGAGTCTTCGATTTTGATAAAATGACTGATATATCTGTCCAATTGCGCAGTGCTCTGAAAGAAAAATTTTGTATAAATGGACTATTTATACAGAAAAAGCTTGAATCTGCTATAGATAATACGGTAAAATATCTTTATAGGCTTTCTGACGGGAATTTTGTCGAGACTGTGCTCATGGAGTACAGCTACGGCTACAGCATTTGTGTGTCCACTCAGGTGGGCTGCAAAATGGGCTGTAACTTCTGTGCCTCCACCATTGCAGGCTATGTCAGAGACCTGGCTGCCTCGGAGATCCTTATGCAGATCTACGAGGCCGAGCGTGATTCCGGGAAAAAGGTCTCGGGAGTGGTGCTTATGGGTATAGGCGAGCCTCTCGATAACTTTGACAACGTGATGAAGTTCCTGGCGCTGCTGTCCCACAAGGACGGCAACGATATGAGCCTTCGCCATGTGTCGCTTTCCACCTGCGGTATCGTTCCGCGGATATATGAGCTGGCGGATAAGAAGCTCCAGCTCACCCTTTCGGTGTCCCTCCACTGTGCGGACAACGAGGGACGGAGCAGGATCATGCCCGTAAACAGAAAATATGATATCGACAGCCTTATGGAGGCCTGCCGGTACTATATAGATAAGACGGGACGGCGCATTACCTTTGAGTACGCCGTTATCGACAACGTCAATTCATCACCTGCGGATGCGGATACCCTTGCGGCTCTCCTCCGCGGTATGAACTGCCATGTGAACCTTATCCCCGTCAATAAGGTTAGGGAACGAAATTATCGGACGGTCCGCTCGGGTGTTGCTGAATTCGCGAAGCAGCTGGGCAGACGGGGGATAAACGCTACCGTGAGAAGAACTCTCGGAAGCGATATTGAGGCTGCGTGCGGTCAGCTGAGACGGGACGCGGCTGAACAGAACAGAAAGAATGGGGGTGCGGATACTTGAGATTTCGCTATGGCACGGATATCGGTCTTAAACGCGAGGAAAATCAGGACGCGGTAAGATGCGAATACTTCGGCCACAATGTTCTCGCCGTCGTGTGCGACGGCATGGGGGGCGAACGCGCCGGCAAGGAAGCAAGTGCGCTCGCGATAGAAGAATTCTTCCAGCGTTTTTCGGCTGACTATAAGGAAAGTCTCAGCGACGAGGATATCCGCAAGCTCCTTATCTCCTCGATATCGGCAGCAAATTCCGTGATCTATACACGGGCGAGATTCGACTTCAAGAATTTCGGCATGGGCACCACCTGCGTAGCTGCCTTCGTCACTAAGAAAACCGCCTTCATTGCCAACGTCGGTGACAGCAGAGCCTATCTCATCACCGATACGGGACTTGTAAAAATAACCACTGACCACAATGTCGCCTCGGTGCTCTTTGAACAGGGCAAGATAACCGAGGAGGAAATGGAGGTACACCCTCAGAAGCATATGCTGGTGAGAGCGGTAGGCGTCGAAAAAACCGTTCTGACGGATACCTTTATGCTTGATTATGAGGACAAGATCAGTCTGCTGCTGTGCTCGGACGGCCTTTCGGGCTACTGCGGCGACGATGAAATATACAGCGTCATCCTCAATTCCGATTTCGATGACGTTGCAGACGAACTTATTAAATTAGCGCTCCGCAAGGGCGGCCGCGATAATGTGACTGTCGCGGTAATTTCTGACTAACGCAGGAGGAAAGGAAATGGATAAGAATATTGGCAAAAAGCTCGACGGAAGATATGAGATAACCGAGCTTATCGGCGTCGGAGGCATGGCTGAAGTGTACAAGGGCGTCGATGTTATCGACAACAAAACCGTTGCCATTAAGATTCTGAAGAAGGAATTCGCTGAGAACGAGGAGTTCCTGCGCCGCTTCAGAAATGAATCCAAGGCTATCGCAGTTCTTTCCCACCCGAATATCGTAAAGATATACGATGTGGGCTTCTCGGAGAAGATACAGTATATCGTCATGGAGTACATCGACGGTATCACCCTCAAGGAGTACATCGAGGAGGAAAAGGTCCTCACATGGAAGGATACGGTACACTTCGTGATACAGATCCTCCGCGCACTCCAGCACGCTCATGACAAGGGCATCGTTCACCGCGATATAAAGCCCCAGAACATAATGATGTTCACGGACGGCACTATCAAGGTCATGGACTTCGGCATTGCCAAGTTCGCCCGTGAGGAGGGCAAGACCGCAACCGATCAGGCCATCGGAAGCGTTCACTATATCAGCCCCGAGCAGGCAAGCGGCAACGTTACCGACGCCAAGAGCGACATCTACTCAGTGGGCGCTATGATGTACGAGATGCTCACGGGAAGAAAGCCCTTCGACAGCGATAACCCCGTTGCTATCGCCGTTATGCATATGCACGACATTCCCGAGCGCCCCAGGGCTATCAACCCCGATATTCCCGACGGCCTTGAGGAGATAGTTCTCAGAGCTATGGAAAAGGCTCCCGAGGACAGATACCAGACCACAGCCGAGATGATAAGCGACATCGAAGCCTTCAAGGCTGATCCCCATATCACCTTCGGTTACTATACAGAGGACGACGAGGACGCTAACGATGAGATCCTCGACCAGTCCGCAGGCACTGAGGTACAGTCCGAGAGCCGCCAGGAGGTGGCTAATGCCTATGCTGCAAAGGCTGCTTCGGCAGTGGGTGCGGGCGCAGGCGCAGCTGCTATGGCAGCAGGCGGCGGTTCCTCAGCAGGCGCTGTATCACAGAGATACAATGACGCCTACCCCGAGGATTATGACGCTGATTACGATGATGAGGACGATGAGGAGGAAGAGGAGGAGCGCTCTTCACTGGTAGTTCCTGTTCTTACCGCTGTTGTCGTTGTTGTTATCATCGTTGCGGTAATATTCGTAGTTACTCTCCTCAGCGGACTCCTCAAGGGCGGTCTCAAGAACGGAGACAAGACTATGCCCGACCTCTACGGCTGGGACTATAACCAGGCTGTTGCAGCTTACGGTAACGTTATCAAGTTTGAGATCGAGGGAACCGAGTACAACGAGGCTGAGGAGAACTCGATCATCAAGCAGGGTATCGAGCCCGGCGATATATTCAGCAAGGGCGATGTCTGCAAGGTGACACTCAGTATGGGTATGGAGACAGTAGAGGTGCCCCGTGTCGCGAATATGAACGTTGAGATCGCAAAGGCTCAGCTCACAGAGCGCGGCATCGTTGCGGATATACGAAAACAGTCACACGGCACAGTCACCAAGGACTATGTTATCAAGTCTGAGCCTGAAGAGGGTACTGAAGTACACAAGGGCTCAACTGTAATACTCTACGTCAGCATGGGCGCTAATGCAGAGCAGTTCGAGATGGAGGACTACGTTGGTCTTACTATCGACGATGCTACCATGAGAGCAGGCTATAAGAACCTGAAGGTAGAGACAGAGGCTATCCCCTCATATGAGAAGAAGGACAAGGTCGTTGAGCAGGATCCTCCCAAGGGCACCAAGATCGAGGGCGGCTCCACTATCAAGCTCTATGTCAGCGACGGTACTATCCCCGACGGTAAGGTAGACATCACTATCCCGCTTCCTTCGGACGCTAACGGACGCTTCAGCATCGACTTTATCCTCACAGACGACAAGGGCAAGACAACAGCACAGTCCTCAGGATATATCATTTGTCCTGATATGAGCAGTGTTCCCATGACTCTTGACGGCTCTGGACAGAACGTATCCGTAAGAGCTCGTCTTACAAACCTCAGCACACAGCAGAACGCAGTTCTCGGAACCTATACCTTCAACTTCGCAACAGGCAAGTACACCACAAACTCCGAGGACATCTACGGTGCATTCCAGGCAGTAAACGGATTCCCGCAGCCTGAAACAGATCCTCCGACGGAGGCACCTCAGCCGCAGACTGAGCAGCCTCATAACACCGATCCTCCTCAGAACGATCACCAGGAGGGTGTAAACGGATTTACCCGTGACGGTATCTGGTACTACTATACAGATGCAGACGGCATACTCGGTACCTGGGTAAACGGCGGCTGGGTATTCTATGAGCCAGGCGTAAACGGTTACTGGGACGAGAACAATAACTGGATCTGGAACTGATGGCTGACAGGTACAGCGGACTTATAATAAAATGCTTAGGGGGACTCTACACAGTAGAGTCCCCTGACGGTATATGCGAGTGCAAGGCAAGAGGAGTTTTCCGCAACAGAGGTATCAGTCCATGCGTGGGCGACAACGTCACACTGGAGGACGGGGTCATCACCGAGATAGCTCCCCGCAGGAACTGTATCATAAGACCTCCTCTCGCCAACCTTGACCAGCTCATTTTCATCGTTTCCACCTGTGAGCCTGCACCCAACTATCTCATACTGGACAAGTTCATCGCCATTGCCGAGTACAAGGACATCACCCCCGTGGTGGTCATCACCAAGGCAGACCTGGGGGACAGCCGTCCCGTCCATGAGATATACGGCGGAATAGGCATAGAGGTGGCTGAGGTCAATTACGATGACGAAGCCTCAGTTGAGGCAGTAAGACAGCTGCTCAGGGGAAAGATAAGCGCCTTTACAGGCAATTCGGGAGCAGGAAAGTCTACACTGCTCAATGCGGTGGACCCCTCACTGAATATCGCTACGGGTGAGATAAGCCGCAAGCTGGGCAGAGGAAGACATACCACACGCCATGCGGAGCTCTATAAGCTCAGCGGCGGCGGTTATATAGCAGATACCCCGGGATTTTCCACCTTTGAGACAAACAGATACGACATTATCCGCAAGGAGGAGCTTGCCGGCTGTTTCCGCGAGTTCGCTCCCTTTACGGAGGACTGCCGTTTCCGCGACTGCGCACACCTCTGCGAAAAGGGCTGTGCCGTAGTTGAGGCGGTTGAGCGTGGAGAGATCTCACGCAGCCGCCATGAGAGCTATAAAACTATGTATGAAGAAGCTAAACAGCTGAAGGAGTGGGAGCTGAAATGAACAGATGCGCTATATTTGCAGGCGGCGATATGCCCGACCTGGAGAAGTATAAGGACTCTGCCTTCTGGGCAAGGTACAGTTATTACATCTGCGCCGACTGCGGCTACAGACACGCAGTAAGGCTGGGTATACTCCCCGATATGATAGTGGGAGACTTTGATTCCTACGGCGAGGAGCTCCCTGTGGGAGTAGAGGTTCTCAGAAGCGTACCCGAAAAGGACGACACCGACACCCTCATGGCTGTCAAGAAAGCCATAGAGATGGGCTATACCAATATCGACCTCTACGGTGCTCTCGGCGGAGACCGTCCCGAGCACAGCTTCGCCAATATCCAGACTATGGTCTATGCCCTCCAGCAGGGGTGCAGCCTTGAGATACAGGGCAGCAGCCGTATGCTGATACAGGAGGCGGACGAGGGCGAGGTCACCTACAAGAAGTCGGGGGACGGCGTTTATCTGTCAGTATTTGCCATGACCGAGAGCGTGGGTATCGAGTATCTCCGCGGCGTAAAGTACCCCCTTGAGGACTACCGCATGGTGCAGTCCTTCCCCATAGGCGTAAGCAATGAGATAACGGACAATGAGGCTTCCCTCCGCATAAAGGACGGACTTGCCCTTGTGATACTGACTCCCATAAAGAAGAAGTAACAAAAACTCCTCTGATGAATATAATATTATAGTTCATCAAAGGAGGGAGTACATATTGAAGATAGTCGTCATAAGGAGCCCTAAGTTCATCTCGGGACTTCTCAGAGCAATTTTCAGGATAAAAAAAGAAGAAGCATAAATGAAAGCCCCTGAGCGCTGCTGTTCGCTCAGGGACTTTCTTGTTAAGATAAATCAAAATTTACATTTGTAGGGGACGCCGCCCTCGGCGTCCCGTTGGGCGTGTAATATATCTCGTGGGACGCCGAGTGACTCCCTACGGTGTAGGGAGATGTCAGCAAAGCTGACAGAGGGTACGTGCAGCTGTTAGCTGCGGCGTCCCCTACATTAGCTAACAGCTAAGGGCTAATGGCTCAAATCATAATTTTGCTTCGCAAAATTATGATTTATCCAAGCTTAATATGAGTGCCTTGAATTTATATCCTTGTTCCTGTTGAAGAAGTTTCCGACGTCCTCGCTTCCGCAGAGCAGGAAGAAGCATACAACTGTAAGCGCAAGCGATACTGCGTAGAGACCGCCTGCCAGCGCCATGCTGCCCTTGTGCTGGGGTATCATGGGTATTCCCGGGAACAGCTGTATTATGCCGAACAGCAGGAGTACGAATGTGCACAGCGACTTGCAGCCGCCTGCTCCTGTCAGCAGGAGAAGTGAACACAGCGCAACTGCAACTGCGATATATATTGCTGAATTGGAGATGACTCCGCTGAAGCCGTCAAGTCCGTTCTTGTAGCCAAGACCAAGAAGCCCCGCATAGAGCAGGAAGAATGTCACTGCGGCTATGACGCCCATGATCGCAATGACTATAGTCACCTTGAAGCCCTTCTGTGCGCTTGCCTGTCTTGCCTCCTCCTTCAGCTGGAGCATCATCTGAAGGCTTGCCTTTGAGTCCTTCTGCTCGGATACAAGCTGTGCGGAGACAGCCTTCTTTGCAGCCTCTGCCTTGGCTCTCTCAAGGTCTTCGTCAACGTATCTCGCCTGATACTTAGGCAGCTCGGGCTCATCGTCAAGTACAGGTGCTGTCACAGGTGCCTCGGGCTGCTTCGGCTCCTCCTTCTTCGGGGGAGGAGTATAGTTGTCCTCGTCAAGGACGGGAGCTGTTATCTCCGCGGGAGGAGCTACTGCGCCAAGCTGAGTCCTTCTCATGTCGATTATCTGCTGCTGTTTGTCGGCAGGGAGAGCGTCAAATCTTGCCCTGAGGTCGGGGGTGAGTCCGCTGATTATATCCTCGTCGGAGAGAACGAGCTTGTTATGTGTATAGGGAACATTGTCATCAAGGACGGGAGCTGATACTCCTGTGGGAGCTCCTTTCTTTTCGCTGACGTAGGGGATATTATCGTCAAGGACGGGAGCGGAAACGCCTGTAGGGGCGCCCTTCTTCTCGCTTGCGGGAGTATATCCGCCCATATCGTCCAGCACGGGAGCAGCTACTCCTGTGGGACCCTCCTTCTTCGATGAGGGTGCCGCATACTCAAAGTCGTCGAGTACAGGTGCGGAAACTCCTGTGGGACCTTCTTTTTTCGGTGTGCTCGGGGTATAGTCTATCTCCTCGGGCAGACCGCCTGTAAGATTGTTTTCATCATACATATCTAACACCTCGTTCAATGAGATTTAATATAGTCATTCAGGGACTGCTGATAGCCGCTGGATCTTGCGGCGTAGTATGCCAGTACCTTTGATGCGTCCAGAGCGTCTGACTTGCCGTTGTGGTCAACGTCCGCATATATGAACTGTATTGTGGTGAATGACGACAGCTTGCCTGAAGCTGTACGGGCGTACTCCATAAGTATCATGGAAGCGTCAAGAGCGTCTATTGAGCCGCTGCCGTTTATATCGCCGAGAGTGCAGGAGGGCTCGGGAAAGAGGGTGCGGCTCACAGGATACTGTGCCGTAAATTCAGCGGAATTATAATCGGGGAAGGAATAACCGTTGTCATTCTGGGCAAAGTGAGCCTGTGAGGGAATATCCGAATCAAAATCACTGCTGCCCTTGAGGAAATAGTGGAAGCTCCTGCCCTTGTATTTAAGGTCCCAGGTGGGGTCAAGGAGATAATAGCTTCCGTTAAGCTTTACAATGAGCCACACATGGTAGCCGTCCTCGTTCTGACCTGTATAGTCGTGGGACTTGCCTGCGATGATACGGCAGGGTATGCCGTTGTCATTGTACAGGCGGTAAAGAAGCTGGGTAACGCCCTGACATACCGCATGATGGTTGAATATGGCGCTGTATGCGGAGTAGACGTAGGGGTCGCTCAGATCTTTTGAGTATTCGATATTTGAGGTGACATACTTGTAAAGGACGCGAATCTTGGCGTAGTCGGAAAGGCTGTTAAGGTCAAGCTCCTTCACAAGAGCATCTAACTCCTGAGTGAGCTTTTTTTCCTCATCCGCGGTGGTGTAGTATCTCACCTCATAATCGAGGATATAGGTAAAGCCCCGGCTTTTTGCACTACAACTGTATCCCTTTATTGCAAATCTGAGATAGTCGCCCTCAGTTCCCACACCTGTTTCGGCGAAGGCGTTATACATCATTTTAGAGCTGAGTTCATCCAGATCCGCCTTTTCCACGTCCATGGTGAAGGTGACGTTGAATGAGGGTTGGCGGGCTTTGATGGCGTTGCGCATCTGTACAGCAGCGTCCTCCTTTGATGAGGCTGTTATCTCCAGTGTCACATCAGGCACTGAGGGAACTGCTGCATAAGCGGAAAAGGGTGCAGCCGCCGCCGATAACAGGGTCAGCGCCGCTGCAGCCGCAGCTGCCATTGCCTTGAATTTCATGATCTTACCTCCTTTCGGAAGCGCTGTTTCAGCTGAGATACTCCTCGATGCTCATGGACTCGCCGTGAGCTGTTGCGGCATAGGCATAGTAGGAGAGTATCTGTGAGGCGTCAACAGCGTCTGTGCTGCCGTCTTTGTTTACATCGGCTGCCTTTTTACGGCTGTCCTTGAAGTAGCCGATGCGGTCACCTGTGGACAGTCTTGCGTATTCGGCGAGTACATTTGATGCGTCCACGGAATTTATAAAACCGTCGGCGTTTACGTCGCCGAGGGGATATTCGGATCCGGGATAGGCAGAGGGGGCGACTCCGAGCTCCTTCATTGACTCTTCCAGCGGGACTTCTTCACCGAAACTGAATATCTGGAAAAGGTGTATATGGGTGAGATCCTCCCTGCCGCCGTTTTCGCTGTCAAGGTCGTTATAGCCCTTCAGGAAGAAGTTGTGACCTGTATCTTCCAGCTTCTTGTCCCAGACAGGGTCAAGGAAGTAATTCTTGCCGTCTATCTCTGCCATAGCCATGAAGTGGGCGTCAAGAGAGTCATTGGTAAGTGAGTTCAGATTGGTGGCATAGGGCGCACACGCAACGCCGAGCTCTCCGAGAAGTCTGATGAGCAGGTGTATCTGTCCCTGTTCATTGGCTTCGCCGTTTATGAGGGCGCTGTATGCGGAGCTGTGGCTCTGGTCCGAGAGATCGTCGGTGAGGACCATATTTTCCGACACATAGTCATAAGCCCAGAGTATCCTGTCATAGATACTTGCTGAGCAGGCTGCCTGAAAGCCGTCTGTACTGCGGAGCTTTTCCATTTCCTCTGTTACCTGAGTCTCCTGCTCGGGGGTGGTGATGAAGGTGCTGTCGCAGATGACACGGATGCCGTCTTTTGTAGGAAGTGCAGAGCTTGAGCGGGTCGCCTCCATGGACAGATAGAAGCCCTCATCGGCTTTGCCATTATAATGATCCAGAGGGGCAAAGATCCTGTCGTTGATCCTCTTGTAGTCGTTGTCCTCAGGCTCGGTGATAAAGAACTCGATATGCTCCGTATGAGCCTTGAACTGCTGAATGAAGTATTTTTCAGCCTCGGCTTCGGTCTTTATGTGCGGGATGTCCTCCGTGCTGTCGGATACGGTGACTGCTGCGGGCAGCTCGTTTACTGTAGCTGCTCCTGCGGGAAATGCTGCTGTCATTGTCAGTGCTGCTGCTATCAGAGCTGCTGCGGCGCTTTTTCTGAACTTCATGATATTACCCCCTTGTTACATATCATTATAAACGAACAGCCGCCGAAGCGGCTGTTCGATGGTATTCTTTTATCTTTCCAGGATCTGTGCTCTGTCGGGACCGATACCTACCATGCTTACGTGGCAGCCTACCAGCTCCTCGAGACGGGCGATGTAGCTCTTGCAGTTTGCAGGGAGCTCATCGAAGCTTGTGCACTTTGAGATGTCCTCGCTGAATCCGGGGAACTCCTCATAGATAGGCTCGCAGCCCTCAAGCTCCTCCAGTGTGGGGGGGAACTCCTTGATAACGCTGCCGTCGGGCTTCTTATAAGCCACGCACATCTTGAGAGTGTCGATGTTTGCAAGAGTATCCAGCTTGTTGATAGCCAGGCTGTCAAGACCGTTTACTCTTACCGAGTGGCGGACGATAACTGCATCGAACCAGCCTGTTCTTCTGGGTCTGCCTGTGGTGGTGCCGAACTCGCCGCCGACGTTTCTGATCTGATCGCCTGTAGCGTCATCAAGCTCTGTGGGGAAGGGTCCCTTGCCTACACGGGTGGTGTAAGCCTTGGCAACACCGATGATGTTTGTGATGACCTTGGGACCAACGCCTGTACCTACGCACACGCCTGCTGACAGGGGGTGAGATGAAGTAACATAGGGGTAAGTGCCGAAGTCGATGTCCAGAAGGGTAGCCTGAGCGCCCTCGAACATTATAGTCTTGCCTGCCTTGTGAGCCTCAAAGGTAAGAACGGAAACGTCATCCATGTAGGGGAGAAGTCTCTTGCCGTACTCTGTGTACTCCTTTGTAACAGCGTCAAGGTCGAAAGCCTCGCCGCCGTACACCTTGGTGATGATCTCGTTCTTGAGCTTACCTGTGGACTGTATCTTCTCAGCCAGTACCTCGGGGTGAACAAGGTCATACATACGGATACCGCAGCGCTCATACTTGTCCATGTATGTGGGACCGATACCTCTCTTGGTGGTACCGATGTCCTTGCCGCCGCGGAAAGCCTCTGAGAGACCGTCCAGAGCTATATGCCAGGGCATAACTATCTGAGCACGGGGATCAACCTTGAGGTGACCCTGAGTCTTTATACCTCTTGCCTCCAGGTTATCAAGCTCGCCGATGAAGTCCTTGGGGTCAAGAACAACTCCTGCGCCGATAAGATTGAGGGCGTTGGGGTAAAGGATACCCGAGGGTACAAGGTGGAGCTTATAGACCTCGCCGTTGTTTACTACAGTGTGACCGGCGTTGTTGCCGCCCTGTGAACGTACAACAACATCTGCACGGGAAGCAAGGATGTCGATGATCTTACCCTTTCCTTCGTCTCCCCACTGAGTTCCGACTACAATATTTGCAGGCATTTGTTTTCCTCTTTTCATAAATAATATTTGTGCCGGCAGCGCCTTTTACTGCCAAAAATGCACACTTACAATTTATTATATCACAAATGAAGCAGTAATGCAAGAGTACATTTCACTAAATTGCAGAAAGAATACTGACGTAAATCATAATTTTGCGGAGCTAAATTATGATTTGAGCCATTAGCCCTTAGCCGTTAGCTAATGTAGGGGACGGCGTCCTCGACGTCCCGCGAGATATATTACACGCCCAACGGGACGCCGAGGGCGGCGTCCCCTACAAATGTAAATTCCGATTTATACTAATAAACACAATGCCCCGAAGTACTTTGAAATACTTCGGGGCAAAATTACTGTATATGGAACGTTATAAAGCGTCTTGTTTGTTTGCGTTGGGCTGTATCTGTCAACTCTCAGCTTACGCTGCTCCGCCCTTTTCTGTGGTGAACTCTATGGATGCACCATTGCTGACGGCGGTGATATTGCCGTTGAAGCAGGTGGAATAGGTGGGTATCTTCATATCCGACAGCATATCCTGCACCTTTCCCGAGTAGGTGCTTGAGTCTGTGCAGACCACTGCACACTTGGGAGAGGAAGCTTTGAGAAAATCACCGAGATTGTCCAGATTTCTGCCGTGATAGGGTATCTTCAGCAGAGTGCACTTGCCGATGTCCATTATCTCGTCAAGGCGCTCCTCCATGGCGTCTCCCGTAAAGAGGAGGGTGTTTTTGTGGTGTACCGCCTTGGTGACCAGTGAGAAGTCATTTTCGTCGCTGTCGCCGTCACCGTAAGAGGACTTCTTAGGCGCATAGACCGTGTATTTCACATCATCAAGAGTGAAGGTCATATCGCTTGTAAGCCGTGTGCGGGAAACTCCGTTTTCCTCCAGCACCTTGCAGAATTTATCGTATTCGTCGGTCGTTCCGTCATAGTCGGGAGTCAGGACGTTCTTTACCTCAAAATTGTTGAGCACCTTTGCGGCACCGCCGACGTGGTCCTTGTCGAAATGGGTGATGATGAGGTAATCTATGGAAGTCCTGCCGCTTTCGTCAAGTATGGCGGCTATCTTTTTTCCGTCGCCTTTTTCTCCGCAGTCGATGACCACTGTTCCTGTCTCTGATTGGAGGACCATTGCGTCTGCC
Organism: Ruminococcus flavefaciens ND2009; assembly: GCF_000621785.1. GTDB lineage: Bacteria > Bacillota > Clostridia > Oscillospirales > Ruminococcaceae > Ruminococcus > Ruminococcus flavefaciens_C. Next base: position 89,327 of record NZ_JHXI01000011.1, on the reverse strand, counting down.
TTGCCTACGTCGATGAAGTCTACCTTGAATTCCTTTGCGTCGGCAGGGGGCTTGTTATTGCTGCATGAGAAAAGTGAAGCGGCTGCTATAACGGGGGCAGCCATGAGTGCTGCCAGTTTTCTTAGATCGGGCATAGATATTGCTCCTTTCGGGAAAATGTGAAAATACACTTTCACATATTACATGATACACCCGGAAGCTTAAAATAATCTTAATCCTGCTTTGCTTTTACGGAGATGATATACATGACATCTTCATCGGGAGTCCTGGGGCTCCAATCGCGGAGCCATGCGCCGTCGGCTATCTCCTTGTAGGCTTTGTCGGAACGGGCAGTGCCGAGAAGCTTCGCTGTCTCCTTTTCGGATCCTTCGCTTGTATTTTCCAGCAGGATAAAATGCTCCTCACTGTACCAGGTGTGCTCGGCAGCGTCCTTCTTCACGGGATAGTAATGCATGGTGCAGTAAATATCATCGCTGTCATTGCCGAGGAAGTGCAGATATATGGCGTAATAGGGTCCTCTGCCGTCTTTTGTGATCTCTTCCTCGAACACAGCGTCAACCGGGGAGGCGTCCTTGAATGGGGCGTAGTCTTCGCTCTCACCGCTGTCCGCAATGTCCTTTATGTTGGCAAAGGCACCGTTTACAGCCTTCTCCGCCAGTTCAAGAGTAGCTTTTCTGTCTGCATCGGTCTGCTTGAGGCGGTGCATGGTCCACCTGTCCGACAGGAAGCCGATGAGTATGAACAGGCACAAGCCTGCGGCTATGGAAACTATGAGCACGGCTGCTCTTTTCAGTAAATTCATGGTAAAAGTCCTCCTTTTGCGGCTATCTGAATATAATACACCGCAGAGACAGAAAAGGTTTCGCTTTTTTAAAAAAAATATATATTGTTAACCTCGGTGCTGCGCACTTGAAAAGTTCCTGAAAATATGGTATAATAATTCATTAAAGGATTTTCACGGAAGGAGATGGTCTGCGAATTGAAGGACAATACCGCGGCTATCAGCGAAATAAAGGAAATTATCGGCGATGATCAGCCGAAAGCATACATCAGGAGCTTCGGCTGTCAGCTGAATGTCTCCGACGGAGAAAAGATAAAGGGACTGCTGAGACAGATGGGATACTCCTTTACCGAGGACGAGCATGAGGCTGACCTGATCATACTCAACACCTGCGCCGTCCGCGAGAGCGCCGAGGACAGAGTTTTCGGCATCGTGGGCAGCATGAAGAAGCTGAAGGAGCTGAAGCCCTCACTCATCATCGGCATAGCAGGCTGCATGACAGCTCAGAGCCACATCGCCGAGAAGATAAAGAAGTCCTATCCGCAGGTGGATATAGTTCTTGGCACCTCTGCCATAAGCGCCCTGCCGAGGCTGCTGCTGGAGGCTCTCCGCGGAGCTGAGTTCTCGGCGGATATAAGCGAGTATGATGACTTCTCCGAGGTGGTGGAGCAGGTACGCGACAGCAGCTTCAAGGCATCGGTGCCCATAATGTTCGGCTGCAACAACTTCTGCACCTACTGCATAGTGCCCCACGTCCGCGGACGGGAGCGCAGCAGACGTGCCGATGACATTGCGGCTGAGGTCTGTCAGCTGGTAAAGAGCGGCTACAAGGAGATAATGCTGCTGGGACAGAACGTCAACTCCTACGGCAAGGATCTGGAGGAGGACATGGACTTCCCCAAGCTGCTCCGCCGTCTCAATGAGATAGAGGGGGACTTCTGGATACGCTTCATGTCATCTCACCCCAAGGACGCTTCAAAGGAGCTCATCGATGCCATTTTCGACTGCGAAAAGGTGGCAAAGCACCTGCACCTGCCTGTCCAGAGCGGCAGCAGCGAGGTGCTCAGACGCATGAACCGCCGCTACACCGTGGAAAAGTACATGGAGATAGTGGACATGATACGCAGCCGCGCCCCCGGCTTCTCGCTTACCACCGACCTTATCGTGGGATTTCCCGACGAGTCCGACGAGGACTTCCAAGGCACCCTCGACATAATAAGGCGTGTGAAGTACGATAATATCTACTCCTTCATCTACTCAAAGCGCTCGGGAACTCCCGCAGCAACAATGGCTGACGGCACCTCCGAGGAGGAAAAGGGCAGGCGAATGAGAAAGCTGCTGGAGGTTCAGAGAGAGGTGTCCACAGAGCACTATAAGCGCTTTGTGGGAAGGACCATGAGAGTCCTTGCGGACGATACAGCCAAGAAAAAGAATGGCTGGCTCACAGGCAAGAGCAGTGAGTTCATCATAGTTGAATTCGAGGGAGACAGCTCTCTTATCGGACAGTTCGTGGACGTGGAGATAACAGGCTCTATGAACTGGGCTGTTACAGGAAAAATAAAGGGATAAACAGGAGGTTGCGTTATGAAAAGAGTGATCGCATTATCATGTCTTGCAGCAGTACTGCTTGCAGGCTGCGGAAAGAACGAGTCGGGGGGCTCGTCCAAAAAGAAGACAGAGACTACTACTGCCGCCGAGACTACTGAAGCAGTGACAACTGCCGAGGTGACCACAGCAGAGGTCACCACAGAGGCGGAGACAACTACAGAGCCCGAAAGCAGCGCGGCAGCAGGGGACAGAGAGACTATGTACCCCGAGGCTTACAAGAACATGATACAGGAGAAATATGATATGCTCGCAGATTATCAGACCGGCGAGATCAGAATTTCATATACTCTCTATGATATGGACGCAGACGGCGTTCCCGAGCTTGTGCTGAGCTATGACGAAGAATACATGGGAGAAAAGATCGAAGGAAACCTTGGAATGTATGCCTGCGATGAGAACGGTGAGGTACAGGAGGTAGGCTATTTCGGTCCCAGTCCTGCTGCATGGGGCTGTACGAGCGACGCAGGCGATCTTGCGCTTATATATGAAATGCCCGACTATATCGGTATCCACCATCTCGTCCTGTCCGACGGCAGCGTCGGCATTGATGACACAGCCGAATTCGACCGCGACGAGAATACCGTCACCAAGGACGTTATGGCGGAGGGCGGCTGCAAATACCTTCCCTATGTCAGCATAGTCGGAAAGGACGACGATATAAAGTCTTCATACATTGATCCCAATACCGGCAAGACTGAGGAAAAAGACGGTTTCGGCTTTGAATTTTTTGGCTGGGAAGCCTGACCGCTGCCCGTCGGTGCCCTTTGTCTTACGAATAAAACGAAAACTTTCAGGAGAATAATATGAAAAAGATACTTGCTATGTTATGCCTGACAGCAGTTGTGCTGGCAGGCTGCGGAAAGCCCGAGGCTGACAGCTCATCCGCAAAGGAGCCCGGGACTGCAACGACCGCTGAGACAACAGCTGCCGCTGAAACTACGGAAACCGCAGAGACAACTGCCGAGGCGACCACAGCAGAGGTGACAACGGAAGCTGAGACAACTACAGAGCCCGGCGGAAATGTTTCCGCAGGTGGACTGATGGATATGTACCCTGCTATCTATGAGGGCTTCATCAAGTCCGAGTTTGACAGGATAGCGGCGGAAAATGACGGTCTCGCAAGCATTGAATTTGCATTCCGCGACCTTGACGTTGACGGCATACCCGAGCTTATATTCAAGCGCGGCACCTGCGAGGCGGACTATCAGGTAAATGTTTTTACCCTTGACAGCGAGGGTGAGATAAAGGACTGCGGTCTTATCGGCGGCGGCCATACCGCTTTCGGATATGACGAGAATACAGGAAGGCTCGTTATGATCTGGGGACACATGGGTGCGGCTGATATAGAATATCTTGAATGGGACAACGGCACCGTGAAGTCGGTGGATAACTATGAATTCACACTGGACGAGAATACTCCCTCTTATGACACTGTTCTGGAGGAAAAGGGCATAAAGTACATGGATCATGTGTCCGCTTACCAGTCGGATTACGAAACAGGTGTGACCTCATGGTTCTGCCATTCGGACGGCACCATTGACGAGAAAGAGGGACTCTATCTGGACTACATGGGCTGAGGACAGGATTAAAACGCAAAATGGCAGAGAACTGCCTGATATAATCAATTTTAAGGAGAAAAAAGAAATGGATATTATGGAAATGACAAGAGAGCTTGGAAAGGCTCTTCAGCAGGATGACAGGTACACAGCTTATATGCTGGCAAAGCAGGCTAACGACAACGATGCCGAGCTTCAGGAGGACATCGCTCACTTTGAGGACCTCCGCATAAATCTGGGTACAGCCATGAGCTCCGAGGAGCCAGACTCCGACGAGATAAAGGCTCTTGACTCAGAGCTGAAGGCTGTCTACAAGAAGGTGATGAGCAACCCCAGAATGATGGTGTTCTCAGGCGCTCAGCAGGCTCTTGAGAAGCTGGTCACAAATATGCAGCAGATAATCCAGCTCTGTGCAAACGGCGAGGACCCCGATACCTGCCAGATACCCGAGGCAGGCTGCTCGGGAAGCTGCGCTTCATGTGCAGGCTGTCACTGATAAAAAAGCCGCGGGCAGATCTGCGGAGGCGAATAAAATACTGCCGCAGCTGCCCCGAAATAATAATTCTATAAACCTGTGTAAAGGAGCAAAACCAATGGAAATCGACAGAAGTAAAATATCCCCCATGATGCAGCAGTACTTCGAGGTCAAGGACAAATATCAGGACTGCGTGCTGTTCTTCCGTCTCGGCGACTTCTACGAAATGTTCTTTGACGACGCTGTTGCGGTGTCAAAGGCTCTGGAGCTGACCCTGACGGGCAGGGACTGCGGTCTGGAGGAGAGGGCTCCCATGTGCGGAGTTCCCTATCATGCGGCGGATATGTACATAAAGAGGCTCATTGACATGGGCTTCAAGGTGGCTGTCTGCGAACAGCTCACCGACCCTGCCGAGACCAAGGGTATTGTAGTCCGCGACGTTATCCGCGTAGTTACTCCCGGTACCCTTACCGAGAGCAGTATGCTGGACGACGGCAGCAACAACTACATTTGCAGCATATACTACGACGAGGAGGAAAAGACCTGCGGCGTGGCTTCTGCGGACCTTTCCACAGGTGAGGCTGCACTGAGCTTCTTCGAGGGCAAGGACCTTGAGGCAGGCGTCATCAACGAGCTCTCACGCTGTCAGCCTGCGGAGATAATCTTCCCCCAGAACTTCCTGTCCCTGAAAAATGCGGCGGAGTTCGTGAAGGTAAGGCTCAGCTGCGCTGTTACCCTCCGCGACACTATCTGCTTCACTCCCTCCGCAAGACGTGACATGACCGCAGCTGTATTCGGCGTGAAGTCCGTGGCAGAGCTGGGTATAAGCGAGGACGGTGCGGACTGCGCGGCAGTATGCGGACTCTTCGACTACATCAACGATACACAGAAGTCCTCGGTATCGAGATTTACGGAGCTGAAGCTCCTCAGCGGCGACGCCTTCATGGGGCTTGACCTCAATGCAAGGCGCAATCTGGAGCTTACGGAGACCCTGCGCAGCAAGGAGAAAAAGGGCTCACTGCTGTGGGTGCTGGACTCCACCAAGACCTCAATGGGCAGGAGACTGCTTAAAAACTGGATAGAGCAGCCTCTGAAAAGCCCTGCAAGGATAATCGAGAGACTTGACGCGGTTGAGTCGCTCTACCGCAAGAGCGTGGTTCTGGCAGACCTCACCGACCTGCTGGACAGAGTGTACGACCTTGAGCGCCTTATGACCAAGGTCATGTACAAGAGCGCAAATCCAAGAGACTTAAAGTCCCTTTCCGCTACAGCACAGCAGCTTCCGCTGATAAAGCAGGAGCTGGAAAAGCTCAGCGACTCAAAGCTGCTGGCAAAGTATAACAGCGAGATATCCACCCTTGACGAGCTGGTGAATCTGGTGGAGAACGCCATTATGGACGAGCCGCCTATCTCCGTAAAGGACGGCGGAGTCATCAAGGAGGGCTTCAACAAGGAGCTTGACGAGCTCCGTCACATAATGAACAACGGCAGGAGCATTATCGACGAGATAGAGCAGCGCGAGAAGGAAGCCACAGGCATAAAGAACCTGAAAATAGGCTTCAACCGCGTGTTCGGCTACTATCTGGAGGTAACACGCTCCTACTATGACCTTATCCCCGAGGGCTGGATACGCAAGCAGACCCTTGCCAACGCCGAGCGCTTCATCACCGAGGAGCTGAAAAACGCGGAAAATGCCATTCTCGGTGCCAAGGACAAGGCTCTCTCGCTGGAAGCGGATATTTTTGCGGAGGTACGGGACTTCCTGGCTACCAAGCTGGAAGCGGTCCAGCGCACAGCCTCGGCAGTTGCCTCGGTGGACGTGCTCTGCTCCTTTGCGGACGTCGCCCTGCGCAACCAGTACGTCAAGCCCGATATTGCCATTGACGGCGCTATCGACATCAAGGCTGGCAGACACCCCGTCGTGGAGCTCATGCTCACCGATGAGATGTTCGTGCCAAACGACCTTTACATAGACAACAAGGCGGACCGTATGTCCATAATCACGGGACCCAATATGTCGGGTAAATCCACATATATGCGTCAGGCAGCTCTCATAGTCCTCATGGCGCAGATAGGCAGCTTCGTGCCTGCGGATTCCGCTAAGATCTCCGTGGTGGACAAGATATTTACCCGTGTGGGCGCCTCCGACGACCTTACCGCAGGACAGTCCACCTTCATGGTGGAGATGAGCGAGGTCTCGGATATACTGAAAAATGCCACCAAGGACAGTCTTGTTATCCTTGACGAGGTGGGCAGGGGAACCTCCACCTTTGACGGCGTCAGCATAGCCCGTGCAGTTGCGGAGTATATATGCAACTCCAAGAAGCTGGGCTGCAAGACACTTTTCGCCACCCACTACCACGAGCTCATAGGTCTGGAGAACGAGCTGGAGGGCGTGAAGAACTACAGCATCGCCGTAAACAAGCACGGCGGCACCATACGCTTCCTGAGAAAGATAGTCCGCGGCGGAGTGGACGAGAGCTACGGCGTTGACGTTGCAAAGCTGGCAGGACTGCCTTCAAAGGTAGTCGCAAGGGCAAAGGAGCTCCTTGAGGAGATGGAAAAGGCTCATCAGGCAGAGCGCTCTGCGGCAGTCCGCGAGGAGTCGGGACAGATAAGCTTCGGCAGTCTGGGCAGGGAAGCAGCTCTGGAAATGCTGGAAAAGACCAATATCGACGAGCTCACCGACGGCGAGTGCCGCGAGCTCCTCAGGGATATGCTGAAGGCTATACAGTAGGGGCGGATACTATCCGCCCGTAAGAAAGAGGGAACGGCATGGAGTGCAGATATTGTGGAAACAAGATGCAAAAAGGCAGGATAAGGTCTAAGGCGAGCCTGCTTAATCCAATTGCTGCGTCAGACCTTGTATGGACTGACGAAAAGGATATTGGAAAAATGAAACGTAATGAAGCTAAGCTTTCAGAGGAAAATGAAGCATGGTACTGTGAGACCTGCAAGCTTGTTTTTTCAGTGCTGCCTGTAAAGCCGCCTGTTTTTTAATTTCTTTGTTATAAAGAAAATGTAATTATGCATTATGCATTATGCGTTATGAATTATGAATTAAATCTGAGGTGACAATTATGCCTGCATATTTTTCGATGATAATGGAATTCAGCCGTGCAGAGCTGGATTTTGACAATATGAAGGAGCTCACCGCTTACATCAAGCACGCGGGGCTTGAATTCAAGAGCGGACTTAAAGGCTACGAAAACGAGTCCATGGAGGATATAATGGACTGGAACCAGAAAAAGCTGGAGGAGGACTTCGAGCTGGGCTACGACGAGGACGCTTCCAACGACTATAAGCAGATGCGCTTTGAATATGACGGCTTTTCCGGAGTACGCGGCTTCATCACCAACGAGGAGCCCATCCGCGGTGAGTATATCTTTACTCTGCTGATACCTCAGGAGGAGGTCCACGTTGAGGGAGATACCTACAAAAAGGAAGCAGTTGAGAAGCTGAAGGCAATAGCCACAAAGCTCTGGATACTGCCGAAGACACGCACTATGCAGACTGAGCTGGAGCTGGGCGAGGGCATCACTCCCGAAATGGATATAAGGGAGGGCGCTGTTCCAAGTGCCTGTCCATTCGCCATCGTATCGGAAAAGCAGTTCGGACGCATGGACACAGCCGATTATACCGCCGAGCATATCGAATACGGCGGAGTGATACTCACTCCCAAAAGGGTAAAGCTGGTCTGAGCTGCTGCAATTCGGAAAGGAAGTAAACAATGCCCCCTATCAACGTCCTTAGCAAGGAAATATCAGAGCTTATCGCCGCAGGCGAGGTCATCGAGCGCCCCTCGTCGGTAATAAAGGAGCTTGTGGAGAACTCCATAGACTCGGGCGCAAGGCATATAACAGTGGAGATAAAAAACGGCGGAACTACCTATATGCGCGTCACCGATGACGGCTGCGGAATGTCCTTCGGGGATGTTCCCAAGGCGTTCCTTCGCCATGCCACCAGCAAGATAAGAGAAAAAGAGGATCTTGACAATATCATCACTCTGGGCTTCCGCGGTGAAGCACTTGCCTCCGTTGCGGCAGTCGCCCGCGTGGAGATAATGACAAAGCAGCGTGAGGAGATGTACGGAACTCTCTATACCATCGAGGGAAGCGTGGAGAAGTCTCACGAGGAGAGCGGCTGTCCCGACGGTACTACGGTAATTATCCGCGACCTTTTCTATAACGTGCCTGCAAGGCGGAAGTTCATGAAAAAGGACGTCACCGAGGCGAACGCGGTCAGCAATATCCTCCAGAAGATAACCATGTCCCACCCGGATATAGCCTTCCGCTTTATCCGCGACAACCGCACGGAGTTCAACTCCAGCGGCGACGGAGAGCTGTTTTCGGCTGTTTATGCGGTCTATGGCAGAGACTTTGCCCGTGACCTCATTCCCGTGGACTATGAGTACGAGGGCGTAAAGGTGGGCGGTTACGTCATAAAGCCCCTTTACTCCAAGAACAACCGCGCCTTCCAGAACTTCTTCGTAAACGGCAGATACGTCCGTTCAAGGCTCTGCTCCGCAGCTCTGGAAAACGCCTATACCAACATGATAATGACGGGAAAATTCCCTGCCTGCGTTCTCCTTGTGGACTTAGCCCCCAGCGCCATGGACGTTAATATCCACCCCACAAAGGCTGAGGTGCGCTTCACCAACGAGAAGTCCGTCTCGGACGCTATTTACTTCGCAGTGAAGAACGCCATGATGAAGGACGGTCTCATCTATGAGTTCGAGCTGAAGCCCCATGCGGACTGGACAAAGGCTACTCCCGAGCAGGAGGAGATGAAGCAGCAGGAATTCCTGTTCACTCCCGTTGACAAGATAGAGGAAACAGAGCAGAAAATGGCGGAGGAAGCCCCTCCCGTTCATACGGCTCCCGCGGCGGAGCATACTGCGGCTGAGGAACAGCCCTACACGGCGGATATTACTCCCAGCCCTGCCTATGACAAACCGGAGCCCGTGCAGTACACTGCTCCCGTCTATGAGAAGCCTGCGGAGACTGCGGCTCCAGTGAGCATTACAGCTCCCGAGCCCGTAAGTGAGCCCGAGAGAGTTCCCGAGCCTGTGGAACCTCCCAAGCCCGTGGAGGGATTCAGCTACATCACACAGCAGGCGTTCACCGCAGCTCCCGTACAGCAGCCCCCGGAGGAGAAGGCTCCCGAGGAGTCGGTCTGGACAGAAAAGCCGAAGATACGCGTTATCGGCGAGGCATTCGGGCTCTACGTTATCGCGGAGCTGGGCGATGATACCATGATAATGATAGATAAGCACGCCGCCCATGAGCGCATAATCTTCGAGCGCCTGAAAAGCCGCAACTGCCGCCAGTACAGTCAGCAGCTCCTTACGGGTGTGAGAGTCCTCCTCACAGGGGACGAGTTCAGCGCCCTCGAAACAAATCAGGAGCTCCTTGCGGACCTGGGATTTACCTTTGATTTCTCGGAGAAGCCCTGCGCAGTGGCGACGGCTGTGCCCACCTTCATTATGGAGCTGGACATGGAGGACATAATCTCCGAGATAGCCAATAATCTCCGTATGTACAGCCACGACCCCCAGTCCCATGTGCTGGACGATATGCTCCACACAGTCGCCTGCAAATCGGCAATAAAGGGCAACGACAAGAACAGCCTTGAGGAGCTTCAGTCCCTGGCGGAGCAGGTCTACTTCGATGAACGTATACGTCACTGCCCCCACGGCAGACCCGTGATGTTTACCATGACAAAGAGCAATATCTCACATCAGTTCAAGAGAACATAAGGAGCATAATATGAAAAAAGCAGTAAAAGTTATTATCCCGTTATTACTGGCGGTCGGTCTGGGAATTTTCAGCTTCTATAATTACATTGACGGATATGTTGTCGATTCATCTCATCTTAAAATGAAGTTCGGCGAGGTTCCCGCGGGAACTGAGTTTGCGGATATACTTGTAAAGGAAGACTGGCACAGGTACCCTGATGGAGCTGTCAATGTATCTTTTGCACCTACACTGGAACTTGATGAAAACTGCGAACTCGCAAAGTATAACGAGGACGGCTATGCAAGTCTGATACTGAGGCATAGCTTGGCAGTGCTGGAAGAATACAAGCTGTCTCCCGACTCAGCGGACAACCATGCTTGTCTCGGACTGGAAACAGGAGATGATGACATATTTGACCATATTCACCATATAAAGGTGGCTTACTGCGATAAAGACGGCAATATCCTCGGTATCACCGATGAGGCTGAGGTGAAAAGCGCGCTGTTCGGCAGACCTGAGTACACCATAAAGGCGGACGGCAGCAAGGTTGAACTTGATACGCACATAAAGCTGACCTTCTTCTGGGGAGTTGTACTGCCCGGAGTATTAGGAGCTATCCTCCTTGTAACAGCTATCGACATCGCAGTCAAGGAAAGAAAAAAGTCTGAAGCGTCAGATAGTGAAGAGTAAAATATACTATGAAACGGGTAATCAAAGCACTAATTGCGGTATATTGCATGACTTTTATGTGCATTTTCGGCGGTATCAGTGCCTTTGCATGGGACGTTGATACACGCAGTCAGGACATCGTGCTGAAAAATGTGCCCGAGGGCACAGCCTTTGCGGATATACTTGTAAAGGATAAAAAGAACGACAAGTATGCCGCCTGCTTCAATGAGGAGAACGGAAGGCTGCTTGGCGTGGAAAAAGACTGCGGACTTGCAGTATATGAAGAAGACGGCTATACAAGTATGCTCCTGCGGCATAACTGTGCCGTTTTTGAGAAAGCAGACCTTTCGGAGCATTCAAGCGTCAGTTTTAAGCTGAATGAAGAAAACAACAAGCTTTTCAATCACTTCCGCAGGATAAAAGTTGCCTGTTGTGACAAGGAGGGCAATATCCTCGGAGTGACAGATGTATCAGGGGTTGAAGCGGTGCATTTTAATACACCTGCCTATTACAGAATAGAAGCAAACGGCAGCAGTCTGTCCTGCGAAGTAAATACAGGACCGCCATATTTCATGATGGTTCTGGTGCCTGCGGCGTTTATACTGTTTGCGGTGATCGTAATTGCGGCGATCATAATTAAAAGAGCCGTCAGAAAAGCGGGTACAGCCGGAATGATAAAGCGTATACAGTCGGGAGAAGTCGATAATGAACGAAAAAAATAAAAAGCCCTTTGTGCTGGCGGTGGTCGGACCTACGGCATCGGGCAAGACATGGCTGGGCGTTGAGCTGGCGAAGATATACGGCGGAGAGGTCATCTCCGCCGATTCCATGCAGATATACAAGGGCATGGACATAGCCTCCGCAAAGCCCACGGAAGCCGAAAAACATGGGATCCCCCACCACCTCATGGACTTCCTTGACAGGGGAGAGAGCTTCAGTGCCGCTGACTATGTGAAGCTGGCAAATGAGAAGATAGTGGATATACTCTCACGGGGAAAGCTGCCCATTATCGTGGGGGGAACGGGGCTCTATGTGGACTCTCTGCTGGAGAATGTTCAGTTCTCCGAGGGCGGCAGCGATGAGGCTTACCGCGCGGAGCTCTGCGCCTTCGCAAAGGAGCATGGCAACGAAGCCCTTCACGCCCGTCTTGCGGAGCTTGACCCCGAAGCCGCAGAGGGCATACACCCGAATAATCTGGTGAGAGTGGTCCGCGCTATGGAGGTCTGTCACGTTACGGGACGGAAATTCAGCGAGCTGAAAAAAGAGAGCAAAACCGTGGAAAGTCCCTATGAGTCCCTTATTATCGGGCTTAACTACACCGACAGGCAGACCCTCTATGACCGCATAGACCTGCGTGTGGACGAGATGGTGAAGGCAGGTCTTGTGGAGGAAGCCCGCGCCCTCTGGCAGGAGAGCGGCATGAAGACCGCCGCCAACGCCATCGGCTATAAGGAGCTTATCCCATACTTCGAGGGGGAGGCAGACCTTGCGGACTGCATTGCCACTATCAAACAGGAAACGCGGAGATACGCCAAGCGTCAGCTCACATGGTTCAGACGAAATGACCGTATAGAGTGGATAATGATGGACGGATTTAATAAAAAGAATGAAATATTAGAAAAATGCAAAAAAACTATAGCCAAATACCTGGAAATGTGATATAATGTACTGTGTGTATTTCTATGCGGTATATTTGACAAAACATTTTACCCACAGATTTCTTCACGCAAACAAATAAAAAAGGAGAATGTGTATGAACAAAACTATCAATCTGCAGGACGTGTTCCTCAATCAGTGCAGAAAAGACAAGATCATGGTGACTATCATCCTCACCAACGGCTTCCAGTTCAAGGGAATGGTAAGAGGCTTCGACAGCTACGTTGCCATCTTTGACTGCGACGGAAAGCAGCAGCTCGTTTACAAGCACGCTATCTCAACCATCATTCCTGCAAGAGCAGTATCTATCCTCGACGCTTCCGAGAAAAACGACTAAGGGTGGTCTGAATGCGATTTACCAAGTCGGAAGGCAGCTTCCTGGTAAAAACACTGCGAAATGTGGTGCTGGTGCTGCTTCTGATAATTTTTGTCAGCATAGTCTATAACTTCCGAAACAGGGAAAGTGATACGGTCTCTGCCCTGACAGCCTCTGCGGTCTCCTCAAAGGAGTACAAGGGCGTGTTCATCAGGGACGAGGAGATCCTTCTCTACAGCGGGAACGGCGTTCTCAGCTATAATGTTGCCGACGGAGGCAAGGTGGGAAGCGATACCATTATCGCCGAAGCCTATCCCGACGACGAGCAGCTGAGCATCAAGCGCGAAAAGGCTAAGCTGGAAAACGAACTGAATATCCTGAAAAAGATACAGAATCCCGGTACACTTGAATCCGCTCAGCCTGCAAGTCTGTCAGAGAGCATAGATACAAGCTACCGAAGCCTTATCTACTACAGGGATACAGGCGATTACGATGAGCTTGAGAAAGTCAAGGACGATCTCCTCGTACAGCTCAGTACCTACCAGATCATTACCAACGAGGTCCGGGACTTCAATCAGAAGATCTCGGACATAGAGGCTGAGATCACAAAGCTTGACGCCAGATCCGTGGTCTCAAAGGAGCAGATACAGGCTCCCCGCTCGGCGTATTTCGCCAGCTACTGCGACGGCTATGAGGACAAGCTCACCACAGCAGGTCTTGATAAGCTCACCGCCTCGGAGATAGACAGCATAGAGGACAAGAAGTCCACTGCCCCTAATGTTGTGGGCAAGCTCATTGACGGCTATGGCTGGTATCTTGCCCTTGTTGCCGACAACTCCCGCAAGGAGTACGCTATCGGTGACAGCGTAAGGCTCAGGTTCGACTCCGCTGCGGAGTCATATCCCGCACAGATAACCGATATCCGCGATGAGAGCTCAACAAGGAGCGTTATTATCATCTTCTGCGACAAGTTCAACTATGATCTGGTACAGCACAGAGCTGAGCGCGTCGAGCTCATCAAGGGCGAATTTACAGGACTCAAGGTGCCCCGTGAGGCTATCCGCTTCAAGGACGTCACCGAGACCGTCACCGACGATCAGGGCAATGAGCAGACAAAGACCTCCACATGGAAGGGCGTCTATATCCGCGAAGGAGAACAGGTCCTGTTCAAGAAGATCAACGTTATATATGAGGGAAGCGACTACGTCCTTTCTGAGATCACGGGCGATAAGGAGTTCCTTGCCCTATATGACGATATTATGATCGAGGAGGTCGATAAAGATGATGAGCAGTAACGATCTCGCTTATATCGACGAGAATCTGCGCATAATAAGAGAGAGATGTGCCGAGGCAAAGGCTAAGTACCGCAGCCCCGACGACAATATCCGCATCATGGCTGTCACAAAGACAGTGGCTCCCGAGGCAATAAACCACGCTGTATCGCTTGGTATTGATCTTCTGGGCGAGAACAGGGTGCAGGAGTACCTCTCTAAAGCGGAACAGTATGACAGATCGGCTGAGGTGCAGTTTATCGGTCATCTTCAGACAAACAAGGTAAAATACATTATAAATAGTGTGAGCATGATACAGTCTGTGGACAGCCTGAAGCTGGGACAGGAGATCAGCCGCCTTGCCGTTAAGAACGGCAGGGTCATGGACATCCTCTGCGAAGTCAACATAGGGGGAGAGGACTCCAAGAGCGGCGTTGCTCCCGCAGAACTGGATCAGCTTATTGAGGAGCTCAGAGAGCTTGAGGGCATAAGGATAAGAGGTCTCATGACCATACCGCCGCCCTCCGACAGCGACATCTTCCTCGGAAGGATGAAGGAGCTCTATGACAGCGTCTCCTCGCGGTATGAGGGAATGGATACCCTCTCAATGGGCATGACCCACGATTACGCCGAAGCGATAAGATACGGCTCAACACTGGTGCGCATAGGCACGGGGCTCTTCGGCGCAAGAGACTATTCAAAGTAATTTCCAGCGGAACGCTGAACATCAACACGGGATGCTCCGCATTGATCCTGTGAAGAGATATAAAATATAAATAATGCGGAGAAGGAGTATTAAGATGAAACTTTTTGAGAACATTAAGGAATTTTTCTTTGCTGCAGAGGACGACGATTTTGACGCTGATGTTCCGGTACGTCACGAGCGTGAGCGCAGTTTCTCACCTTCCGATCAGGACGATGCTCCCGTAAATGAGGGCGCGAGCGCAGGCACAGGCAGAAGGAACAAGGTCGTTAATATCCAGACCACAGCACAGCTCCAGGTGGTTCTGGTAAAGCCCTCAGCATTCACAGATGCAAAGCAGATCGCTGATCATCTTATCGCCAAGAAGACTGTAGTTCTCAACCTTGAGACAGCTTCTCCCGAAAACAAGAGAAGAATAATCGACTTCCTCGTAGGCGTTGCATATGCAAACGGCGGAAGCCTCAAGCCCGTTGCTAACCTGACATATATCATTACTCCTTATAATGTCGGATTTATCGGCGAAGACCTCGTCGGTGAGCTGGAGAACAACGGCGTATTCATCTGATGGACGACAGGTCGGATAAGCTTTTTGCCGCAAGGCTCGAGGATATGACAGCCCTCTGTGAAAGGGACGGAACGGCTCAGTTCTCCTCCTTCCTCGACGAGAGACAGTGCTCCGTCGCCGAGGCATGGTGCAGGAGAAATACAGGCGCCCTGGGGTATATGCTCTACGGCGGATATGAGGACGCAAGACGCAGGATACTGGCTGTCTTTCCCGATTATTACGCCGACTATATCACCGAGGAGTTCCCCATGAAATGCCTTACCTTCACCTACCGTACCGAGGATAAGCTGACCCACAGGGACTTTCTCGGCTCCTTTATGGCTCAGCAGCTCAGGCGTGAGGTCATCGGCGATATAGTAGTCGGCGAGGGCGTGGCACAGGCATTCGTCACGGACGTGGCGGCAAGACTCATCGGCAGCTCTGTCACCAAGATAGGACGGGTGGGTGTGAAGCTTACCGATGATGAACCCTTCAGACTTGAAAATGCTCAGAAGTTTCAGGAAATAAGCGGAACTGTCGCTTCTCTGCGCCTTGACTGCGCAGTGGGGCTCGCGGCTCATCTAAGCCGTGAGAAGGCGGCGGTGCTTATCCGCTCTGATAAGGTGGATGTGAATCATTTTACAGTTTCCTCGGTCTCTCATGAACTGAAGGAGGGGGATATTCTCTCTGTCAGAGGCTGCGGAAGATTTGTACTTTCCCGTATAGACGGCTCGACGAAAAAAGGCCGCATACACATTAATCTGAGAAAATATATTTAGAGGTGAATGAAATGATAACTTCAAAGGACGTTAGAAATAAGAGATTTGAAAAGGCAGCTTTTGGTTATAAGCAGGAGGAGATCGACGAGTTCCTCTCACAGCTGGAGGCTGAGCTTGACGAAATGGAGCGCGAGCGCGCTGAGGCAAACAGCAAGATACAGGTGCTTGCTGACAAGGTAAGAGAGTATATGAGAGATGAGGACGCTCTCAAGGACGCTCTTCTCGGTGCCCAGAAGCAGGGCCACCAGGTACTCAACGACGCTAACGAGAAGGCTGAGCAGATCATCGCTGAGGCTCAGGCTAAGGCAGATGCTCTTGAGGATGAGGCTGTCCGTCAGCACGCTGAGGCTATGGAGAAGAACCGCGAGGAGATCGCCAAGGAGAAGGAAGCCCTCATCGAGGCTCAGCAGCAGGTAGCTGACTTCAAGAAGAGCCTCTTCGATATGTACAAGAGCCACCTTGAGCTCATTTCCTCTATGCCCGAGACCTTCGACGAGGCTACAGGCGCTGCTGAGGAAGCTCAGACAGCTGAGGAGATCGCTGCAGCAGTTGCAGGCGAATCCGAGGAATAATCAATAATCAATAAGATCGAAAGGAGGATCTCTCTGAGCTTTTAAAAGAGAGATCAGATAGTATGGCACAGGATTATAACAGTACCCTTAATTTACCGCAGACAGAATTCCCCATGCGAGGAAACCTGCCCAAGAGAGAACCCGATACTCTCAAGAGATGGGAAGATGAACGCCTCTATTACAAGATGGTAGAGAAGAACAAGGGCAAGCCCTCTTATATTCTCCATGACGGACCTCCCTATGCTAACGGCGAGATCCACCTTGGTCACGCTCTCAATAAGTCCCTCAAGGACTTCATCGTGAAGTATAAGAATATGAACGGATTCTGTGCGCCCTACGTTCCCGGCTGGGATACTCACGGACTTCCTATCGAGCTGAAGGCTATGAAGGCTATCGGCGTTGAGAACGGCGCTATCCCTGCGGTAGACCTGAGAAAGCACTGCCGCGAATACGCTATGGAACAGGTCGCAAACCAGATGAAGGGCTTCAAGAGACTGGGCTCACTGGGCGACTATGACTACCCCTATCTCACACTCCGTCCCGAGTATGAGGCAAAGCAGGTAGAGGTATTCGGCTCTATGGTAAAGAAGGGCTATATGTACAAGGGCTTAAAGCCTGTTTACTGGTGTCCTGACTGTAATACAGCTCTGGCTGAGGCTGAGATCGAGTATTCAAACGATCCCTGCTATTCTATCTATGTCAAGTTCAATGTCACCGACGACAAGGGCATCTTCACAGGCCTGGGACTTGACCTTTCCAAGATCTATTTCGTTATATGGACAACTACCACATGGACTATCCCCGGCAACCTGGCTATCTGTCTGGGACCTGAGTACAACTACACTCTCGTCCATGTAGGCGACGAATACTACGTTATGGCTGAGGAGCTCGTAAAGACCACTATGGAGACTGCGGGCATCACCGAGTACACAACAGACCATATCTTCACAGGTGCAGAGCTTGAGGGCATGAAGACAAAGCACCCCCTCTATGACCGTCTCTCACCCATCATCGTAGGCGACCACGTTACTCTTGAAAGCGGTACGGGCTGCGTACATACAGCTCCCGGCTACGGTGTCGAGGACTTTGAGGTGTGCAAGAACTACGACGATATCGGCATAATCGTCTGCGTTGACGCAAAGGGCAAGCAGACCGCCGAGGCTGGCGAGTTCGAGGGCATGGACACAGATCAGGCTAACAAGGCTATCGCTGCAAAGCTGACAGAGCTGGGCGCTATGCTGGCTACACAGAAGATCGTCCACCAGTATCCTCACTGCTGGAGATGTAACAGCCCTATCATCTACAGAGCTACAGAGCAGTGGTTCTGCTCAGTAAACGGCTTCAAGGATGAGGCTGTCAAGGCTATCGAGTCTGTCAAGTGGATCCCTGAGTGGGGCGAGGACAGAATAAAGGGCATGGTGCGCGACAGAAGCGACTGGTGTATCTCCCGTCAGAGAACATGGGGCGTTCCGATCCCTGTTGTTTACTGTAAGGACTGCGGCAAGCCCATCTGCAACGACGAGACTATCTCCGCTATTTCTGAGCTCTTCCGCAAGGAGGGCAGCGACGCATGGTGGACAAAGGATACAAGCGAATTTATCCCCGCAAGTGTAAAGTGCGAGTGCGGCTGCGGTGAATTCACAAAGGAATATGACATCATGGACGTCTGGTTCGACAGCGGTGTTTCTCACACATCTGTTATGGAGGGCAAGGACTTCCCAAGTCTTTCATGGCCTGCCGATCTCTATCTTGAGGGCGCAGATCAGTACAGAGGCTGGTTCCAGTCATCGCTCCTCACATCAGTTGTATACAAGGGACAGTCACCCTACAAGGCAGTCTGCACCCACGGCTGGGTAGTTGACGGCGAGGGCAAGGCAATGCACAAGTCCCTGGGCAACGGTATCGATCCCAGCGAGATCATCGATCAGTACGGTGCGGATATACTCCGTCTGTGGGCAGCTTCTTCTGACTATCACAGCGACATCCGTATCTCAAAGCCCATTATCAGCCAGCTCTCCGACGCTTACAAGAAGATAAGAAATACTGCCCGTTTCATTCTGGGCAACCTGGGCAACGGCGCAGGCTTCGATCCCGATAAGGACAGCGTTTCCGACGATCAGCTCACAGAGCTTGACAAGTGGGCGCTCATGAAGCTGGATAACCTCATCGATGCAGTTAAGAAGGGCTATGATGATTTCGATTTCCATATCGCATTCCACGCTCTCCACAACTTCTGCGTAATAGATATGTCCAACTTCTACCTTGACATCATCAAGGACAGACTTTACTGCGAGAAGGAGGTCTCTGTTCTCCGCCGCGCAGCTCAGACGGCAATGTACCGCATAATCAGTGCGATCACAAGACTTGCCGCACCTATCATTTCATTCACAGCCGAGGAGATATGGCAGTTCATGCCCCACTCCGCAGGCGACGACAAGCAGAGCGTATTCCTCAACCAGATGCCTGAGAAGAGCGGTATAGAGTTCAGTGCCGACTTCAAGGACAAGTGGGAGTTTATTTACAATACCCGTCTCGGAGCCAACAAGGCTCTGGAGGAGGCTCGTAACGCCAAGACTATCGGTAAGTCTCTTGAGGCTAAGATCATCATAAAGAGCAGCGATGCTGACTATGACAGATACGCTTCACTGGCTGACCAGCTCAAGGATATACTGATCGTTTCGGGAGTTGAGGTGGAGAAATCCGGCGCCGAGACCACATTCGAGGTGGCTAAGGCAGAGGGCGAAAAGTGCGAGCGCTGCTGGTGCTACAGCAAGTACGTCGGCACAAACCACGATCACCCCACTCTCTGTGAGAGATGCGCAATAGCTGTAGAAGCTTAAAATGTAATTATATTGCCTGTCGGCTATCTCGGTCGGCAGGCAGTCTTATTGAAAGGATAAAACAATATGGCAATATTTCTTGCGGTAATGGTCGTGGCTCTCATCGGGGCTGACCAGCTTGTGAAATACTGGGCTGTCCATGAACTGAAGCCTGTGGGCTCAATGGACTTTATCCATATAGGCAGCCGTAAGATCGTGGATCTTACCTATCTCGAAAATGACGGCGCCATATTTGGAAGTATGTCGGGACAGCGCTGGTTCCTCATCGGCTTCACCACCCTTGTGGTCATAGGCTGCGCGATACTGCTTTTCAAGGTATTCCGCCGTTCCAGGCTGCTGGACGTGGCTCTTGCACTGTTCATCGCAGGAGGCATAGGCAACCTCATCGACCGCTTCCGCTATGCGTATGTGGTGGATATGTTCGAGATAAAGCTGTTCCACTTTGCCATATTCAATGTCGCAGATATATGCGTTACCGTGGCATTCGTGCTGCTTCTGTGGTACGCCGTGTTCATCGACCCAAAGCTTGAGAAAAAGAAGAAAGCCGCTGCGGAAAAGGCGGAGACAAATGAGTGAGCAGGCAGTTCTCACGGCTGCTCCCGAGGATAAGGGAAGCCGTATAGACAAGTATATTTCGGACAATATTGCGGAGCTTACACGCTCGGCAGTACAGGGTCTCATCGAAAAGGAGCTGGTTCTCGCCGACGGCAAAGCCGTAAGCAAGAACTACAAGCTCAGAGGCGGCGAGGAGATCGCCGTCACCATTCCCGAGCCGGAGCCCATGGACGCTGTTCCCGAGGACATTCCCCTTGACATCGTCTATGAGGACGATGACCTCCTTGTGGTCAACAAGCCCAAGGGCATGGTGGTACACCCCGCTCACGGCAACTACACGGGGACTCTCGTGAACGCTCTCCTGCATCACTGCGGAGACAGCCTTTCGGGCATAAATGGAGTTATCCGTCCGGGAATAGTCCACCGTATCGACAAGAACACCAGCGGTCTTCTTATCGTCGCAAAGAACGATGCCTCCCACCTTAAACTGGCGGAGCAGATAAAGGTACACAGCTTCACAAGAGAGTACGAGGCAGTGGCCTGCGGATACTTCAAGGACACCGAGGGCACTGTTGACGCTCCCATCGGGCGGCATAAGACCGACCGCAAGAAGATGTGCGTGACCACGGAGAATTCCAGGAATGCGGTCACTCATTACAGCGTCATAAAGCAGTACGGCGGCTACGCCCATGTAAGGCTGAGACTGGAAACGGGAAGGACCCACCAGATAAGGGTACACCTGAGCTATATCGGGCACCCCGTTCTCGGGGACGACGTCTACGGCAAGCCCTATAAGGGGCTGGAGGGACAGTGCCTTCACGCCCGTAAAATAGGCTTTGTACACCCCACAACAGGGGAGTACATGGAGTTTCAGAGCGACCTGCCCGATTACTTCGTTTCGGTGCTGAACAAGCTTGAGAAAATGTAGGAGTGATACTTTGTTTGAAGATATATCGAGAGTTGTGCTGCTCAGCGACATGGACGGCACTCTCCTCAACAGCCGCAAGGAGATAACCGACGCCGACCGCTCTGCCATCGAGCGATTTACGGCGCTGGGAGGACGCTTCACTGTGGCTACGGGACGGACTATCCAGTCCTTTGACCAGTTCCGCAGTATTCTCGGGCTGAAATATCCCATAATCATGTACAACGGAGCGGCTATCCACGATTATATCAGCGGAGAGACCCTCTATACCCACCCCCTCACCCTCCGCGCCAAGGAGTATACGGCGGAGCTTCTGGAGCTCATGCCTCAGGCAGGAGGAGAGGTGCTGAAGACCGAGGGCACCTATGTTTTCAGCAATACGGATTATCAGCAGCTCCACACAAGGCTGTGCGGTATAGTTCCCAACTATGCGGAGCTTGCCGACATCAGCGACGGCGGCTGGCTGAAGGTGCTTTTTTCACTTGCTCCCGAGGACGTGGAGCATATGCAGCTCCTTACAAGGAAGCTGGCTTATGAGGACGTGGATTTTGTGAAGTCCTCGGATATTTTTCTTGAAATGCTCCCTCAGGGCGTGAGCAAGGGCTCCGCTCTGGCGGAATACCGCAGACTGAAAGGCATGGAGGGCTGTACCTTCGTGTCCGTCGGCGACTTCGACAACGATATAGAGATGATAGTCGGAGCCGATGTGGGAGCCTGCCCCGCCAACGCGGAGGACTCCGTAAAGGCAAAGGCAGACCTTGTGCTCTCACGCACCAATGACGAGGGCGCAGTCGCGGAGCTCATAGACTATATAATCGAAAGGTGCAAACAGTAGAACAATGAAAAAGAAGGCGGCAATAAGCATATATGTCATCGGAGTACTTATCGCTCTGGGACTTCTTGCGCTGCTCATATACAGCAGCGTAAGCGGCATCAGCTCGGGAAGCACGGCAAACTTTACCCTCAGCGACATCGCAACGCTGGGACTTGCCATCTGGGCTCTCCCCATGTGGGGAGCAGCACTCTTCCTTATCAAGGCACTGAGGATAAGAGGTACCCTCCACGAAAAGCAGAACAAGATGCTCATAGCATTTCCTGCGGTGGTGTGCACGGGGTTCTTCATCTTCTATATGATAGTGCTGGTGATGATGCTGTTCAGATAGTGAGCAAGAAAAGTCTTGCAATGCGACTTTTTTTGCGCTATAATTATTAAGTGGATAGTGATTAGTTATTAGTGCATAGAGCCAAGCCTTGATTGTCAAGTCATATTGAGAAACAATGGGGTGATTATGTGATAAGCGAAGAAAAACTTAGAGAAGTATTCAGTTCAAATAATGTAATACCTATCCGTTATTTGAACAATGAAAACTGCCGCAGACCATTTGTTTTAGATATAAGCTTGGACGAGTTCGTCGAGTTTATAAAAATCAAAAATGTAGGAATTGTCTTTTATAAATACTTCTTTTATGATTTTGAAAAGTATCTTATTACGGAAGAAACTATTGATTCAATAGATATTGAATTGGATGATGAATTGAAGGCACGGATTGAAAAGTACAATGATGGCATAAGATCTTATGATTTCGATAGACCATATAGATTAACGTGTCTTATAGAGTGCGAAAACTCTTGCTATTCAATTAACATTGAAGAAAAATGGATAGAAGAACAAGAAAGAATTAATGAACCTGAAATCGCGTTGATATCAATGGTTAATTCTTATGGTACTGATGACACAGACGAAATCTATAATCGGTATTTAAGTGAACAGACTGAGAAGTTGAATGCATTGTTAGCCGAATCAAAAAGGAAATTGGTCGAGTTCTTGTTGTCAGATAGTAAGTTCAAAATGTGCACAAATCAATCACTGCGAAATTCTTATGCACTAACTCTTGAAGAAAGCAACCCAGATTTAGTGGCTGCATTTTATAACAAAAATGGTCGTTATGAAGTTCACAGAGCTTATAGTGCGTTTGAAATAGTGTATAAATGCATGAAATCTGGATTGACAGATGTTGATGAGATAGCAAATTATATCGGTTAATACGGGTAATTGCTGATAATTATTCGTCAAGTTACTCGTTTAATAAAAAAGTGGTTAGTAGTTACCTGTTAGCGCATAGCTAAGCACTAACAACTAAAAACTAACAACTGATACAAACTGATCGCGGCAGAAGCCGTTAAATAAAATCATGGAGGTCAATATGGACGCAAAGCTTAAAAAGGAATTGCAGAAAACAGCCTGCAAGGTTAGAATGGGCGTTATCGAGGGAACCTATAACGCTAAGTCGGGTCATCCCGGCGGTTCGCTGTCTATAAGCGATACCCTGACATATCTTTACTTCAACAAGATGAACAACGATCCCAAGAACCCCGACGCTCCCGAAAGAGACCGTCTTGTACTCTCAAAGGGTCATACAGCTCCCGCTCTCTACTCGGTACTGGCTCAGAAGGGCTATTTCCCCGAGGAGGAGCTGAAGTCTCTCCGTCATATCGGTGCTCTCCTTCAGGGTCACCCCTGTATCCATATCCCCGGCGTTGATATGTCCAGCGGATCTCTCGGACAGGGCATCTCCGCAGCCTGCGGCATGGCTCTTGCAGGAAAGATCGACGGCAAGTCATACAAGGTATACACTATCCTCGGCGACGGTGAGATCGAGGAGGGTCAGGTATGGGAGGCTGCTATGTTCGCAGCTCACAAGAAGCTGACTAACCTTGTGGCTATCGTTGACAACAATGGTCTCCAGATCGACGGACCTATCACTGAGGTATGCTCACCCGAGCCTATCACAGATAAGTTCGCAGCATTCGGCTGGCACGTTATCACTATGGACGCTCATGATTTCGATGACATCGACAGAGCCTTCACAGAGGCTGAGTCCGTAAAGGACAAGCCTGTGGCTATCATTCAGAAGTCCGTTAAGGGCAAGGGCGTTTCATTCATGGAAAATCAGGTAGGCTGGCACGGTACAGCTCCCAACAAGGAGCAGTATGACCAGGCTATGTCAGAGCTTAATGCGCAGTTAAAGGAATTGGAGGACTAATATAATGGCAGATGTTATCAAAAAGGCTACCAGAGAAAGCTACGGCGAGGCTCTCAAGGAGCTTGCCGAGGAATATAAGAACCTGATAGTTCTCGATGCAGACCTTGCTGCTGCAACAAAGACAGGAATTTTCAAGAAGGCTTATCCCGACCGCTTCTTTGACTGCGGTATCGCTGAGGCTAACATGATGGGCGTAGCCGCAGGACTTGCTACCTGCGGAAAGATCCCATTCGCAAGCACATTCGCTATGTTCGCAGCAGGCAGAGCTTTTGAAATAGTAAGAAACTCCATCGGCTATCCCCACCTCAACGTAAAGATCGGCGCTACACACGCAGGTATCTCCGTTGGTGAGGACGGTGCTACACATCAGTGCAATGAGGATATTGCTCTCATGAGAACTATCCCCGGCATGACTATCATCAACCCCTGCGACGACGTAGAGGCTAAGGCTGCCGTAAAGGCTGCTCTGGACTTCAACGGTCCCGTTTATATGCGTTTCGGCAGACTTGCTGTGCCCGTTATCAATGACGCTGCAAGCTACAAGTTCGAGCTTGGCAAGGGCGTTGTCATGAAGGACGGCAAGGACGTTACCATCGTTGCAACAGGTCTCATGGTAAACGAGGCTGTAGAGGCTGCAAAGACTCTCGAGGCTGAGGGTATTTCTGCAAGAGTGGTAAATATCCACACTATCAAGCCCCTTGACAAGGAGCTCATCTGCAAGTGCGCTAAGGAGACAGGTCTCATCGTAACAGCTGAGGAGCACAGCGTCATCGGCGGTCTTGGCTCAGCAGTTGCTGAGGCAGTTACAGAGTGCTGTCCCGTTCCCGTTGTAAAGATAGGCGTAAACGACGAGTTCGGTCACTCAGGTCCCGCAGTAGACCTGCTCAAGGAGTTCGGCCTCTCTGCCGAGAACATCGTAAAGACAGTAAAGGCTGCTCTCAAGAAGTAATATCTTAGGCTGCGGCATCAGACGGATAATCATACAGAATTTTTGCCCCTGAGCGTTCAAAAGCTCGGGGGCATTTTATATGTTGGGTTTGCTGAGAAAAATCATAATTTATCGTAATACCTTGCGGCAACTATGAATGGGATTCCAAAGGGACTGTGTTCCTTTGGCAGAGTCCAGAGGCAGCGCCTCTGGCGGGGGTCAAGGGGCAGAGCCCCTTATTACGTCAGGCGCCTCGCAAGGGGTGAATCCCAAAACAGTCCGGTGGACTGTTTTGGGAGAGGGGACGCCTTGTAAGAGAAGGCGTCCCCTGGTTGAGCGGATGATAGTCGCCACTATAATACGAATTTTGTGGGACGTCGAGGACGCCGTCCCCTACATAATGCAAAATTATGATTTATATCAGCTGCCAAAGCACTCCCCGTGTCGAGGAGCAACTGCCCTTTCGCTGATACACGGACGTCTTAGCGCCGCCGCTCGCTCAGCGGCAAATTATGATTTATGTTTTGTACAAAAATAATAATAGTTATTGACAAATCTCACTGAATGATGTATTATATTAATATGTTTACAGCGCAAGCTGAATTATCTTATTTTTTTCAAGGGGGAACTATTATGAAAAAAGATTCACTGGCAGGTCCCATACTCATCGGACTCATACTTATCCTGATGATACCCGGAGCACTCATATTCATGGCGCTCAATTCCATGACTGTCCCAGAGGGCGGAGTGCTTACGGACTGCGTTGTTACGGACTATGTAAGAGTCGGCAACACCAGCGAGGTCAATGTTGACTACGTAAACTCCGAGGGCAAGACTATCAACGCCCGTATCTCCAATGGTATCGGCGGAAAGTCCACATTCGTGGGTGAGCACTATAAGTGCTACGTAAACGAGAGCAATCCCTTCGAGGTATACAGAAAGCCCGATAAGCTGGCGGGTATACTTATGTTTGCAGGTGCTGCTGTTTCTGCTCTCCTGGGTATCATACTCGTCATAAAGATGATGCTGAAGCGCGGCGTTCAGGGCTATCTCATAAAGAACGGCACACAGACCCAGTGCGTTATCACAAACGTGGGCATAAAGGGCGGCGGACGCGACGGCTTTACACAGTGCGTCTGCGACTATCAGTTCACTGACAGCAGGGGACAGCTCCAGACAGGCAAGCATACCTTTCTCCCTAACAAGCGGGTGAGCATAGGTAACTACTTCCCTGTGATGTACGCTGAAAAAGGCGGCAAGGTAGTGTCGGACATAATCGAATAAGAAAAAGCGGCGTGCCCTTAAGAAAGATACTCATATAGAAGTTTTAAGCCATAGTATTTCTGATTTACAGTCAGAAGTACTATGGCGTTTTTATTGACAGTACAGAGATGATGTGCTATAATTGTTACTGACAAAAATCGGAATTACAGGAGAAATGAACATGAAAGTGAAATCAAAGAAGAAAATCATAATATGCTGTTGTATTTCTTTGATACTGCTGGTGTTGCTGGCGGCTGTCTGTTTTTTTCAATTTACGCCTTTAGGCTATCGAATGACAGTTCCATACCGCAGTTCCTTTGAAAAAGCAGCAGATCATATCTATGTGAACAAAAACTATTCCGGTAATATCAAAGATGCGATTCTGCTCACGGAAGAAGCATTGGAACGGGACAGAGCATTTTTCGGAGAATTACAATGCACCGAAACAAATACAACGATCATAATTATCTGCGATGATGATAAGCTCCTTTCAAAGCTCGGCGGAGATCATGATACGCGAACCTCATATGCGAAGAAAAACTACATTTCTGTTTCAGATGAATACCTGAATATCGACATCATAGCACATGAATTAACTCATGCAGAGCTGCATACTCGCCTGAATATGAAAGCCTTGAAAAGTATTCCCACATGGTTTGATGAGGGACTTGCCACGCAAAATGATTTTCGTGAGCAATATGGGCTGGATGCATGGATTGAACAGACTAATAACGGAAAAAACACAGTTCCTCTTGAAGATATGGATACAGGTTCTGAATTTTATGCAGATCCTATAGAGGACAGGCGTTTCCGCTATCTGAATGCGAAACATGAAGTCAGCGAATGGATGGAGATTCATGGTCAGAAAGGATTGCTGGAATTACTGGATAAGCTGAACAGTGGTGAGGAGTTTGATACCGCTTATTTCAAATAAATTCTGATTTAGCTTAGCAACATAAATATGCACAATGCCCCTGAGTGCTTTGTAACACTCAGGGGCAAAACTTCTATATAGGTATCTGTCTTATGGGTATGCCGCTTTTTATGCCATATAGTCTTCTTTTTCCCTTTCACTCCGTTTTTCAGCCTTTTCACTCCCGAATTATTGAGGAAAGACGGCTCGTGAGTATAATAGAGAATGTAAGGTAAATACAGCAAAAAAGCTGTAGAAACTACAAAAATCTCTATTACGAAAGGAAAAGAAGAAAATGAAAAACGTAATCAAAAAGGTAACAGCACTCGCAATGGCATTCACACTCCTCGGAGCAGGCGGTACAGTAGCAGCTAACTCCAAGTCATTTACAAACAGCGGTACAGCTATCACAGCAAACGCTGCAAGCGTTCACAATATGAGATACATCGGCACAAGGACCGAAGTAAGAAACCGCACAGTATACATCTACCGTGTATACGAGTGCTCATGCGGTGCTCAGTACAGAGAGCTCTTCCAGCAGCACTCCTGCTGATAACAGAACCCAAAGTATCCCGAAGGCTCCCGACATCCAGGTCGGGAGCTTTTTTTGTATACTTCCGAAAAAATCCGCAAAAGCCCTTGACAAAGTAAAAATAGTGTGGTATAATAATCAAGCTGTGAAAAACAGCATCGTATTCTAAAGACAGCTGGCAGAGCGAAAGCTCAGTAAGTCCCGCCGAGGAATAGCAATTGATAGAAGTATCATTGTCCATTCTGCGCTGTCGGAATGGGCGTTTTTTATTGCTCTCTGAATACGATCATAATTCATTCGGAGGTGAATACACACTATGCCAAGCAATGCAGTACTCGAAGCTAAGAAGGCAAAGGTCGAGAAGCTCACCGAGATCATCAAGAACTCTGTTTCAGGCGTTCTCGTTGATTACAAGGGTATCACCGTTGAGGAGGATACCAAGCTCAGAAAGGAGCTCCGTGAGGCCGGCGTCAACTACTTCGTAGAGAAGAACACAATGCTTCTCCGTGCTTTCAAGGAATGCGGTATCGAGGGCTTTGAAGAGTCTCTCAACGGCACAACTGCTCTCGCTGTTTCCAACGACGATCAGACTGCTCCCGCAAGAATCCTCGGTAAGTTCGCTGAGAATGCAGGCGACGACAAGTTCAATCTCAAGGCTGGCTACGTTGAGGGTGAGGTTTACGATCAGGCTGGAGTTGTTGCTCTTTCCAAGATCCCTTCAAAGGATACCCTTCTCGCACAGCTCGTTGGCTCTCTGCAGGGTCCCCTTCAGAAGCTGGCAGCTACACTCAACGCTGTTGCAGACAAGAAGAAGGAAGAGGAAGCTGCTTGATAGCTGCCTGAACCTTCACAACACATTTGCGGAGATATGCTCCGCGGCTTAAATCAAAACGCCCACAAGGGCAAATATTATTAAAAAGGAGATTATTATCATGGCTTCTGAGAAGATCACAAAATTTGTTGAAGATATCAAGACTCTTTCAGTTCTCGAGCTTTCTGAGCTTGTAGACGCAATCCAGGAGGAATTCGGTGTAACAGCTGCTATCGCTGCTGCTCCTGCTGCTGGCGGTGCTGCAGGCGGCGCTGCTGCTGCTAAGACAGAGTTCGACGTAATCCTTGCTTCCTTCGGTGACGCTAAGATGGCTGTTATCAAGGTTGCTAAGGAAGTTCTCGGTCTTGGCCTTAAGGAGGCTAAGGAAGTAGTTGAGGCTGCTCCTAAGGCTATCAAGGAAGGCGTTTCTGAGGCTGAGGCTAACGAGCTCAAGGCTAAGTTTGAAGAGGCTGGCGCTACAATCGAGATCAAGTAATTATATTACTTTGATGTTTTCAGACTGGGACCGTACCTTCTGGTGCGGTCCTTTGTCTATTGTGCTCAGTGTTGTTGCTGCTCTTTGTGGAAAATACTTCAAAATTCGCAGAATTGTTGACTTGCACAGTGCTATATGCTATAATGAATGCAAAGCATTCATTATAAATTATCAAAATGCCCTTGCAGATACGCAGATCGGAGATCTGCTCCCTGCAATCGGGCAATTATAGCATAACGCTTCGCTTTTATGCTATAATGAATGCAAAGCATTCATTATAAACTATCAAAAAGCCCTTGCAGATACGCAGATCAGAGATCTGCTCCCTGCAATCGGGCGATTATAGCATAACGCTTCGCTTATATTCTATAATATGTTCAGATATCGTTTTACTAAGTTTTTGTTTACGGCAGTTTTCTGCCGCGGCAAAAGGAGGTTTTAGTATGAAAAAGATGATCGCTCTGCTCAGCGCTGCTGTCATGGCTGTTGCTGCAACAGCTCAGATGAGAGCCTATGCAGTTTCAACCGAACTGGCGGCAATACCTGTGACCAACAGAACGGTCACAGCAAGGGACACATCAGGCTATATCGCCGAGGTCGTCCGCCTTGTTAATCAGGAGAGAAGTAAGAGAGGTCTCGGCGAGCTGAAAATGTTCCCAAGGCTTAGCCGGGCTGCCGCTATCAGAGCTGATGAGATCACCGTAAGCATGGGCCATGCCCGTCCCGACGGAAGCGGCATAACTGCTTTATTCAGCCAGCTGGGTATCAAATGGAGCAGTATCGGCGAAAATCTCGCCAAAGGACAGACTACTCCCGAGATGGTGGTGAACGGCTGGATGAATTCTGAAGACCATAGAGATAGTATTCTAAAACCGGAGTACAAGTACATAGGAGTCGGTGTTGCAGAGTCCGATGGAAAGCTTCACTGGGCACAGCTATTCATAGATACCACAGTGGCTCATCCCGAGGCTATCTCAGCAAAGGACAGCGGCGATGTAAACGGCGATTCAAAGGTGAATGCGGTGGACGCTTCTCTGGTGCTGGCGGACTATGCTGCCACGGGCTCGGGAAAGCCTTCGACCTTCAGTGCTGTACAGCGGACAAAAGCCGATGTCAACGGCGACGAGGCTGTGAATGCGGTGGACGCTTCTCAGATACTGTCTGTCTATGCGAAGAATTCTACCAGATAATCTATGAAATGTAAAGCCATAGCCGCCTCGCGCAGCCGCGAAGGTGCTGTGGCTTTTTTTGTTGCAATCAGCAGCCTGTTCTGTTATAATATAATGTAAGCTCAACACCGCCGTAAGGCGGCTGTTGCCGCAACATTAATATAATTGCTTGACAGCCAATATTTTTAAGGAGGTAAATCATGAAACTCAACAAACTCATATCAGCAGCTCTTGCTCTGGCTATATGCGGTATTTCAGGCGTTTCGCCTGTGAGCACTGCGCCCTGGGCAGGGGAGCAAAGCGTTTGCGCGGCAGAGAGCTCCCGCGTGACAAAGGACGGAATGACATTTGAAGTAGATGACACATCAGCGAAACTCCTTTACGGCGACGATGACCTCTCGGGAGACATCCGTATCCCCGCCGCAGTGGACGGTAAGCCCGTGACAGTCATTGGTGACTCGGCTTTTTCCGGTCTCAAGGGCATAACCTCTGTGGTCATAGAGGAGGGAATACAGGTCATTGACCCCTGCGCCTTCTATGACTGCAATTACCTTGAAACTGTGACACTGCCCTCAACTCTTACGGAGATAAACGAAAGTGCCTTTGAGGACACAGGTCTCACGGAAGTGACGGTGCCCGAAAATGTTGAATATATCGGCATGACTGCTTTCAAGCTCAAATACAATATCGCCAATATCACCGGCAGAAAAAGCCTTACGGTGACAGTGCTCAATCCCGAGTGCGAGCTGGAGATGATGTGCTTTGCTGCAAATACCATAATCGCAGGCTATGCAGGCTCCACCGCACAGAGCTTTGCCTCTGTTTACGGCTATAAGTTCAAGGTCATAGGCGAGACCGCCCTGACTACCACAACTACAACGACACCGACTACTACGACCACAACAACTACTGCTCCACCTGAGACTACAACTACCACCACCAAGGCGACGACTACCACCACCAAGGCAACGACCACTACCACCAAGGCGACGACTACCACTACCAAGGCAACAACTACCACCAAGGCGACGACTACCACTACCAAGGCGACGACCACTACCACCAAGGCAACGACCACTACCACCAAGGCGACAACTACCACAACTACTAAGGCGACAACTACCACAACTACTAAGGCGACAACGACTACTGCCAAGCCCGTTACTACCACTACTACCGCTCCCGTATCAGGGGGCAAAAAGGGTGACACCAACTGCGACGGCAAGGTGGAGCTGGCAGACGCCATACTCATTATGCAGGCTCTTGCAAATCCCGATAAATACGGCGAAAAGGGCTCAGACTCCAAGCACTTGAAGACTCAGGGCAAGGTAAACGGAGACGTTGACAAGTCCACAGAGGGTCTGACCTCAAATGATGCCCTGAAAATACAGGAATTCCTGCTCGGAAAGATAAGCTCATTATAACATATAAAGCGCATCGGATAACATTTTGGTGCGCTTTTTAACTAATTCAAAGAAAAAATGTGATTATCAAAAAATCATATGATATAATATGATTGTCTTATAAGACAAGATATAGGTATTTTTAAGGAGGAATAACTATGAAATTCAAAAGGATCATCGCTGCTGTAATGGCAGTTGCCATAGTCGGGGTAAACTATGGCACATCAGGCTATCAGTATGGCTCGGGCAGCTCTGCCTTTGCCGCAGAGGACACAGCCGCAGACACTACAGCTGCGGAAAAAGCAGAACAGGTCGAGGTAGACGGCATGACCTTTAAGGCTGTCGAGGGAGGCTATTCCCTTGTGAAGATAGCAAGCTCCACAAAAGACCTTGTTATCCCCGATGAGGTCAACGGTTATCCTGTTGTCTCGGTAAGAGAAGATCTCAGCATGGATTCAAAGCATATGGACGACATCGAATCTGTAAAGCTCGGAAAAAATGTCAGGATCATAAATGACCATGCGTTTACTGATTGCAGCAAACTGACCTCTTTGGAACTGAATGATGTGCTTGAATATGTAGGAGAGTGCGCATTCACTAATGCGCTTATAGAAACTCCTCTTGCTTTCCCTGAGACTATAAAAACAATAGGTGACAATGCTTTTTCCAGGTCTCAGAGGATCCCGAGTGTTACTATCCCAAACCCTCATTGCGTTCTCGGAGAGGGGTTCGTTAAGATGACGAGTATTATCGGCTACAAGGGCTCGACTGCTGAGAAATATGTCAATAACTCACAGAAAATGCATCTTACTTTTTGTGATATAGATAACGAGAATACTCCCCGTGATAATTTTGAGAAGGACGGATTATTCTATACAGTTGACAACGGCGGATATTGTCTGGATAATATCCGGAGCGATATGACCGATCTGTTGATCCCCGATGAGGTCAACGGCTATCCTGTTGTCTCGGTAGCAAAGAATCTCAGCATGAATTCAAAGTATATGGACAGCATCGAATCCGTAAAGCTTGGTAAAAATGTCAGGATCATAGGTGAAGGTGCATTTCAGTGTGCTAAACTGGCATCGATCGAACTCAACGATGAGCTGGAATGGATAGATGATCATGCATTTGTCAGCAGTAATCAGATTTCAGAGCTGGTGATACCTTCAAATGTCAGCCATATAGGTGATGGGGCATTTACTTTTGGTAGTATTTCAAAGGTAACAGTGCTTTCTCCTGACTGTGTTCTGGGGAAAAGCTGTTTATACGCACAGGAGATAGTCGGCTACAAGAGCTCAACTGCTGAGGCTTATGCCGAGGCAAATAGGATCAAGTTCACTGCTCTTGAGGGTGAGTCTCTGAAAAAGGGTGACACCAACTGCGACGGCAAGGTGGAGCTGGCAGACGCCATACTCATTATGCAGGTCCTTTCTAATCCCGACAGATACGGTGAGAACGGCTCAGACTCCAAGCACCTGAAGACTCAGGGCAAGATAAACGGAGACGTTGACAAGTCCACCGAGGGACTCACAGGCGGCGATGCCCTGAAAATACAGGAATTTCTCCTTGGCAAGAGAGGCTCTCTTGAATAATAAAAAGAGGCTGTACCATAGCGGTACAGCCTTTTTGTGTGTATTTACAGAGCAGAGTGGAAGGTTCTTGAAATAACGTCGTCCTGCTGCTCCTTGGTGAGCTTGACGAAGTTTACTGCATAGCCCGAAACTCTTACGGTGAGCTGAGGGTATTTCTCAGGGTGAGCCTGAGCGTCAAGGAGAGTCTCTCTTGTGAAGACGTTCACGTTGAGGTGGTGACCGCCTTTTTCAACGTAGCCGTCGAGAAGCTCGATAAGGTTATCTACCTGTTTCTGATTATCCATAATTGACCTCCTGTTATATCATTATGTGTGAGGGGCGCCGGTAACGGCGTCCCTTTGTTATTCGTCGTCTTCGGGTTCAAGCTCGGTGGGCTGACAGCAGGCACCCTTTGTGCCGCACACATCGGTGCTTTTTACGGTATCCACCTTGAGACCGCTGCCGCTTTCCTCCGAGACTATATTCACATGACCGCTGCCCTGTTCCATGAGCTGGTCGATAAGGTCGGCAAGCTCTGACGGGTCGTCGGTCTTACCAAGCATATCAGGCGTTATCATTTGTCCTCTCCTCTGAGCTTGTCGAGATCCAGGTCTCCTGCAAACACCTCCATATCCTTGCCGAGAGCGTCGGGGACAATAGAGAAGGTATTGGAGATACCGTCCTGAGCGTGTCTGAAGGGGAGCTTGGCAACTGATGAAAGTGAGGCAACAGCGCCGTGGGTGTCTCTGCCGTGCATGGGGTTAGCGCCGGGAGCCAGCGGAACGCCCTGCTTTCTGCCGTCGGGAGTGTTGCCTGTCTTCTTGCCGTATACAACATTTGAAGTAATAGTGAGGATAGACATTGTGGGAACACTGTCGCGGTAGGTGTGGTGCTTTCTTACGCAGTCCATGAACTTGCGGACAACAGTGACAGCCAGCTTGTCAACACGGTCATCGTTGTTGCCGTACTTGGGGAAGTCTCCCTCGATCTCGTAATCAACGACAACGTTCTTTGCAACGCCTGTTACATTGCCTGCCTTGTCCTTTATTTCAATATCCTTGCGGATCGGCTTTACCTTGGCGTACTTGATAGCCGAGAGAGAGTCTGCAACAACTGAGAGACCTGCGATACCTGTTGCGAAATAGCGCTTTACATCTCTGTCGTGGAGAGCCATCTGGAGTCTCTCATAGCTGTACTTATCGTGCATATAGTGGATAACGTTGAGGGTGTTGACATAGAGACCTGCCAGCCACTCCATCATATCCATGTACTTCTCCCATACATCGTCGAAGTCGAGGTATTCGCCGTCAACGGGTCTGTACTTGGGGCCTACCTGAAGTCCGAGGCGCTCGTCCACACCGCCGTTTATAGCGTAGAGCAGGCACTTTGCAAGGTTTGCTCGTGCGCCGAAGAACTGCATTTCCTTGCCCACTACCATTGAAGATACGCAGCAGGCGATAGCGTAGTCATCACCGTGGATAACACGCATCATATCGTCGTTCTCGTACTGGATGGACGATGTTCTGATGGAAATCTTTGCACAGTATTCCTTGAACTTTCTCGGGAGTTTTGTGGACCAGAGAATGGTCATGTTGGGCTCGGGAGCAGTTCCCAGATTTTCAAGAGTATGGAGGTAACGGAAGCTGTTCTTTGTTACCATATGATTACCGTCAACGCTTACGCCGCCGATGGACTCTGTGATCCATGTGGGGTCGCCCGAGAACAGTGAATTGTACTCGGGAGTACGGGCGAACTTGACGATACGGAGCTTCATGATGAAGTGGTCGATGAGCTCCTGAGCCTGCTCCTCGGTGAGTACGCCGCGGTCAAGGTCACGCTGGATAAAGATGTCCAGGAATGTGGAAGTCCTTCCCAGTGACATAGCCGCACCGTTCTGCTCCTTTACGGCAGCAAGATAGCCGAAGTAGAGCCACTGAACGGCTTCCTTGGCGTTTGCGGCAGGTCTTGAGATATCATAGCCGTATATCTCGCCCAGCTTTTTAAGCTCCTGGAGAGCTCTTACCTGCTCTGCGAGCTCCTCGCGGAGACGGATATTCTTTGAAGTCATTCTGACGAGTGAGGTCTCGATCTGGTGCTTCTTGTCCTCGATAAGGAGGTCAACGCCGTAGAGAGCCACACGGCGGTAGTCGCCGATGATACGTCCTCTGCCGTAGGCGTCAGGGAGACCTGTGAGTATAGCCGAGTGGCGAGCCAGTCGCATCTCGGGGGTATAGGCGTCGAAAACGCCCTGATTGTGAGTTTTTCTGTACTTGGTGAAGATCTCGACTACCTCGGGGTCTACCTCGTAGCCGTACTCCTTGCAAGCCTGCTGAGCCATTCTGATACCGCCGAAGGGCTGGAGAGAACGCTTGAAGGGCTTGTCTGTCTGGAGGCCTACGATCTGCTCAAGATCCTTATTGAGATAGCCTGCACCGTGGGATGTAATTGTAGAAACGATCTTGGTGTCCATATCCAGGACTCCGCCTGCTTCTCTTTCCTGACGGGTGAGATCCATGACCTGATCCCAGAGCTGTTTTGTAGCTTCCGTGGGGCCTGCGAGGAAGCTTTCATCGCCTTCATAAGGAGTGTAATTCTTCTTGATGAAGTCTCTAACGTTTACGGAAGTGGTGCTCCAGCGGCCTTCTTTGAAGCCGTCCCATTCCTTTGGCCATGTATTGATCATAACACATTACTCCTTTGATTTTATTGTCTAAGGTAATATTACCACATTGTTTAATTTTTGTCAATCTCCGTATTAACCGCGGGCAACGGAAAAAAGCCCGTTTTCGTTTTATCAGATTACAAAGTCTGTCCGAGGTGAAAAAACTGCCGAATAACTTCTACGGTATTTTGAAGTTTTTCGGCAGCTGCTTGAACGGTGAGTATCAAAAAAATATGAACTTGTTTGGCTTATTTGTGCATTTGACAGATTTTGCTGACGTACCCGGCTAATGATCTGAGGACGTCTGAATATTACTTTTTCTTAGCGGCTTCTTTTGCAGGCTTCTTTGACTTTTTTGAAGGCTTCGGCTTTTTTTCTTCCTCATCGGGAGGTGATATGCCAAGCTCCGCTTCCTTTTCCTCCAGCTTTACGAATGCCAGCTTATACAGTGTAGCCGCCAGGGGCACGCCCAGTATCATGCCGAGGACTCCGAAGAGACCGCCGCCCACTGTTACAGCAGCAAGGGTCCATATGCTCGGCAGACCGACGGTGCCGCCAACTACCTTGGGGTAGATGATATTGCCCTCGAACTGCTGGAGTATCAGCAGGAAGATCACGAATATAAGTGCCTGCATGGGGCTCTCGGTGAGGATTATGAATGCGCTTATGCCTGCGCCAAGGAAGGCTCCGACAATGGGGATAAAGGCTGTGACTCCCACAAGAGTGCCGGACATAGCGGCGTAGGGGAGCTTCAGAACCTTCATGCCGATGAAGCAGAGAGTTCCCAGGATTATCGCCTCTACGAACTGTCCGATGAAGAAGCTCTGGAAGGTCTCGTTGGCAGTTTTGAGCACTCTGCCCAGCTTTCTGTTGGTATCATCGCTGAACCACAGCCGTCTCAGGCGGCTGCTGTCCTTTATGAGCTTATCCTTCCTGAGAAGAAGGTATACAGCGAAGATAAGTCCCAGAACAAGGTTTGTGACCGCAGAGGTCAGCCCTCCTATTATGCCCACGGCGGAGCTGAGTATTCCCGCGACTCCCGAAGTGAGCAGCTTTGAAGCCTTCTCCGCGATATTTGCCCAGTCAAATTCCACCGTGCTTATCTGCTCCTGTATCTCGGGGTACTCCTTGAGCTTCCCGAGGATGAAGTCCTTGGACTTGGTGAAGGCAGGCGGTATCTCGTCATACAGCACCCCGAATGCCGAGGCTATCTCGGGGACGACTATATACATTATCAGTATGATCACGGCGATGGTTATTGCGAATGAAGCTGCCAGACACACAGGGCGCCTTGACTTTGTCACCAGCTTTGAGCTGCTTTTGGGAAAGTAATGCTTCTCGAAGAAGTTCATGATGATATTGAAGATATATGCTATCATCAGCCCCATGACAAGTGGCTTGAGGGCTCCCAGCACTACTGACAGGAAATTTACGAACACTGCAAAATTCTGGCTTATGACGCATACAGCGATAGCCAGGAATGCGATGAAAATATAGCGTTTGATCTCTCTTTTTTCCATAATGAGCCGAAAAACGGCAAGTTCCCTCCGATCATATCTCTGTGATTTTATTATACATTATATGATCGGATATGTCACCACTGTAAATGTTAAATTTATGTGAACATTTGGTACTTGACCGCCGCTTGTATTCGTGGTATAATGTATGTGATTATACTGATCACAATAAGGCGGCGCTCACGGGGAAATACAGCCCTGCGCAGCTTCTGCCGCAACAATAAATGAACGGAGGATAAAATCATGCCGGGTTTAGACGATTACGCACCTGCTGTCAGAAAGGTCATGACACTTTTCTATGTCATCGACACTTCCGGAAGTATGCAGGGCAGCAAGATAGGACAGGTGGAGTCAGCTCTTGAGGAGGTAATGCAGACATTGCAGGAGATAAGCGACGAGAGCGATGACGCCGAGATAAAAATAGCCGTTCTGGAGTTCTCCACAGGAGCTTCATGGGTCACACCCGAGCCTGTTTCTCCCGAGGGCTACCGCTTCAAGACCTTTGAAGCCTGCGGCGTTACCGACTTAGGCGCTGCCTGCAAGGAGCTGGACAAGAAGCTCTCACGAAATGAATTCCTTCAGACCGCGGCAGGCGCATATCCGCCTGTAATACTCCTTTTCAGTGACGGTGGTCCCACGGATAACTGGGAGAGCGGACTTGACGCCCTCAAGAAGAATAACTGGTTCAAGCGTTCCATCAAGATCGCATTCGCTATAGGCGACGACTGCGACAAGGACGTTCTGGCGCGCTTCTCGGGAAGCTCCGAGACCGTTCTGGACGTAAAGAACAAGGATCAGCTGAGACTTATGATAGAAAAGGCAAGCGTTATCACCAGCGTGTTCGCAAGTCATTCAAGCACTGTTGACAGCGATACAGACCCCGTTGAGATCTCAAAGAAGCTTGCAGAGGACGTTCAGACCCAGACAAATGACGCTCTCAGCGACGCCAATACTGCTGACTGGGACGAAGCGGACTGGTAAGGTGAGCCTATGGAGAAATTAACTTCCTTTGCTCAGACGCGCGTCGGCGCTTCGCATCTCAGCAGGGATATAGTATGTCAGGACAGCTCTCTCTGCGAGGATCACGAGAGCTACTCCTTCGCGGCAGCGGCGGACGGTCACGGAAGTCCCTGCTATCTGCGCACGGAGAGAGGCTCGAAATTCGCGGTGGAGTGCGCTGCGGAGTGCGTGGCGGAGTTCCTGGACAGCCTTGAGGACGCTGCGGAGGTGCTTGCAGATGAGCGTCAGCGTCAGCCGCTTTTTAATCAGCTCTGGCGAAGCATCATTGCAAGATGGCACGAAAGGACAGAAAAGGATTTTGCGGACGAGCCCTTCACCGAGGAGGAGCTGGACCGTATCCCCGATAAATTCGCCCATTACCGCGAAAGATACGCACAGGGCGACTATATAAGCGCATACGGCACAACTCTGCTGTTTGCGGCTGTTACCGAGGACTATGCCTTCGGCGCTCAGATAGGCGACGGCAAGTGTGTTGTCATCGACGGTGACAGCAACGTTACCGCTCCCATACCCGAGGACCCGCGGTGCTACGAGAACGTTACCACATCAATGTGTCAGGACGATGCGGCTCTCTCCGCAAGGTTCTTCTACCTTAATAAGGGAATGCTGCCTGCGGCGGTATTTCTCTGCACAGACGGCGTTGAGAATTCCTACTGGAACGAGGAGCAGCTCTTCGGCTTCTTCCGCGGACTGGCTCTGACTATGGTGGAAAACGGCATGGAGGAGGGCGTCCGTCAGCTGGGCGAGTTCCTTCCCGCAATGACCAAGAAGGGCAGCGGCGATGACGTTACCTGCTCGGGTATTATCGCTATGAGCAAGCTCAGCTCCTGTTCGGACGGTATCCGTGAGGACTTGGCGGCAGCAGCTCCTGTTGTGGAGGAGCCCGTGCCCGAGAATATAGTCTACGATGACGAGGCTTCACAGCAGGTAGTCACAGATGTTATGCCTGTTGAGACCGATACGCCCGTGGAGGCTCCCGATGAGCCTGAGTCGGCTGAGCAGCCCTGACGCTGTGTCTATATAGAAAATCTGCCCTGAAGCGTTTAAAGCGCTTCGGGGCTTTTTGATTTAGTTGAGAGTTGAAAGTGGAGAGTTGAGAGTTAAAGTGTTCGCTTCACTTATATTATTCAGATCCTGTCGCCGAAGGCGACACCTCAACTGTCAACTCTAAACTCTGAACTCTCAACTTCCAAAACCTGTCACGGTGCACAAATCGGGACGGCTTTTTTTGTGAGTTATGACGTGGGAGGGCTCCGAAAAGACGGAAAATAAGCACAAAAACAGCTTCCCCATATTGACTAAGCTCTGAAATTGTTCTATAATAAAAGTTAGCTATTACCCCAAAAATCTACAAAAAGGAGTAAGTCATGAACACAACAGACATCATCATTCTTGGAACGATAATCGCCTACCTTGTGGGTATGGTACTGGTGGGTATCGGCTTTTCAAGAAAAAACGAAAACGTCGGGGACTTCTACCTGGGCGGACGTAAGCTGGGACCGCTGGTAACTGCCATGAGCGCAGAGGCTTCCGATATGAGCAGCTGGCTCCTCATGGGTCTCCCCGGAGTCGCTTACCTCACAGGCGGAGCTGAGGCAGGCTGGACCGCTATCGGTCTTGCCGTCGGTACATACCTCAACTGGCTCATCGTCGCAAAAAGGCTGAGAGTTTACAGCCAGCACTGCGGCGCTATCACAATCCCCGATTTCTTCTCTCAGCGCTATAAGGACAAGAGCAAGATACTCATGGGCGTTTCCGCGCTTATAATCCTCATCTTCTTCGTGCCCTATACCGCTTCGGGCTTCTCAGCCTGCGGAAAGCTTTTCAGCTCCCTCTTTGGCTGGGACTATCACATTGCTATGATAGTCAGCGCGATAATCATCATTTCCTACACCTGCACAGGCGGCTTCCTTGCAGCAAGTACCACTGACCTTATCCAGAGTATCGTTATGACTGTGGCACTTATCAGTATCGTCATCTTCGGTATCAACTCCGCAGGGGGCTTCGACAATGTCATCGACAATGCTGAGTCCATAAAGGGCTACTTCTCACTGAGCCATATCCACAATGTGGAGACAGGCGGCGCTGACAAGTATAACGCACTGACCATAGCTTCTCTCCTTGCGTGGGGACTCGGATACTTCGGTATGCCTCATATCCTCCTCCGCTTTATGGCTATCAAGGACAAGAACAAGATAAAGACCTCCAGAAGGATAGCTTCCGTATGGGTAGTTATCTCAATGGCTATCGCTATCTTCATCGGATTTATCGGCAACGCACTCAGCAAGAGCGGCAAGCTTGAGGCTCTCGACGGAAGCAACTCCGAGAAGGTAATAATCAAGATCGCACAGTACATGAGCGAGCACCACGCAGGACTTGCCGTCATCGCAGGTCTGGTATTCGCAGGTATCCTCGCCTGCACCATGTCCACCTCTGACTCACAGCTCCTTGCAGCTTCCTCCTCGATGTCGGAGAACATACTCAAGGGCGTATTCAATGTGAAGATGAGCGACAAGGTGTCAATGCTCACTGCAAGAATAGTTCTTCTCGTTATCGCGGTTCTCGGCGTAGCCCTTGCATGGGACGCTGACAGCTCCGTATTCAGAGTAGTTTCATTCGCGTGGGCAGGCTTCGGCGCTACATTCGGACCCGTTATGCTGACAGCTCTTTTCTGGAAGCGTTCCAACAAGTGGGGCGCTATGGCAGGACTCATTGTCGGTGCGGTAATGGTATTCGTATGGAAGTTCGCAATAGCTCCCATGGGCGGCGTACTTGCCATATATGAGCTTCTTCCCGCATTCGTATGCGCACTGGCTGCAATAATCATCGTATCTCTCGTCACAAAGGCTCCTGAAAAGGAGATAACAGCGGAGTACGACGAGGTAACAGCAGGAATTAACAAGTAAGACTAAAGGCGGACAATGTCCGCCTTTTTCTTATGCTTTTTCAGCAACCATTTCATCGAGATAGGTCAATTGTTCAATCATGCATAATTCTTCATCTGTCAGTTTATCAACATATTCTCCGTTTAATATCATATTTACTACTCCTTTTACTTAACATACATAGAAAAAAATTCATCTATTGAATAATCATTTTGAGTTCTTTTACCTTTTAAATGCTCGCTTTGTAATACATTCTTCTTGAGAGAGTCAAAAAGGAAATCATAATATCCTTTATAATTATCAGTATTATATAAATCAGCTATTTCACCATATGTTATTTTAGTAACATCGTATTGTTGCAAAATGTTTATTCTATGATCTCCACTTAATTTATGCTCATAAAGCCATTTTGCATAATTAACAGCAAATTCTTCCACCTGATCTGCATTGCAAATGTCTTCATTTACAAATATAATGTCAGAAACGCCAAGTTTCCACTGGAAATCCCCATCTACCACCTCATTTTTCTTAATATTGCAGGCGTTGACTTTGAAAAATGCAATGACCTGATCCGAATCAAAATAATCCTTCATAAAGTCGTTTGCCATTTCCTCTGCATAGTCAACTATCGACCTTTCACTGTAATCGTCGGTAAAACCGTCCTTTGTTGCCTTGACTGTAACGGTGTTTCTGCCGTAATCATTGCCTAATAAGCGCGGGTAAGCATACAGCGTTTCCGTCTGATTTGCCGCAGGCTCAAGGTATCCCGCATAGATAAACTCCTCATTGTACTTTTCGTTAAGGTAGGTTATCATCTCGTAGATGCGCTGAATTGAGCGGAGTTGAGCGTCTGTCAGCTGGTCGGCTTCCGTGGGAAGCCCCTCTGCCGCAAGAACTTCTTTCTGCCAGTCGTTGAGTACAGGCTTGCTGTTTTTTGTGGTGTGCGGACTGCCGCAGGAGAATAGTCCGAGTGTGAGAGCTGCGGCGGTGATGAGTAAGAATGTTCTTTTCATGGAATCCCTCCTTTTTACTATATTATATCAAGGACAGCGGCAGCTGACAAGATGACGGATATAACTAAAAAAGTGAC
Organism: Ruminococcus flavefaciens ND2009; assembly: GCF_000621785.1. Classification (GTDB taxonomy): domain Bacteria; phylum Bacillota; class Clostridia; order Oscillospirales; family Ruminococcaceae; genus Ruminococcus; species Ruminococcus flavefaciens_C. Next base: position 47,032 of record NZ_JHXI01000011.1, on the reverse strand, counting down.
TGTTGTCACTTGTCGTATTTTGTCGGACGAAAAATAATTTTGAGTACCCTCTTGACAAATCAGAACAGATGTTCTATAATATGATTACAAGGAATAGAACAATAGTTCGCAAAGCTATCTTAACATTGCCTGCGTTATTTCTGACGCCGTTTCCGCTTGCGGCGTGAAAGCGCAAGGGTGCAGCCTTAGCTGCTTCGTGCTTCTTTATTTCATTTTTAAGGGGGCAATTTTCATGACAGAACTTATCAGCAACTACACTCACAGCCGCGCGCTGGTCAGACAGCGTATCACCGAGCTCTCACAGCTTCGCAGAAAGCTTCTCCAATGCGGAGACAGCCGCAGGGCTCAGGAGCTTGACCTTGACAGGCGCATACGCCTGCTCTATGAGGAGCATGGGGAGCTCCAGCAGGTCATCGCACACCTTACCTCGTACAGGAGGGGATAAGGCTGTGGCAAAACGTGATACCTACTCAGACTCATTCACAGGCGAAGCCGACAGAAGCATAAGACTTATCCTCGGTCTCGATGACGACGAGGACGGGTCAAGGGTACGCCGTGTGATGTTAAAAATTATTAATAATGAGCTTACCCCGAGACAAAAAGAGATAATTATGCTATACTATTTCAAGGACATGGATACTGTTGCTATCGGAAAAAAGCTTGGAGTGTCTTCTCAGGCGGTCTGCGCAGTCATGTCCCGTGCAAGGCTGAAGCTGTTCAGATTCTTGCAGTACTATATTTGAGGTGCTTTTATGGAAACTCCTGTTTATGACTTTCTTGTTGATTATGCGGAGAAAAACGGTCTCCGCGCACATATGCCGGGACACAAGGGGAAGGCTCCCGACGAAAGACTTTCTGAGCTTTTCAGGCTGGATATTACCGAAATTGCAGGGGCGGACAGTCTCTTTGAGGCTGAGGGCATCATCGCCCAAAGCGAGAGAAATACTGCCGCTCTCTACGGCAGCGCAGCCTCGGCTTTTTCCGCAGGCGGCTCCACTCTTTGTATACAGGCTATGCTCGCCATTATGAAGATGGAGGGGAGGCGTATTATCGCTGCAAGGAACGTTCACCGCGCTTTCCTCAATGCTGCTGCACTGCTGGGACTTGATGTGGATTGGGTGCTCCCTCGCTACAGCGGCGGTATCCTGTCGGGGGAGCTTGCCCTGTCCGATGTGGAGGAGGCTCTTGCGGCTTCGGATAAGCCAGCCTGCTTTTACGTCACCTCTCCCGATTACACGGGCAGACTTGCGGATATTGCAGGACTTGCGGAGGTCTGCCGCCGACACGGTGCAAGGCTCATAGTGGACGGCGCTCACGGTGCTCATCTTGCCTTTTTTGAGAAAAATATTCACCCCATAGCTCTGGGTGCGGATATGTGCTGCGATTCTTTTCACAAGATGCTGCCTGCTCTTACGGGAGCGGCTGTGCTCCATACCTCCCGTGAGGAGTATGCTCCGCTGCTGAAGCAGGCAATGAGTCTGTTCGGCTCCACCAGTCCGTCCTATCTTATAATGGCTTCCCTGGACCTGTGCAATCGCTATATCGCTGAGAATATCCGCAGTGACATAGCGGCGGCTCTGCCTGAGATAGCGGAGCTGAAAGGCAGCTTCGCGGGAAGGCTCCTCTTTGCGGAGGGAGACCCCTTCCACATTACAGTGAGAGCTGCCGAGAGCGGCTTTTGCGGCACAGAACTGGCAGACCTTCTTCGCAGCAGCGGCGTGGAGTGTGAATACGCCGACGATGAACTCCTTATACTGCTTCTGGCTCCTTCTGGTGACATCGGCGACTTACGGCGGCTTCGCACCGCGCTGGAGGGCGCGGTGGCGGGAGCTTCTTCCCGGGAAAAGAGCAGCCGAAGTCTCAACGTGAAGCTCCCGCGGATGGCTTGCACCATCCGCGAAGCCGCCTTCTCTGCTTCGGAGGAGATAACTGTGGAGGAGGCAGAGGGCAGGATATGTGCCTCGGTGAAGGTGCCCTGTCCGCCTGCGGTGCCCATAGCGGTCAGCGGCGAGGTCATCGACAGGGATTGCATTGAGATATTCCGCCAATACGGTATAAAGACCGTTCTTGTGGTCATGGAGCGATAGGGTATTGCAATTTCAAGGCTTATGTGGTAAAATGAGATATACAATTTTTGCGGAGGTGCAGCTATGAGCGATATGAACGATAAAGAGCTCGATGAGCTTGAAAACGAAGAGGAAATAGAGAACTACATCACCCTTACGGACGATGACGGCAACGAGGTCTCATTTGAGATAATCGGCACAGTTGAGTATAAAGAGCATCTCTACGGTGTGCTTCTGCCCTGGGACGATGAGGACGACGAGGTGGTCATCCTTGAGATAATCCCCGGCGAGACCCCCGATGAGGACGATTTTGTCTCCGTTGACGATGACAAGCTTCTCGGCGAGATCTTCGAGGAGTTCAAGAAGAACTACGACGGCGAATACGAATTTGAATAAGCGATAAAAAGCTCCCCGAAACCTGCGTTCATGGTTTTGGGGAGCTTTTTGGCTCGGTATAATATTATTTTTTTATCTGCTGACAAAAGAAAAGAAGCGCTTACCTTGCGGTAAACGCTTCGTGGTGCGAGTAATGGGACTTGAACCCATACGTCTGTCGACACACGCCCCTCAAACGTGCCTGTCTGCCTATTCCAGCACACTCGCATTGCAGTGTTTCGTGACTGCTTTAATATTATATCAGATATGAACGTGCTTGTCAAGCTTTTTTTGAAAAAAAATTTCAGAAAAATTTGGTTAACATAAAAAATAATATATCTTCCTATTGACTTTTACTTCCCGTTGCTGTATAATATTATTTGTCGGTTGCTGATGTGGCACAGTCGGTAGCGCAACGCCTTGGTAAGGCGTAGGTCGTCGGTTCAAGTCCGATCATCAGCTCCAGCGGGGAGCCCCCGCAGGCATATTCGCGTCTCAGTATAACTGGGGCGCGAATTTTTTTCCGCGCATGAAGCGGTATCTAAATCGTGACACAAGCACAGTTCGCGTTTCACTTTTAGTGGAACGCGAATTTTTTTGTATGAAGCGGCATCTAAATTGTAACACATACACAGCGGGGAGCCCCCGCAGGCATATTCGCGTCTCAGTATAGCTGGGACGCGAATTTTTTTCGCGCATGAAGCGGTATCCGGATCGCAGCACATACACATTTCGCGTGAAGTCTTATCCGTATCGTAACAGATAATGGCAGAACGATCCGGTACTGAAAGGAAAAACTCCCGATTTTCCGGGAGTATTTTTGTTTCTGAACAAGTGTACTTTTAATGTGAGAACGCAGGTATCAGAGCAGGTGCTGTGGGCTTCTGCATTCATGTTGACACTTCGCCTGCTTTGATGTATACTATTATAAGGCGAGGTGTCTCGCGTGACGTAAAATCAGAGTAAAAGTCTATATAAGGCGATACTGTAAATGATCGGAAGGTTCTTGATGTTTAGCAAGGTCAAAAGCTATTTTCAGCTTCTGCGTGTCAGTCATTGGCTGAAAAGCATTATTATATTTATCCCTGCGTTCTACGGAGGCGCGATACTTGAGCTGCCCGTATTATGCAGGACAATAGTCGGATTTCTGACGTTTTCGTTATGTTCATCGGCTATATATGTTATCAATGATATATGTGATATTGAAAAGGACAGAAATCATCCCGAAAAATGCAAAAGACCGCTTGCAAGCGGAGCAGTCTCCAAAACAGAGGGGGCTGTACTGACAGGGATATGCTGTGCCGCGGCAATGATACTTGATCTGCTGCTATGCGGCATAAGTATAGGGGCAGCCATACCGGTGCTGTATTTTGTACTGAATATACTTTACAGCATAAAGCTTAAAAACCACCCTGTTGTGGACATAGTCATACTGGTATCGGGATTTGTACTGCGTATGCTGTACGGTTCATTCATAACGGATATAAGAATATCGAAGTGGCTGTATCTGACGCTTATGGCGCTTTCGCTGTTTATGGCTTTCGGAAAAAGACGCAATGAAAAGCTGCACTGCGGCGATAACACCCGCTCTGTCCTTACCCATTACAGCGATACATACTTAAACAGCAGTATGTATATGTATTTAGGCATTTTCCTTGTATTCTACGCCCTCTGGAGCGTTGACAAGGGAGCGCTTCCCGGTATGATATATACGACTCCTCTTGTAATAGTAATGGTCATGAGATATACCTATACTCTGGAAAAGGACGAGCAGGGAAATCCCGTTGACATGATACTGAAGGACAAGGTGCTGCTGCTCCTGGGAGCGGCTTATGCCTTATTTGTCCTGTGGCAGATATATTTCGGGGAGGCGGCCTCATGAACGTATATGATTTTGACGGGACGGTCTACTCGCGGGACAGCTCTGTGGACTTCTTTAAATTTGAATTGAAGCGGCACCCGCTGATACTGAGGCGTCTGCCCGCTTTCCTGATAAAAGCTGTCAGGCACAAGCTGGGGAAATGCACTACAGAGGAGCTGAAAGCCTGCTTCTTTTCTTTTTTGAAGGATATTCCTGATGTTCAGAAGGAGCTTGCACTGTTCTGGGACTCTCATATGAAGTATATGGCGGAATGGTATAAGGATAAGAGGGAAGACACGGATATAGTCATCTCCGCTTCACCGCGTTTTTTGCTGGAGCTCCCATGTAAAAGGCTGGGCATAAAAGCACTCATAGCATCTGATGTGGATACCGGCAGCGGAGCTTTTTTATCAGCCAACTGCAAGGGCAGGGAAAAGGTAATGCGGTTTCGGGAAGCTTTTCCTGATGAGAAGATAGGGGAGTTTTACTCCGATTCCCTGTCGGACCTTCCCATGGCTGAGCTTGCCGCAAAGGCATTCCTCATAAATAAGGGACAAATCACAAGCTGGGACATAAAGAAAGGAAAAAAATAATGAGCAACTCAAAAGCAAAAACGAAAACAAGATCTCCGCTCTCATTTCTGAAAAAGATCTCACTGAGCGAAAGCACGGGGTCTAAGATACCTGTGGGACTATCATACTTATATCTTGCGATACCCATGTACATATTCATGTTCGGCTGGCTAAAACTGCCGCTGGCAATAATAATGACGGCATTATTGTCAGGGGGACTCTATAAGGCATTGAAGAACGCTCCTGCCATGGAGGTCACATTCTTTGCGCGGAAGCAGCTCCCTAAGCTCATCATGGTGGTGCTGATAGCGGCGGCATGGGTATATTTATCGGGCATAGGCGGATATTCATATCAGAATCAGGATCATATGTGGCGAAATGCCGTGCTTGCCAAGCTGGTCTCCAACGACTGGCCTGTGATAATCACGGAAACAGGAGAATACTTCAGCAGACCCGTTGCACTGATCTACTATTTTGCATTATGGCTCCCTGCTGCCTGCGTAGGCAAGATGTTCGGTATGGCAGCAGCTCAGACCTTTCTGTTCTGGTGGTGTGTGGCAGGCGTTTCCCTGCTGTTCATGCTTATCTCGGGACTCAATAAAAAAATATCTCCCTGGCTTCTGATAGCCTTTATCTTCTTCAGCGGACTGGACGCTGTCGGATACTTTATCCTTCATAATTCAGCCGATCATATCTGGCTTGACGTCAATCACATCGAAAACTGGGCATACGGCTTCCAGATGTCCTCGTTCTGCACTCAGCTTTTCTGGGTGTACAATCAGGCTATACCTGCTTGGATAATAACGGCGCTACTGCTTTGTCAGAAGGACAACCGCTCTGTTATCTTCATTTATTCCTTCAGCTTTTTAGCCTGCTCGCTCCCTGCCATAGGAATGCTGCCCGTACTCTGCTGTATAGGCATAACAAGGATAGTAAAGACCTATGATAAGAAGAAGCCCTTCAAGGAGAACCTGCAAGGCTTATGCAAGGAGGCATTTACCTTCCAGAATGTCTTTACGGGAGTTCCCATGGCGCTGGTATCGTATCTGTTCTTTAAGGCTAATACCTCGGGTACTGTAGGCTTCCGCAAAACAGATATGGAAAGGCTGAGAATGACCTATCTCATATTCATACTGCTGGAGTTTCTGGTCTATTATTTTGCCATATACAAGACCCACAAGCGGGAGCCGCTTTACTGGGTCACACTGGCAACTCTCCTTATAGTTCCCATGATCTCATTCGGCTATCATGTGGACTTTGTAATGAGGACGTCCATACCGTCCCTTGTGGTGCTGTTTGTGATGGTCACCGATTCGATAGAAAAGAATAAGGTATCAGGCGATAAGAGGGCAAACCTCATTATCATTGCCCTTTTGCTGGTGGGCGGAATAACAGCATATCATGAGATAGGACGTTCTGTAAGAAGGACTGCCGAACACTGCGAAAATCCCGATACCGTAATAGATAATCCGGAGATCGATCTTTACGAAGACGGCGCAAGAAGGAACTTCTTCGGCGAGTATCAGGATTCCCTGTTCTTTAAGTATTTCGCCAAAAAGAACTGAGATACTATAAATGATAGTAGAAATATCCGTGTTTCACTTTATGTGGAGCGCGGATATTTTTTTCGCAGTCAAAAGGGATAGCAATATAATGACTTCAAAGCATTAAAAATAAAAATATTAATACTGCGGACTTTACATGGCAGTTTCCAAGTTCGATATTTAGCGATAATATCCGTGAAAAATCCACTTATTTGTTGAAATTTGGGTTGTTTTTCACAATGAATGGGACTATAATTAAAATAGCTATGATAATGGATAAACCGAAGTGTCCTCTCACACTTCGGAAGAGAAAGAAGGTCACATACTATGAAAAATGACAGGATAAAAAAGATCTCGGCGGTCTGCCTGTCGGCACTTATGACAGGTCTCGGCGGTCTGCCGCCAAGGGTCTCAGCTGCCGATACGGGCACCTACACCGAGCTCCACGCGGTCAGTCAGGGCAGGAACTCCGCCCACGCCGTCCTCAAGGGCAGCGACGCAGTTATAGTTTCCGACAGCAGTCTGGGCTCAGATGTTCTGTATCTGAAGGGCAGCAGCAACGGAGGAGGCTGGCTCCAGCTGCCGCCGCTGTTTGAGAATGGCTGCGGAAACGGCTTCACTCTGGCGATGAAGTTCATGCTGAAGGAGGAGGCTTCCAATTATTCAAGGCTTTTCCAGTTTTCGCCCGTACCCTTTGCGTCGGGAAACTCGTCCTCCTATTCATCTCCCGACATATCCATAGATGTGAAGGACAAGACCGCCTTCCGCGCGAGTATCTTCGCAGGCAGCGGCATGGATACGGAAAACGACAAGAAGCACCGCGCTATTTACGACCTTTCGGCAAAGCCCGACACGGACAAGTGGCATGACCTTGTGCTGGTATGCTCTCCCACGGGTGCGGACTACTACATAGACGGGCAGAAGCTTTCCTACACAGCGGACACCGTCAGCGCCACCCTGAACAGCCTTTTCTCGGAGAAGGTGCTCAGCTCCTATGTGTATAATTCCCTGGGACGCTCCCTCTACAATGACGATGACATCGCCGCCTGCTTTGACGATGTTGCCTTCTACACACGTCCACTCAGCGGCTCCGAGATAGGCTCACTTCCAGATGATGCGGAGTTCCTCTACACCTTCGAGAAGAACACCATAGAGGAGGGAGAAGTCCTCCCCGTGACAGAGACCTCATTCTCGGTGAACGGCAAAAAGGTCACCAGCGTTCCCGAGCTTCAGACTGCTTCTCCCGAGGGAGACCTGACCGTCAAGTTCTGGACTGACGGAAGCACTTACTACTACTCCGTGGAGAACAGCTCAGGTGTTGCCATAATCGAGCCCTCTGCCCTTGGAATTGCTTTTTCATCGGTCAGCTTCACAGGCGGTGTTACCGTGCAGCCCTCTGCGGCTGTCCGCAAGGAGGTGGACGACAGATACTCCATGCCCTACGGCAAGCATCGTCAGCTCCGCGACCGCTGCACCGAGCTCACCTTCCCCATGAAAAAGGGCAGCGACAAGCTTGACGTCATTTTCCGCATATACGATGACGGTATCGGCTTCCGCTATGCTTACGGCGGCGGAGCAACTATAAAGGAGGAGGCGAGCCAGGTCATCTTCCCTGACAACAGCAAATTCTGGGGCAACTGGCCCAACGCCACCTACGAATGGGACATGGTGGAGCTCCCGAAGGAGAGACCCAACGAGACCGCTTCCACCTACTCCTGCCCCTATACAGGCGTTATCAATGACAAATACTGGGTAACGGTCACGGAAGCAGGAGTCTTCAACGAGGATGAGCCCTACTGTGCAGGCGCTTTGCAGTTCGTGGGCAATTACCATGATCTGCGGTTCAAGAGCGGCGTCAAGGTGGAGTCCATAACCATGAAGCAGGCATTCCACACACCCTGGCGAGCCGTGGTCATAGGGGACTCCCTTGACAGAATGGCGTCCAGCGACCTGATACTCAACCTCAATCCCCCCTCTGTCATAGAGGACACAAGCTGGATAAAGCCCGGCAAGACCGCCTGGTCCTGGTGGAGCAGCGGCGGCGACTCACCCATAGAGTACCACACTCAGAAGGACTACATCGACTTTGCTGCCGAAAACGGCTGGGACTTCGTGTGTCTGGACTTCGGCTGGGCACTCTGGGACGGCAGCGAGGAGAAGGTGAAGGAGCTCTGCGACTACGGCGCCGAAAAGGGCATTGGCATCTACCTCTGGTACGGCGTTAACAATACGGGACATTCGGGCTATAAGGACAGCGCAGGTCACCCTGCCTACCCGTATTATTCGCTGCTGGACGAGGAGACTATCTCCCGTGAATTCAAACGTGTAAGCGGTCTGGGAGTCAAGGGCGTCAAGGTGGATTACTACGAGAGCGATACCCAGCAGACCATGAAGCAGATGAATATGTGCGCGAAGATAGCTGCGGACAATCACCTCATGGTGCTCTTCCACGGCTGTACTATCCCCCGCGGAGAAAGCCGCACCTACCCCAATGTCATCTCCTTTGAAGCCATAAACGGCAGCGAATACTACAAGTGGTTCGAGAGCCCCTCCCTTGCAAACCGCGTATCCTATACCTTTACAAGATGCGTGGCAGGCTCAGCGGACTTCACTCCCACAGGCATACCCATATACGGCATAAAGGCAACGGCAGGCTTTGCCCTTGCGGACGTTGTCACCATAGAATCGGGCATACAGCATTTCGCCCAGTCGGTCTACACCTATGAGGGCTCATCGGCACTGCCCCTGCTCAATGACGTTCCCGTAGTATGGGACGATATGAAGGTGCTGGACGGCTATCCCATGCAGTTCAATGTCACCGCAAGACGCAACGGCAGCGACTGGTACATCGGTGCCTCCACACTGGCGGCAAGGAAGGTGGATATACACCTTTCCGACCTGATAGACAGCGGCACCTACAACGCATATATCTTCGCGGACAACGCTGACGGCAGCGACCTTGAGGTCACCGTGCTCAACGGTCTCACAGCGGAGGACACTATCTCTCGGAGCCTTCTTGAAAACGGCGGCTTCGTCATAAAGCTGACAAAGGGCGCTATGAAGCTGACCACTCCCTACTCCAACTACAGGAGCTATGAGGCGGAGAACGCAGTGCTCTCGGGCAAGGCTTCCATAACCGCAGGCAAGCAGGGCAAATACTGCTCCAACGACGCCTATGTGGGCTATGTGGGCGGCGACGGTCAGAGCGCTGTTACCTTCAACGACGTGACCGTGGACAAGGCAGGGAAGTACACGGTCAGGATATACTATGTCTCAGGTGAGCGCCGCAGTCTTAAAGTGGATATAAACGGCAGCTATGTCACTACCCTCAACGACCTCTATGCCAACAAAAACGACTGGTCGGGCATAAGAGCCGTGAATCTTGAGGCTGAGCTGAAGGCGGGAAAGAACACTATCAGGCTCTACAATGACAGGGGCTACGGTCCCTCCATTGACCGTATCGCAGTCGCAATACCCGAAAGCAGGGTAATAGGCGATGTGGACTTCAACGGCAGGCTCAACGTGGCGGACCTTGTCCTCACCACAAGGTACATACAGGGCAGCATAACCTTCTCCACGGAGCAGCACAGAGTCGCCGACGTGAACGAGGACGGCACTGCCGATGTGTTCGACCTTATCAGATACCGAAAACTTCTCACTTCTTAATATCCTTATATAAGCACCGCCCCGTTTGCTGTATCATCAGTGAACGGGGCGGCGGCTTTTTGCAGGGCAATGAGATAAATCATAATTTATCGTAATACCTTGCGGCAACTATGAATGGGATTCCAAAGGGACTGTGTTCCTTTGGCGGAGTCCAGAGGCAGCGCCTCTGGTCAGGTCAAGGGCAGACAGCCCTTGCGGGGTTCAAGGGGCAGAGCCCCTTATTACGTCAGGCGCCTCGCAAGGGGTGAATCCAAAAACAGTCCGGTGGACTGTTTTTGGAGAGGGGACGCCTTGTAAGAGAAGGCGTCCCCTGGTTGAGCGGATGATAGTCGCCACTATAATACGAATTTTGTGGGACGTCGAGGACGCCGTCCCCTACATAATGCTAAATTATGATTTATCTGTGTAGTTGAATAAAAGCAAAGCCCCTGAGCGCTATAAAACGTTCAGGGGCAGACTTATTGATTATGCGTTATTCTGCGCCGCTTGCCTTGAAAACTACGGCTATGGTCTTGAAAATAATCTTTGCATCAAGGAGCAGGCTCCAGTTTTCGATATAATCGCGGTCAAGCCTTACTACCTCCTCAAAATCGGTGATACGACTTCTGCCGCTGACCTGCCAGAGCCCCGTAAGACCGGGTTTTATGCTCATTCTTATCCTGTGACCGAGACCGTATTTTTCCCATTCGTCCGGAGTAGGCGGTCTTGTGCCCACAAGGCTCATGTTGCCGATGAGGACATTGAAGAACTGGGGCAGTTCATCTATGGAGTGACGGCGGATAAAGTTGCCGATACCCTTTGGCCTGCCGTTTTTGTCCTTTTTCTCGCTGCCGATGATACGGGGGTCGTCGTCCATCTTGAACATCATGCCGCTGCCGATCCTATTTTTTTCAAGGAGCTCCTGCTTGCGCTTTTCTGCGTCCATATACATACTGCGGAACTTATACATGACGAAGGGTTTGCCGTTCTGTCCCACACGCTTCTGTTTGAAGAAAATGGGCCCCGGAGACTTCAGATATATTATCGGAGCAAGGAAAATGAAAACTATCAGGGTGATAATGCAGCCCAGAAGTCCTCCCACAATATCCGCAAGGCGCTTCACCGCCAGCTTTCCTGCGGGAGCTGCGGATACACTGCTTGACAGCACTCTGTATGGACCCAGGCTTCTCATTTCCGTGATGTTCCATCTGCCGTCGGTAATGGGCGTTATGGAGTAGTTTACGGTTATTCCCATTCTGAACAGGCTGTTCATCAGCTCTGAAGGGAAGGTCATATCCTCGGATTGGAGCAGGAACACCTCGTCCACCCAGCCGTGGCTGAGGCGGGAAATGGTCTCGCTGTCCAGGGCGTATACGGGAATATCTCCTATTTTTTCACCGCTGTTGCATTTCCTGTCGGTGACTATTACTCCCGAGATGAAGAAGCTGCTGTGGCGTGGGTCGCTCATGAGAGCGGACAGGGTGGGCTCAGCTATGCTCCCAGAGGTTATCAGCACCACCGAGCGGCGGTTCTGCCGGTATTTGCTGGAGTTGAATACCCTCAGCTTGCCCAGTTGTCGGAAAACATAGTCCGCAGCAGTATAGGTGACGGACGTAAGACCCAGCTGGAGTCGTGAAGCAGTGGTGGAGTGCTTTACTGCAAAGAGGTAGATGAGGGCGAGTATCATTACCTGGGCTATGTATTTAATTACCGCCCATAGCTCATCAAGCCTGCCGCGCCGCAGTATGCCCCTGTAGTTGTTGGTGAAGACTATTACCAGAAGCTGGCTGGTGGTGAGTATTACCGCCTGATACTGAAATGCTTCGGTACCGTACGGATTTTCAAAGGGCAGGTGCAGCCAGTAGCTTACTATGAAGCAAAGCTGGAGGCACAGCAGGTCGATTATGATGAAATCGGCGTGCTTTAGCCCTTCTTTAAGACTTTTATTTCCCACGAAGCACCTCCGTGATTTGTTATTGAGTATACATTAATTATAAACTATATGCCGCTGACTGTCAAGCCTCGGCTGGGCTGAATGAGCTGGAAATACCGCAAGTATTGAATTGACAGGGGAGAAGATATGGAGTAAAATGTAATTACAGACAAATATCCTGTGAAAGGAATGATACTAATGAGAATAGCAAAAAAACTATCGGTGCTGGCAGCGGCTGCGGTCACGGCGCTTTCGGCGGTGCCCTGCGCATTTACGGCAGATGCTGCGGCGACTCCCTATAAGGTGGACTATGAGGAGACCGACAACAACTGGGCGAAGGTGCTCCAGTACACTCTCCACTTCTATGACGCCAATATGTGCGGTACAGATGTCACAGGCAAGAGCAGGTTCAGCTGGAGGGGCAATTGCCATGTTTATGACTCGAAGGTGCCAATGCACCCCATTGACGATAACCATACGGGCGTGAATATGTCCGAGAGCTTCATGGAGAAGTACAAAGATATACTGGATCCCGATGGTGACGGATATATCGACGTTTCGGGCGGCTTCCACGACGCGGGCGACCACGTTAAGTTCGGACTTCCCGAGGCTTACGCCGCTTCTGTTGTGTCCTGGGGCTACTATGAGTTCCGACAGGCTTATGAGGAGACCGACCAGGCTGAACACGTTGAGACCATATGCCGCCATTTCTGCGACTACTTCATGCGGAGCACCTTCCGCGACGATAATGGTGACGTCATAGCCTTCTGCTATCAGGTGGGCGACGGAGCCGTTGATCATGAGTACTGGCAGTCTCCGGAGATAGACGCAATGGGACGTCCTGCATTCTTCGCCACATCGTCCCTGCCTACCACCGACGATGTTTCGGAAAGTGCAGCGGCTCTGGCAATAAATTATCTCAACTTCAAGGAGACAGACCCCGAGTATGCCGAGAAATGCCTTGACTACTCCAAGGCACTCTTTGACTTTGCAAACAAGAACGAGAAAAAGGTGGGAGCAGGCGGCGACGGACCTGCCAGCTTCTACACCTCAAGCAAGTGGGAGGATGACTTCTGCTTCGCCGCAGGCTGGCTCTACCTTATAACCAAGGATCACGATTACCTTGCTGCCTGCGAGAAATATATAGACTACTATGCACCTCCCGGATACGTTCTCTGCTGGAACGATATGTGGAACGGCGTGGGACTGGTATTCGGCAGGATACAGGACATCTACCCCGAGGTCTGCGCCGAGACCCGTGACGCAAGAGGCTATAACCAGTACGAGGTGCTGGACTTCTGGAAGATGCAGGCAAAGGCTCTCAACGAGGTGACATCAGGCAAGAAGGGCGAGATCTCTCCCGGAGGCTATCTCTACCTTGACAAGTGGGGAAGCGCAAGATACAACACTGCCGTGCAGTTCACCGCTCTGGTATATGATAAGTACAACAAGGGCAAGGACAAGTATAACGAGAAAAATCCCGACTACGCCTTTACGGACTGGGCTATCGGTCAGATGGAATACATCATCGGCGATAATCCTCTCGGCAGGAGCTACATAGTTGGCTACGGCGAAAACTCCGTAAAATATCCCCACCACCGTGCGGCTTCGGGACTTACCATGGCTGAGGATCCAGCTCCCCAGAAGCACGTTCTCTACGGCGCTCTGGCAGGCGGTCCCGACGCCAAGGACGAGCACGTTGATCTCACCAAGGACTGGATCTACAACGAGGTAACTATCGACTATAACGCCGCAGTTGTGGGCGCTGCCGCAGGTATGTACCTCTATAAGAACGACGGCACCATGAAGCCCGAGGAAAACTTCCCGCCCGCAGAGAAGGCTGACGATACACAGCTTTTCTCGGGAGACGATTTCTACGTGGCAGGCTACTGCTCAGACGCTCCAGAAAAGACAGGCGCAGGCGTTACAAAGCTGACCTTCTTCGTGAAGACAGACTCTCTTGAGCCACATGAGGATATCTCCATACGCTACTATTTCAGTATTGAGGAGTTTGAGAAAAAGGAGATCCCCGGAAGCTTCGTGCTACAGAAGACCTATGACCAGGTGGAGACCGAGGTAACAGGCAAGTCGGCAGTGCTGTCACAGCCAAAGCAGTACAAGGACGACATCTACTATATCGAGATCGCATGGCCGGAATACGCCATTGCCAACTCCAACAAGAAGTATCAGCTCATCATCGGAAACTACTTCGGCGAGAACTGGGACTCCTCCAACGACTGGAGCAAAAAGGGCATGATCGACCTTACCAAGGAGGGCGAGGACTACGATAATATCGTCAGCGGCGTTGAGTTCGCACAGCGCTGTGAGAACGTGTGTGTATACGCTGACGGCAAGCTCATCGGCGGTACCGAGCCCGACGGCACCAAGCCCGAAAAGGTATATAAGGTAGCACAGCTGGTAAGGCTGAGGAAAATGCTTCTTGGAAGTGAGCCCTTCGCCTCCGAGGAGATAGCAATGCAGTTCGACTTCAACGGCGACGGGAACGTTGACGTTTATGACGAGGTGGAGCTGAGAAAGCTTCTGGTATCACAGACAAAGTAAGGCTGATATAATTAAGAAAGGCTCCCCGAGGGGAGCCTTTTTGTATGTGCAATAATATTATTCAGTGATTACTTGTCAAATCTTGTGATCTGGTTGCTGATATACTTGAGGTGGAGAGCTACGTCACTGGTATCAACATCACCGTCATTGTCGATATCCATCTGGTACTTCTTAACTGTGTTGCCCCAGATGCTTAATACAGAGTTGTAACCATAAGAGCTGATACCAAACTGGTTTACAGCATAATCGAGGATAGAATAATCATATCCGTCGATGATAAGGTCTCCGTTAAGGTCGCCTACGAGGAAAGCAGCGCAGTCAAGATAGTCAGGATTGCAATTGTTTGAATAGTAGATGCTGTTGTATGACTGCTGTCCGTTTGCCTTGTATGCACGGCAGGTACCGAAGCTGTCAGCGTAATCAGCAGGATTCTCGGAATAAGCTGATACTGAGAGGAAAGGACCGCTGAGACGTGTCTTTGCAGTTACAGTGCCTCCACAGCTGTAATATGAATCGCCAGCGCTGCCGCCGCCTGCGATAGTTGCCTGATTGCCGATAAGATTATAGAAAGGTACAGAATCGTGATACTTTCTTACTGCGAAAGAGAATTCAAATCTCTTTACGTTAGCTGAGCCGTCTGCCCAGTATACCTGTCTGAATGTATAGCGTGCATTAGCGCTTGCTGCTGCGTTTGCAGAGAGTGCGTTTGCCATAGGAGCAGCGCACATAGCTGCAGCGGAGATTGTTGCTGCGATCTTTTTGAAAATGTGTTTCATAGTTTTAATATCCTTTGTAAATTTATTATTGAGTAGTCGACCGCTCTGTTATTTATTATACAATTTTATGTGACAATAACGTGACGTTTTCGTGTGATATTAAAATGCGGGCATAGAAAAAAACAGAGGACTTGCTGCTCATTTGCAGCGAAGGGTACAGAGCACAATGCTTTTTTCTACTTGAGGTATAAAAAAAGCTCCCCGAAGGGAGCCTTTGATCGTTCGTGCAATTTATTATTCAGCGATCACTTTTCAAATCTTGTGATCTGTCCGCTGATATACTTCATGAGAAGAGCTGAATCAGCAGAATCAACATCGCCGTCGTCATCTATATCCATCTGGTACTTCTTTACTGTGTTGCCCCAGATATATACCTGAGAGTCGAAGCCGTAAGAGTTGATGCCGAACTGGTTGAGAGCATAATCAAGGATAGCATAATCATATCCGTCAATTACGTTATTTCCGCTGAGGTCACCTACGAGGAAAGCCTGAGAATAACGTACAGAGTTGAAGGACTGTGTACCGTTAGCCTTGTAAGCCCTGCAGTATACGTTGCTTCCTTCCTTGTAGTAAGAAGGCTTATCGCATACTACAGAGAATGATAAAGCAGGACCGCCGATATATCCGTATCCGGTGAGTGTACCGCCGCAGTTGTAGTATGAATCGCCTGCGCTGCCGCCGACGCTCTTAGTGCCGGGAGCTATAGTAGTGATAGTAGCAGGTGAGCAGCCGCCTCTCTGGTTTGTGAAGCCGAATTCGAGCTTCTTAACATTTGCAGAGCCGTCTACCCAGTATACTTTTCTCATTGTGTAACGTGCATTTGCGCTTGCTGTTGCATTTGCAGAGAGTGCGTTTACTGCGGGGAGTGCGCACATAACTGCTGCTGAAAGTGTAGCTGCGATCTTTTTAAATGTGTGTTTCATAATTATATATCCTTTGTAAAGTTTTTTGAGTAGTCGACCGCTCTGTTATTTATTATACATTTTTGTGTGTACACTATGTGATTATTCTGTGTGATAAACGAGCAGCAGCATAGAAGTTGCTGCTCATTTTCAATAGTTATTTGTTTATTATATATAGTAATATGTATTTTTTATACCTGAGGTATATAAAAAACATATCATAATATATATTTTTGCTATTGCATTTTTGTGCTTGGCAAATAATCCCCTCTAAGGGCGGTGCTTATATAGAAGTTTACGCGTAATTATGGGGGAAAAACCTTTCTGAGGAAAGGTTCTTTCCCCCCATACCCCTTTTTCCAAAGACTTTTTGCTGTTTTTTCTATGGAGAGGACGCCTATAATATAATAAAATGGCAGACAATTTCAAGCGTCCTCTCCATAGAAAAACGAAAACAGAGTCCTCAGAAAAAGAATAAAGGGAAGCACTTTTCAAAAGGGCTTCCCTCTATATTATACATAAGACTGCTATATAAGCACCACAGTTAAGGGAGCTGTTATCAGTCGCTGACGTCTGTGTCAAGGGTTATGCTTACCTTGTAGTCTGGGTAAGCCTCCTGTGTTTCCGTGAGGATATGCTGATATATCTCATTAGCGTCGGGAGCGGCAAAGTCGATGATTATATCGAAATGAATGGTCTTGTGCTCCTCGTCCAGATAGAAGCCGTGTATCTGGAGCAGGTACTCATGGGACATGACGTTTCTGCGTATATCGCCGTATATCTGTGCGGCACGGTCATTCTGTGTATTCACCGCATATACGCTTATTCCCGTAAGGATAACGCTGTGCTCGGCAAGGACTTTTTCGGTAATGCGGTGTTCCAGCTTGTCGAGCTCTGCAACGGGCATGGTGTCGGGCACCTCTATATGCACGGAGCCTATCATCAGGTCGGGACCGTAGCTGTGGAGCAGCAGGTCATATGCGCCCTGTACCTCGGGGAAGGAGGTAACGGTCTGCTTTATCTCCTTGGAGAGGTCGCTGCTTATGCGCTTTCCGATGATGTTTGACAGCGAGTCGCCCAGCATCTCAAGTCCTGATTTTATGATGACCAGTGAGATGACAGCACCCAGCCATGCCTCTGTTCTTATATCAAAGATGAGGAAGATAGCTGCTGCCACAAGGGTAGAGGCGGCGATGACCGAGTCCAGCAGGGCGTCCTTGCCCGAAGAGATCAGCGAGTCGGAGTTTACGCTCTCGCCTTTTTTCTTTACATATAGTCCCAGCAGTATCTTCACCAGCACAGCCGTTGCCACGATCACAAGGGCTGCCGCTGAGTAGTCGGGGACAGACGGGCGGATTATCTTCTTTATTGACTCCACAAGGGAGGTGACACCTGCGTAGAGGACGATGACTGCGATGAGGGTAGCGCTCAGGTTCTCTATTCTGCCGTAGCCGTAGGGGTGGTTCTTGTCGGGACGCTTGCCAGCCAGCTTTGTGCCTATAATGGTTATGACCGACGAAAGTGCGTCGCTCAGGTTGTTTACGGCGTCCAGTACGATGGCGATGGAGGAGCTGAGTATGCCCACCACAGCCTTGAAGGACGCGAGAAATATATTTGCCAGTATACCGATGATACTGGTTCGGATTATGACCTTATCCCTGTTCAATGAAGTATGCTTCCTTTCAGTTTATCTCCCATTCAAATTCTGCGCTGTCAGTGAGCTTTATGTCGTCGGGATCTATGCTCACGGCTTTTGCCGAGGCGCGGAGGCAGTCTGTGCCCATAGCGTAGCGTGCCTCGGAGATCATGTTCATATCTGACCTGTCATAGCTTATCTTTACCAGCTTGCCGAGAGAGGCACCCGAGGCTTCACAGAGCAGCTCTGCCTTTCTGCGGGCGTCGGCTGCGGACTGACGTATAAGCTCCTCACGGGCGGTTTCGGTATCCTTCACCGTGAACCTCACCGACAGCTGGGGAGCGGCTCCCGTTGCGGAAATACGCCCCAGCACCTCCGCAAGGCGCTGAGTGTCCAGCGGGAACTCCACGTTCATGGTATGAGCGCAGCAGTAGCCCTTGAATACGTTATGGTAATTGCCGTTCTCGTCGGGGACGGTCTCGTATTCCGTCCTTACATCGAAGGCGGAGGTCTTCAGCTCGCCCTTTTCAAAGCCGCAGCCCTCCAGCACCAGGCGCAGCTCCCAAAGGGAAGCCTCTGCCATTTCCATGGCGGCGCCGCAGTCCGTATCACGGGACTGCATATCCAGGTCCAGGTGTATGAGGTCGGGCTTTACGGAGATACTGCTCCTGCCCCTTATGGTTATAACTGCCATATCTATCAGCCTCCTGTGGTCAGTAGCTTCCGCCCTTGACGTTTATATCCCCCTCGGTGGTGAGCACGTCTCCTGTGAGACCGCACCAGCCGCAGGTTATGCGTTCCTCGTTGTTCCAGCAGCTCAGCTTGCCGCAGCGGCTGCACAGCACCATTGTCTTGGTCTTGCAGTAGGGACAGCCGTTATAGTCCTCGGTGTAGTCGAGGCTGCCCTTTATCTCTGTCCTGTCGAAGCCCTCGCTGGAGGCGCGGCGGGCGTCTATGGGGAAAGCCCATGTCCTGTACCAGTCGCCGTTTCTCTCCTCGGCTCTTACTCCGTATATACGTCCCGTTTCGGGGCATTTCATAAGTATAACTTCAGCTTTCATCGTTTTCAGCCTTCCTTTTCTGTTCATCGCGGTAGTCCGACGGCGAGCAGCCCTCGCTGGTGCGGAACTGGCGGACGAAGTAGTTGTATGAGGAGTAACCGCACTCCCTTGAGATCTCCGTGACGGTCATATCCGTCTGTGAGAGCAGGGTCTTGGCGTTGTCTATGCGGAACTCTATCATCTCCTCGATTATGCTCTTTCCGAAGTAGGACTTGTATATCTTCTGGAGGTAGCTCTTGCTGAGATACAGGCTCTCGGCTATCTCGCTGATGTTCCAGGGGAGCTCCGGGTTCTTCATTATCCTGTTGCGGAGGAGGCAGAGCTTCTCGAACTGTGGATTTGAAGTGGGCTCTGAGATGGTGTAGGAGAATACGCGGTTCATAGTCGCCTTGTACATGGCGTCGGAGAGGTCAGCCGCAGGGCTAAGGGCAAGACTGCACTGACCCATGGTGAAGTCGATGTTGCAGTTCTCCTCGCCGCTGCTGAACTGGGTCTCCTTTATCCTGCCGCAGAGGTCATTGTATATGCTCTCCGCGCGTCCCTGGTCGGGACTGATGACGCAGAGGGTCTGTGAAGCCCAGGCGCCGCAAATCTCCCTGCTGCTTATGCAGGAGCGGAGCTTCTTTGCAAAGGCTGCCATAATGCTGTTGGACTTCTCCTCGCCGCTCTGGTAGTATGCCTTTTTAAGACCGTGGAGCTCAAAGGTCATGCACTCGATAGTGCCGCCTGTCTGTCCGCCGAATTTCGCCGCAAACTCCTGCTCGATACCGCTCCTGTTGATGAGACCCGTTATGTGGTCATAGAGTAGAGCCTTGCTGGTGTTGAGGATAGTGCGGTTCATTATAGCCTTTATGCGCACCTGTTCAAGTGCCACATTGACGTAGTTTATCCACTTCAGATACAGCGAGCTGAAGGAGCGGGGCTCCTTTCCGAAGGAAACTGCGCAGTAGCCGAAGAAGTTGTTATTATAATGAAGGGGAGAGATGAAGAAGGCGGAGGGATAGCTGCGCTCCTCGCTGTAGTCGGGAAGGAGCTTTGCTGAGCTGAAATAGTCGTGGGTCTCAGCCTCACGCCAGATAGCGGACTTTGCCAGTATCACCTTCATATCGTCGCCCTCATGGAAGCTGAGCTCCTCGGCGTTTTTATCCACCGTGGCGTCAACGTAGCTGCGGGTAAGGCATATCCTGAGCCTTCTCATCTTATGGAGCAGGTAGGTGTAGTTGTCCAGCCTGTCTGCGAAGGTGTGGATATTGTCGGCGTTGGTTATGTCAAAGAGCATATCGCCGTAGAGGAGCTGTGACTCGAAACGGCTGTTTATGCTGAGGTTTCGGAGTATGCTCCTGCGCAGACCGGGGTTCTCGTCGCAGCCGCAGCTCTCTCCGAGACGGAGCTCACCGTTTTCGTTGGGGACCTTGCTGCATATCTTGCCCGTGATAATGCGGTAGAGCCTGCGTACAGCCTCGGCTCCCAGCTGGAAGTTGGGGCGGCTGTAGCTGGTTATGGAGGGGTTGGACTGGTAGCCCTCTATGGAGGCATCATAGCCCGTAATGGCTATATCTCCGGGGACGCGGAGGCCTGCGTCGATGAATATTTTTGAGAGTGTGATAGCCATGACGTCGTTTCCGCAGACTATTGCCTCGGGACGGCTGAGCTCGCCGCTGAGTATGCGCTTTGCGTACCTTTTAGGAGCCTCTGTCCAGAAGTCTCCGTACTCACACCAGTCCTTGCCTATATTTATGCCGTGGCGCTTCATAGAGTTCCTGTAGCCCTGAAGGCGCTCCTCACCGCTGAAGGTGTTCTTCGGACCTGTCAGGCAGTATATCTTCCTGTAGCCGTGAACGTTTATCAGGTGGTCGGTGATGGTCTCGAAGGCTTCAAGGTCGTCCACGGAGGTGGTCTCGAAGCTCTTGTGGTCATTGTGGTCAAGGAGCATTACGGGCTTTTCGGAACGTTTGCAGAGCCCGTCGATGTATTTGCAGATCTCCTCGTTGTGGAAGGAGTTCCTGTCATAGATTATACCGTCAATGCTTTCGGAAAAGATAAGGTCGAATATTGCCTTTTCCGCGTCCTTGTGGACGGAATGGATAGAGAAGTTGTGAAGGGGCGAGATAACCGCAACGTCGCAGTTGCCCTTGTAAGCCTGAGTGATTATGCCTCTGAGTATCTCGCACTGAAAGTCTATATGACAGTCAGCCACGATAACGCCTATAAGTATCCTGCGGCTCATTTTATCTCTCCTTTCTGCGTGATTTTTGTCGGCAGACACAGTCCGCCGGTTCATCTATGTACTATTGTATCATATATGTGAGTGGATTGCAAGATGATTTTATATATTTGTTGTGATAATTTCAAAAAATCTCCTCAAAAAGATAGTATTTTTCATTGTTTTTGTCGATATAAGGTGTATAATATATATCGTAAGGCGAACACGGATCCTTTAGGACAGCATAGGCAGCTGTCCTCCCCCCCATCCGATATGCCTTTCAGGGGAATGACCGCCCTCGTACATCGTGAGAATAGGCACTCACGGCGTTATTTCGGTCCCGGCTCACGGAGCCGCATATAGTGCAGGACGACATATTTTTGTTCTCTCTCTTATTTTTTATTCATTATCCCTCGGAAAAGACCTCCCCAGCGGGAGGTTTTTTTCATTTTTATTGCGAAAACTGCTAAAAACAGCCGTTTCTTGATATATTATGTATAAAATCGGAAAAATTCCCCCTGCCATTTATATTTACCGTGACAGTTGACATTTTTCTCAGAAAATGGTATGATAAAGTTATATAACTGCAGCCTGCACAAATAATCACACCGTTTTTTGTGCATACTGGCAGACAAAGGAAAGTAAATATGCTTGCAAGCCTAACTAATGTAAATAAATTCTATAACGGTAACCAGGTGCTCTGCAATGTGTCACTGTCCATAGACGAGACAGACAAGATAGGTCTCGTGGGCAAAAACGGCTGCGGAAAGTCCACACTGCTGAAGATACTCACAGGCTCTGTGGAGCCCGACCGCTTCACCGAGAAGGACGGAGTCATCTCCATGGCGGCAAAGACCACCGTGGGTTACCTTGAGCAGATGGGCGGACTTAATACCGAGAATACCGTCATCGAGGAGATGAGAAGCGTCTTTGAGCCCGTTCACAGGGCGATAGACCGCCTGAGAGAGATAGAGCTGGAGATAGAGAGCGGAAATAATTCCTCCGCCGACGAGTATCAGCAGCTCTCCTCCTGGATAGAAGCCAACGACGGCTACAATACCGACGTGAAGATCAGAATGGTCCTCAACGGCATGGGCTTCTCCGGTGAGGAGCTGGAGCGTACCGTATCCGGCTTCAGCGGCGGCGAAAAGACCCGTCTCTCCATTGCAAGGCTGCTCCTTGAGGAGCCTAACCTCCTCATACTGGACGAGCCTACCAACCACCTGGACTTCAAGACCATCATGTGGCTTGAGGACTACCTCCGCTCCTACAGGGGCGCCGTCCTCATAGTCTCCCATGACAGATACTTCCTCGACAGGCTCTGCACCTCTATCTGCGAGATAGAGAGGGGAGTGCTGACGCGGTACAAGGGCAACTACACCGCCTTCGTCCGCCAGAGAGAGGAGAGCGACGCGCGGCGCGAGAAGGAGTATGAGCTCCAGCAGAAGCAGATAGCCCAGCTTGAGGACTATGTTGCGAAAAACCTGGTCCGCGCCTCAACTACAAAAATGGCTCAGAGCCGCAGAAAGCAGCTTGAGAAAATGGAGCGCATTGAGCGCCCCGTCCATGATACAAAAAATGCGAAGATACGCTTCACATACGCAGTTGAGCCCCCCATCGACGTCCTTAAAGTCAAGGGCGTGGACATCTCCGTGGGAGAGGGCGGCTCAAGAAAGACCCTTGTGGACAATATCGACTTCGAGGTCCGCAGAGGGGAAAAGGTGGGTGTCATCGGTGACAACGGCATCGGCAAATCCACCCTGCTGCGCATAATCCAGGAGCAGCTCCCCCATAAGGGACTGGTCCGCTGGAACAGCAATATCAAGATCTCCTACTTCGAGCAGGAGAGCACCAACCTCAACAAGGAGCTTACCGTTATGGAGGAGCTCCACAGCCGCTATCCCTCAATGTCCGACCTTGAGGTGCGAAGCCTTCTGGCGCAGGTGCGCCTTATCGGCGAGAACGTCTTCAAGGAGACGGGAGTTATCAGCGGCGGCGAGCGTGCCAAGCTCTGCTTCGCTATCATGATGCAGGAGCACGGCAACGTCCTCATTCTTGACGAGCCCACCAACCACCTCGACCTCAGCTCTAAAGAGGCTATCGAGGAGGCTCTGGCTGAATATACGGGTACGGTCATCTTCGTGAGCCATGACCGCTATCTGCTCAGTAAAATTGCCGACAGGCTTATAGAGCTCACTGACGGAACTTACAGACTTCATAATTACGGTTTTGAAAAATACCTCGACGTCCTCCGTGAGGAGCAGGCTGCCGAGAGACGGACAATAGAAGCCGAAAAGCAGCAGAAGGCTGCGGAAGCAGCCAAGGAAAAAACTGCTAAGAATTATCGCAGCAAGCAGCAGAGAAGTGCCGACGCTGCGAGAAAAAACGAAATGAGACGCCTTGAAAAGGAAATCGACGACCTTCAGGCGCAGATAGACTCCCTTACCGAGGAGATCGGCAGGGAGGAGGTCTACAGCGACTATGAGCTGATGAACCAAAAATGCGCCGGGATCGAAGAGCTTAAACAGAGGATCGATGAGGATTTCGAGCTTCTTATTGAGCTTGACCAGTGAAAAGGAGTAATTTATGAAAATGAAAACGCTTATGAGCTTTGCCGCTTCTGCGGCTGTCGCCCTTTCTTCAGCAGGCATCACCGCATACGGTGAAGCTTCACTGTTCATGATAGGCGACATAGACGGCAACGGAGTTGTCGATGCTATCGACGCTTCATCTGTGCTTGCTGCATACGCGTGTACATCAGCAGGAAAGGAATCGCCCCTGTATTCATATCAGCTTTCGGCTGCCGACCTTAACGGCGACACCCATGTTGACGCAGTGGACGCTTCACTCATACTCTCGTATTATGCCTGGGCTGCTACCAGCGACGAGGGTGCTATCATGACCGACTTCCTTGAGAAGAACGGCTTCAAACAGCGTGAGACCGAGGAGAAAATAGAACAGAAGGTCAAGGAGCAGGGCGGAGAGACTGCCGCTGCTGCGGAGGAAGTTCCTCCCCTTGAATTCGGCAATTTCGAGTACACTATCCCCCGTATCGACAGCGAGTATGCTGAGTGGTTCTGGGTGGGCGACTCACGTACCGTTGGTATGGCAAGAGGTATCGACATCGACTATATCGGCAAGGTGGGAGCTACCATAAGCTTCTTCAGGAACAATGCCGAGTCTATCTACCAGATACGCGATAAGACGGTCATCATGAACCTGGGCGTAAACGACCTGGACAGCACCGCTTACCTCAATCTCTATAACAGTATGCCCGATGAGTTCCTTGACAACAACAAGGTCATCGTAATGGCTGTAAATCCCTGCGACGGCAGCTATCAGTACCTCAACAGCAGGATAGAGCAGTTCAACAGCAATATGAGCGCAGGTCTCGACAGCAGGATAACCTTCCTTGATTCCTATACATTCCTTATGTGGAACGGCTTCTCAACTGTTGACGGTCTCCACTATACGGACGGGACTTACGTCGATATATACAACTTCGTCTTTGACAGCCTTCATGCAGAATAAGGTAAAAATCTGAATTATTTGAAATACCTATTGCATTGAAGCTGAAAATATGATATAATATCAGAAAGTACTATGCGGCAGAGTGCCGTACATTCCTATGGAGGGTAAAAAAATGAAACACATCAAGACTATCAATAAGGCTAATCTCAAGGAATCTGCTCAGAAGGGCGGCTGCGGCAAGTGCCAGGCTTCATGTCAGTCTGCTTGCAAGACCTCTTGCACAGTTGCTAACCAGAAGTGCGAGAGATAAGCTCTTAACACTGAAAAAACGGTGGAGGCAGTATGAAAATGCTGCCTCATATTTTTTGAATTGAGGGTATGAATAATGATACATAAGTACAAGCTTAACGGACTGAACATAGTTCTCGATGTGAACAGCGGCGGCGTTCATATCGTTGACGAGCTCACATACGACCTTCTGGACAATGTCGAGCCCCCCTTCGAGGCTGAATGTCCTCAGAATGTGGTGGACAAGCTCTCAAAGGCTTATCCCGAGGAGGACATACGCGACTGCTATGCCGAGATAGTGGAGCTGTATAACGATAAGATACTCTTCTCAGAGGACGATTACGAGAAGTATGCAAAGTATTCCGTAGCTTCTCCCGTAAAGGCTATGTGCCTCAATATCGCCCATGACTGCCAGCTCAGATGTAAGTACTGCTTTGCGTCCACAGGCGACTTCGGCAAGGGCAGAAAGCTCATGTCCTTCGAGACAGGCAAGCACGCTATCGACTTCCTGCTGGAAAATTCGGGCGACCGTCCCAATCTGGAGCTTGATTTCTTCGGCGGCGAGCCCCTTATGAACTTCGGCGTGGTAAAGAAGGTAGTTGAGTACGCAAGGAGCCGTGAAAAGGAATACAACAAGAAATTCCGCTTCACTATCACCACTAACGGTCTGCTTCTGGACGACGAGAAGATAGACTTCATCAACCGCGAGATGTCAAACGTTGTCCTCTCTATCGACGGACGCAAGGAGGTAAACGATTACTTCCGCGTGCTCCCCAACGGTCAGGGCTGCTATGATATTATCCTTCCCAAGTACAAGAAGCTGGTGGAGGGCAGAGGTGATAAGGAGTACTATGTAAGAGGTACCTTCACCAACAAGAACCTGGACTTCTCCAAGGACGTTTTCGCCCTCAACGAGGCAGGCTTCGACCAGATCTCCGTTGAGCCCGTTGTAGGCGATGACGATGTCTACGCGCTTACCGAAAAGGACCTTCCTGCGGTATTTGCAGAGTACGAGAAACTGGCGCTTCAGCTTCTCGAAAACGAGAAAAAGGGCAAGAAGTTCAACTTCTTCCACTTCATGCTGGATCTGGATCAGGGTCCCTGCGCCATCAAGCGTCTGAGAGGCTGCGGCTGCGGAAATGACTATGTAGCCATTACTCCCGACGGAGACATCTTCCCATGTCACCAGTTCGTAGGCATTGACGAGTACAAGATGGGCAACATCGACGAGGGCACCTTCGATCAGGAGATGAAGGCAGACTTTGCAAGGGCTCACGTTTACTCAAAGCCCGACTGCCGCGATTGCTGGGCGAAGTTCTATTGCAGCGGCGGCTGTAACGCCAATAACTACCAGTATATGGGCGATATAAGAACTGCTCACAAGATCTCATGTCAGCTGGAAAAGAAGCGCCTTGAGTGCGCTATCATGATGAAGGCTGTTAAAATGGCTGAAACTGCCGAATAATTCTGAAAAAAGGGGCAATGCCCCTTTTTTAATGCGTAATTAATAATGCGTAATGCGTGATTATGGCGAGGGCAGCGTTCCCTGCAAGGCTTGCATTTTTGTATAGTTTATGTTACAAGCGGGGAGCCCCCGCAGGCTGTTTCGCGATATAAATAAGAAAAAACGCAGAGTTATCTCCGCGCTCCTTGCATTTTTGTTCAGTTTATGCTATAATAATATATATAGTTACTGTAACAGGGAAGGGGGAGAGCTTGTGAAGATCAACCGTATACAGCTGAATTGCCGACGCGATACCGCTTTCGGCGGCGAGCTGGGCGCAGACCCCGTTTTCCTGCTGCTCAGGACTCCTATCATGTATGAGGAGGACAGTGAGCAGCGCCGCACCGAGGGCGTTTCGGCTGCCCTTCTCACCAGCGGCTACAAGCAGAGCTTCCGCCCGCTCAAAGGCAAGTCCATCCGCTATGACCTTGTCAGCTTCAGGACCTCTGCCGCCGACAGACAGTACATCGCCTCAATGAACCTGCCTCAGGATACGCCTATCGAGCTGGGGGACGACTTCGTCATCGCAGGTGCCCTCCGCTCCATGCAGTCACAGTCCATGCACAGGGGCAGGCATTTCAGCGAGTTCATGGAGCTCTCAATGCGTATCATCTTCATCGCCCTCAGCGAGATAAACGATAACGCCCCCGCCTCTCTCGGGGAGACCATACCGCGCTATGATGAGCTGAGAAAGCTGAGACAGGCTATATACGACGATCCCGTCAGCAGCTGGTCCATCGACGAGATGTGCGACGAGATGCGCATAAGCAGGACATACTTCCACAGGCTGTGGTTCGCAGCCTTCGGCGTTACCTGCCGCCAGGACGTCATCGAGAGCAGACTGCTCAGAGCAGCTGAGCTGCTGAAAAATACGGATAAGTCCGTATATGAGATAGCTGTGGACTGCGGCTACGACAGCGAGTCCTACTTCATGAGGCAGTTCAAAAAGCACAAAAACTGCACTCCCTCCGAGTTCCGGAGAAGGGCTTTATCAGGGGAAGAACAGTAGACATTTGTGGACATTTTGATTTCCTTAGTACACTATGCGCAAATTATATGAAATTATTAGTGCAAAAAATCAAAAAAACTCTTTACAATTACAAAAATTTGTGATATAATACTGAGTATGAGCAATTTATGATATATTGACGCTTGGGGAGCAATTTTTGGAGAGATCCCGCGGCTTAGCGCGGTGTGCATACGCAGACAGTACGCTGTTACCCTCTTTCTCAGCAGCTGACTGTTACGATTTAACCGAATATTCTTTAAGGAGCGATTTCATTTTATGGCTAACGGAGATAAGCGCAGAAACCGCAAGAGAGACCGTGTATCAAAGCGCTACAAGGTAAGATACGACAGACTCGTTGCGGTGGTACTGGTACTTGTTGTCCTCCTGGTTGTACTCGGCTCTTGCTGTAAGAGCTGTTCAAAGAAGGACAATGGAAAAACCTCCGGTAAACAGGCACAGACAACTATCACTGACAATACGCAGCAGTCCTCAATCGTGGATAACCTCACATCCAACGGAGAGACAAGCTCGCTTATAACAGGTACTCCCGGCGATCAGAAGCCCTCGGAGTCACAGTATACAACAGAAGTACACAAGGCCGACGATGTGAACAGAGGAAACCTCATCCTCGTAAACTCAGCCCATGAGTACAAATTCATCGAAGGCGACACCGAATTGGAAGTCATCTACTATAACCACGACGATACACATTATCATGTAAGCGATCTGGTAACAAAGCTGGATACAGAGGCTCTGGATCACCTCAATCAGCTCATGGACGGCTTCTATGATGCAGAGACAAATTCAGACATCTATGTTATCGGCGCATATCGTACTGCTGAGGAGCAGGACGAAAAGTATAACTACGGCAATTCCCAGTTCCAGGGCGGCTATTCCGACTATCATACGGGCAGAAGCTTCGATCTGGGTATCTTCCCCACAGACGGTTCAAGCTCGGGATATTATATGCCTACGGGCGTTTACGGCT
Source organism: Ruminococcus flavefaciens ND2009 (assembly GCF_000621785.1). GTDB lineage: Bacteria > Bacillota > Clostridia > Oscillospirales > Ruminococcaceae > Ruminococcus > Ruminococcus flavefaciens_C. Next base: position 18,636 of record NZ_JHXI01000011.1, on the reverse strand, counting down.
GGATCGACGAGCACGCCGCAGAGTACGGCTTCGTTGTCCGCTTCCCAGAGGGTAAGGACTCCGTAACAGGGGAGCGTCAGAGAGACTATACATACAGGTATGTGGGAGTTCCCCATGCAGTTTATATGAAGCAGAATAAACTCTGCCTCGAGGAGTATATCGACAAGATCAAGGAGCATACTAACGAAAGCCCCCTTGAGGTCACGGTCGGCAATAAGCTTTACCAGATATACTACGCAGCAGCCAACGCTACGGGTGATACAGAGGTGCCCGTTCCCTCCAACAAGACCTATACGGTATCGGGAAATAACGTTGACGGCTTCATCATTACCGTAAGCATGAATTAAAGCTGAATGTCCCCCGTTTTCGGGGGACATATTTTGATTATGACACGATGTGCCGCAGGTGCGGCAAAAGCCTTTTGGCGCAGAAGAAACGGAGAAAAATGTGAAAAAGAAAAAAATACTCGCTCTTGCAGCCTGTGCCCTTGTGGTAGCAGGCTCACTCGGAAGCTGCGGAGGGGGAGACAAAAAGGGCGGCGGCGAAGGTCATATGTACGGAGCCGCTCTGGCAAGAAATCCTCAGAGCCTTGACCCGCAGTTCGCCAACGATCCTTCCTCGGCAACTGTAATAAAGAATATGTACAGCGGTCTCATGATGAAGGATCAGGACGGAAGCATAGTCTGCTGCAATGCCTCGGACTATAACGTTTCCGCAGACGGCTGTGTCTATACCTTCAATCTGAGAGAGGACAACTACTGGTTTTTTGATGAGAATGATGACGATGTCATCGACGAGGAGGAGTGCTTTCCCGTTACCGCCGATGACTACGTTTTCGCCTTCAGGCGTCTCCTTGACCCGAAGATGCACTCGCCCTTCTCAAGGTACTTCATGTGTCTGAAAAACAGCAAAAGGATAGCTGAGGGAAGCTACCGCGCCGACAGTCTGGGCGTTGAGGCTGTGGACAGCTACACTATTCAGTTCACTCTGGACTATCCCTGTGCGGAGTTCCTGGGACTTCTGACCTCGCCTGCCGCATTCCCCTGCAACGAGGAGTTCTTCAACTCCACCAAGGGCAGATACGGTCTTGATGACAGGTCGGTAATGTCCAACGGTCCATTTTACGTCCGCCAGTGGTTCTATGACCCCTACGGCAGCAACAATATCCTCTATATGCGCAGGAACGACAAGAACCTCCATGAGGGATACGAGGTGCTGCCTACCTTTGTAAGCTTCTCCGTTCTGGACAGCGAGGCTGAGGTGAAGCAGGCTTTCAAGGACGACGAGACGGAGTGCTTCTCCACTATGAAGGTAGGAGGCTATAATCCCAAGAAGTACAACATCAAGGGTCAGAAGGCAATGACCCTGGGTATGATATTCAACCCCGAGGACAGGCTCTATTCAAACGCCGCTCTCCGTAAGGCTGTTGCCCTTGCGGTGAACAGGGAGGCTCTTGACAAGGAGCTGGACAGCGACCTCAAAGCAGCATACGGCATAATCCCGCCCGCTGTGGATATTGCAGGCAGAAGCTACCGTGAACTTGCTTCTGACAAGCAGTTCGATGTTTACGCTCCCCAGCAGGCAGCTGAGCTTGTGGAGCAGGCTAAGACTGAACTGAAGGTCAGCTCCATCGACAGCGTAAAGATAATAGTGGACTCAGGCACAGTGGATTCACGTTATCTCCACATACTCTCACAGAGCTGGCAGGACAGCCTGGGTATTTATATCGGCATAGAGGATCTTACCTCGAAGGAGTTCCGCGAGAGGATAGAAAGCGGCGACTACAGCATTGCCCTGTATCCTGTGAAGGGCGACTTCAACAGCGGACTTGCCGTTCTTGAGAAGTTCGCTGAGGTGGACTGCCTTAAAAATGCGGCAGGGGGCATTGACAGCTCTGAGGCTGTCATGAAGTGCTCTACGGTGAACGAGCTGGTAAACGGCTATGTTTCCGCTGAGAGGGAGATCCTTCAGCAATACGGCTTCGTGCCTCTGTTCTATAAGACTTCCTACCTTGTTGCCAAGGAGGATAATGAGGATATACTCTATGACCCATTCACAGGCTCTGTGGACTACCGCATCGCAAAGAATTACAGCTGATATAAATCATAATTTACATTTGTAGGGGACGGCGTCCTCGACGTCCCACAAAATTCGTATTATAGTGACGACTATCATCCGCTCAGCCAGGGGACGCCTTCTCTTACAAGGCGTCCCCTCTCCAAAAACAGTCCACCGGACTGTTTTTGGATTCACCCCTTGCGAGGCGCCTGACGTAATAAGGGGCTCTGCCCCTTGACCCCTGCCAGAGGCGCTGCCTCTGGACTCCGCCAAAGGAACACAGTCCCTTTGGAATCCCATTCATAGTTGCCGCAAGGTATTACGATAAATTATGATTTATCCTACATCCGAATAAAACACAATGCCCCTGAGCGTTTTGTAACACTCAGGGGCAAATTTTATATATGAGCATAAGTCTTGCTTAGGGGAACTTCTCACAGATCACTGCACTGTATTGAGATACTCACTGGCAAGGTATAGAGAACCGCAGATAACGGCAACTCCACCGTTTTCAAGGGCAAGTGTCTTTGCCTTTTTGGTGCACTCCTCAAGGCTTCCGAACTCGGCTTCCGTGCGGAAGCTGGCAATGTCCGCAAGAGTCTCCGCAGATACGGCGTTGGGCGCAAAGCCATCCACCGCAAAGAATTTGTCGGAGAGCTCCGATATTTTCTTTACGCAGTCCACATAGTCCTTGGAGTCCACCATGCCCATGACGGTGTATATTTTTTTGCCCCTTGTACTGAGATACATGAGCATAAGGGACAGCATTCCCACGCCTGCGGGATTGTGTCCGCCGTCCACTATCACTGGGGGCTCGCCGTCTATGTACTGCACCCTTGCGCGGACCTGAGTGGTCTCGATGGACTGTATAATGGCACTGTCACTGACCGAAAAGCCCTTGCTTCTCAGGTAAATACAGGCGGTTATTGCAGTCTGGGCGTTGTACTTCTGGTGTATTCCTGCCATGGCAGGAGTCAGCTTTATGCCCCTGTACATGAAAGGGGAGAAAAGTCCGCCGTCAACCGAGGGGGGACAGTTCTCACAGGGAATGAGCTCCGCGCCAACCTTGTCGGCGGTCTCGCGGACTAATTCACGGACACTGTCGGGATTATCCTCTGAGAGTATGACTGCCGAGCCACTCTTGATTATGCCTGCCTTGTGGGAGGCTATCTCCTCAACAGTCTCGCCCAGCAGAGCCGTGTGGTCAAGGGATATAGAGGTTATGACAGATACCAGCGGAGGCGGTATGACGTTGGTGGAGTCAAGAGTGCCGCCGATACCCGTTTCCAGCACTACCACATCGCACTTCTCGCGGTCATACCAGAGCATGGCGATTGCCATTGTTATCTCGAACTGAGAGTAAGCCGCGCCGCCGATACGTTCCTTTACGAACTCAGCTATTTCGCAGAGGGAGTTCTCGTCTATCTCGTCATCGTTGATGCGTATCCTGTCGGTGTAGCGCAGCACGAAGGGAGAGGTGAACTTTCCCGTCTTATAGCCCGAGAATTGCAGGGCATTGGCGATATATTCAAGGGTGGAGCCCTTGCCGTTGGTGCCTGCGATATGAACGAATTTCAGTCTTTCCTGTGGGTCGCCCACAAGTCTCATAAGCTCTCTCGCGCGGGAGAGGTCCGTTATCCTGCCCCCCGACTTGCTGTAGGAGTTTATGAAGCTCATACATTCTTCGATGTTCATGGTTTCTCCTTATAGTGTACTTATTTCAGCCTGTTTTTGAATACGTCGCGCATTATCAGAACCTTATCGATAGCTTCTTCGATAAGCGCATCATAGTTGCTGTGGTCGTCGAAATTCAAGCCGTCGATTTTATACAGTATCCTGCTTGCTTTTGCATTGTCTAATCTCTGCCAATCGACTTCAAAGCCAAGTTCCTTTTCAATTATTTCATGTTCTGCATATAGTTTGTCAAATAATTCTTTGTTAGAAGCAATATATAATTCAACGCCAATGTAAGAATCCTTATTCACAAGAGAAACACTAATATACGCCTGGCTTGTTCCGACAGCTATATTGTACCAACTTATAGAACTTGCTTTATGGATTGCAAATGGTTTGTTGCGCTCAACCACATGGTCGTTAAAGAGAGTCCAGAATTCAAGCCTTTCTGATTGGCTTTTATTCATTGTATCGGTTGATTTTTTGCCTTTTTGCTCTTTTATGAAATCGTTTGGCTGTTCAACTATCTGAAACATAGGTGCATAGTCTGAATTGCCTATCTGGTAAGCATGGAGCTCAATTAAGAAGAAATTTATATCTTGAACTGTATTGTTGTTGAGCCATTCGATGGCGCTTCGGTGTTCGTCCCTTGCTTCCTTGACTATCCACACGATGACTTTTGCGTCCAAGCCCGAAGCATAGGTTATTATCTTTCCCAGGTGGTCGTGATTGGAGTTCTCAAGCTGATTTTCGATTATTACCCTGATACCCGTAGTTTCATCGACTGCAACAATATCACATCTGTAGGAGCCTACATAAGCTTCCGTATTTATATCAACTAAAGTGAGACCGATTTTTTCGTTAAGGAGCTCGATGTTCTCCTCTTTAGCCAGCCATGCGGAGAAGTCATACTGCTCATGCGCCCACAGCTCTCTTATGTTGACTTCCTTCAATTTGCCTATCTTCATACTATTTCCCCCTTTATCAAACAGATAAAAAATCAGCAGGGCGGCAATGCCGCCCATACCGCTATACTTAATATACTCCTGCCTGCTTTTCAGCCTGGGCAACAGCCTCCACAAGGCTCATGCCGCTGAATTCCTGGGCAGCGAAGATGCGTCCGCACTTCTTGTCGTCCACGAATGCGCCAACAATAACTCCCGGGATAGCACTTTCGGGAGAGTTGGGAGCGTTGGGACCGCCAAGGTCTGTTCTGCACCAGCCGGGGTCAGTGAGATTGATAGTTACGTCAGTGCCTTCGTAGTTCTTGCCAAGGTCGCGTGTTACCTTGTTGAGTGCAGCCTTTGCTGCGGAATAGCCTGCCTGCTCGGGCTCAAGGTCGATACCGCTGGTGGTATTGACTATACGTCCGAAGCCTCTTTCCTTCATACCGGGAAGGAAATGATAGCAGATCATCATGGGAGCGGTGGTGTTGATCCTGAAGCTGATGTCATAATCAGATGCAGGTGTTGTGAGATATTCCGTTCTGTAGGCTATCTGAAGACCTGCGTTGTTGAGGATGATGTCGAGCTTTGTCCCTCTCTCGTCGATAGCTCTGCACATCGCCTCCACCTGTTCCATGTCGGAAAGCTCTGCGGTGACCACATAGGCGTCAACGCCCAGAGTCTTCACCTCGCCGAGCACCTTTGCACAGTGCTCCTCGGTGCGGCTGTGGAGCACCAGATTACAGCCCAGCTTAGCCATTTCTATGGCTGCAAGATAGCCGAGTCCGCGGCTTGCGCCTGTAATGAGTGCCCATCTGCCTTTTACATTTACCATGTTTTCTACCTCCCTTTTCGGGTTTTATATATATGACATCCCCGTGCTGCGTGCCACGGGGACGATCATCAGCATTCGTAGTCTATGCAGGCTCTGTCGGTCTTTACAGTGCCAATGAACTTGCCGAATTCAAGGTGTGCGGGGTGTACCTGATATGCGTTCAGGTCGTCGATGGTGTCGAAGTCGCAGATAAGAGCGATAGTGTAGTTGCTCTCGGGAGCGTCCTTGGAGTTGATTACAACCTCACCTTTTTTCAGCTCCTTGACATTAGCGATGACGTTGTCGAAGCGCTTCTGAGCCTCAACAGCGTTTTCGTACTCGCTTCTGCCCTCGGCGTCCTTTAATTTGAACATAACTATGTGCTTTATCATAATATTTCCTTCTTTCTGTTTAGTTGTTGGTTTTTAGTGCATAGTGCTTGGTATCAAAGCTCGAATATTTTCGCTCTGAAGGTTTTCTTTCCGTCATAGCTTGAATACTCGCCGAACTCTTTGAACACAAGTCCGCACTTTTCTATCACATGAGCGGAGGCTGTGTTCTTCACGGCACATTCGGCTCTCAGTTTTATGTTTCCGAACTTACTGCGCACAAGCTCCATCATTGCCCTTGAAGCCTCTGTGGCATAGCCCTGTCCCCAGCAGTCGAAGCGGAGATTATAGCCGAACTCCCAGAAGCCGTCCTCAAGAAGCCTTATGCCGCCGGAGCCTATGAGCTTGTTATCGCTCCTGCGGACAAAGCCGAACTCAAAGCGCGTATCCGAGGTGACTATGCTGCGGAGCCACTCCCTTGTGGTATCAACGCTTTCGTGGGTGGAGTATATCATGTATTGCGCCACTCTATCGTCCCCAGTCCACTCAAAGGCAGCCTCGGCGTCATCGATGGTCAGGGGGCGGAGCAGCAGACGATCAGTCGTTATCCTCGGGCTCATTTTCCTCATACTCATCGTCGTCCTCATACTCGTTATCATCTTCGTAATCGTCTTCATCATCATCGTCATCGTCGGAGCTGAGCTTTTTTACCTGAGCGACGTCCTCAGCCTCGGTGCACTTTCTCTCAAAGAGCATGAGGGGAGTGAGGAGGACAAGGAGAATATTCAGACAGGTCATAAATAATATGTATTGTTCGTTGCCGTTTGATGAAATATTGCTCTTGCCCGTTGTGATGTATGAGAAGCCGCTTGATATGCTATCGTAATAATGAGCGTAAAAATAGCCGATGACAGCAGGGAGTACGGGCTTTACTGCAAAGGCAGAACAGCCTGTGATGCCCTTTGTGTTCTTGTTTTCGGTGTAGTCCTGCATGAGGCAGGGGAGCATAAAGAGCAGGACTGCATAATAATCAGCTAAACTGATGAGCGACTGCGCCATATACAAGCCTGTTGTGGCATAGGTATAGATAAGGAGATGTTTCCTTGACTTCCATACTATGTTCCTGTTCATAGTCAGAAAAGCTATGACAGCTGCTGCCAGTACAATAAGGAACATGAGTATATCAGTGAACAATATCAGGTCATGATTTTCATAATATGAGCCTGACGCAGTGAAAACTGAATAGGGCTCAAAGAAATAACCCAGCAGTATACTGCCGCCGCGGCTGTTGAGCAGCAATCCCGGCACCGTTATACAGTAGAGTATTTTTATGACCTTGGAGTGATACAGTCTGAATATGAGCATTACGGCAAGCAGTATCCTGAACAATGTGGAAAGTACAGGGATCAGCAGATAGGGCGTTATCCTGAGCTTGAAATAGCTCATATCCGGAAAATACATCAGCCAGAAACTGCGGAAGCTCATAACAGAAAAGCAGATAAGAACTATTCCGACAAAGATCTCTGCGATCCTTGTACGCTTTTTTACTGTGATATTCATTTTTTATCCCCTCTTATATCATGTTATTATTTGCCGCCGGTCATCTCCGCCTTTATAAGGTTGGTGGTTACCGATACGCCCAGAGGAACACCTGCGGTGATAGCCAACAGGTCTCCGTCCTTCGCAGTCAGCGGCGGAGCAAAAAGACAGTCATTCGTTATCGTCGGACTCGTCATCGTCTTCATCTTCGATGTCGGTAATAACAGGAGATACCACTTTTTCAAGGGGAGACTTTCTCTCGAAGACAATAAGGGGAATAAGAATGATCGCAGCTGCAAATATCAGGCAGCGTATAGTTTCATTCTGCCTTCCTGCATTCAGGTAATCAAGAATATCATCAGTACTATTGACCTTCATGGAGTACTTGTTATAATACTCAAAGAACAGCTCGGAGGCTGCTCCTGTAATGGCTCCTGCCCAGCCGATAAGGGCTGTGCGTTCGGGCTTTTCCTGCAATTCGTAAATGAAACAGGTCAGTAAAAGGTACAGCATTACAGTAAAGCTGCGCGAAGAAAACGCCAGTGCTCCGACAGCTGCAATGCCTGCAATTACATAAAGATAGATAAGCAGCTTGGTCCTGTTTTTCCATTTTATAACTCCGAACATCATAAGAAGGATAATTATTCCCATGGCTATCGTGAGATAGAACGTGAACAATGTGAAAATACCGTCAAAAGTAAAATAATCGATGCAGCTTTTTATATATTTACCGACAAACTTAATATCAAAATAGGTCCTGTTTCTCTCTGAAAAGGCAAAAACGGCAATAGAGACCCCCAGGAGAAGCTTTGCCCATAAACGGTCGTACTTGCGGGTGATGATGAGTATAGCTGCCGATACTGTGATGAAAAAGATCGGAGCGTTCTGTCTGAATAAACCGCTTATTATATCACCGCTGTCATATGAATAAAGGTCGGATAATATCGATAATGTCGGTCTTATCATCAGTATTGCAATGATGACCTCAAATATTCTGCTTCTTTTCTGTACTGACATTTTTATTTCTCCTTATATCATGTTTATAAAATATATTCTGCGCCTTTTAGCAAAGGAGCAATTATCCCATTTTAATATTATTTGCCGCCGATCTTCTCCACCTTCATAAGGTTGGTGGTTCCCGATACACCCAGAGGAACTCCTGCGGTGATAGCCACAAGATCCCCGTCCTCTACGAGTCTGTGGGACTCTGCAGCCTCAACAGCTGCGGCAAACAGGTCGTCGGTATTGGTCTTTTCGTCGATTATGAAAGGTATAACGCCCCAGCTCATGTTCATCTGGCGGCATACCACCTCGCTCATGGTGCAGCTGATTATGGGACAGCTTGGACGGTACTTTGAGATAAGTCTCGCTGTCTGTCCGCCGAGAGATACGGTGATGATAGCCCTTGCGTTGAGGTCATGGGCAGTAGTTACCGTAGCGTGGGCGATAGCCTCAGCCACAGTGCCGTTCTGGTCGGCGCGGCGTGAGGAGAAGCGTGCCTTGTAGTTTATGTTGTTCTCGGTGGTCTCTGCTATGAGAGCCATGGTCTTTACGGCTTCCACAGGGTAAGCGCCTGCGGCGGTCTCGCCGGAGAGCATGATAGCGCTGGTGCCGTCATAGAGAGCGTTTGCAACGTCGGTTATCTCCGCACGGGTAGGACGGGGATTGGTTATCATTGATTCCAGCATCTGTGTAGCTGTAATGACCTGCTTTCCTGCGTTGTAGCCCTTCTTGATAAGGGACTTCTGGATAGCGGGTATCTGCTCGAAGGGTATCTCAACGCCCATGTCTCCGCGGGCTACCATGATACCGTCGGCAGCCTCGAGTATCTCGTCGATGTTCTCGACGCCGTCGGTGTTCTCTATTTTTGCGATTATCCTTACGTCGAACCAGCCCAGGCTCTGTGTGAACTTCCTGAGGTAGTTTATATCCGCAGCTGTGCGGACGAAGCTGGCGGCGATGAAGTCGAAGCCCATCTTTGAGCCGAATTCAAGGTCGTCCATGTCCCTTTCGCTGAGGTAGGGCATTGACAGCTTTACACCGGGCACGTTTATGCCCTTGTTATTTGAGAGGGTACCGCCGTGAACTACGCGGCAGACTATCTCGGTGGTGGTGACCTTCTCCGCAAGGAGCTCAATAACGCCGTCATTGATGAGTATCCTTGTACCCATGCTGACGTCACGGGGAAGCTTCTTGAAGCTGATGCTTCCCACCTTGTCATCACAGAGCACGTCCTCGGTGGTGAGGGTGTATGTGTCGCCGTCGTGTATCTCTACGGGCTTGTCGTCAACGAACTTGCCCAGACGTATCTCGGGTCCCTTTGTATCCAGAAGGGTAGCCACGGGGAGATCAAGCTCCTTGCGGAGCTTCTCGATAACGCGGAAGCGCTTTTCGTGGGTCTCATAGTCTCCGTGGGAGAAGTTGAAGCGGGCTACGTTCATGCCTGCCAGCATGAGCTCGCGCATAATGTTTTCATCGTCAGTTGCAGGTCCTATAGTGCAGACTATCTTGGTCTTTCTCATATTATCACTCCTTGTGTATCAGAGCTTTTTAAGCTTTGCGTAATTTGCCATTATTTTCTTTGTTCCCACCTTGTCGAAGGCTATCTCAAGCATTGAATCGTTGGACATGGGGGTCACGGAAACTATAACGCCCTCGCCGAAAATGCTGTGTGATACCTTTTCGCCTGCGGCATAGGCAACAGCCTCCCTGGGAGCTGAGCTTGCCTTCTTGCTTCTTGCAAGCTGCTGCTGGAGAGTTGCCGAGCGAACCTCGGTAACGGACTTGTCATTCTCCTCCAGGTGCTTCTTCATAGCGGCTGCGTTGTCGTGCTTTTCGATGAGTTCACTGCCTATCTCGCGCATAAAGCGTGAGGTGACGTTGCGCTGTGTCTGACCGAAGAGCATACGCTGGCTGGCGTTGGTGAGGTAGAGACGCTTCTTTGCACGGGTTATGGCAACGTATGCAAGACGTCTTTCCTCCTCCATATCGTCCTCGTTGTCGAAGGAGCGCGAGCTGGGGAAGATACCGTCGTCCATGCCGATAACGAATATATTCTCATACTCCAGACCCTTTGCGGAGTGTATGGTCATGAGAGTTACCTTGTCATCGCTTCCGTCATCGCGGTCAGCCTCTGTGTAGAGGGCTACCTCCTCAAGGAAGCCGCCGAGGGTAGGCTCCTCAGCCTGTTCCATGTACTGAGCCATGGAGGTGCGGAGCTCCTGTACGTTCTCTATTTTGGCCTCGGCATTCTCAAGAGCCTTCAGGCTGTCAAGATAGCCTGTCTTGTCAAGGAGGACGTCGAGGAATTCGTCAAGGGGAAGCTCCTCAGACTTTTCGGTGAGGAACTCGAACATCTGGTAGGCACTCTTGAGAGCTGTGACCTTCTTGGCAAGTGGAGCGTACTCCTCGCAGTTTTTCAGCACCTCAAAGGGTGATATTTTCAGGTCGCGGCTGATGTCCTCGATAACGGTGAGGGTAGAGTCGCCGATACCGCGCTTGGGCTCGTTGATAATGCGCCTGAAGCGGAGCATATCGTTATGATTGTTGATAAAGCTCAGGTAGGAGGTAACGTCCTTTATCTCCTTGCGGTCGTAGAAACGCATACCGCCGTAAACCCTGTAGGGTATGCCGCACTTTACCAGCATACGCTCTATTGAGTTGGACTGTGCGTTCATACGGTAGAGCACAGCATTGTCGGAATAGCGGCCTGTCTCCTTGTAGGAGGCAAGTATAGTGTCCGCCACGAACTTTGCCTCATCGGTCTCGTCCACAGCCTTGTACCAGTATACCTTGTCGCCCTGCTCGCCGGAGGTCCAGAGAGTCTTGGGCTTTCTGCCGTTGTTGTTGCTGATAACTGAGTTTGCGGCGTTGAGTATGGTCTGTGTGGAGCGGTAATTCTGCTCGAGACGAATGACCTTTGCACCCTCGAACTGCTCCTCAAAGCCCAGGATATTCTCAATATTTGCGCCACGGAATTTGTAAATGCTCTGGTCATCATCGCCCACTACGCAGAGGTTCTTGTGTCCGCCCGAAAGGAGGGATACAAGTCTGAACTGAACGTGGTTGGTGTCCTGATACTCGTCCACCATTATGTACTTAAAGCGGCTCCTGTACTTTTCCAGGACCTCGGGGAACTGCTCGAAAAGCTCAACTGTAAGAACCAGTATATCGTCGAAGTCCACAGCATTTGCAGCCCTCATTCGCTCCTGATACAGGGCATAGAGCTTGGCTACCATCTTCTTGCGGTAGTCCTGACCTGCATCGGCGCGGAGCTCCGCGGGAGTTATCATCTTGTCCTTGGCGAAACTTATCTCACTGAGAACCGCCTTGGGAGCAAGCTGCTTCTCGGAAACGTCCAGCTCGCCCATGACGTTCTTTATCATGCGCTGGCTGTCATCGGAGTCGTATATAGTGAAGTCCCTGCCGTAGCCCAGAGCCTCTATCTCGCTCCTGAGTATTCTTACGCAGGCTGAATGGAAGGTGGAGGCATGGATATTCAGAGCCTCCTCGCCCAGCATTGCGGAGAGTCTCTCCTTCAGCTCGCCTGCTGCCTTGTTGGTGAAGGTGATGGCGAGGATATTCCAGGGGCGCACAGGGTCAACGGCAACGGTGTCCCTGAGGGTATCGAAGTCATCGGTCCTGCCCTCTGCGTACTCCTTCAGGAAGGCGATGTCATCATCACTGCCCTGACGGGTGGTATCGAAGTAGGCGTTGCCGAAGTTTATCATATTTGCGATACGGTTGACTATCACCGTGGTCTTGCCGCTTCCTGCGCCTGCAAGCACAAGAACGGGACCGTTCACAGTGAATACAGCCTCCTGCTGCATATCGTTCATACGGCTGAAATATCTTTTCAGCGCTGCCTGTTTTGCTGAATTGTAAGAATTAGTGTCCATAAAAAAGATCTCCATATACGCTGTTTAGTAATTAAAAAGTATGCCGAAGCACACTTCAGAAAAGCTTTAAAACTTTATATTAAAGGATAAGTATATTATATCACATTTATCACTGCTTGAAAAGACCTGGACGGAATTTTTTTCATATAAAATGTATAATGGGAGAACAGGCAACCGAAAGAATTCTGTAACTATTTAAACATTCTGTAAGATTATGATACTGCATCGTAAGAAAAATGCAGTCAAACCGTTCTTATATCGGAACTTTTCTGTTATTGTAAATGGCAGGGGAAAAGAGTATAATAGGGATACAAAAGGAAAAGAGCGCAGAATGCTTTTATACTGGTTTTCGCCGGAGCTTACGGCGTTTACATAGAGTCAGAGCAAAAGAAAGAAAAATGTATTTATATGCGAAAAAGCGCGCTCCCGCGGTCGGTCATTTTAACGTGGGAGCTGCTGCTTTTCATATGGGAACTAAAGTTAAAAAATAAAAATATATTTTATCTATTGACAATCAGCTCTGACAGTGATATAATAATAAAGCTGAATAATTCAGTACATACACTGGGGTGTCGCCAAGTGGTAAGGCAGCGGACTCTGACTCCGTTATTTCGAGGGTTCAAATCCTTCCACCCCAACCATATGATATGACTAAACCTTTCTGAACCCGCACGTTCAGAAAGGTTTTTCATTTATAAGCTGTTGTTGCCTATATATCGGCAATTGCGGCTTTTCTTTTTATCTGAAATAATTGGTTATGATACGACTAAAAATCTGAATTCTGTAAATAAAAATCGAAGTGTTCTGCACTTTTTTCATTTTTTATAATATTCTTCTTCGTATTCATCAGCTCCCAACCATTTTTCGCGTAAACCGAAGCCACAGCTCTGTTGCCAAGACCTACCAGATGAGCTTCTCCTGTTATCTTTAAGAGATTGTCTTGATCTGGTCTGACGTTGCCGAGCTGTATTTCTCTACCACGTCTTGCAAAGTCCTTAACTATCTCACGCTGCTCAGGTGTTGCTTCAACTTCAATTATCTGAGGTTTACCTGTCTTGACCTTTGGTACTACTATCGCAGGCGCATTACCGTCCTTATCAGGTGCGGCTATCTTTTCAATTGTTATACCATTCTTTTAGTTATCTTCAATCAAAAACCCCCGACAGAAAACTGCGGGGGAGTTATTGACTATAGGATGGTGGCGCTTATTGTATATGTGTGTGTTTATTATCCGTTTACGATCTTTTCCTTATTGAATAAGTGTCCGATGAGAAGTGCTCCTAAGAGGACTGCGATAATATTTGAAACGAAAGTTATGAGTGCATTGAGCATTGAGAAATCAAGTTTTAAAACATCCTGGAACAGTCTTACGGAATTCCATACCGGAATGATGTAATTCTTTCTTCCGAGTGCTTTTATAAAGGATTCAAAAGTAGGTATTGTACTGAGTAATGACGGTATCATTAAGAAGAACAGGAATATCGGGGCAACGGTTGTTGCCTGTTTTACATTCTTTGCTAAAGTTGATACGATAAGAAGAACTGCAGCAAGGGTAAATGCTCCGGTAACAAGTGCCATTAAAAGTACAAGATATTCAGAAACACCGTACTTCACTCCCTCACCTGAATTGATGGCATCAGAGAGCTTTCTCAGTGATAATATGATTCCGACGAATGTTGAGAGACTTGCGATTATTGCAACTATAAGAATAGAAACTGATTTTCCGATTGCGAGATCTTTGCGTCGGATAGGAGAAACAAGGAGAGTATTGAGGAAACCGTTTTCCTTATCACCGGCAATTGAATTTGCTGCAAGTGTCATACAGATCATAAATACTGCGAAAAATGCCATTAATGGTACAAATGAACTGATGAGGTCTCTGAATGCTGCATCTTTATCGACAAGGTCATATGTTTTATCGGGGGAAGCATTTACTGTGAATATTTGCGGCTGCATTGTTGTAAAGAGGGCTGTAACACCTGAAAACAGCTCGATCGAAGAACTCTCTTCCGAATTGTAATAGATGTCGATATTAGAGAGGTCTGTCTGACCCGGCTGAGCTTCCTTGAAATTCTCGGGGAATATAACAAAAAGGTCTAATTCTTTGTTCTTGACATCTTTTATGTATTTCTCTTCATTATTGTCGGGAGCGACCTTTATTTTCAGGTTTTCGAGAGGATCCTTGAAGGATTCAGGCGCATTCATATAATATGCCTTGACTTCCTTTTTTTCCGGTTCTGTATTGGCTTTTGCGATTCCGGACATAAGAGAGGAGTAGCCGAAAATAATTACGAAAGGAAGAAAAATCATCTGGAATAAAATAACCTTATCTGAGAAGAAGGTCTTTAGTTCTTTTTTTGCAACTGTAATAATATCTCTCATGGTCACACCTCTTTCATCTTAACTTGCTTTAAATACATTTCGTAAAATGCATCTTCGAGTGAGCGACCCTGCATTAAATTATCAAGGGTGTCATTGGCGATGATCTTACCGTCCATGATTATAGCTGCACGATCGCATATCTTTTCGACAAGATCAAATAAATGCGTGGAAATAATGACACATTTTCCGTTTTTCTTCATGGAAATGATAAAATCACGAACCTCTCTGGCTGCTATGATGTCAAGTCCGTTTGTCGGCTCATCGAAAATAACAAATTTGGGATCATGTATAACAGAGATGACCAATGAAACCTTCTGACGCTGTCCCTGTGAGAGCTTAGCTATCATTGTTTCAGCGTAGGGTTCTATCTGGAACTCACTAAATAATTGTTTTTTACGTTCCAAAGCGTAGTTACGAGGAATATGATACAGTTCAGCGAAAAAGTCATACATTGCACTTGGCGTGGATTTCATATCAGGTTTAAGGTCTGTCGTGAGAAATGCAAGCTGTGAACGTACTTTTTCAGGATTTTCGATAGCATTGATATCGTTGAAAAAGATCTGACCTGAGTTGGGCTTGATAAGTGTAGCAAGCATACGCATAGTAGTGGTTTTTCCGGCACCGTTTGTTCCGAGAAGCCCGAAAACCTCTCCCGATTTTGCTACGAAGCTGATATTGTCAACAGCTGTTTTTTCGGTTTCGGATGTGTAAAGTTTTTTCCTTTGTTTTTTACTCAAAGGAAATTTCTTAACCAGGTTGTTAACGATAAGTGATTCCATATTCCCTCCTGAGATTTTTTGCAAAAATTATGAAGATTGTATAAAAAATAAACCTCTTTAACAATCAACGCACTGTTATATTATAGCATCGATATAACTATTTGTCAATATAATTTTTATATATAGTGGATGATAATTTGTTTCACTTTTGTCAATTACATAAAAGATTATTATTTGTCCATATGATAAAGCTTTGATTTAAGCAAGGAATTAATTATTAAATTAAAGTTTAAGAAAACTGTTGTATTTATCCTCTGAAATGGAGCGTAAATATTGCTTTTTGTGCATTCTTTACAATATAATTGACAGTTTTATATAATACAATTGAAAGATGTAATAAATAATAAGGTACTATTAACTATTGACATTTTTCTACAGTTAGGTTATAATTATATATATATTACAATATGTTTTTATTATAGGGGGCACTCATGAATAAGTTAAAAATGTTTTGTTTACCGTATTCCTGTGGAAGTAAAACGATATACAGCGACTGGATAAGCAGATACTCCGATGTTGCTGAGGTGATACCTGTAGAGTACAGCGGCCATGGTTCAAGGTTTACTGAGGAGCTCTATAATGACGCTCAGAAGATTTCCGATGATGTGGTCAAAACAATTATAAGCGAAGCTCCCAGCAATTATGTTCTGTATGGGCACAGCATGGGATGCCTTATAGCGTATCTGACCGCGCTGAAGCTGAGCTCCCGGTACAAATATCCTCCCAAGGCTGTCATTATAGGCGGTACAAGACCTCCTCATCTGAAGTATAAGGACGAAAGATTGTCCGGATATTCAAAAGAGAAGATCATTGAAAAGATGATAGAACTGGGACAGATGGACGAGGAGATCCTGAAGGATCCTGAACTTATGGATATCCTCTCGGATATTTTTATTGCTGATATCAGCGCCGGTGAAAATTTTGAGCAGGATGAAATAAAGCCTATCAATATACCGATGTTTGTTGGTACCGGTTTACAAGATGATGAAGCGCCTGCTGAGGACATGGGTGAATGGAAAAAATATACAACATCGTTGTTTTTATTGAAATGCTTTGATGACTCGCATTTCTTTCCGTTCAATTGCCCTGAATACCCTTCGTACCTGAAGAAAGTATTGCGTGATATAGCAAAGTATTGTTGAGTTTTGAAAAGCTTTAAAGTGATTCAATAAAGAATACATTGTTGTATTACAAAGCAGTAGTTTCAACTTTTTACCAATAGATCCAGTTATAGTTTTAGCAGTACTTAATTTAATAATGAAAAATGTTTGTGCTTTATTAATTATCAATAATGATATTCTTTATTATGAATTACTATTTAAGCTTCTTAATTACATAGTAATAAATGCATAATAGGAGAAGAAAAATGATAGTAAAAGAGTTACAAGATATTTTTATTGATGTTTTTGAAGATAATTCCATAATTATTACCCCTGATTTTGCGCTGGAAGATATAGAGGAATGGGATTCTCTTGAGTTTATAAGTATTATTGAAGAGATAAAAGATGTTTTTAATGTGGGGATTGGGATACATGATCTGGCAAATTGTGAATATGTAAAAGATCTCATCGATCTGATAGAAAATAGTTCTGAAGACGATAAAGAGAAGTATTTAACACTTGAACATTCTGATTTTGAGAAGCGTAATGCTGCTTCATCAGTTCAGGAAAGGTTATATGCACTTTATTGTTCTGAACCGTCAAGACTTGATTATAATATAACCCTTTCAGTAAAAATCAATGGCGTTGTTGACATTGACCAGCTGAAAAAGGCTTATAATAAATGCATAAGTCTTAACCCGATGCTTAGAGCGAGATTCTATCATGATAATGATGGGCTTTTTTATTTTATAAAAGATTTCGTTTCAACCTCGATTGATTATAAGGATCTGTCAGTTGACGGTGAATCATTTGATATGATAAAGGAGAGGGAATTAAAAAGTTTTAGCAAGCCCTTTGATCTTGATTCTGACGAGCTCCTGACAAGAGCAGAAATTGTAAAATGCAGTGATGATACATTTTTATTGCTGCTTGCCTTTCATCATATTGTATTTGACGGCAGAAGTGTAGCTGTATTTATGAAACAATTTGGTGAGTTTTATAACAAGAATGAAGTAACAGATTGTTTATCTGAATATCAGTACTGTGATTTTGTAAGATGGCAGAAGGAATACATCAACAGCGTCGAGTATAAGGCAAAAACAGAGTTCTGGAAGGAAACTGTTGATGATAACAGCAGCTCACTTGATCTTCTTAAGGATAATCCTTATGTTAAGGAAAATCTTATGAACAATGTAAGATTTGAAAGAAGTATTTTGTGTGCTGATGAGATCAATAATTTTTGCAAGGCTAAAAAGTGCACAAGAAATACTTTTTTTGTCTCAGCTTTGTTCCTGGTTCTTAATAAGCTCACATCTGAAAAGGATATAACAATCGGAACATTTGTTGCCGGCAGAAAGTTTAATGAGCTTTCCAATACCGTAGGTATGTATGTTAATACTGTACCTGTAAAAAAGCAGATCGATACAAATATAAATTTAGGTGACTTTGTAAGCGAAATGCAGACAAGCTATTATGAAGTACTTGATAATTCTGATGTTCTTTATGAAACTATTTATGATGTCTGCGGTGTAAAAAATGAACTATATAATGTTGCATTCCGTTATCAGAAATCATATAGAGACTTGCTTACTATTGACGGAGCAAGCTGCCAGATAAAGGGTGAAACACCTCTGCATTGTTCTAATGATCTTTCGGTTTATGTGAACGAATTGGCGGATTCTTTTGAGCTGATCATTCAGTATGCTGAAGATATTTATACTCATGAGAAAATAGAAAAAATTGCTGATTCATACTGTAGACTGATAGACGATATTCTGCATAATCCTGACTCAATTATTAAGGATATATCATTAATTACGGATTCTGAAAAGCAGCTGATCCTCAACGACTTCAACGCAACGGAGACAGACTATCCGAGAGAAAAGACAGTAGCAGAGCTGTTTGAAGAGCAGGTAAAGAAGACCCCTGACAATGTTGCACTTGTATTTGAAGACAAGGAACTGACTTATGCAGAGCTGAATGCAAAGGCAAACAGCCTGGCGCATAAGCTGCGAGAGATGGGAGTGAAGCCTGACGATTTCGTAGCGATAATAGCAGACAGAAGCATAGAAATGATAGCCGGGATCTACGGAATCATCAAGGCAGGCGGAGCATATGT
>NZ_JHXI01000010.1 GCF_000621785.1 Ruminococcus flavefaciens ND2009 | reverse complement strand
TCCAAAAACAGTCCGGTGGACTGTTTTTGGAGAGGGGACGCCTTGTAAGAGAAGGCGTCCCCTGGTTGAGCGGATGATAGTCGCCACTATAATACGAATTTTGTGGGACGTCGAGTGACTCCCTACGGTGTAGGGAGATGTCAGCGAAGCTGACAGAGGGTACGTGCAGCTGTTAGCTGCGCCGTCCCCTACAAATGTAAATTATGATTTATCTCAGTTATCCGTATGCGCCGGATTTTGACATCTGCTCACTCTTGCTGTATAATATTATGGCGGACTGAAATTTTTTTCAGAAAAATGAAACCTTTTCCGCCGCAGGTGTGTATTATGAGTGTAAAGGTCCTGACGACCTCCCACGAAACGTTTCTAAAAGGAAGAACAGAAAGCTATGACTGACGAAAAATTCTTATGGGCATATACAGAATTTAAAAATACGGTCTATTCCGTCATATTCAGCTATGTGCGCAATACAGAGGACGCCTCCGAGCTTTCTCAGGATACCTTCATAAAGCTATACACATACGACGGCGGCTTCGACTCCGATGAGCATATGAAAGCATGGCTCATCAGGGTCGCTGTAAACAGCTGCAAAAATCACTTTCGAAGCAGAAAGCATATTTCCGCCTCACCTATCCCCGAGGACCTTCCCTCGGAGGAGACACATGAGACCGACGAGATCATCAGCATCGTAATGAAGCTCCCCGAAAAATACCGCATACCCATCCACCTGTTCTACTATGAGGAGTACAGCGTTGCAGAAATAGCGGATATACTTGGGCTGCCCGAGGCTACGGTGAAGACCAGGCTCAAACGGGGCAGGGACAAGCTGAAGAAAACTCTGAGAAAGGAAGATTGGCTGTGAGCGAGAATAAATACAAAAAGGCAATGAACGACGTATGTGACAGGAATTTCAATGTATCGGCTGCGGAAATGCTTGAGAAAGCCCGCTCCGCTCCCTCTACGGAAAGGAATATCACTATGACAGGCAAAACTAAGACTAACATTATAGGTAAATTCATCGGCGCGGCAGCTGCCTGCCTTATAATCTCAGGCACAGCCGCTTCGGCTATGGGCTACGGTCCCCTTGGAGACAGCTTCCGCAGGTTCTTCGGCAAGGACGAGACCACAGCAGAGATAATCGACGAGGGTCACTACTGCGAGGTGGGGCAGGACGCCACCGACGACGGCTTCACCGTATTGCTGGACTCCGTAACAGGCGACCGCTCCTCACCAAAGCTGCTTTTCGAGGTTACTGTACACGATGAGGAGCTTGCTGCAAAAAACGATAAGCTCCGCCTCTTCGCATATGTGCTTGACGAGGACACCTACAGAAACCGCCTTGATGATTACGGTATGTGGGACGCCTGGGGTGAAAAGGACCCCGATGTCAGCAATATGTACCATGTCTGCATGGACGGCCCCGCAACATTCATGATAAACGAAGCCGATGTACTTGCGGCAGTAAAGCAGATAAGCTTTGAAAATGACCCTGTGAACCGCAAATTCGACTATGACGTGGATATGGAGTTCCGCTTCAAAGTCCCCGAGCAGGCTCTCAAGGAGACCGCCTATGAATTCTACGACGACATCACCATAAGCAGCGGCAATGTTGATTATGAGCTGTTCTATGCCGAATTCGGCGCATATGATTCTCTGCTCAAGGTAAAGTACGACTTCATGGGCACAGACCTTGCAGGCGGCGAGACAGACTACTATCAGGTTGCCGACAAGTTCGACAAGGACTGGCACGACCTTGCCGGGAACTTCATTCTCACCGTTGACGGCGCTGAATATGAGCCCAAGGAAATGGGCTACAGCTACTGCGATACAGAGGGCGAAGCCTTTGACGCAGGAAAGTGCAGCACATGGATGACCTTCCCCAGCGTGGACTTCACCTCCGCTGAAAGCGTTACCCTCACCGTTAACGAACAGGTCTACGACCTTAAATAATATGATATAGTAAAAAGCGGCACAGTTTTCAGGCGATGCTCATACAGAGTTTTACGGGTGATATTGAGGTCCCCCCTTTTGAAAAAGGGGGGACCTCAAACTACATTCCTAAAACCTTTAGCATTAAATTTAGCCCATACAGGGTGCTCTCAGTAAAATACTGATTTTCACATTTTGTGGAGCGCCCTGTATGGGCTAAATTCAGTTATGAAGTCTTTGGAAAAGGGATTCGGGGTGACTCCCCGCAGTGCGGGGAGATGTCACGCAGTGACAGAGGGGCGCGCCTCCGTCAGAAGAGAACCTTTCCTCAGAAAGTTTTCCCCCGATAATTACGTATAAACTGTCATATAAGCACAGCGGTCATATCCGCTGCGTTTTTTTACACATCAGAGCTCACTTTCGGCGATGACCTCTACCTCCACAAGTACGCCCTTTGGAAGTGTCTTTACCGCAACGCAGCTCCTTGCAGGAAGGGAAGTGAAGTACCTTCCGTAGATCTCGTTGAATGCGGCAAAATCGTTCATATCCGCAAGAAAGCAGGTAGTCTTTACAGCCTTCTCGAATGAAGAGCCTGCTGTGGCGAGGACAGCGCCCAGGTTCTGCATTACCTGTTCTGTCTGCTCCTCGATAGTTGTGCCTTTTACGGTGTTGGTGAGCGGATCAATGGCTATCTGTCCGCTGGTATAGACCATTCCTCTTGAGACCATTGCCTGTGAATAGGGACCTACTGCGGCAGGCGCCTTTTCTGTGTGTATCTTTATCATAGTATTATCCTCCGTAGTGGATCATACAGCATCATCGTCTTCAAAGTCCTCGCTGTCCCAGTCATCATCATCGTCGTCATCCCAGTCCCAGTCCCAGTCGCTTTCGCTCTTTTCGCCCTGATCTATTCCTACATAGCCGAAATAGCTTTCGTCGCCCTTCTGTGTCATTATCACATTATACTGAGTATAGGGTACGTCCACATCGTTGACTGTCATATGAGATACCTGCACGATGAGTGCGCAGGGACCCGCATAGTCCTCGTCAGCGACCTTTGATGATTTGCGGTAGCTGTCCATATCGAAGCCGCTTCCCTCAATGCTGAAAACGGTATTCTCATCGTCCATGCCCTCGGCAGCGAGCTGATAGTCTTTGCCGTAGATGTGGAGAATGCCGTCCTCAGAGATGCTTACCGGATCGTCCTTGTATGTTTCCTGGAGCTTCTTGGGATCAAGCTCCTCGGGTACATCACCCATGGTCATATAGCCGTTGAGGTGATAGGGACCTGCAAGGTCCTTGAGAGCAACGGGATCGGCGTCTTCAGCTGTTGATCCTTCATTTTTGGTTTCTTCTGTTTCCTTTTCAGCGGTGGTATCCTCTGCAACAGTAGTTTCTGCCTTGGAAGAATCAGTTTCCTTGTCGGAAGCCTTTTCCTTGTCAGCGCCGCACCCCACGAGCGCTGCTGCGAAAATAAGTGCTGAAAGTCCCAATAATCCTTTTTTCATTTTTTACCTCCTGATATTTCTGCGATATAAAAAATATATACGCAAATAATTTATGTATATATAATAATAGTTTTTACACAGAAAGTCAATGAGGAAATTTTAAATTATTTGTGGAGTTCATATGAACTCATTATAGGCTTATATAACCTTCAATATAGCTTCTGTCATCTCCGTACAGCTAAGGTACTCACCCTTGTCGCTTCCCATGAGATCGGCAGTCCTGAGACCTGCGTCAAGCACCTTATCCACGGCATTTTCGATGGTCTCAGCCTCCTTTATGAGACCGAAGGAATAGCGGAGCATCATGGCTCCCGAAAGGATAGTGGCAATGGGGTTAGCCATATTATTTCCCGCAATATCGGGTGCAGAACCGTGTATGGGCTCGTAGAGACCCCGCTTTGAAGCGCCCAGTGACGCCGAAGCCAGCATTCCTATGGAGCCTGTGATCTGCGAGGCTTCATCTGAAAGTATATCTCCGAACATATTGGAGGTCACTATCACATCGAACTGCCTGGGGTCGCGCACCAGCTGCATAGCGGCGTTGTCCACGAACATATCCCTGTATTCCACCTCGGGGTACTGCTCCGACAGCTCATGCATGGTCTTGCGCCAGAGCCGTGAGGACTCCAGAACGTTTGCCTTATCCACGCTGCAAAGGCGCTTGCTGCGCTTCATAGCGGCTTCAAAGGCGACTTTGCCGATACGTTCTATCTCGGTGACGCTGTAAGCCTCGGTGTCGAAAGCCTCCTGACCGTACTTTCCCTCGCGGTAGCCGCGGTCACCAAAGTAAATACCTCCCGTGAGCTCGCGTACTATCATTATGTCAAAGCCCTCGCCCACTATCTCGTCCTTCAGGGGAGAAGCTCCGCGGAGAGCAGGGTAGAGCTTTGCGGGGCGGAGATTGGTGAACAGCCCCATAGCCGAGCGAATGCCCAGCAGAGCCTTTTCGGGGCGCTTGTCTCCGGGCTGGTCGTCCCACTTGGGGCCGCCAACGGCTCCCAGTATGACGCTGTCCGAAGCCAGGCAGCCGTCCACGGTCTCCTGAGGGAGTGGGATACCGGTCTCGTCAATGGCGCAGCCGCCGATGAGGTAGGGGGTAAAGGTGAATTTATGTCCGAACTTTTCTGCTGTCTTTTCAAGGACTGCCACGGCGCTGTCCACTATCTCGGGACCTATGCCGTCGCCCTTTAGCAATGCGATCTTCAGTTCCATAATTACTCCTTTCGTTTAATGAAAATGCAGTGCCGTGCAGAACACGCGCTGCCTTATATATATGTCTCATGCTCATAAGAGACTTCCATTGCCTTGCAGCAGCGATATGCGGCATAGCATATGCCTGCTGTCAGGAACAGACGAATCGCCATTGAAACAGGCGTTATAAACACCGCTCCAGTGAGGTTGCTCAAGAAGTGGAGAAATACCGCTAATGGAAGCATTATCTTTGACTTGTTCATCTGTATGCCGTAGAATATGAGGACGGTAACGCCGATACAGAAAGCCGCGCCTTCGATGAAGCCAAACAAATTCACGGGGAAAATATCCGCGGCTGCACTGCCTGTGCCGATGAGATTTATGCAGGCAAATCCCGAGCCTATACTCTCAAAGGAGCCGTGGCCTATTGCGTAGGTGACTGCGTCTCTGCGGTGGTCGTATGACCTGAGGAGCCAGCGCAGCACGATGAACTTGCTGCCCTCCTCGAATATGCCGTAGAGCAGAGCCTGCTGCAAATAGAATGAGAGATGGTCGCTGTGGTCAAAGCCTGAGCGTATTGCTCCAGCGACGAAAAATACAGGGAAGCACACCGCAAGTGCGACAGGTGCGGGTAGAATCCGTGCCCCTGTCCTTTTGTGCCAGAATATCAGCAGGAGCAGCGGCCCCAGCAGATTTGTAAGTCCTGCCAGAAGGCAGCTCAGGTCAGTCATGATGGTCTCCTTTGCTGAGAATATCAAAAACATTGTTCTTCTCGAGATCGCTGATTATCTCAGCAGGAAGCAGGGAACGGCACTGCTGTTCGTCAGCCCATACAAAAGAGCTGTGTTCAGAGCTCAGCCTTACGTCTTCTTCATCTGTTTCGCACAGATACGCTATGATAAGATCGGGGACCTCATGGTGTAAGAGCGCAATATAAGCGATATTGCCTATCCTGATATGCTCAATGCCTGTTTCTTCCCTGACCTCTCGCTTTGCAGCCTCCTCGGGAGTCTCTCCGCTTTCGACACTGCCGCCTGCATTTTCCCATGTATCTGCGCCCGTGTCATCGTTTTCACTGCGCCTGACAAGGAGAAAACGGTTCAGCTTTTTATTGTGGATTATACATTTTACGATTATCTTCGCTGTCATTTTCTGCGCCTCAGAAAGCCTCGTTGACGATAGCCTGCATAAGTCCGCCGTTTTCGATTATCTTCTGTACGAAATCGGGGAAGGGAGCTGTTTTGTACTCCTTGCCAGTAGTTATATTGCGGATAATGCCGTTGTCGAGGTCGGCTTCCACGGTGTCTCCCTCGGATATCTCCTCAGCAGCCGCAGGACATTCCACGATGGCAAGTCCTATGTTTATGGCGTTGCGGTAGAAGATACGGGCGAAGCTCTTGGCGATGACCAGTGAGACACCGCTTGCCTTTATGGCTATGGGAGCGTGCTCACGGGAGGAGCCGCAGCCGAAATTCTGACCTGCGGTAATGATGTCCCCCTGCTTTACGCGGCTGACGAAGGTCTTGTCAAGGTCCTCCATGCAGTGGCTCGCCAGCTCCTTGTGGTCGCTGGTATTGAGGTAACGTGCAGGGATAATAACGTCTGTGTCCACGTTGTCGCCGTACTTTATAACGCTTCCTGTGTATTTCATTTTCCCATTACCTCCCATGGACTTGTTATCCTGCCTGTTACTGCGCTTGCTGCGGCAGTTGCAGGGCTTGCAAGGTACACCTCTGACTCTGGGTGACCCATTCTTCCCACAAAATTGCGGTTCGTGGTGGTTATGGCTCTCTCTCCTGCGGCAAGTATGCCCATGTATCCGCCGAGACATGGTCCGCAGGTGGGGGTGGAGACTACTGCGCCGAATTCGATGAATGTGCGGAGGAGTCCCATTTCCATAGCGTCAAGGTAGACCTGCTGAGTCGCAGGGATAACTATGACGCGGACGTTCTTTGCCGCCTTTCTGCCCTTCATTATCTCTGCGGCGGCGATAAGGTCCTCAAGTCTGCCGTTGGTGCAGGAACCGATGACCACCTGGTCTATCTTCACATCGCCTATTTCGCCGAAGGTCTTTGCGTTTTCGGGGAGGTGGGGGAAAGCCACGGTGGGCTCAATTGCCGAAAGGTCTATGTCCATGACCTCGTCGTATTCAGCGTCGGGGTCGGCACTGTACACAACGGGCTCTGCGCCGCCGTGCTGACGGATATAGTCAAGGGTTATCTCGTCCACCTCGAAGATACCGTTCTTTGCGCCTGCCTCTATAGCCATGTTGGCGATGCAGAGGCGGTCGGCCATGGACAGTGAGGAGAGTCCCTCGCCTGTGAACTCCATAGAGCGGTAGAGGGCGCCGTCAACGCCTATTTTTCCAATGATGTGGAGGATAACGTCCTTGCCCGAAACGTATCTGCGGAGGCTTCCCGTAAGGTTGAACTTAATGGCAGAGGGCACCTTGAACCACGCCTTGCCTGTTGCCATGCCGCAGGCCATATCCGTGGAGCCGACGCCTGTGGAGAAGGCTCCCAGAGCGCCGTAGGTGCAGGTGTGGGAGTCGGCGCCGATGACTGCATTTCCTGCGGTGACCAGTCCTTTTTCGGGGAGCAGGGCGTGTTCAATGCCCATTTCTCCCACATCGTAAAAATGGGTTATTTCCTTTTCTCCGCAGAAATCGCGGCACATTTTGCACTGCTCTGCCGCCTTTATGTCCTTGTTTGGCGCGAAGTGATCCATGACCATGGTGATCTTATCTTTGTCGAACACGCTGTCTTTGCCAAGCTTTGCGAACTCCTTTATAGCTACGGGAGAGGTGATATCGTTGCCGAGGACCAGATCTAAGTCGGCTAAGATAAGCTCTCCCGGGCTGACGGACTCTCTGCCCGAGTGAGCCGCAAGTATCTTCTGCGTCATTGTCATTGCCATTTTTACACGCTTCTTTCGTATATATTTGCCGCGGAGCTGTTCCACTTTGTTATTTCACTGTCTTGAGGCAGTTCTCGCCCCTCTCGATAGCCACGATACCCGTGCGGCACATCTCCATGATGCCGTAGGGCTTGAGAAGCTGGATAAAAGCGTCTATCTTTGATGTCTCCCCTGTGAGCTCGCATACGAGAGCCGTGGGGGAATAGTCAACTATCTTTGAGCGGAATATCTCAACTGCTGTCATGATGTCCTGTCTTATCTCTGTTTTGTTCCTTACCTTGATGAGGAGGAGCTCCCTGATAACGGTATCCTTGCTGTCCAGCACCTCTACCTCTCTGACGTCATGGAGCTTCTGGAGCTGCTGGAGTATGCGCTCCTTGATGTCCTCGTCGCCGTGGAAGGCTATGGTGATACGGGAAAAACCGCTTGACTCAGTCTCTCCCACGGTAAGGCTGTCGATGTTGAAGCCCCGTCTGGTGAACATTCCCGAAACTCGTGAAAGAACACCCGAAACGTTGGCAACTATAACTCCTATTACATACTGATCCATAACTGTCACCTCACTTTACCTCAGTAATTATGTCGTCCACCGAGCCCTCGGGAGGAAGCATCGGAAGAACGAACTCGTCGCAGTCAACTGCACAGTCGATGACGAATGGTCCCTTGCAGGCGAAGGCCCTCTCCGCCAGCTTTTCAAGCTCCTCCTTGGTCGCGGCTCTGCCGCCCTCTGCGCCGAAAGCCTCAGCCAGCTTTACGAAGTCGGTCTTTCTGTTGAGAGTGGTGCAGGAGTAGTGTCTGTCGAAGAAAAGTGTCTGCCACTGGCGCACCATGCCCAGCACTCCGTTGTTCATGATGACGATGGTAACGGGAGTCTGCTGTGATACGGCAGTAGCCAGCTCATTGAGGTTCATGCCGAAGCTGCCGTCGCCTGTGAAAAGTACAGCGCGTCTTCCCGTAGCTGCACAGGCTCCGACGGCTGCACCCAGACCGTAGCCCATGGTGCCGAGACCGCCGCTGGTGAGGAAGGTGCGGGGCTTTTTCAGTGGGTATCTCTGGGCGGTCCACATCTGGTGCTGACCTACGTCGGTGGAGATTATGGTATCATCTCCTGCGTGAGCGCTTATGATGTCAACGATGTCATAGGGGTGAAGGAAGCCGCTTTTGTTCTTCCTTGCGGAGGTAGTCCTTGCAGCCTCCTCCTTTTTCAGCTCCTCGATGCGCTGAGCCCACTGAGGGCGCTTTTTCTCCTCTGTCATGGCGATAAGGCGCTCTGCGGCGTCCCTTATATCGCCTCTTATGGCAAGGTCTGCGTTGATGTTCTTGTGGAGCTCCGCTCCGTCTATGTCAATATGGATTATGCTGAAATGCTTTGCATAGCGGGACTTGTTTCCCGTAGCCCTGTCGCTGAAGCGAGCTCCCATAGCTATTACCAGGTCGGCTTCGTCCTCGGCGATGGAGGAGGCGTAATGTCCGTGCATACCCT
The DNA here is from genome assembly GCF_000621785.1 of Ruminococcus flavefaciens ND2009. Taxonomy (GTDB): domain Bacteria; phylum Bacillota; class Clostridia; order Oscillospirales; family Ruminococcaceae; genus Ruminococcus; species Ruminococcus flavefaciens_C. The sequence goes on along the minus strand of NZ_JHXI01000010.1, from coordinate 227,854 downwards.
GCATACCCAGGAATTTCGGGTGGTCGCAGGGAACTGCGGAAAGTCCCATAAGTGAGCAGCCCATAGGCGCGTCTATCTGCTCCGCCAGAGCGATTATCTGAGCGGAAGCCTTGCCGCTGATGACTCCGCCGCCGAAGTAGATATAGGGTCTCTCGGCGTTGTTTATCATCTCGGCAGCCTTTTTCAGCTTTTCCTCTGAGGCAAAGGTGATAGGATAGGGGATAACGGGCTGCGGATTTGCCTCAAATTCAAAAAGTGCAGTCTGAACGTCCTTGGGAATATCCACCAGTACAGGACCGGGACGTCCCGATTTGGCTATCTTGAAGGCTGTGCGGAGGGTGTCCGCAAGCTCGCTTATATCCTTTACGATGAAGTTATGCTTGGTGATAGGCATGGTCACACCGACGATGTCCACCTCCTGGAAGCTGTCCCTTCCGATGAGCTCGCAGGGGACGTTTCCCGTTATAGCTACCATGGGGACAGAGTCCAGAGCTGCCGTAGCTATGCCCGTTACGAGGTTCGTAGCGCCGGGGCCCGATGTGGCGATGACAACACCCACCTTTCCGGTAGCCCTTGCGTAGCCGTCTGCGGCATGAGCCGCGCCCTGTTCGTGGGCGGAGAGTATCTGCTTTATGCGGTCGCGGGCGGTGTAGAGCTCGTCAAACAGGTCGATGACCTGACCACCCGGATAGCAGAAAATAGTATCACAGCCCTGCTCGATAAGTGTCTCAACAACGATTTTTGCACCTGAAATTTTCATAGTATCAAAATCCTTTACTTTAATGTCTTGTATCTGATGAAAAACAAAAGCCCTCCGACATTCTGTCGGAGGGCAAGGCTTCTTTGTAACAACTGATATACAGCTATATATCAGGCAAGAGCGCCGTTCGGACAGAACGAAAAGAGACTACAGTCATAAATAGTGCTGACTGCGCCCGAAATAATGACATGACCTGTTTTCATAACAGCGATCTTCATTATTCTTCGCTCCCTTCTGATAATATATCTGAATTATAACACTTTGCAGGTGCAAAATCAATAAGAAGCGGTATTTTTCGGGGAATATTCTCTGTGTATGTGATTTTCAACGGTTCTATTTGTGCGATTTAACGAGTTTTTGTCAGCATATTGTTTACCGCGCTGACGAGAGCCTTTACGGAGGAGGTGATAATATCGTTGTCTATGCCTGTTCCCCAGAAGCTCTTTCCGTCTCCTGCGATTATCTCCACATAGGACACAGCCTTTGAAGCCGAGCCCACTTCAAGGGCGTGCTCGGAGTAGGTATTCAGGCTGTATTCAGCTCCCGTATATGAGCGGATAGCGTTGCTGACGGCGTCAAGACGTCCGTTACCCATATCGGTGACGGTGACGTTCCTGCCGTTATAGCTGAAGCTGATGGTAGCCTCGATGCCGTCACGCTGAACGAAGTGGGTCTCGGTGATATTTATGGGAGTGATTATGTCCACATAGTTGGTCTTGAATATCTCGTAGACCTCGTCGGGGAGAAGCTCCTTGTGCTTGTGGTCGGAAACGCTCTTGACCAGATAGCCCACGCTCTCGCGCATTTTCTTGGGAAGGTCGTAGCCGAAGCGGGTCTCCAGGATATAGCCGATACCGCCCTTGCCCGACTGGCTGTTGATGCGGATAACGTCTGCGGAGTACTCTCTGCCCACGTCCTCGGGGTCCAGGGGCAGATAGGGGACGGTCCAGTACTGAGTGTGCCCCTCCTCCCGCCATTTCATGCCCTTGGCGATAGCGTCCTGATGAGAGCCGCTGAAGGCTGCGAACACCAGCTTGCCCGAATAGGGCTGGCGCTCGTTGATGTTCATTCGGGTCACACGGGTGTACAGCTCGGATATGGAGGGTATATCACCGAATTCCAGCTGAGGGTCAACGCCCTGTGAGTACATATTCATAGCCAGGGTAACTATATCCACATTGCCCGTGCGCTCGCCGTTTCCGAAGAGAGTTCCCTCGACTCTGTCGGCTCCTGCCAGCAGTCCCATTTCCGTGTCCGCAACTGCACAGCCGCGGTCGTTGTGTGGGTGGAGGGAGACTATGACGTTCTCACGGTATTTCAGGTTATCGCACATATACTCTATCTGGTTTGCGTAGACATGGGGCATGGACAGCTGCACCGTTACGGGGAGGTTGATTATCACCTTGTCCTCAGCAGTGGGCTCCCATACGTCCAGCACGGCGTTGCATATCTCCAGAGCGAACTCGGGCTCGGTGCCTGTGAAGCTCTCGGGAGAGTATTCAAAGCGAAAATTGCCCTCGTACCTCTCGCGGTACTCCTTGCAGAGCTTTGCGCCGCTGACAGCGATGTCGATTATCTCCTCTTTGCTCTTGCGGAATACCTGCTCTCGCTGAGCCACAGAGGTGGAGTTGTAGAGGTGGACGATGGCGTTCTTGCAGCCCTTCAGCGCCTCAAATGTCTTTTCGATGATGTGCTCTCTTGACTGCGTCAGCACCTGAATGGTCACATCGTCGGGTATGAGGTCCTGCTCGATGAGGGTGCGGCAGAAGTCATATTCGGTCTCGGAAGCCGCAGGGAAGCCAATCTCGATCTCCTTGAAGCCGATGTCCACCAGCATCTGGAAGAACTCCAGCTTCTCACCCAGGCTCATGGGGATTATCAGTGCCTGATTGCCGTCGCGGAGATCTACGCTGCACCATATGGGCGCCTTGTCAACGTAGGAACGCTTTGTCCATTTCATCTCCGTTGCAGGTGCTTCAAAAAACTGTCTTGTGTACTTGCTTACGTTATTCATATAAAAACCTCCATTCCGATCCGTTTTGCCGACTGTATGAAGGGTAATAAAAAAGCCTCCTCCATGCGCGGCATGGAAGAGACGAAGTTACTTGCAATACTCCGTGGTACCACTCTTCTTGATGTAAGTATACACCCACTCATCTGCGTCGGATCAACGCATATCTCTGTAACGGGAGCGCCCGTCCGAGCCTACTTGAAGCTGTGCTTCTTTGGGTCGGCTGCTCGGGGAGGAGTTATTTCTCATACCTGCATACTGCCTTTCACCAAACGGCAGCTCTCTGTGAAGCCATGATACAAGCTTTTATTCCCTTCATCGCATTTATTGATTTCATTGTACAACGAAAAATCCCTTTTGTCAAGTACCTGAGGTGATTTTCTGCGAAAAAATACTGAGCCGACAGCCTTCAGCGCAAAAAGGCGGCAAGCCGCGAAGAAGAAGGGGCTGAAGGTTGTCGGCTCTGATAAAGGAGCGGAGCTCCTTTATTTTTCAGGGGCTTTGCAGCCGCAGTCGGGGCAGAAATTTGTAGTGCAGTCCTTTCCGCAGGTGCATTTCCAGGGCTTTACGGGCGCCTTTGCACCGCAGTCGGGACAGAGTTTAGTCTCGTTCGTCCTGCCGCAGGAGCAGTTCCACACATTGCCCGTCCATGAGGGGGGAGTGCGGTTTTCCGCCGCCATGCGGAACAGGTCGTCGGCTCGTGTCATATACTGAAGTCCCACAACGGGAAAACCATAGATAAACATAAGCTTCACCTCACTTGAGCTGAAAACGGCAGGGCGGAACTACTGCTGTGACTTTATGTAGTCCACCAGCCTGTATACTCCATAGAACACCCAGATGATCCATGAGATCGCCCAGAGTCCTGTGAATACGCTGAAAAGCAGGTATATCACCGCAACTGCAACGGCTATGAGCCAGTGTTTCATCAGCGCTTGGGAGCCAGTGAAAGGATCTTTCCTGCGAAGTCGTTGAAGTTCTGGGTCTGGAGAATTACCTTTCCGGGACCTGTAAGGCGTGTGAGGAAGAGTCCCTCGCCGCCCAGGAAGATATTGCCGAGGCCCTTTACGGTCTCGATCTCGTACTGAACAGTGGGCTCGAAGGCAACAACGTTGCCTGTATCCACCTTGAGGACCTCGCCGGGGTTAAGGAAGCGCTCTACCATATCGCCGTCTACTTCCAGGAAAGCCATGCCCTGTCCGAAGAGCTGCTGGAGGATAAAGCCCTCTCCGCCGAAAAGACCTGCTGTGAATTTCTTTGTGAATACAGCCTTGAGGTCAACGGTCTGTTCTGCGCAGAGGAAAGCACCCTTCTGGCATACAAGACCGCCCTGAGATATATTAACGGGGACCACAGAGCCGGGAACTGTTGAGCCGAAAGCTATTTTAGCTCCTGCTACCTCTGCGGTGTAATTAGCCATGAAGATCGATTCGCCTGTGAACATTCTTCCGAGGCTTCTTCCGAGGCCTCCTCTTGCGTTTGTTGTCATCTTGATACCCTGTGACTGCCAGATCATACCGCCTGACTGTGTGTACATGGATTCGCCTGCGTTGAGTTCACATTCAACAGCAGGAACTGTCTGACCGATGATAGTATATCTCATACGGACATACCCTCCTTATTAAATAAAATTATATTAAAGCGGAGGAGCTGAGCTCCTTCACACTTTTATCCTGCAAAGATTTGCCTCGCCGGAGCTGAGCTCTCTTATCTCGCCTGTGGGCATTCTTACGATAAGGTTGGCGTTATCGCCTATACCGAGGGCTTCCCCCACGATAGTCTCCGTGCCCACATTTGCTGTGATGATATTTCCCGTGAGCATTTCCCTTTCGCGGTAGCGGATAAGGAAGCTCCTGTCCTCTATCCTGCCCAGGTATATTTCCAGCTTGTTGAGGAGCTCTGCGCATAGCCTGTTTCTGTTTATTACAAGACCCGTCTCGTCCTCGATGGAGGTAGCGGTCTTTTTCAGGTCGCTGTCGAAGCTGTCCCCCACCTTTCTGACGTTGATGCCGATGCCAATGACGGCGCAGTCAAGCATTCTCATCTCAAGACCCAGAGAGGCTTCCGTGAGTATGCCGCATATCTTCTTGCCGTTCATATACAGGTCGTTGACCCATTTTATCATGACCTGACCGCCGCAGAAGGTCTCAACGGCTTCAGCCGCCGCACAGGCAGCAGCCGCAGTTATCATGGGTGCAAAGCTAAGGTCAAAATTGGGACGCACCAGCACACTGAGATATATGCCCTTTCCCGACGGGGAAACGAACTGTCTGCCTATCCTGCCCTTTCCCGCAGTCTGCCTGTCGGCGATGACCGTGGTACCGTGGGGAGCCTTTTCCGTCTCCAGTTCGCGGCAGATATTGTTTGTGGAGTCAACTGTGTCGAACACCTTCATATTCCTTCCTATCTCCTTGGTATTGAGATAGGGCGCGATAAGGCTTTCCGAAAGAATATTGTTGTCGTTATTGAGTTTGTATCCTTTTGATGTAACTGAGGTGATAGAAAAACCCTCTGCCTCCAGGGATTTCACCGCTTTCCAGACGGCATTTCGGCTTACGCCCAGCTTCTCGGCAAGGGCTGCTCCCGAAATGAATTGATCGCCTGCACCGGCAAGGGTTGAGAGCAATTCGGTTTTCACGTTCATGATGTAGGATGTTCCTTTCGGTATTATTAACAATATTCTACCACAAAAAAATATATAATGCAAGATAGATACAGAAAAAAGAGGGTAAAAAACAGTTATGCCAAACAAAAAAGGACGGATTTCCCGTCCTTTATGGTATATAATTTTATCAGAAGCAGTCATATCCCGGGGATACACAGTTCGGGCTCTCAGACGATGGGCGGCGATGGAGCGTTCTCCTCTGCAAGCTTACGGGCTTTTTTGGCGCGGCGCTGCTCTCTCAGGTCGTAGGAGCAGAGCTGGACCACCGCTATGATGACTGCCATGCCGGCAGGCAGGATACATGGCAGTATCCTTGCGGTATACATTCCGCTGACAGGGGATAGGGTGTACTTGTCCGTCCAGCCGCTTGCGTCGGCGTGGTCTGTGAGTATTTTCAGCATGGCAAGGCAGAGGATAAGTCCTCCCACGGAGAGGACTGCCGATAGCAAATTGGGAAGATTTTTCCTGAAAAGGCACAAAACTGCCCCTGCTGTCATAAGTATGGCAGAAATTATCATGAATATTCCTGTTTTTGCCAGGTCTTCTCCGTAGCTTTCGCGGTTATATAGAAGTCCCGAGCCTGCAAGGACAGGCATGGCGCAGGAGAAAACAAGACTCAGCACCAGCATCACCGCTTTTGCGGCAGTCATAAGGGGAGAGCGCTTACGCGGCAATTTTTTCATATTTTTTGCGTTCATTTTTTACTCCATATGAATATTACGGCTGTGTGTAATTCTCAGACATAAACACAGTCCGCCGCCGCATAATAGATATGGGCATCTCTGAAAACCTATTTGGTCAGGAAAAAACGGATAGGTGCGGCAGATGCAAGGAAAGCTCCCGAAGGCGTGCTGACGCACTCCGAGGGAGTTTGACACAGCGTATGTCGTGCATAGCTGTTTTTTCTCAAAGCGGGTTTTCAGAGATGCCCATGAGTTCCCGCGGGAACATGAAAGGAAAGAAAAATGCGATTGAAAAGAAAAATTATAAAAACTGCTGCGGCACTATTATCTGCGGCTTTTTTAGGATTATACGGCACAGCAGGCTATTATTCCGCCCGACTGCCCGACGTGATCACTGCGGAACGGTCGGAGGATATAAAAATAGCGGGATTTCCCGAGCTGAGCTGCTGTACTGACACAGAGGCGGCTATACCTGCCGCACAGACCTGTTCGGATACGGAACGGGTCACGCTCTCGCTTTTCGGGGCAATTCCCGTTAAAAATGTTGAAGTTCACAGGGAGGAAGCTCCCGTTTTTGCTGTGGGAGGCCGTCCCTTCGGCATAAAGCTCCTTATGGAGGGCGTCATGGTCACAGGTCTGGGGGACGTTGAGACCGCCGATGGTGTCTGCATCTGTCCTGCAAAGGAAGCAGGGATACAGAAAGGTGATGTCATACGCCGTGCAGAAGGCGTTGAGCTCACCTCCAATGACCAGCTTCAGGAGCTGATCTCGTCCTCCTGCGGAAAAATCATAGAGCTTTCCGCAGATCGTGACGGAGAATGCTTTACCGCATACCTCCAGCCTGTTATGTCCCGACGGAGCGGAGGCTGGAAGGGCGGTATGTGGGTCCGCGACAGTATTGCAGGCATAGGCACCATGACCTTTTTTGACAAGGAAACAGGCAGCTTTGTCGGACTTGGGCACCCCATATGCGATTCCGACACAGGAGGGATAGTTCCTGTACACAGCGGTGAAGCTGTTCCTGTTGATATTACCGAAGTAAAGCGCGGTGCGCGGGGACTTCCGGGAGAGCTCCGGGGAGCATTCTCAAAGAGCGGAAGCTTCGGTATCCTTGACCGTAACAAGTCAAGCGGCATATACGGCCGTCTTTCTCCCGAGGCACTTGCCAGGATCTCTGAAAGCTGTGAGGAATTCACAATGGCACGCCGACAGGAGGTCGGCACGGGAGCGGCGGAGATATACGCCACGGTCGATGGTGATACGCCCGAGAGGTACTCAGCCGAGATAGTCAGTGTTGACTACGGCAGCGTCGGGACCTCCAAGAATATGGTGATACGCATAACCGATGAGAGGCTTCTTGAGCGCACAGGCGGCATAGTGCAGGGCATGAGCGGCAGCCCCGTTATCCAGAACGGAAAGCTTGCGGGAGCTGTTACCCATGTATTTGTAGCCGACCCTGCTCAGGGCTATGGTATTTTTGCGGAAAATATGGCGGAGGGCATGAAATAGCCCTTTCGGGAATAAAAGCGGGCGTTACGGAAAGTAACGCCCCAAGTTTTTTGTGTTGATTATCTGTTTTCTTCGCTGAAACCGCTGTCAACGAGTTCGATAAGAGCGTCAACTGCTGCCTTCTCGTCAGCTCCGTCAGCGATAACCTTTACATTTGTACCGCCTACGATACCGAGAGAAAGAATTCCGAGCAGGCTCTTAGCGTTTACTCTGCGTTCTTCTTTTTCGATCCAGATTGATGACTTGAACTCATTAGCCTTCTGAATAAAGAAGGTTGCAGGTCTTGCATGAAGTCCAACCTGATTCTTAACCATTACTTCTCTTACAAACATATACAACTCTCCTATTCTCTGTATTACAGCCCCTCTCAACAGGACTGCGTTGCCGTTTGCAAATATGTTTCACTTGCTGATATCATTATACAATCATTTTTTCGCCCCGTCAACGGATTTTTGCGATTAAAAGCTATCTTTTCGTTAAATTCTACATTTAGATTAAATGTGAATGAAATTTTATCAACAAGCTTGTTTATTATCACCACAAAAAATTGTTGACAGTAATTGTTGAAAGTGCATATTTTTCAACATAGGAATATGTTGAATTCTTCTAAGCGGAGAATGTTTTTTTGTATATACAGCCAGTTAATGTGTGGAACAGCAATAAATGAAAGGAGAATTTTTCCACCGCAAATTTTGGTCAGCCATTTTCTGCTTTATATTTAGCTAAAAGATCGGGCCTTCTTTCAGCTGTTATTTTAAGGCTCTGTTCATGACGCCAGGTCTCGATGTTCTTGTGATGACCCGAAAGGAGCACAGGGGGGACGGCTTCACCCTCCCAGACCTCGGGGCGTGTGTACTGAGGATACTCCAGCAGACCGCTGTAAATGCTCTCGTCGGTGAAGCACACCTCGTCGGAGAGGACGCCCTCGCACATACGGGCAACAGCGTCAGCCACCACCATTGCAGGGAGCTCGCCGCCTGTAAGCACATAGTCGCCGATGGACAGCTCCTCGTCCACGATCTTGTCGATAACACGCTGATCCACGCCCTCATAGTGGCCGCAGATGATGAGGATATTGTCCATTTTTGACAGCTCCACAGCACGCTTCTGATCGAAAACTCTGCCCTTGGGGGACATATATATAGTATGGGGCTTTGCACCCAGCTCCTCGCAGACCGCCTTGTAGCAGTTGTAAATGGGCTCGCACTGCATTACCATACCCATGCCGCCTCCGTAGGGAGTATCGTCCACGCGGCGGTGCTTGTCCTGGGTGTATTCTCTTATCTGGCGGCAGTGAAGGCTGAGCTTTTCCGCACGTCGTGCGCGTCCAACTATGCTCTCGCCGAGAACGGCTTCGCACATTTCGGGAAAGAGAGTTGCTATCTCAATATGCATTTTTTTCTCCTTTTCAAGAACACAGGACCGCCGAAGCGGTCCTTTTATAGTTTATTCCGTAAGCTTTATATTTCCTGCAATGGAAAGTATCTCGTCCCTGTCGGTAAAGCTGAGATCGATAACGTATCTTTTGCGCTTGTTCTTATCGGGATAGATATTGATAATGGCTTCCTTATGGTTTTCGGGAGCTTCTGCGGTGACCATGTAGCCGTGATAGCCCACGCCGTCAACGATGTACAGATCCACAGGGTGCTCCACGCCCATGTACAGGTCATTTTTTATGCTCATCATTTTGTAGAAGGTCTTGGAGTTCTTCATATCATGTATATCGAAGTCGTCCATGGTAATTGAGCCTACCAGCTTTACAAATTCATAGCCGGTCTCGGGAGTTGTCTTCTTGACAGCCTTGCAGTAGCGGTCAAGGTCCTCATGGGAAATGCCCGTTCTGTCAAGAAAATCGTAGTTTTCGCTGAGAGTTTCGGCGTATATTGATATTGAATGGCTTTTGTCCTTGTTTTCCCAGAGCGCCTGATTTTTGTCACCGGTGTGCTGAGCTTCCATATCGCCCCACGCAGTCATGCGGATACCAAGATTTGCATAGTCCGCAAAGTCATCGGGCAGGGGAGCAAGGTCTGCGGGCAGCTCATGGGTGATGTTATCGCGGAGCTCAAGATCGTGGGTACACTTATAGTAATAAGGTATGCCCGGGAAGAAATATGCCGTGATCCCGACAGCGATAACGATGAGCAGAAACAGTATGCCTAAGAATTTTTTCATGATGAGTGCCTCCTTTTGGCGGAATACCGCCGTTTTTCTTTTGTTCTTTGTTCTTTATATCTCTTTTTCTATATCTTTTTTATGCATGAGATGAATGCCTATATGACCTATGCCGAGTACGACTGCCGCCGCAGTAAGAAAGACGCTGCAGGCGTATATTCCCAGAAGGAATACAGCAAAAACGGGAAGTGAAGCTCCTGCCAGGGGGAAACCGCAGTAGTCCGAGTACATATCCGCCAGAGTGCGGCTGCTCCGGAAATATTTCCGCCAGTAGAGCTCGTAGAGTATCATCAGTATAAGCGCAAGTATCATGTAGCCCGTTCTCGGCGAGATTGAGAAGCTGTCAAGGCGTCTGTCGATAAGCACCAGAGTTGATACCAGCGCTTCTCCTGCCCGTTCAAGTGCCAGAAGCACCTTGTTCTCACGCTTTGAAGCCTCCTCGTAGCCCTCGGGCTGCTTTTTGCTCCAGATGATATTGGGTATGAACAGCATGAGCAGGAAAACTATCCCCACAACCGAAATACCCCATTTGGGCAGTCTGTACCAGCTTTCGGGGAGACCGCCGTTTACTGACAGAGACCATGCTGCAATAGCTGCAAAAGCCGCGCACAGCGCTGTCATGGCGATGATATTGCTCTTTTTCATATCAGTCGAAAAGCCCGTCCAGAGGGCGGATAGTCATAACGCCGCCGTCAATGTCCGTTGAGATGACCACATCTCCGATAGCAGGCACAAGGTACTCGCGGTCTTCGCCCTTGATGACGTATACGTCGTTGGCGCCTGTCTGCATGACATCGGCGATCTTGCCGTAGACCCTGTCCGTATCGGCGTCGCGTACCTCAAGACCGATGAGGTCCTGAATGAAGTAGGTGTCCTCGTCCAGCTCAAGGTCATCGCGGTGCATATACAGCACCTTGTTGCGGAGCTTCTCCGCCGCCTCGGGAGTATCAATGCCCTCTATCTTGGCAATGACTGTATTCTTGAACACGCGTGAGCGCTCAATGAACACTTCCTCGTGATTTTTTCCTATAAAAAGCCTGTCGAACTCCGCAAGGAGGTCGGGGCTGTCGGTGTAGGGCATTATCTTCACTTCACCCCGTATACCGTGGGTAGTGACTATCTTGCCCGCTTCCAGATATTCCTTTTTCATTGGTTTTCCTCTGTTATTCAAGCTCTATGGAGCTTATTATCTGTTTTATCAGGGCTTCGTCCGAGCATTTTACGGTCACGGTATAGTGTTCGTTTTCATTTCCGTCGGGAAAAATGTTCACCGTCCATGTGTTCCCGTCAAAGCCCGGGTACATTATCTGTCCTACATAAGCCAGGAAGCCGCTGCCCTTTATTTTCCACATATTTTCGAGCTTTGCGGATTCCTCCTTGCTCTCGGCTACCTCAAGGAACACCTTTCTGTCTTTTCCTCGGAGCCTTAGGCAGTCCTTTGCAGTGACATCGTCACGCATATACCACAGCATACGGAGATTCAAGCCGTATTGAGGGGGCTCAATGCCGATAGTGCTGTAGAAATGCCTGTAATCCTCTTCGGTATATTTATAGCCGCTCCATGGGTCGAGATCGTATTCGGACCCGAGAGCTTCCAGATCGCTGAGAGTTTTCTCGTAGCTCTGATAATCGTTTTTAATTACCAGCAGCGACGATTTTTCACTTGACGATCTAAGACCGTGACCGGTCGTATTCGGTTCCCAGTCGGCGGGAGCTTTGAGCTTTACGCCGTTTAAAGTAAAGCTTCCGAGATCCGCATCTGCGGATACGGTTTTGAATTCGGCGACCCTGTCGTCGATATGCTCATATTTATGCTTTACCTTTAAATATGTGGGAAGTCCCGGGAAGAATATAAATATAACAAGTGCAGCTGCCAGCAGGACGCCCAGCACGGCGCCGCCGATGGTGAGTGCTTTTTTCATTTTATCTCCTTGGTCATAGGGACGGATATATCGTAGTTAATGTGTAAGTCTGCGCTTGCAGTAAGAACGCTTGCCGCACTTGGGGCAGGTGAGACTTCTCCTTGTTATTGTATGAACACCGAAGAGATAGCTCGCTGCAGACGGTACGAAGCGAGTTCCGCAGTACTTGCACTCGTAAGTGCCTGCGGTCATATCCTCGATGGCTGCAACGGCTATTCCGCCGATCATAACTATAATGCCTATGGCTAAGAGCAGACCTCTCTGCCATGTCTCCATATTGAATACACCTGAAACGAGTATGAGTGTACAGCCTGCGAGTATACCTGTAACTCCCGCAATAACAGAAACAATTATCTTTCTGATGCTTTCTTCTTTTTCACGCATGATATTCATAATATTTTCCTCCGCTTTCTTTTTGTAGTCCTCGTCGGGGATACGCTCGCCCGTGAGGAGCTCATTGACATTGATACCTAACTTTTCACAGAGGGGTAACATAAGGGACACCTCGGGCATACCCTTGCCTGTCTCCCACTTGGAAACTGTCTTATCGCTGATAAGGAGTTCTTCCCCAAGCTGTTTCTGTGTAAGTCCTTTTTCTTTTCTCATCTGAGAGATGAATTTACCGATCTTTACCTGATCCATTCATGTGTCCTCCTTTCTGAGAAAAGTGTATCATGCTGCGGAGAAAAAGTACACCCATGAGCCGTAGAATTATGATAAAAAGCGGAGTCTACGCTTCGTAGAGTGCGTGAAATAGCCGATTCTGAGCCATTAGCCCTTAGCTGTCCCATATGATTGTACCGTAAGCGATGTACAGGTAAGCCCTCTTATGACAGGTGAGCGAGTTTACGAGCGGCATCGTGGCAAGGCAGCGCGGGCTCCGCGCTCAGTTCTTCATCTCAAAGCTTTCACCGAGAATGTCCTTGTTGGCTTCGAGGATAGGATTGATGTACTCAGCAAGGAACTCGTCCACCTGCTGTGAGCTTCTGCCTGTGTAGTTCTCGGGCTTGAGAACTGCGTCAAGCTCCTCCTTTGTTACCATGAACATGGGGTCGGCTTCGATGAGCTCGCAGAGGTTGTTGTCGAGACCTCTTACCTTTACGTTAGCGCCTGCCTCCATGGAGTAATCCATGATACGGTCGTGGAGCTCCTGACGGTTTCCGCCCTTCTTTACAGCGTCCATCATGATGTTCTCGCTTGCCATGAAGGGAAGCTCTGCCATGACGCGGCGGCGTATCATCTCAGGATATACCACAATGCCGTTGGTGACGTTCATCATGATGTTGAGGATAGCGTCAACGCCAAGGAATGCCTCGGCAACGCTGATACGCTTGTTTGCGGAGTCGTCGAGAGTTCTCTCGAACCACTGTGTACCTGCTGTGAATGCAGGGTTGAGGCTGTCTATCATCACATAGCGTGCGAGGGAGGTTATTCTCTCACAGCGCATGGGGTTACGCTTGTAAGCCATAGCGGAAGAGCCTATCTGCTTCTTCTCTCTGGGCTCCTCCATCTCCTTGAAGGACTGGAGGATACGCATATCGTTTGAGAATTTGCTTGCGGTCTGAGCAATATCGCTGAGGAGCTCAAGTACCTTTGAGTCCACCTTACGGGAGTAGGTCTGACCCGAAACGGGAACTACTGCATCGAAGCCCATTTCCTCGGCTATCATCTTCTCAAGCTGCTTTATCTTGTCTGTGTCGTCCTCGAAAAGCTCCATGAATGAAGCCTGAGTGCCTGTGGTGCCCTTTGAGCCCAGGAGCTTCAGTGTGGACATACGGTACTCTAAGTCCTCAAAGTCCATGAGGAGCTCGTTGAGCCAGAGTGTAGCTCTCTTGCCCACGGTTGTGAGCTGGGCGGGCTGAAGGTGAGTATATGCCAGGCAGGGGAGAGACTTGTACTCCTCTGCGAACTTAGCCAGGTTGTTCATGACGTTGATGAGCTTTCTGCGGACTATCTTCAGGGCGTCGCGCATGATGATAACGTCTGTGTTATCGCCTACATAGCATGATGTAGCACCCAGGTGTATGATACCTGCGGCGTCGGGACAAGCCTGACCGTATGTGAAAACATGAGCCATAACATCGTGGCGTGTTATTTTTTCGCGCTCGGCAGCCATTTCATAGTCCACATCGTTGATGTGCTCCTCAAGCTGCTTTACCTGAGCCTCGGTAACGGGGAGACCCAGCTTCATTTCGGCTCTTGCCAGAGCCACCCACAGCCTTCTCCAGGTGGTGAACTTCTTGTCGGCAGAGAAGACATACTGCATCTCCTCACTGGCATAACGTGTACAGAAAGGGCTTTCATAGCTTTTGATATTACCGCTCATTTGAAATGTTCTCCTTTAAAATTCATTTGCGTTTTTCGCATAAAATATCAATTTAATTATATCATCATAACCTGCCCATGTCAATAAAAAAGGCGGCTCCGTGCCGCCTTTCTTTACAGAAATTTTTGCTGATTTTCTGTGAAAAATACACATTGACAGATGCCTGTACGCTATATACTGTCCATTTCGCTGGGAGTGTGTACCTCGGTATACCTGCTGAGCTCCTGACCCGAAGCGCCGGCGTCATTCATGGCGTCGGAGGCTGTTCTCATGCGGTCCTCCAACTTCTGCTGATAGGGGTCCTTAATGGCGCTTCCGCGAATATCCATTTCCTGCTCGAAAAATCTCTCATTGAAGTGGGGGAAGCCGTCGGCTTCCTCAAGCTTGTGATAGGCTATGTTGGTGACCATGTTCCAGACCGCCAGACTGCCCTCGATAAGAGCCATTATAAGGTGTAACCAGCCGCATTTGCCTGCGATGTTGAATTTGAATATGCCCTGCGGCTCAAGTGGAGCCACTACGAACAGTATCAGCTGAACTACGCCGAGTATAGCCAGTATCAGTATCAGTGTGATGTCCTTATGGCTGTAAAAGCTCCTGAGAGCCAGGTATCCCAGCAGGGGACATTCAAAGACAGCTATTACGGATGCTGTGAATGAGCCTGTGATAAAGCCGTAGGCAAGGCTCACGATAAAGTATATGATGAGCGGTATGAAGTATACTATGCCCATTATGGAATAGCTCTTTTTACAGCGGTTGAGGATAGCGAGATTGTGTGCGAATTCCTGTCCCCTTGCATTTCTGTTGAAGGCGAGTTCGCGCTGTCTTGCTATCTGTTCTGCCTCAGACTGATTATACATTAGTCTCTCCTTTCAGCGATGTGTATGTATTGCGCGTTTTTAATAGGCACCGTCGTCCATTTTCTTTGAAAGGAAGCAGTATGCCACGGAAAGAATGAGCGAGAATATGGCTGAGCCCTTGTTGTCGGCAGCGATGAATGAGATGATGTTGAGCACCATAAGTACCGCCGAGAGCTTGAAGCAAAGGCTGTAATCCCGTCTCAGACCGCATATCGCCATATAAATGGTGAGCCCCACGGGTATGAGGGAGAGAACTATCAGGAGAACAGCGAAGCCTCCCACAGCTGCTTCTCCCGCGGATTTGCCCTCTGTTGCCTTGTTTGCTGCCGTTGCTGCGATTATACCCGCTACAGCGGCGATGCAGTTGACTACCAGGATAAAGATAGTCATGATCTTGAATGCCAGTTTCATGTTTGATTTTCCTCCTATATCATGAAAAAATATATGATAAACCGTCATCCTTGTTACAGGAACGGTTATATCCTCAGATGATCCTGTCCTTGGTGTGGACGATGACCGTATTGTCTACCAATACGAACCCCTCTGCGGCAGCTGACGCAGGTACGCTGCTGACGTTGTCCTCAGCAGTCTCGGTCTGCGGAGCGGCGATTCCCTTTGCCTTTCGCTCTTTTGCAGCGATAATGCTCCACATGATGATGTTTATAATGACGAAAGCCGCAGCGGCTGCTGCGATGACCAGCAATTCGTCTCTTGTCATAGGATCACTCCTTTTTGCCGTTACAGCTCTGCACGGAACAATGCAGCGGTGATATTGTCGTTTTCGTTCCTGCTTTTGACTGTCTCGATAAGTCCGCGGAGCTGTGACTTCATTGCTTTTCTGTCGGGTGTTTTTTCGGGAGACAGCTCCTCAAAAAGCTCCTTTTCCGTAAGAACATGGCGGAAGCCGTCGGAGCATATCATAAAGTTGGTGTTGCTTTCAAATGTGCCCAGTCTCACCTCGGGAGCTACCTCGCCTGTTACGCCTATGCACTGCACCAGGGCGTTCCTTCTCGGGTCGGTGAGAGCCTCCTCCGGAGTCATTTTTCCCATTTTCACAGCGCGGTTGACGAAGGTATGGTCGTCGGTTATCTGGCTGAGCTTGTCGGATATTCTGTATATACGGCTGTCGCCCACATGGAAGGTCATGAAGCCCTCGTTTACGGCGATGAGTCCTGTTGCGGTGGTGCCAAGCTGTATGCCGTTGTGGGCGCCGTAGTCCATGAGTATGGCGTTTAGCCTTCTCAGGCGGCTGATGACGTTTCTTGCGGCGGTCTTCCAGTCCCAGTCCGGGAGCTCGAAGGGAAGCTCCGCATCGAACCATTCAGCGAAGCTTCTGACCACCTCTGCGCTGGCAAGCTCTCCCCGTGAGAGACCGCCCATGCCGTCGCACACCAGTACCAGAGCCGCCTTGCCCGTGGCGGTGTTGGCGGTCTTGACGCAGACGCTGTCCTGATTTATTTTCTTTGAGATACCGATGTCGGTATCGCAGGCTGTGATGTAATCCATAATTACCCCCATAGGGCGGTATCAACCGTCGATAAAGTCGAATTCCTCGTCGGAAAGCTTCAGCACGTCGCCGCTTTTCAGCTTTATCTCTCTGTCGGGAAGAACGGGAGTGCCGTTTATGTAGGTCCTGTTGGTAGAGTTGTTGTCCTCGACGAAGCAGGAGCCGTTACGGGTGTAGATAGTGGCGTGGAGGCGGCTGACAGTTCTGTTCTCTGTGACGCAGAAGTCAACGCGGTCGCGCTCCTTGCCTATTCTGAAAACGGGCTTGTCGATGTTGACGGTAACGCCAGTGGCACGTCTTGTAAGTGTGGGATATTTTACCGCAGGTCTGGGAATATCACGCTTTTTCAGCTCGGGGACTGCACTCCGCTTCTCCTCGCTGAGAGAGGGAATGACCTTTGGCTCGGGAAGCTTTGGCTCCTGAGTGTGGAGGTACTCCTGTGAGCCGCGGTTTATCTCGTTGATGATAGCCTGAGCGGTGTTCTGCGGAGCTGCCTGACGGGGCTGCTCAGCCACTCTCGTAGCCTCGGGACGGCTGAACTCGGGTCTTGCAGCGGGTCTGGGTGCCGCAGGTCTTGCCGCAGGCTGTGGTGATGCAGGTCTTGCTGCCGTTTTTGGTGCAGGCACCGCGTCGGGAGCCTCTCTGCGTATATATTCCATGGCCTCGCCCACTGTGAAGCCGTCGGCGCGGCAGATGAAGTTCATGAAGCCGTCAACGCTGTGAAAGTCCGCCTTGGACTTGTACTCCGCATAGGTGGAGATCCTTCTGAGGCAGTTGACGATGCCGTCATTGGTGCTTTCATTGTACCAGAGGGGAAGGTAGAAAAGCCAAAGCTCCTTCCTCTCGGTGTCAAAGGTGATGAAGTTGGGGTCAAGGACGATATTGGGCATATTGAAGCCGCAGGTGGCGGCGGTGTCCATTATAGTCAGGAGCTCCGCAACGATACGGTAGTAAAGCTCCTTGTCCACGCCGTGCTTCAGCACGTTTATGAGAGGGACGCCCTGAGCGCCCGTGTACTCTATCTTATCGGGAGCTGAGAACCTTGGCGTGAGCCAGCCCTTGATACGGTTATCGGTAAAGTATCTGTATTCTGCTTCATTGAGGGTCTCGCTGCCTGTGAAGCGGCAGTGTATGCAGACGCCGTCGGTCTTTTCTGAAAATTTCAGCTTAGCCATAGTCTTCTCCCTTCTGCTCATTCTTATACAACAATTATACAATATTCTTCCCGTCAAGTCAAGGGAAAGGAGCAATATATAACAAATGAGTTGAAAATTCAGGGGGCGTCCGCAGCCGACTCAGAAGCAGCATTGCCCCACGTCGGGGGTGCGTTCTGCCTCACCCACGGACTCTCCCGTAAAAACAAATAGCCCCGAACGACCTTTCGGACGTCCGGGGCTGAGATCCTGTATTGCGGAAGGAGCATTACTTGCTGCTCTTTGCTTCCTTTTCTTTCTTTGCCTTCTTGTTCTTCCACCATGACCATGTAACAGGTGCAACGAAGAGTGACGAGAAGGTACCTGAGATAAGA
The DNA here is from genome assembly GCF_000621785.1 of Ruminococcus flavefaciens ND2009. Classification (GTDB taxonomy): domain Bacteria; phylum Bacillota; class Clostridia; order Oscillospirales; family Ruminococcaceae; genus Ruminococcus; species Ruminococcus flavefaciens_C. The sequence continues at coordinate 209,911 of NZ_JHXI01000010.1, read as the reverse complement.
CCCATCATCAGCGGTACAGAGAAGCTGAGTAGCGAATCATATCCTGTTACCAGAACTACGATAGTAACGATGAGCATTGTGCCGATAGTTGTTACCGATGTTCTGATAGAACGTGTAAGCGACTGTGTGCAGCTTACATTGATAAGCTCGTTAAGAGAAGCCTTGGGCATGAGCTTGCGGTTCTCTCTGATTCTGTCGTAGATAACGATGGTGTTGTTGATAGAGTAACCGAGTATGGTGAGGAATACGGCAACGATGTTTGAGTCGATGCTGAAACCGCATACAACGGTAGTTGTGAACGCTACCAGGAGGTCCAGGCAGAGTGCGAAGATGGAGCATACGCCTGCGGACCAGCCTCCGATGTTTCTGAAGCGGATAGCGATGTAGATGATAACGATGAGGGCTGCAAAGAGCACTGCGATGAAGCACTTGAGCAGGAACTCATGTCCCGAAGTGGGGCTTACATCGTTTGAATCGTAGATCTCAAGAGCGTTATCGGGAAACTTCTCTCTGAGAGTTGAGGTGAGCTCTGTCTGTCTGTCGGCAGTGAGTCCCTCCTCGGAGGTGAAGGAGATGGTGATCTGCTTTCCGCCGGAATCAAGACTTTCGCCCTTTCTTACGATAACGGATGAGCCCACGATGTCCTTTACGTTTGAAGCAACGTCGTTGGTGTTGATGTCGCCCTGGTAAGTATAGGTGATAAGAGTACCGCCCTTGAACTCGATAGCCAGGTGAATGCCTCTTATTATAGCGCCTGCTATAAATACGACGATGACAGCGATCACAACGCCGAGGATAAGCTTTTTCTTTGAACAGAAGTTATAAACCTTCTTTGGAAGTGTTACGTTTTCCTTCTGAGTGTTCTTCTTACTCATTTCTCGTCACCTCCGTAAAGCTTTCTGTTTTTGAAGCACTTGAACTTGGAGAGTGATGTTACCATAAGTCTTGAAGCAAATACTCCGAAGATGAAGTTGCAGATAACGCCTGCGAGCAGGGTAAATCCGAAGGAGTAAACAACGCCCTCAGCAGTAGCGCCGAATGCGAAGAAGATAGTCTTGTTGAGGATCTTCGAGAAGAAGCTGTCGGGTACACCGAAAGCTCCCATGAGGATAACGGCGATGATAACGTTTGTTATATTACCGTCGAGGATAGCTGAGAATGCTCTCTTGTAAGCTATCTTGATAGCGGCGTCAAGTGACTTGCCTGTTCTGAGCTCTTCCTTGATACGCTCGCCTGTGATGATATTGGCGTCAACACCCATACCGACGGCGAGGATGATACCTGCGATACCGGGGATAGTCAGTGTAGAGCCGTTCATGAATCCGAACCAGCCTGTGATAGCGGCGATAGAGCCTGCGATCTGTCCGCCGAGAGCGATAACAGCCACAACGCCGGGGAGTCTGTAAAGAACGATCATATAGATCGCGATGCAAACGAATGCGATAAGTGCTGCAAGGAGGATAGCGTCCAGTGAACCTTCACCCATTGTAGGAGAAATGGTCCTGAAGCTCTTGGTCTCCATCTTGAAGGGGAGAGCACCCGAGTTTATCTGGTCAGCCAGTCTCTTTGAAGAGTCAGCGTCGAAGCTTCCTGAGATAACTGCGTGTCCGTCTGTGATAGTGCTTTTTACAGAGGGAGCAGATACCATTGTATTGTCCATCCAGATAGAGATGGGTGTCTCGGAACCTGAAAGCTCAGCAGTAGCGGCAGCAAATTTCTTTGCGCCCTCAGAGTTGAGTTCCAGAGCAACTACATATTCATAGTTTTTTCCGTCGCTGTCGGGCTGGAGCTGTCTTGAAGCGTTTGCCACGTCGTCACCCACGAGAACGATCTCGCCTGAGGGGACCTCGTTGCCGTCTGCGTCAGTTGTTGTGTCTGTGCCCTTACGGAAAGTCAGCTCAGCCATTTCGCCGAGCTCCTTGACAGCCGTTTCGGGGTCGAAGTCTGTCTCGCCTACCTGCCAGGGGAAGCGAACGATGATTCTGTCGCTCTTTTCATCGCTGTAGACCTCGTTATCGGTGATACCGAGAGACGAAAGTCTTGTCTTGATGATCGCGGTAGCGGCGTCGAGCTGATTGGCATCAGCGTCAAAGTCGCCGGCAGGACCGAAGGTAACGTCAACACCGCCCTTGATGTCGATACCAAGGCGGATATCGTCAACGCCCTTGACGTAAGTAGTCCTCTTGTCGGCGAAGAGCTTGTCAATACCAAACACCGCCGTAACAGCGAACAATGCGATAAAAGCAACGACAATGAAGAAAGTTGATTTGCCTGTCTTTTTCACAGTCATGCCTCCTGTTTCCGAACTCTTTGAGCCGTAAATCCTCATAGGGGGAAAAGGCATGAGTTCTTTATTCCTGTCTCATTGACAATTACAATTATTGTACTATATTTTTATAAAAAAGTCAAGTATATGAGCTGAAAATATTCCCATTTCAAGAATATGCACAATTACACCTGACGAAATTCGGAGTTATTAACAAAACAGACGTTAGCCCTTAGCCGTTAGCTTGCAAAGACGACCATGGAGCGCACGCGGATAATGAAACAGCCGCCCCCTGCACGGGAATAATAAAAAGCACCCCCGAAGGAGTGCTTTCTGATATTATTTGAAGTGCTTCTGGGATATTTTCAGGCGGTTCATGGCGCGGTTCAGCGCAGCCTGAGTCTCATAGTACTCCTTTATGCTCTGCTTCTGTCTGAGACGCTCCTCGGCGCGTTCACGCGCCTCCTGGGCTCTCTTGATGTCTATCTCCTCGGGAAGCTCGCAGGTATCCGCCAGGATTATGGAAGAATCTGGCATTACCTGTATGAAGCCCTCGGATATGGCGGCGTACTTCCACTCGCCGTCCACAAGGTACTTCAGCTCTCCTGTGGGGAGCGAGGTAACAAGGGGCTCATGTCCTGCCATGATACCGAGAAGACCGTCTATGGCGGTGATGACGAGGTGCTCCACCTCTCCGCTGAAGAAAATGCGGTCGGTAGCGATTATCTCAAGGTGAAAGGTCTTAGCCATAGGGCGCCTCCTTTAGTCCTCGTCCATCTGACGAGCCTTCATGATAACGTCATCGATAGTTCCTGCCATGAGGAAGGCTGCCTCGGGGTACTTGTCCATATCGCCGTCGATGATAGCCTTGAAGCCCTCGATGGTGTCCTTGAGGGGAACGTACTTGCCCTTGAGTCCCGTGAAGTTCTCGGCAACGTTGAAGGGCTGTGAGAGGAACTTCTGTATCTTTCTTGCGCGGTATACAGCCAGCTTATCGTCTTCGTCCAGCTCCTCCATACCGAGGATGGCTATGATGTCCTGAAGCTCCTTGTATTTCTGGAGAAGCTCCTGAGTGCGTCTTGCCACGGTATAGTGCTCCTCGCCCACTATCTCGGGCTCAAGGATACGGGAATTGGACTCCAGCGGGTCAACGGCGGGGTAGATACCCTGCTCAACTATCTTACGGGAAAGAACCGTTGTGGCGTCAAGGTGAGCGAAGGTCACCGCAGGGGCAGGGTCTGTAAGGTCGTCCGCAGGGACGTAAACAGCCTGTACCGATGTGATGGAGCCGTTCTTAGTGGAGGTGATACGCTCCTGTAATTCGCCGACCTCGTTTGCCAGTGTAGGCTGATAGCCAACGGCAGAGGGCATACGTCCCAGAAGGGCTGATACCTCTGAGCCTGCCTGTACGTAACGGAAGATATTGTCGATAAAGAGGAGAACGTCCTTGTGTTCGCGGTCACGGAAGTACTCAGCCATGGTAAGACCTGTCTGGGCAACACGCATACGGGATCCGGGGGGCTCGTTCATCTGACCGAAAACAAGAGCGGTCTTGGAGATAACTCCCGACTCCTGCATTTCGTTCCAGAGGTCGTTACCCTCACGGGAACGCTCTCCTACGCCTGTGAATATTGAATAGCCGCCGTGCTCGGTGGCGATATTTCTGATAAGCTCCTGAATGAGGACGGTCTTTCCGACGCCTGCGCCTCCGAAGAGACCTATTTTACCGCCCTTGGCATAGGGGGCGATAAGGTCGATGACCTTGATACCTGTTTCAAGCACCTCAACAACGGGGCTCTGGTCCTGGAATGTGGGAGCCTTGCGGTGTATCTCCCATTTTTCCTCTGTCTCAACGTCGCCCTTCTTGTCGATGGGCTCGCCGAGGACGTTGAACATACGTCCGAGGGTCTGCTCGCCTACGGGCACCTTGATACAGGAGCCTGTGGGAGTTACCTCCATATTCTTGCTGAGTCCCTCGCTGGACGCCAGCATGATGCAGCGCACGATGTGGTTGCCCATGTGCTGGGCGACTTCCATAACGCGCTTTTTTCCGTCGACCTCGACAGTGAGAGCGTCCTTTATCATGGGGAGCTTGCCCGCGCCGAATTCAACATCTATAACAGGTCCGATGACCTGAGTTATCCTGCCTTTTTCCATTTTTTTCTCCTTTCAGGGAAAAGAGTAAGTAGTGAGTAGAAAGTAGTGAGTAGTTATATCAACTCACCGTAAGTTTCTTGATAAGAGAATTAAGCATTTTACCTATCTCACTACAAAGTTGAAGTGCAAGTCCCGATTGCTCTTCATTAAAATAATTCAATCTTACGCAAATAAGGATCTGCGTTTCAAGCTCATATTTTGAGCCGCGAGCGATTGAAAGGAATTGTATAAAGTCATTTTGGGTTTTTCTGCCTGCGCCTTCTGCTATATTGGATACAATTGAAACAGCAGATCTGCGCATCTGATCAGCGAGAGCAAATCTTTCATCTGACGGAAGGAAATTTATCAAACGATATGTTTCCTCGACAAGATCCATTGATCTTTGCCAGACAATGAGATTTTTGTAATAGTTTGTATCAGTGTTCATGGATATTACTACTTTCTACTAACTACTCACTACTTACTCTTCACTGATGGAGGCAGCGCCTCCGCAGACCTCAGTTATTTCCTGAGTGATAGCCGCCTGTCTTGCGCGGTTGTACATGAGGGAAAGCTCCTTTATCATGTCCTTGGCGCTGTTGGTAGCAGCGTCCATAGCGGTCATACGGGACTGCTGCTCGCAGCAGAATGCCTCCACCATGGCGCCGTAGATTATTCCCTTGGCGTACTGAGGGATAAGATAGTTCATAACTTCCTCGGGAGAGGGGACGAAGGACGCCTTCGGCAGCTTTTTCATCGTACCGTCGGCTGCTTTTCCGAAGTGCTTTCTCTCGAAGGGGAGCAGACGCAGGGTCCTTGTTTCCTGGAGGCTGGAGTTTACCATATCCGTGTATATGACATAGACCTCGTCCAGTTCATGCTTCTCGAACTTTTCCAGCACCTGCTCTGCGATCTCACGGGCTCTGTAGAGGGTGGGATTCTGAGTGGTGTAGAGGAACTCGCCGTCAACATATCCCTTCTTGTCGTTCTGGATACGGCGCTGGAAGTACATTCTTCCCACCTGTCCCATTACAAAGAGGTAGCAGTTGTCGATGTCGGCGGCTTCCTTCAGCTTCTGCTCGGTATATTTGAGTATGTTGTGATTATAGCTTCCGCAGAGTCCCTTATCGCCTGTGATGACGATATAGCCCTTCTTACGCTTATCCTCGGGTATATCCTCACGCCTGTCGAAGTACTGCTGACGGGTATGGGGAGTATGCTCGAGAACGCTCTCGATAGTTGACTGGAGCTTGTAGAAGTAGGGCTCTGTACACTCCAGCGACTTCCTTGCCTTTTTCAGCTTGGAAGAGGACATGAGGTACATGGCGTTGGTGATCTTCAGGATCTGCTGGATGCTTCCGATCCTTTCACGGATCTCTCTCATATTAGGCACAGAGGATCACCGCCTTATTCCTCGAAAGCTGTGAGTATTCTTTCGATACGTTCCATAAGGTCGTCTGTGAGGACCTTATTCTCCTCTATCTCGGTGATTATATCCTGTCCGTAGCTCCTGATATAGGTCATCAGGTCGGTGCGGTGCTCTCTCAGCTCCTTGAGGGGGATACCCTTGAAGAAGCCGTGCTGAGCCGCATAGAGGAGTATTACCTGCTCATAGTGGGGCAGGGGATTGTACAGAGGCTGCTTGAGAAGCTCGGTCAGCATTCTGCCGTGCTCCAGCAGCTCTGTTGTGGACTGGTCAAGCTCTGATGAGAACTGTGTGAATATCTCCATTTCCTTGAACTGGGCAAGGTCGATACGGAGATTTCCCGAAGCCTTCTTCATTGCCTTTGTCTGAGCGGCGCCGCCTACACGGGATACGGAGAGTCCGTAGTTCACCGCAGGACGGAGACCTGAGTTGAAGAGCTCGCTCTCAAGGAATATCTGACCGTCTGTGATAGAGATAACATTGGTCGGGATATAAGCGGAGATGTCGCCTGCCAGTGTCTCGATAATGGGGAGAGCTGTCAGTGAACCGCCGCCGTGCTCGTCGTCAAGACGGCTGGAGCGCTCAAGAAGTCTCGAATGGAGATAGAAAACGTCGCCGGGGAAGGCTTCACGTCCCGGAGGACGGTGGAGCAGAAGTGACATGGCTCTGTATGCGACAGCGTGCTTTGACAGGTCATCGTATACAATGAGGACGTCCTTGCCCTTTGACATGAAGTATTCTGCGATAGCAGTGCCCGAATAGGGGGCTATATACTGGAAGGGCGCAGGGTCGCTGGCAGAAGCGCATACGACTACGGAATAGTCCATAGCGCCGTACTTCTTGAGAGTATTGACTATCTGAGCGACTGTTGAGGACTTCTGACCTATGGCAACATAGATACAGATAACGTCCTGACCCTTCTGATTGATAATGGTATCAACGGCGATGGAGGTCTTGCCTGTCTGGCGGTCGCCGATAATGAGCTCACGCTGACCTCTGCCGATAGGGAACATTGAGTCTATGGCAAGTATACCTGTCTGGAGAGGAGTGCTTACGGGCTTACGCTCGATAACGCCCGGAGCCTCGCGCTCGATGGGGAAGTAATCGTCAGCCTTTATCTGTCCCTGACCGTCTATGGGGGAGCCCAGAGCGTCAACAACTCGTCCGAGGAGCTCGTCGCTTACGCCGATACCTGCTCTCTTGCCTGTTCTGATGACCGATGAGCCCTCTGTGAGACCGTGGTCATCGCCCAGGAGAACTACACCCACCGACTTTTCCTCAAGGTTCTGAACGATACCTCTGATGCCTGTCTCGAACTCTACCAGCTCACCGTACATAACGGAATTCATTCCGTGTACTCTTGCGATACCGTCGCCGAGGCGGGTAATGAAGCCTGTTTCGGTGGCTCCCGACTTTACCTCAAAGTCTCTTACCTCTGTTTTGAGGACTGAGATTATATCGCTGTTCTTGCCTGTATTTCCGGAAGCGCCGCCGTCAACGTACTCCGCAGCCTTTGTCTGGAGGCTGTCCTTCATAAGGCGGAGGCTTGTACGGTAGCTCTTGTCGTATTCAAGGTCGCCTGCATTGAGTATGAAGCCGCCGATGATGTCGGGGTCATGCTTGTACTCTATGTCAACGTCCTCTTTCACGAATTTGTCCATGATGAACTGACGGAGGTCTGCCTGCTGAGCCTCTGTAAGGGGCGTAACATAGCGGACTACCGCCTTGATGCTTCCCTGCTTGTCCAGGAGCAGCTCTTCGTACTCGTCAAGTATCTCCTCAAGGCGTTCAATGGCGCCGCCGCGGACTACATTGAGCAGGAACTTGTGCATGGACTCGGGGAAGAGCTTATTTATGATACCGCGCTTTTCGTCGTGGGTAACAAGGGGATTTGCAAGTGTATCTCCCACGTCGCCGCAGGTCTCAAGGACCTTTCTGGCTGTGGAGCAGTCTGTCTGAGAAACGTCCAGACGGACAAGCTCCTTCAGGAACTCTCTGTCTGAATCTCTCATTTATTTCCCTCCTCTTCGGAAAGGAACTTATCAACGAGCTTGCGGTTCTTCTCGTCGTCCACGTTCTCGCCGATGATCTTGGAAGCAGCCTCGATAGCCAGGTCTGCGATCTCTGACTGAGCCTGACGGAGCACGCGCTTCCTCTCGTTTTCGATGGTCTTGTCAGCGTCTGCAACGATCCTGTCAGCCTCTTCCTGAGACTTCCTGATGATGGCAGCTCTCTCGGACTCAGCGTCCTCATGCGCCTTCATCATGATCTGGTTAGCCTGTTCCTTTGCCTCGCTGATAGAGTCCTCATACTGCTGACGGAGCTCCTCAGCCTCCTCCTTAGACTTCCGGGCGGAGTCCAGATCGTTCTGAATGGTGCGTGTACGCTCGTCCCTGATCTTATTTATGGGTTTGAAAAGGAATATCCTGAGCAGTATGAACAGCACGATAACGTTGAAAACTGCCCAGAAAATGCTCCAGAAACTAAAATCAAGCATTCTATGCCCTCCTTGGATGTTTTTTGTTTACGGCTTATTTGCCGCCGAGAGAAAGGATTATAAGGAGTGCGATAACGAAGCCGTAGATAGCGGTAGCCTCTGCGAGAGCACAGCCCAGAAGGAGAGCTGTTCTTATATCGCCCTTAGCCTCGGGCTGACGAGCGATGGACTCAGTAGCCTTTGCAGTTGCGAGACCTATTCCTATACCTGCGCCTGCACCTGTAAGAACGGCAACAGCAGCGCCTAATGCAATGATTCCCATGATATTTACCTCCGTGTATTTTGATTACTTTCCGCCGAGGGAAAGGATAATGAGAAGTGCGATAACGAAACCGTAGATAGCGGTAGCCTCTGCAAGGGCACAGCCCAGAAGGAGAGCTGTTCTTATATCGCCCTTAGCCTCGGGCTGACGAGCGATGGACTCGGTAGCCTTAGCTGTGGCAAGACCTATACCTATACCTGCGCCTGCGCCCGTAAGAACGGCAACAGCAGCGCCTAATGCGATGATTCCCATATTTATTTACCTCCGTGAAGTTGTGGCTTTTTTTTCGCTTTTTTTACTTTTTTGCCCTCATGCTCTTCCTCCTCAAGAGCCTCTGCCATGTAGAGAGAGGTGAGGAAGGCGAATACATAAGCCTGGAGCAGGCCGTCGAAAAGGTCGAAGTAAGCGCTGGCGATAACGGGTACGCCGCCGGGGACAACGTGCTTGATGAGCTCCATAACAACGAATGCGCCCAGTACGTTACCGAAAAGTCGCATACACAGCGACAGGGGACGGGTGACCAGATCCAGCAGGTTTATGGGGTTGAGGAAGCTCTTTGCCCATTTCAGCGGTCCCTTTTCGATGATGAAGGACGCCTGTACCAGGATTATCGCCATGCCCGCAAGACCTGCGGTGACGTTTATGTCCTTGGTGGGGGGCACAAAGCCGAATACGCCGATGATATTTGAGACGCCTATGTAGATGATGAAGGTCTCAAGTATCTGAACGTACTTCCTGCCCTTTTCTCCCAGTATATTGATGAAGAAATTGTCGAGGAAGTCCATTATGGCTTCCAGTATGCACTGTGAGCCCGTGGGCACCTTTTTCAGCTTCCTTGTGAAAATTATCGACAGCAGCACAAGCGCCGCCATTATTATCCAAGTCACCACACAGGAATCGGGAACGGGGATACCGCCGAGAATGGGTATGACAAAGGCGGTGTGATTATCCAGCTGTTCCATTAACTCTTCTGCCATGATAACACCTTCTTTCAGTATGGCTCAGGAACTTGCGAAAACAGTTCTGTGTGCCAAAATAATAAAACGGAGACTGCAATTACACAAATCTCCGTTGATTGAGTCTTGATGGGTAAAGATATACGTCCGACGGACTTTTTCAAGCTGCGGGGCATACCCTGTCCACACTATAATAATAATATAACAAAACGGTTACATTGTCAAGAGTCTGACGAAAAATTTTGCATAATCATTGGGAATGATATTATATATAAAAAGGCAGATTACTTTCCGTCGCCCTCAGCAAGCTTTACAGCGCGGTCAAGCCGCTCTATGGCGCCTGAATTCAGCTTTTCTGTCAGTCTTACTCTGTCCAGCTCTTTCTTGAGCCCTGCAAGCTCATTGGCAATGCGCCTCATTATGTCCTCATTCTGGAGCTGTTTGTCCTCCAGAGCGCAGACTCTCTTGATAAGTTCGTTGACGTTTGCGGCGAGGGCTTCGTTGGCGGCGTTCTGTTTTTCGCCGAATTCCATGAGCTTTTCGCCTGCCTTGAAGGTGCCTACCTTCTCATGTCCCGTAAAGGTCAGCATTTTCTCGTTTGTAAGCTTCATATCGGACATTCCGTTCACTCCTTTTCTTTTGTATCGTCTATATAGTTATATATTGGTTCTCCAATAACCGAGGGTATCCTCCACTGTCTGCTCCATGGTTATCTCTGCGGACCAGCCTGTGTCGGCGGCGATGCGCGAAACATCGGGCTCTATTATCGGTATATCCGAGGCTCTCATGCGGGCGGGGTCCTGTCTCACCTCAATGGGCAGCTTTGCGAATGAAAGGGCGGTATCCAGAATGAACTGTATATCCACAGCCCTGCCCCTGCCCACGTTGTAGACGGCACCGCTTACGCCCTTTTCACCCAGGAGCCTGTAGGCTCTGACAACGTCGCGGACGTCGGTGAAATCGCGCTTTGCGGACAGATTTCCCACGCTGATGACGGGCTCCTTCATGCCCTTTTCTATCTCAGCTATCTGGCGGCAGAAGTCGGAGACAACGAAGATACTGCTCTGAGCGGGTCCCGAGTGGTTGAAGGCGCGCACCATGACGATGTCCATTTTGTATGCTCTTGCGTATATCTCGCCTATCATGCCCTGACAGGCTTTTGTGGCGGCGTAGATATTACCCGGATTGAGGGGCTCAGACTCCGAAAGGGGACAGGCGTCCCTGCGGATATAGCCGTATTCCTCTCCCGAGCCTATGAGAATGGTCCTGATGTCCTGTTTTTCGGCTGTGCGGAGGGCTTCCAGGACGTTTATAGTGCCGATGACATTTATCTCTGCGGTGAGCTGCGGCTTTTTCCATGAAAGCGCCACGGAGCTCTGGGCAGCCAGATGATAGACCACATCGGGCTTCACCTCGTTCAGCAGGGGGGCTATATCCTCCGCCGAAAGTATATCCAGATGGTGTACGGGACAGCTCTCGCTCACGGTCTCATTTGGCAGACAGGTGGCGTGGACGTCCCAGCCGAAGGCGCTTAGCTCTCTGATGAGATAGCCTCCCACGAAGCCTGCGGCGCCGATTATCAATGCTCTCAAAAGTCTGCCTCCTTATTCGCTGAGTATATCGTAAAGACGTTTCTGGATGCTCTCCTCGCTGAATTCCTCAGCCACGCGGACTGCGGCAGCTCTGCCCAGTCTTTCGCGGAGCTCTTTGTCTCCTGCAAGGCGGTTTATGGCTTCTGCCAGAGCCTTGGGTGACCTGGGCTTCACCGTGAGACCTGTCTTGCCGTCAAGGCTGACATAGGGTACTCCCGATGGGAGAGCGGTATTTATAACGGGTTTTCCGTAGACCATGGCTTCCAGCTGTACAATGCCGAATGCCTCGCTGGGAGCGACTGAGGGCAGCACGAATATATCGCAGTCCGCATAAGCCTGACGGAGCTCCTCGTCGGGGAGAAATCCCAGAAAATGGACCTTTTCCTCCATGCCGTGAGCAGCGGTGTAGGCTTTCAGCTCATCGCCCAGCTCCCCTGTGCCGGCAATGAAGAGCTCGCAGCCCTTCACTTTTGTGAATGCCTTCAGCAGCACATCTACTCCCTTGTAGTAGACCAGTCTGCCCGTAAAGAACACCTTTACGCGGCTCTTGTCCGTCGCTCTTTCCGTGAGGACGGGCTTTCTCGGCACTGAAAGATAGTCCCCGGGGACTATGCCGTAGGGGAGGACTCTGCATTTTTCGCTGTATTCGGGGAGATAAAGTGAATGCTTCACATGGCCCTCCGTAGCTGTCAGTACAACGTCAGCCCTTTTCAGCAGATACCGCATGAAGGGCTTGTAGAACAGCATGAGCTTTTTCTGCTTAACGATGTCGCTGTGCCATGAGACTGCCACCTTTCCCTTAAAGCCCGACAGCAGCAGTGCTGCGTCCGCAAGGGGGAAGGGGACGTGTATGTGTACAACGTCGGCTTTTTTCGCCATAGCGCGGAAATAGCGGAAGAACGAGAAGGACAGGGGACATGAGAAGTACGTCCCGAGGCTACCTGCGCGGGTTATATCAACGCCCCGCATCTTCTCGCGGATAGTCCTGCCTCTGCCGTCGCGGCACACCAGTACTCTCACATGAGCATTCTCGTTCCTGCTCAGCTCCTCGGAATACTGGCGGATAATGGTCTCTATGCCGCCTATATGGGGATAATAAGCCTTGTTGACTTCAAGAATTTCAAGCTTTTTACTCATTTTTCAGCTCCCTGTATACCTCCATGAGCATTTCTGCGGAGCGCTTCCATGTGAAGCCCTTTGCTCTTTCAATGCCCTTTCTGCTCAGCTCTCTGCGGAGAGCCTCATCGCTCCAGAGCCTGTAAAGACCGCCTGCAATGCTTTTGGGGTCGTATGCGTCGCAGATGACCGCGCAGTCGCCTGTTACCTCGGGGAGAGAAGCCTCCCCCGACGCCAGTACGGGAACTCCGCACGCCATAGCCTCAAGCGGGGGCATACCGAAGCCCTCGTAAAGTGAGGGGAAAACGAATGCCAGGGCGCCGCACATAAGGGGGTTCATGTCCTCTGAGGGGACGTATTTTGTGAAGATGACCCTGTCGGTGAGGCCCAGCTTCTCTACGCGGCTGTAAATGCCGTGGTCAAGCCAGCCCTTGCCGCCTGCCAGCACCAGCTTCGGAGCCTTTTCGCCTGCTTTTTTGGCAAAAGCCGCATAGGCTGTGATAAGGCGCTCCAGGTTCTTTCTGGGCTCGATGGTACCCAGGTAGAGGAAGTAGTCGCCCTCTATCTCAAGGGACTTCTTGACCTCGGGTATCCGCTCCGGATTTTCGCAGGGACGGAACCTTTCAAGGTCCACGCCGCAGGGGATCACCCTTATCTTGCTCTCATGCTGAGGGAAATACTTCACTATCTCGGACCTGGAGAACTCAGAGTCCGTAATGATGATGTCCGCCCTTTTCATTGAGCGCTTCAGCCCCATTTCGAGCATGAAACGGGTGCGTCCGCGGACTGTATCGGGGAATGCCTTGTACACCATGTCATGGACGGTGACTACCTTTTTCCCGCGTACAAAGGGCGGTACGATGTAGTTGAAAAAATGCGTTATATCGGACTTTCTGCCGAAGAAGAATGAATAGGGTACGGGCAGGAATGTGCTGACAGCACGGTAGAGATAGCCCGAAAAGCCCGAGGTATTGAGCTTTATGCTCTTGCCTGCGAACTTCTTTACCCTCTTTACTCTCTCGGCGTCGCCGCTGGTAAAGAAGCTGTATTCGTATCTGTTTTCGGGGAAGTTTTCAGCCAGTGCCTGTGTCTGTCCCACCTCGCACCAGCCTATTCCCGTTATCTTATCGCTGCATATGGGCACAGCGTCGAAGGTTATTTTCAAATCAACTTCTCCACCTTTGAAAGTATTTATCAGTATGTCAGGCTGAGGGCATAGCCGTCTATATCGGCAAGGAAGCTGTCAGCAGCTTCGCAGTCATAGCCGTATCTGGAAAAAAGTCCCTTTTTTTCATGTGTCAGGGGGAGCTGTCTTATGCGCTCCAGCTCTGTCATTGCAAAGACTTTGTCGGCGCCGTTCCTGAGCTTGTAGATGAGCTCGTTATAGGCGCTTATCTTAGCATCGAAATCATTCAGGGAATAGCCGCACTTGACTCTTTTCAGCCTGCCGTATACAGCCAGCTTGTATCCCTCAAGCTCTCTGCGGTATTTTGCGATATATTCATCTACTTTCTGCGGGTCTGTGCCGACAGCGACCACAGGTATAGGCTCAGCTATAAGAGCGTCAGCCTGATGTATAGCATTGACCTGAGGGATCTTTCCATCCTTGACATCTGCTACCAGCTTGTTGAGCCTTCCTATTTTTACTAATACAGTACTGTGATCGTAGCCGTTAGGAACTTTGTTCAGGATGATCGCTTCCATTATGAGTACCTCCTTATGAGTCCTTTATCTTCCCATTAACGCTTCCGGGAGCTTTTCCTCAAGGGAAGACAGGGATTCATCGTATAGTATCGTAAACATGGGTGTCCAGATCGGCGATAAAAGCGTCGATGCGTCCGCGGTCGTAGCCTGTTTTCCAGAGCAGGTGGAATTTTGCTTTCCGCAGGGGAAGCTGTCTTGCTTTTTCCAGCTCATTCATTGCAAGGCTCCTGTTCATACCGCCATTGAAGGAAGCTATCACCATATTGTAGGCATAGATCTTAGCCTCAACGCTCTCGCAGTCATAGCCTGATCTGACGCGGCCGATCTTTGCGAAATCCGCAGCTCTGAACATGGTGAGCCTGGTCGCGAATTCGTCAAGGATAAAATCCACCTTTTCCATATCAAAGCCGCCTATGCTTTCAGCCAGAGGCACAGCCTTCAGCTCCTCAACTCTTTTCCGTACCTCTTCCTCGGTAAGACCGTCATACGTCAGACCTGTGAGAAGGTCGCGGTATTCGTGAAACCTTTCGTAAAAGTCGTTCCTGTCATAGCCGTGTTCGACTTTGAACAGTATCCTGCGTTCATCCATAGCCGTTTATTCCTCTGATGCTGCTTTTATCGGGCTGATGCCAGGGCGGCAGCTATCTGTCCTTCCAGATCGGCAATGTAATTGTCCGTATCCTCGGCGGAAAAGCCGATAGTACCGAAAAATCCGCTCTTTTCTTTCCTCATGGGACGCTGACGGACTTTTTCCAGCTCGGGGAGTATCTTTGAGCTGTCCACGCCTTCCTCCGCCATCATCAGCAGAGCGCTCAGAGCGTCGATCTTAGTAAGCACATCGGTTTTGTTATAGCCGCCTTTTTTGCTTCTGAGTACCTCAGGTCTCATAATACTGCCCCCTTTTTATTGATTACTGAAAACTCAGCCGAGTATCTCTTTGACCTTTATCTCGTTCTGTACCAGCTCAAGGTCGTTCTTTACCATGCGCTCAACAAGCTGTGAGAAGTCGATCTCGCGCTTCCAGCCCAGTACCTTCTCAGCCTTTGAGGGGTCACCCAGGAGGATATCCACCTCTGCGGGGCGGAAGAACTTCTTGTTCACCTTTACGATGGTCTTGCCGTTTTCCTTGTTGATACCGATCTCGTCAACGCCGCTGCCCTGCCACTGAACTTCGATTCCGACGTGCCTGAAGGCAGTCTCAACGAACTCGCGGACAGTTCTTGTCTCGTTTGTAGCGATAACATAGTCATCGGGCTTATCCTGCTGGAGCATGAGCCACATAGCGCGTACATAGTCCTTTGAGTGGCCCCAGTCACGCTTTGAGTCCATGTTTCCGAGCTCCATGTATTCCTGAACGCCCAGCTTTATGCGGGCTGCTGCGTCTGTGATCTTACGGGTTACGAACTCTATTCCGCGGCGCTCGGACTCATGGTTGAAGAGGATACCGGAGCAGGCGAAAAGACCGTAGCTCTCGCGGTAGTTCTTGGTGATCCAGTGGCCGTAGAGCTTGGCAACTCCGTAGGGGCTTCTGGGGTAGAAGGGCGTAGTCTCCTTCTGGGGGATCTCCTGTACCAGACCGAACATCTCAGATGTGGAAGCCTGATAGAAGCGAGCCTCGGGCTTAACTATGCGGATAGCCTCAAGCATATTTGTAACGCCGAGAGCGTCGATGTCGGCTGTGCCGAGAGGAGTGTCCCAGCTTGTGGCAACGAAGGACTGTGCGGCAAGGTTGTATACCTCGTCAGCCTGAGAGATCTTCATTGCTGAGATGAGGGACACGGGGTCTGTCATATCTGCGTAGATAAGGTGTACCTTGTCCTTGAGGTGAGCGATATTGCCGTAGTCAACGGTAGCCTTTCTTCTCCATATACCGTAAACATTGTAGCCCTTTTCGAGCAGGAGCTCTGCCAGGTAAGAGCCGTCCTGTCCTGTGATACCTGTGATAAGTGCGTTTTTCATTTATATTACTCCTTTTTTGCAATTAAGCGTATATATCATACCGGAGACCTGAGCCTCCGATGTGTCATCATACCAGATCGTCCCTGCCCTGCTCTTTAAGCTGAGCGATGACCTTTTTCACGTCCTGAGTGTTGTTTTTCGAGCAAACCAGCAGAACATCATCGGTATCCACGATGATTATGTCCCTTGTGCCCACGGCGGCGATGAGGCGCTTTCCGCCGCATACGGTGGTGCGCTTTGAGTCGATGGCGATAACGTCGCCGTCGATGTAGTTCTTGTCGTCATCGGTCTCGTTTATGCGCTCCACAGCCAGCCAGCTTCCCACGTCGTCCCAGCCGAAGCTTCCGGGGATAGTGTAGATATGCTTTGCCTTTTCCATGATGCCGAAGTCCACGGACTCGCTTCTGAAGGCGGTGAACTCCTTAACCAGCACCTCATTGAAATCGGGAGTTCCGTAAGCCTGTCCTATGCGCATTGCGCCCTCATAGATGTCGGGCATGAGTTCCTTCAGGTTGAACATGATGGAGGATATTTTCCATACGAACATACCGCTGTTCCAGAGGTATCTGCCCGAGGCAAGGTACTCCTTGGCGGTGGGGAGGTCTGGCTTCTCAACAAAGCGCTCAACGGCATAGACGTCGCCCTTTTCCTCGCCGAAATTGATGTAGCCGTAGCCTGTTTCGGGGTATTCGGGAGTGATGCCGATAGTGACGAGGCGCTTGCCCTTCTCAGCGGATTTTATAGCCTTTTTCAGCGTATTGAGGTAGATGTCCTCATAGCCGATAAGGTGGTCGGAGGGGAGCACCAGCATGATGGCGTCCTCATATTTCCTGCCGATGACTGCCGCCGCAAAGGCTATGCAGGGAGCTGTGTTCCTTGCGCAGGGCTCAGCCAGGATATTCTCCTTCGGTATATCGGGGAGCTGGTCAAGCACCAGCTCGGTGTATGCTGCATTGGTCACGATAAAAATGTCCTCAGCCTCAACAATGGGGCGGAGCCTTTTCACCGTTTTCTGTATCATGGTCTCGCCGTCCTTTGTCAGCGATAGGAACTGCTTTGGCGTTGCGTTGCGGCTCTTGGGCCAGAAACGCTCTCCTCTGCCGCCTGCCATGATAACTGCTGTAATCTTCATCTGCTGTTCTCCTTTTTTTCTTCTGTGAACTTCGGCGCCAGAACGTTCTCGTCTATTTCGGCGTTGTTCTTTGGCGGGAAGAACATGGTCTTTATAGTCATGAGTATTATCTGAAGGTCCAGACGTATCGAGTAATTCTCGATATACATCAGGTCCATTTTGAGCTTGTCGTAGGGGGTGGTGTCATAGGCGCCCGTTACCTGGGCATAGCCCGTAAGTCCTGCCTTTACCTTGAGACGGAAGCCGAATTCGGGCATTTCCTTCTTATACTCCTCGGTGAGCTCGGGACGCTCGGGGCGCGGTCCTACCACGGACATATCGCCCTTGAGTATGTTGAGGAGCTGCGGGAATTCGTCCACTCTGAACTTTCGCAGTATCTTTCCCACGGGAGTTATGCGTTCGTCCTCCTCGGTGGCGAGACGCGCCTTGCCGTCCTTTTCCGCGTCGACGATCATGCTGCGGAACTTGTATACGTAGAACTCCCTGCCGTGGAGGGTCAGGCGCTTCTGCTTGTAGAATACGGGACCGCGGTCATAGAGCTTTACCGCTATAGCCGCTATTATCATGAAGGGTGCGGCAGGTATCAGCGCTATCAGTGAGAATATGATGTCGAAGGTGCGCTTGATGAGCTGCTGCTCAAAATCCAGACCGTAGTTGCGGCACAGCATGAGGGGAGTGTCGAAAAGACGTATATCGTCGGCTCCTCTTATTATAATATCTGATATTTTTGGGGCTATATACGCACGTTTTGAGTGCTCGAAGCAGAATTTCAGGTAGTCGTTTCTCTGCTCGGCAGGTATATCGCAGACGATAGCGCCTTCGTATTTCATTATGAGCTCTCTCACCTTTTCGGGGGGCTCGGTTATGCTTATGGACTCGCATATCATGTACTTGTCCACACGCTGGCTCATTTTCAGCACCAGAGCTGCCGCCTGATGGCTTCCGTAGATGATGACCAGCTTTCGCGGCGGGTATATCATGAAGTAGAGCTTTCCCGCCAGCAGGGTCCACAGGGCGATGACTCCCATATCCACGCAGGACATGAATATGACAGGTGAAACTGCCATGAAATGTCTGCCGATAAGGCTGATGAGGAAGTACGATACCGTGTTGACGCAGATCATGGAGATCATCTGAGAATAGAGCATATCCGTTTTCTTGAGATAGCCCAGCTTGAAGCCGCCGTAGGCTCTGAAAAACAGCCATACCAGCAGGCAGTAGATAGCGATGAGCACCCAGTTTCCTCGCCTGTAGTAGGGGAGGATTATCTCCTCGCTGTAGTTGCGGTACCACACAAAGGCGAATATGCCCGTGAGCATACCCAGAAGCAGCATACTGGAGATAAAGGTGACAAATCTTTTATAAAGGTCCTTGTTTTTGTTCATAATCCTTATCCGTTTACCGTGACGGACACAGTCTCCTTATAGTTCTTTTTGTTTGTTTCTTTCTGCTCAGCCGCATGAAGCGGCACAAAGTTATTATAACAAATCGTCGGAGCTATGTCAATACGGAACGGCGGAAAGGGCAATAAATGCACATCTTTTGCAGCATATTGCACAAATACTCAGCTGCCCGATACGGTACAGTTCGGATAGTAGTGAGCCAGTATCTCCTGCCAGCTGTGCCCCTCGGAAGCCATGGCGTCGGCGCCGTACTGGCTCATGCCAACGCCGTGTCCGAAGCCTTTGGTGGTGATGATGATCTCGTCTCCCTCACAGCGCACATCGAAGGCGGCGGAGCGCAGGTCAAGGGCTGTGCGGAGCTGGTTTCCCGTGACGGTGCGGTCTCCCACCGAGACCTCCAGCACCGTCCCCGAGCCGGAGACTGTGAGCACCTTCAGCCAGTCTTCTTTATTATCCCCTAAGCTGACGCCCTCAAAGGCTGTCTCCAGAGCGGTCTTCAGCTCCTCTGCCGTTAACCGCTTGTCCTCGCGAAATTTCGGTGCCGTCAGGTCGGAGCGGCTGTCCACCTCCACAAGGTAGTCCACAGGGGAGCCCCAGGCGTTCTCGGCGCTTTCTGTAAAGCCTGCTGACATGGAGTGGAAAGCAGCAATGATAGGGGCTCCGTCATAGGTGAGGATATAGGGCAGCACCTCATCGGCGGCTGCGGATATTTTCCCGTAGTCCCGTTTAAAGCGGTCACCGAAGCGCTCCTTTATCTCCTCTTTGGTGAAAAAGCCCTGATATTTGGAGGTATCGTCGGAGAAATCCGCTCCCATGAGCTCCGGAGTGGGGGACTCGCTCTCGCGGAGGCGCTGACGCTCGGCGTAGGTATGGGCAGCAACAGCCTGTGCCTTCAGAGCCTCCTCCCCGAAGGAGGCGGGCATCTCCGCGCAGACCGCTCCGATAACGTAGTCGCGGACGGACACCTCCATGACCTGTCCGCTCTCCGTGTCAAGCACCTTGTAGGGCTTGTCGGAAAACGAAGGGATATCGACGGCTTTTCCGCTTGTTAAGGGCGATTTCACGGGCAGAACGGGGACAACGCCGACTCCCTTCGCAGGACCCTTCCCCATGACAGCAGGAAGGGCAGGGAACACCGTCACCGAGAGTATGAGCAGCGCAGCTGCGGCAAAGTGTTTTTTCATAAGCTTCTCCTTTCGGCAGAATGTACAAGAACATACGTTTTGCGTTATACCATTATATTGGAAATAACATTTGACATCACTCCGAATATGGTGTATAATTGAAAATGAATATGTTTTAGGAGTGTGATCATGATGCCGTCATACATTTCAGGCGCCAATATTACAGATTTATGCGGGAGACTTGCGGATAATACCGTTATCGAACCGTCTCTCTATGAAAAATATCATGTCAAG
Organism: Ruminococcus flavefaciens ND2009; assembly: GCF_000621785.1. Lineage (GTDB taxonomy): Bacteria > Bacillota > Clostridia > Oscillospirales > Ruminococcaceae > Ruminococcus > Ruminococcus flavefaciens_C. Next base: position 190,044 of record NZ_JHXI01000010.1, on the reverse strand, counting down.
AGAGGACTTCGCAACAGCGACGGCACAGGTGTAATGGCAGGTATCACCAATATCTGCAATGTACACGGATATGTTATGAATGAGGGCGAAAGAGAGCCTATCCCCGGTCAGCTCATCTACAGAGGATATAATATCAACGACCTCGTTGAGAACGTAGAAGCCGATGACCGCTACGGCTATGAGGAGACTGCGTTCCTCCTTCTTTTCGGCCATCTTCCCAATGTGAAGGAGCTCAAGACCTTCAGCTCCTATATCTCCGTAAAGAGAGACCTCCCCAACGGCTTTGTTGAGGATATGATACTCAAGGCTCCCTCAAAGAATATCATGAACAAGCTTGCACGTTCCGTACTTGCCCTGTATTCCTACGATGACGAGTGCGAGAACAAGGGACTTGAGAACGAGATGCGCACAGCGGTAAGCCTTATCGCAAAAATGCCTGTCATCATGGCTAACGCCTATCAGGTAAAGCGCAGAGTATTCGACAACCAGAGCATGATAATGCATCCCATAAATTATGAGGAGAACACTGCACAGTGTATACTTTCCCTCCTCCGTCCCGACAGACAGTACACCAAGGACGAGGCTCAGATGCTGGACCGGCTCCTTATGCTCCAGGCTGAGCACGGCGGCGGAAACAACTCCACCTTCACCTGCCGCGTACTGACATCATCGGGCACAGATCCCTATTCCGCTTACTCCTCGGCTATATGCTCACTCAAGGGCCCCCGTCACGGCGGCGCAAACCTCCAGGTGATACATATGCTGGATAACTTCAAGGAGAACATAAAGAACTGGGAGGACGAGGGCGAGGTCGCCGACTATATGCGCAAGACCCTCCGCAAGGAGACCAACGACCATTCGGGTCTTATCTACGGCATGGGCCATGCGGTATACACCGTTTCCGACCCCCGTGCGGTCATTCTCAAGAAAAAGGCATTCGAGCTTGCAAAGGGCAGAGAGATAGAGGCTGAGTTCCGCCTCCTTGAGACCATCGAGAGGCTCACTCCCGAGATATTCAAGGAAATGAAGGGCAGCACCAAGGTTATGTGTGCCAATGTTGATATGTATTCGGGTCTGGTTTACAGAATGCTGGGCATACCCGACGAGCTGTTCACTCCTCTCTTTGCAGTTGCCCGTATGGCAGGCTGGGCTGCACACCGTATGGAGGAGATACTCACGGGCGGAAGGATAATCCGTCCCGCTTACAAGGCTATCGCCAAGGAAAAGGAATACATAAAGCTCACCGAGCGTGAGTGATCTTACGGATATGAAAAAGATACAGGCTTTCTTCACAGCCCTCATGACGGGGGCTGCGCTTACGGGCTGTACCTTCGGCGCAAGCATAGATACTCTCATGTCACCGCCGAAGCTGAGCGTCGAGGAGGAGCAGATATACTCTGCGCTGACAAACTCTATCGGCGCTTCCATAAGCCTTAAATACCCCAAGTCGGGAAAATATCTCTCGGCTTTCATCATAGAGGACATCGACGGCGACGGCGATAACGAAGCCCTGGTCTTCTACGAGAGGAACAACCATGCCGCGGACGAAAACCCGCTGCGCATAAAGCTTCTCGAGAAGGAGGGCGGCAGGTGGAGCTCGGTGTACGATACTGCTGCGGCAGGAAGCGAGATCGAAAAGGTAATGATCTCAAAGCTGGGCGCCAATGACAGGATCAATATCATCATCGGTACCAGTATGATAAACCGTTCTGAAAAGAACGTGTCTATCTACAACTGCGTTGACGGCGTTCTTGAGGAGCCCACATTCTCTGACTCCTATGCCTTTTTCGATGTCAAGGACCTCGACATGGACGGGGAGATGGAGTTTCTGCGGCTCACGGGAGCCTCCGGCGGCGGAGAGGCTGCGGTAGAGGCTTACAAGCTGGACGATAAGGGAGCCTATCACAGAGCGTGGCAGCCCCTCAGCGGCAGCTTCACGGAAATCGACAACATCAGCTACGGCAAGGTGGGAAGCGTGAAAACGGGACTGTATATCGACGCAGTCTCGGGCACGGGTTCCATTCAGACCGATGTGGTATATATGGACGACGGCGCCCTCCACAAGGTGTTCACTACCCCCGAGGAGTCGGAAGCCACCGTTCGTCCCGCAGGCTGTACCTGCTTCGATGTGGACGGGGACGGAAGCCCCGAGATACCTGTCCAGTATGTAGCTCCCGGCTATGAGGACTCGGAGGAGGGCGAACAGCTCAGGCTCACCGACTGGATGCAGGTAAGCGACGATTTCAGGCTGGAGAGGAACTATACCTCCTATTACAGCGTAAATGACGGCTATATCTTCCTTTTCCCCGAAAAGTGGGAAAACAAGGTCACCGTCAAGCGAGATATAGTCAACGATGAGATAGTCTTCTGCACCTACAGCGATGAGGGAATGGGCAGGAAGCTGCTCAATATCTTCTGTGCGGAGGACCAGCCCTCAAGAGATGACAGAATCTCAGGCGGATATATGCTCATGCACACCAAGGGCGGAGCTGCTTATCTTGCTTATCTGCCGTCAGACCCGGACACCGGCGGAGACGGACTTTCCATCACTGCGGGAGATGCCGCGGTAGGATTCAGATACAGAGACTGACCACGCAGCAAGTGCTGCTGATATAACAGGAAACTCACACAAAAAGGAGTGGAAAACCGATGAAACGTATACTTATCTGCGAGGACGAGGACACTATCCGCGAATTCGTTGTCATAAACCTCAAGCGTGCAGGCTATGACGTTGTGGATGTAAACTGCGGAGAGGCTGCGCTCAAGACCTTTGAGGCTGAGCACGGCAACTTCGATATAGTCCTCCTTGATATAATGATGCCCGGTATCGACGGTTTCACCGTATGCAAGAAGATACGCGAGAAAAGCTCTACCATAGGCATTATCATGCTCACCGCAAGGACTCAGGAGATGGACAAGGTCAGCGGTCTTATGATAGGCGCCGATGACTACATCACCAAGCCCTTTTCGCCCTCTGAGCTCACCGCAAGAGTGGACGCTATTTACCGCCGCGTGTGCATGAGCTTCATCAAGAACGAAAAGCAGTCCGTCATTGAGAGCGGTCCCTTCGTGCTGAACCTCAAGAGCCGCACCGTCACCAAGAACGGCGAGCAGATAGAGCTCACTCAGGTGGAGTACCAGATACTTGAGTTCTTCATGAACAACAAGAATACAGCCCTTGACCGCGCCAGCATCCTCAACCACATCTGGGGCGAGAGCTACTACGGCGACGATAAGATAGTCGATGTTAATATCAGACGTATCAGAATGAAGATAGAGGAAGAGCCCTCAAACCCCAAGTATATCATAACTATCTGGGGCTACGGCTATAAATGGAATGATATGCAGTAATGGCTAAAAAGAGTATCACAAAGCGCTGGATATTCAACAACCTTGGCGTTGTAGTGCTGGCGCTCCTCGTCATAGACATGGTCATTGTCTATGCGATACAGAACTACTTCTACAGCTCTGCAAGGCAGTATCTCGTCTCAAAGATAAACGCCGTCACCAGTATCCTGAGTATGCACTCACAGGACAGCTCGGCGAATTTCTCCGCAGAGATGAGAAAAATGCTTGAGACCTTCAATGAGAAGGACAAGATAGAGCTGATGGCTATAAACTCCAAGGGAAGAGTTGTTCTCACCTCATCGGGCTTCTCGCCTGATGAGGACGACCCCATGCCCGATTACCAGGAGGCTCTCGAAAAGAACGAGGGCTCCCATGTTTACAGGCTCAGCGGCGGCGAAAAGGTGCTTGCGGTGTCAGTGCCCATAAACTCAATGAGCAATGAGTACAGCGCCGTGAGAATGGTCACCTCCCTTACGGAGATAGACAACACCATCAAGACCTATACGGCGGCAGTAACCATAGTCTGCCTGGTGATAATACTCATCATCATCATCACCGGACTTTACTTTGCAGGGTCTATAGTCCGCCCCATAAGGCAGATAAGCGGTATCGCAAGGAAGTACGCCATGGGCGACTTCACCACCCGTATCGATAATGACAGCGATGACGAGATAGGCGACCTGTGTACCGCCATAAACAATATGGCTGACGAGCTGTCTACCGCCGAGGCTATGAAGAATGAGTTCATATCGTCGGTGTCCCATGAGCTGAGAACTCCCCTCACCGCCATAAAGGGCTGGGCGGAGACCCTCATGATAGACGGCGGCGGAAGTCCCGATACCATGAAGAAGGGCGTCGGCGTCATCGTCAACGAGACAGAGCGTCTTTCACAGATGGTAGAGGAGCTCCTTGACTTCTCACGTATGCAGAACGGTCATTTCACCCTCCAGAACGCCAATATGGATATTCTGGCTGAGCTGGGCGATGCGGTCCTCATATACAGCGACAAGGCAAGGCGCGAGAACAAGCAGATAATCTACGATGAGCCCGAGATGCTGCCCTTCGTATTCGGAGACAAGAACCGCATCAGACAGGTGTTCATCAATGTTATAGACAACGCGGTGAAGTACTCCTCCGACGGGGATACGGTCACCATCAAGGCTTACGAAAAGGGAGACAGCGTTATAGTTTCCGTAGCCGATACGGGCTGCGGCATAAAGCAGTCTGACCTTGCCAAGGTAAAGACGAAATTCTACAAGGCTAACCACACACGCCGCGGCTCGGGCATAGGTCTCGCCGTTGCGGACGAGATAATCAGTATGCACGGCGGCTCTGTCGACATCGACAGCGAGGGCGAGGGCAAGGGTACTACCGTGACCATAACTCTCCCTGCCGTAAAGCAGTAAGGCACATTACATTACCATATTCAACAAGGTGGAAAAATGAGTAAAAACAACAGTTCACAGGAAAAATTCAAGTCCAAGATAGGCGGACAGGCGCTTATCGAGGGCATAATGATGCTGGGACCCAATACGGGAGCTATGGCGTGCCGCCTTCCCGACGGCACCATAGACCTTGAGACCTGGGATGAGAATAACGGAAAGAGCGCTCCCTGGTACAAGAAAACTCCTCTTGTAAGGGGCTGCACCAACTTCGTCACCTCGCTGGTCAAAGGATATAAGTACATGATGAAGTCTGCGGAGAAGCAGATGACAGACGATGACGAGGAAGAGGACAAGAAAAAGAAGGATAAGACAGAGGCTGCCGCTGCTACCGCTGTGGAAGCCCCGAAGGCTCCCGCAGAGAAAAAGGAGAGCAGCGCAAACGATATAATAATGTATATCGGTATTTTCCTGGGAGTTGCCCTGGCTATCGGTCTTTTCGTGTTCCTGCCCAAGTGGCTGGTGGGACTTATCCCCTCCATAAAGGAGCACAGGATACTCCGTTCGCTCCTTGAGGGCATAGTGAAGATAGTGCTTTTCGTGTCCTATATGTGGATCGTAAGCCTTACGAAGGATATAAAGAGGCAGTATATGTACCACGGCGCCGAGCATAAGACCATTGCCTGCCATGAGGCGGAGCTCCCCCTTACAGTGGAGAACGTCCGCAAGCAGACACGCTTCCACAAGCGCTGCGGCACCAGCTTCATATTCATAGTGCTCATAATCAGCATACTGGTGATGTGCCTTGTGCCCTTTACGGTAACATGGCAGAGGATAGTGGCTTCACTGGTGCTCCTTCCCGTTGTTGTGGGACTTTCCTATGAGTGCATAAGGATAGCGGGAAATAACGATAATCTGTTCACAAGGATACTGTCCGCTCCCGGACTGGCTATGCAGCGCATAACCACCCGCGAGCCCGATGACAGCATGATAGAGATAGCAATTGCAGCTATGAAGCCCTGTATCCCCGAGAATAAGGAGGAGGACAGGTGGTGACCCGGGGAGAGCTCTTTGCACAGGTCCGCAGTCTTATCGCTCAGCGCGATGAGGAGACTGCCGATTTCGATACAAACTGTATCTTTCAGGACCTTCTGGGAGAGCGCAATCCCATGTTTGCACCGAAAACGCCCGTCCCCGATGAAAAGGCGGCGGAGATACTTGCCCTTGCAGAGCGCAGAGCTCAGGGCTATCCCCTCCAGTACCTGCTGGGACAGTGGGAGTTCTGGGGCTGCCGTTTCAAGGTGGGGGAGGGAGTTCTCATACCCCGTCCCGATACCGAGACTCTGGTGGAGCAGGTGCTTGACATCTGCCGCAGAGAGGGCTTGAAGGCGCCTAAAATAGCCGACCTTTGCAGCGGAAGCGGTTGTATAGCCGTGGCTCTGAAAAAGGAGCTCCCCGAGGCTGAGGTCTACGCTGTGGAGCTGTCGGAAAAGGCGCTCACTTATCTCAGACAGAATACGCAGCTCAACGGCTGCGGCGACATACATATAATACAGGGAGATGTGCTGAAGCGGGAGACCGCCCGTTCCCTCATGGGACTGGATATACTGGTCAGCAATCCCCCATACCTCACTTCAAAGGATATGAGCGAGCTCATGACCGAGGTCACCTACGAGCCTGCGGAGGCGCTTTTCGGCGGCGAGGACGGTCTTGGCTTCTACAGGGCGCTGACTCAGCTCTGGAAGGTATCCGTGAAGGAGGGCGGCTTCATCGCCTATGAATTCGGCATGGGTCAGCATGAGGACGTAAAGGACATTCTGGAAGAAAACAGCTTCACCGATGTGGAGCTGAGACAGGACGGCGGAGGTATCATCAGAACTGCCGCCGCAAGGAATATAATAGTAAACAGACCTGCGTGACGCAGGCAGGACAGGAGGAAATCCCAATGGCTAAGAAGGAACTTGCTAAGAAGCCTACCGTTGTGAGAGTTACCACAAAAGAGGACAAGAAGACCGCTCTTGAGGGCGCTCTCAAGCAGATAGAAAAGAAGTACGGCGCAGGCGCTGTTATGCGTCTGGGACAGACCAAGACCCTCAACGTTGACGCTATCCCCACAGGCTCCATGACACTGGACATGGCTCTGGGTATAGGCGGTGTCCCCAGAGGACGTATCGTTGAGATCTACGGTCCCGAGAGCTCAGGTAAGACCACCGTTGCTCTCTCCATCGTGGCTCAGGCTCAGAAGGCAGGCGGCGAGGCTGCTTTCATCGACGTTGAACACGCCCTTGACCCCGTGTACGCACAGGCTCTCGGCGTCAACATCGACGACCTCCTCGTTTCACAGCCCGACAGCGGTGAGCAGGCTCTGGAGATCGCAGAGGCTCTTATCCGTTCAGGCGCTATCGACGTGATAGTTCTTGACTCTATCGCTGCTATGACTACCCGTGCCGAGATCGACGGCGAAATGGGCGACCTCCATGTAGGTCAGCTTGCCCGTCTTATGTCCCAGGCTATGAGAAAGCTGACGGCGGCTATATCCAAGTCCAACTGTGTAGCTATTTTCATCAACCAGATCCGTGAGAAGATCGGTGTTATGTACGGAAACCCCGAGACTACCCCCGGCGGACGTGCTCTGAAGTTCTATTCATCTGTCCGTATCGAGGTAAGAAAGGGCGAGGTCATCAAGTCGGGTACAGACGTTATCGGCGCCTGCACACGCTGCAAGATAGTTAAGAACAAGGTTGCTCCTCCCTTCAAGGAGTGCGAGTTCGACCTTATGTACGGTACGGGAATTTCCCGTACAGGTGAGGTGCTTGACCTTGCCGTTGACCTTGACATCATCAAGAAGGGCGGCTCATGGTTCAGCTACAAGGATCAGAAGCTGGGACAGGGACGTGACAACGTCAAGGAGCTCCTTCAGAACGACGAGAACCTCATGAAGGAGATCGAGGAGCAGATCCTTGCCCGTAAGGACGAGCTTAAGGCTGCTGCTCCGAAGAAGGGCAAGAAGGACGCCGACAGTGCGGCTCCCGCTGCTGCCGGGAAGGCACCCGCTGAGGACGGCGGCGCAAATGACGACGTTCTCGCAAACTTCGATGAGAACTTTGAGGAGTTCACTCCTGCTGAGGAATAATGAAGATATTATCGGTCAAACGATACAAGAGCTCTACCTTTGAGGCAGAGCTGGACGACGGGCGCAAGCTCTATCTCCATGCGGACATAATCACCGATTTCGGTATACGCTCAGGCATGGAGACCGACCGCGACACCCTTAGAAAGATAATTTACGCCTCCAACTTTCGCAGAGCCTATCAGAGGGCGCTGTACCTGCTGGATTACAGGGACTACACCTACAAGGAAATGCTGGAGAAGCTGGTGGATAACTATAAAAGCGAGGCACTGTGCACGGCAGTCATGAAAAGGCTCACCGAGCACGGCTTCATCGACGACGAGAGATATGCCGAGCGTATGGCGCGAAAGCTGGTGGAGTCAAAGCACTACGGCTTCCGCCGCTCAAAAAGAGAGCTGATGCAGAAGGGGATAAGCGAATTCATCGCTGAGGACGCTCTTGAGCCCTACGCCGACAGCTTCCGCGAGAACCTTGACGAGCTTCTGCGGACAAAGCACTCACGCTATCTGACAGACCGTGAGGACAGAAAATCAATTGAAAAGGTCAAGAACGCTCTTGTGAGGTACGGCTACGACTATACAGACATAAACCATGCCGTGAAGGAATACTTCGAGAACGGATATGACCCCGAGGAGGAAAACTGATATGGCGATCAAGGTGGGAATGGTTTCTCTTGGCTGTTCAAAGAACCTTGTGGATTCGGAGCGTATGCTCTACAAGCTGAGAAGTCACGGCTATCAGCTGGTGACAGAGCCCGGACTTGCCGATGTGGCAGTAGTCAATACCTGCGGCTTCATAAAGTCCGCAAAGGAGGAGGCTATCGACACCATTCTTGAGCTGGGCAAGCTCAAGGAGGAGGGCACCCTTAAAAAGATAATCATCACAGGCTGCCTCGTTGAGAGGTACAAGGAGGAGGCTGCTGAGCAGTTTCCCGAGGCAGACGCTGTTATAGGCATTGGAAATACCAAGGACATCGTTGACGTCCTGGACCGCGTCATGGCAGGTGAGAGATACGTCTGTTTCGCGCCCAAGCTGGACGCGGAGCTCAGCGGAGAGAGAGTCATCTCAACTCTGCCCTTCTTCACATATCTCAAGATAGCCGAGGGCTGCTCCAACTGCTGTACCTACTGCGCTATCCCCCTGATAAGAGGAAAGTTCCGCAGCGTACCCATGGAGGATATACTCAGGGAAGCACGCTATCTTGCAGAGAATGGCGTTACCGAGCTGGTGGTCATCGCTCAGGATACCGCTCAGTACGGCAAGGATCTCTACGGCGAACAGAAGCTCCCGGAGCTCCTCACCGAGCTCTGCAAAATTGAGGGTATACGCTGGATACGCACCCTTTACTGCTATCCCGAGCGCATTACCGACGAGCTCCTTGACGTTATCGCAAGAGAGGATAAGCTGGTGAAGTATCTGGAGATACCCATTCAGCACTGCAACGGGGAGATCCTCAGTAAAATGAACCGCTGGGGCGACACCGAAAAGCTGGAGGAGCTGTTCAGGCATATCCGCGAAAAGGTGCCCGGCATCATACTCAGGACTACCCTCATAACAGGCTTCCCCGGAGAGACCGAGGAGCAGTTCGAGGAGCTGGCTGAGTTCGTGAAGAGAGTCCGCTTTGACAGGCTGGGCTGCTTTGCGTATTCCCGTGAGGAGGGCACAAAGGCTTACGATATGCCCGATCAGATAGATGAGGAGACCGCTTCTCACCGTGCTGACATAATTATGGAGCAGCAGATGCTCATCAGCTGCGAAAACAACGAAAAACTCATGGGCGCGGAGCTCACCGCCGTGGTGGAGGGCTTCGACAGGTTCGGCGAGTGCTGGTTCGGCAGAACTCCCCTGGACGCTCCCGACATTGACGGAAAGGTGTTCTTTACGTCCGAAACGCCCCTTGAGATCGGTGAATACGTCACGATCAGGATCACCGATACCCTTGATTACGACCTTATAGGAGAGGTGATAAGCAAATGAATCTGCCAAATAAGCTGACTCTGCTGAGAGTCATACTTATACCGTTTTTTCTGCTCTTTATGTACATCGACATACCCTTCCACTATGGTATAGCTCTGGTGATATTCGCAGCAGCCTCCATTACGGATGCTCTCGATGGAAAAATAGCAAGAAAACGCAATCTGGTAACTAATTTCGGAAAGTTCCTGGACCCCCTTGCGGATAAGGTCCTGGTAATCGCCGCACTTACGGTCTTTGTGGAGCTTAGCGAGGTGAACATGGGAGCAATACCGCTCATCATCATCATCGCCAGGGAATTCATGGTCTCGGGACTCAGGCTCCTCGCCGCTAACAGCGGTGTGGTGGTTGCCGCAGGTATCTGGGGCAAGCTGAAGACAGCCTTTACCATGGTAGCTATCGTGGCTATACTGTTCTGGCTGTGTCTCTGCTTCGATCTCAGTATCGACTTCCCCGACGGTTTCAGAAACGCTGTGGACAATATCCTCGTTCCCGTTCTGGTATGGATATCCACCGTTCTCACCGTTATCTCGGGAGCTGTATATCTCAAGGGCTACTGGCACCTTATCGACTCTGATAAATGAGCCGTTGTATTTCTGAAAGGAGTAAAAAATGAAACACTGTGCAGGTCAGATAAAATATCTGGTTGCTATAAAGGAACTGTCCGACACAGAGGAGTATGTCCGCTGTGTAACTATATCCCGTCATCTGGGAGTTTCCAGACCCAGCGTCAGCAAGATGCTCAGGTGCCTGGCAAACTGCGGATATGTGTATGAGGACTTCTGCAACAGCGTGGTACTTACCCCCGAGGGCGAAAAGGCTGTTAACGAGATATTCTCATCATTCAACGAGGTGTATATGTTCTTCCACAAGTTCCTGAAGCTTCCCAAGGAGGAGGCTCACGAGCAGGCGATAAAGTTCATCACGGACTTCCCCCAGGACACCTGTGAGCGCCTCAAGGGCATAGTTAAACGCACACTCAGAAAAAAGAGCGCATAAGAAAAGCGGTACACGAAGGTGTACCGTTTTTTATATACCGTCTTATTTTTTGATGATTATGCGAAAATAAATTCAACAGTTTAATATATTTTGTACGAAATAGTTGTTAACCGTGTGCAACATTCTGCTCATTTTCTTTCCCGCGGTGTACAATGGCAGATAGAGACTGCGCAATCTCAACACTATATTTATAATTTACGTTTTACTAAATAACTGAAAAGGAATCAAGACAATGAATAAGACAATGAAAAAAATCGCAGCAGCAATTACTACAGCTGTTATGGCAGCTATCCCCATGGCAGGTTCTCTTACAGCAAACGCAGCTCCCGCAGGCTGGGACGAGCCCAAGTACTACTTCGGCGACCTCAACGGTGACAGGAAAGTGACCACAGCAGATGTTAATCTTATCCGCGATGCAGCACGAAACAATGGCGCAAATCTGACATATAGACAGAAGATCAAAGCAGACGTAAACGGCGATGGTTATGTTACATCTGCCGATACAGTTCTTGCGAAAGACTATGTAAGGAAAAAGACATTAGGTTATAATCTGTACGGTGACGCTGATGGTGACGGAGAAGTTGATATTTACGATGCCTATACAGTATATGATTATGTTAATGACGGACTTGGTACAGGATTCGGCTCAGATCAGATCAACCTTATCGCAGCAGACGTTAACGCTGACGGTGTTATCAACTCATTCGACCATGTACTTATCGCTCGCTATGCACTGGGAGACATCAGCTCTCTGTACGTAAATTGGGGCGATGTTACAAATGACGGATATGTAGACATTTCCGACCAGATAGTTTTAGGAAGATTTGTTGCTGAAGACAGTACTGTAATGGTAAGTGATGTAGGACTGAGAAGAGCTGATCTCAACCTTGACGGAAATGTTGATGGTGATGATCTTATTATACTGGCATGCTATATCAGTGACCGTTGTTTCACCTGGAGATAATCATTTTTACAACCGAATATAATAAATTATCCCCCTTTGCAGGTTTTCCGCAAAGGGGGAATTTATTTTTATATGACGTCTGCTTACATCAGCTCGCAGATAAGGTTTGAGAACTCTACGGGGTCCTCTATGCTCATGCCCTCGATAAGGAGCGCCTGATCGTAGAGGAGCTTTGCGTACTTGCCGATCTTTTCCTTGTCTCCGCCCTCGCTGAGTGACTTCAGCTTGCCGAAGATCTCGTGGTCGGGATTGATCTCAAGGACACGCTGTGCGTGTATCTTCTGGTCGGTGGGCATGGAGTTGAGCACCTTCTCCATTTCCAGTGAGATCTCGCCCTCGCTGGTGAGGCATACAGGGTGGGACTTCAGTCTCTGTGAGAGAGCTACCTTTGTTACCTTGCCGTTCAGAGCCTCCTGGAGCTCCTTGAGCAGGTCTGCGCTCTCCTCCTCCTTAGCCTTGAGTTCCTCCTTCTTCTCGGGAGTGTCAAGCCCCAGATCGTCAGCGGATACGGACTTGAATTCCTTGTCCTTATACTTCATCAGTGACTTTATTGCAAATTCGTCGATATTGTCGGTGAGATAGAGTATCTCGAAGCCGTTGTCCTTGACAAGCTCTGTCTGGGGGAGCTGCTCGATACGGGCTGCACTCTCGCCTGTTGCGTAGTAGATGTACTTCTGATCCTCGCGCATTGCGGTAACGTACTCGTCAAGTGTTACAAGCTTATGCTCGTTTGATGAGGTGAACATCAGCAGATCCTGGAGTTTCTCCTTGTTCATGCCGAAGTCGCTGTATATACCGTATTTGAGCTGTAAGCCGAAAGCCTTCCAGAACTCCTCATACTTCTCACGCTCGTTCTTGAGCATTTTTTTCAGCTCGTTGCTGATGGTCTTTTCTATGCTCTTTGCGATGACCTTCAGCTGTCTGTCGTGCTGGAGCATCTCACGGGAGATATTCAGTGACAGGTCTTCGGAGTCCACAAGACCCTTTACGAAGCTGAAATAGTCGGGGAGCAGGTCTGCGCACTTGTCCATGATGAGGACGCCGTTTGAGTAGAGCTGGAGTCCCTTTTCGTACTCCTTTGAGTAATAGTCAAAGGGAGCCTTTGAGGGAATGTAGAGCAGGGCATTATATGAGGGCATCTCATTGCTGATATGAGCGTATTTGAGAGGCTCGTTGTAATCAAAGAACTTCTCTGTGTAGAAGTGCTTGTAGTCCTCCTCCTTGAGCTCGTTTTTGTTCTTCTTCCACAGGGGCACCATGCTGTTGAGGGTCTCAACTTCGATGTAATCCTCATATTCAAGGGGCTTGTTAGCCTCCTTGTCCTCCTCGGACTGCTCCTTGGGACGGCTGTGTGATACCTCCATCTTGATGGGGAAGCGGATATAGTCGGAATACTTGGTGACGAGTGACTTGATCCTGTACTGGTCAAGGAACTCGGTGTAGTTCTCATCCTCGGTGTCGTCAAGGAGCTCCAGGATTATCTCGGTACCTGCGGACTTCTTGTCGGCTTCTGTAATGGTATAGCCGTCAACGCCCTCGGACTCCCACTGATAAGCCTTGTCGCTGCCGTAAGCCTTGGTGATGACAGTGACCTTCTTGGCTACCATGAACGCGGAGTAGAAGCCTACACCGAACTGACCGATTATCTGGTTATCGTCCTCAAGCTTGTTCTCGTTCTTGAACTTGAATGAGCCGCTGTTTGCGATAGTACCCAGGTTGTTCTCCAGCTCCTCCTCGGTCATGCCGATACCGTTATCGGTTATCTTGAGTGTGCGGCTGTCCTTGTCGGCGGAGATCCAGATAGCGAAATCGTCTTTATTGAGGCCGACCTTGTCGTCGGTGAGTGATTTGAAATACAGCTTATCGATAGCGTCGCTGGCGTTGGAGATAAGCTCACGGAGGAAGATCTCCTTATGAGTATAGATCGAGTGGATCATCATATCGAGAAGTCTTTTGGACTCTGCTTTGAACTGTTTGGTTTCCATTTATAACATCTCCATAGTGAAATTAGCACTCTATCTCTTAGAGTGCTAAAACAAGTATATAACTTTTGCAGGTGCAAAGTCAAGTGGAAGAGAAAATGTTTACAATTTGTTCATATTTACGCTTTCCCTTTTCAGTCTTGACAAAACCCTGCGCTATGGTATATAATAGTGATAAGTGGTCAGTGCGTAGTGCATAGTTATACGGCTGACCGTCAATAACCAAAAGGCGTAGCAGTCAGAGTAGCTTTTCTGCGGACATTCAGAGAGTGTGCGGTCGGTGTGAGTACACGGTCGGGAGAGGTGAAGTGCGGCTGTCAGCTTCGGCAGGGAAGCGCATGAGCGTGTGTATCTGACGGCGTTTCGTCCGCGTTAAGGATAAGATGAGTTCAAGACGGAGTGGGAACGAGCATTTGCGCCTCCGAGGTATACCCTCGGGGGCTTTTGTATTGTAAGGAGGCGGAGATGAATATTATTAAATATCCCTCTGACGAGGCTTTCGATGAGGCTATGAAGTCCGACAGCAGGCTTCTCGGCGCAGTCAGCCTTGACGGCAGCACAGCCTATGTGGGGGCGGCAGAGACCGTGGGCGACCATATCGCACTTCTTGAAGCTGTGGGCGAGGAGAGCCCCTCGGGTTTTTTCAGGCTCAACTTCGACAGTATCACCGCGGACTGGACCTTCTCCTGCCCTAAGAGCTACAAGGGCATCGCGCAGGACAATGAGCGCATGGGAGCCTACTACCGCGACGGGCTTCGCGTTATCCCCGAGTTTCTGGTAATGCTGGGCTATTTCTCAAAGCTGAAGATAAAAAATCCCCCGCCCGAGATATGGTCGTTTTGATGCGTAATTGCTGCATGAACGATAATTGATCTGTAGGGGACGGCGTCCTCGACGTCCAACACATCTCAGTAAAATGTGAATAAATGCGGACGCCCGATGGGCGTCCCTACAAAATAGATTCTGGAGGAAAAAGTATGCAGTTATATAACTCATTATCACACAAAAAGGAAGAATTCGTGCCCAATGTGGAGGGCAAGGTAAATATGTACACCTGCGGTCCTACCGTATACCACTACGCCCACATCGGCAACCTGAGAAGCTACATCATGGAGGATATACTGGAGAAGGCTCTCCGCTTCGAGGGCTATGAGGTGAACCGCGTCATGAACATCACAGACGTAGGACATCTGACCAGCGACGGTGACACAGGCGATGATAAGATGCTCAAGGGCGCAAAGCGTGAGCATAAGACTGTCATGGAGATAGCAAAGTTCTACACAGACGCATTCTTCGGCGACTGCGAAAAGCTCAATATCAAGAAGCCTGATACAGTAGTTCCCGCAACTACCTATATAGACGAGTTTATCCGCGTTATCAGCAGCCTTATGGACAAGGGCTATGCCTATGAGGCAGGCGGAAACATCTACTTCGACACCTCAAAGCTGGAGAAGTATTACGTTTTCAACGATTTCAACGAGGAGGACCTTGCAGTCGGCGTCCGTGAGGGCGTTGAGGCTGACGAGAACAAGCGCAACAAGGCTGACTTCGTTCTCTGGTTCACCAAGTCAAAGTTCGACGATCAGGAGCTGAAATGGGACAGCCCCTGGGGCGTTGGCTATCCCGGCTGGCACATCGAGTGCTCGTGCATAAGCATGAAGAACAACGGCGAGTACCTTGACATACACTGCGGCGGAATCGACAACGCTTTCCCTCATCACACCAACGAGATAGCGCAGTCTGAGGCTTATCTGGGACATAAGTGGTGCAACTACTGGTTCCATGTGCTCCACCTCAACACCAACAGCGGCAAGATGAGCAAGAGCAAGGGCGAGTTCCTGACAGTATCACTCCTTGAGGAAAAGGGCTACAAGCCTGTGGTATACCGCTTCTTCTGCTTACAGTCACATTACAGGAAGTCCCTTGTGTTCACATGGGAGAACCTTGACAACGCTGTTGTGGCTTACAACAAGCTTATCGAGAAGATAGCCCCCCTCACAAAGGACAGTGCAGGCGATATTGACAAGGCTGAATACGACCGCCTTATGCAGAGCTTCAAAGACGCTCTGGATAACGACATCAACACAGCTATGGCTATTACTGTTGTGTATGACGTTCTGAAGTCAAAGGCAAACGGAGCTACAAAGCTGGCTCTTATTGCGAAATTTGATGAGGTACTGGGACTTGACCTCATTGCCAATGCAAAGGAGCTTGCAGACAATGCGGACTCCGCTTCCGATGACATACCCGATGAGGTCATGGAGCTTGTAGAGCAGCGCAAGGCTGCACGCAAGGACAAGAATTTCGCCCTCGCAGACGAGCTCCGCGACAAGATAGCAGCTCTGGGCTACGAGGTAAAGGAGACCCGTCAGGGCACTGAAATTAATAAGATCAATTAATAGTTCTGTGACTGAATGCATAATGCTGAATGCATAATTCATAATTAAAGTTTTTGCCTTATGGCAGATAGTATTGATCTTGTAAACAGGTCGGCGTAAGCCGACACATCAATTAAGCATTATGCATTATGAATTATGAATTAAAAACTGAACGGAGAATATCCAATGGCAAGACTCTATCCCCTTTTCAGCTCCAGCAAGGGCAATTCCTCGTTTATCGGAACTGAAAAAGGCGGTATACTTATAGACTGCGGCGTAAGCTTCAGACGGCTCTGCACCGCTCTGGAGGTGAACCACATACCTCTCAGCGCCGTGCAGGGAGTGTTCATCACCCATGAGCACTCCGACCACATCGCAGGGCTGGCAATGTTGACAAAGAAGACAGGTATGCCCGTATACGGGCAGAAGCGCACCCTGCAAAGGCTCTGCGACGGCAACAAGATCGCGGTGAACTCTCCCGTTATAGACATGACGGGAAAGACCATAAGCTGCGGCGGCAGTGAGGTGAGCTGCTTCAACACTCCACATGATGCCATACAGAGCTGCGGTTACCGCATACATACCTCCGATGACAAGTACTGCGCTGTATGCACGGACCTGGGGCACGTCACACAGGAGGTGGACGAGGCTCTGACGGGCTGCCGCATGGTGCTCATCGAAGCCAATTACGACGACTATATGCTCCGCACGGGACCTTACCCGCTGTATCTGAAAGAGAGGATACTCTCGGTGAACGGTCATCTCTCCAACGATGACTGCGCTGTGCAGGTGGGAAGGCTCATAGAGCGGGGAACTACACATTTCCTGCTGGGACATCTCAGTCAGGACAATAACCGTCCGCAGCTTGCGGACAGCACCGTTCAGCGAAGTCTGGACAGGTTCGCAAGAGGAAGGGACTATCTCCTCGGAGTAGCTCCCGTAGAAACTCAGGGAGGAGCAGTTATTTTCTGATGAATATCGTACTTATCGCTATCGGAAAGCTGAAGGAGGACTACCTTCGCAGTGCCTGCGGAGAATACATCAAGCGTCTGGGAAGATACTGCACTTTTGAGCTCCATGAGCTGGACGAGTGCAGACTGGGGGACAACCCTTCCGATAAGGAGATAGCTGCCGCACTGAAAAAGGAAGCGGAGCAGATAAAGCGCTATGCCAAGGGCATGATAGTACCCATGTGCATAGAGGGAAAGCAGCTCACAAGCCCCGAGCTGTCGGAAAAGATGACAGAGGCAGGCGTCAGCGGTCAGAGCACCGTCACATTCATAATCGGAAGCTCATTCGGTCTTGACCCCGAAATAAAGTCCATGGGCAGCCTCAGGCTCTCCATGTCTAAAATGACCTTCCCTCACCAGCTTGCAAGGGTGATGCTGCTGGAGCAGATATACCGCGCATTCCAGATAGCTGAGGGCGGAAAATACCATAAGTGACAAAAACGGACCCAAAAGGTCCGTTTTTTGCATTATACCGACGAATGAGCACCATTGTACTTGACAGTATAATGCGCTTGTGATATAATTAAATGATACTATGGATTTTTATGCGCATTTGGCGGAAACTCCGTCATTACGCCTTTCAAGGAGCAATAAATGAGTACGATAAAAGAGCTGTATGCTTACAGACAGATGATATTCAGCCTTGTGAAAAAGGACCTCCGCGGACGCTATAAGGGCTCGGTGCTGGGCTTTCTGTGGACCTTTATAAATCCTCTTTTCCAGCTGATAGTATACACGATAGTCTTCTCGAAGATACTTCCCAATAACATTGACAAGTATTATCTTTACCTTTTCGTGGCGCTGATACCCTGGATATTCTTCTCCTCCTCCATTACGGTGGGAGCAGCGTCCATAGTGGCGCAGAAAGACCTGGTGAAGAAGATATACTTCCCGCGAATGGTCATACCCATTTCCTATGTCACAAGCTGCTTTGTGAATATGCTGCTGTGCTTCATAGTCATATTCGCGGTCATAATAGTAACGGGAGCAGGCATAAACTTCCTGGCGGTGCTGACCCTTCCCGTCATAATGATAGTGGAGTATGTCTTTGCGCTGGGAATGGCGCTGCTGACCTCGGCGATAACCGTCTATTTCAGGGACCTGGAGCATATCCTGGGCATTGTCTCCATGGCGTGGATGTATCTTACTCCCGTTGTGTACTCAAAGTCCATCGTGCCCCCGAGATACCTTCCCATATTCAATCTCAACCCCATGACACATATAATCGACTGCTACAGAACGGTGCTCTACGACAAGCAGGTCCCCGACCTTACCACGCTGCTCTGGGCGGCTGGTCTGGGAGTATTATTCCTTATAATCGGAGCTCTGGTGTTCAATAAGCTCCAGAAGCACTTTGCGGAGGAACTGTAATGGCTGAAAATGAGAATGTAATAGAAGTCAGGGACGTCACCAAGAGCTTCAAGGTGTATCTGGACAAGGGCTCGCAGCTGAAAGAGAGACTGCTTTTCCGCAAGAGGAGCCGCTATGAGGAGAGAAAGGTGCTCCGCGGCATAAGCTTCTCTGTTAAGAAGGGCGAGGCGATAGGTCTCATCGGTCACAACGGCTGCGGCAAGAGCACCACGCTGAAGCTGCTGACAAGGATAATGTACCCCGATTCGGGAAGCATAAAGATGAAGGGAAGAGTCTCCAGCCTTATCGAGCTGGGAGCAGGCTTCCACCCCGATATGAGCGGCAGGGAGAACATCTACACCAACGCCGCTATATTCGGTCTCAACAAAAAGGAGATAGACTCCCGTATACAGAGCATAATCGACTTCTCGGAGCTGAAGGACTTCATCGATAATCCCGTCCGCACCTACTCCTCGGGAATGTATATGAGACTGGCTTTCTCCGTAGCTATAAACGTGGACGCGGATATACTCCTCATCGACGAGATACTTGCCGTGGGCGACGCCAATTTCCAGTCCAAGTGCTTCAACAAGCTCAGGGAGATAAAGTCCCATGGCACCACCATCGTTATCGTGTCACACTCTCTGGGACAGATAGAGCAGATATGCGACCGCTCAATATGGATACATGAGGGACTTATCAAGGCGGAGGGTCCGCCCAAGGAGATAGACCTTGAGTACCTTGACTATATGAGCAGGAAGATGCAGGACAGCAACAAGAAGACAGAGGAGGCTGCCGAATCAGAGGAGCCTGCCGGGAACGAGAAGGGCAAGCGCTGGGGAAGCGGCGAGGCGCGTATAAAGAGGATACGCTCCTATGCTTCGGACGGCACGGAGCAGTCCGTATTCAGAGTGGGCGAGGATATAAGGCTCACCGTTGACTACACCGTGAAAAAGCCCGTGAAGGACGCTGTTATCGGCTTCGGTATCTTCGATATGAACGGCGTACAGTGCTACGGCACCAACACAAGGATAGACAAGCTCCCCGAGATGACACTCGACAAGGACGGCACCGCTGAGATAACCATGAAGAACGTACAGCTGCTGTCGGGAGAGTATATGATAGATATAGCCATAGAACAGGGCGAGGGCATACCTGTGGACTACTACAGGCAGGCATACAAAATACAGATGATATCGGCATACGGCGATGCGGGTATCGCCCGCGTTGACCACACATGGAATTTGCAGAGGTAAAAAATGAGCAATATATCACAGTTTCTGGAAAGTATAAACAATCAGAAGGGACTGAAAGGAGCACTGAAAAGAAAGCTTTTCGGCAGCTTCTTTGCAGGGCTTCAGGCGGCTGACAGGGATATGGCGGAGCTGGAAAAGCGCTTCGGCGACTCTCAGGGAGCTGCTGCGGAAAGTCTTTCCGCACTCAGGAGCGACTTTGAGTCTGCCTGTGTAAATCTCAGGAACAACAACAACCTCATCGAGCGGCTAACCAGCGAGGAGGAGTTCCTGCGCAGCAAGCTGGGCACGGTGGAAAAGAAGCTGAAGGGCACAGTCGTTCAGTCCGCAGACGCTGCATCTGCTCCTGCGGAGGCATCTGCTGCGGCTGCGGGAAGCGGCTCTGACTATGAGGACATCGACTATTTTGACTTCGAGAACCACTTCCGCGGCTCCATAGAGAGCATAAAGAAGGCTCAGGAGTATTATCTGCGGTTCTACAGCGGCAAAAAGCACGTTGTTGACATAGGCTGCGGCAGGGGAGAGTTCCTGTCCCTCATGAAGGACAACGGCATAAACGCCGAGGGCGTGGATATATACGAGCCCTACACCGAATACTGCAATATGAAGGGGCTGAAAGCCGTCTGCGGCGACGGTGCGGACTTCCTCAGAAAGACCGAGGGCGTGGACGGTATCTTCGTGGGACAGGTGGTGGAGCACCTTACTCCCCACCAGATAATCGACCTGTGCAATACTGCCTATGACCGTCTGGAGGAGGGGGGCTGTATCATCATCGAGACCCCCAACCCCACCTCACTGTCCATATATACCAACGCATTTTATATAGACCCCTCCCATATAAAGCCCGTACACCCTCTCACCATGCAGTATTACCTTGAGAAGGCAGGCTTTACCGATGTGGAGATAATATATACCGAGAACAGCCGTCCCCCCTACAGTATCCCTGCCCTGAAATGCGATGGAGCAGAGAATACAGAGGAGTTCAATGAGGCGATGAAGCGCGTGTCCGAGATGATATTCGGAAGTCAGGACTACGCTGTTGTGGCTGTAAAGAAAGGATAAGCTATGGAAAACGAAAAGATAAATATAGAGGAGATAATGGCTGAGATAAAGCAGAGCATAAAGGAGCAGGGACTTACTGCGGATATGCTCAGCTTCGAGGACGTTCCCTACAGGAAGAACGCCCAGAGCGGCTCTGCAAGCGAGGCGCTGGACTATGTCAGCACCCATTACTATATACAGCCCTACAAGGAGCTTCAGGGCAATCCCGTAAAGGTTTTCATCAAGAAGGTCATCAGAAAGCTGACCAAGTTCTATGTTGAACCTGTTGTGTTTGAGCAGAACGACTTCAACGCCAATGCGGTAACTGTAATGAAGTCACTTGCGGAGAGCGGAAGCGCAGACCTGGGCGGCAGAGTGGAGACCCTTGAGCTTGCCAACAAGGAGCTCCTCATCAGACTTGACAAGCTGGAGCGCGAGAATGCGGAGCTCCGCAGACTCATCTCAAAGGAGAACTCCTGATGAAGGTGGTACAGCTCCTTCCCACACTTTCCTTCGGCGACGGAGTGGGAAACGACGCTCTTGCCCTCAAGGAGATAATAGCAGGTCTGGGCTATGAGACCGCTATATACGCCGAGAATATCGACAAGCGCCTCCCCGAGGGCTCTGCCATAAAGGCGGATAAGCTCACTGACCTGAAAAGCAGTGATGTGCTCATATACCACAAGTCCACAGGCACGGACCTGTCCTTCAAGATAGACAGCTACAAGTGCCGCAGGGCTATGATATACCACAATATCACTCCCCCCGACTTCTTCCGTCCCTACAGCCCCTCAGCCACACAGCTGACGGAATACGGCTACAAGGGCGTGGAGTACCTCCGGGACAAGATGGACTATGTCATGGCAGTGTCCAACTACAACAAATCGGAGCTGAGAAGGCTGGGCTATACCTGCCCCATTGACATCAGTCCCTCACTGACAAAGTTCGAGGACTATGAGCAGGCTCCCGACGAGGCTACCATGAAGAAGTACCGCGACGGCAAGAAGAATATCATATTCGTGGGCAGGATAGCTCCCAACAAGAGACAGGAGAATATCATCAGAGCCTACTACTGCTATAAGAAGCTGGAGCCGAATTCAAGGCTCATACTTGTGGGCTCCGCAAACGGCATGGAGAACTACAACGAGCGCCTTGTGAAGTATGCAGGCGCACTGGGACTCAGCGACGATGTAATATTTACGGGACATATAAAGTTCAGCGAGATACTGGCGTATTACCATGTGGCTGACGCTTTTGTCTGTATGAGCGAGCATGAGGGACTTTGCGTGCCCCTGGTGGAGTCGATGTTCTTCGGAGTCCCCATAATAGCCTATGATACCAGCGCTATTTCCGAGACTCTCGGCGGAAGCGGCGTCCTTCTGGACAGCAATGACCCCGTATTCGCGGCGGCTGTCATCGACAGAGTTGTAAGGGACGAAAAGCTCCGCAGAAGTCTCATCGAGGGACAGAAGAAAAGACTTGAATACTTCTCATACGACCGCCTGAAGGCCATCTTCACAGACTGCCTTACAGGCTTTATCGAGGGAAGAAAAGGTAAATAACAAAGGATAGAACGATGAAGAAGATAGGTTTTGTTATCCCGTGGTACGGCGAGAATATCCCCGGCGGAGCGGAAATGGAGCTCCGGCAGGTGACTGACCGCCTGCACAGGGCAGGGGTGGAGCTGGAGATACTGACCACCTGTATAAAGGACGCAGGCTCGGACTGGAGCCGCAATTTCCACAAGGAGGGCACGGAGACTGCCTCAAACGGCATAACCGTAAGAAGGTTCAGAGTGGGCGAGAGAAATGCCGCGGCTTTTGACGCGGTGAATGCAAAGCTCATGAAGGGCATGAGGATAACTCCTGCCGAGGAGGACATCTTCCTTACGGAAATGGCGGAGTGCTCTGCTCTCTACGGCTATATGAAGGAGCACAGCGAGGAGTACAGCCTCTTTGTGTTCATTCCCTATCTGCTCTGCACCACCTATAACGGAACGAAGATGTTCCCGGAGAAGTCGGTGCTGATACCCTGCTTCCACGACGAGGCTTATGCCTATATATCCCGGTATAAAGAGGTATTTCCCAAGGCTGCGGGAATGATATTCAATGCCCGTCCCGAGTCTGAGCTTGCCGAGAGGCTCTACGGCTTCTCAAAGAGCGGCACCAGGACCATAGTCATGGGAATAGGCATGGATACTGATATAAAGCCCGACGCCGACGCCTTCCGTAAAAAGTTCGGCATAGACAGCCCCTTTATCGTCTACGCGGGACGCAAGGACAAGGGCAAGAACGTCCACACGCTGGTGCAGTATTTTGCGGAGTATCTCAAGCGCCGCGACACCGACCTGAAGCTGGTGCTCATGGGCGGCGGCAGCATAGAGCTCCCCGATGAGCTGGTAAGGCAGAAGCGGATAATCGACCTGGGCTTCGTGGATATACAGGACAAATACAACGGTCAGGCAGCGGCAGAGTTCCTCTGTCAGCCCTCAAAGAACGAGAGCTTCTCCCTTGTCATCATGGAGAGCTGGCTCTGCGGACGCCCCGTGCTGGTGCACAGCGGCTGTCCTGTCACAAGGAACTTCGTATCGGAGTCCGACGGCGGTCTCTATTTCGGTGACTACTTCGAGTTCGAGGGCTGCACCGACTGGATCCTCCGCAACAGGGAAAAGGCTGCGCTCATGGGAAGAAACGGCGGAGACTACGTCCGCAGCAATTTCGCATGGGACGTGATCGTCGAGAAATACAAGAAGTTTTTCGCAGAAGTCATCGGAGAAAGGGAACAATGAAAAGGATAGCGCTTGTAAATCAGAGATACGGCCTTGAGGTAAACGGCGGCTCGGAGTACTACACAAGGCTCATTGCCGAAAGGCTCACGGGCGAGTTTGAAGTGGATGTCATTACCACAAAGGCTCTTGAATATACCACATGGGAAAACTATTACACTGCCGACGAGGAGGAGATAAACGGAGTAAGAGTGCTCCGCTTCCCTGTTGAGAAGCCCCGTGCAAAGGACTTCAACGAATTCAACGGTAAATACCTCGCTTCCGGCAGCTACGACACAGAGACAGAGAAGATATGGTTTGAGAAGCAGGGACCCTATTCTCCTGCGGCTATCGACTATATCCGTGCCTCAAAGGATAAGTACGATGTGTTCATCTTCGTGACCTATCTCTACTACCTGACAGTACAGGGACTCCCCGAGGTGGCTGAGAAGTCCATAATGATACCCACCGCTCACGATGAGCCCTTCATACACTTCGAGACCTACAAGACCTTCTTTAAGCTGCCGAGGGCTTATGTGTTCCTCACCGATGAGGAGAAGGCTCTGGTGCAGGGACTTTTTCACTGTGAGGATATACCCTGCCGCGTAATGGGCACGGGAGTTGAGGTGCCCTGTCAGCCCGATGAGGCTGCATTCCGCAGCAAATTCGGCATAGAGGGCGATTATATCATATACGTTGGACGTATCGACGAGGGCAAATGCTGCCCCGAGATGTTCAGATACTTCCTTGAATACAAGAAGCGCCGTCCCGACAGTTCCTTAAAGCTGGTGCTCATGGGCAAGCCCGTCTGCGAGATACCGAAGCACAAGGACATAATCAGTCTCGGCTTCGTCAGCGAGGAGGACAAGTTCAGCGGCATATCGGGAGCAAAATGCCTTGTGCTGCCGTCCAGATTTGAGAGCCTGTCCATTTCCGTCCTTGAGGCTATGACCCTGTCCGTTCCCGTTATCGTAAACGGCGGCTGTGAGGTGCTCAAGGGGCACTGCGTCAAGAGCAACGGCGGTCTCTACTATACCGATTACTTCGAGTTCGAGGGCATAATTGACTATGTGTTCTCCCACGACAGGGAGTACGCAATAATGCGCAGAAATGCCGAAGCCTATGTGGAGGAGAACTACCGCTGGGAGGTAATAATGCGCAATTTCAGCGAGATGATAAACAATATCTGCAAGGAGTGAAAGTATTAGATGTTATTTGCTGCGATATGCCTGGCCGGAGTGATATTCAGTATGCTGTGCGGCGTGGTATGGTTCAGGAACAAGAACCTTATCGAGGGCGTTATAATGGGAACTGTCATGTGGTTCTTCGTTCATATCGTTGTCAGCATGGGGCTGTTCGTCATAGACAAGTACACCGTCTTCCGTGCAGGCTTCGGAGCCGCTTCGGTGAGCCTTGTGCTGCTGGTGCTGGCGGTGTTCCTGCGCAGGAGCAAGCCCTTCCGCTGGAAGCATATCTTCAGGCACGACCTTTCCCTGAAGGATATGCTCATACCACTGATAATAAGCCTTCTTGCCCTTCCCCTTGTCTCCACCAAGAACGAGTTCTTCGGCATGGGACAGGATCAGGGAGTGTACCAGACACAGGCGATACTCTTCATGAACGGCGATACAAAACGCCAGAAGGATATAACCGAGTATCATGACGTCACCTCCGACAGCGAGAGAGCGGCGTTCAATTACAATATCCACAGCAAGCTGGCGGGACTTGATATTCCCCATGCGGAATACCCCGACACCGTATATGACAGGAGCGTGGGAGAGTCCTCGGGAATAATCCACGGTATCCCTACATATTCGGCTCTGCTGGCAATGTGGGGAAGCATATTCGGCATGGAGCATATGGCAGACTTTGAGACCGTGCTCTTTGTGTGCCTCATATTCGTCATCTACTTCATAACCCGTTCACTCAAGCTCAAAAAGACCACATCTGCCTGTGTCTGTGCTCTCACGGCGCTGGCTCCCGTTATAATATGGACGGCAAAATCCTCCCTTACGGAGATACTGCTCACCCTGATACCTGCGGTCTTCCTCTACTTCATGACCGATGAGGACAGCAAGCAGCGGTGGATGTCCATAATCCCCGTGGCGGTCTTCGGCTGCTACCATGTATCCCTGTACACCATGGTACCCATGTTCATCATGGTATACGGCGGAATGTATGTGTTCACAAGAGAGCGTCAGTATGCGGTGCTCATGCCCGTG
This sequence comes from Ruminococcus flavefaciens ND2009, assembly GCF_000621785.1. Classification (GTDB taxonomy): domain Bacteria; phylum Bacillota; class Clostridia; order Oscillospirales; family Ruminococcaceae; genus Ruminococcus; species Ruminococcus flavefaciens_C. Next base: position 164,247 of record NZ_JHXI01000010.1, on the reverse strand, counting down.
ACCGTGGCAGGGTATCTGGCAAGCTTCTTCATGATGAAGCAGGTGCAGCCCTTCTACACCATGAACAACTACAGCCCCCTCTTTGTGGGCGGCATAAACGTCAACAATATCACCACAGTAGTCATCATCGGCTCTGCTGCTGCATTTGCGGCTGTCATCATCTTTGACCTCATAGTGAAGAAGCTGACAAAGAAGGACTTCTCACAGAGGAGGTTCCTGAAAAAGGCTTCCGCATCAAAGCCCTTCGGCATTCTGCTGAGGCTGCTGATAATACTGCCCTGTGTATATATCATCATAAAGGCTTTCAGGAATTACAGCAACTGGGACGAAGCCAGCCATGTTACGCTCTGGGGCTTCTGTGCAAACGTGGGATTCTTTGTGCTGCCTCTGGCAATAGTTTTCGCCGTTATTTTTGCGAAGTCCTTTGCCGAGTCACATCAGCGCCTTGTGGTGTTCATCATGTTCTTCTACTGTGTACTGGTCTACTCAGCCTTCCTGCGCCCCGAGATACAGTATTATTTCTACTATTCACGCTATCTGGCTCCCTTTATACCTGTGGGTCTCATATTCAGCGGACTGGCTCTGGACCGCTTCGGCGGAAAGCTGTTCATACCTGCGGCTGCGGCGTCATTCCTGCTGACAGCAAGATACGATGCCTACCTCATGTGGCATAAGGACGACACCCGTATGGAATGGAGCGTTCTCAGCGACCTTACCGACTTTGTGGAGGAGGGCGACTGCGTGGTCATCTCCAATGATTACGCTCAGAAGCTCTGGCTCCCCATAAGGAGCATGACAGGCGCTCATGTCTACCCCGAGGATACAGCGGACCCCGAACAGCTGGACAGACTTGCCGCAAGATACGGCAGAGTAATGGTCCTGACAAAGGATATACTTGGCGAGGAGGACTACACCTCAATATACTCCAACAGGATACACCATATCGAGGACGATATGGTAAATACGGGAACCATCATTCCAATGCCCAAGTTCTTCTACAGCTTTGTTGAGGAGATACACCTTTACTCCTACGATAAATACAGATTTATCTACACCGCCGAGGGAGACTACTCCAAGATGAGCGGCTTCGGTCCTCTTGAGGTAAGCTTCTGCTGGACAGACAGTGAGGAGGCACAGGTGGAATGCGGTCTTTATCCCGGAGATTATGACATCACCATGGAAATGGGCTGCGGTATCCCTCTTGATAAAATAGGCAAAGATAAGATAGAGGTCACCCTCCTGCTCAACGGCGAGGAGATAGGCACACAGGCGATAACTCAGGAGAATAACGGTCAGCCCCTCCGCTTCACCGCTGAGGAGGACCAGGTGCTTGAGGGCGAGAATATCCTTGAGATACGTTCTCCCCTGTGGAGCGCATCGCTTTCAAATCCCAATGATGACCGCGAGCTGGGCATACCCGTCAGCTCGGTGCGTTTTTCGCCGGTCGCATAAAAGAAAGGAACTGAGATAAAATGAAGCTTATCATACAGATACCATGCTATAACGAGGAAAAGACACTGGAGCTGGCGTATAACGACCTGCCCAGACATATAGACGGTATCGACACCATAGAATACCTCATCATAAACGACGGAAGTAAGGACAACACCGTTGCCCGCGCAAGAGAGCTGGGCTTCCACCATATCGTTTCATTCAAGCGAAACAAAGGTCTCGCCAAGGGCTTTATGGCAGGTATAGATGCCTGTCTCCACCTTGGCGCGGATATAATCGTCAACACCGACGCCGACAACCAGTACTGCGGCGCGGACATCGAGAAGATAGTCCGCCCCATTCTCGACGAGAAGGCTGACATCGTCATCGGCGAGAGACCTATCGACCAGACAGAGCACTTCTCATGGAAAAAGAAGAAGTTCCAGCATCTGGGAAGCTGGGTGGTGCGCGTGGCTTCGGGAACCGATATACCCGACGCTCCCAGCGGCTTCAGAGCCTACTCCCGTGATGCTGCCCTGAGACTTAATGTTGTGAACGAGTATACATATACTCTTGAGACCATCATTCAGGCAGGCAACAACAAGACTGCCATGACATCTGTCCCCATAAGGACAAACCCCGAGACCAGACCCTCACGTCTTTTCTCAAGTATGTGGCGCTACATGAAGCGTTCATCAACCGTCATCACACGTTCCTTCGTAATGTACAAGCCTCTCAAATTCTTCATGACCATAGGCTTCGTGCTGCTCCTCATAGGCGCTGTACTGGGAATACGCTTCCTGATACTCATGGCTATGGGAGACGGCGACGGTCACGTTCAGTCCCTTATCCTGACCGCCATACTCATCATGATGGGCTTCCAGACCATAACTCTCGGACTTCTCGGTGACACCATTGCTTCAAACCGCAAGCTCCTTGAGGACGTTCAGTACAGAGTGAGAAAGATGGAGTGCGGAAAGAGCGACGAGGAGCAGAGGAATGAAAAGGCTGAGTGATATAAGGAACAAGAGGATACTCTATATCGCCACCAAGAACAGCGATTATCTCAGGCTGGTACAGGAAATAAGGCTCCTCCGCGAAAACGGCAATACGGTAACGGTCATAAGCTCTCCCTCAAAGAGCTACCCCAAAAGGCTTTTGCAGGTCTACGGCAGGCTCCTGAGGACAAGTATGAAGGACTATGACATGAGCTTCGTGGGCTTTGCGCCTCAGCTGGTGCTGCCCCTTTTCCGCAGAAAGCTAAAAAAGAAGCCCTTAGCTATGGACTTCTTTATCTCCATGTACGATACCCTTTGCTTCGACAGGAAAAAGTTCCGTCCCGAAAGCCTTGCAGGCAGGCTGCTCAGGCGTATCGACAGAAAGACTCTCGTCGCCGCCGACCTTGCAATATGCGATACAAAGGCTCACGGCAGATACTTCTGCAAGGAATTCGGCTTCCCTGCGGAGAAGATGTCGGTGCTTTACCTTGAAGCAGACAGCAGTATCTACTACCCCCGCCCCATGAAGGAGCACAGCGATTTCACCGTGCTGTATTTCGGCAGTGTGCTGCCTCTCCAGGGAGTGTCGGTCATACTGAAGGCGATAGACCTTCTGAAGGACGAAAAGGGACTACGCTTCGTGTTCGTGGGACCTCTCGGCAGTGATAATATCCGTACAGGCGAGAATATCACCGAGTATATAAACTGGCTCCCTCAGGAGGAGCTGGCTGAGAAGATAGCCGGAGCTGACCTGTGCCTTGCAGGTCATTTCGACGGCGATATTATGAAAGCAAAGCGTACCATCGCAGGCAAGACCTATATCTACCGCGCTATGGAGAAGCCTGTGGTGCTGGGGGACAATCCCGCAAACCGTGAGCTCTTTTCGGAGAGCGACAAGGGAGTATATTTCTGCGAGATGGGCAGTCCCGAAAAGCTGGCTGAGCTCATAAAGCAGATAAAGGAACAGAGGTGCGTATGAAGAAGGCACTGAAGATCATCGGCAATATCGTCATGATAGCCGCACTTGCGTTTGTGATAAAAAAACTGCTGGATATGGACATCAGCTTCTCTCAGCTGAAAGAGGGGAGAGTACTGGGCGGCTTTCTGGTGTGCTTCGCGGTACAGACCGCAATAATCATCTGCTCCTGCTTCCCCTGGCTCATGTTCACGCGGTCACTTTCCGGAAGGAAGATACCCTTCTCGGCAGCGGTGCCTGTGTACACACAGTCCAACCTGTACAAGTACCTCCCCGGCAATGTGTTCCAGTATGTGGGACGCAATCAGCTGGCGGCGGATATGGATATAAGCCATGTTGACGTAGCCTGTGCCACCATTCTTGACGTGCTGTTCTGCGTGATGTGGACGGGGATCATCTCCGTGGTGCTGCTGGGCGGAAGGATAGCGGAGCTCATGTCGAAATACGGCAGAAATCTACTCATCGTGGCAGCCGTGGGCATAGCGGTACTTGCAGCCGGGGCGATAGTCATAAGGCTGAAGTTCAGGGACAGGGTAAGCTCCTATCTTTCGCGGTATGCAAAGGCATTCAGCAAGGAGAGACGACCTCAGCTCCTCTTTGGCATATTCTATTATCTTGTGCACAATCTGGTGTCGGCAGCCATGTACTTTACCTGTCTCTGGCTCATAGTTCCTCAGGCAGGCACAGGGGAGCTTACAGCACTTACGGGAGCCTTCATGTTCGCGTGGATAATAGGCTTCGTGACCCCCGGAGCTCCCGGCGGTATCGGCATAAGGGAGGGCGTTATGCTCTTTGTCTGCGGAGACAGCTATGCGGACAGGATAGTGCTGTTCGTGCTGGTAATGCGTATAGCCTCGGTATTTGCAGACGTAGCGGCATTCGTTATCGGCAAGGTCTATGAGAAAGCCCATAAGATAAAACAGTAGGGAACGCCGCTTCGGCGTTCCTTTTTATGTATGCCTTTGTGTATACGAAAAAAAGCAGCCCATAACCGTGGTACTTATATAGCAGGTTATGCGAAACTATCGGGGGAAAACCTTTCTGAGGAAAGGTTCTTCCCCCCCATACCCCCTTTTCCAAAGACTTTATAACTGAATTTAGCCCCGTCAGGGTGCTCTCAGTATTATTACTGATTTTCACATTTTGTGAGGAGCGCCCTGACGGGGCTAAATTTAATGCTGAAAGTTTTAGGAAAGGAGTTTGAGGAAGAACCCTTTTTCAAAAGGGTTTTCCTCAATATCACCTATAAAACTGCTGTACGAGTATCACGGTTGTAGGCTGCTTTTTGTCATATGCAGTGATAACTCACACTCCGTAGACCTTTGACGCTATATCAACGGTCTGCTTTGCGTCCTTGGCGTAGAAATCCGCGTGTATCTGCTCAGCGTAGGAGGCTGTGAGAACAGCTCCGCCCACAACGGTCCTGCACTCGGGGTATTTCTCGTTGAGCTGGCGGATAGTCTCAGCCATAGCGCCGAGGGTAGTGGTCATCAGTGCCGACAGTCCCACAAGGCTGACCTTGTGTTGTATAGCGGCTTCCACGATAGTCTCGGGAGGAACGTCCTTGCCAAGGTCTATGACCGTGAAGCCGTAGCTGTCAAGGAGCACCTTGACGATGTTCTTGCCTATATCGTGTATATCTCCGTGTACTGTGGCGAGCACCACCTTGCCCTTGGAAACGCTTTCGCTGTTTGCTGCCGAGAGCTTTGTCTTTATTACCTCGAAGCACGCCTGTGCCGCCTCTGCGGTGAGTATGAGCTGGGGCAGGAATATCTTGCCCTTCTCGAATTTAGCGCCTGCACTGTCCAGGGCAGGGATAAGATAGCCGTTGATTATCTCCATGGGGTCAACGGTGTCCATGAGAGCCTCCGCAGCCTTTACGGCGTTGTTTTTCAGACCGTTCTCCACCGAGTACACAAGGTCGGGGGAGTCCTTGTCCTTTGCGGGGGCAGGAGCCTTGGGAGCGCTGTCGTCCTGTGCGTAGATGCTTATGAAATCCGCGGAGTTGCGGTCTATTCCCGCAAGGAGCCTGTATGCTCTTACTGCGCCGATTATGCCCTCTACATTGGGGTTGATGATAGGAAGGTCCAGACCGCTGTGGAGCGCCATTGTGAGGAAGGTACGGGTGATGAGCTCACGGTTTGGCAGTCCGAAGGATATATTTGAAACGCCCAGGACTGTCCTCAGTCCCAGCTCTGTCTTTACTCTGTGGAGCGCATTGAGGGTCTCCATAACGCCGTCCTGCTCGGCAGAAGCCGTCAGGGTAAGGCAGTCGATGAAAACGTCCTCCTTTGGTATGCCGTATTCCATGGCGCGGCGGAGAATCTTCTCCGCAATGGCGAAGCGTCCGTCGGCGGTCTTGGGAATACCGCCCTTGTCGAGGGTAAGTCCCACCACCGATGCACCGTATTTCTTTACGATGGGGAGGATAGTGTCGAGGGAGTCGTCCTCGCCGTTTACCGAGTTTACAATGGGCTTTCCGTTGTATACACGGAGACCTGCCTCAAGCACCCCGGGGATAGTGGAGTCAAGCTGGAGGGGAGTGTCACATACGCTCTGTATAGCCTTAACAGCTGTTACCATCATTTCCTTCTCGTCGATGCCGGGAAGTCCCACGTTTACGTCAAGTATCTCGGCGCCTGCGTGTATCTGCTCCACAGCCTGACCCAGGATATAGTCCACATCATGGGCGAGGAGAGCTTCCTTGAAGCGCTTCTTGCCTGTGGGGTTGATACGCTCGCCGATAACACGGGGCTGGTTTATATTCACGCAGTTCACCGCTGAGCAGGCTATGCTGGCGCGTACTATCTTTCTGGGCTGTCTCTCCATGCCCGAAAGGGATTCTATCATAGTGTAGATGTGCTGAGGTGTGGTGCCGCAGCAGCCGCCGAATATGGTAACGCCTGCCTTTGCAAGCTTTACGGCGCTTTCCGCAAAGTCCTCGGGACCGACGTTGTACTCGTTGGTCACAGGGTCGGGGAGACCTGCATTGGGCTTGGCTATAACGGGCAGTGAGGTCAGTGCACATATCCTGTCAAGGACGGGGAAGAGCTCCTCTGGACCCAGCGAACAGTTCACGCCGATGGCGTCTGCCCCCAGACCCTCCAGCACTGCCACCATGCACTCGGGGGAAACTCCCGTGAATGTACGCATATTCTCCTCAAAGGTCATGGTCACAAGCACGGGCTTGTCGGAGTTTTCCTTTGCAGCCAGTAGAGCAGCCTTTACCTCATAGAGGTCGGTCATGGTCTCGATGACGATGAGGTCGGCGTCCTTTCCTGCCAGTACGAGTTCCTTGTAGACCTCATATGCCTCCTCGAATTTCAGTGTTCCCGCAGGCTCAAGGAGCTGTCCTATGGGACCTAAGTCCAGAGCCGTAAGGGCACGTCCTGCCGCGGCTTTACGTGCATTGGCAACACCTGCGGAGACTATCTTCTCAACGGAATAGCCGCTTCCAGAAAGCTTGAAGCGGTTTGCGCCGAAGGTGTTGGAGTAGATTATATCCGCACCGCTCTCCACATAGAGACGGTGTATCTTCATTATAGCTTCCGGGTCTGTGATATTGAGAAGCTCGGGTATATGTTCTGTCTTTATCCCGTGAGCCTGGAGCATGGTGCCCATGCCGCCGTCAAGGAATACAAAGCTGTTTCTGTCAAGAAGTGAAAAGAATTTATCGGACATAGCAGTCTCCTTTATTCGCTTTTGAATGTGCCTATGCAGCGGAAGGTCTCAAGGTTCTCCTCAAGGTCGCGGAGAACTGCCTTAACGTTGGGGTCTGTGAGTCTGCCGCTGAAATCCAGGAAGAAGAGGACGTTGAAGCTGCCGTCACGGATAGGTCGGCTCTCGATACGGATAAGGTTCATATCGTTCACATAGAATTTGGTTAGGAGTCGGTAAAGACTACCCTCTGTATGGGGGATAGCCAGCATTACGGAAACGGAATCCGAGTCCTCCGCCACCTGCATATCCTTTGATATAACTATGAACTGAGTGCGGTTCACGGAGACGTCGGCTATGTCTCTTGCAAGAATGGTCATGCCCATCTGCTCAGCGCACTGTACCGAGCATATAGCTGCGATGTCCTCGTCGCTGTCCATGACCTTTTCCGCGGCAGTTGCCGTGTTTGCGTACTCAGAGGTCCTGAGACCGTTTTTGCGGAGGAAGGTCTCGCACTGTGCCAGCGCCTGGGGGTGGGAGTATACCTTCTTCACCTGAGAAAGGGGCATATCCTTCTTTGCGGCGAGACAGTGGTTTATCTCGACGATGACCTCCTTGACGATGTACACGGGGTACTTTGCCATGAGGTCGTAGGTGCTGTTTACCGAGCCTGCGGTGGAGTTCTGAACGGGGAGAACGCCGTAGTCTATCTCACCGTCGCTGACCGCTCTGAAAACGTCCTCGAAGGAGGGGTAGAAGTTAAAGCTGCGGTCACCGAACACAGACCTTGCAGCCACCTCGGAGTTGGCACCCGATGTGCCCTGACAGCCCACTGTCCTTGCTCCTGCAAAGTCGGGAGCGGAGAACTCATAGTCGGGAGCGCCTGCCAGGATAGTGCGGTTCTGGAGTATCTTGCTTATATCCATGATAGTGGTAAAAAGGGCAGCAGTGCCCTTCTCAAGATTTTTATCCCCTGTCAGCTCTTTGATGCGGTCGATGACCTGCTGCTCGCGTCCGCCCTGAAAAACGGGCATATCGTGCTCCTTCTTGTAGTCGGCGACGCCCTTGCAGAGCTCCATGCGCTTCATAAAGAGGGAGAGAATGCTGCTGTCGATGTCATCAATGCCGTCACGAAGCTGTTTAAGATCCATAAAAAATACCTCCGATTTGAGCCGTAAGTCCTTATGTGCCGGCAAGACCGCAGGGCTGAAGGCTCGAATTGATATACCTCACATATTATAGCATTTATTTTTGTAGAAATCAATAAAAAAAGGATAAATATATTGCAAATCACAAGTGTTCTGTGGTATAATGATATAGAATATAGTGAGAAACTATATCCATGTGAAGATTTTAACAAATGTACAGGAAAAAACAGTGAAAAAGATAAGGATTTTAGGCATAGACCCGGGGTATGCCATAGTGGGCTTCGGCGTGCTGGACTACGACGGCATAAGGTTCACACCCGTTGAGTACGGAGCAGTGCTCACCGAGGCGGGAACGCCATTCCCCGAAAGGCTCAGAGCTATACACGAGGACATCGAATTCATTTTCGACAAATTCTCTCCCGACTGTATGGCAATAGAGCGTCTCTATTTCACTACCAACCAGAAGACTGCCATTGATGTGGCACAGGCGAGAGGTATAACCGTACTTTCGGCGGCGATGAGGAAAGTCCCGGTGTCGGAGTATACCCCCCTTCAGGTCAAGCAGTCGGTAGTCGGATACGGAAAGGCGGAGAAAAAACAGGTCATGGAAATGACGAAGCAGCTGCTGGGGCTGGCGCAGATACCAAAGCCCGATGACGCTGCGGACGCCCTTGCCATAGCCATCTGCCACGGCCATTCCGTCAGGTGGAACTGAAGATCCTCCGTTCAAAAGGTGATAAAATGATATACAGCGTAAGAGGAAAACTGACAGTCAAGGAACTGGGCTTTGCCGTTGTGGAATGCGGCGGAGTAGGATACGGCTGCAGGACTTCATACAATACGGTCGCACAGCTGGGCGAGATAGGCAGCGAAGCGATGCTATACACCTATCTCTACGTCAGGGAGGACGTGGTGGAGCTCTTCGGCTTTGCCACACAGCAGGAGCTGAGCTGTTTCAAGCTGCTCATCTCCGTCTCGGGAGTAGGACCAAAAGCGGCAACGGCGATACTCTCGGACCTGACCCCCGAAAGATTTGCGTTTCTCGTGGCTTCGGGAGACAGCAAGACATTCACAAAGACAAAGGGCATAGGTGCAAAGACCGCACAGAGGATAGTCCTTGAGCTCAAGGACAAGATCTCCTCCGAGTCCATCAGCGGCAGCGTTGGCGGCGACGCTGCGGAATTTGCGAATATACCCTCGGGTGCAGCCTCCTCGGCAGTGTCCGAAGCTCTGGAAGCCCTTATGGTGCTGGGCTACTCACAGGGCGAAACAGCTCCTATACTCGGCAAGCTGGATCCCTCCCTCAGCACACAGGAGCTTATAAAGGAAACTCTGAGATTGATGACAGCAAAAAATATGCGTTAAAACTCAAAAATATGTTACAAGGATGGTTACTGTTATGATGAATCTTGATGAATTGCTGAAAGCAGCAATAAAAGACCCCTCAAAACGCGCCCTGTTCCTTCAGACGCTCATCAAAAGCGACGTCTATGTTATCTGCAAGAACCCTGTTCAGCAGGAGCGCGGCAGAGCAGAAGGCGGTATTCAGCTTGAGCTGATAACCACCCAGAACCCCGACGGCGACATCTTTATCCCCTTCTTCACCAGCTACCGCGCTCTCCAGCAGTTCGCCAAGCGCTATGTTGACTGCTATAAGATAAACTGTCTGAGACTTTTCGACCTCATACAGTCGGTATCCGCTGTGCTGAACCCCAATTCCTACGGCAAGGAGTTCTCATCACAGGAGATAAAGAGCATTCTTATGATAGCCCGCAATCTCAAGATCAAGGCTATCTCATACAACGAAGCGGACATCATCAGCTACCGCCCCGTGGAGCATGAGGTGGGACATATCGTCAAGGCTGCAAGCAAGTTCCTTTCAAAGCAGCCCAATGTTGACCGCGCCTTCATCATGGAGATGATAAAGGGCTGCGAAAAGCCCCAGATACTCATAGTCCTGGATATGATGGGAAGCACGAGAAAGCTCTTCGTGCCCCTTTCAAAGTACCTCTCCAAGACCGTAAAGGCAAACGAGCATCTGTGCTTTATCAGCTATGAACAGGATATGGGCAAGAAGGCTGCGGAGACCGTAGAGCCTTTCTATGTCCGCAAAAAGAGATTTTTCGAGAAATAATTCAGAGGTGTTTATTTGATACAGACAGAGGATATGGAGTTCGCTCCCAGAATAATAACTCCCGAGAATACCGCGGAGGACAGCGAGGCTGAGCTCAGTCTCCGCCCGCAGACACTCCACGACTATATCGGACAGGACAAGGTAAAGGAAAATCTTGCCATATATATCGAGGCTGCAAAGCGCAGGAACGAACCCCTGGACCATGTGCTTCTGTACGGACCTCCCGGACTGGGAAAGACTACCCTTTCTTCCATAATAGCTCACGAGCTGGGGGTAAATCTCAGAGTCACCACAGGTCCTGCCATTGAAAAGCCGGGAGACCTTGTGTCGCTGCTGACCAGTCTCTCCGACAACGATGTGCTTTTCATCGACGAGATACACAGACTGTCCCGTGCGGTGGAGGAGATACTCTACCCCGCACTGGAGGACAGAGTAATAGATATAATCATTGGCAAGGGTCCCTCAGCCCGTTCCATACGAATGGACCTGAAGCCCTTCACCCTCATCGGTGCCACCACCAGAGCAGGACAGCTCTCGGCGCCTCTCCGCGACCGCTTCGGCGTTATCCACAGGCTTGAGCTCTATACCAAGGAGCAGCTCACGGACATCGTCCGCAGGAGCTCAATGATACTGGGCATACCCTGTACCGCTGACGGAGCCGCAGAGATAGCGGGCAGAGCAAGAGGCACACCGCGAATAGCAAACAGGCTCCTGAAGCGTGTCCGCGACTTCGCAGATGTCATGGGCAACGGTCAGATAACACAGGAGATAGCCTCCATCGCCCTCAGCCGTCTGGAAATAGACCATCTCGGTCTTGACGGTCTGGACAGACGTATGCTTGAGATGATAATCAAGGGCTACGGCGGCGGACCTGTGGGACTTGAGACCCTCGCCTCGGCTATCAACGAGGAGAGCGTTACCCTTGAGGACGTGTGCGAGCCCTTCCTTATGCAGCTGGGCTTCCTGGGCAGGACGCCGCGAGGCAGAGTTGCCACGAGGCTTGCCTATGAGCACCTTGGCATAGTGCCGCCCGAGCAGGCAGCTTCTGCTGATGACGGACAGATGAGCTTCTGACAATTCTCCCCGCAGGGGAGACGAGGAATAGAATATGCTTATAAAAGGTTCAAGGAGATATAATCTCAGACATAATGAGTCTATCGCCGAGCAGCTTCCCATCGGGGAGATGATAAACGGACAGGGCAGAGGTATCGTGGCGCAGTTCCGTTACGGCATCTGTCACATGAGCTTCAACGGCTGCGAGGTCATAGCGGTACACAATGCACTTGTCTATCTGAAAAAGCCCCGTCCACTGAAGGAGATCGCCTTCTATATGGAGCGATTCCGCGTGCTGCTGGGCTTTTTCGGCTGTAATGCCTACAGGATAGGCAAGGCGCTGAAGCATTTCGGCGTTGAGTTCAGACGGACGAAAGCCCCCGATGAGGCAAAGGCTTTCATCATAACCTTCTGGACGAAAAAGCCCTTCCTCTCCACTATTCACACGGTGTTCTGCGTGAAGCAGTGGAACGGCATACTGGTCTATAACAGATACAACAGCTGCACCTCCGAGGAGCTTTGCAGAAATCTGGAGGAGGTGGCGGGAAAGCGCCGCCCTATTGCAGTTTATGAGATAGTTGAGAGCATGGAAAGCTCCCGACTCTGATTTTTCAACCTGATTTAGAAGGAGACTCCGCAATGGCAAAACTTTTCGGTACCGACGGCCCGAGAGGTATCGCCGTCACCGACCTCACCTGTGAGCTTGCAATGCAGACGGGACGCGCCGCTGCACTGGTGCTTGCAAAAAAAGAGGGCGGAAAGACGAAGATACTTGTGGGCAAGGATACAAGACTGTCCTCAGACGCGCTGGAGGCAGCAGTCTGTGCAGGTATATGCTCTGTGGGAGCAGATGCCGAGCTGCTGGGAACAGTTCCCACCCCCGGGGTGACATATCTTATCGGTGCCCACGGTGCCGACGGAGGTATCATGATCTCGGGAAGCCACAACAGCGCCGAGTATAACGGTCTGAAGCTGTTCTCCGCAAAGGGCTGCAAGCTCACGGAGGAGGCAGAGGAGGAGATAGAAAGGCTGGTGCTGGCTGCTCCCGGGGAGGTAAAGCTGAAGTCCCACGAAGATGTGGGAAGGATAATCCACGGCGAGAAGGCTGCGGAGGAGTATATACAGCATATTAAGGAGCTGACGGGAGCTGACCTCAGCGGAATGAAGGTGGCTCTGGACTGCGCCAACGGCTGCGCGGCTGTTACCGCGGAAAAGCTGTTTACGGCGCTGGGTGCGGAGACTATTGTCATAGCCGACAAGCCCGACGGCACCAACATCAACAGAGAGTGCGGAAGTACCAATGTACACCGCCTCATGGAAACAGTTATCGACAGCGGCTGCTGCTGCGGACTTGCCTTTGACGGCGACGCAGACAGGTGCATTGCCGTTGATGAAAAGGGCGAACTGGTGGACGGCGACAGACAGCTTGCCATCTTTGCCCGGTATATGAAGGAAAAGGGTACCCTTTTCAAGGATACGGCGGTAGTCACCGCAGGCAGCACTCTCGGTTTCCGCAGATACGCCTCCGACCACGGCATAAGGCTGGTGAGCTCGGGAGCAGGTACGCGGTACGTCCTTGAGCGTATGCTGGAGGGCGGCTACAAGCTGGGCGGCGAGCCCGACGGACATATCATCTTCCTTGACGATTCGGGCACAGGCGACGGTCAGCTGGCAGGCGTAAGGCTGCTGAGCATAATGAAGGAAAAGGACTGTCCCCTCAGCGAGCTGTCGGGAGATATGCCCCGATACCCCCAGGTGAAGCTGAATGTGAAGATACACCCCCACTACAAGGAGCTCTGGAAAAACGAGAAGGACATCACCGAGCTCATCGAAAGCTTCGGCAGGGAGCTTGGGGACGAGGGAAGACTGGTCATCCGCGAGAGCGGCAAGGAGCCCATCGTCCGTATCCTCATAGAGGGCGCAGACTTCGGGCGCATAAACGATATGGCTGTGGAGATAGCACAGACCATCAAGGACACCTGCGCGTATAAGGTATAAGCCATGAAGAAAAAGGAACGTCTGGGCGCTGAACGTGTCATAACGGGCGGATATCATGTGTCGCTGAGCTACTGGTACTACAAGGAGAGCGACCTTGCTGCGGTGCTGGAATATCTGGGAATATTTCTGGCAGTATTCACCTTCGGCGCCGTGGTCATAAATGTAAACAGCATAGGTCTGAAAAAGGGACTTATCAATATAGCTCTGGCGCTGCTGCTGAATATCCCCATAAAGTTAGGAGCGGCAGCCCTCAACGACTTCTGCGTAAGAAAAAAGATACGGGATAACGCGGAGTTCGCTAAGTATTTTGCGGAGACTTATCCGCAGCACAGTGACCTCTGCAAGGAGCTCAATGACGAGTATGCCGCATATCCCGATGGGATACCCTACAGGGACTTTCATCCCGGAAGGAAGCTTGCCATGAATATTGCGGCGATAGCAGGACTTATCCTGCTGGCGCTGATAGCCATAGCCGCCATAGCGGGCTGTATATGGGTGAAAAATTACCTTGAGGAATAACACTAAGGAGCATTTATTTTGAGAACAGCAAATAACTGGAAGGACTATATCATACTGGATACCTCCGACGGCGAGAAGCTGGAAAAATGGGGCGGCGTCAGCCTTGTACGTCCCGACCCCCAGATAATCTGGAAGACCGAGCGCACCGACCCTCTGTGGAGAAATGCCGACGGTCACTACCACCGCTCAAATCAGGGCGGCGGCAAGTGGGAGTTCCGCAGAAAGCTTTCGGAGTCCTGGAATATAAGCTACGGAGACCTTACCTTCAATATCCGCCCCACGGGCTTCAAGCACACGGGACTTTTCCCCGAGCAGGCTGTGAACTGGGACTTCATGGCGGATAAGATAAGGAACGCAGGGCGTGAGATAAACGTCCTCAACCTCTTTGCCTATACGGGCGGAGCTACTCTCGCCTGTGCGGCGGCAGGAGCTTCCGTTTGCCACGTTGACGCCTCAAAGGGCATGGTGCAGTGGGCGCGTGACAACGCCGCTGCTTCGGGACTTTCCGACAAGCCCGTCCGCTGGATAGTGGACGACTGCGAGAAGTTCATCGCCCGTGAGATACGCCGCGGACGCAAGTATGATGCGGTCATAATGGATCCGCCAAGCTACGGCAGAGGTCCGGGAGGAGAGGTCTGGAAGCTGGAAAACTGCGTCTATGACCTGGTGAAGCTCTGTTCGGGAGTTCTCTCCGATGAGCCGCTTTTCTTCCTGATAAACAGCTATACCACGGGACTTTCTCCCTCGGTAATGGGATATATCCTCGGAAGCGTCCTCACCGACAGGTTCGGCGGCAGGGTAAGCTTCGATGAGATAGGTCTCCCCGTTAAGTCCACGGGAATGACGCTTCCCTGCGGCTCAACCGCTATCTGGGAGGCAAAATAAAGCCTTCCCCGTATCCACAGCCATATGCCGTGCTGCTGCGCGGCTTGCTATAAATGCACATACGCGAAAAACATCACAAAACCACATCACAGTAAACAAAGGAGTAATAACCATGGCAAAAAATGAAAGATTCGTCAAGACATATTCACAGGGCAAGCTTGTAGAGACCGAGATATGGGTGGATAAGGAAACAGGCGTGAATTACCTCTACCGCAAGGACGGTTATTCGGGCGGTCTGTGCGTACTGACCGACAAGGACGGCAAGCCCGTCGTATCCACAGCCGAGGAGCTCGCTAATTTCAAGTAATAAAGGGTAAATAAATGAAAAAAGCATTTATGGCAATTATCGCAGCAGCCGCTGTAATGGCATTTTCCGCAGTATCCTGCGGCAGTAAAAAAGAGGACAGCGGCGCAGTGAATGCGACCACAGCTGCTTCCGAAGAAGATACCACAGAGGAAGAAACAACAGATCCCGATAATGAAGAATATAGGGAACTTAAAAGGCGCGAAGCTGAGGAGGGCGTTGATATAACTCCGCAGCCCCTGCCCGAATTTGACAATATACCCGAAGACTGGAAGGAAATATCCTATGAGAGAGTAAGCCTGAGGATACCTCCCGACCTTGAGGAAACAGAGATGTGGCCTTCCTATGTAAAGACGTGCTACGGCAAGGAGGACAGCTTCAGAACAGCTTACATAGTCGAGAAAATGGAAAGTCTGACCAGTTTATATGCTACGGGTTACAGTTTTCCCGAGATAACCGAGGAGACAGTGGCAGAGGCTTTCAAAGAGCTGGGCATAGAATTTGACGGGAGCCTGCTTTCAATGTATAAGGCAGTACTGTCTCTGACAAGCGAAATGCGCACCGACAGCAATGCCGAAAGCTTTGAGACGGCTATGCTTGCAAAGGAATTTATGATCCGGGACAATTCCGAGGTCTATTATAAGCAGATAAACGGCTGTGACGTCTATTTTCTGAAAAATGATTTAAGCCATGACGGTTGCTGGAGCTTTAGTGTAGAGATCTTCGTTTCCGATAACGAGAGCTATCAGGTACAGGTCATCGGAGATACTATTGAGGAAGCGCTGATGATGTGCTCAACGATCGATATAAAGTGAAGAACAGGGATAAATATGGATAATATAATCGAAATAAAGGGTCTGCACTTTTCATATGAGACCGACGACGAGGATAAAAAGCCCGTGGAGGTACTGAAAGGCATAGACCTTGACATAAAGCAGGGTGAGTTCGTAGCGGTGCTGGGGCACAATGGCTGCGGCAAATCCACCCTCGCCAAACATCTGAACGCCATACTGCTCCCCACCGAGGGAACGGTAACGGTGGACGGTATAGACACCAAGGACGGGGAAAGGCTCTTTGACCTGCGCCAGTGCGCGGGAATGGTGTTCCAGAACCCCGATAATCAGATAGTCTCCTCAATAGTCGAGGAGGACGTTGCCTTCGCTCTGGAAAATCTGGGCGTCCCCTATGAGGAGATGCGCAGACGGGTGGACGACAGTCTGAAAGCCGTGGGAATGTACGAGTACAGGCTCCATTCTCCCAGTCAGCTCTCGGGCGGTCAGAAGCAGCGAGTGGCAATAGCAGGCATAATCGCCATGGAGCCCAAGTGCATAATCCTTGACGAACCCACTGCCATGCTGGACCCCCAGGGACGCAAGGAGGTGCTCGCCACCATACACCGCATGAACCGCGAAAAGGGCATAACCATTGTCCTCATCACCCATTATATGGACGAGGCTGCGGACTGCGACAGAGTAGTGGTCATGGACAAGGGCGAGGTAGTTCTTGACGACGTTCCCGAGAAGGTGTTCTCGCAGGTGGACAAGCTGAAAGCCATCGGTCTCGACGTGCCTCAGGTGACAGAGCTGGCATGGGAGCTGAGAAAGGCAGGCTGCGACATATCTCCCGAGATAATCACCGAGGAGGAGTGCGCCGCAGCTATCGAAAGGCTGTTTGCAGAATGAGCTGCACGGCTGTTTAAAGAAAGAAAAGGAGAATAGAATTGGCTATCCTTGAAACACAGGAGCTCACATATACCTACAGTCCCGGGACTCCCTTCGAGAAGACCGCTGTGGACCATGTGAGCCTTAAAATAGATGAGGGCGAAATGGTGGGCGTCATGGGTCATACAGGCTCGGGTAAATCCACGCTCATACAGCATTTCAACGGGCTCCTCAGACCCACGTCGGGAAAGGTCCTTCTCGACGGCAAGGACATCTGGGCGGACAAGGACAAGATAAGAGACGTCCGCTTCAAGGTGGGACTTGTTTTCCAGTACCCCGAGTATCAGATATTCGAGGAGACGGTCTACAAGGACATCGCCTTCGGTCCCAGGAATATGGGACTTGACGAGGCTGAGATAAAGCGCCGCGTCCATGAGACCGCCAATGATATAGGTCTTTCGGAGGAGCTCCTGGAGCGCTCTCCCTTTGAGCTTTCGGGCGGTCAGAAGCGCCGTGTGGCTATCGCAGGCGTTATGGCTATGGAGCCAAGGGTGCTCATTCTGGACGAGCCCACCGCAGGTCTCGACCCTGCGGGAAGGGACAAGATACTTGAGCATATCAAGCGCTATCATCAGCGCACAAAGAACACTATCCTCATAGTCTCCCACAGCATGGAGGACATCGCCTCATTTGCGGACAAGATTCTTGTCATGAGCAAGGCAAAGCTCTTCTGCTATGAAGAGACGGTGAAGGTGTTCGCAAGAGCCGACGAGATCTCTCAGATAGGTCTCGACGTACCACAGATAACCAGAGTTTTCGGAGAGCTGAAACGCAGGGGGCTGGACTTCGGCAAAGAAGTCTACACCGTGGAGTATGCCCGCGACCTGCTTCTCCGCAGGCTGAAGGAAAGGGAGGTACGCTGAATGCTGAGAGACATCACCATCGGACAGTACTTCCCTGGAGACAGCGTTATCCATAAGCTTGACCCAAGGTTCAAGATAGTGATAACCATTCTCTATATAGTAATGCTTTTTTCGGGCGGAAATTATATCTGCCTTGCAGTGGGAGCCGTCTTCACCATAGGTGCAATACTCCTGTCGAAGATACCGCTGAAAATGTTCGTGAAGAGCGTTAAGCCACTGTTTATCTTCCTTCTGATAACAGCCTTCATAAACCTTTTCTTCATGAGCCGCGGAAACGTACTCCTGCACTGGAAATTCATAAAGATAACAGACGAAGGCGTGAATACCAGCGTATTCATGGTGGTGAGGATAGTTCTTCTTATAATGGGAAGCTCCCTGCTGACCTATACTACCTCGCCCATAACGCTGACCGACGCCATAGAGCGGCTGCTCTCGCCGCTCAGAAAGATAAAGTTTCCCGTACATGAGCTGGCGATGATGATGTCCATAGCGCTCAGATTCATCCCCACACTCATCGAGGAGACGGACAAGATAATGTCCGCGCAGAAAGCCCGTGGAGCCGAAATAGATACAGGAAGCTTCACAACGAGAGCAAAGAACCTCATCTCCATACTGGTGCCCCTGTTCATCTCCGCATTCAGACGTGCGGACGAGCTGGCTACGGCTATGGAGTGCCGCTGCTATCACGGCGGAGAGGGAAGAACACGTCTCAGACAGCTGAAATCTGCCCCCCGCGACTATATCGCACTGGGCGTGACTGTCCTGTTCCTTGCGGGAGTTATAGTTCTGGGAAGGCTGTTCTGATACGGACAAAAGAGAGGAAAAAAATGAACAAAGAGGAAAAACGAGCCGCAAGGCACTCACGGCTTGAGCGGTTCAGAAAAGGAAAATTCTACGGGATACTGTACGAGAAGGGAGTCCTGTACTTCCTGCTTTCGTTCCTTATCTCATTTGCGATAATGCTGTACGCCTTCGGCGTTTACGGCGTTCACCCCTTCGGAGACAGGCAGATACTTGTGGTCGACCTGTGGCATCAGTACTACCCCTTTTTCAGGGTGGTGCATGAGAAGCTCATAAACGGAGGCTCATTCCTGTACTCCTGGGAAAACGGTATGGGCACAAATTTCCTGTCGCTCATATCCTATTACGCGGCAAGCCCGCTTAACTGGCTCTCGGTGTTCTTCGGCGAGGGCAATGAACGTGACGCGCTCACGTTCATACTGGCGGCAAAGATAGGCTTCGCAGGAGCCTTTTTCAGCACATTCCTGCGTTATACATATAAGCGCAAGGACTTCAGCATATGTATGTTCTCGGTGATGTACGCCCTTTGCAGCTACACCCTGGGCTATTACTGGAACGTCATGTGGTTCGACACCATAGCGCTTTTCCCTCTGGTAATGACGGGCATAGTGATGATATGCCGCGAGGGAAAGTGGAAGGTGTTCACCTTCGGTCTTGCGCTGTCACTCATAGCAAACTACTATGTGGGATACTTCACCTGTATATTCTCGGTGTTCATGTTCGCCTCGGCAAGCATGATCGAGTGCAGGGGAATAAAGGACTGGTTCAGGAAGCTTTTCATCATGATACGCTCCTCAGTCTTGGGCATAGGTCTGGGAGGCTTCATACTCCTGCCTGCCTACTACGGATTACAGCTCACATACAGCGCCAACAACACCATGCCGCGCGAGATGACCTTCTATGAGGACTGGAAGAAGATATTCGCAAACCTGCTCTCCTACGACGAGCCCACAAAGGTGGACGGACTTCCCAACTTTGCCTGCGGAATGCTGGCGGTAATGCTCTTCGGAGTGTTCCTGCTGTCCTTCGGCATAAAGATAAGGGAGAAGATCTCGTCACTGATAATGCTGGGCATAATCGCGGTGAGCTGCAATATGAATATCCTCAACTTCATCTGGCACGGATTCCACTTCACAAATCAGATACCCTACAGATTTGCATTCATCTTCAGCTTCGTGCTGGCGGCTTCGGCATTCAGGGCGCTGGACATCATGCTCAAAAAGGGCATAAAGATATACCAGCTCATACTGATGCCCATAGCTCCCGTTACGGTGTTCGTCCTCAACCGCATGGTGGAGGGAGACGCCTTCAAGCCCTCACAGGCTTTCAAGAGCTCTATCGTCATTACCATAGCCTTCTGGCTCATATTCATAGCGGCGAAGATATTCCCCTTCAGGACTGTAAAGAGGAGGAACGTGCTGCTCACACTGGCGCTTTCGGCAGCGGTGTTCAGCGAATTCGTCAGCAATGCACAGATGGGCGTAAGAACTGTGGATACCACGGGCTACAGCGACTATCCTGCCAGCGGCAGTGAGGTCAGTGAGCTCCTTGACGATACGGCAAAGAAGGACAAGTCGCTTTTCTACCGCACGGAGATGACCCAGACCTATACCCTCAACGACAGTGCCCTCTACGGCTACCGCGGAGTGTCACAGTTCTCGTCGGCGGCAAATGTCTCGGTAACAACAATGTTCAAGCGTCTGGGGCTATATGCCTCTGAGGCAGGAAACAGATACTACTACAGAACTTCTACCCCCGTTGTGAATTCGCTTCTGGGAATAAAATACATCATCAAAAAGGGCGGCGACCTCAATTCAGAGGCGTGGGTGCTTGAGGAGAAGGACTCCGCAGGATCATCCCACATCTATGAGAACCGCTATCCGCTGTCTCTGGGCTTCATGGTCAAGGACAATGTGCTCCTTATGGAGGACGGCGGCGGCGCCAATCCCTTTGAGTATCAGAACGACCTTATCCGCAGGGTCTCCGGCGTTGAGGACAAGCTCTTTGTGGCTCAGCCTGTTGCACTTGTGGAATACGAAGGACTTGACGTAACAAAGAACGGCTACGGAAACTACACATTCGAGAACGTATCAGAGGAGCCTACGGGAAGCGCCGTATACACCTACGACTGTGTGGAGGGAAGCGCCCTCTACGGCTATGCAAACGGCACCGGCGGCACCTGCGATACTCTCGAGATAAAATGCGGCGATGACCTGGTGGACTCAGGCAAGCTGATCGAGAGCTACCCCATAGTTTTCACCATGGGCAACGGTCAGGAGGGCGATACCTCGACAGTAAGGATAACCTCCAACAAGGACCACAAGACAGGCAACTTCAAGCTGATGATATACGCCCTCAACAAGGAGGTCTTTACAAAGGCTTACGACGAGCTGGCGGACGAGCAGCTCAACATAACCGAGTTTTCCGACAGGAAGATAAGGGGAGAGCTCACCGCAAAGGAGGACGGGATACTCTTCCTGTCCATACCCTATGAAAAGGGCTGGAAGGTGTATATCGACGGCGAGAGGGCTGAGACCTTCAAGCTGCTCCAGGCTGTGACAGGCGTAAAGGTGGCTGAGGGCAGCCATGATGTCCGCATAGAGTATACCCCCGAGGGCTTCCCTCTTGGAGTGACAATAACCTTCATCAGTCTCGGACTGGTAATACTGACGATCCTTGCGGACAGAAGAAGGCTGAGAAAGCGCAGGAGAACAGCTCCCGCGGAGGAGGCTCCACAGGAGGAGCTCCGGGAACAGCCCCCATTCAATTACAGGGCTGAGGTATACGACCAGGTCTGCGAATCCCTCATTGGTGAGGACGTGGGCAGGGTAGAGGATACCGAGGTCATACTGTACGACGGAAGCAAGGAGATGGAAAAGGAGGTCGGTGATGCGCAATCTGAAAGTGACAATAGCCTACAGGGGGACTAAGTATCACGGCTTCCAGCGGCAGAGCAACGCGGTAACGGTGCAGGAGGTGCTTGAAAAGGCACTGTCAAAGGTTCTCAACGAGCCTGTGACCATTACGGGCTGCTCAAGGACGGATACAGGGGTCCACGCCAATATGTTCTGCTTCAATGTGAAGACCACAAGCAAAATACACTGTCTGGGCTTTTGCAGAGGAGTAAACGGCGAGCTTCCCGACGATATATCCATTCTCAGCTGTGAGGACGTCCCCGAGGACTTCCACGCGCGGTTCGACTGCAAGGGTAAGGAGTATATCTACAAGATACACTGCAGCGAATCGAAAAATCCTTTTGCAGCCGACCTTATGCTCCACTACAGGAGGAAATTCGACATCGAGGCGGCAAGAAAGGCGGCACAATACTTTGTGGGGACCCACGATTTCTCCTCATTTTGTGCCGATTGTACAAATGTTTCCACCACCGTAAGGACGATTTATTCCTTCAGAATAGAAAATAGTGGAGATTCTGTGATAATGCTTGTAAAAGGCAACGGTTTTTTGTATAATATGATTAGGATAATGGCAGGTACCCTTCTGGACGTCAGCGAAAAACGCATTTCGCCCGAGGATATCCCCGCTATCCTTGCCGCAAAGGACCGCCTTAAAGCAGGCAGGACAGCCATGGCTCACGGACTGTATCTGAACCGCGTGTTCTACAGCGAGGAAGAGCTTATGAAAGATACATACTGATGAGGCGGCTCTCATCAGCAAGAACAAATGATAAGGAGGTGTCAGTGTGCCGAAAATGTATGACGCCGATGATATAGTCGATCTTAAAAATCGCAAAAGACGGCGGAAAAGACTTATGCGGTTTCTGACTATCCTGCTTATAGCGGGCATTGGAGCGGGTCTTTATTTTACCCGCGACAAGTGGTATAATAAGTTAAGGGGTATAGGAGAACAGTACAGGACCATCGTTAACTCAGGACAGCTGGCTGAGGGAAATTTTCCCATCGAGGTCAGCGGAGGAGCAGATTACCAGTTTGAGCTTTCAGACAAAAAAATGATCGTGCTCAGCGATACCTATACTTATTTCTACGATACTGACGGAGCGCTTCTGAGACGCCGTCAGCATACATACACCAATACGGTGCTTCGTGCAGCAGGCGGAAAAGCCCTGCTCTACGAAAACGGCGGAAATGAGCTCTGTGTGGAGGACGAAGATCAGGTCATCTATACAAAGACATTCGCCAAGAATCTCATTCTCTTCGCAAGAATAAGCGAGGAGGGATATACAGCTGTTGTCACAACTTCTGACAATTACAGCTGCGAGATCGTTGTATATGATAAAAGGGGAAAGGACATATACAACAGGAAATGTATCGAAAGGGTCAGTGACCTGAGCTTCATTGAAAGAAGCAAGGGTTGCGTGCTGAGCTATATCTCAGCAGAAAACGGTCAGCTCGTTACAAATGTTCAGGAAATAGATTTCAGTGAAAAGGGAGAGCACTGGACCTCTCCCGGACTCAACACCCTGGGTCTCGACGTTTTCGGCTACGGAAAGGGCGCCTTCGTGCTCGGTACGGACGCCTGCGGCTATGTGGACGACAACGGTCAGATCAGCTCTTATTATTCCTATGACGGCAGGCTTGCCGCAGGTGCAAGCGAAGGCGGTAATTCCGCCGTTATCGTCAACGACGATGACAGAAGAAAGTATGTACTGGCACTGTTCAAGGGAGGCAATACCGAAGCCCGTATCATCGAGCTTGACGCCCCCTCTATAGATGTTGTGATATATGAGGACCTTGTCTATGTTATGTGTCAGGGCAATATCAAAGCCTATGACTTCAACGGCGGACTGCGCTCCATCGCTGATGTCAGTGACTCGTATACAGGATTTTTAAGGAGCGAAGATCATATTTTCCTGAAGGGACATAATAAAATAGACCGTATAGACTATGAAAGCTGACTTTTGATGCATTTATCAATCAATCGAAGGGAGGCAGCGTCACCTGACAAATGACGCGTATTTTATGGGAGTACAATTCTGGTGGTTTTATGATGTTGTTGCTGTTGCAGCTATACTCATCTGTATGTTCATTACGATCAAAAGAGGCTTCTACAAGGCAGCAATATCAGCGATAGGCTATGTTTTAGCCATGATAATAGCACTTTCCCTGAGCTCTTCAATAAGCAGCTCACTTTATAAGAATTCGATCAGAGAGAGTATTGTTAAAAAGATGGATCAGACCCTTGAGGGAGGCAACTTCAACGAGGAGCTGGCAAAATACCTGGAGTCACTGGGCTACAGTATAAGAGTGGACCGCGAAAAGCTCAAGACTATCTGCGATACGGGAGTTGACGTGGATCACGAGATCTATAAGTATGTCAATAATATCAACGGCAGGACAGTGGACGAGGAGGCTGCTTTCAACAACAAGCTCCATGAGGGCTATGCAAACATCATAAGCAGCTTCGTTTCCAAGCATCTCAATGAGTATTCTGCCGAGTATGCAGCTGAGGAGATCAAAAGCAGACCACGCGATTTCTACGGATTTATGCAGCTCATGAGCGAGACTGAAAGTACACGTCAGCCTGCGGAGTTCATCGTTGACAACTACCTCAGAGAACCATATACTTCTATCGTTAAGCTCATCACCCTTGTGGTCATGCTTGCCGTATTCCTGGTGCTGACCATTGCTATATCCAGCTCGGTGGGCAAAAACGACAAAATGGAACCCAGTATCGTTACCCATGCCCTCAGCGGACTTATCGGTCTGTTCAAGGGCGCTGTGATAGTGTTCCTGATAGCGGTCATTGTCCGCATAAACGTGGTCTTCGGCAGCAACAAGATGCTGTTCTTCAATCACGATGCGATCGACAAGACCTTTATCTTCAAGTATGTTTACAACTTCGTAAAGGATCTGTAAACTGCCTGAAAAAAGCGCCCGCGGTATGCGGAGCAGGCGCATAGAAATTACTACAGGAGGAACTGCCTGATGATAATGTGCAGTAAATGCAAAAAAAGACCTGCGGTGGTGTTCATCACCTCTGTTCAGGGCAACGAAAAGAAAAACGAGGGTCTGTGCCTTTCATGTGCAAGGGCACAGAATATCCCGCAGATAAAGGAATATATGGATAAGCTGGGGATCACCGACGAGGAGCTTGACCAGCTCTCCGACCAGATGATGGGTATGCTCGACGGTGACAGCTTTGAAATGGGCGGCTCGGGAGTCCTTCCCGACTTTATCACCAATATGTTCGGCGGAAACAGCGGCGATGACGCAGAGGGCGGAGATAAGCCCGATGAGAGCGGCTTTGACCCGAGAAGCCTCTTCGGCGGCGGACGTTCCGATGACAAGCAGTCCGACAGCAAGGAAAAGAAAGGCTTTTTCGGACGCAATAAGGAGAAAAAGCCGAGAGAGCCCAAATTCCTCGGAAGCTACTGCACCAACCTTTCACAGAAGGCTGCTGACGGCAAGCTGGACAATATCATCGGCAGAGACAACGAGATAGCAAGAGTTATACAGATACTTTCAAGGCGTACCAAGAACAACCCCTGCCTCATAGGCGAGCCGGGTGTCGGCAAGACCGCTATCGCAGAGGGTATCGCTCTCCGCATTAACGAGGGAAATGTGCCCTTCAACCTTGCGGATAAGAAGGTATACCTCCTTGACCTTACCGCTCTCGTTGCGGGAACTCAGTTCCGCGGACAGTTCGAGAGCCGTGTGAAGGGACTTGTTGACGAGGTAAAGCGTGAGGGAAATATAATCCTCTTTATCGACGAGGTACACAATCTCGTCGGCGCAGGAGATTCTGAGGGCTCAATGAACGCCGCAAATATCCTGAAGCCTGCTCTTTCAAGAGGCGAGGTCCAGGTCATCGGCGCCACCACCTTCGGCGAGTACCGCAAGTTTATCGAAAAGGATTCGGCTCTTGAGCGCCGTTTCCAGCCAGTTACAGTAAACGAGCCCACTATCGAGGACACAGTCAACGTTCTCGTGGGCATAAAGAAGTATTACGAGGATTTCCACAAGGTCCATATCTCCGATTACCTTGTGAGAGTATGCGCTGTTCTCTCAGAGAGATACATCACAGACCGCTTCCTGCCCGATAAGGCGATAGACCTTATGGACGAAAGCTGCGCATATGCCTGCATACGCTCTCCCGAAATAGGCGAGTACGAAAAGCTCAAGAAGGAGATAAAGGTCCTGGAGGACATGGAAAAGTCCATATCCGAGCAGGATGAGATAGACTATCAGGCTCTTGCAGAGGTCAAGGGCAAGCTCATCCATATCCGCGAGACGGAAGCAGAGCTCAGGGAGAAGGCTGAGGGCGTAAATGTTGAGGAGTCAGATGTGACCAAGGTCATTGAGCGCTGGACGGGTATCCCTGCGGCTAAGATCGCTGAGAACGAGTTCCTGAAGATCTCAAGGCTTGAGGGTGCTCTCAAAAAGAGAGTCATCGGTCAGGACGAGGCTGTTGAGGTGCTCACAAAGGCTATCAAGCGCACAAGGGTACAGCTCAGCAAGCGCCGCAGACCTGCTTCATTCGTGTTCGTAGGTCCTACGGGCGTGGGCAAGACAGAGCTGGTAAAGTCGCTGGCTGAGGAGCTCTTTGACTCTCCCGATCCCCTTATCAGACTGGATATGACCGAGTATATGGAGAAGCACTCCGTTGCGAGAATGATCGGTTCGCCTCCCGGATACGTGGGCTATGACGAGGCGGGACAGCTCACCGAAAAGGTGCGCAGAAAGCCCTACTCCGTTATCCTCTTTGACGAGATCGAGAAGGCTCACCCCGACGTTATGAATATCCTTATGCAGATACTGGACGAGGGCAAGGTTGACGACGCCCACGGCAGAACCGTAAACTTCGCTAATACCATCATCTGTATGACCTCAAATGCAGGCTCTACAGACAAGAGCATAGGTGTGGGCTTCAACCGCACAGAGAATGAAATTTCAAGAGACAAGGCTCTCAAGGGTCTGAGGGAGTTCCTCCGTCCCGAGTTCATCAGCCGTATCGACGAGATAGTTGTGTTCAGGGATCTCACAAAGGAGAACTTCGCTGACATCGCCGCTCTCATGATCGACGAGATGAAGGAGCCCCTTGCCGAGAAGGATATTACCGTGGACTACACAAGAGAGGCTCTTGAGCTCATCGCAGAAAAGTCCTTCGGCAAGCCCTACGGCGCAAGAGATATACGCAGAGTTATCCGCGACGAGGTAGAGGATCAGGTAGCTGAGATGATACTTGAGCGGGGCTCTGAGATCAGCAGGATAAGCATTTCCGCTGACGGCGATAAGATCGTAGTTACAGGCAGTAAGGAGGCTTCCGTAAATGAAGCGTAAGATATTAGCCGTGCTCCTTGCAATGACGGCTTCTGCGGCAGTATTCGCAGGGTGCAGCAGCAAGAAGGGCAGCAGCACCTCTGCTCCCGGGAGCACAACTGCGGCTTCGGCATCAGCAGGGGAGACGACCACCGCCGATGACGGTGACGAGATGTCCGAGAGCATGGAGCTCATGCACATAAGGTACAAGGACGTAGAGTCGCTATCCAGCGGTCCTGTCATAAAGCTCAGCGATACTTCGGCAAAGCCCGGTGAAATGGCTGAGGTAACGGTCTCGGTCACAGGAGCCGCCAACCAGTGGACAATGTGCGGTATCCATATCACATATCCCGATGTACTGGAGTGCAAGATAGACAACCCCGAGGATCTTACGGCTTCCTATACTCCCGGTGAGGCTATAAGCAAGAATTCGGGCTTCATAGCCATGGACTGGCAGAAGAACCTGGACCCCGAGCTGGTAAGGGAGAAGAAGTATTCGATCTTCTTCACCACCATGTTTGTGGACAACGCAGGCGGCGACGGAGATATAGCTACCTTCTACTTAAAGGTGCCCGATGACGCACAGCCGGGAACGGTTTACGATCTGGGCTTCTATTACAAGGATTCGGATATGTTCCGTAATGCCAGCAATGATCCTCCCTTTGAGAAGTATGCCTTTGAGCATTTCCAGAACGGAAGTATAACCATAAGATGATCTTTACGGAGCTGCGGCGCTTAAGTGCGGCAGCTCCGTATGTTTCTGAGAAAGGAAGTACATAATGAATAAAAAGGAAACAGCAGAGATAAAGAAGAATTTCTCCGACAAGAGCGGATTTTTCATCATGGAGAGGGTGCTTACCGCCTTCATCGACGCAGACAAGAACCTCCGCTACCACAATGTCAGCTCCTGTCTTACAATGCCCGTTGAGGAGCACGACGTCTATGACGAGACCCTGAAAAAGGTGCTGAACACCAACGTGGGCAAGGCTTTTGTGGAGTATGAGTTCCCCAACGAGGCTTATGACGAGGGACAGCCCCAGAATATCCTCTATACCCTCCTCACCTCCGAGCTCAAGGACGATGCAGCCTGTGAGGACTTCCTCAACCACATCGCCAACAATATCGCCTATACGGGTCCCTTTGCGGTAATAACCTCCTATTGTACCTATACTGTCCGCAAGAAGGACAAGAACGACGAGTTCGCCGACGGTGAGGACGAGATATACCGCTATATCCTCACAGCCATCTGCCCTGTGAACACCAGCAAGGACGGCTTTATCTTTGACAGCGTGGGCAACGAGATAACCAAGAAGATGAACACTGAGCTCATCATCAGCAAGGCTCCCTCGGACGGCTTCTTGTATCCTGTTTTCAGCAACAGGAGCTCCGACATCAATCATGTGATGTACTACACCAAGAACGTGAAGTCTCCCAACGTCTCAGTAGTCGAGAACGTGCTGGGATGCACTTTTGTAATGTCCGCAGAGAGCGAGAAGAGCAGCTTCCAGAGCATTCTCAAGAACGTTGTGGGCGAGGACCTTGACTATATGCTCATCAAGACCGTCAACGAGAAGATACAGGAGGTTGTGGATGACAGCAAGGACGAGACCGACAGGGTGGTCATCGACAACGCCAAGCTCAAGGATATACTCGTTGATGTGGGACTTCCCGAGGAGAGAGTGAGCATGGTTGAGCCTGTGTACGAGAAAGTCTGCGGAACAGCTCCCCTTACTGCGGCTAACCTTGTGGAGAACAAGACCGTTCTGACCTCTCCGGGCATTACCGTGAACATCAAGCCCTCGGCGGCTGACAAGGTGCGCACCAGCGTGGTGGACGGCAGACGCTGCCTCCTCATCGACATCGACGATCCCACCATAGAGATAAACGGACTTCCCGTTACTCTGTGAGGCGATAATAAAAAAGACGCCCACTGGCGTCCTGCATAAGCAAATAAAAAAGGAGACCTTAAAGGTCTCCTTTTTTGCTGCCTAATGTGTTTCCTTGATAGCGCTTTTTGCCTTGGCGACTATGGTCCTGTCATTTTCGTATGACAGGATATTTGAGGCATAGGAGATATCCACCCAGCGTATCTCGGCGATCTCTCCTTCCTGAGGCGAAAAATCCACATTCTTCGCCTTCGCAAGGAAGTAAACTACGACTTTTACTGTGTCCTTTTTCGGTGAATAGGTAACAGTTTCTCTGAATGTCGGATCAATAATAACGTCAATGGAGGTCTCCTCCATTATTTCACGACGAGCAGTCTCCACCTCGGTCTCACCCTTTTCAACATGACCCTTGGGAAAGGACCAGTGACCGCTGTTGATATGCTTTATCAGCAGAATTTCCGTATTGCCGTGGTATTTCCTGTAGACAATGGCGCCGCATGATTTCTCGTGAAGCATAGACTATCCTTTCTTGCCCGGAAAACGGGCAGAATATAAGCATGACACCCTGCTTCTGCGGCTGTGAGGTGCTGCTTATTTATGTTGTTCATAAATATTATAGCATATTATCACAAAAATAGCAAGTGGCGCGGAAATAAACTGCTGTTTTTTTCATTTAAGCCGCGAAACAGCCCGCGGTTATGCAATATCAGTCACCGTATGGGTATTTAGCCTGCATAGCATGAAAAAAGGGCGCGATCCTTTCGGGGTGGGCGAGAAGAGCGTCCGCCTCTTTTTTTGACAGGTTCACTGCCCACATCGGTGTGGAGTCATGGCTGCCGCGTGGGTTACATTCTGCTGCCAGTTCGTATTTCTCTCTGGCAGCCCAGTGGCACCGGAAGATGATATATTGAGGAGTTTTCGCCAGGAGCTGAGGGTTTCCGCCGTAATTTGGCAGGCGGTGATCCATCTCTATCACAGGCTGATCCACATAGCGGCTGAACTTCGGGTCTGCTTTTATGCGTCTGCGGAGCCAGTCCACCACCTTGTCGGGATTGTCCAGCAGGTATTTTGCCTCAGACTCTCTGCTTGTCCATATCTCGGGGCTGCTTGTCTCGTTCAGACCTGTTTTTACGGGGAATTCACACCGCACAAAGTATCTTGTGTCCTCGGGATAGCTGTAATGGGCAATGCAGCAGGAGCCGGCGTCATACAGTATCTCGCCGCCGTTTTTCTGAATATATCCTTTGTAACCCCAGAATTGCTGTCCGCTCATAAAAAATCTCCTTTCGTACATGGGCCTTTACCCGGATTATAGCACAGAACGGCGCATAAGTCAATACGGACAGGAATAACGGAGCTCTCCCGCGAATATAATTACACAAAGCAAACTTCAAGGAGGTCCCCCATTATGGAATTAAAACTCAACAGAGAGACTGTTCCTGCCGCCGAGGTCATATTTGACGGCGTTCAGGAGCAGCCCGTGGAACTGGATTATATTCTCCCCGATTACTGTCCCGACATCTTCCGCCTGATACGCTGCGAGACTATCCCCGTCATCACAGACTGGTCCGTAAGCGGCGACAGGCTCACCTATGAGCTTAGGTGTGACATACATATCCTCTACTGCGGCGAGGAGGGAAGCGAGGTACAGTCTGTGGACCAGCACAGGAGCTTCACCGGGACAGTGGAGCTGGGTCGGAGCCCCGTGTCGCCTCAGGTCAGACTGGCACCCAAGACCGACCATGTGAACTTCCGCGCCGTAAACAGCCGCCGCCTTGACCTGAGGGGAGCGGTCTCCGTAAAGATACGCGTGACAGGTCAGCAGGAGCAGCAGGTGGTCTCCGACGCCGAGGGCATGAATATACAGCTGAAGCGGCGGACTGTTGAATTTGCCGCAGGCAGGCTCAGTGCGGAGAAAAATGTGCGTATCGAGGAGGAGGTGGAGCTCTCTGCGGCACAGCCCGATATTTCTGGGATACTGCGGTGCAGCTGTACCGCCTCGGACTGTGAGGTGAAGCTCATATCGGGGAAGCTCCTTGCAAGGGGCGAGGCTGATGTGGAGCTGCTCTACAAAGGCGGCGGGACCGTTGAGACCATGAGCTTTTCTCTTGGATACAGCCAGATAATCGACGTGGAGGGACTGGACGACAGCTTCGGCTGCACCGTTACCGCTGAGGTGGTGAGCTGCGACGCGGCTTCCGTATCCGACAAGGAGGGCAATAACCGCATGGTCAGGTGCGAAACGGAGCTCCGGCTGTGCTGCCGCGCTGTAAAAACTGCCGCTGTGATGATAGCTGAGGACGCTTTTTCAACAGTCTACCCCTGCGATGTTGAAATATCGGAGATAAGAGCAGAGCAGATACCTGCGGTCTACGACGAGAGCTTCCGCCACAGTGCAAGACTTGCGGAGGGAGAGGCTGTTCCACAGACGGTCTTTGCCATGTGGAGCAGCGCGAAGAACATCAACACCCGTATCGGCAGCGACGGACGGTCTGTGGTCATCAGCGGAATGCTGGCTTACTCCATGGCGGCGAAGGACAGGAACGGCATGATAGTTATGCCCGACCGTGACGAGGCTTTCGAGGAGACCATCGCCCTCCCCGACGATATAAGCGGCTCATCGGTGTCAGCGGAGGTAAAGGTGAGGGAGACCACCTATGACATCTCACCCGAGGGAGTCCTCACCGCAAAGGCGGATATAGGCGTGAAGCTGTCGGTGTACAGCTCCGACTCCATAAGGGCGGTCACGGATATAACCGTGGACGCTTCCGCAAGGAAGGAGCGTGACGGCGACTACGCTATCAAGCTCTATTTCGGCATCGAGAACGAGGATGTCTGGGACATCGCCAAGCGGTACAGCACCAGCGTGGACGCCATTATTGAGGAAAACGACCTTGCAGGAGAGCGGCTGGAAAAGGGCGGTATGCTGCTGATACCCATAGTTTCATAAAAGGAGTATTTGTATGGCTAAAGATATATACAGCAATATCGCCGAGCGAACAGGCGGCGATATATACATCGGCGTGGTGGGACCCGTCCGCACGGGCAAGTCCACCTTTATAAAGCGGTTCATGGAGTCTCTGGTGATACCCAATATAAGCAGCGAATATATGCGGGAGAGAGCCCTTGACGAGCTTCCCCAGTCCGCCGCAGGCAAGACCATAATGACTACCGAGCCCAAGTTCATACCCGAGGAGGCGGTGCGCATAGACCTGGGGGAGGGGGCAGCCTTCAACGTCAGGCTCATCGACTGCGTTGGCTATATCGTTCCAAGCTCCCTGGGCTATATCGAAAATGAGCAGCCCCGTATGGTCATGACTTCCTGGTTCGATGAAGAGATACCCTTCAATATGGCGGCTGAGATAGGCACCCAGAAGGTCATCACCGACCATTCCACCATTGGTCTGGTCATCACCACAGACGGCTCCGTGACGGATATTCCCCGTGAGGAGTACGAGGAGTGCGAGGAGAGAGTTATCCGAGAGCTTCGTGAGCTGGGCAAGCCCTTCGTGGTAATACTCAATACCGTTGACCCACGGTCTGCGGAGTCCCGAGCCCTTGCGGCAAAGCTCACAGACCGCTATGACGCCAAGGTGATACCTGTCAACTGCCTTGAACTCAGCGAGGAGGACATTCGCGGCATAATACGGGAGATACTCTTTTCCTTCCCCGTCAGGGAGATAAATATCCGCACCGCAAGATGGATAAACTCCCTGGGGAAGGGACACTGGCTCAGGACAGAGATCCTGGACTGCATACGCTCAGCCGCCAGGGATATTCGTCTTGTCCGTGAGGCTGAGGAGGCTGCGGCGGCAATAGGGGAGTGTCCCAACGTGGTGAAGGCTGAGGTCAGCAGTATCGACCTGGGAAAGGGCTCCGTCACCATCACCGCAGAGCTGGACAGCAGCCTTTTCTACAAGATACTGGGGGAGACCACGGGTATCGAGATAGAGAGCGAAAGCGACCTCATGCCCCTGCTTGCGGAGCTAAATGACATACGCAGGAAGTATAAGCGTATAGAGCCTGCCCTTGCGGAGGTGGAGGCGACGGGCTACGGCATCGTCATGCCCGAGCTTGAGGAGATGTCACTTGAGGAGCCCAAGATAATCCGACAGGGCGGCAAGTACGGCGTCAAGCTCAAGGCATCGGCGCCGTCGATACACCTGATGAAAGCCAACATCAACACCACCGTCAGTCCCATCGTAGGCACGGAGCGGCAGTCCGAGGAGCTGGTTATGTACCTGCTGGACGGCTTTGACGACGACCCGAAGAAGATATGGGAGAGCAACATCTTCGGCAAGTCCCTCCACGAGCTGGTGAACGAGGGGCTTCACAGCAAGCTGTTCAAGATGCCTGTGGACGCCCGAATGAAGCTTCAGGAGACCCTTGAGCGGGTCATCAACGAAGGCTGCTCGGGACTTATCTGCTTCATATTATGAAAAAAGAGACCTGAAAGGTCTCTTTTTTCAGTGGTTAGTTATTAGTGCTTAGTGCATAGCAGGGGCGCGCAGCGGTCGCCCGCAAATAACTGATAAATTGAAAATATCAATGTGTAGGGAACGCCGCAAGGTACTCCTTTTTTTTGTGGTCAGCGGGGCGTTCCCTGTATGCTTTGGATTATTGACTTCTCTGCCGTGATATGATATACTTTTTATATTCCATAATACACAAAAGCACTGATCTTACGGCGACAGGAGGCGGGACATGAAGAAAAAAGCATTTATCAGATACATTCTTGCCCTGTCTATGGTACTTTCGCTTTTGCCGTTGCTTTGTTCGGCGCAGAGCTTCCTGCGGCTGGACAGCCCTCATCAGAACAGACTTAAATATTACGACACATTGCCATGTGATGCGGAGCATATCGCAGTAATCGCAGCAGCGGAAAGGATACTTCCCACAAGTCATATAAGGCTCACACGCTGTGATCCCTTGCATGATCAGTATCAGCCCCGAAGCTCTGACCGCTGTTTCAAGGGAAATTCATGGTCTTTTTTCACGGCAGGGCTTCTGTACATTATAATCTATTATGTTATCAGGAAGCTTTGTTTCAGCCGAAGGTACATTATAAAATACGTTCACGATCAGGACGGTCATAAGATCACAGCTCCGTTTAATTCTGATGTCAATAAAAATTAACGGAGGTATAAAAATGCTTAGAACAGTGCTTGTTATATTATGTGTTTTGCTGCTTATCGGAATGGTGGCTCTGGATATGTTCATTTCCAAGGATATTAACAGAAGCTCCGGGGACAGCTCGGGAAACGATAAGGACAATAAGGAATAAATACCAAAAGGGTACAACAGCCGTTGTACCCTTTTTTGCGGTCAGTTACAAGATATCTTATAAAACAGGAAAGCCGTGCTTGAGCAGCACGGCTTTCTTGTTCTGATTTGTCCCTTACAATTTATTTTTGGAATTATATCAATCTGTGCGGCGCGTTGTGCAGATGCACCGCACAGATCAACATCGAAAAGAATTATGACATCGACCAGCTGTCGAAGCTTACATCGCCGTTGGCTACAAAGTAGATGTCTGAAGCGCCGTTGGGGATATTTGCGAGAGGAGTCTCAATGTCTGTCATTGAGCCGCCTGCGGGTACTTCAATGTAGGTGATAGCCTCGCCTGTTGCTGAACCTGCGCAAACCTTGATGATCGCGCCGCTCTTGGAAGAAGCCTTTGCGGAAAGTGAACCGCTTACCTTAGAGAAGTCTACCTTGCTAACCTTAGCCCATTCGCCCTTCTTGAGCTCTAATACTGCATTGCCTACGCCTGAAACTGAGATGCCCTTTGACTGGTTAGACATTGTTGTTGCACGAACAGTCTTTGTAGGATCCAGGTTCTCGATCTGGCTTACACCGGTCTGTGAACCGTTACATGTGATCTTGCCGTTGCTTATAGTTGCCTTATCGATACAGGGTGATCTGTAGTTAAGACCCTTGCCGCCGTTAACGCCCATACGTATTTCAAGCTGACGTGAGTGATAAAGTACATAGTAGCTGCCCTTGAATTCGATAATTGAGTGGTGGTTGTTACCGCCGTTGTCAAGTCTCTGTGTACCTGTGTTCTTGAATACAACGCCCTGATACTGGTATCCCTTGAGAGGATCTGTTGATGTCATGTAACCGATGTCGGCATTGCCGAAGGAATTACCGTTTACGCTTGTGCCGCCGGGAACATTCCAGTTGTGGCAGAATGAGTAATACCATGTGTTGCCGATCTTGATCATGCTTGAGTCCTCAAAGAGGTAAGGTGTACCGGGATCGATAGGAGTACCTACGATAGAGATCATGTCATCGCCCAGCTTAGCGATACGTCCCTGCTTTGTATTAGCAGCCTGTCCTTCGGGAACACCGCCGCCGTATGCGATGATACCTGTGTCTGTATCAGGATCATAGTAAACGCCGGGATCGAAGAGCCATGTTACATTACTGTTGGGTGTGCTTCTGGAGATGAGCTCGTGTCCGAGGGGATCCTTTACATTCTTTGTGAATGTGGGGTCATCAGCTGTGATAACGCCGATACCTGAACCATTGTTTGCGAAGTAAAGGAAGAACTTGTCCTGACCGTTGATCTTCTTCCATGCAGCATCGGGAGCCCAGGCGTTATTAGCCCATCTTGCAATAGGTGTGCCGTTTACTCTTGTCTTTGCAACAGGGATCTGACCGTGGTCTGTCCAGTTTACAAGGTCTGCTGTTGATAAGCAGTTGATATAGCCTGAAGAATAATCATTTTCGATCATCTGACCGTTCTTGTATGCGAATTCATCAGCTGTTGTATAAACGTAAAGTCTGCCGTCGTATACCAGCCAGCCGGGGTCAGCGCCGAAACGCTGGGTATAGAGAGGATTATTCTCTCCGTTCTTTTTCAATGATTCTGCAATATTCACTGTTCCGAATTTAGATGCTAAAGCATCGAGGTCAACCTGAGGCTTGTTTACGGGGAATTCTGAGATCTTAGCGAGGATGTACTGCTGGAGGAGAACCAGATCGGCAACCTCAAAGGTCCTGTTCTGGTCAACGTCGGCAGCCTTCTGAGTCATTGAATCGTCGAAGCCGCCCTTGAGGAGTCCTCTTCTTGCAGCTGCCATATCCATTGAGTCGATGCACTCATCGAAGTTTACATCGCCGAGGATGACTGTGCGGATATGAGGCTGTCCTGCGCCGGGAACTACTGTACCTGCGGGAGCGCCTACTGCATCATCGATATAGAAGTTTGTGAATACGTCCTCAGTAGTTGTCTCAACGTAGATCTGAACGTCGGTAGCGCCTGAGGGGATCTTGAAGTTTGTGTTTGCAAGCTGTACCCACTCGCCCTTGGGAGCAGATGCCAGAGCGATCTGATCGTAATGGGGCTCGTTGTCAGCGTCGTTGTACTGGAGAGTGAGCTTGAATTCCTGAGAATCCAGATCACCGTCGAGGTAGCAGGCATTTACTGAGAAGCTGTACTCCTCGCCGGGCTTGAATATTCTTGAATTGAGGGGCATTGCTGCGCCGTTCCATGAAGCCTCTCTGTCCTGGACCAGGAGGGCTTCCTTGCCTTCGTAATTTGTTCTGCCGCTGGTGCTTACAGAAGCTGAGCCTCTGCCTACCCAGTTGTCCTCTGAGCCTTCAAATTTGCTGTGGAACCAGTAACCGTCGGAGTCAGGCTCGGGGTCTGCGATGGTGAAGCCTGAGCTTCCGGGTCCCTTGTAGGGGAGACCTTCGCCCCACTGGCTGTCGGGAACAAGGCTTGTGATAGCGTTGTAAGCCGACTTGGGCTGATTGTTTCCATCATAAAGGAGAGGATAGTTGGGCTGACCTGATTTGTTTGTACCAACCCATGAGTTGTTGTCATTGGGACCCCATACCTGAACGAGAGTTACGTTAGGTCCGTTGGGGTGGCTTGCGTTCCAGTCCATACAATGCTTGAATATAGCCTTGTACTTGTCAGCCTGCTGCTGATCGGTATAGCCGCCGTCTCTTGAGAGGTCAAGCTCTGTGACCTGAACATCGAGACCGAGATTGAGGTACTTGTCCATAGCAGCCAGGTAAGAGTTTGTATCGCCCCATGCGCCGCTTGCAGCGCAGTTGAGGTGAGACTGCATACCCATACCGTCGATGAGTCCCTTAGCCATGAGAGGCTTGAGGATGGTGTTTATGATGCAGTTCTGCTTGTCATTAGCGAACTCGTTATAGTCGTTGTAGAAAAGCTTACAGGTCGGAGGAGCGTACTGTCTTGCATAGGTGAATGCCTTCTCAACGAAGGAGTTGTTTCCGTAAACTCTTACCCATGCAGATGAGCCGTTCTGACCCTCTGTGCCGTTTGTAGGTCTGAGTCCGCCCTGTGAAGCGGTGCCGTCGTTGATTACCTCGTTACAAACGTCGTAAGCATAGAGGTCGAGGTCGGGGTATTGAGTTGCGTATGCGTTGAACATATTCTTGATGTAGCTCTCCATACGCTGATCCATTGTGGAGCTGTTTACATAGCCGCCGTTGTTGCTGAAGTTCTCCTTGAAGAACCACTCATGAGTCTGGCTGTGCCATACAAGGGTATGACCTCTGAAGCCGAGACCGTGCTGAACGCAGAAATCGCAGATAGCTGCACAGCTGTTGAGAGATACCTTTACGTTGGTATTGGTCGAGCCGTTCTGGACCATAGTATCCCAGGGCTTTGTCTCGTTCTCGCACTCGATAGCGTTGCAGTCCTTGAGCAGTATGCCCTGGATACCGCTGTTCTTGATAGTACCGCCGTTGAAGATGTTGCCAACGCGGAAGTAATTAGCGAACTCGTCCTTGAGACCCTTGCCTGCGGGAGCAGCGTGTGCATCAAGAGCGCTCTTGTCTCCTGTGATGAGGAAATCATCAAAGAAGAAGTCATCTGTGGAGTCTGTGGTGATCTTTACCTTGAACTCGTAGCTTCCCTCGGGAGCGGTATAGCTGTTCTTCAGCTCTGTCCACTGACCTGCGGGAACGTTCTTTGAATCCAGTACAACAGTTGTCTCCTTCTCAGTCTCCTCGTCGATGACAAGAAGTGTAAGGTTGAACTTCTGAGCGGTATTGCTGAATACCTTTACGCTGTAGTCGTACTTGTCTCCGCCGAAAAGGTAGAGGCCCTTTGATGAAGCGGCGCCGTCCTCAGCGGAAGCACGTCCCGAGACCTTCATGCCTCTTGACATATCTGCGCCTGCTGCGGGCTGAGCAGTCAGCTCAACGGTGTCGCCTTCGCCGTACCAGCCGTCATAGTTGCGTTCAAAATCGTTGGATACGACAGAAGCAGCGTATGTGCGCTGTACGAATTCGGGGAATGCCACGAAGGCGCCCGAAAGACAGCTTGCAGCGGTAAGACTTGCAACAAGTTTTTTGAATTTCATACATTCTCCTCCTCAATATTTATTTATTTTATTTTTTCGCTCACGCAATGATATGCTGCATATCATTTCATGCTGTTACACTCATTTTACTTCAATAATAATAACATTGCAACTCAAAAAATAAAGATTAGGTGTACAAAACGAAGGAAATGCCGATAAATAGCCTTTTTTCTTAAAATTTTGGTCAAGATATTACTATTTTTAGCATAATAATGTTATTTCAGAAAACGTGTGATATTTTGCACGATATGTTATAACCGTAACCTCGCAGAACAGGTGTGAACAGTGGGATTTTTGCGGTATAAAAGGCTTTATATCGCCTGTGTAAAAAGCAGTGAAAAAGTGCAGAAGCAGATATATCCATAGTGGAAACCGGATTGCAAAAATTACCATTTGTAGAAAGTACACCTGAGGCGCAAACCTTAAAGAAGGCTTGACAGAACGGATTGAAAAGTTCATAAAAACATGGTATGATAGTACTATCATGACATTCAGCGCTTTCGGCGCGGAAGGAGTTGAAAAAATGAAGGTATCCGACGGTTACTGGCTCAGCAGGACGGGCTATGACGTCCGCTGGGCAGCTCAGATATACGAGACCGAAGCGGACGACAGGTCCCTGACGGTGTGGGCGGCTACACAGTTCATATCAAACAGGGGCATGACCTTAGGCGGTCCCATGCTCACAGTGACCTTCACCTCCACACTGGAGAACAGCATCAAGGTCACTATAAGCCATTTCAGCGGCGGCGTGAAGAAGCGTCCTTCTTTCCCTCTCAATGAGGACAGCGGCTTCCGTCCCGTCATAAGGCGTACCGAGGACGGGGGCTGGGAGCTCATTTCGGGAAAGACCTCCGTCAGGACGGGCGCTGACGGCAAGGAGTGGAACATCTCCTACAGGTACGGGGACAGGCTCCTAACCAAAACAGGCTGGCGCACCACTTCTATCATAGAGGAGGAGCCCTTCCGCAGGCAGCTCCGTCAGCAGGAGACCTCGGGGGAGCGCCCCTTCTCGCAGTGGGACAACGGCGGCAGCACCTATATCCGCGAAATGCTTGACATCTCCGTAGGCGAGTATATCTACGGCTTAGGCGAGAAGTTCACCTCTTTCGTAAAGAACGGTCAGACCGTTGAGGTCTGGAATGATGACGGCGGCACCTGCACCGAGCAGAGCTACAAATCGGTGCCTTTCTTCACATCGTCCCGCGGCTATGGCGTCTTTGTCAATACCCCTGCCCGTGTCAGCTTCGAGGTGGGGAGCGAGAACGTGTCAAAGACTGCTTTTTCCGTTCAGGGGGAGACACTGGAATACTTCATCTTCGGCGGCGATACCATTGCCGATGTTATAGAGCGGTACACCGCCCTTACAGGCAGACCTGCACTGCCGCCGCCCTGGTCCTTCGGACTGTGGCTGTCAACCTCCTTCACCACAGAGTATGACGAGGACACCGTGACCTCCTTCATTGACGAGATGAAGCGCAGGGACATACCCCTGGACGTTTTCCACTTCGACTGCTTCTGGATGAAGGAGCTGGAGTGGTGCAGCTTCCGCTGGGACGAGAGAAAATTCCCTGACCCCGGGGCGATGATAGCCCGCCTCAAGGCAAAGGGGCTCAGGATATGCGTGTGGATAAATCCCTATGTGGGGCAGAAATCCCCTGTGTTCGCGGAGTGCGCGGAGAAGGGCTTCTTCCTGAAAAACAGGGACGGCTCCGTGTATCAGAGCGATATGTGGCAGCCGGGTATGGGCATAATAGACTTCACAAACCCTGAGGCGAGAGAGTGGTATGCCGCACAGATACGGGAGCTTTCGGATATGGGAGTGGATGCGGTAAAGACGGATTTCGGCGAGCGTATCCCCACGGACGTGGTCTGGCATGACGGCTCGGACCCGTTCATGATGCACAACTATTACTCCTACCTATACAACAGGACTGCTTTTGAAGCCCTTGAGGGCAGGGGATGCCTTTTCGCAAGGTCAGCCACCGCAGGCTGTCAGCAGTTCCCCGTTCACTGGGGCGGAGATTGCTTCTCGGACTACAATTCCATGTGGGAGACCCTCCGCGGCGGACTTTCTCTTTGTATGTCGGGCTTCGGCTTTTTCTCCCATGACATAGGCGGCTTCGAGGCTACTGGCACTCCCGACCTCTACAAGCGTTGGACAGCCTTTGGGCTCATGTCCTCACATTCGCGCTATCACGGCAACAACTCCTATCGTGTGCCCTGGCACTTCGACGAGGAGAGCTGCGATGTGGCAAGGCATTTCGTAAAGCTGAAAGGCAGGCTCATGCCCTATATCTGGAGCTGCGCCGTAAAGACTCATTTCACGGGAGTTCCCGTCATGAGGGCAATGGCTGTGGACTTCACCCACGACCGCGGCGCCCTCACTGTTGACACTCAGTATATGCTGGGAGACTCCCTGCTTGCGGCTCCCGTTTTCAGCGAGTCGGGGGAGTGCAGCTTCTATCTTCCCGCGGGCGGCACATGGACGGATATACAGACAGGTGAGGAGCTCTCGGGCGGAGGCTGGTATACCCGTAAGTACGATTATTTCGGTATGCCCCTGTATGCAAAGCCCGATTCCGTCATAGTGTACGGAAGCTTCACCGACACCGCCGACTATGACTACGCCGACGGCATGAGGATAGTGTTCTATGGTATGAGCGAGGGCGGCTCCGCGGAGACCATAGTGTATGACAGAAACGGCAGTATCGCCGCAGAGATAAAGGCGGTCCGAAGGGGCGATGAGCTCTTTGTGACAGTGACGGGCGACGACAAGCCCTTTACCTGCGAGAGCTCACAGGGACTTGCAATAGTGTACAGCTGATGAAAACTTGCTGCTGCCTCTTTACTTTTATTGATTTTTATGTTAAAATATAGTTCAGAATATGCTGAAGATACAGAGAAAGGCAGGGATAAACGACGGAAATGAACGAAACACAGGGATACAGCGCGGAATATGCCGCACTTAACCATGAGATATACAGCCTTACAAAGCAGCTTCAGGCGAAGGACAAGGAGCTGAAGGAAAAGCAGAAGACCGACGTCTATGACCCCTTTGACAACCCCTCGGAGTACCACTGGTACAATGACGACTATTCGGAGATACTCCCCTGGATAACGATGCCCGAGTTCTCCGTGCCGTATGAGCCTGCGAAGGTGGAAAAGAACGCCCTCAGGAAGTATTACAACATAGGCGGATTTACCTTCCTCTTCCAGTTCATCGGCTCAAGCATTCTGGCTTATGCACTTATATTTGGTATACAGTTCCTGCTGCAAAAGCTGAACCCCAATGCGTCCACAGGCGCTATTTCCCACTATATGGACGGCGGAGCGATCTTCGTCTCGATAAATATGCTCATATACCTTATCTCAAATGTGGGATTTGCCTTCATAGGACTGAAATGGGCGAAGATAAAGCCCTCATTCATGCTTAAAACCAGGGATTACACCTTCAGCGACGCGGTGATACACTGCTTTGCGGGACTGTTCATCTGGATAACCGCAGGAATGCTTTCCAGCGGCATAGAGAGCATCTTCTCCAAGTACGGCTTCACCACCAATGTCATGGATCTGGACTACGGAAATACGGGTCTGGGCTTTGCCATAATGACCATATACAGCTGTATCATTGCTCCCCTTACGGAAGAGATAATGTTCCGCGGCGCACTGATGAAGATATTCTCAAAGGCGGACAGGCGCTTCGCCATATTCATATCGGCAGTGTTCTTCGGACTTGCCCACGGCAATCTGCCTCAGTTCATGCTGGCTTTCCTCATCGGAATATTCTTCGGCCACATCGACATGAAGCACAACTCCATAATCCCCTCAATAATCGTCCACATCTTTATCAACTCAATGGTGACTGTCATGTCTCTCATGGAGGATAACGACGTTGCAAAGGGTATCTATGGTCTGGCTATCCTGGCAGGCGCGGTGGTAGGACTTATCCTGCTGATAATATTCACCGTAAAGAACAGGCTGCCCATGTCCACACCGGCACAGAAGCTGAGAGGCTTCCCCGTGGCGCTGACCTCGGTGGGCTGCATAATCGCAGTTGTGATACACATCGGATACATGGCGCTCCGCATACTTGAAACCAAGCAATAAAAAATTATCCCGTATAAAAGTTTTGCCCCTGAGTGTTACAAGGCACTCAGGGGCATTGTGTTTGTTCAGCGCAAGCGCTGATAGTGATTAGTGCATAGTGGTCAGTGATTAGTTAATGTGTTCGCTTCGCTCACAATATTTAAAAATTGTCACCGCAGACGACTCTACAACTTTCAACTCTAAACTCAGATCATAGCTTCGGGATCATTGAGCGGGGGCAGCTTTTGCTGCCTTTTTATTCAGCAGGAAGAGCACAGCAGCTATGCCGATACCGAGGGCGACAGTGGTGAATATGCTTCCCTCTATGCCGAACTCTCCGCCTGTGAGCCATGCCTTTTCCGACACAGCCGAGGTGCGCATTACCGACTCTGTGTCGGCAGAGCCGCTGACGCTTATGCCGTAGAGATTGCCCTGGGTGAAGTTCCAGATGGAATGTATGGCGGAAACACCCCATATACTGTCAGTGAGTATCATGTAGAGGGCTGCAAAGACACCGAACATGGTGAGATTGATAAAGGGGACTGCTCCGAAGCCGGGGTTTGCGGCGTGTGCAAGGGCAAAGCCTACAGAGGTTATGCCGACACCGACAGCGGTGTGGTAGCCTGCGCCTCCTATGGTGGTAAGCAGATAGCCGCGGAAGATGAACTCCTCGCTCATGCCCTGTACGAAAAATCCCAGCAGGAACAGGGCTATAGTGCCGTATTCTACCTTTTCACACATAACGGTCTTGCTTGCGCCTGTGAGATTGCTCATGGCGACTATTGCGGTCATAAGAGCTGCACCGATCACAAGTCCGATAAGGTAATCGGGTATGCAGCGCTTCTTTACCGCACCCATTGAGCGGATGGGTCTCATCTCTATAAAGCGGCAGTAGAACATGGCTGTAAGAGTGCCGAATACCGTACCGATAAGGGTGGGCACCATTATTTTCGGGTCTGACATTACCTTCTTTGAAGCCTCCATGGACTCCTGCCATATATGTTCCGTATCGGCGTTTGCAAGTTCATCCTTCAAGGGGGTCCAGGAAACTATTCCCGATACCAGGCTCTCAAGCACGATCACCACTATGAACACTGCAATAAAGCAGAGTATTATCACGAAAAGCTTTTTTGATGCGTGTGACTTCGACGCTTCGTCGAACATTTTAGGTCTGTAGTTTAACATCATAACACCTCCGAATAACATTTTACTATAGTATCACTCCGATGTCAAGGCGGAGGGGAGAGTTTCTCCCCATTTGACAAGATACATTACAAATGTTAAAATAAAAGTTAGACTGTATAAACGATGTGAAAGGGGAATGTGAATGTACAAGACCATATTTTCCCATGTGGGAAAGTACAAGAAACAGGCGATTCTTTCGCCTGTGACCATTATCGGAGAGGTGCTCATGGAGGTGCTGATACCGATAGTCATGGGAAAGATAATAGATAACGGCATAAAAATGGGAGACATAGGCTATGTTGCGCGAATGGGCGGACTTATGGTCGTTATGTCAATATGCTCGCTGTGCTTCGGCGCACTGGCGGCAAGATTCAGCGCAGTTGCGGCAATGGGCTTCGCAAAAAATCTCAGAAGCGCTCTTTTCCGCAAGGTACAGGGCTTCTCCTTTGCAAATGTGGACCGCTTCTCAACGGCGTCGCTGACCACACGTCTCACCACGGACGTCACCAATATACAGAACGCCTTTATGATGTTCATACGCATGGCATTCCGCTCGCCCATCATGCTGGTCTGTGCCACGGTAATGGCGGTAAGGCAGAATGCAAAGCTGTCGGTGATATTCCTGTTCGCCATACCCGTGCTGGGCTGTGCGGTGTTCTTCATCATCTCCAAGGCGCACCCCC
Organism: Ruminococcus flavefaciens ND2009; assembly: GCF_000621785.1. Lineage (GTDB taxonomy): Bacteria > Bacillota > Clostridia > Oscillospirales > Ruminococcaceae > Ruminococcus > Ruminococcus flavefaciens_C. Next base: position 120,332 of record NZ_JHXI01000010.1, on the reverse strand, counting down.
GCTTCGAGAAGATGCTGACCAAATATGACAGCATGAACGGAAGGATACAGGAAAACCTCATCGGTATCCGCGTGGTAAAGGCTTTTGCCCGTGAGGACTATGAGAAGAAGCGCTTTGAGGAGAACACCAACGACGTCCGTCTGGCGCAGTTCGCGGCGGAAAAGCTGGTAATACTCAATATGCCTATCATGCAGCTGGTAATGTATGCAAGCATAGTCGCCATACTCTACTTCGGCGGTCATATGTCCGTAAAGGGCGGTATAGAGACAGGCGAGCTCTACAGCTTCATCATGTTCGTGGGACAGATACTCATGTCGCTGATGATGCTTTCCATGCTGTTCATCATGTTCGTGGTATCGAGAGCTTCTCTCCAGCGTATCTACGAGGTACTGAAGGAGAAGCCCACCATCGTGGCTCCCGAGGGAGCTTCCGTGTCCGCAGAGGACGGCTCCATAAGATTTGAGAATGTCAGCTTCAGCTACTATGACGATATGGAAAACCTTGCCCTTGAGGGCATAGACCTGGATATACATTCAGGCGAGACCATCGGTATCATCGGCGGTACGGGCTCGTCAAAGACCTCGCTGGTACAGCTCATACCCCGTCTCTATGATGCCACCGCAGGAAGGGTACTGGTCGGAGGTCACGATGTAAAGGAGTATCCCCTTGAGACTCTCCGCGACCAGGTGGCAATGGTGCTCCAGAAGAACGTGCTGTTCTCGGGCACTATCAAGGACAATCTCCGCTGGGGCGACGAGAATGCCACAGACGAGGAGATAATAGACGCCTGCAAGTCAGCCTGCGCTCACGACTTCATCATGAGCTTCCCCGAGGGCTACGACACCGACCTGGGACAGGGCGGCGTAAACGTATCGGGAGGTCAGAAGCAGAGGCTCTGTATTGCAAGAGCCCTTCTGAAAAAGCCTAAGATAATCATTCTGGACGACTCCACCAGCGCTGTTGACACTGCTACAGACAGCAGTATCCGAAAGGCGTTCCGCGAGAAGCTGGGCGACACCACCACTATCATCATCGCTCAGCGTATAACCTCAGTCATGGACGCAGACAGGATAATCGTCATGGACGGCGGCAGGATAACCGACATCGGCACCCATGCACAGCTCATGGAGTCCAGCGGGATATACCGCGAGGTATATGACTCACAGCAGAAGGGAGATGAAGAATAATGCCTCCGAGAACACAAAGAGCAATGGCAAAGCCCGAGAACACATTCAAGGCTCTGAAGCGCATATTCAGCTATATGTACGGCTTCCGCGTGCAGTTCATCTTCGTGGTCATCTGCATAATCTTCAGCTCCTTTGCGGGTATCATGGGAAACTCGCTTCTCAAGCCCATTATCGACAACCTCAACAGGGCAGTAGGCGACGGCAAATGGCGCTACGGTGAATTCATCAGCATACTTGCCCTCATGTCAGCGATATACATCATGGGAGCTCTCTGCTCGCTGTTTTATCAGCGTATGATGATGAAAATATCCACCACCACCCTCATGCGTATAAGGAACGACCTTTTCTGCAAGATGGAAATGCTGCCCATACGCTTCTTCGACAAGCACACCCACGGCGAGCTCATGAGTCTCTACACCAATGATACCGATGCTATCCGCGAGATGCTCAGCAACAGTATCGCCCAGTTCATCAGCTCAGCGGTGACTATCGTGGGAGTTTTCACGGCTATGCTCATCTACAGCTGGAGACTGACCATACTTGTTATTGCAATGCTGTTCATAATCATCAAGGTCATAGGCTTCGTGGGCTCACGGAGCAGCAGGGGCTTCATCGCCCAGCAGAAGGCTCTCGGAAGAGTGAACGGCTATATCGAGGAGATGATAGAAGGTCAGAAGGTGGTCAAGGTATTCTGCCATGAGGACAAGGCTGAGGAGGAGTTCGACGCTCTCAACGAGGAGCTGTGCAAGGCTGCCACCCATGCCAATACCTTCGCAAATATCCTCATGCCCGTCATGAACAACCTGTCCTATATACATTACGCCGCAACTGCCATAATCGGCGGTATCTTCGCCGTGAAGAACATCGGCGGCATGACTATCGGTACCGTTGTGTCCTACCTCATGTTCACCCGTTCCTTCTCACAGCCCATCACACAGGTGTCCCAGCAGCTCAATTCCGTACTCACTGCCCTTGCAGGTGCAGAGAGGATATTCCGCGTCATCGACGAGGAGCCCGAGGCTGACGAGGGCTATGTGACACTGGTAAATGCGGAGATAGCTCCCGACGGCACAGTTACCGAGACCGACAAGCGCACAGGTCACTGGGCATGGAAGCACCCCCACAAGGCTGAGGGCACCGTTACCTACACCGAGGTACGCGGAAATGTGGAATTCGACGATGTGGTGTTCGGCTATGAGCCCAACAAGACCGTCCTCAACGGCATATCACTCTATGCGAAGCCGGGACAGAAGATAGCATTCGTAGGCTCAACGGGCGCAGGCAAGACCACTATCATCAACCTCATAAACCGCTTCTACGATGTGCCCGAGGGCAAGATACGCTATGACGGCATAAACATCAACAAGATAAAGAAGGTCGACCTGAGACGCTCCCAGTCCATAGTTCTTCAGGACACCCACCTGTTCACGGGAACAGTCATGGACAATATCCGCTACGGAAAGCTTGACGCCACCGACGAGGAGGTCTACGCAGCAGCAGAGCTCGCCAACGCAGACAGCTTCATAAAGCACCTTGAAAACGGCTATGACACCATGCTCACCGCCGACGGTGCCAACCTGTCACAGGGACAGCGTCAGCTCCTTGCCATTGCAAGAGCCGCCGTTGCAGACCCGCCTGTGCTCATTCTCGATGAGGCTACCAGCTCCATCGACACCCGTACAGAAGCCCTCATCGAAAAGGGCATGGACTCCCTTATGGAGGGCAGGACCGTATTCGTCATTGCCCACAGGCTCTCAACCGTCCGCAACTCCCACGCCATCATGGTGCTGGAGCATGGCAGGATAATCGAGAGAGGAAACCACAGAGAGCTCATCGCACAGCATGGCAAGTACTATCAGCTGTACACGGGTATGTTTGAACTGAGCTGATTATACAATTCAAAAAACAGTCAAAGTAAAAAGTTTGTTCAATAAGTATCTTGCAGAAAAACGGCATATCGTGTATTATTATAATAGTTGAATATGTAAATGTTATGGGAAATGAGGTCATGAAAATGAAAATAACCAAAGTGCTGGCAGCTCTGCTTGCTGCCGCTGTGATATGCGGAGGCTCTGCTTCGTGCAGCTCCGGTAAAAAGAGCAAGGCGCCCGACAAGGGTACGGCTGCCGAGCCCGAGACAGAGCCCACCACGGCAGCAGTTCCGGGAGTAGACTTCGATGAGGCTGTTGAGGCAGCTTCGGGAGATGCCTATCTTGCCGTAGTTGACGCCAACTGGGACAAGCAGTACCTGGGCGGCACAGACGAGAAGAACCCCCTCTGCTACAAGGCAGGGACAGTACACATAAACGGCAACGGCGACTATAAGGTAAGCGTCACAGCCAACAGCACCGCCTTCCAGTATCTGGCATCAGGAGACCCCAAGGGCTCCTACAAGGTAAACGGCATAGGCTTTGCGGCAGTCATCATCGCCGACGCCGAGAAGGTCCTTCCAAATGCTATCATCACCGTCAAGAACGTAAAGGTGGACGGCAGGGACGTGGAGCTGAAAAAGAAGAATTACACCAATACCGAGGCTGAGGCTGTACGCTCAAATATCTACAACGAGTGGGTAAGCGACGAGTACCTTCCCGCAGATGCAAGAACAGCCGAGGGAGCTCTCTATACAAACTACGACTTCAATACGCCTTCGGAGCTCAACGACGGCAGCTATTCCGCTCAGATCGTGGATCCTGCCGAATTCAAGGACTGGACCGACATAGAGGTGGACTTCACAGTTTCGGGACTTTGATACGTTCTTATCCTCACGGACTTTCCGTGAGGATTTTTCTTTTATTGATGGAGCAATCAGATCCTGAAGTCCGGACGAAGGCAAAAATGGAATTTATCAAGGCGCAAAAGTGAAGGAATACTGCCGTATTTCGAGCTTTTGCAACGCAGAGAAATTTCATTTTTGTCAAGTATCAGCTTCTGGATCTGGCTGCTACATCAATAATTCAGCTTTCTATCACATAATGCACATATCTGTAGCGTATAATGCTTACATTGGATAGAGAGCTGCAAGGCAAAAAGACAGAGAAAGCAGGTTTTTACTATGAAAAAATACGCTAAGCTCCTGGGCTTGCTTGCTGCTGCGGCTTACCTCGCTTCCGTGACAGCGGGCTGCAGCTCATCAAAGGGCAGCAGTTCGGATACAGCAGTCACAACGGAGTACACCACATCTGATACTACCGCTGCTACCGTGACCGCAAATATCCCCGAGCCTGTCAGAAGCATATCCGATACATTGCCGACCCCGGAGGAATTGTTCACAACGAAAGACATATCTCCTCCGCTGGTTGAGAATGACGCAGAGATAAACTTAATGGGCAGCAAGGCTGAGGTCGAGGGAACAGGCGTGACCATTGAGGGCAGCACTGTAACTATCACTTCCGAGGGCATTTACAGCATATCGGGAGAGCTCACAAACGGGCAGATAATAATCGATGCACCGGAAGCAAGTGTTCATCTGAAGTTGAACAACGTAAATATCACTTCCGGGACGTCGGCGCCTTTACTCATAAATGACGCCAAAAAAACATACATCACCCTTGAGTATAACAGCGTAAACTCACTCACCGACGGCAGGAGCAGTATCATTCCCGAGGAGTCGGATATACCCGACGCTGCACTGTTTAGCCGGGACAGTCTTACCATCAATGGCGGCGGTACTCTCAATATCAAGGGAAACTACTGCGGCATACGCTCAAAGGACGATATAGTCCTGACGGGCGGAGAGCTGAACATCACCGCAGGCTGCGACGGCATAAAGGCTAAGGACTATGTGGCTGTAGCAGACGGCACCTTCAATATAACATCAGGGGGCGACGGCATAAAGGCGTCGGGCAAGGACGAGACCCTTCCCGGATTTGTATACGCCGAAGGCGGCTCCTTCGATATATGCTCCATGGGCGACGGTATACAGGCAGAGGGCGTGTTTGCCGCCTACGGAGGAGACTTCCGCATCACCACAGCAGGGGGCAATGACCTGTCGGAGGGATATAAGAACACCGATAAGGACATAAACTCCGCTGATATAGGCAGTTCACGAAAGGAGCTCCACGAGGTATTCGGCGGAGAGGCTCCGCGAAGCAGAAAAGGTATCAAGGCAGGCGCCGAGCTGTATATTAACGGCGGCACCTTCAGTATAGATTCCGCAGACGACGCTTTCAACTCCAACGGAAGCGCGTTCATAGGCGGAAAAGCCGACATCACCCTCAGTGCAGGGGACGACGGTATCCATTCAGACATCAGCATTTCCGTCAGCGGAGGTACAGTGGAGATATTCAATGCCCGTGAGGGATTTGAATCCGCTGTTATGGACATCAGCGGCGGCAGTATCAATATATTTGCCGACGATGACGGCCTCAACGCAGGGGACGGCTCCCACGCAAGCCACAAGGACGTGCCTATAGAGGGAGTTTCCATCGTCTTCAGCGGCGGCACCTATTACGCAAATGTTCTTGGCGGCGACGCTATCGACTCCAACGGCGACATCACCATACTGGGCGGCGATATAACCGCAGTGGGTCCCGAGCACAACATGAACAGCGCTCTGGACTGCACGGGTGTATTCATAGTCTCGGGGGGCACACTGGTGGCTACGGGCTATCACGATATGGCGGATCGTCCGTCACTGAGCTCCACACAGTATTCGGCTTCCCTGGGCTTTGACAAAGTCTTTGAAGCAGGCACGCCATTCGTCCTTGAGGACGAGAGCGGCAAGGAGCTCTACAGATACGCTCCGCAGCATTCCTATGACCATGTAGTTATCAGCACTCCTCTCCTTGAAAAGGGGAAGACCTACAGAGCCTATGCAGGCGACGGCGGCGAGGAAAGCTCATTTAGCTTTACCGTCAGCGAGATGACTACCTGTCTGGGACCTCAGAATTTCATGGATCAGTTTGAGTAATGCTGTGCCGATCAACATTTTGACATCTTCATTTTTCATATAAACCACCCTAAAGGGGAAAGCGCTCGGAAACGGGCGCTTTTTCCGTTTAAACATTATTGACAAATTCGTGCAGGTGTGATATAATTGATTTATAGCAAATTAACCGAAAATTACCTTAACGGAGGAATATGATCATGGACGATAAAGTTGTAATGAATCCCATAGTAGCTGATTTCTGCGGACTCCTTGAGAGCCGAAGTGTACCATACGAGCTCAATGATAATGACGCTAATATGATAAGATTCCGCACAAAGCTCCCTCATCACGAGGTAGCTCCCTACGTGTTCATACACTATAATCCCGACAATCAGGCACTGACACTGGCGCTGAACCACACTGCAAAGTTCACAAGCGTTGGCATGGATCTCTATCAGGTCATCAACGACTTCAATGCAGACTCGGAGAGCTTCGGCTGCAAGATGTATATCGAGCATAACGGCGAGCTGGTGGTACTTACAAGCGCTGTTCTTGGCGGCAAGGACAGAAATGATATAAGGGATCAGCTGGAGGACTATCTCAACGTAGCTATCGTGTCTCTGGACAAATACTACGGCAGGATTTCTGAAATAATTGAGAATAGCAACAAAAATTAACGGTATATAGGCAAATAATTCAATTATTTTTCGGATAAAGCAAAAGAAAAATTACAACCTGTAGAATTTTTGTTGTACAAAATGTAGATTTTATTTGTGAAATCTGCTAAATTGATGCAAAACCTCTTTAAAATTATATTTATATGTGCTAAACTGTAAGTAGCGCAGGTAATTATATTTCGGGAGGTGTTTGTATGAGCAGCGTGAAAAGTTTTTCTTGCAGAGCTATGGCTGTAGTCATTGCGGTCATTATTTCTGTGTGCTGTTTTTCAAAGACTCCCTCAACTGACGTCCACGCCGACATTGAGCAGGACCTTGCCGGAATGGCTGAGGAGATACTCTTCCTTACAAATGAGGCAAGGATAGAGGCTGGTGTCAAGCCGCTGAAGGCTGTACCTTACCTTAATGACGTATCAAACGTCCGCTCGAGAGAGTGTATATTCAACTTCAGCCATGAACGTCCGGAGCCTGTTTTAATGCCCGACGGTACAGAGGAGTACAGGTTCTTTACTGTAATTGATGACAGTCTGGTGCCCTGGACAAAGGCTGCTGAGAATATCGCCGCAGGCTCAAACAGCGCCGAGGCAACATTCGAACAGTGGAAAAAATCTCCCAATCACTGGAAGTCGATCGTCAATCCCGATTATACCCATATCGGCGTTTCTGTTTCCTATGACCCCAACAGCGAGTACAAGTATTACTGGGAGCAGATCTTCGTAAGGGTGGACGGTTCCCTGGAAAACGAGTATGTTCCCGAGAGATACGAGACCGTTCCTGTGGGCTCGGGAGACATAAACGGTGACGGCGAGGTAAATTCATTCGATCTCATTACCATAAACAAGTACCTGGCAGGACGCACGGTATTCAATGCATTGCAGCTGGAAAGTGCGGATATGCTGGATGACGGCACTATAACCTCTGCCGATGTTGTTGTACTGGAAAAGTACATACTCGGCGAGTACAAGAAGCTTCCGCTGACTATGGAAATGATACTGAATGGTGATTACGGTAATAATTAAAAGAGAAGATATATAAAGGTGTGTTCATGATAAAAGCGGCTGAGAGACCATCAGCCGCTTTTATTTTGCACAGAAGTGCCTGATCTATAAAAAAGCCCCGATAAGGGCGGTGCTTATATAGAAGTTTACGCGTAATTATGGGGGAAAAACCTTTCTGAGGAAAGGTTCTCCTCTGACGGAGGCGCGCCCCTCTGTCACTGCGTGACATCTCCCCGCACTGCGGGGAGTCACCCCATACCCCTTTTCCAAAGACTTTTGGCTGGTTTTTATCAGGACAGGGCGCCTTAAATATAATAAAAAGGCATATATTATCAAGCGCCCTGTCCTGATAAAAACAAAACAGAGTCCTCAGAAAAAGAATAAAGGGAAGCACTTCTCTCAAAGAGCTTCCCTCAATATCACCCGTAAACCTTCTGTACGAGCGTCGCCTTTATTCCGGGGCTTTTCATGACTATGAGCATATTACTTTTTCGCTTCACCGTTGTCGGCGGGAGCATTCTGTGCCTTTGGCGGAGGAGGGGGTCCCTGAACGGGTGCCCTGTTCTGCGGAGGCATCTGCTGGGGAGCAGGATAAACGGGAGGAGCCGGCATTGGCGGCACCGCAGGTCTTACGGGTCTGGGGTGCTTGGCGCGGTACTTTTCCGCTATCTTTGAGAAGAGCTTCACCAGCTTTGCGATAATGAATGCAGCTATACCGATGAGAAGCAGATATGGGAGCACTCTTATGATAACAAAGAGCAGATTTTCAAGGAATTCAAGGAAGGTATCCCAGGTCTCAGAGGCGGTGTTCTTCAGTCTCTGTCCGAAGGTATCGGTCTTCTTTACCACAGGCTTGTCGGTGTACTCCCTTACCTCGTTTACCGAGAGGTTCACATATGAGTAGGCGACATCGTTCTCGATAGTGTTCATGCGTGTCTTGAGAACGCCTATCTGCACCTGTATATCCGTCAGCTCGTTCTCGTACTTTATGGCGTCAGCTTCGTTCTTTATGCCTTCCAGAAGCTCAAGGTATCGCTTTTCTTTTGCCTCATATATGGCGAGAGTGGTCTTCAGGTCTGAGTACTCTGTGCTGAGATTGTCCACAGTTGCGTTCTTCCTGCGGAGGTCGCCAACTGCTTCGATGTCCGTGCAGAAATTATCATACTGAGCACTGGGGACTCTTATGACAGCACTGAGGCTCTTCCATTTTTCGTCTTCTGTGTAGAGCCATTTGCTTGAATCGCCGCCATCGGAGTAGACCTCGCTCTCGATAAATCCGTTGTACTTTTCGATGAGCTGGTGGATACTGTCAAGGGACTTATCGAAATCGAGAACGTCAATGCTCATATCGCAGGAGTAGACCAGCATTTTCGTGTCGATGAGCTTTGGCACCGACTGCTTGTAGCTCATAGCGGCGGAGCTATCGCTGTTTTCGGCGTCAGCGGACTCTGCCGCAGCCGTGTCATTTTCAACATAGTTCCCCACAGTGAATTCACCGTTGCGGGGCGTTTGGGTATTCTCTTGTTTATCGCTTCCGCAGGCTGTGAGGGAGAGGGTTCCTGCTAAAGCTAATAATGCCAATGTTCGTTTCATGTTCACACACTCCTTTAGAGGGATTTTATACTAACATAATACCATCTCGGGTGTGGAAAGTCAATGAATATCCCATAACAAGAATATTGATATTTGTTTACAACTTATAAAGAAAAGTTATCAGTAGTCAGAGAAAACAAAACAGGGGACGCACACTGTGCGCCCCCGCTGTATCAGCTGTTTATCATTCGGGCTTGCGGCAGACCACCGTCACCCTCATGGTGCCGGAAGCTGTATCCGCGTATATATCGCCGTTCATGAGAGCCATGAGCCTGCGGCAGATATACAGTCCCAGACCGCTTCCGCTCTGGCTGCCTGCGTTGGAGCCCCGCCAGAAGCTGTCGAAAATGTGGGGCAGCTCCTCATCGGGCAGAGTGCAGCCCGTATTGGCAACGGTTATGAGGCGGCAGTCCTCCTCCTCTGAGAAGCTTACGGAAATTCTTCTGCCGTTGCCGTATTTCACGGCGTTTTCCATGATGTTCTGGAGTACCTCCACCAGCCTGTCGGGGTCTCCCGAAAGCATACAGTCACCGTATTTCTCGATGGTGAACTCAGTTCCTATAACGGAAAGCTTGTCGGAGTAATACTTCTCTATCTCACCCATGACCTCGGACAGATAGAACTCGGTGCTGCTTACGTCAAAGTCCATGAAGTCGCCGCTGAGATTGGCGGAGAGCTCCTTGACTATGCCCTCTATCTCGTCAGCCTTGGCGTCGATGCTGCCCGCGGCGGAGCGCTGCTTGTCGGCGGTGGTGTATATCCCCTTTGACAGCGCCTTTGCGTAGAGCTTTATGGCAGCCAGGGGAGTCTTTATATCGTGGGAAAGCGAAAGCAGGAAGGTCTTTTCGTTCCTTGCGTATTCCAGCTCACGCTGACGGGAGTTCTCAAGCTCCTGACGGAGCATATCAAGTCCCCAGATGAAGCGTCCGAAATAGCGGCTCTTTTTCTCCTTGAGGGGGAGAGTGAGGTTGCCCTTTGAGAGCTTTTCGGGAAGCCCGCTTATTTCGTTGAATGGCTTTATTATGCTCCTTCTGATGTAGAGGAGTATACCGATGACCGCGGCGGCGAAAAGGAGAAGGAACACGTTCATAAGTATGAAGGTCCGCCTGCTGTCAGGGCTTTCCGAGTCGGTGTAATCTATCCGCCAGAGCTGTCCGTTTATCTCTCTTATAAGGTATTCGCCGTCGGAGCTGTAAAAGTCGGGGCTTCCGTCATAGCTGTATATCCCCGTGATGTGCGGGTAGTCCTCTGCGCTTACCTGAGTCCCCTGCGAGAGCTCCCGCTCAATGCGGCTCACCTCCACCTTGTAGAGGGGCTGCGAGAGCTTTTCGCTTTTCAGCATTACAGCGTCAAGAATGACTATGACCGCAGCCATGATGATAAGGGCTGCGGCTATTATCCTGTTGAAGCCCCTCATGTCAGCCCTCCCAGCGATAGCCCTTGCCCCAGACCGTGATTATCTTCTCGGGAGCCTTGGGGTCGTTCTCTATCTTCTGGCGGAGCCATTTGATATGGACGGTGAGGGTCTGAGGCTCGGATTCGCTGTCTGCGCCCCATATCCTGCTGAAGATGAGCTCCTTGCCGAGAGTCTGCCCCTTGTTGGCGATGAGCAGGTGCAGCAGCTCGAACTCCTTTGCGGTAAGATTGAGGGGAGCACCGTCCTTCTCGGCAGTACCCTCGGACAGATTGAGGACTATGCCCCCGTCGGAGATCGTGTCCATGGCAAGCCTTCGCCTGAAAATGCCCTTTATCTTGGCTATGAGTATGTCAATATCATAGGGCTTTTCGATATAGTCGTCCGCTCCCTGGAGGATACCGCTGAGCTTATCCTCCTTGTCGGTCCTTGCGGTGAGCATGATTATGGGAGTGTTGTCCCTTTCCCTTATCCTGCGGCAGACCGCAAAGCCGTCCATGTCGGGGAGCATTATATCAAGCAGGACAAGCCTTGCCCCGTATTTTTCAAACAGGGACAAGGCTTTCGCAGCTGTGGGAGCTGTGCTGACGGTGTAATCCTCCGCGCGGAGAAATTCACTCAGAAGTCCGCTCAGCTCCTCATTGTCTTCAACTATAAGTATATCAACCATTTTACCAACCCATTTCCATAAGCCAGTTATTGAGACCGCGCTCGCGGTCATGGAGCGGCTGCTCCTTTTTAATATTATACTCCCCCCTGATGTTTCCGTCAACTATGTACAGCACTCTTGAGCACTTTGCAGCCACCTTTGAATCGTGAGTTACCAGCATTATGGTAGTTCCCTCGCTGTTGAGCTTGGTGAGCTCCTCCATTACCTCGTCCGAGGAGGTGCGGTTGAGAGCGCCCGTGGGCTCGTCGGCAAATATCATCTGCGGGTCGTTTATCATGCTGCGGCAGATGCAGGCTCTCTGGAGCTGTCCGCCCGAGACCTCGTTTATGTCATTCTCGCATATCTCGCTGATACCCAGCTTGTGCATAAGGTCCTGACCGCGCCTGAGTATCTCCTTGCGGCTCTCCTTTTTCCTGGTGGACTTCACCGCAGGCAGGATGATATTGTCGATGATGGAAAGGTTCTTCATCATGTACATCTGCTGAAAGATGAAGCCCATATCGTCAAGTCTCATTTCCGCAAGGCTGTTCTCGCTCTGTTCCGAAAGGCTCTTGCCGCAGAACTTCACATCACCTGCGGTCATCTTATCCATGCCCGAAACGGTGTAGAGCAGGGTGGACTTGCCCGAGCCCGAGGGACCCATGACAGCTACCATTTCCCCCTTGTCGATGCTGAAGCTGACGTTTCTCAGCACGTTGTTCTGTCTCTTGTTTATGATATATGTCTTGCAGAGGTCCTTTACCTCCAGTATTCTGTTGTTGCTCATTTTCATATCTCCTTTATTCGATGTCGGAAGTATCCGAGGCTTTGATGGTCTTCATGTACATGGCTGTGAGGTATGCGCCGAGGACTGTTGCCGCCGCTATGATAACGGGGTAGACCGCGAAGACCTCCACAGGCTTTATGTTGTATTCCACGCCGTCAATGGCACCCATTATGCCGAAAATCGGGTCTATGCACAGCCTGGTGACGGGTGTGCTGAGCAGTATCGCCAGTACTGCCGCGATGGCAGCCGAGATAAGGAACCTGAGAGTGTGCTGCCTTCTCACGGATCTGCTCTTGAAGCCCATTGCCTTCATGAGAGCTATCTCGGGCTTCTCCTTTGAGATGAATGAGCGCTCCATGAGTACCGAGATCATGATGACGATGATAACTATGATGAGCAGTACGAAGACCTTGACTCCGTTAATGGTGTCCTTTACGCCCTCTCCTATGCAGCTCATTACAAAGCCGTCCGCATCGTCAACATACTTGATATCGAATATATCCTTGACTCTGCTTATGCGGCTGTTTATCTCCTCTTCGTCGGGAGAGTCGTCAAAATCTATCTGAAATCCCATAACCTGACTTACAGCTGAGTCGGGTACCTCAAGGCTTTCGTGGAAGCGTCCCGTTTCGCCCAGCTTCACCATGCTCTGGAAAAGGGCTGTGACGATGTATTCGTCTGTCTTTCCGTCGATGGTGATGTTTACTTTGTCCCCTATACCTGCTCCCAGCTTCTCTGCAACGGAGCTGGTGAGCGCTATCTCGTTGCTGTATTTTGGCGCATAGCCCTCGGAGTAGCTGTAGTCTGAAGCCTTTGTGTCCTTGCAGTACATGAATGTGGGAGAGAGCTTGTTTCCCTTGAACTCCACGGCGGGAGAGACAAGACCCTCAGCGTGTACGCTGCACGGCAGACCGTTATCGGCAAGCTTTTTCTCTATCTTGTCGCACTGTTCCGTAACAGTGGTCTCACCTGTCATTACTTCCATTATCATATCCGTGTCGGTGATGTAGATGTCGCTGTCGGTTGAACACATAAGGGGCAGCAGCTTCCTGCTTGCAAGGGTGTTGCCCGTGTTGGCAAGGCACATTACAAGGAGCAGGCAGACTGTGAATATCACTGTCATTATGCCGAACTGCTTGGGGCTGCTGAACACATCATTGAGTGCAAGGAAGCCCGTGGTGCCGAGCCTGCTCTTTCCCAGCCTGAGCAGTCCCTTCTTTTTGAATCTCTCGCCTGTCTGACCGCTTCTCACGGCGTCGATGGGAGAGAGCTTCTTTATCTTCCGTGTACATCTCCAGCAGAACGCCAGGATCACGAGAACTACCGCAAGACTGCACAGGACACCCACCGCAGCGGAGCTGTCACTGCCAAGGTACATTTTTCTGCTGACTGAACTAAGCAGCATATTTCCGAAGGGTATGCTGAGGAAGAAGCCTATGACCGCACCTATTGCCGCGATACCCAGATACTTCACAAGGTAGAGCCCTCTTACCGAGCGGTTTTTGAGTCCGAGAGCCTTCATGACCCCTATCTCTCTGAACTCCTCATTGAGGGTGAAGCTGATGGTAAATCTCAGCATCACAAAGGATACCAGTATCAGGCAGACGCTTACGATGAGCAGCAATCCTGCAACGATGGTATTCATTATATAAGATGTCCTGATAACAGATATGCCGACGTTCAGGACAGTATCGGGAATATCGGAAAGGTCCGATTCCAGAGCTTTTGCATCGGGACCGTTTATGTAAAATACAGCAGCGCTGTTGTTCTCCTTCGCCTTTTCATCGGCTGCCAGCTTTTCATAGTCCTCATTGTTCATTATGATACGGGGATTGGTCATCATATCCGAGCCCAGGAAGGCGTCCTTGCCGATGCCCGCATATTCAAGCGTCAGCTCCGTATCTCCTATCTTCAGCTGTATTTCATCACCGCTTTCAAAGTTTGTACTGTTGAGAATACAGCCTGTGAGATAAGCCTTTCCCCTGGGAACGCTCTTTATTATCTCGTTGTCCTTGTCAAAGTAATTGATCTGAGCGTTGTCGACGGAGAGTGCCAGACCAATACTGCTGAATTCGGAGAACTTTTCGCCGTTGCGGGTAAGGTCATTGTCATGGAATACAAGCTGTTTCTCTGTGCGGAAGTCGCTGACATTGGGCTTCTCCGAGAGCATATCTTCGATAGCATCAGGGTCCTTTGAGATGCTTATGATGAAGTGGTCGCTCATGTTTGCCTTCTCGAAGTAATTGTCCAGGCCGTTCATGACGGCGATGATGTTGTTGACGCTGCTGGCTGCGAACATAGTCGCCATTATCACAAACAGCAGCAGTATGATGTTCATGGTCTTTTTGCGTTTCAGGTCTTTTTTCAGTATCCTCAGAAACATATTCATCCCTCGCTTTCTGTGACTATATCTTAGCATGGGAATTATTAAATAATCCTTAAATGGCTTTTGTCAGCTGTATTTCTCCTGATACAGCCGAAAACAGCCTGCAACGCTGTGCAGGCTCATTATAAAGATTATATCATAAAAGTATGGGAATAGCAACAGACGCGGAATAAAAGCTTCCGTCAGTAAGGGCAAAAAAAGCACTTCTGAAAGATCAGAAGTGCTTTTGCGGTATCAAACCTGTGCTAATAAGTCCTTTAATTTAGTGATCGTTTCAGCGCCGGCAGCTCCGTCAACAGAATCACAATGGAACCAGGACTGGAATTTTGTTATGGCGTCTGCGGTCTTATTGCCGTAGTATCCGTCAACAGTTATTGCAGGTAAAGCATACTGCTGAACATAATAATACTGGTCAGCTCTTATCTTCATATAAGCATCCTGTATCCACTTTACATCTTCATAGCGCTTTCCGCTGTCATATTTTGCAGAATAATACTTTCTGCCGTTATTCAGCTTTTTGAGGTTCGGGGTCTTGTAAGGTGAGGTAGCTGCGTCTGCTGTGATAGAGTTGATGCCGATGAGTGATGAGTTGTCTGCTATTGATGGTGCGAAAGGAACTGCACACATAACAGCTGCTGATGCGATGACTAATGCTTTTTTGAGATTGTTCATTGTTATGACCTCCATTTAAAATTTTTTTAAATCAGTGCACTGATTTATGTTATTGTATCACAGTTTAATTTCGATGTCAAGTATTATTTTGTTGTTTCAGCACTAATTTTTAGATTTTTTGCTTTTTTATGCAGTAATTCTTATGATTTCCATTTACCGGGCTCTCTTACCGGGCGGCAGCTCTGTCTGTAATGTTAGCCGGCAGAAACGATAATGCTGCATATCTGATCTGCCGCAACCGGGTGTTTTCGTGTAAGTCTTTCTGCCTTCAGTTCCGTAAAGGGATATGCCGCAGACGGATCTGCTGCGATCTTTTAGTGGGGAAATGTTTCAAACAGCTAACTTCAAGCACCGTTCAGCCGTATTGACTTTTTATATATGGAGTTATATAATATGAATATATTTGATGGTATGTTCATATCAGATCACAGCAGCATAAAATTAAAGTAAGGAGCGAAACTATGAAAAAAGTATTATCACTCATGGCGTCTGCGGCAATTGCAGGCACGTTTACAGCATTCAGCACAGAAGCATACAACAGTTCAGCGATCACAGCTGTCAGGATAGTTGAGCATGGAACATACGAGCTTGAAGACGGTTCTACAGTAAACTATAAAATCGATGAATTCGATAACGTATCTGTCGGACACTATCAGGGCGGCGGCGGTGACGTTGTGCTCCCGTCAGAGATAAACGGAAAAACGGTCAGCGTAATATCAGCAAACGCATTTTACGGCTGTAAAGAACTGACCTCGGTCAAAGTTCCCGACAGTGTAAAAAACATCTCAATGTCTGCCTTTGAAGGCTGCAGCAGTCTGACTTCCGTAAATATCCCTGACGGCGTATCAGAGATCTCCCACAGCCTTTTCAAGGACTGCACAAGCTTACAGTCCGTTCAGCTTCCCGACAGTATCAGAGATATTGATTATGAAGCCTTTGAAAACTGCATCTCATTGACCGACATAAATATTCCCGAGGAAGTTGAGTATGTCATGGGAAATGCATTTGTCAACACGAAATGGTACGAAGAACAGCCTGACGGGATGGTCGTTATAGGAAAAACTGTGTATAAATACAAGGGAACAATGCCCGATAATACATCTGTAACTGTCCCTGATGATATAAAGCTTATCAGCGGCTCAGCCTTTGCTGACTGTTCGGGCATGACAGAGGTAAAGCTCCCCGAGGGACTTGAGGTCATAGAAAACGATGCTTTCTCAGGCTGCAGCGGTCTTACCGCAGTAACTCTTCCTGATTCTCTCATGGATATGGGACATAATATTTTTGAGGGCTGCACAGGACTTACCTCAGTTGTTATCCCTGAAAACATCCGCTCCTTTGGCTACGGTCTTTTCAAGAACTGTACGGGACTTACTTCCGTAAATCTCCCGAGCGAGCTGATCTCGATAACCGAGAGTACCTTTGAAGGCTGCACAGCTCTTGAATCGCTTACAGTGCCCGACACTGTGGAATACATTGGTGATAATGCTTTCAAGGGCTGTACAGAGCTTACGGAATTGATCGTGCCGGTAAGAAAAGAACTGTATTTTGGCGAGAATACATTTGAGGGCCGCACTGACAAGCTTACGATCTACGGATACAAGGATACGGATATCGAGAAGTACGCCAAGGATAACAATATCAGATTTGCTGCGCTGAATGCTGATGGTTCAAAGCCTGTGACAACAACTGCTGCTGCAACAACCGCAAAAAAGGCAACAACTACAGCTTCAAAAAGCAATTCGCCCAAAACAGGTGACAGCGGTGCAACAGGAATAGCTGTGGCAGGCATAGCGGCAGTATTATTATCCGCCGCAGCGTACAGAAAGAGAAAAGACTAAATATACATCAAAAAAGTCCCCACGACTGTGGGGGCTTTTCTTTGTGCCATAATAACGCAGGGCTTATTCTGAGAGCTTGACTTTGCGATGATATGTAAATATTTGCGGAGAAGATAAATGGATTACGGGAAAAAACTGTAACTAAGGAAAACAATGTGAAAATGCCTATTGACAAACAGCAGATCGTATGCTATCATATGAATAGATGTTCATATATTCATTTATGACAGAGCATATCTTACAGGAGGTTTTTCCATGAGCAAAAAAGTATTCTGGGACAGGATATCACCGATCTATGACCTGTTTGAAACTGTTTACAACAGAAAGGTTTTTACGGGAACAGGGGCAAAGGTCGCTGAAATGATAGATACTTCTGATAATGTACTGGAATGTGCCTGCGGAACAGGGGCTATAAGCGTTTATATAGCGCAAAAGTGCCGAAAGCTTATTGCTACCGATTATGCTGTCGGAATGCTAAAGCAGGCTGAAAAAAAGTGCCGTATGTACCGGAATGTTACGTTCAGGAGAGCGGATATAACGGATCTGAAGTACAAAGACGAAAGCTTTGATAAGGTGATCGCAGGAAATGTTATACATCTGCTTCCCGAACCCGAAAAGGCTTTGCACGAGCTTGAACGGGTAGTAAAGCATGGCGGCAGTATCATTATCCCTACATACATAAATATGTCAAAAAAATCAGGCAGGCTGGCAGTAAGGCTCATTGAAATGCTGGGAGCTGATTTCAAAAAGCAGTTTGATATGGATTCCTACAAGAAGTTTTTTTCGGATATGGGATATAAAAATGTGAAATACCATGTTGTGAACGGAAGGATGCCATGCGCTATAGCTGTGATCGTGAAGGAATGATGGATATATAGAAGCCCTTAGCCTTTAGCTTTTAGCCATAAGGAAGCGGATTTGCCGCTTTATTATCGGGCGGATAATATCCGCCCCTGCTGACGGCTTAGTACCAAGATAGATCAAAGCTTATGAAAATGATACAGGAAGTCCCCGCGATTGCGTGGACATTTATATTAGAAAACAACGAAAAAAGCACTTCTGAAAATTCAGAAGTGCCTGTTTCATGAGGGTGGGAGATGGGATTCGAACCCACGGTCTTCGGGACCACAATCCGACGCTTTAACCAGCTAAGCTACACCCACCATATTCAATAAATAAAAACGAAGCTCTCCATTAGATGGAGTCATATAACGGAGAGTTTCGGTGTGGCGCGCCTTGCTGGATTCGAACCAGCGGCTTACTGCTTAGAAGGCAGTTACTCTATCCAGCTGAGTTAAAGGCGCACAGAAAACTTTAGCAGCCATAGCTGCTAATGATTGGAGCGGGTGATGGGAATCGAACCCACGTAACCAGCTTGGAAGGCTGGAATTCTACCATTGAACTACACCCGCACGGCGTTTCAACAGAAAATATTGTATCATAATCAGAGCCGATTGTCAATAGCAGTTCTGAAAAACAGTCACATTGACTAAATTTTTCTTTGGCGCCGCCTTACCGAAAGTCAAAATGCCGATTATGTCCATTCGGGCTGAAAAAATTTTAAAATTGTTGTCACAATTCGGGCTTTTAAAACGTCTAATATTATAGGAGTGCTTTTCTACGGAAAGTTAAGTGACAGATTTGTTATAAAAAAGTCACGTTAATGTCATCTTGACAGTGTAAGATATAAGAGAACTATGAAAAGGGCGGCTGAAGAGGCTGCAAAAACTCGCATGATCTTACCCGGCATATGTATTCCATATAGTAAAGAAAGAGTAAAAATCTACTGTGGGGTATTGACAATGGTTTGTCAATGATGTATTATATTAAAATGAGGGGAAGTCCGCTGCGGCAGTGTTCCTTGTTCATAGTAAAAATAAACTTGCATACCGATGCACAAAAGAAAGCTTCTGATCTGTGTATATAGTGTGGTATGTTCGGGAGTGGGACTATGAAAACAATGAAAAACACAGCATATCTCCTGATAGGAGCGGCGATGGGGATCGCAGGACAGCTCCTGGGAGAACTGAGCGGCAGCGTTCCGCTGTGCGTGAGCAATCTCATATCGGATATGACAATATGGCCGCTGGTGATACTTCTTATAATACACAGGGACGTTGATGCAAAGACGATGCTCCGCGATATTTTCCTTACATTTCTCGGACTGGACGTTGGCTACTACGGATATGTGGCGGTCAAGGACCTGGCGGGGTACATGAGGTTCGGAGGAAGCCTTTCATCGGCTCTGTTCTCTGATGTTCCCGATCTTATAGTCTACACGGTGCTCGGTACAGCGGCAGCAGCGTGGGGCTGGCTCATGGTAAAGCTGCTCGACAGGAACAAGGCTGTTCTTTATAATATAATGGTACTCCCTTTCATAGCGGTACAGCTGCTGTTCATAGCAGGCGACATCATCTCATGGGAATACCGCTGGTCCATGGCACTGCTTGGTACTGTATGCCTTGCAGCTATCATATACCTTTATACAGTAAAGTCTCCGCTGAGAAGGAGAAATGATACAGTTACAAACTGCCCGGCGGCAGCATGATATAGTTAAAATATAAAAATATGTCTGACCTTCGTCTTTTTCAGTCTCTCAGGTCACTTATTTACAGAGACTGATACATCGGAGGTCAGACGAAGCACTCAGGACAAAAGACACATTTGTGAGGTTGTAACCAGATGAAAAACAAGACCCGAAACCAGTGCGGCAGGAGAGGCGAGCGCGTATTCAGCAATATATGCGTCATGCCCAGCCTGATAGGAGTAATGATATTCTTCTTTATCCCGTTCTGCATAGTAATATACTACTCTCTAATAAACAACCCTGTTCTGAAGGACTTTGTGGGGCTGCAGAACTACACGAAGCTCTTTCACAACGTAGCATTCACCAAGGCGGTGAAAAACACCGCTTTCTTCTCAATAGTATCTGTACCCCTTTCGGTGGTGCTCTCACTGGGGCTGGCGATGCTCCTTGAGAGGAAGATACCCGGAAAGAGCATATTCAGGACTTTCTTCCTCAGCCCCCTCATGGTACCTACGGCTTCCGTAGTCCTTGTGTGGCAGGTGCTCTTCCACAACCACGGTACCATAAACCAGATAATCGAGCATTTCGGAGGCAACTCCATCGACTGGATAAAGTCACCCTACGGACAGGTGGTCATCATATGTATGTTCCTCTGGAAAAATCTGGGATATAATATGATACTCTTCATGTCGGCTTTATGTGCCATACCCCGTGACATCATCGAGGTGGCAGACCTTGAGGGCGCAAGCAGCTGGTACAAGTTCGTACATATCAAGCTGAGATACCTTTCGCCGACTATCCTCTTCGTACTTATCCTCTCCATGATAAACTCATTCAAGATATTCCGCGAGGTATATCTGCTGACGGGAAATTATCCCCAGGATAAGCTGTATATGCTCCAGCACTTCATGAACAATACCTTCAACAGCCTGGACTACCAGAAGCTGTCGGCGGCGGCGGTGCTGTTTGCCCTTGTCATGATAGTCATCATGGCGATCCTCCTCATCGCGGAGAACATCTTCGGAAAGGATGTGGAGTGATATGAAGCTGAAAATGTTAGACATAAAGAAACGCAGGAAGATCTTCGACGTTATAGTGTTCATATTCATACTGACGGCGGCGATACTTTTCCTGTTCCCCACAGTGCTTACACTGGCGAATTCCTTCATGACCTCAAACGAGATCTCAGCCAACTACGGCTCAATGTTCTCGAATATGACCGAGGACAAAAAGACCTTCATCTCACAGAACGTCAACCTGAAGTTCATTCCCGACAAGGTCACCTTCGCCCAGTACAAGGCTGTGCTGGTACAGAATTCGGACTATCTCATGAAGTTCTGGAATTCCGTGATACTGACAGTTCCCATAACGCTGTTCCAGATGATAGTGGCGATACTCACGTCCTACGGCTTTTCGAGATACCCCAACAAGTTCAAGAGCATAATCTTCTTCGCATACATCATACTTATGATAATGCCCTATCAGGTAACTCTCGTGCCCAACTTCCTTGTGGCTGAAAAGTTCCATATGCTCGATACGCGGCGGGCGATAATCCTGCCCGCTATCTTCTCGCCCTTCAGCATATTCCTGCTGACAAAGGTAATGCGCCGTATACCTGTCTCTTATGTTGAGGCGGCTAAGCTTGACGGCGCCAGCGAGCTGAAGATACTCACCAAGATATACGTTCCCCTGTGCAAGGGCGCTATAGTTTCCATTGCAATGCTGGTATTCATAGACTACTGGAACATGGTGGAGCAGCCCCTGGTCCTCATGAAGGATCCTCTTTATCACCCCCTTTCGGTATTCCTCTCCCAGATAAATACGGGAGACATCGGTCTCGCCTTTGCGGTGGGAGTGGTGTACATGATACCCACGGTGCTGATGTTCCTCTACGGCGAGGATTACCTCGTTGAGGGCATAACCTATTCGGGCGGCATAAAGGGTTGATAAAAAGTTGAAAAACACAGGCTATCATTCAATCAACGAAGCTATTCTCTCAGAAGGAGTAAATATAATATGAACGACACAAAAGAAGTAAAGGAAATAACTTCGGACAGCAGCGAGAAGGAAGCCAGGACTCCCGCAAAGAGGAGAGAGCTCATAAAGACTCTCATAATCATATTCCTTGCGGTAATGCTGGTGCTCACATTCTTCTCAAACACCATCATGAACAAGTCGCTGCCCGAAATATCAACAGAGACCGTGGCTTCAGGCAAGCTCACCGAGCGCATCGAGAAGCGCGGTGTCGTTGAAGCAAATCAGGCTTACAACGTTACCGTTGACGGCAACAGAGTAATCGAAAAGATACATATCAAAACAGGTCAGGAGGTAAAGAAGGACGACGTCCTCTTTACGGTAAATACTGTGGAAAGCGAAAAGCTGGAGACCGAAGAGGCTACACTTGAAACTCTCAAGCTGGAGTATGAGACAGCCCTCCTCAAGGACCCGCTGGATTACTCAGCCGAAAATCAGAAGATAAAGGCTGCCCGCGCAGAGCTCAACGATCTCATCGCAAAGCGTGACGCAGCAAGATATAATGACAGCAATGCGGCAAGCGCAAAGGAAGAATACAGACGCAACAAGTCAGAGCAGACAAGGCTCACAGGCCTCCAGGAAAAGCTCCAGGCTACCATAAGGGCTATCGACTCTGATTCCTATTCGGAAGCCGCTCCCGAATACAGCGGTGATCTCCCCGCACTCTGCTCGGCATACACTATCGCCGAGGAGGACTACAAGTCTGCCTATGAGACCTATCAGATGGCTCTTGAGGCAGGGGAGAACGTGGAAGGCGCCAAGGCTGATGCCGATGAAAAGGAAGCCGTAAGAAATACCGCAAGGGACAGCTACTTCAACGAGAAGAACAACATCCGCGGCAACCTTGCATCTCAGCTCAGCGATGTAAGCGGTTCACTGGCAGGTGTTAGTGAGGCTATTGAGAACTATACTTCCGAATACGGCGAGGGCGGCACCGAGACCTATGATACTCTGGCAGCTGCTGTTGCCGAGAAGCAGAGCGCTCTTGAGGACCTCATCATAGAGCTGGACAACACCAAGCGCAAGGACTCCATCGAGGACAAGAAGGAAAGCCTCACACTTGAGTCCAAGAAGAAGGCTCTGGAAAAGCAGCAGGAAAAGGTGGATAAGCTCAAGAAGGAAGCAAAGTCCACTGAGATAAAATCCAAGTACTCGGGCATAGTAAGCTCCATAAACGTACAGCCCGATGCTACTACTACTCCCGAAGAGACACTTGCTGTCATAGACCTTGCAGACGAGGGCTTCACGGTAAAGATAACCGTTGAGAACGAGAACCTCAAGAAGGTCAAGAAGGGCGTAGAGGCTGAGATCGTCAACAACTGGAACGGCGATATAACCGCTGTACTCAAGGAAATAAAGAGCGACAGCACCTCGGGCTCAAAGGCCAAGTCACTGATATTCAGCGTAACAGGCGATGTCCAGACAGGCGACAGCCTTGACCTTTCCGTTCCTCTCGGAAGCGGCAACTACGATGCAATCGTTCCCAAGAATGCAGTCCACACCGGTGATAAGGGCTCCTATGTTTATACGGTGCGTTCAAAGAACACTCCTCTCGGCAACCGCTATTATGCAGAAAAGGTCGAGGTCAATGTAGAGGCTTCGGATACTGCATCCTGCGCTGTTTCGGGCGGACTCAACAGAGGCGACTATATCATCACCGCCTCCAGCAAGCCATTGAAGTCAGGTGATCAGGTCCGCATGAAGGATAAATAAGGTGGTGGACCTTATGAGACCCTTAAAGAAAAAACTTACCATTGCAGCTGCTGCGGTGAATGCCGCCGCCATTATCGGAGCTGTGGTGCTGACTGCGCTGGGAAGCCACGCAGCAAAGGCACAGAGCTATAACGATGCGGCAGACCGCTGGAGCAGTGACGGAAAAAGAAAATACTCCCAGATAAGCTGCTTTTTCAGCAGCGACTCCGGCTTCGACAGGAACGGCGTCAATTCACTGAGAGGTCAGCTTCTGACAGAGCTGAAAAACGTCTCGGTAACTCCCACAGAGGGCGTTGACCTGGTTCCCGACGCCTACAGCGCCCCCGCAGGCACGGCAACAGTCAGCGGCGACGACAGCGGACGCTCCGATGCAGAGATAACCGCTGTGGGCGGAAATTACTTCTTCCTGTTCCGCGATTTCAAGCTGCTCAGCGGCGCCTACTTCTCCGAAAACGATCTTATGCAGACAGGAGCAGTTATCGACCGCCAGCTTGCATGGGACCTCTACGGCTCCGATGAGGTCGCGGGAATGAATATATACATTAATAATGTCAAACTCTTTATCTCAGGAGTCATAGATACTCCTTCTACCAAGCCCGAGAAGCGTAGCGCAGGCAAAACTCCGAAGGCTTATATATCCTACTATGCTGCGGGACTTATTTTCGGCGGCGGCTCTTCGATGGAGGATACCGTTCCCGACCTCAAACCGCCTGCCCCCGAATTCAGG
Source organism: Ruminococcus flavefaciens ND2009 (assembly GCF_000621785.1). GTDB lineage: Bacteria > Bacillota > Clostridia > Oscillospirales > Ruminococcaceae > Ruminococcus > Ruminococcus flavefaciens_C. The sequence goes on along the minus strand of NZ_JHXI01000010.1, from coordinate 96,260 downwards.
ACCATCACCAGCTATGAATGTATTGTACCCGAGCCTGTTGAGAATTTCGCTTACAGTAAAGTAAAGGGAGGTCTCGGTGACAGCTACAAGGGAAAGGTCAGCATAGTAAACAACACAGAGCGCTTTCTCCCGAAGACGAGAGTGAAGGCTCTGAAAAAGCTTGATGAATACGCTGTCGTGAAAAATCAGATCGTTTATCCCTTCTGGGAGAACGCATCAAGGATAGTGGAGATCAGGCTCTCATTCATCTACGGAGCGCGAAGACTGCTCCTTGCTATACCACTCATAACGGCGGTATGCCTGCTGATAATGGCGTACAGACTGTTCATGAGGAAAAAAGAAGGTCTGAAAAAAGCTGCGGCTAACCTCATTTCAGCAAGATGGAGATCGCTGAAGGACAGGGCGCCGAAAAAGGCTGCGCAGACCGAAGAGAAAGAAAGCTGAGGCACAGACCGAGGCACACAAAAGAAAGTTCAATAAAAATAAAAAATCTGAAAAAGAGGGATTATTATGGAAAAAACATTTTTCAAACGAATCACAGCATTTTCCGCAGCACTTACCGTTATCGCAGGATCAGCAGTATCCTGCTCAAAGGAAAAAAATCAGGACGGAAAGTCAAAAGACACAGCGCAGCTCATGGCAGGCTCATACAGAGCCGTTGAGATGGACTGTGATGTGGAAAATATACGCTCCATCGGAAGGGTGAATGACGATCAGATCATCATCAGCACCTATGACTACGGTGAGGGCATACCTACATTCTATCTTACAGACAATGAATTCGGCGAGTTCAACGAGATCAGCGTTGATTTCGGCATAAAGCCCGATGATGATGTGACATTTGATGTAAATGTCGCTCCCGACGGAGAGATCATGGCTCTCGCCACATTATCGGATTACGGCGATATGGAAAAGCCGGATTTTGAAGACCCGGATTTTGACTATGAGAACTTCGATTATGAGGAGTTCGACAAGAATATAAAGCGTACATATAAGATGTATACCGTTGATCTCGACGGCACCATAAAGTCTGAGAAAGAGATCTCAGGTCTTGATGAGTATGCTGACGAGGAAGGACGTATCAATATCGGAAGAATGTCCGCTATCGGCGGCGGAAGAGCTGTTCTTTCAATGTACGGCGATATGAGCGAGGATTACGTCCTCGTGGACGCTGACGGAAAGGCACAGGATAAGCTTGACCTGGGCGAGGCAAATTATATCGACAGCTTCTCAGCCATTGATGATGATACTATCGCTGTTACAGGCTATTTCAAGAACTCTCAGTCTATCAAGTTCCTTGATTCCGAGACTCTTCAGGAGAAGGACGAGGCTATCGACATGAGCGCAGCAGGTCTTGATGGACAGATGGGCTCAATATTCAAGGGCGATGACAATTACAAACTCTATGTCAGCGGTTCCTCGGGACTTTACGGTCTTGACGCCGACAACAAGGCTACAGAGATAGTAAACTGGCTTGATTCCGACCTTGGAAACGGCTATGTGAGCGCCCTCTTCTTCATGGCTGACGGCGACTATGTTATCTGCTTCAATGATTATCAGAGCGGCGAGGAAGGTCTCTATAAGCTTACAAAGCGTGACGCTTCCGAGCTTGAGAATACAAAGGTCATCACAGTTGGCGTTCTCTATGACGACTGGGAGGTAAAGGAAAAGATCTCAGACTATAATAAGTCCCATGATGATATGCGCTTCAAGATGGTGGATTACAGCAAGTATGACAACTACGATCAGGAGTCAGGCAAGACTCTCTCTTCCGGCGCAGACCAGCTCAAGAAGGATATTGTTTCAGGCAATGCTCCCGACATGATCGTTTCATATAACGGCGCTCTTATCCACAGCCTTTACAACAAGGGGCTCTTCGTTGACCTTTATGATTATATGAACAATGACAGCGAGATCAGCAAGGACGACATCATGCCCAACGTGCTCAACGCTTGTGAGATCGACGGCAAGCTCCTTTCAATTTCGCCTACATTCACTGTCAGCACCATGATCGCAAAGAAGAAGTATGTTGACAAGGAAAACTGGACTCCCGATGATATGATCGAGACATACAGGAACCTCCCCGACGGAATGAGACTTACAGATATCGACTGCAAGGAATCCATACTCCAGATGATGATCGGCTCACTGGGCAACGTTATCGACTATGAGAAGGGCACCTGCAACTTCGACACACCCGAGATCAGAAAGCTCCTTGAGTTCTGCAACGAATTCCCCTCACAGGAAGAGCTCATCGACTGGGAGGATCAGAGTGCGGTAAACGAGTACTTCTCTGAGGATAACCTCAAGAACGACAAGGTGCTCCTCGGCGATCTTTATTTAGGCGATTTCAGTGAGTATATCACAACCGTCAAGGGAAGATTAAAGGGCGAGGACATCGTTTTTGTAGGCAATCCCTCAACTGACGGAAGAGGCGCAGTCCTCTCACTCAATCAGCACTTCGCTATCCTCTCAAACGCAGAGGATAAGGACGCCTGCTGGGCATTCATCAAGGAATTCTTCAAGCCAGTAGATGACGAGGAGGGTTCCTACCGCTACGGCTTCTCCTCACTCAGATCCGAATTTGACAAGGAAGCTGACAAGACTATGAAGAAGCCTACCTACAAGGACGAGAACGGCAAGGAGATAGAAGAAGACTATACCTACTATGACGGCTCTAAGGAAGTAAAGGTCGATCCTCTTACACAGGAAGAAAGAGACTTTATCGTAGACTATATCGAAAAGGCTGACAACGTTTCCGCTGACTTCGATCCCGAGGTAGAGTCTATACTTGAGGAAGAGGTCATGGCTTACCTTGGCGGCGAGAAGACTGCCGACGAGATCATTGATCTTATCCAGAACCGCGTATCGCTCCTGGTAAGCGAGCAGAGCTGATAAGCGATGTATAATTATTAATGCTATTCACATATTTTCGTATATAAATACAACCTCCTTATTTTTGGCGCTGCCGCCCGAACAACGGCAGCGCCTTCTCCTTTTTATACAATTGTGCAATAGTTTATACATATGTACCTATAAATTTTTCAAATATTTTTTTCCCAATCTATTGACAAAATATACCAAAGGTGGTATACTTTATGTATTATAATACCTTTAGGGAGGATTTTATCATGGATAATAATTACAACAACGACAACAATCAGCAGAATATGTCTACTGATCCTTACGCACAGGGCGGCGGATATGTTCAGGATCCTTACAACAACGGCGGACTTGAGCCCCAGGGAAGCAAGGGCATGGCTATCGCTTCAATGGTTCTCGGTATCTGTGCTATCGTTATCGGATGCTGCATTACTTATGTAGGTATCGTCTGCGGTATCATCGCTATCGCTCTCGGCTTTAATGTTAAGAAGAAGGGCCTTCCCGGTCAGGGTCAGGCTACAGCCGGTATCGTTTGCGGTATCATCGGTCTCGCACTTGGCGTTCTCGGTATCATTCTCGCTGCAGTTGCAGGCAACTCACTCAAGGAGTGGGCAGAGAGCCTTCAGGACGGCGCTCTTTTCATCAAGTAAGATATGTCTAAACGACTGAGAATAATAATAGGTGCGGCGGCGCCTCTGGCGGTCGCTGTCCTGTTCGCTCTCAGGAATTATATAATAGGATTCGAGAAGCACTTCCCTGAATGCTATGTGCATAAAATGACGGGATTATGGTGTACGGGCTGCGGTAATACCAGGAGCGTGAACGATCTGCTCCACTTTCGTATCATCACAGCTATCCGCGATAACCCCGCAATGCCTTTCATTGCATTCCTGCTTCTGATGCTGTATCTGGAAACAGTTATCGGCATAAGCGGCAGGGAGGTAAAGCTGCTTCCCCGTAAGGGACTTGTCTGGGGGCTGATAATCTCAGCATTCCTGGTCTTTTACGTGCTGAGGAATATTTTTCCCGTGCTGGGTCCTGTATCTTAAAGATGACACAAATAAGCTCTCGTTTCCATGCGGGAGCTTATTCTTTTTATATTGACAAAATACGGGAAAAATGGTATACTTTATTTATTAAAAGTACCTTTAGGAGGGTCTATCAAATGGATAACAATTACAACAACGGACAGCAGGGAACTGATCCGAATGCTCAGCAGGGCGGTATCAACAGCGGCGAGCAGATAACAGGATATGTAGACGGTCCCGACCCTAACGCTCAGCAGGGCGGCTACTCAAACAACAGCGCTCCTTACGGACAGCAGCAGGGCGGCTACCAGAACGGCGGAGCTCCCTACGGTCAGCAGGGCGGCTATCAGAACGGACCTAATCCGAATTACTACGGACCTCAGAACCCGTATCAGCAGCAGGGCTACCAGAACGGTCCCGCCCCCAACAACTACGGACCTCAGAATCGTTTTCAGCCCAATATGCAGAATCCCTACCAGGCACCTCCTCAGGAGGGCAGCGTGGGAATGGCTGTGGCTTCAATGGTGCTTGGTATAGTAGGTATGCTTATTTCATGCTGCTTATACCCCATTACCATAATACTGTCTATTATCGGTCTTATTCTTGGTGCAGTTGCTATCAAGAAGGGCCCCGCAGGCAAGGGAATGGCTGTTACAGGTATCGTTCTTTCCGTAATTTCACTTGCTGTTGCAGTTCTTTTCATCATACTCATGGCAGCTGCAGGCTCATCATCTGTCTGGGAGGCTCTTGATGAATTGTCACTGTTTATAAAGTAAGCGGAAAGAACTGAATAATATTGCAAGACAATATAAAATTGCCCCCGAGTGTTCAATGAGCGCCCGGGGGCTTTTCGCATTACAGATATAAAAAGCCGCAGTTTTTCTCCGCGAGCGTTGATTTATTAATTTTTATATGGTATAATATTTTGTATAATACTATTATGTAAACTGTTCGGAGTGTGGAAAATGAATAAATATAAAAAGCTTGCCTTGAATACGGGCGTCTTTGCCATTGGCGTATTCGGCTCAAAGATACTGGTTATACTGCTGACAAGACTGTATGCACATAATATCGACGATGTAAACAGTGGTGTAAAGGACCTCCTTGAGACCACTCTGCTCCTCATACAGCCTGTGTTCACATTCGCGCTTCAGGAGTATCTTATCCGCTTCGGTCTCGATAAGGAATATGACAAGAGGGAGGTATTCACCACCTCAAGCATGATAACTCTGGCGGGAATGGCGATAATGGCAGTATGCGTCCCCATAATGCGGGGGCTGCCTGCACTGAACTTCCTCAAAGGCTACACGCTGCTGTTCATAGCCTATGCCACCATGTCGTCCCTGCGAATGCTGTGTCAGAACTTCGTCCGCTCAAGGGATATGGTAAAGCTTTTCTCACTTGACGGAATACTGACCACCCTGACATTCTTCCTGTTCAACATCGTTTTCATATCAAAGATGCAGATGGGCGTCAAGGGCTTCCTTCTTGCGGTCATACTCTCGGACAGCTGCTCCGTTGTATTTCTTTTCGTGGCGGCAAGGCTCCGGGATTTCCTGAAAAAGGATTACTTCAACAGAGCGCTTGCACAGGAAATGATGCGCTTTGCGGGCCCTCTTATCCCTACCATAGTAATGTGGGCGATAACCTCCCTCTCCGACAGACTTTTCCTCAGAGTTATGCACAGCGACTATCACGACCTGGGCGAGGGAGCTGTAGGCCTTTACGGCTACGCCAACAAGATACCGAACCTCATTTCCGTGGTCTCCACCATTTTCTTCCAGGCGTGGAGTATGTCCGCTATAACCGAGAACAACTCCGCGGACAGGAACAAGTTCTACGAAAGAGTATTCTCAGCCTATGAAGCCATAATGTTCATGGCAGGTGCCGGACTTCTCCTTATAATCAAGCCGGTCACTTCTTTCCTTGTCCCCTCGGACAAGTATGCGGTGTATGAGAATGTTTACATCTACACTCCCATACTCGTTGTTGCAGTTATCTTCATGTGCTTCAACCAGTTTCTGGGAAGCATCTACACCGCCACCAAGCACCCGAAAAACGCCTGCTGGACAGCTCTCGTTGCCTGCGGTATCAATATCCCCATGAACTACTTCCTCATTCCTCTCTGGGGCATACAGGGCGCAGCCGTGGCAACTCTCCTCAGCTATCTCATCTGCTTCTGGGCGAGAATAATCGACGCAAGATACTATGTGCCCTTCAAATTCAATGCCATAAAGAACCTTATCAATACGGGAGTTCTGATGGTGATGGCAGTGCTTATCATAGGCTCGCCCAAGCTGTATCTGCTGTGGGTGTTCCTGCTTTTCGCATATATAATGTTCACAAACTATCAGGCGATAATCGACACCGCCAAGAAGCTTCTCAAGAGAAGCTGACATAAATTCGTGACGGATAAGCCTGCTTGCAGGATACCGTCCAATACAAAAAGGAGGAATTTTTCATGCCGACACCACACAACAACGCCAATAAAGGCGACATCGCAAAAACCGTTCTCATGCCCGGAGACCCCCTGAGAGCAAAGTTCATCGCCGAGAATTATCTTGAGGACCCCGTCTGCTACAACGAGGTAAGAGGTATGCTGGGCTACACGGGAAAGTACAAGGGAGTACCCGTATCCGTCCAGGGAAGCGGCATGGGTATGCCCTCCATCGGTATATACTCCTGGGAGCTCTTCAACGAGTACGGCGTTGAGAATATCATCAGAGTAGGAACCGCAGGAGCTGTTGCGGACAATGTTCAGCTCCGCGACGTCGTTATCGGAATGAGTGCCAGCACCAACTCTGCCTATGCTTCACAGTACAGGCTTCCCGGCACCTATGCTCCCACAGCCTCATGGAGCCTTATTTCCGCGGCGGTAAAGGCTGCGCAGGAGAAGGGGGCAAGCTTCCATGTGGGCAATATCTTCTCCAGCGACACCTTCTACGATGACGCCGACAGTCTTGCACAGTGGCAGAAAATGGGCGTCCTTGCTATCGAGATGGAGGCGGCTGCGCTCTACATGAATGCCGCAAGGGCAGGGAAGAACGCCCTCTGCATACTGACAGTTTCGGACTGCCCGATGAAGGGACTTTCCACCTCTGCCGAGGAGAGACAGACCACCTTCCGCGACATGATGGAGATAGCTCTTGAGACCGCATATTCCGTAAAATGAAAAATTCAGGAAAATTTAAGGTAACTTTAAGATTATTTTAAGGTTGGATTGGTATATTATTAGTGGATTAAGTAATCCCCCAATTCCCCTTCTATATTTATTCATTTTATTTTGACAGCTATGCAGTTACTGCATAGCTTTTTGCTTTATATGCGGATACACGTAAATAAAAAGGCGCAGCAGCTCCCGAGCGGAAACTGCTGCGCCTTTTCATGGGGAAAGGGAAGAGGAATCAATCCTCGATGGTTTTGCCTGCTTTCTTGAATCTGGACTTCTGACCGAAGTTCAGTGACATGGTGAGTATCTTGTCTGACTTGAAAAGCTTCAGTGCGAAGAACATCACCACTGCAAATACGATTATTTGATACACCATACCTATCCAGAATTCGGTCATGTTGCCGAACATCAGGTTAGGTATAGAGGTGAATGTGTGGGTAAAGGGGATAGCGTAAACTATGATCCTGGGGATCATGGGAAGTGAGTTCACATCGGTGAACATTGACACGAACCAGGGGATCATTACCATCATCATTATGGGAAGGAGCATGGTCTGTGACGTCTTTGAGTCATTTACCAGTGCGCCCAGGATAATTGAGATCGCCAGACAGATCATAATGGTGATGAAGAGCTGAACTCCCACAAGGAGGTAATCCGTAAAGCCCAGGTTAAGCCCCAGCTGCTTCATTGCATCTCCTGTGGAGAGTACCTTGTTAACTGCGTCCGAAACACCGAGGTCGTTGGTCACAGCTCCTGTCATGCCCTTTGAGTACGCCGAGAAGCCGAGCATCATAACACCTGCATTGATGAGAGCTACGATAGCTGCTGCAAGCATTTTTGCCGTTATTACAGAGCCTCTTGAAACAGGTGCCGAGAGCAGGGTCTCAAGGGTCTTGTCTATTTTCTCGTTTGATATTGATGCTATCAGTGACTGGGACGTCATGAGAATGAGCACCATTATAATAATGGGGAGTATCAGGTTTGTTGTGGTTATTTTTCCGAGGACAGCTCCGCTGGATACCTTTGCGGACTTATCGGCGACTACCGTATGGCTGACTACCGTAAGCTCCGACTCGATATTTTTCAGATCTTCCTCAGTTACACCGTGCTGCTTCGAGATCTCAATAGAAACATACTTGTTTATGAGAGCCTCAGCGGTATCGGTGCCGCCTGTGAGACCGCTGAATGTGGAAGCGGATCTAAGCTTGGTCACTGAGATGACCTCGGGCTTGTCGCCCTTTGCCAGCTGGTCTGCGAAGCCCTTCGGCAGGACCACGAAGCTCTTGAAGCTGTTGTCCTTGAAGGCTGAGGCGTAATCCTCACCGTCTACAGTGACTTTATTGACGGTAGCGCCGTCGCTCTCCATGTTCCTTATCAGTTCGTGGGTCACGTCGCTGTCGTCCATATCGCATATATACACGTTGGTATTCTTAGCGTCCTCTGCAAGCTCTGAGGTGACTGACTGCATAACATTTCCCATGATCCAGAAAAGGCCCAGTGAAACTACCAGTCCGATTATCATCTGAGCGTTTACGAGTTCGGAGATCTCTTTTTTTAGGAGGTTAATGAATTTCATTCTCTTTCACCACCCTTTCAAATACTTCCTCAAGGTTGGGAGCGCTGTAGCGTTCCTTCAGCTCGTCCGTGCGTCCTGTCACCATGAGGTGGCCGTTGGCGATGATGCCTACGCGGTCGGAAACGAACTCTATCTCGAGCATATTGTGTGATGAGAGAAGGAAAGACATTCCCTCTTCTGCGGCGAGCTTTTTGATGGTCTTGCGTATCTCGATGGCATTGAGAACGTCCAGACCGCTGGTGGGCTCGTCAAGTATTGCAAGCTTCGGCTTTGTCATAACAGCTCTCGCAAGGAGGAGCTTTCTTATCATGCCTCGGCTGTAGCTTCCTATCTTATCGTTGAGACGGTCGCCCAGTCCGCAGATATTCTTTGCGCGGTCAACATAGCCGTTCAGGGTATCGATGTCCGATGTGAACAGTCCCGCCATGAATCTGAGGTACTTGATGCCCGTCATCTGTTTATATGCGCCTGCTTCGTCGGGGAGGTATGTAATGGACTCCCTTACCTTTTCAGGTGCTTTCAGGATACTGTGTCCTGCAACAACTGCGTCGCCTGATGTAGGCTGGAGCAGTGTGGAGATCATGCGTATAGTAGTAGTCTTGCCTGCACCGTTGGGACCGATGAGTGCGAATATCTCACCTTCGCCGATCTCGAATGAGACCTTGTCGGCGGCGAGGATCTTGGAGTACTGCTTTGACAGCTCTTTTACTTCGAGCACGTTTGCCAAGTCTATCGCTCCTTTTATTGTCAAGTTTTGTATCGGGATAATTGCTTTTTCTTCATTTTTATGATAACACAAAAGCGTCCAAATGTCAATACAAAACGTAAAATGCAGCACAGATTTTACAGTTTTTTAATAATAGTAAATTTTGCAGGAACGGGCAGCAAGATCAGCAGAAAATACTTGGAGGAATTTACAGAATAATGCAGCTCTGTTTGTGTGGTTTGCTAAGGAAATACGTTATTTAGCTAAACACCGTGATGTAAAATATATTATTTATAATACAGACACATTCCGTTTCTTGACATTGCACCGTAAATTTGATATACTGACTATTAGATGGAAAATTGCAGTTTGGCAGAACTGCGGTCAGGCTGACTGTGCGCATGATCCCCGACCGAGGGAGCTTGCGCATTTTTTGTTTATATGTCCGAGGAAAGGGGGCGGAGCGGAAGTGAAAAGTTTTTTGCGGAGACTGGTCTCGGGGGCAGCAGCCCTTGTTTTCTGCGGTGCGGCACAGGTATTCCCTGCGGCTGCCGAGGACGGCTCTGTCCGTGCGGCAATGGCTGAGGATTACTACGCCATGGCTTCACCCGACGGTGATATGCTCAGCTTCGGCGACTACTATGACCTCCATTCCGCGGAGCCCCGACCTGACAGGGAAATAGTCATCGGGGGAGCGGAGTACGTCTCCGCTGAGGGCGGAGAATTCAGCAAAGGCAGCTTCACCGACGACTTCGGCGAGGAACGGGACAATGCACTGCTCTGGAACAGTGCCGACGGCGAGGTGACCTATCGGTTCACAGTCCCCGAGACGGGAAATTACTGCCTTTCGGCGGATTACTGCCCCATGGTATCAAGCAGCACCTACATAGAGCTGGGACTTGAGATAGACGGACAGGCTCCCTATGATACCGCTTCGAGACTGACCCTCGGCAGGGTATGGGTCAACGAGAAGGACATATATACGGATATACGCGGAAATCAGGTGCGTCCTGCACAGGTCCAGAAGGCGATGTGGCAGAGTCGCTTCTTTGGGGACGTGGACGGACTTTTCAGCGAGCCCCTGTTCTTTTACCTGGAAAAGGGCTCCCATGAGCTGAAGCTCAGTTCGGAAAGGGCTCAGCTGGCTATTGAGAAGCTGTGTTTCTGTCAGCGTGAGGAGCTCCCCGACTACAGCGGCTATGGGGCTTCCGTAAGTGCGGACATCTCTGTTGAGGGCACTGCCTCCGCACTTTTCAGAATAGAAGGGGAGAATGCAGCGTTCAAGTCCGATCCAACGCTCTATCCCACATACGACAACAGCAGCTACCTTGCTTCGCCCTCGGACCCGAGGAAAATGGTCTACAATACCCTGGGCAGCGGAAGCTGGAAAAAAGCGCTCCAGTCGGTCACATGGGAGATACCCATGGAGGAGACCGGTGCAGGGGGCTGGTATAAAATAGGAATAAAGGCGAGACAGGATCAGATAAGAGGCTTTGACTCGGAGCGCCGTATCTATATCGACGGCAAGGTGCCCTGTAAGGAGCTTGACGGCGTCAGGTTCAGCTACGATACGGACTGGTCTGTGACGACTCCCGAAAGCGGCGGCGAGCCCGTGTACATCTGGCTTGAGGGCGGCAGGAGCCATACCATTACAATGGAGGCTGTCCCCGGCGAGATAGGCGGCTGTCTCCGCAGACTTGACAGCGCGGTGAAGGAGCTGAACACCTATTACCGCAGAGTTCTGATGATAACGGGACCCGCTCCCGATAAATATACGGATTATTACGTTCACGAGAAGATACCCGAGCTGGTGGACAAGTTCACCGGCATTTCCGCCGAGCTGAAGGACGTTCAGAAGGAAATAGAGTCTATTTCGGGCAGCAGCGGAACAGAGGCGGCTGCCATAGAGAACATGGCGGTAATACTGGATAAATGCACTGCCAAGCCTTTGAAGATACCCTCCTATCTTTCGCAGATAAAGACCGGTATCACCTCCCTTTCGGCGTGGATGAGGGACAACCGCGACCAGCCCCTTGAGGTGGACTATATCGAGCTGGCGTCAGCTGACCGCAGCTTCACAAGCTGTAAGGAGAAGCTGGGCAAGTCGCTGAAATTCGGCTTTGAGGGCTTCATCGGTTCATTCTTTGAGGACTATACTACCCTCTCTGATGTTTCGGGAGAGGACGCCATCGACGTCTGGGTGGCTCTGGGCAGAGACCAGGCGCAGGTGGTCAAGGAGATGACCGAGAACCAGTTCATGCAGGAAACAGGCATTCCCGTGTCCGTGAACCTTGTGACGGGCGGCGTGGTGGAGGCTACTCTTGCAGGCAAAGGACCTGATGCGGCGCTTTTCCTGGGTGGAGAGTTCCCCGTGAACCTGGCAGCCCGTGACCTTCTTGTGGACCTTTCTCAGTTTGACGACTTTGAGGAGGTAAAGGGGCGCTTCCAGAAAAACGCAACGACACAGTATACCTACAACGGCGGCTGCTACGGACTTCCCGTCAGCCAGACCTTCCCCATGATGTTCTACCGCACCGATATACTGACGGAGCTGGGCTTTACCTCTCCGCCCGAGACCTGGAGCGGACTTATAGATATGCTGCCTGCGCTTCAGCGCAGGTATATGTCGGTGGGACTTGTCCTGCCGCCCAATGATATATCCCCTGCCACGGAATGCGGTCATACCTTTGCAATGCTGCTGCTCCAGAAGGGGCAGAACTACTACAATACGGAGCAGACTGCCTCCGCTCTGGACACCACCGCGGCGGTGCAGTCCTTTGAGGAGTGGACGGACTTCTACACCAAGTACAGCTTCGAGCAGGTCTATGACGGATTCAGCAGATTCAGGACAGGGGAGTACCCTATAGTTATCGCGAATTATACCTTCTTCAACCAGCTTACCGCCGCTTCTCCCGAGATAAACGGTCTGTGGGACTTCTGTCCCGTGCCCGGCACCGAAAGAGAGGACGGTACTGTATCCCATGCGGCTAATTCAAGCGGCTCGGGAGCGGTCATCTTCAAAAAGGTGAAGAACAAGGAGAACGCATGGCAGTTCATCAAGTGGTTCACCGAAACAGAAACACAGGTGAGGTATGCCGCCCAGATAGAGGGACTCATGGGTACTATGGGAAGATTTGACACAGCCAACACCGAGGCTCTGGGACAGATGTCATGGTCGGGTGACGAGCTTGCAAGGCTTCGCGCCCAGCAGGAGGAGCTGACGGAGATACCCGTTACCCCTGCGTCCTACGCTGTGACCAGAAATATCATGAACGCCTTCCGCGAGACCATCAACGAGGGTGCAAATCCCCGTGATACCCTTATATGGTACAACAGGGACATAAACGACGAAATAACGCGAAAACGCAAGAACTTAGGACTTGAATAAAAAAGCCCTCAGCCCTTAGCCGTTAGCCATCAGGGGAGCGGCTGTGTTTCTTGCAGGGCTGAGTTCGGCTATCATATGTAGGGAAGGTCGCCCTCGGCGTTACGAAAAAACGGCTGAAAGGAAAGGAGTGTGAAAAATGGCGGTCAGAACTCAGAAGCGTGGAAAAGGCGCTCTCTGGCGCGATATAAAGCGCAATAAAGCCTGCTACGGTATGCTTGCGCCCTTTATGATATTCTTCATACTCTTTACGGCAGTTCCCGTGCTCATGTCCCTGCCTATGGGCTTTACGGACTTCGATATGGCAAGGCCGCCCAGGTTCGTGGGACTTTCCAACTTCACCACCCTTTTCTTCTCCGACAAGATATTCATGCGCTCCATAAGGGTCACTATCGTGTTTGCCCTTCTTACGGGACCTGTCAGCTATGTGCTGTGCTTCCTGCTGGCATGGCTCATAAACGAGATGCACCCCAAGCTGAAGACCTTCTTCACACTCATATTTTACGCCCCTTCAATGGCTAACGTTTATACAGTGTGGAAGCTGATCTTCAGCGGCGATATGAACGGCTATCTCAACTCCTTCCTCATTGATCTCGGCATCATCAACGCTCCCGTTCAGTGGCTCACCGACGGCAGATACGTCCTGGGCGTCACCATAGTTGTGCAGCTGTGGATCTCCCTCGGAGCAGGCTTCCTCGCACTGCGCGCAGGCTTCCAGAACATCGACCGCTCCATGTATGAGGCAGGAGCTATCGAGGGCATACGCACCCGCTGGCAGGAGCTCATATACATCGTTATCCCCTCAATGGGACCCCAGCTCATGTTCGCGGCGGTAATGCAGATAGTGAGCTCCTTTACCGCAGGCACAGTCGCCCAGAACCTTGTGGGCTTCCCAAGCACCGACTACAAAGCCCATACCATCATGACCCACGCCTTCGACTACGGCTGGCAGCGCTTTGAGATGGGCTATGCCTCGGCTATATGTATGATACTTTTCGTTGCCATGTTCCTGCTGAACAAGCTCATCAGCAAGGTACTGGGCAAGTACATGGACTGAGGAGGCGAAGCTGTGGCAGAGATAAATACCGCGAAGCTTCGCGGCTCAAACAGACAGGCAGGCAGAAAGTACGGCGGCAGTGTGGTCATATTCCTTTTCCTTGCACTGCTGGGACTTTTCATGTTCCTGCCCATATATCTTACGGTGATAATGTCCATAAAGCCTGTGGAGGAGCTCTTTGTCTTTCCCCCAAAGCTCTACGCCGTAAGACCTACCCTTGACAATTTCAGGGATATGTTCAGGGTGCTCCACCAGAACAGGGTGCCCTTCTCAAGATATGTGTTCAACAGTATATTCGTCACCGTGACGGTAACGGTGCTGCAATGCGTGTTCTCGTCAATGGCGGCATTTGTGCTGGCAAAGTGCAAGTTTCCCGGGAGCAAATTCATAAACGGAGTTATCGTCGTTGCGCTTCTCTACCAGAGCAGCGTAATATACATCATGCAGTACATCGTCATGGCGAAGCTCCACATGATAGACACCTACATGGCGCTGATATTCCCTGCCATAGCCTCGCCTATGGGACTTTTCCTCATGAGGCAGTCCATAAGCCAGGTGCCCGACTCCATGATAGAGGCGGCAAAGGTGGACGGAGCAGGACTTTTCCGCATATGCTGGCAGATAGTCATACCCAACCAGAAGCCAGCCCTTATGACGCTGATAATATTTGCGTTTCAGGGCGCATGGAATATCCAGACGGGCTCCGTGGTGTTCAGGGAGCAGTACAAGACCCTGCCTACGGTGGTCACACAGGCGGCTTCCTCGGGACTTGCCAGAGCAGGCGTGGCAATGGCGGCGGCAGTTTTCCTGCTGATACCGCCCATAGTCATATTCATGCTGGCACAGCGACAGGTCATCGAGACCATGGCGCATTCGGGAATAAAGGAATAATAGACAGTTCAGCTGTCTGAAGGGAGTGAGGCAAGTGAAGAAATTTATGGGCGTGTTTGCGGCGGCACTTGCCGCACTGACGCTTTCTTCCCCTTACCGCTCGGCGGCTTCGGGAGAGCCCTATGAGAGTTACAATTACGACAACTGGGGAGACGCTATACCCTCACAGGCAGGCTATACCGCAGACCGCGCTGTCTCGGGCTTTGACCTCGGCGTGGGAGCCTTCAGCGACCCCTCCGACATCTTCTTTGACGATGAGGGTGTGCTCTACATCACCGATACGGGAAACAACCGCATAATCGCTGCGGACAGCAGCCTTGAGAAGGTCATACATATCTATGACCGCTTCACCATGCCCGACGGCTCCGAGACCACCCTCAACAAGCCCATGGGAGTTTTCGTGTCGGCGGAAAACGGCTTCATTTACATTGCCGACAGCGACAATTCCAGAGTCCTCATCTCCGACAAGGAGGGCAATGTTCAGAGCGAGATAACCAAGCCCGAGTCCGGGGTCTATGATCAAAAGCGTACATTCCTGCCCCAGCGGGTCATCGCCGACAAGGGCGGAAACGTCTATGTGGTGCTGGGCAATATCACCACGGGCGCAGCAATGTTTGCTCCCGACGGCAGCTTCTCGGGCTTCTACGGCGCAAACCGCGTTGAGCCCACGGCAAAGATAATCGGCAACTACATAAAGAGCATATTCATGTCCGACGAGAAGAAGGCTCACAGAACGAGAACTGTTCCCTCGGGCATAACCTCATTCGATATAGACGGCGACTTCATTTTCACCTGCACTGCCTCGGGCACACAGACTACCGACACGGTGAAGAAGCTGAACGCCGCAGGCAGGAACATATTCGCCAACAAGGAACTGATATTCGGAGACATCACTCCCGTTTACGATACCTCGCGGAACAAGGTACTCTCGCCTTCCATAGTGGATATAGACGTATCCGCGGACGGCTGCATAAACTGCCTCGACTTCACCACGGGCAGGGTGTTCCAGTACGATGAGGACTGCAATCTGCTGTTCATCACAGGCACTATCGCCAAGCAGACAGGCGGCTTTGACCATGTGGCGGCGGTGGAGTCTCTTGGCAGCGACCTCTACGTCCTTGACTCCATGAAGGACACCATAACCGTGTTCAGGGAGACCTCCTTCGGCAGCATAGTCCACGAGGCGGCGGCTCTCCATAATGCAGGCTATTATGAGGAGGCACTGGGTCCCTGGCAGGAGGTCCTGAAAAGGGACGGAAACTACAACAGAGCCTATGTGGGCGTGGCTTCCGCTCTGCTCAGGCAGGGGGACTACAAGGGCGCTATGAAATACGCAAAGCTTGCAGACGCAGGCGATATATACAACAAGGCCTTCGAGGGAAGGCGCAGGGAGTTCCTCAAGGAGAACTTCCCCGTTATCGCCGCAGTCACAGCCCTTGCAGCAGCGGCGCTAATAGTCCGCGGCAGACTTAAAAAGAGACGCAGGGCGGATAGTCATAAGGGAGAGGAGGAGCAGCAGTCATGATGGATCTTACACAGAGACAGTGGGTGAAGTATGCCGTCATGCACCCTGTTGAGGGCTTCGAGGATATGCGCTGGAAGAAGTCGGGCTCGCTGAAAATAGCCGCCCTGATACTGGTGCTGCTCTTTTTCGGAGAGATAGCCTACGGCAGGCTCTATGGCTTCCAGTTCTACATCGCCTATGACAAGACCTTCAATATAATCCCCTACATCGTGCGGAGCTTCGTGCTTTTCGGCGCCTGGACAGTGGGGAACTGGTCGGTGTGTACCCTCCTCGACGGCGAGGGAACGCTGAAAAATATATGTATTTACAGTGCCTATGCACTCATACCATACACGGTACAGCTCTATATCAACGTCATACTCTCCCATTTCCTCATACGGGACGAGTATGTGTTCATGCAGATAATAGAGCTCATTGGCGTGGGGTGGACGGTGATACTGCTTTTCTCGGCGATAAAGTCGGTGCACCAGTACTCCTTCGGCAAGACCGTTCTCGCCATAGTTCTCACCATAGGAGCAATGCTCATAATGCTGTTCCTGCTGGTGCTGCTGATGTCACTGATACAGCAGATATTCATATTCATATCCACCGTTTACACCGAGCTCTCCTACAGAGCCCGTGTCTGAGAGGCGGTGCATATGGGAAGGATAACGAAAAAGCTCCTGCTTTGCCTTGTGACGGCAGCTTCCATGACTGTGCCATGCAGCGCCTATGCTGACGGGGACGAGCCTGAGCCTGCGCCGGAGATAACAGAGGAGGACGCTGAGGAGACTGCCGCAGCAGAGGAGAAGGCAAAGCGCTCCGAGGCGGTGGAGAAGGCGGAGCTGTCTCAGGAGGACGCTGAGAAGTACCTGAAAAAGATAGGCTCTGCCGAGGGCTTCGATGTCTACTGCAAGGACAAGGACTTCGACGACGAGCTCTGGGAAAAGGCAGGCGGCAAGCCAAAGAGCAAAAAGGACTACACAGAGGAGCAGCAGCTCCTTGCAGATAAGATAGCCGAGCTGAAAAAGCTGGGAGAGCTTGTCATAATCGATACAAAGACTGGGGAGGCTGCGGCTTCCTTCAAAAACGGCAAAAAGTGCGATGAGGGAAAGCTCTGGGTCAGCGACGCAGGCAGATTTTTCATCATCACCGACGAAGACGCCACTAAAGTCATAAGGCTGAGACAGATAGTCTCCACCCTTGACAGCAGATACGCATTCCTCTCCGCAGACGGAAAGACACTGGAGCTCCTCAGCAGGGATATGAAGGGCATCGACGAGACCTTCACATATGACGGCATTGAGGAGGGCAGGCGTGTCTACACCGCAGGGGACAGCTTTGCATGGCTCACTTCCGACAGGAAGCACTTCCTGGGCGCCTACCGCAGCGGCGCGGAAAACGAGAAGCTGCGCATGATAGTTGACGACAGGAGCGCAGTTTTCGGCATTGAGGTAAAGGACACAGGCTATATCTGGTGGTCCTCGCCACTTGAAGCCACACAGGACAGGGCTGCCACAGCCCTTCTGGCGGACGAGCTGCGTTCTTCAAATGTGCTCCGCTACGGAGTGCCTCTCAAGCGCTCAGGCAACAATGTGCTGCGCTCGGGAAATGAAAATGACTGCACATTCACCGTCAGGGACATAAAAAACGGTATCCGCGTGGAGTATGACTACAAAAGCGCAGGCTTCAAAGTGCCTGTGGAGTACACTCTCGGGGAGGACTGTCTCATCGCCTCGGTGAAGGTGTCGGAGATAAAGGAGACCAACGCCGCCAATGTGGCTACGGAGATGACCGTGCTGGGAAGTCTGGGAGCCGCCTCCGACAAGGAGGAGGGTTACTACGTTATCCCCGACGGCTGCGGAGCGCTGGTGCGCTTCAATAACAACCGCTCCTTCCAGAACAATATCTATCAGCAGAGAGTCTACGGAAACGACTTTACCGCTGTGCCCCAGAACAAGGGGGCAGTCACGGGACAGATATATCTGCCCGTCTACGGCGTGGTCAAGGAGGACAATGCCCTGCTGGCAGTTGCCGCAAAGGGTGACTCCAACGCATACCTCACCGCCAATGTGTCAAGGCAGTCGGGCAGCAGCTACAACATCTGCAATCTCTCGTTCATTCTCCGCAGCACCGACAGCTTCTATATGTCGGGCAGCAGCAACGAGAAATACACCGTATTTGAAAGCGGCAGCATAAAGTCCGATGATATTGAGATGAGGTACTATCCCATATCCAAAAAGGATGCGGACTACACCGACATTGCCACAAGATACCGCAGATACCTCACTGAGGAAAAGGGGGTCACCGCAAAGAGTACGGCAGGTGAGGCTCCCATGTATCTCACACTTTACGGCGGAGTTATGAAGAAAAAGCCCGTTCTGGGCATACCCATATCCCTCAGGACTTCCGTCACCGACTACGGTCAGGCAGCTGACATTATCGGCAGTCTGGGCAGCGGCGGCGTGGAGGACATGGTCATTTCCTATAAGAACTGGACCAACGACGGCATAAAGAACAAGGTGGACACCGACGGCAAGCCCTCCGGCAAGCTGGGCGGCAGGTCTGATTTCAGAAAGCTCACCGACCTAATAGACGAAAAGGGCTACAGCCTCTATCCCGTGTCCGACAACAGGGACTTCTATTCGGGCAACGGCTACTACTCCTTTACGGACACAGCCGTCCGGGTTTCGGGCTCATATTCGAGGATAGTCAGCTATGACAGAGCCTACGGAATACCAAATAAGTTCAGGAAGAATATGTCCCTGCTCTCGCCAAGCTATTTCGGCGAGGTATTCGGGGATATTGCCGAGAACTACCCTGAAAACGGTCTTGAGGGAGTTTCCCTCTCGGACCTTACAAGCTCACTGTACGGAGACTACGGCAATAAGGGCATATCACGCGCAAAGGCGGAGACTCTCCTTGAGGAGGGCTACAGCAGGCTGGACAGCAGCCTTGAAAACGGCATACTCGCCGATACTGCCAACGCCTATGCACTGCCCTACGTCAGCAGGATACGGAACGTTCCCCTCAGTTCGGGCAGGTCGGATATATTCGATGAGGATATACCCTTCTATCAGATGGTGCTCCACGGAGTTCTGCCCTATTCCTCGGAAGCCATAAACGGCAGCGCCGACCCTGAGACCGCTGTGCTCATGGCGGCGGCAACGGGAAGCTGTCTCAGCTACGATATGATATACGAGGAGACAGGGGAGCTGAAGGACACAGAGCTGGATACGCTCTATTACGCCAATTATAAATACTGGACCGACACTGCCGCAAGAGAGCAGAGTCTCCTTGCGCCCATGCTGGAGCAGGTGTCGGACAGCTTCATCACAGGCTATGAAAGGGACGGGGACATCATAACCACGGATTATTCCAATGGTATCACCGTCACCACCGACCTGGGCGAACGCACCGTCACCTGGGACGGCGGCATCATAGACCTGAAATAATGACAGGGAAGGAGGAAAATATGAGCGGAAAGGCTGCCCCCGTGGCAGAAAACAAGAAAAAGCGCCGCATAATGTCATATCAGCGGCGGAAATCAATGTACGGCTACGGCTTTATTAGCCTGTGGCTCGTAGGGACTATACTGTTCTTCCTTATCCCTCTGGGAAAGTCGCTGTGGTACTCCTTCTGTGATGTTTCCGTAGAGCCCGGCGCACTGAAAACCCGGTTCGTGGGGCTTAAAAACTACACAGTAGTCCTCAACGAGGACCCCTACTACACCGACTACCTCATAGACACTCTGCTGGAGACTCTCTGGAAGACGCCGCTGATACTGGTTTTCTCCCTGTTCATTGCGGTGATACTCAATCAGAAGTTCAGGGGAAGGACTCTGGCAAGAGCTGTCTTCTTCCTGCCCGTCATCATCGCCACGGGACCTGTTTTCAGGATAATCAGCGGCGATATGGAGTCCACGGGCAATGCTGGAGCGGAGCAGTTCTCTACCATGTTCTCTACGGACCTGGTGGGTGAGCTTTTGCAGTTCCTTGGCATTTACGGCATAAGCGACAGGACCAATGACTTCATTACGGCGGTGGCGGACAACATCTTCGGCATAGTCTGGAGCTCGGGCATACAGATACTGCTGTTCCTTGCAGGTCTCCAGAACATATCCAAGGACGTCAGGGAAGCCGCTCAGATGGAGGGCGCTACGGCGTGGGAGTACTTCTGGAAGATAGTCTTCCCATCGGTGAGCCCCTTCATACTGGCTAACCTTATATTCACCGTCATAGACTCCTTTACCAATCCCATGAACAGCGTCATGAACCGTATCGTGGCAATGAAGAACCAGTGGGAGTTCGGAGGAGCCTCCGCCATGGCGTGGGTGTACTTCGCCATAGTTCTGGGAGCTATCGGCGTTTTCGCATGGCTCACAGGCAAATTCATACAATACGAGACCGACTGAGGAGGTGAGAAGCATGGCTGATGAGACAGCTGCACCAAAGGTAAAGTCCGCAGAGGAGATAGGCAGCGGAATGAGCAGACGTGAGCTGAAAAGGCTGCGTATGCAGTCCATGACCCGTGAGGAGAGAGGCTATCTGCGCAGAAAGGCTGCCGCAGAGAAGGTCTGGCCCGTATTCAGGGCGGTCATACTCATCGGGCTGGGCTTCGTCATCATGTATCCTCTTATATATATGATAAGCTGCGCCTTCAGGGAGAGGGCGGACATGAGCGACCCCACTGTAATGTGGATACCAAGGCATTACACATTCAGGATAATAACCGAGACCATAGACGCCATGGACTACTGGAAGACCCTGGGGAACACCCTGCTGCTGAATATAGGCTGCTCCCTGGTGCAGGTCATATCCTGCGCCATAACGGGCTACGGCTTTGCGAGATTTGAGTTCAGGGGAAAGAAGCTGTTTTTCGCCATAGTCATAATGATGATACTGGTGCCTACTCAGGTAATATCCCTGCCCCTGTACACCCTTTTCCGCTACTTCGGCATAAAGGGGCTGTTCAGCTTGAACCTCATCGACAGCAGGCTCACCATGTACCTGCCTGCAATGACTGCCAACGGCATACGGGCAGGACTGATGATATTCATATTCCGGCAGTTCTTCAAGGGGCTCCCCCGTGAGCTTGAGGACGCGGCATACATAGACGGCTGCGGTCCGTTCAGGACCTTCGTAAGCGTTATCGCACCCAATGCGGCACCTGCCTTTCTGACGGTGTTCCTGTTCTCGGTGGTGTGGTACTGGAACGACTACTATGTGAGCAACACCTTCTTCACCAACACAAAGACCATTGCCCTGATGCTGACAAATCTGGACAATGAGCTGAAGATAAGGCTGTTCAATGACCCCACGGTGCAGATAAGCCCCAGAGAGCAGATAGTCTGGAAGGAAGCAGGCTGCCTGCTGTCCATAGCTCCCGTGCTGCTGATGTATGTGTTCATGCAGAAGCACTTCACCGAGGGCATAGAGCGCTCAGGTATCGTCGGATAATTTCAGTTGAGAGTTTACAGTTGAGAGTTGAGAGTTGTGTTAACGCCCCGAGCGTAAACATAAGCTTTCAGCTCTTAACTTTTTATTGACAAGTTGCCTGTAAGAGCGTATAATTTAAGTATATTCACTTGTTCGGAGTAAAACATATGAAAAAGATCCTGAAAAACACAGGTGTTTTCCTGAGAGCTGTACCTCACTTCCTCATATTTGAACTTATATTCAAGCTGCTGCTGCTGGCTATCGGAACCCCCGTGCTGGCGCTGCTGCTGAAGCTGACAATGAAGCTTTCGGGCGTAACTTACCTCAACGACGAAAATCTGCTTGTTTACTTAAAGCATCCCTCCACGATAATCGTTATCGTGCTGATGCTCTTTTGCTATGCCTTTTTCTCTTTCGTGGAGCTGTCCGCGCTGGCTGCCTGCTTCTCCTGCTTCGGCAAGGGTGAGCATATATTCACGGGAGGTATGTTCAGGACGGGATTACGCGCCTTCGGAAAGGCGTTCAAGGGCTCGGGCATACTTTCCTTCCTGGCTTACATGGCGGTCATGCCTCTGGCGCAGTTCTCGCTGTCCTCAGGTATGTTCATGGCACCGCTGCTGCCTGTGCTGAGAAGGATATTCTACTCGGTAAACGGCGGTATGGCTATAGCTGCGTATATACTGATACAGCTCCTGTTCATCATACTGATGATAGGCGGCAGCTACAGCATACACTACCTGATACTTACGAAATACGCCTTCCGCGACTGCATCAAAAAGAGCCGCGAGAGGATAAGCGGTCAGCGCTTTAAAATGATAATCTCACTGTTCCTGTGGACCCTTGCGGTTATGTTCATCATAGCGGCGGTCACCTTCGGACTGAGCTTCATCATCGTATTCGTCATCAAGGGCTTCTCCGAGCCGAGAGCGGCTTTCGGTACGGCTCTTAAAGTGCTGCGCTACACATGGAGCATATTCACCGCAATATCCGCCTTCTTCTCCGCACCTGCGGTGATGTGGTGGCTCACCAACAAGTTCATTGCCGACAACAAGGACGAGGAGCTGGAACTTCCCAGCCGCAGCATAAAGAAGATGAAAAGGGGACACAGTGTTATCATCGTCACCTGCCTTATCGCAGCGGGTCTGGTAATGAACCTTTCCTACTTCAGGGCACTGTATCAGGGCAACGTCAGCCTTAACGTGGGACTCCTCAGCAGGACTCAGGTCACAGCCCACAGAGGCTTTTCAAGGATAGCTCCCGAGAACACCATTCCTGCCTTTGAGGCAGCTATGGACTGCGGCGCGGACTTCATAGAGCTGGACGTGCAGCTCACCGCTGACGATGTGCTGGTGGTCTGCCACGATGACAAGCTTGACCGCACCACCGACGGCAAGGGCGAGCTGAGAAAGCATACCTACGAGGAGCTGTTGCAGCTGTCCGCAGGCTCATGGTTCAGCAAAGACGGTGAGTTCGACGACGTGCGTATCCCCACACTGGCAGAGGTACTGGACCTGGTGGGCAAGAACATAATGCTCAATATTGAGATAAAGCGCTCGGGGAACCCCAAGCGCACCGCCGAGAAGGTGGTGGAGCTGGTGGAGGAGTACGGCATAGTCAATTCCTGCTATGTGACCTCGTTCTCCTATCCTGCGCTGAAAAAGGTAAAGCAGCTCAACCCCAAGATAAAGACCGCCTTCATCGCCAATCTGGCAACAGCCACCTCATACTCGCAGCTGCCCTATATCGACGCTGTCAGCATGAATTACCTTTTCGTGAACCAGAGCGTGGTCAACTCCGCTCACCATAACGGAAAGCGTATTTTCGTCTGGACCGTTGACCGTCAGAGCGAGATGCAGAAGATGATGGCTCTCGGCGTGGACAATATCATCACCGACCGTCCCGACAGAGCTCTCGAAGTGGTCAATTCCAAGTCCGTAGGCGACACTGTTCTCACTGCGCTGAAATATATCTTCGGAAGCTGATTTGCAGGTATTTCGCTGAAATACCTGCCCCGAAGCAGGGAAACAGCATAAATTGTTAAAATAAAATTATCGTTCATTAAAAATTTACAAATACAATTTCTGCAAATTGTTGATTTATCCCTATATATGTGGTATAATGGTTTACGTTGAGTGCGCTGATATGCGCGCTGACTGCAGAAGATATGCGTTGAAGCGGAAGGTTGCTGCCGGTATGGCAGGTAATTTCCGTGGAGTATGTCCGATTTTAAACCGGGCGAATGGGATATCGAACACAGTTTGTGGTTATTCTTCACGCAGCTTGCGTATGCGTGGATTATGCTCTTTTTGTGCTCATATTTTGTTAAGACGGCTCGGAAAACAACGGTTTTTCGAGTTTTTTTATGAGATGAGGCATGAAACACACGGAAACGTGTGATATTCCAATCTGCGTCCCCGTAATTAATTCCAAGGAGGCGAAAATAATGGCAGTCAACGAAAAGATCAGATTCAAGATCAAGGGCTACGATCACGCTACTGTTGATATTGCAGCAGCTAAGATCGTTGAGGCAGCTAAGAGAAGTGGTGCAAGAGTTTCGGGTCCTATCCCGCTCCCCACAGACAAGGAAGTTGTTACAATTCTCCGTGCTGTACACAAGTACAAGGACAGCCGTGAGCAGTTCGAGATGAGAACTCACAAGAGACTTGTAGACGTTATCCGTCCTACAGACAAGACTTCAGCTGCTCTTGAGAAGCTCGAGATCCCCGCAGGCGTAGACGTTGTTATGGAGGTTAAGTAATTAACCGAAATTACGCTTGAAACCACCGCTCGGGAAGCGGAATGACGGTAGACCGTCGGTCATGTTGATGTGTAAATCATCAACCAATAACCTATAGGAGGAAAAGAAAATGCAGAAAGGCATTATCGGTAAGAAGATCGGTATGACTCAGATCTTCGACGAGACAGGAAAAGTTGTTCCTGTAACAGTAGTAGAAGCCGGCCCCTGTGTCGTTGTACAGAAGAAAACTGTAGAGAACGACGGCTATGCAGCTCTTCAGCTGGGCTACGGCGACGTAAAGGTACAGAGAGTTAACAAGCCTATGAAGGGTCACTTCGACAAGGCTGACGTAGCTTGCAAGAAGGAACTCAAGGAGTTCAGACTTGACGACTGCGACGCTCTTAACGTAGGCGACATCATCAAGGCTGATACATTTGCTGTAGGCGACGCTATCGACGTTGTCGGCACCAGCAAGGGTAAGGGATTCGCAGGTGCTATCAAGCGCCACAACCAGCACAGACTCAAGGAAACTCACGGTACAGGCCCTGTTCACAGACAGGCAGGTTCAATGGGTGCTTGCTCATCCCCTTCAAGAATCTATAAGGGCAAGGGCATGGCAGGTCACATGGGTGCAGAGCAGGTAACTGTTCAGAATCTCGAAATCGTTAAAATAGACACTGAGAACAATCTCATCGCTATCAAGGGCGCTATCCCCGGTCCTAAGGGCGGTATCGTTTATATCGTTGACAGCGTAAAGGCTTAAGGAAGGAGGAAGCGTAAATGTCTACAATTTCAGTTTTTGATATGACAGGTAAGCAGGTTTCCGAGACAGAGCTCAACGACGAAGTTTTCGGAATCACTCCCAACGAAGGCGTTATGCACGCTGCAGTTGTTAATTACCTTGCAAACCAGAGACAGGGTACACAGTCCACACTTACAAGAACAGAAGTAAGCGGCGGCGGAAGAAAGCCCTGGAGACAGAAGGGTACAGGCCATGCAAGACAGGGTTCGACCCGTGCTCCTCAGTGGGTACACGGCGGAATCGCTCTCGGCCCCAAGCCCAGAGATTACAGATATTCCCTTAACAAGAAGGTAAAGAGACTCGCAATGAAGTCTGCGCTTTCTGCTAAGGTTCTCGACAACAACATGATCGTTCTTGACGCTCTCACACTTGACGAGTACAAGACAAAGACAGTTGTTGAAATGCTCAAGGCTCTCGGCGTTGAGGGCAAGGCTCTCATCGTAACAGCAGAGGCTGACGCAAAGGTAGTAAAGAGCGCAGCTAACATCCCCGGTGTTAAGACTGCTGCTGTAAATACTCTTAATGTTTACGACATACTCAACTACGATAAGTTCATCGTTGTTAAGAATGCCGTTGGAAAGATCGAGGAGGTGTACGCATAATGAAAGCAGCTCAGGACATCATTCTGAAGCCCGTTATCACTGAGAAGTCAATGGATGAGCTCCAGAACGGAAAGTACACCTTTAAGGTTGCTAAGGACGCTAACAAGTCCGAGATAAAGAAGGCTGTAGAGCAGCTCTTCGGCGTAGAGGTTGCAAAGGTAAACACTATGAACTGCAACGGCCGCTCCAAGAGAGTTGGCAGATTCGCCGGCAAGACATCTGACTGGAAGAAGGCTATCATCACTCTTACAGAGGATTCAAAGTCTATCGAGTTCTTCGAGGGTATGGTTTGATCCCTACATTAATATAAGTCAGAAAGTATGGGAGTAATGCTCCCGCAAAAAATGCATTAAAGGAGAAAGTTAAAATGGCTATTAAAACATATAAGCCTACGACACCTTCGAGACGTCAGATGACTGTAACTGACTACTCGGTCCTGTCAAAGGTTGAGCCGGAGAAGAGCCTTCTCGAACCCATGAAGAAGAAGTCGGGAAGAAACAGCTACGGCCGTATAACAGTTCGCCACAGAGGCGGCGGTAACAGAAGAAAGTACCGTGTAATCGACTTCAAGAGAGACAAGGACGATATGATCGCTGTTGTTCAGACTCTTGAGTACGATCCTAACAGAAGCGCATTCATCGCTCTCGTTCAGTACGAGGACGGAGAGAAGAGATATATCCTCGCTCCCAACGGCCTCAAGGTAGGCGACAAGATCGAGTCAGGTTCCGAGGCTGATATCAAGCCCGGCAACGCACTCAAGCTCGCTGATATCCCCGTTGGTACATTCATCCACGCTATAGAGCTTTATCCCGGCAAGGGCGCTCAGCTCGTAAGAAGCGCAGGCAACCAGGCTCAGCTCATGGGCAAAGAGGACAACTACGCTCTTATCAGACTTCCTTCCGGCGAGATGAGAAAGGTTCCGATCGGATGCAAGGCTGCAATCGGTCAGGTTTCCAACATCGATCACGAGAACGTTAACTATGGTAAGGCAGGCCGTGTAAGAAACATGGGCTGGAGACCTACAGTTCGCGGTTCTGTAATGAACCCCTGCGATCACCCCCACGGTGGTGGTGAAGGTAAGTCACCTGTCGGCCGTCCCGGACCTGTTACCCCCTGGGGCAAGCCCGCACTCGGCTACAAGACTCGTAAGAAGCATCACAGAACTGATAAGTTCATCGTAAAGCGCCGCAACGGCAAGTAATCTGAAAGGAGGAACTGATTAAATGAGCAGAAGCATTAAGAAGGGACCTTATGTCCAGGAAGTTCTCCTGAAGAGGGTCGTTGCAATGAATGAAGCAGGTGAGAAGAAGGTCCTCAAGACATGGAGCCGTTCTTCAACAATATTCCCTGACTTTGTAGGTCACACATTTGCTGTACATGACGGTCGTAAGCACGTTCCGGTATATGTAACAGAGGATATGGTAGGTCACAAGCTCGGTGAGTTTGCTCCTACAAGAACTTACAAGGGCCACGCAGGCTCAAAGACATCCAACAACGGTAAGAAATAAGCGGAAGGAGGAGCTCAGAGATGGAAGCAAGAGCTTATTTAAGAAATGCTCGTATATCACCCAGAAAGGTGCAGATTGTTCTGGATCTTATCAGAAACAAGCCTGTTGATCTCGCTTTAGCTACTTTAGATCTTACTCCTAAGGCTGCAAGCCCTATCGTTGCAAAGCTTGTTAAGTCCGCTCAGGCAAACGCTGAAAACAACTTCAGCATGGATAAGGATAATCTCGTAGTTTCCGAGTGCTTCGTAACACCCGGTCCTATCATGAAGAGAATCATGCCGAGAGCACAGGGCAGAGCATATAGAATTTTAAAGAGAACATCACACATCACAGTTGTTCTTAAAGAAAAAGAATAATCCCAAGGAGGTTTGAAGAATGGGCCAGAAAGTTAATCCGCACGGTCTTCGTGTCGGCGTTATAAAGGATTGGGATTCTCGCTGGTATGCAAATAAGTCTGATTTCGGCAACACTCTCGTAGAGGATTACAACGTTCGTAACTTCATCAAGAAGAGCCTGTATGCTGCAGGTGTTCCCAGAATCGAGATCGAGCGTTTTGCTGATAAGGTTAGAATCCACATCCACTGCGCTAAGCCCGGTATCGTTATCGGAAGAGGCGGCGCAGAGATCGAGAAGCTCAGAGCACAGCTCGAGAAGATGATGAACAAGCAGGTTCTCGTCAACATTATTGAAGTAAAGCAGCCCGATATGGACAGCCAGCTCGTAGCAGAGAAGATCGCTCTCGACCTTGAGAACAGAGTATCATTCAGAAGAGCTATGAAGCAGTCTATCGGCAGAACAATGCGTCTTGGCGCAAAGGGTATCAAGGTCAAGGTTTCAGGCAGACTTGCCGGTGCCGAGATCGCAAGAAGCGAGAGCTACCACGAGGGTACTATCCCGCTCCAGACTATCCGTGCTGACATCGACTACGGTTTCGCAGAGGCTGATACAACCTACGGCAAGCTTGGCGTAAAGGTTTGGATCTACAAGGGCGAAGTTCTCAAGGGCGACGCTGCAAAGGCAGCTGCTCAGAGAGAAAAGATCGAGCGCAAGAACGATACAAGAAATAATGACAGACGCCGCCGTGACGACAGACGTGACGGCAACAGAAGAGGCGGAAACAGAAATTTCAATCGTGACGCTAAAAGAGAAGGAGGTAATCAGTAATGCTGCTTCCGAAGAGAGTTAAGTACCGCAGAGTCCACAGAGGACGTCTGAAGGGTAAGGCATACAGAGGAAATAAGGTAACTTACGGTGATTACGGTCTTCAGGCACTTGAGCCTGCTTGGATCACATCCAACCAGATCGAGTCTGCCCGTATCGCAATGACCCGTTACATCAAGAGAGGCGGTCAGGTTTGGATCAAGATCTTCCCTGACAAGCCCATCACAGAGAAGCCCGCTGAAACACGAATGGGTTCAGGTAAGGGTTCACCCGAGTACTGGGTAGCAGTAGTTAAGCCCGGCAGAGTTCTCTTTGAGATCAAGGGCGTAGCTGAGGAAACTGCAAGAGAAGCTATGCGTCTCGCTATGCACAAGCTTCCTATCAAGTGTAAGTTCGTAACAAAGGCAGAGCAGGAGGTTGAGCAGTAATGAAGGCATCGGAAATCAGAGAAATGTCAGTTGATGAGCTCAACGAGAAGCTCGCCAGCCTCAAGGAGGAGCTCTTCGCTCTTCGTTTTCAGCTGGCTATAAATCAGCTTGATAATACAGCTCGTCTCAAGGCTGTAAAGAAGGATATTGCACGCATCAAGACATCTCTGCGTGAGGCAGAGCTTGCTGCACAGCAGTAAGAAAGGGAGGATTTAGCTAATGTCTACTGAGAGAAACCTTAGAAAAACAAGAGTAGGTAAGGTTGTAAGCGATAAGATGGATAAAACCGTCGTAGTTGCTATCGTTGATAACGTTAAACACCCGCTTTATAAGAAGATCATCAAGCGTACCGTTAAGCTTAAGGCTCACGATGAAAACAATGAGTGCAGGATCGGTGACCGCGTTGAGGTTATGGAAACACGTCCGCTTTCCAAGGATAAGAGATGGCGTGTGACAAATATCATTGAAAAGGCTAAGTAATTTTGATAGAAGCTTAAAGCTTGAAAGGAGGAACTCGCTGTGATACAGATGCAGACTTATCTTAAAGTCGCTGATAACACTGGCGCTAAGGAGCTTATGTGTATCAGAGTTCTGGGAGGTACACGCAGAAGATATGCAAATATCGGCGATGTCGTAGTTGCTTCAGTTAAGAAAGCAACACCCGGAGGCGTTGTAAAGAAGGGCGATGTTGTAAAGGCAGTTATCGTTCGTTCAGCAAAGGGTCTCAGAAGAGAGGACGGTACTTACATCCGCTTCGATGAGAACGCTGCTGTTATTATTAAGGAAGACAAGAACCCCAGGGGAACCCGTATCTTCGGGCCCGTTGCTAAGGAGCTCCGTGAAAAGGAGTATACAAAGATCCTCAGCCTCGCTCCTGAAGTTCTTTAATGGAGGTGTCATTCGATTATGAGTAAAGTACACGTTAAAACCGGTGACACTGTAATCCTTCTCACCGGCAAGTACGAGGATAAATTCGACAGCAAGGGCGACAGAAAGACCGGTAAGGTCGTAGAGGTAAGCCCTAAGGAAGATAAGGTCATCGTTGAGGGCATCAACATGATCACAAAGCACGTTAAGCCTACAAGAATGGGCGAAAAGGGCGGCATCATCAGAACAGAGGCTCCCGTATACGCCAGCAAGGTACAGCTTGTTTGCCCCAAGTGCGGCAAGGCTACAAGAATCGGCCACGTTGTAGAGGACGGCAAGAAGCTCCGCGTTTGCAAGAAGTGCGGAAAGTCTTTTGAATAATAGTAAAGGAGAAACGACATGGCAAGTTTAAAGGATTTTTATGTTAGCGACGTTGCTCCTGCACTTATGAAGAAGTTCGGCTATAAGAGCGTAATGCAGATCCCCAAGCTCGACAAGGTTGTAATCAATGTCGGCGCAGGTGAAGCAAAGGACAACGCAAAGGTCATCGACGCCATCATGACCGATCTCGCAGCTATCACAGGTCAGAAGCCTGTAGTGTGCAGAGCTAAGAAGTCAGTTGCAAACTTCAAGCTCCGTGAGGGTATGCCTATCGGCGTTAAAGTTACTCTCAGAGGCGAAAGAATGTATGAATTCGTAAATAAGCTCTTCAACGTTGCGTTCCCCCGCGTTCGTGACTTCAGAGGAATAAGCGCAAATTCATTCGATGGCAAGGGCAACTATTCAACAGGTATCAAGGAACAGCTCATCTTCCCTGAGATCGAGTACGACAAGATCGACAAGGTAAGAGGTATGGATATCAACTTCATCACAACAGCACAGACTGATGAAGAAGCTCGTGAGCTCCTTTCACTTCTGGGTGCTCCATTCATCAAGTAATCAGGGAGGAAAAGAAATGGCTAAGAAGGCAATGATCAATAAGCAGCAGAGAACTCCCAAGTATTCCACAAGAGCTTACAACAGATGTAAGATCTGTGGCAGACCGCACGCATATCTCAGAAAGTTCGGCATCTGCCGTATCTGTTTCAGAGAGCTTGCACACGACGGTCAGATTCCTGGTGTTAAAAAGGCAAGCTGGTAAAATACAAGAAGGAGGTCATTCGGCATGCAGATAACTGATACAATCGCTGATCTTTTAACAAGAATTCGCAATGCGAATACTGCTAAGCACGCCACTGTTGACGTTCCCGCTTCAAGAGTAAAGAAGGACATCACACAGATCCTCGTAGACGAGGGCTATGTAAAGGGCTTCCAGCTCATCGAAGACGGAAAGCAGGGTGTTATCAGGATCACGCTTAAATACGGCGACAACAAGTCTCCCGTTATAACCGGACTCAGAAGAGTTTCAAAGCCCGGTCTGCGTATCTACTCAAGCTGCGCAGATATGCCTAAGGTAAGAAAAGGCCTTGGTATTGCAATCGTTTCAACTTCAAAGGGAATCGTAACCGACAAGAAGGCAAGAGAGCTCAACGTCGGCGGCGAGGTCCTCGCATACATCTGGTAAGGAGGATATCGATCATGTCAAGAATCGGTAAAATGCCTATAAGCGTTCCTGCAGGTGTAGAAGTAAAGAATGAGAACAATCTTCTCACTGTAAAGGGACCTAAGGGTGAGCTTAAGAGACAGTTCAGCCCTGAGCTCGGCATAGAGGTCGAGAACGGCACTATAACAGTTACAAGACCCAGCGACGACAAGCGTCATCGCTCACTTCACGGTCTTACAAGAACACTTATCAACAACATGGTTGAGGGTGTAACAAACGGATATTCCAAGACTCTCGAGATCGAGGGTGTCGGCTACCGTGCTGCAAAGAGCGGCAACAAGGTAAATCTTAACCTTGGCTTCTCACATCCTGTTGTACTTGAGGAAACAGACGCTATCAAGCTCGAAGTTCCCCAGCCCAACAAGATCATCGTAAGCGGTATCGACAAGCAGGCTGTAGGTCAGTTTGCAGCTGAGATTCGCGAAAAGCGTCCCCCTGAGCCTTACAAGGGCAAGGGCATCAGATACGAAGGCGAGCATATCATCCGCAAGGAAGGTAAGGCCGGTAAGGGCAAGAAGTAATTAAAAGGAGCAAATTGCTATGATTAAGAAATTTGACAGCAATAAGGCAAGATTAAAGAGACACCGCAGAGTTCGTGCAAAGATCTCAGGAACTCCCGAGCGTCCCCGTCTCAATGTGTTCCGTTCAACAAAGCACATCTATGCTCAGCTCATCGATGATGTAAACGGTGTTACTCTTGCTTCTGCATCAAGTATGGATAAGGGCTTTGAGGGCAACGGCGGCAACGTTGAGGGTGCCCGCAAGGTCGGCGAGATGATCGCTAAGAACGCAGCTGATAAGGGAATCAGCGAAGTAGTTTTCGACAGAGGCGGCTACCTCTACCACGGCAGAGTCAAGGAACTCGCAGAGGGTGCCCGTGAAAACGGATTAAAGTTCTAAGAGGGAGGTAAAACAATGGCTAATATTGAAACACAGGCTCCTGAGTTCGTTGAGAAGGTCGTAGCTATCAACCGTGTATCAAAGACAGTTAAGGGCGGACGCATCATGAAGTTCTCCGCACTGGTAGTTGTCGGCGACGGTAACGGAACAGTAGGCTTCGGTCTCGGAAAGTCAGGAGAAGTTCCCGATGCAATCCGTAAGGGCATCGAGGACGCAAAGAAGAACCTTGTAAAGGTTTCTCTCAAGGGTACTACTATCCCTCATGAAATCGTTGGCGCATTCGGCGCAGGCAGAGTTCTCATGAAGCCCGCTGCACCCGGTACCGGCGTTATCGCAGGCGGTCCTGTCCGTGCCGTGATCGAAGTTGCAGGCATCAAGGACATCAGAACAAAGTCACTGCGTTCAAATAACCCCTGCAATGTAGTAAGAGCTACAATCGACGGCCTCGTAAACTGCACTTCCGCTAAGGATGTTGCTGCTAAGAGAGGAAAGTCCGTTAAGGAAATATTAGGTTAAGGAGGCAGTAAGAAATGGCAAAGAATATCAAGCTCGTAAAGAGTCTCATTGGTAGAAAGCAGGACCAGATCGCTACTGCTCAGTCACTTGGCCTCAAGAAGGTCGGAGATGTTACAACACAGCCCGACAATGAGCAGACAAACGGAAAAATCAAGAAGATCTCACACCTCGTTGAGGTTACAGAAGCGTAAACAAGGAGGTGCAACGGTATGAAGATACATGAATTAACACCTGCGCTCGATTCAAACAAGGCTGTAAAGCGTATAGGCAGAGGCCACGGTTCGGGCAACGGCAAGACAGCAGGCAAGGGCCATAAGGGTCAGAATGCCCGCAGCGGCGGCGGCGTAAGGATCGGCTTTGAAGGCGGTCAGATGCCCCTCGCAAGAAGAATCCCTAAGAGAGGCTTCAATAACATCTTTGCAACAAAGTATGCTATCGTTAACGTATCCGATCTTAACAAGTTCAAGGACGGCACAGTAGTAGACACAGAGCTTCTCGTGGCTTCGGGTCTCGTTAAGAAGGTTTATGACGGAGTAAAGATCCTCGGAAACGGAGAGCTTTCCGCTAAGTTAACTGTAAAGGCTGCTAAATTCTCACAGAGCGCTATCGAAAAAATAGAAAAGGCTGGCGGGAAAGCAGAGGTGATGTAATGTGTTTCAGACCTTGAGAAAGGCATGGGGCGTCCCCGAGATCAGAAAAAAGATCTTATACACATTATTCATGATCATCCTGTTCAGATTCGGCTGCGCAGTAGCAGTTCCTTATCTGAATTCCGATGTCGTAAAGACATGGATGGATACAAAGGCTTCCGACGGAGGCTTCCTGGACTATATGAACACCATCACCGGTGGTGCTATGTCTCAGGCTACTATGTTTTCACTTTCGATCACACCATTCATCAACGCTTCCATCATCATGCAGCTGCTGACTTATGCACTGCCTCCTCTCGAGCGTATGCGCGATGAGGGCGAAGAGGGAAGAAAGAAGATTGACAAGATCACAGCATTCGTTGCTATGGTCCTCGCAGTAGTAATGTCCTACGGATATTATCTCATACTCAAGCGTATGAACGTTGATGCTGAGGACGGCGGAGTGCTCCACGCACTCAAGTACAGCAGCGGCGGAGAGGGCGCTTTCGCAGCCTTCGTTATCATCGCTTGCTTCGTAGCAGGTGCTCTCATCGTTGTATGGATGGGTAACAGGATCAGCGATAAGGGTATCGGAAACGGTATCTCTGTGCTCCTCTTTGCAGGTATCGCAGCAAGATTCCCCACCGACGCAGCCCTTCTCGTAAAGCTCACTAAGGATAACCCCAGCAAGTACCTCTTCGTATCACTGGGCTATCTCTTATTCATAATCGCGGAGATCGCTTTCATTGTCTTCATGAACGAGGCAGAAAGACGTATCCCGATCCAGTATGCTAAGCGCGTAGTCGGCAGAAAGCAGTACGGCGGACAGAAGACACATATCCCGATAAAGGTCATCATGAGCGGCGTTATGCCTATCATCTTCGCTATGTCGTTTATGTCTCTTCCCCAGACCATCCAGCTGTTCGCAGGAGAGCCTACAAAGACAAGCGGTTTCTATTACCACTTCTGTAAGTTCTTCAGCACAAGAAACTGGAGCTATGCAGCTATCTACTTCCTGCTCATCATTGCGTTCAACTACTTCTACGTTTCGATCCAGTACAACCCTGTTGAGATCGCTAACAATCTCCGTCAGTCAAACGGCGGTATCCCCGGTATCAGACCCGGTAAGCCCACTTCCGATTATATCCAGAGAGTCCTCAACAAGATCTCTCTCGTGGGTGCGATCTTCCTGGGTATCATCGCTGTTATCCCGATCTTCATCTCGATGGCAGACGATCAGCTCAGATCACTTTCAATGGGCGGTACTACGATCCTTATCGCAGTAAGCGTTGCGCTTGAAACTACAAGAACACTTGAATCACATCTTATGATGCGTCATCATAAGGGCTTCTTACAGTAAAGGAGGACCGACACATATGAACCTTATCTTTTTAGGCGCCCCCGGCGCAGGCAAGGGTACTCAGGCAGAGGTTGTTTCCGACGCTCTGAATATTCCTCAGATCTCTACAGGCAATATCCTCCGCGAAGCCGCCAAGAACGGCACAGAGTACGGCCTTAAGGCTAAGGCTGCTATGGACGCGGGTGCTCTCGTATCAGACGATATCGTTATCGGTATCCTGAAGGAGAGGATCGCTGAGGACGACTGCAAAAACGGTTTCATCCTCGACGGTTTCCCGAGAACGGTCCCTCAGGCAGAGGCTCTTGACAAAATGAACATCCAGATCGATAAGGTTATCGAGATCAGCGTTCCCGATGAGACTATCAAACAGAGAGTCTCGGGCAGAAGAGTCTGCCAGGGATGCGGAGCTTCCTACCATATCGAATACAAGCCTACAAAGGTCGAGGGTGTTTGCGATAAGTGCGGCGACAAGACTATCGTTCGTAAGGACGATCAGCCCGAAGTCGTTCTCGACAGACTTGCAACTTATCACGAAAAAACAGCTCCTCTCAAGGACTATTACGAGAAGCAGGGCAAGCTTGTCACTGTTATCGGTCAGGAAGAGGTCGCTGATACTTCTAAGCTCACTCTGCAGGCAGTAGGAGTAGAGAAGTAATGAGCATAACTATCAAATCAAAGTCCGAATTAGCCATAATGCGTGAAGCAGGTAGGATTACCTGCGGCGCAATATGGTATGCGGGCGAAAGATTAAGAGCAGGAATGTCAACACTTGACGTTGACAAGCTGGTCGGCGAGTATTATGCCCGCCACGGCGTGAAGTCCTGCTTCAAAGGCCTTTACGGATTTCCCGGGAACGCTTGTATCTCGGTAAACGAGGAGATAATCCACGGTATCCCCAAGGCAAGCCACAGACTTAGAGAAGGCGATATAGTAAGCATCGACACCGGAGCTGCGTACAAGGGCTTCAACGGAGACAGCTGCTGGACCTTCCCTGTTGGCAAAATTTCTGATGAAGCTAAAGCATTGCTTGAGGTTACGGAGCAAAGCCTTTACGAGGGCATAGCTCAGGCTCAGGTTGGCGCAAGAGTCGGAGATATTTCTCATGCTGTTGAAGAGTACTGTGCTTCACGAGGCTACGGAATCGTAAGAAATTACTGCGGCCACGGAATCGGCAGAGAAGTTCATGAATCACCCGAAGTACCGAACTGGGGTAAGGCAGGTCACGGACCCAGACTGGTTGCGGGTATGACCATCTGCATCGAGCCCATGATAAATATCAAGGGAGACGACGTCAAAGTCATGAAGGACAACTGGACAGTCGTTACAAAAAGTGGTTCACTTTCAGCTCACTTTGAGCATATGATCGCAATAACTCCTGACGGTCCCGTTATATTGACACAGCCCTGACGGAGGACAACATTGTGAAGCTGATGAAAGGCTCTGTTGTAAGAGCGGAGGCGGGACGAGACGGCGGAGGCTTCTTCGCAGTAGTCGGTACCGATGAAAAATATTGCTTTATCGCAGACGGCAGGAGCAGAAAGCTCTCAAGCCCCAAGCGCAAGAATATAAAGCATATCCGCGTTACAGACAGTATGATCGATCTAAACGATATAACTGATAAAAAACTCAGGAACGCTCTGAAGCAGTTCGGAAGCGCTGAGTAAAGGAGGTTATTCAAAGTGTCAAAAGAAGATGTAATCGAGGTTGAGGGCGTTGTAACCGACGCTCTGCCAAATGCAATGTTTAAGGTTCAGCTTGAGAACGGACACGAGGTATTATCCCACGTTTCGGGCAAGCTCAGAATGAATTATATCAGAATCGTACCCGGTGACAAGGTAAAGCTTGAAATGTCACCATACGACCTGTCAAAGGGCCGTATAACATGGCGCGTTAAGTAATAATACAGGATATTAATTATCCGCTATCCGCTAAAGGAGGTATTTTCAATGAAAGTCAGACCTTCAGTAAAACCTATTTGCGAAAAGTGCAAGGTTATTAAACGTAAAGGCAGAATCATGGTGATCTGCGAAAACCCAAAGCATAAGCAGCGTCAGGGCTGATCCCCGAGCGCATTAATGGAGGTGCAATTATAATATGGCAAGAATAGCCGGTGTTGACCTTCCCAAGAATAAGAGAATCGAAATCGGTCTCACTTATATCTACGGAATCGGTCGTCAGACTGCAACAAATATCCTCGCAGCAACAGGCGTTGACCCTGACATAAGAGTCAAGGATCTCGCTGAAGAGGATGTAGCTAAGCTTCGTGATTATATCGATGAGCATTACACAGTTGAGGGTGACCTCCGCCGTGAAGTTGCTCTTAACATCAAGAGACTTGTTGAAATAGGCTGCTACAGAGGCGTTCGTCACCGTAAGGGTCTCCCCGTAAGAGGACAGAGAACAAAGACAAACGCAAGAACCCGCAAGGGCCCTGTAAAGACTATCGCTAACAAGAAGAAGTAAGGAGGTCATGAGCTTTGGCACAGCAGAAGGGTAAAAAAGTTACTACTGTCAGAAGACGTAGAGAACGTAAGAATATCGAAAGCGGCGCTGTTCATATCCAGTCCACTTTCAATAACACGATCGTTACGATCACAGATACAGCCGGAAACGCTATCTCTTGGGCAAGCGCAGGCGAACTCGGCTTCAGAGGCTCAAAGAAGTCAACTCCTTTCGCAGCACAGACTGCTGCTGAGACAGCTGCAAAGGCTGCTATGGAGCACGGCCTCAAGAATGTTGAAGTATACGTAAAGGGACCCGGTGCAGGTCGTGAAGCAGCTATCAGAGCACTTCAGACTGTAGGCCTTGAGGTAAGAATGATCAAGGATGTAACACCTATCCCGCACAATGGCTGCCGTCCGCCTAAGAGACGTCGTGTCTGATCAAATTGGAGGTGTATTAAAATGGCAGTACAGAAGGAACCAATTCTTAAGAAGTGCAGATATCTGGGCATCAGCCCCGCTGTTATGGGCGTTTCCAAGAAGGAGTCAATCCGTTTCAAGAACGCAAACAACAGAAAGAAGATCTCTGAATACGGTCTTCAGCTGAAAGAAAAGCAGAAGCTGAAGTTCATCTACGGCGTACTCGAAAAGCAGTTCAGACACTACTTTGCGATCGCTGAGAAGATGGAGGGTAAGGCCGGTGATAACCTTATCACTTGTCTCGAATCCAGACTCGACAGTGTTGTATACAGAATGGGCCTGGCTCTCACAAGAAGAGAAGCAAGACAGCTCGTTGTACACAGCCACTATACAGTAAACGGCAAGAAGGTAAACATTCCTTCCTATAGAGTTAAGGTTGGCGACGTTATCGCCCTCAGAGAAAAGGACAGAACTTCCGAGAAGTTCAAGGCTACAGTAGAAGAGACCAAGGACAGACTCGTTCCTGTATGGCTCACAGCTAACAAGGATGACTTCTCCGCTACAGTAAATCGTCTTCCCTCAGCTGAGGATATTGACTACGAGGTAGCTACTCACCTCATCGTCGAGCTGTACTCCAAGTAATCAAAGGGATCTACTTGAAGCGTCAGTATTCGAAATCAACATTAATTGCGAAATAGGAGGGTTTTTATGCTGGAAAAAATTAATAAGCCTGATATTGAGATCGTCGAGCTTAAAAGTGACGGCAAATACGGCAAATTCGTTTTAGCACCGCTGGAGCGTGGATACGGTATTACACTTGGAAACAGCCTCAGACGTGTGCTGCTCTCCTCACTTCCGGGTGTGGCTGTAACATCTGTAAAGCTTTCGGGCAAGGATGGTACAGTACACCATGAGTTGTCAACTATTCCGGGCGTAAAAGAAGACGTTACCGAAATAATCCTCAGTATTAAAGGACTGACGGCTAAGCTTTACGGCGAAGGCCCTAAGACAGTATATATAGAGGCAGAGGGCGAATGTGAAATTACTGCCGGCGATATAAAAACCGACTCTGAGGTGAATATCCTCGACCCCGGTATGCACATCGCTACACTGGGTAAGGACGCAAAGCTCTATATGGAGATCACCATCGACAGAGGAAGAGGCTACGTTTCCGCAGAAAGAAACAAGAAGCAGATCAACCTCCCCGTTGACGTTATCGCCGTAGACAGCATCTATACTCCTGTTCTTAAGGTGAATTACACCGTAGAGGATACACGACTCGGTCAGGTCACCGACTATGATAAGCTTACCATGGAGGTATGGACAGACGGTACCATCTCCGCTAAGGAAGCTTTATCACAGGCAGCCAATCTCCTCAACGAGCATCTGAAGCTGTTCATCGACCTCTCAGAAGAGGCAGGACTGGCTGAGGTCCTTGTTGAAAAGGATGAGAAGGGTAAGGAAAAAATCCTTGAGATGACCATTGAGGATCTTGACTTATCTGTACGTTCCTTCAATTGTCTGAAGCGTGCAGGTATCAATACCGTAGATGACTTGATCAATAAGTCTGAGGAAGAAATGATGAAGGTTAGAAACCTTGGAAAGAAGTCCTTCGATGAGGTCAAGGAGAAGCTCCAGTCACTGGGCTTTGACCTCTCCTCTGAAGAGGAATAAACCATAAAACGTGCGTTTAGCGCACCACTATAAAAAGGAGTGAATACAATGCCGGGTACAAGAAAACTGGGCAGAACATCTGATCATAGAAAGGCTATGCTCAGAGGCATGGTTACTTTCCTGCTTGAGAACGGTCAGATCGAAACTACCGTTACAAGAGCTAAGGAAGTTCGTGCAGTTGCAGAAAAAATGATCACTATCGGTAAAAATGATGATCTGCACTCCAAGCGTCAGGTGTTCTCTTACATTACAAAGGAGTCCGTTGCTAAGAAGCTTATCGACGAGATCGCTCCCAAGTATGCAGAGAGAAACGGTGGTTACACACAGATCGTTAAGATCGGTCCCCGCCGCGGTGACGCCGCTGAAATGGCTATCATCAAGCTCGTTTGATCAGAGATATAACGACAGGAGCCGTTCCCGTAATGGGAGCGGCTCTTTTTTGCGATATGCCTATAAAAAATGCGGAAAATCGGTGAAAAAGTACTTGCAAAACTCACCGAGATGTGATATAATATCCATTGTATGAAATACAATCCCGAACGATAGGAGAAATAACATGAATAAGAAGATATTTACCTCTCTTGCCGCAGCTGTATGTACAATGGCTATGGCAGGTTCTACTGCTCTCAATGCTTTCGCTGAGGGCGAAGCAGGCGCAGGAAACGGTCA
Organism: Ruminococcus flavefaciens ND2009; assembly: GCF_000621785.1. Taxonomy (GTDB): domain Bacteria; phylum Bacillota; class Clostridia; order Oscillospirales; family Ruminococcaceae; genus Ruminococcus; species Ruminococcus flavefaciens_C. The sequence goes on along the minus strand of NZ_JHXI01000010.1, from coordinate 56,306 downwards.
GCAGCCCGGTATGGGCAGCCTTCTCTCAATGCCCCTTATGCTCATCGTTATGTTCGTGCTGCTCTACTTCATGGCTATCAGACCCCAGAAGAAGCGCGACAGAGAACTCAAGGAGATGCAGGAAAGCCTTCAGGTAGGCGATGAGATCGTTACAGGCGGCGGTATCGTTGGTATCGTTGTAAGCGTGGGCGAGGATACAGTCGTTATCGAGACAGGCGGCGCAAAGCACAAGCTCAGAATAAAGAACTGGGCTATCACCGAGAACGTTTCCGCAGCAGAGCGTCTCAAGGAAGCCAAGGCTTCCGGCAAGAAGTCAGCAGCTGTTGCTTCTGCCGCTGTGGTTGACGATGATGATGACGACGAGGCAGATAAGAAGTCCAAGAAGAAAAACAAGAAGAAGGACGACGAAGAAGAATAAAAACAAAAACCTCCGCATAGAATTACACAGAATTCTATGACGGAGGTTTTTTATGCGCAGACACAGAAAAAGCCTGTGGGCAAACGGCTTCCTCAGCATGGCAGCAGCGGTGTGCTGCGGACTTGCCTGTACAGCAGCGGCAGCGGTAATGTCTGCGGCGGTCATATATTATATCATGGGAGATATAGGGCTCACCGCAGCCTTTGCAGGCTTTTCTCTCGGGGCAGGTTCATGTGCGGGAGCCTACGTCTACGGCAGTTACAGGCGCAGGAGAGGGCTCTACGGCGGCTCTCTCTGCGGCGCTCTGATGTATACGATCATTGCAGCCGCGGGGATAGTGCTTTTTGGGGAGCTTCCCGGCATAAAAAAACTCCTCCTGCTGACCATATGCGGTGCAGCAGGGGGAGTTGCAGGCGTTAACTCAAAACGCCCGAAGGGTCTTACAGATCAATAGTTGCCAGAGGTATCCTCCATGAGCTTGAACTCTATCTTGTAGTATCTCACGGTGCCGTCCTTGCCGACGTGAGCGCAGGTGGCAGGCACCTTGTCGCCGGCTTCGTACTGGCTGCTTATGGTGTCATAGAGCTCATCATAGGTGGTGACGGTCTTGCCGTTTATCTCGCAGATGAAGTCGCCCTCCTTGAGCTCGGTGTTGGCGATGTCGGCGTCCTTGTCCACCTTCTCGATGTAAACGCCTCTGAAGTCCTCGGGAAGCTCGTAGCCCAGCTTATCCTCAATGGTCTGGAGCTTAGCCTCGGAAGCCATATCTATGAGCTGGATACCTATCCTGAAGCGTCCTGCAACGAAGCCGTTCTTTGCAAGCTCCTCGATAACGGGATAAGCCTCGTTGATAGTGATAGCGAAGCCCAGACCCTCAAGGTCGTTGCTGACGTATTTGGATGAAGTTATACCGATTACCTGACCGTACATATTTACCAGAGCACCGCCGGAGTTACCGGGGCTTATCTCGGCATTGGTCTGGATACAGTCCATCTCAAAGCCCGAGGAATCGCTTCTTATCTTACGGTTGACTGCGGACACGATACCGTCGGTGACGGTGCTGGCAAGGTTTGCGGGGTTACCGATAGCGATAACGGTCTCGCCCACAACAGCCTCGTCAGAGTCGCCCAGAACAGCGGGGACAAGTCCCTCGGCATTTACCTTTATGACCGCAATATCGGTCTTTGCGTCTCTGCCTATGACCTTGGCGTCGTAGAAATCGCCGTCCATGGTCTCTATCCTGTGGTAGCCCTCTGCCTCAAGCACATGGGCATTTGTAACGATATATCCGTCCTCGTTGAGGACAATGCCCGAGCCTGTGCCCAGGGGACGCTTTGCAGTGTAGCCTGAGTAGTCCGCGTATGTGTATATCTTGACGATGGAGGGTCTTACGAGAGCAGCAGCGCCCTCGGGAGTGTATTTTCCGCTTGCGTCCTTGTATTTTTCCGCATCGTTGGCGCCGTCGGGCTTGTGCTCCTTATAGAGCACCACAGCCTGAGGAGAGCCTATCTGATCCACTATGCTGTCGCTGGCGATTATATCGTGTACGATCCCGAAAATGCCGAGGCCTGCGGTAAATATAAGGAGAATGATGAACAGCTTCTTTATAGTGGAGTTGTTCTTCTCGCGGAGCTGCTCATTATCGGGGAAGCTCATTGCGGGAGAGTTTTTCTCAAGCTCCTCAAAGCCTATTGGCTCATACATGAATTTATCGTATACGGGACGGCGGGGCTGATTATAGCCGGGCTGACCGTAGCCTGTATTCTGCTGATTATAGCTCTGATTATAGCCGCCTGACGGCTGCTGCTGATAGCCTCCGTCCTGACGGGGATAGCCGTTCTGCTGATCGTAGCCGCTGCTCTGACGGGGATAGCCCGTCTGCTGCTGAGGCTGCTGCCCGTAGCCCTGCTGAGAGCTGCCGTAGCTGTTTGAGGAGGACTGACCGTAGCCTGTGTTCTTCTGCTCATAGGCTGCGGACTGCTGCTGACCGTAGCTGTGCTGAGAGCTTCCATAGCTGTTATAGGAGCTTTCCGCGGCAGGCTTCTCATGCTTCGGTACATAGGGCTGCTGAGAGCTGCTGCCGTATAAATTATCTCTTTCGTCCATTGATTATCCTTTCTTTTTAGGCTGTTTCTCGGGTATCTGAATGAGAAACTCCGTATATTCTCCGTACACGCTCTTTACAACGATGTGACCGTGGTGGAGATGAACTATCTTTCGTGATATTGCCAGACCCAGACCCGTGGTGTCCTTGCCGCGGGAGGAATCGGTCTTGTAGAAGCGGTCGAATACCTGTGAGATCTCGTCGTTCTTGAGACCCTCGCCCGTATTCTTTATGCCTATGGTACATATGCCGTTTATGGAGCGCTCAAATCTGAATGAGAGAGTACCGCCTGTGTTTATGAATTTTACGGCATTTTCAACCAGGTTGTAAACTACCTGTTGGATAAGGTCGGGGTCAACCTCTGCGGACATACGCTCGCTGCCGAGGCCCTCTACCTCCAGGTTCTTGTCCTCTATCTTCTTCTCAAACATGAGGACGGTCTGGATAACTATCTCTGTCAGGTTCACGTCGCGGAAATTAGGTCTGAGGGTACCTGTCTCAAAGCGCGACATATTGAGCATTGAGGAGATGAGTATGCGGAGGCGCTTTATCTCCTTGGAAACAAGGACGAGATACTCATTCTGTCTGGTCTTGGGGATAGTACCGTCAAGGATACCGTCCACGAAGCCGCCTATGGTAGTGATAGGAGTTCTAAGCTCGTGGGAAACATTGGCGATGAAGGTCTTGCTGGTCTCCTCGCTCTTTGCGACGTCCGCAGCCACAGCGTTGACGTAGTCAGCGATCTCGGGGGTGGTATAGGGAACGTCTGTAGGTATCTTCTCGGAGAAGTCACGCTTTGCATACATCTCGCTTATTCGCCTGAATTCGTTCTCATAGGCGGAGAGCTTATTGAACCTGCGCCTTATGAGGAAGAGCTGTACGACAAGGCTCAGCAGGCAGAACAGGGTGTAGAACACAGCTATCTTTACCGAGAATGAATTGATGTCGCTTGATTTTGCGTATATCTTGGCGAACATTCTCGAAGGTACCAGGTCATTCTCGCCGCTGAGGAAGAAGCAGGTGCCGTAGAGCATATAGGGCTCATTGGCGGAGATATTGCTGCTCTCTATGTCGAGAAAGTCCTTTTGGCTCAGGCTTTCCACCTCTGACACAGTCATTTTGGAGCTGTTCTTTACCACCTTTTTGGGGTCCTCGCGGTAGTCCGCATCGGAGAGCACGCAGTTGCCGTTCTCGTCGTAGATATAGATCATCAGATGATATTTCGATGAGAACTTCTTATGGAGGTTCTTGGTGGTCTCGGAACGGGTGTCCCTGGTCTCGGTGTAGTTGTCCTGCATACAGCTGATGAACAGGTCGCCTATGGACTGGAGCTCGTCCAGCTTGGTGGACTTGTACACCGCCGAGCTTATGGTGATGAGCACCACGCCTATGACTATATTCAGCGACAGGAGTATAACAGCGATAAATATGAAAAGCTTGTCATAAGAGCTTTTTCTGGATTTCAAAAGTTATCACCTCATACAAAATAAGGGGACTGAGCGTCCCCTTTATGCTTTGAAGTTAATGAGAGCTTATTCCTCTTCTTCCGCTTCAAATTTGTAGCCGACGCCCCAGACAGTCTTGAGGGTCCACTTATCGGAAACTCCCTCCAGCTTTTCGCGGAGACGTTTGATATGAACGTCGATGGTCCTGGAGTCGCCGTAATACTCGAAGCCCCAGACCTCATCGAGGAGCTGGTCGCGGGTATAAACTCTGTTGGGATTGGAAGCAAGGTAATAGAGAAGCTCAAGCTCCTTTGGGGGAGTATCGATATTCTTGCCGTTGACCTTAAGCTCATAGCTGTCCATATTGACAGAGAGCTTGTCATAGTGTACTTCCTTTGACTCGGGCTCAGCCATACCTGTGCCTACACGGCGTGTAACGGCGTTGATACGGGCGATTACCTCCTTTGCGTCGAAGGGCTTTACTATATAGTCATCAGCGCCCAGCTCAAGACCGATGACCTTGTCGATGGTCTCGCCCTTGGCGGTTATCATAATGATCGGAACGTTTGAGATCTTTCTGATCTCGCGGCATACCTGCCAGCCGTCCTTTCCGGGGAGCATAATATCGAGAAGCACCATATCGGGGCTCAGAGCCTTGAATTTAACGACAGCGTCATCGCCGTCATGGCATAAGAGGACGCTGTATCCGTCCTTTTCGAGATAAAGTCTGAGGAGATCGCATATATTTTTGTCATCGTCAACTATGAGGACTTTCGGATTTTTTTCGTTAGCCATTGTTTTAATACCTTCCTTCCGTATCAAACATTATATTAAGTTAATTATACCGCAAACAGCGGAAAATGTCAATCGAATTCCGTTATTTTTTTAAACTCAGTAAACTTTCTTATATACATATTTTACAGTCTTGAAAAAATATCACAGACCGCGCAGATAAGCTCGGTATTTGTGAGCTTTTCGCAGAGCATACCGTTGGTGAGCCGCATGAGGGCGCCGTTTTCGGCGATATGTGCGCTCAGATTGCGGATAGACCTTTCCACGAGTGAAGGGGAAGTGGAAAAAGCCACGGCAGTCTCCTCATAGATACCGCCCATTCCTCCCCATATCCTTGCGGGATCCGCGGTGCAGAGCTCCGCAGCCTTTGCAAGGTAGTAAAATCCGCTGAGATTGCGCGGGAAGCCTGCCTCAGCGAGTATCAGCTCTATACGCTCAGCCGTCGAGTTTGCAGTCTCAAGCCTTAGCAGGATACGGCTGCATATCTCCTCAGGCGGGCAGGGCATAAGGAATGTGACTGCGGCTCCTGCATTTTTAATGCTTTTCCCCAGGGCAGCAGAGGGCGAGTAAAGTCCCGCAAAGACAGTGCTGCCGTTATCTGCTGCCTGCCTTATGAATTTAAGGAGCCTTTCATCGGCACGGTAGGTGAACAGCAGCACAGCTTTGTGTACCGCAGGATCATACCTTTTCGCTATTGCCTGCAACGAAGGGCGGCAGCATTCCGATGCGATCCCCATATTTCTCAGTCTGAGAGCGATCAGCCTGCCGACAGCAGGGGAGCTGTCGCATATAAGCAGACGATTTCCCATTTTTCCCTCCTGTAGTCAAGGCTCCCGACGTATCGGAAGCCTGTCTGATTTGTCTTTAGTTTTCGGCAGGTGGTGTTAAGAGCGGGTTTATTCTGAGATTGCTGAGTATCCAGTCAAATCTTGCCGACTTTATGATATTGCCGCAGTAGGGGCATTCGCCCTCCTGCTCCATTGAGTATTTCGCTCCGCACTTGGGGCAGGTCACCTGCTTTTTTTCGATGAAGTCCACGGAACGGGTGTAGGATGCTCTGGCGAATTCCAGGGTGAGATCCAGTATCTCGGGAACGGTCTTGTCTCCGCTCACCACCTCGCCTGTAACATCATCGGTGGTGAATTCGCAGTACTCTGCCTTCATTTTTACGGGCAGCACATCTCTGTTCCTTTCGTGTCTCCAGCCCATTATCATAACATCGCCGTATTTTATCCTTCCCGTATGAAGGGTCTGCCCCTTCCTGCGGAGCTCGTCTATCTGTGTCTCAAGCTGCGTATACAGCGCTCCCGACACCATGGTACGAAGCTTTTCCATGTCCTTGTACTGAATACAGTCCCTGTACTCCTGATAGAATTCCCTGGCAAAATCCAGAAACTCTTCAGGCGAGAATGAAGCGTCATATACCAGAAACTGGTTCAAATTGTTGTTCACTCCAACTGCCCTGTATGGAGAGTCGGGACCTGGTGTAAACTGCTTGACTAAGAGTAAAACAGTAACTACTATAAAGGCTATAGGCCCCAGCATGAATTGCAGTAAAAAGAATATTTCCATTATATCCTCCCGTGTTTATTGTGAGATGCTCCTGATATTGCTCAGCGCCCAGGCGAAGGTATCATTGTGGAGTACGGAGCCGCAGTAATCGCATACCGCAGAGTGTTCAATGTCCACGTTTGCGCCGCAGTAAGGGCAGGTCAGCGAGACCGTGCCCGTCAGCCTTTTTGTGGAAGTGCCTGTTTTTCTTACCAGTGTCCATTCGTAGGTGACGAACTTCTCCTTCTTGTCGCTTCCGCGGATGACAGCGCCGGTGCGGTCGTTCTTTACATAGTCCACTGTCCTTGTATTCAGTCGGGCTTTTATGACGTCTGTATCATTTTCACGCTTCCAGCCCATAATGTCAACGCCAAGAACTGCTATGCGCTCTATACAGTTGGTCACATGGCTGTCGCGGAAGCGCTGAAGCTGTCTGTCCATCTGATCATATAATTCTTCGGTAAAGTAGGGGCGGAGAGGAGACAGGTCCTTCTTCTGCCAGTTGTTCTGAAGCTGTACATAGAGGTTTGAGAGCTTCTCCTTGAACTCCGAGGGTGCAAAGGAGCTGTCGTACCTTATGTAGTCATTTATGGGGGAAAGCTCGGGAATAGCTGCCTGGATCTGTTCTTCCACATGGATCCTGGCAGGTGAATCCGATCGTAATTTGATGACCCCGCTGATCGCCTTTACAATGAATACGACGAAAAGGATCAGTATAAATAATATTTCGGGATCGTCTTCAAAGATGAGACTGACAGTGCTTCTGCGGTCAGGAGCTCCCCCGGAGCCTATAGCGCAGGCATTTGCGGGAGTTGTCAGAAGTGTGGTTATAAGAGCTGTCAATGGTATGAAGGTGAATGTTTTTTTCATTTATATTCTCCTGAATGATTTACTCAGACTGTTCTCTGAGAGATGCCCTTTATGGAGTTCACAGCCCAGTCAAAGGTATCTGTGTGGAGCACAGAGCCGCAGTATTCACATACCGCAGAGTGGTTTATATCCACATTTGCTCCGCAGTAGGGACAGGTCTGTGAGGTCATACCTGTTGAACGCGCGGTGGTGACTCCCGTAGTCCTTACCAGCTCCCACTCATAGGTCATGAACTTTTCCCTGGTGTTGCTTCCGCGGAGGATATTGCTTGTGCGGTCGTCCTTTACGTAGTCAACTATCCTTGTGTTGAGACGGGCAACCATTACGTCCATATTGCCCTCACGCTTCCAGCCCAGGAGTTCAACGCCCAGAACGGCGATACGCTCTACATAGTTGGTCTGGTTGTTCATGCGGTAGTACTGGAGCTGTCTGTCCATCTGCGCATAGAAGGCGTCGGTAAAGTAGGGGCGGAGAGAGGATATATCCTTTTTCTGCCACTGGTTCTGCATTCTCACATAGAGGTTTGAGAGCTTCTCCTTGAACTCAGAGGGCGAGAATGCGCTGTCCTGCATTATGTAGTCGGTTATAGGCGAAAGCGCGGGAACTGTGGGCTGACGGTAGACATTCTGCCGCGGCGGAGTGCCTTTCGATGATGCGCCTTTTACCAGATTGATGATAATGATGGCTCCGACAATGATAAGGATGAAGAAAAGATCACCGCCGTCTGATGAGCTGCCGCTGTAGCTTCCTCCGCTGTAGGAGTAGTCGTCATCGTCGTCCCAGCCGCCGCTGTCCCAACCGCCGCTGTCCCAGCCTCCGCCGTAGTCGGAGTCACCCGAGAAGTCGCCGAAATCAAGTGCGCGGCTCCTCATTGGAACTATCATAAGTCCCAGTATAAGAGCTATCACGGGAATGAGTCTTAATATCTTTTTCATTTGAATACCCCCTATATCATAAATGTTATCAGAGCGTTTTCTGAGAAATGCCCTTTATATTCCTTACAGCCCAGTCGAAGCTGTCAGATGTGACCTCAGAGCCGCAGAACTCGCATACGCCTGAACGGTTCATATCGAGTTTTGCACCGCAGTGAGGACATATCTTAGGTATATCCGCAGATCTGTCAGGTGCGCTCTTTACCAGCTGCCACTCATAGGTCATGAGCTTCTTGTCATGCTTGTTGCCCCTGACAAGCGAGCCTGTATTGTCGTCGGTGACGTAGTCGATTATCCTTGCCATTATCCTTGCGGTGATGATATTGGTGCTGCCCTCCTGCTTCCAGCCAAGAAGCTCCACGTTGAGCACCTTTATATCGTCCACATGGTTGGTCTGCCCCTTCTTGCGGTACTTATCCACCTGCATATCCATCTGTGAATAGTATCCCTCTGTCATGTACTTCCTTATAGGGGACAGGTCCTTAGCCTGCCATGCCTTCTGGAACTTTACATAAATATCGGCGAGAAGGGCCTTCATCTCCTCCTGAGAGAATGAGGGCTCCACCTCAAGGTATCTGCCGATCGGATCGAGAGATTCTGCCTGCTGACGAAGTATCATTTCGTTTTTCTCCATCTCATGCCGTTTGGCAGCTCTGTTGCGGCGTCGGTTCTCCTTTGCGCGGCGATATGTTTTGGAAGAGTGTAAACTGTAGCGAACGACAATTGCGCCTGAGACCGCTGCTAACATGGCGATCTCTGCGGGAGATGCTTCGTCGGAGGTTCCGCTGCTTCTGTGTGAGCTCCCGTGTCCGTCATCATCATCATCGTCCCAATAATCGTCATCATCATCGTCCCAGTCATCATCATCGTCCCAGTCATCATCATCGTCCCAGTCATCATCGTCATCCCAGTCATCATCGTCATCCCAGTCATCGTCGCCCCAGTCAGAGTCGCCTGCGAAGTCGCCGAAGTCCAGTGCCCGTCCTCTTACAGGAACAGCAAGGACGCCCAGCATAACTGCAAGCAGGGGAATAAGTATAATTAATTTCTTCATATAGCTTGAACTCCCTATGTCATACATTGATTACATTATATCATACTTTTCATTTTTTGTCATTTATGATAATGCTGTCACAATGTACAAAAATGGGTGCCCCGTTTTGGCTATTGCTATAAAATCACCCTGCTTCTGACGGTATAAAGCCTTTTTCAGCCTGCTCTCCACTTGACATTTCTGCGGATATATGGCATAATTTAAGATGTATAGCTATGGTATACTCGTGAGGAAGCTCCGCTCTTTACGGAGCAATAAAAATTGAGAGGAGAGTTTTACTATGCTGAAAAAACTGACAAGCAGCATCTTAGCTGCTGTCCTGCTTGCTTCCGGCTCAGTGACCGCAATGCCCGCAAATATGAACAATGCGGCAGCCGCTGACAGCAAGTTCAATTACGCAGACGCACTGGACAAATCACTGTTCTTCTATGAGGCACAGCAGGCAGGTCCTCTGCCTGAATGGAACCGCGTTGAGTGGAAGGCAGATTCTGCTATGCAGGATCCCGTTCTCGGAGGCTGGTACGATGCAGGAGACCATGTAAAGTTCAATCTTCCTATGGCTTATTCAGCTTCTATGCTGGCATGGGGTCTCTATCAGTATCCGGACGGCGTTGAGAAGGCAGGACTGAAAACAACATATGAGAACAATCTGGAATTCGTTCTTGACTATTTCGTTGACTGCGACAAGGGCACCGAGGTAGTTTATCAGGTAGGTATCGGTAAGCACGACCACACATGGTGGGGCCCCGTTGAGCTGCTTGAATACGGTATGGAGGACAATTCCCATTCTATCGCAGAGGCTCGTGCAGCTCTGAAGGGCTCAAAGGGCTGCTGTGCGGTCATCGCTGAAATGGCTGCGGCACTTGCATCAGGCGCAGCTGCACTTGACGGCTCTGTATCGGCTTCAAAGAAGGCTGATTACATAAAGCACGCAGAGAGTATGTACAAGCTTGCCAAGTCATCACCAAGCGACGATGTTTACAATGAGAGCGATGCTCAGGGCTTCTATATGTCACATCACTGCTATGATCAGCTCTTCTACGCTGCAAACTGGCTGTATATCGCAACAGGCGATTCATCCTACCTTGACGATGCAAAGAGCTTTATCCCCAATCTGGGCAAGATGCTCGGTGAAGGTGATGTAATAGCTTACGGCTGGTCACACTGCTGGGACGATAACCTTCAGGGCGCTATGCTGCTCTATGCTATAAATACAAACGACACTGACGCTATCAAGCACGTCAAGAAGCACTGCGACCGTTGGGTAAACGGCGACGAAGCAAAGAAGATCCCCGGCGGACTTCGCTGGCTGGATACCTGGGGCTGTCTCAGATATGCAAATACATCAGCATTCATTGCTACAGTAGCAGGAGACACAATACTCAAGTCAGAGGCTGCTACATATGCAGATTTTGCCGAGACTCAGGTAAATTATGCTCTCGGTGATAACCCGAACAAGCAGAGCTATGTGGTAGGCTTCGGCGATAAGTATCCCCAGAATCCTCACCACCGTACAGCTCACGGTTCATGGAAGAACTCTGTTTATGATCCCGGTTATACACGTCATATCCTTTACGGAGCTCTCGTAGGAGGTCCTGCACAGGACGGCTCATATACAGACAACCGTGAAGACTTCATCAACAACGAGGTGGCTACAGACTATAACGCAGGCTTTACAGCTATGCTCTGTAAGATGATCGACAAGTACGGCGGCACAAAGGATCCTTCATTCCCTCAGCCCGAAAAGCACGACGGTCCCGAGTTCTACGTTGAGGTGCTCTCAAAGGGCAGCGACGCCAGCGGACAGACAGTCAGCTTCAAGATGACTAACCACTCCGCTTGGCCTGCAAGAGTTCAGGACAATCTTTCATTCAGATACTTCATGGACCTCAGCGAGGTCATCGCAGCAGGCAAGAAGCCCGAGGATCTGGTCATCCGCTGCGACCGCGACCAGGCAGGTATGTACGCAGGCAAGGGCTATAAGGCTGCCGAGATCTCAAAGCCTATCCAGTACAGCGGCAATATCTACTACATCGAGGTCACATTCCCTGACGGCCGTGTTGTTCTTCCTATCTCTGAAGGACAGCAGCAGTGTGAGGAGCTCATCGCATTCGTAATGCCCGATTACGGCAGCGGCTGGGATTCATCAAACGACTTCTCCGCAAAGGCACTGGGCAAGACCACAACAGGTGCAGACGGCTCTGCCAAGGGCGTAATGTCACCTTATGTTCCCGTTTACATCAACGGAAAGCTCTACTACGGTGAGGAGCCCGATGGCACAAAGGCTGACGGCATGGGCGGCACAGGCAGCGATACTCCCAAGACCACAACTACCACAAAGCCCATCGTAACAACTACCACTACAACTACAGCTCCCGAGCCTACAACAACAACAACTACTACTACAACAGCTCCCGTTGTTGATCCCACAACTACGACAACAACAACCACTGCTCCCGTCAATGACAATGTACTCTACGGCGATACAAACTGCGACGGCAAGGTAGAGCTGGCAGACGCTATCCTCATCATGCAGAGCCTTGCAAACCCCGACAAGTACGGTCTCAAGGGCAGCGACAGCAAGCACCTGAAGGATCAGGGCAAGATCAACGGCGACGTTGACAAGTCTACAGAGGGACTTACCTCTAATGACGCCCTCCGCATTCAGGAGTTCCTGCTCCACAAGATCTCAAATCTTGATCCTAACAAGGCATAAATAAACCGAAAGCTCCCCGAAAGGGGAGCTTTTTTATTATCTGCACAATTGAAGCAAGAGTTTATTGTGCATTATGACAATTTCATACGGAGGTATTGACAAGTATATCGCAGTGTGATATACTTATATCACAGTCAGATGTATCGTACTGCGATACATCGTGACGAAATATATTTGGGGAGGTAATCATGACAGACAGATTGAAACGAGTCTACATCCCCATGTCGGAAACTGCCTTTTATATACTGTTCTGTCTCCGTGATGAGATGCACGGCTACAGTATAACCCAGAGGGTAAAGGAAATGACCGACGGGGAAGTGGTCATAACTGCGGGAACTATGTACGGAAGCCTGTCAAAAATGGAAAAGGACGGGCTCATAAGGTTTATCCGCGAGGAGGATAAGCGAAAGCTCTATAAGATAACCGAACTCGGAAACGAGATACTGGAGATAGAGATCGCCCGTATCAGGCGTTTATACCGGAATATAGGAGGAAAATGAGATGAGTGACAAGGCAAGGATGACTACACATAAGGTGTTTCTGCTTCCCGATTACGAAAAGGAAGGGGAGTACCTCACAAAAATGCACAGCGTGGGCTGGAAGCTTGAGAGAGTATCGGGATTTTCTCAGCATTTTGTAAAGTGTGAGCCCGAAAACGTGGTATATAAGCTGGACTATGCCGCCAATAACACAAACTATCCCGAGTACATAAAGATGTTCGCGGACTACGGCTGGGAGCACTGCGGCAGGGTAATGGGCTTTGATTATTTCCGCAGGAACGCTGATGGGCTCTCCGAAGAAGAAATGGAGATATTCAGCGATCCTCAGTCAAAGCTGGACATGATGAAAAGGGTGATACTCACCAGAATGACGCCCCTGCTCATCATATTCTTCATGGGGATACTGCCCAATATGTATATGATCGTCGTTAATTCCATGAATTGGGACCGCTCAACACTTCTTTTTCTGGCGGTTTTATATCTGGGAGTGTTTGCATTGTATGTTTCCATATTCATATACTGCATCAGAGGGTTCAGGAAGCTGAAAAAGAAATACACGGAATAATCAGCGCATACGCTGAAATGGAGAATTGAGAATAGAGAATTGATGTGTTCGCTTCGCTCACAATATTTAAATATTGTCGCCGCAGGCGACTCTACAACTTTCAACTCTAAACTCTCAACTTGATCATAATAAAAATGCCCCTGAACGCCATGAAACGTTCAGGGGCTAAACTTCTGTATTGGTATTTTTCAATACGTCAGAGCTTTATGTTTATTCAGATACCGCAATCCTCATATTCCTTCCACTTCTCATAGTAGAGCTTGTTGCTCCAGCTGCGGAAGAGGATATATGCTACGGAAACGATCGCCAGAAATATCGCGCACAGTACAGGCAGCGAATCTCTGAACATTTTTTTTGCGGGATAGGTATTTGTGTTCTTGCGGCTCATAATAAAATTCCTTTGCTTAGATTTGCCTTATCACTCAGCGTCCTGTGCAGGAGCGCCTCCGTTCATTTCAGCCATAAGTCTCTGAAGCTCAGCGTCAACCTTAGCGTCGGACTCAAGCTTCTCGAATGAATCTCTCAGATCGTCGCCGGTACCGCCTGCAAGGTTATTGCCTGCGATCTCGGTAAAAGCGTCAGCTTCAGCTTCCTTGCGCTCGATCTTTTCTTCCATCTTCTGGAACTTTTCCATAGATGAGTTGCCGTCGAAGCCGCCTGCCGCCTTAGCCAGGTTCTTCTTTGTATCAGCCATCTGAGAACGTGCGATGAGCATAGCCTGACGGCTCTTAGCCTCTTCCAGCTTAGCTCTGAGAACCTCTACCTGGTCGCCGATAGCCTCGGTCTGGGCAGAGATAGACTCGTACATTTCCTTATAGTTATTGAGATCATCGTCAGCCTTGACCTTTCTTGCCAGAGCCTGCTTAGCCAGCTCCTGATCGCCCTTGGCGAGAGCCATTTTAGCCTTAGCCTCCCAGTCAGAGGAGATCTTCTGAGCCTCAAGGTATTTCTTTTCAGCAAGGCGCTCGCTTGCCTTAGCCTTGCCGTAGTTCTGTGTAGCCTTGGTGAGCTCTGTCTGCATATCGATAATGATCTGCTTTACCATCTTCTCGGGATCCTCAGCTCTGTCGATGAGGTCGTTTACGTTTGACTTGAGAAGGTCGCTTAATCTCTGAAATACACCCATTTTTATAATCCTCCTGTTTCATGTAAGAATGCTTCACGGGCACACCCCCTGTGCCACGACTATATTATATGGCATAGTGTGACTTATGTCAAGGAATTTGCTGCCGATTTCATCTGATTTTCATTTATGAATTGGCTTTGTGAACGCATTATTACAAAATTATTCCTCGTTTTTTTCCAGTTCGTTAAGGATATTTCCCAGCTTTGAAAAGTCTTCAGACTTTGCATTCAGCATATCCTCGCCGTCTGTTCCGAGGAGTTTCTCACGGAGATCGAGCATTTTCCTGCGTCGGTCGAAGGCTTCTGCGGTCATGACTATCATATCCTGACAGTTCTCGTTTACCAGCTTCAGGGGTTCTGAAGTCATAGAGCAGAGCTTAACGAAGAGCTCATAATTATTGGAAAAGTCATCGTTCTTGATAGAAATCATTGGCAAAATCTCCTTCCGGTACAAAATGATCCCCTTACTACTATTTTAACTTAAAACGAGCGGTTTGTCAATGATTTTTGTGTAAGTTACAGTATTTAGTGGTTAGTTGTCAGTGCTTAGTGCTTAGCTCAGATAAATCAAAATTTATTGTAATACCTTGCGGCAACTATGAATGGGATTCCAAAGGGACTGTGTTCCTTTGGCAGAGTCCAGAGGCGGCGCCTCTGGCAGGGTTCAAGGGGCAGAGCCCCTTATTACGTCAGGCGCCTCGCAAGGGGTGAATCCAAAAACAGTCCGGTGGACTGTTTTTGGAGAGGGGACGCCTTGTAAGAGAAGGCGTCCCCTGGTTGAGCGGATGATAGTCACCACTATAATACGAATTTTGTGGGACGTCGAGGACGCCGTCCCCTACAAATGTAAATTTTGATTTATATAATATTCCAACGCTTCTGAAATAAAAAAGCCATAGTACTTCTGACCTTGCATCAGAAATACTATGGCTTTAACTTTTATATCAGCACCACATTTGTATGGAGCTTTTATCATTCATCGAAAAATGTACTTTTATATTCCGCAACGCGGGCGCGGTCGCCGTGGCAGTCCACTTCCATCTCGTCACGAAGAACAAGCCTGCGGAGCAGATAGAACAGGACAGCATAGGCAATGGCGTTTATCATGATACTGAAGTATATTCTGAGTCCCATGATATTGCCCAGCATACCTACGAAAATAATTGCTGTACATAATATAACTGTGATCTCCAGCTTTTTATTGTCGGGGTCAAGCTGGAGGAACGTAAGGCAGACCAGTCCCGAGACAACTGCATGAGTTATTGCAAGAACAAGTGAATAGGGCTTGTAGAAATCGAATTTGTAGGAATTGAGCTCAAGTATCATCATAACTGATTCCAGGGCTATATACAGTGAGAAGAAAAGCTTCATTATATTCCTGAACCTTATTGATGATGAGACGAGCCAGTCGCCCCACAGGAGCATGGCAAATCCGCCGAATTCACAGGCATAGGCGCTTATTTCAAGTATCTTTGATATTGCCGAATCAGGGGAATAGATCTTATAATAGATCAGGCAGATCACGCTGAATGCCAGAAACATCAGGTTCCCGATCATACAGCTTTTCAGCCCTTTATTGAACCGTTCGTGCATATGAAACTCCTTAACCGAGAGCCTTCAGTGCTCTCTGTCCGATGTCTTTTCTGTAGTGAGCGCCCTCGAAGCTTATTTTTGAAACGCCCTCATAAGCCTTGTCGAGAGCAGCCTGAAGGGTATCGCCCTTGGCAGTAACGCCGATGACTCTGCCGCCGTTGGTGAGGAAGTCTCCGTTATCGCTGAGCTTTGTGCCTGCGTGATAAACGAAGCAGCCCTCAACCTGACCCTTGTCGTCGAAGCCGTTCATCTTTATGCCCTTGGGATAGCTTTCGGGATAGCCGCCGCTTGCCATTACTACGCAGGCGCAGCTGCCCTTATGCCACTTTATATCGACCTTGTCAAGCTCATGGTTGTAGATAGCCTCAAAGATGTCATAGAGATCGGCGTCCAGCATGGGGAGAACTACCTGTGTCTCGGGATCACCGAAGCGGCAGTTGTACTCGATCACCTTGGGACCCTTGGGTGTCATCATGAGACCGAAGTAGAGACAGCCCTCGAAGGTGCGTCCCTCAGCGTTCATAGCGTTCATAGTGGGAATGAATATCTTCTCCATGCACTCCTTAGCCAGGTCCTCTGTGTAGCAGGGGTTGGGGGAAACAGTTCCCATACCGCCTGTATTGAGACCCTTGTCGCCGTCCAGAGCTCGCTTGTGATCCATAGATGAGATCATGGGTACCATAGTCTTGCCGTCAGTGAAGCTGAGCACAGACACCTCGGGACCTGTGAGGAACTCCTCGATAACGATTCTTGCCGAGCTCTTGCCGAACTTGAGCTCGTCGATCATCTCATGAACAGCTGCAACAGCCTCCTCCTCGTTCTGAGCGATGATAACGCCCTTTCCGAGAGCCAGACCGTCAGCCTTGATGACTGCGGGATAGCTGTTCTGCTCCTTGAGATAAGCGATAGCCTTGTCGGACTCTGTGAACACCTCATAGAAGGCGGTGGGGATATTGTACTTCTTCATGAGCTCCTTTGAGAACACCTTTGAGCCCTCGATGATAGCAGCATTTGCCTTGGGACCGAAGGTCATGAAGCCCTCTGCCTGAAGTGCGTCCACCATGCCCAGCACCAGCGGATCGTCGGGAGCTACCACAACCATATCGGGTCTGAGCTCCTTGGCAAGGGCAACAACACCGTCAACATCGGTCGCGCTGACATTGAAGCACTCGGCATACTTTGAGATACCGCCGTTTCCGGGAGTGCAGTAGAGCTTGCCTACCTTGGGGCTCTCTGCCAGCTTCATGATGATGGCGTGTTCACGGCCGCCTCCGCCGACTACTAAAACGTTCTTCATTGGGAAAATCCTCCTGTATGTAAATAGTTATTTATCCTTTTATTTTATGGTAATGCCGTCAAGCATTTCCTGTACTTCTGCCTCGTCTCTGTCCTTCTGGAAGACGACGTTGATATAGTATGTGTGACCGTCCTTTATAAAGCTGTACTGGTCTCTGCCGAACCTTGGCGTATCTGGCGGGATAGAGGCTTCATAATAGACGTGTTCAGCCTCATATCCGAAGATCTCTTTTTTATCCCTGGTAACGGAAAAGTAGGTATCGGGGTCTTTTGCTCTTGAATTATAAGCGGTTTCCGCACCTTTTTCCATTGCCTCAGAGTTGCCTGAGTCGGTTATCCCTATATTGACGAATACCTCGGAAGCTCTTTTCTTATCGATGTCTTCATTATACTGAACGGTCACGCCCATCAGCAGGGAGTCGGATTTCCTGTCAGTTTCCCTGACCTCATGATTGCTTCCGGCTTTGATATGTATGTATTCGTTGTCAAATTCCTTGAAGACCGCTGTTTCCTTTGAAGAGGCGGCGGGCTTTTCGGGAGAGCTGTTTTTGTGGTAAATATAGCTTGCTGATCCCGCAGCGATAGCTGCAACGAAAGCGCCTGTTATGATGATCGCTTTTTTCATTGTTTTGCTCCTTTGGCAGGTGCCTTTCCGCCGTATATCTCCACCGCAGCGCAGCAGAACACCATTACGGCGGCGGCGTGGACGAGAAAATTTGTGGTACAGAGCCGTACGCAGATCTTTTCAGCGAGAGCAAGCTCACTGCTGCCGTAAAATCTGCCGATGACATACTTGAGCAAGCTTGCTGTCAGGACAGAGCCCAGTATATAAAGACAGTAGAATATTCCTGCGGTGACTGTGGTAGAAATACCACGTTTCCGCCGCAGGTCGGTCTTTACGTAGTTCACTGCGGCGATTATGCCTATGGGCAGCGCCGAAAACACGGACAGGATTATCAGGAATACCTTTATATCCGTTGGCATAAAAGCTTCTCCGTCGCTGCTGAGTGCAGCGGTGTAGAAGGAAAGATGGGTGTCTATTATAAAGAATATATCCAGTGCGATCTTTGTGATACAGCATAGTGCGGATATAAGTAGTGTGACTCTTAGTGCGTTTGATTTCTGCATTTTTTTACTCCTTATTTATACTTTAGATGCTTTACATGGCGGTCTTCGTCGATACCCAGTGCGGCGGCGGTGCATACAAGCACCAGAGCTCCCACAAGGAGGATAGCGAAGAAAAAGGTGATATACTCTGTCCGCTGAATGAGCCAGCTTTCGGAAATATAGGTCTTAGCCAGTGACGAGTGTGATATAAGGAGCGCTATGACGTGCTCGGCGATAAATCCGAGCATCCACAGCAGTGGTGCGGCTTTGAGTGTGCGTCTGCATCGCTTGGCAGAGAATGCCCAGCCCGTGCAGCTGAAAATGTATATGACGAAGGGCAGCCATACTATCTGTGTAATGCACAGCAGAGCCTTGCATTTGCCCGATATTGTCATTTCGGGGTGAGAAGCCGCGAAGCTGCTGCTTGCAGCAGCTGTGAAAACAGTACCCGACAGGATATAGGCGAGTATGGATGCGAGTATATATATTCCGCAGAAAACAGCAGCGGTGATATAAAGCTTTTTTAGTGAGATCGAGTGGTAGCTGCTCATATTGTCCTCCATTACAGAAATAATATAACTTGCGGTAAAATTCTGCAAATTATAACTATAAATATAGTATAACATACCGGGGACAATATTGCAAGAGCTTTATTTACTGTTTTCAGAAAGGGTCATGCCGCCGAGAAGGTCGGCTATCTTGCTTTCGACATAGCCGAAGTTGGGACTCTCCGCATAGACGCAGATGTAGCTGTCGCCATAGTCCCCGAAGTAGGTCCTGCCGTGCTTTTCCTCGTCGATAGCCCACTCATAATAATAGAAGGTGAGAGCGGTGGTAGCCAGGGCGCCTGTATAGACTATTCTCTCGTCATCGGCGTTCATGACGATGTCCTGCGCGCTCTTTCCGCCGTGGTCATCGTCAGAGATATATACGCTGACGCCGCAGGTATTGGCGCCGCCCCCTGACCGGAGCTGAAGGTCGCAGGGCGAGTCCTCCTTGCCGCCTGTGTACTCCCAGATAGCAGGGTCCGCATAGAGCGAGAAGCCCTCTCCGCTGTAGGTGCCGTCGCTGTAATCGGCGCTGCCCTGCGGTGCGGTGACAGCCTCTGCGGAGACGGGAGCCAAGTCTGATGAGACGGGAGAGCTGTCCGATGAGCCGCTTTTACCGTCAGTACAGCCGCAGAGTGCCGTAAGTAACGCACAGGCAGCTGCGACAGCCGTAAGTCTGTGTTTTTTCATATTATTCTCCATAGTATAAAGCTGCGGTCAATTCCTGACCGCAGCTGATGGTCTATTAGTGGTGGAACAGGCGGATACCTGTGAATGCCATTGCGATATTGTACTTGTTGCAGGTCTCGATAACGTTGTCGTCACGGATAGAACCGCCGGGCTCTGCGATGTACTCAACGCCTGACTTCTTTGCTCTCTCGATGTTGTCGCCGAAGGGGAAGAATGCGTCTGAACCGAGGCAAACGCCTGTGTTCTTGGCAAGCCATGCCTTCTTTTCCTCGCGGGTGAATACAGCAGGCTTTACCTTGAAGATACGCTGCCACTCGCCCTCGCGGAGAACGTCCTCGTACTCGTCGCCGATGTAAACGTCGATAGCGTTGTCACGGTCTGCACGGCGGATGTCGTCAACGAACTGGAGCCCCATTACCTGGGGAGACTGTCTCAGCCACCAGTTGTCAGCCTTCTGACCTGCCAGACGTGTGCAGTGGATACGGGACTGCTGTCCTGCACCGATACCGATAGCCTGTCCGTCCTTGACGTAGCAGACTGAGTTGGACTGTGTGTACTTGAGTGTGATGAGAGAGATAAGGAGGTCGTCCTTCTTATCGTCGGGGATATCCTTGTTCTCTGTAACGATGTTAGCCAGGAGCTCACGGTTGATGTTCAGCTCATTGCGTCCCTGCTCGAAGGAAACGCCGTATACCTGCTTTGTCTCGATGGGAGCGGGCTTGTAGTTCTCGTCCATTTTGAGTATGCAGTATGTGCCCTTTCTCTTGGACTTGAGTATCTCAAGAGCCTCGGGATCGTAGTCGGGAGCGATAACGCCGTCGGAAACCTCGCGCTGGATCATTTTTGCTGTGCAAACGTCCACCTTGTCGGAGAGAGCGATGAAATCGCCGTAAGAGGACATTCTGTCAGCGCCTCTTGCTCTTGCGTAAGCGCTTGCAAGGGGAGTGAGCTCACCCAGATCGTCTACCCAGTAGATCTTTTTGAGATCATCGCTGAGAGGTCTGCCGATAGCAGCGCCCGCAGGTGAAACGTGCTTGAATGAAGTAGCTGCGCACATACCTGTAGCAGCCTTCAGCTCCTTTACCAGCTGCCAGCCGTTGAAGGCGTCAAGCAGGTTGATATAGCCGGGCTTTCCGCAGAGCACCTCGATAGGGAGCTCGCTGCCGTCAGCCATATAGACTCTTGAAGGTTTCTGATTGGGGTTACAGCCATACTTTAACTGCATTTCATTTGACATGATAATGTCCTCCTTGTATCAATTCATAATTAGCCGGATATTTTTTCGTACTCATATCTGTACGTTGTATGCACATCTGATACGGAAGAGATGATATCCTTATATATCAGTCTGTCCGTTTCGTCGTACTCATACTCTGTTGAGACCGTTTCGTTATACGGGTCCGTTTTAGTTTCTTTTATGAGATTGCCCCTGCTGTCGTAAGCATACTCGGTCTTATATACGAAGCTTTCGTCCGTATCCTCTGAGGATTCCGTTCTTACAGCGGTGAGAATATTCCCTGCATCATCGTAGGTATATTCGGTCACCTGAGATGAACCGTCGCTGTGCCAGGTCTCCTTTGTGAGATTACCGCCGCTGTCATACTCGCATTGCGTTTCGCTGCGATAGTTGGTACTTCCGTCGGTGTTATAGGAAATATACAGCACCTCGCTGCCGTGGCTGTCATATTCCTTGCGGTAATTCTTTTTCCACAGCTCCGTATCCCTGTCTTTGGTGTAATTGACATGATATTTCAGTGTTCCGTCGTCATAGTAACAGAACCGGTCATGGAAGTTATAGTCCTTGTCCGTTGACGGCGGGGCGGTGTAGCTCTGGGTCTTTGCCGTGACATTGCCGTTTTTGTCATAGGTATAGCTGTAAAGCTTCGTCAGCTCCATATTTTCGGGATCACCGGCGGTCTCCGACCTGATGATGTTATCATGGTCGTCGAAGTCCTGATAGTATTTGCAGACCAGTTCGTCGCCTTCATACTGATATGAAGTACAGCGGTATGCAGCTTTATTATCAGGCAGCACAACTTCCTCAGCCGAAAGGGTATCGGGCAGGTCTTCGGTACGCGAAGAAGACGCTGATTTTCGGGAACTGCACCCTGTAAGCGCCACCAGCGCCGCTGCGAGAATTGCTGCGAAAGATCTTTTGATGTTCTGCATTACTTGTTCTTGTTTACGATGCGTGTCTCCTCGGAGTTGTCCTCAAGGTTCACATAGCGGACAAAGAGAGAGACCTTGTTGTCAGCGTTGAGACTTGTCCAGAGCATATCTGTGAACTCATCGATATTTCCGCTGATGCCTACCAGCTTGGGCTCGCCCTCAAAGCTGGGAAGGGGAGAACCGTCGCCCATATAGGTATGGATGAAGTGTCCCTCGCCTGGGATGGGATTTGTGTAGCTGAAAGTATATCTCTGACAGGAGTCTGGATTGCCGTTAGCGCTCTTGAGTATGGACATTGCGTAGTTGAAGCCCTCCTCACCGAAGCGGAGTATACCCGAGATACGGGGGGTGAAGTTGGGAGCATCGTCCTCGAACTCTCTTGTGCGGAGAGCCTGCTCGAAGGTGTACTGCTTGTCCATGAGCTCATAGATAGTGTCGGTCTGGTCGCCGTTGGTAACAATGAGCTTGTTGCCCAGAACTCTTACGGGAGCATAGATGATGAGGTGGGGATCGGTGAGCTTTGAAGGATCGAAAGCCTCTGTACGGATACCTCTGCCCTCTTCGATGAACACGCGGTTGCGGCTGTTCTCGCTTCTGCCCATGATGAAGTAAGCTGTTACGGCGTACTTGCCGCATTCAGACTTACCGATAACGATACCTCTGCCGGGGTAAGCGTTTGAGCTGAGCTCCTGTGAAAGATCAAGTTTTTTCATAATAATAACTCCTTTCGGATAATTGTTTATCAGTATCTTAATATCAGCGTCAGTATAAAGTCTGTGACGACGGTCACAAGCACAGCCGCTGTAATGATATTGAGCGTTTTCGGCTTTGGCTTTGAAAGAAGCCGGTCGTAGAAGGGCTGGACGAAATACAGAAACAGCAGTCCGCCCATGCCAAATCTCAGGGAGGGAGACAGGGCTATCCTCGCCTGAAAGTTTATATCATAGTCCGCATAGGTGTTCCAGGGCCATGAGCCTGTGAAGAACTCCAGTATGTATGTGCCTGTCAGCTCAACTGCCGTAGCTACAGCCATACTGCCGAAGAAAACTATGAAGGGACGTGATACCTGAAGGGCAATGCCCCCTTCTTTTTTCATGAACCGTCCGAAGAACAGCAGGAACAGAAGTGCTCCCACGGCGTATATCGGGCAATAGGGCCCGAACATTATACCAAGATTGGTAAAACCCCATTTATAGACCACTACTTCGAGGAATACCTCATAGCACCAGCCCAGTATCGCATACATCCAGAAGCAGAGAAACAGCTTCTGAACGGTCTGCTTTTCCAATAATTCCTTTATCTTTTTCATAGCTTTGGTGAGTCTCAGCCGTCAGGTGCCTGCAAGGACAGGCGTATAGCCTGTGACCTTGGTGATGATAAAGTCCGTGACGACTATTATAAGTACGATTATTGCGATGATATTTATAGTTTTGGGCTTCGGTCTTGAGAGAAGCCTGTCGAACAAGGGCTGTACTATGTACATGAACAGCAGTCCTCCCAGTCCGAAGCGGACGGAGGTGCTCAGGGCGATACGCGCCTGGAAGTTGTACTTGTACCGTGAATAAGTCTGCCACGGCCATGAGCCCTTGGTGTATTCGAGTATATAGGTCGCGGCGAGCTCAACAGCTGTTGCCACTGCCATACAGCCCAGGAAAATCAGGAGCGGTTTGACTATATTCAGCCATTTCACGTCCTTTTTCTTCATAAGCCAGCCGAAGCTTAGCAGAAACAGCAGAGCTCCCACACCGTATATCGGACAGTAAGGTCCGAACATCTCGCCCCTGTTGGTGAAGCCCCAGCGGTAGACCACTACCTCGAGGAATACCTCGTAGCACCAGCCCAGCACCGCATACATCCAGAAGCAGAGAAACAGCTTCTGAACGGTCTGTTTTTCCCATAATTCCCTTATTTTAGCCATAGTCTTACTTTACATAAGCCTTTCCGCCGATTATCTCTATCCTGTCCTGACAGAACAGGGATACAGCCTGAGGAAGGAGCTTCCACTCAACGTTTTCCATGATACGGCGCTGGAGTATCTCGGGAGTATCGTCCCTTTCCACATTTACCGTACCCTGAAGGATGATGGCGCCTGCGTCAGCTTCCTCGTTTACAAAGTGTATGGTAGCGCCGCTGACCTTTACACCGTAAGCAAGAGCCGCTTCGTGGACCTTGAGCCCGTAGAAACCCTCGCCGCAGAAAGAGGGGATAAGTGCAGGGTGTACGTTTATTATCTTATAGGCATAAGCCGAGGTAACGCACTTGTCGAGAATTGTCATAAAGCCTGCCAGCACCACAAGGTCTGCCTTTTCCTCATTGAGAGCTTCAAGGATAGCCTTGCTGTAGCTGACGCTGTCCGCGTAGTTCTTGCGGGGGATGACTCTTGTAGGAATATCGTTGTTCTTGGCTCTTTCAAGAGCATACACGCCTTCCTTTGAGGCAATGACACAGGTTATCCTGCCATTCTTTATGATGCCGGACTTCTCGGCGTCGATGAGCGCCTGCAAATTGGTGCCGCCGCCCGAAACGAGCACGACTATATTCTTCATTATATGTCCCTCCTGTTTACATCGTTGCCAGGGCTAAGATAAGCACTATAGCTGCCAGAACTCCGCCTATGAAAAGAAATCGGACATAGTCTCTGGTGAGCTCCTCCTCACGTCCTGCAAAATAGAAGAACATGGGGTCCTGGGGGTCATAGCATATGAGCTCCTCGCTGCCGATGTCATAGCGCTTTTTATTGTCCTGTACCGTATAGGTGGAGGTGACATCGCGCCCCTCCTCGGTGGTATAAGTGAGTATGGGGTAAACGTGCCTGCCCTTGTCCTTCTCGAAGTAGTCCTTTACCGTACCGTAGACGGTGACGGTGTTTCTGATGCTCTTTTTTATCTTCATTATATGACCTGTGAAGATAGCAGCCATAAGGACATAAATGAGAACGAAGCCGAACAGCAGCCAGCCGTGATAGAAGGAAAAGCCCACGATGAACATGGAAACGGCTGCCCATATCAGATCTATCTTTTTTACATTCATAATTATTCGGGGAACTGGACGTGTCCCTGTATTATAACGGTATCGTCGTAGCAGAGCGGTATATCCTCGTCTACCACCACCTGTCCGTAGATGTCGGTGATACGGAAGGTAAAAGGGCCCTTGCCCATATCGCGGGACTCAAAGTAATTGTACGGACGGCGGGGGATCTCCACGAATTCGCCGTTTTCGTCAAGGTATTCCAGCTTTGTGATGGGGTAGCGGTGGTTGCGTACCTGAACTCCGCACCAGAATTCCGTGCTGCCCTCTTTGTATTTGAATGAAATGGGAGCATTCTCCGCAGAGTCAAGAGGGATTATCTTCCAGCTCACGGGAACTCTGCCCTTCTCAACGGGTGCGATGAGGGGGAAGGCGTCCGTGTACAGGTCAAGGTCTCCCTTTTTGCCCTCGGGAAGCTCGTCTGTAACCAGCATTTTGATGGTACCCAGCTCGCCTGTGACCTCTAAGTAGGCGCCTGCAAGCTGAGCCTCATTGTAGTCGGCGTGGTTCATAGCGACTATCCAGTAATCACGGGAAACGGGGTCAAGCATAGCGTGACCGCCTGTATATCCGCCGCCGTAGAAGGTGCCCTCGCCCGTGTGGACGGTGCCCTTGGGTTCAAGGATACAGCTCTCGTCGATGGGATAGTCGGGAATGGTGAACTCTGTGGGTATCTTGCCGTTCACGCCCAGCAGGAACTTCTGGAGAGCGTTCAGCTCTGCCCTTGAGATCTCGCTGTCTTTTCTTGCGGCTATCATGTCCAGCGAGTCCACAACGCCGTCTGAGTTATAGTCCATAGGTATGTCCGCAGCTGCGCCGCCATAAAGGGGCATAGCCGCAAGGACTGCAAGGAGCATACCCGCGGCTGCCGATCTGCGTAATTTCATATACATCACCGCCTGTAAAAATTATCCCGGATCCCCTTATCTCTGAACAATAGAAACTGATACGGCTCATGATCCGAATACTGATGCGGCTTTTGCAATGATAACAGCTTTGATTATTCCATCAGCAGATGATAACGCCTTCCTCTGACTCAACAAGTTCGCCGAGCACATAAGCGTCCTCGCCTGCTGCCTTGATAGCGGCAACAGCCTTATCTGCGTCATTCTTGTCAACAGAGACGATCATGCCGACGCCCATGTTGAATGTATTGAACATATCTCTCTCGGGAATATCGCCTGTTCTCTGGATGAGGTCGAAGATGGGGAGCACCTGAACAGCGTTCCTCTCGATCTTTGCAGCGAGATTTTTCGGGAGCGAGCGGGGGATATTCTCATAGAAGCCGCCGCCTGTGATATGTGATATAGACTTTACCTTAACGCTGTCCAGGAGTCTCATTACAGCCTTTACATAGATGCGTGTAGGAGTCAGCAGGCACTCGCCCAGGGTAGTTCCCAGGTCATCGAAGTGCATTGCGAGATTCTGCTCGTTTACGTCGAACACTCTTCTTACCAGTGAGAAGCCGTTTGAGTGAACGCCGCTTGACTTGATAGCGATGAGAACGTCGCCTGCCTTCTGTGTGTCGGGCTGGAGGATCTTGTCCTTATCAACAACGCCGACGGAGAAGCCTGCAAGGTCATATTCGTCCTCAGGCATAAGACCGGGGTGTTCTGCGGTCTCGCCGCCGATGAGAGCGCACTGTGCCTGAACGCAGCCCTCTGCAACGCCTGAAACTATGGTAGCGATCTTCTCGGGGAAGTTCTTGCCGCAGGCGATATAGTCAAGGAAGAACTGGGGCTTTGCGCCGCAGCAGATTATATCGTTGACGCACATTGCAACGCAGTCGATGCCGACTGTGTCATGCTTGTCCATGATGAAAGCCAGCTTGATCTTTGTACCTACGCCGTCTGTACCCGAAACGAGAACGGGCTTGCTTATACCTGTAAGGTCAAGCTCAAAGAGACCGCCGAAGCCGCCTATACCGGAAAGGGCGCCGGGGATCATAGTGCGGGCGATGTGCTGCTTCATGAGCTCCACAGACTTATAGCCTGCGGTAACGTCAACGCCTGCCTTCTTGTAGCTTTCGGAAAAACTGTTGTTCATTGATCTACCTCCATGACATAAGTGTAGGGGACGGCGTCCTCGACGTCCCGCAAAGCGTATATATTCTACGGGCTGTCGAGGACGCCAGCCCCTACAGTCGGTTACATTGATTATTCTTTGCCGTTCCAGCAGTAGGTGCAGAGTCCGCAGGAGTCAAGTCCCACAGCCTTTTCTGTGCCCTCAAGTGTCTGGAACTCAAGTGAGGTGAGGCGGAGCCTCTTGCAGATCTCATCTCTGAGCCTGCGGCCTCTCTCTGTTGCAGAGTTGCTGTATTCCTCGATGTGTCTCACGCCCACGGGACCTTCAAATTCGTCGATTATCTGGCGTGCGATGAGCTCCATCTCGGAGGTGCTGCGTGAGAAGTTGAGGTACTTGCAGCCGTACATGATAGGGGGACAGGCAGAGCGCATATGTACTTCCTTGGCGCCGTGCTCATAGAGGAACTCTACTGTCTCTCTCATCTGTGTGCCTCTTACGATACTGTCATCGACAAAGAGGAGCTTCTTGCCGTTTATAAGGTCATGAACGGGAATGAGCTTCATCTTTGCCACCTGGTTTCTCATGCTCTGGTTGGTGGGCATGAAGCTTCTGGGCCATGTGGGGGTATACTTGATGAATGGTCTTGCGAAGGGTATACCGCTCCTGTTGGCATAGCCGATAGCATGGGGGGTACCCGAATCGGGAACGCCGCAGATATAGTCAACATCGGGGAGCCTGCCGTTCTTGATGTCGTTCTCAGCCATGATCTCGCCGTTGCGTGTACGCATCACCTCTACGTTTACGCCCTCATATACAGCATTGGGATAGCCGTAGTAGGTCCAGAGGAAGGTGCATATCTTCATCTTTGAGGGATCGCCCTCAGCGATGGTCCTGCAGTCATCGGCTGTGAGCTCAACGATCTCGCCTGCCTGAAGCTCTTTATGTGTGGTATAGCCCAGCTTCTGGAAGGCAAATGACTCTGTTGAAAGGCAGAAGCCGTCGCTTCTCTTTCCGATGATTATGGGAAGTCTTCCGTACTGATCTCTTGCAGCGATGATACTGGTCTTTGTAAGTATGATAAGGGACATAGTTCCCTCAATCTTTTCCTGTGCATAGCGGATACCGTCCACGAAGCTGTCCTTCTGGGCGATAAGAGCGCCGATGAGGTCGCCGGAGTTGATGTTTCCGCTGCTCATTGCCTCAAAGTTGGCGCAGCCCTTTTCAAGGAGCTCGTTCACGAGAGCGTCCGCATTGCGGATTATGCCCACTGAACATACTGCATAGAGACCAAGCTTTGAGCGCACCAGGATAGGCTGGGGGTCTGTATCGCTGATACAGCCGATACAGAGCTTGCCCCTCATATTCACAACGTCATTCTCGAACTTTGTACGGAAGGGAGAATTCTCGATGCTGTGGATATTTCTCTGGAAACCGTTTTCCTCGGAATAGGAGGTCATACCGCCTCTTCTTGTACCGAGATGTGAATGATAGTCTGTTCCGAAAAATACGTCGGTAACGCAGTCATTCTTAGAGGCTGCACCAAAAAAACCGCCCATATATTATTCTCCCATAAGTCTCTTCATGATTTCCTGGTAAGCTTCTTCAACGCCGCCCATATCTCTGCGGAAGCGGTCCTTGTCCAGCTTCTCGTGAGTTGTGGAATCCCAGAAGCGGCAGGTGTCGGGAGAGATCTCGTCAGCCAGGATGATAGTTCCGTCGGATGTCTTACCGAACTCGATCTTGAAGTCGATGAGGTCGATATTGAGACCCTTGAAGAACTTTACCATGAACTCATTTACCTTGAAAGCATACTTGGCGATAGTATCCAGCTCTTCCTTTGTAGCAATGCCGAGAGCCAGTGCATAGTAGTCATTGATAAAGGGATCGCCCAGATCGTCGTTCTTGTAGCTGTACTCAAGGATAGGACAGAGGAGCTGCTTGCCTTCCTCAACGCCCATTCTCTTTGAGAAGCTGCCTGCTGCGACGTTTCTGATGATGACCTCAAGGGGAACGATGGAGACCTTCTTGACAATAGTCTCGCGGTCGCTGATCTCCTCGACCAGATGTGTGGGAACGCCTTCCTTTTCGAGCATCTTGAACATGAAGTTTGTCATCTTGTTGTTGATGACGCCCTTGCCAGCGATAGTGCCCTTCTTTTCACCGTTGAACGCAGTTGCGTCGTCCTTGTAATCTACGATCACGAGGTCGGGATCATTTGTAGCATAGACCTTCTTGGCCTTGCCTTCATAGAGCTGTTCCTTCTTTTCGATGTTTGACATTTTAAAATTCCTCCTTGAGATATATAAATGATTATATATGCAATCCCGCAGCATTGCGGAAATTGTAGGCTTGAAAAATTATCTGCCGCCGTATCTCGGGTCGATATAGGGCTTTCCGTCCCTGTCGAGGAGAGGCTGCATGATAGTGGGAGATTCTCCACAATGTGTTACGCTCACATAGGTAACGCCGGTGACTGTGTCCACAAGAGTTACATATGTGGAAGTGCTTATGTACTGTTCCGACAGCATTTCAAAACGCTGCGGAAGCTGAGGTTGGTTTTTATTGCCGAACATTTCATTTTCCCCCTTTACCGAAACTGTTTATCTGCTGCCGAAGCGCGGATCGACGTAAGGCTTGCCGTCTTTGTCAAGCAGAGGGGTGAGCCTTCCGTCTCCTCCCACGGTCGCATAGGTAACACCTGTGACCTTGTCCACGAGCACTAAATATGGGTTACCATAGTAACACTGCTCAGATATGAACTCGAAGCGCTGCTCATTTTTTTCATCGTCAATTTTGACAGTCGGTCTTGCCATAATATTTTCCCCCTGTATCATGTTATGAGAGCAGCATATCTGCTGCCTCCTGCGGTGTGCGGGCGATGTAGTCCGCGCCTGCCTGCGTGAGCTCCTCCATGGAGCCGAAGCCCCAGAGTATGCCCATACATTTCAGACCTGACTTGTGGGCGCCGAGAACGTCCTGTCGGCGGTCGCCGATCATGAGCACCGAGCTCCTGTCGGTGATTCCTGCCTTTGCGAGAACATATTCGATGACCTGATCCTTGTAGTCACGGGAGCCGTCAAGCTCCGCACCGCCCACTATCTCAAAATACTGAGCCAGACTGAACCTTTCAAATATGCGCACCGCATAGACCTGAGGCTTGCTGGTGGCGACCATAAGTCTTTTGCCGCCGCTTTTAAGTCTTTCCAGCATCCCGGTTATGCCGTCGTAAACGCGGTTCTCAAAGAGCCCCGTGTCCGAGTACCTCTCGCGGAATATCCTTACCGCCTCGTCCACCTGTTCTCCGTTCATGCCGAGAAACTCGGCAAAGGACTGCCTTATGGGCGGCCCCAGGAACTTGTTGGTATCCTCGGGCACCTCAAAGCCCATGCGCTCTATAGCATAGACAAGGCAGCCCAGTATGCCCTCGGTGGAGTCGGTAAGAGTACCGTCAAGGTCGAATAAAAGTGTATCGAAATTTTTCATTATGTATCAAGGGATATATCATACCAGTCATCGGTGTCGCTGATGAGCCATTCAAGACCGCGTCTGCGCTCAAAGACCACCTCACCGTTAAGGTCTCCCACGGAGCAGTTGGGGTCGATATGCTCATGCTGCACAACTGCCCAGTGATAGCGGTAATAGAGGTCCAGCATATCCAGTATCTCGTCCTTGCTGCGGAGAGTGCACCTGCTTCTGAAGTCCTCAAAGCCCTCGGTCTGAGAAACAAAGCGTATGGACTGCAAACAGTCGCATATCTGACTGGCGTCGGAGATGTCCTCAACCAGACCCAGAGCCCAGAACAGAGACCAGCAGCATTCGTACTCCCAGACCACATCGGTGATGTCCTGCTGTGAAGCCTTTCCGCTGACAAGGCGGTTTTCCTTGGCATTGAGCTTGTGCTGGACGCCGAAGTGAGCCATAAGACCTGCGAAGGTTACAGCCTCTGCTGTATGACCTTCATTGAGCTCAATGGCGTACTGAGTAGAGAGCAGAGCTGCAACAGCTCTTGCACAGACCTCGTCGAGGCTCCTGAGCTTTACCTGAGAAGCCTCCTCCGTCATGGGGAGGGAGGGGAGTATGCTTATGCCCTTTTCAGTGATGAGCTTTTCGGAACGTGCTTTTCTTTCCTGCGGAGTCATGGTGATACCTCCTTATTTGTGTCAGAGAGCGGCTATCTGCTCCTGCAGAGCCTTGTCCTTTGCGATAACGCCGTCAGCCATAGCCTTCTTCTCGGCAGCCAGCTTTTCAGCCAGCTCCTCATCGGCGATGGCGAGCATCTGTACAGCCAGTACAGCGGCATTCTTTGCGCCGTCGATGCCCACTGTAGCCACGGGTACTCCGGGGGGCATCATAACTGTTGCCAGGAGAGCGTCAACGCCCTCAAGCGCCTTGGACTTCATGGGTATACCGATAACGGGCAGAGTTGTGTGACCTGCAACTACACCTGCAAGGTGAGCAGCCATGCCTGCGGCACAGATGATAGCGCCGAAGCCGTTTGCTCTTGCATTTGAAGCAAATTCGCAGGCCTCTGCGGGAGTTCTGTGTGCGCTCATTACGCGGCATTCGAACTCGACACCGTATTTTTTCAGCTCTGTGAGAGCCGACTTGACAACAGGGAAGTCGCTGTCGCTTCCCATGATAACTGCAACTTTCTTTGACATATATATTCTCCTTATCTGAAAGATGGTAACATTTATATGAGGTCCGTCAGCCGTTTCCCTTCTGTGTGGTGCCTTCTGCTGCGGGAGCGGAGGTGGTCTGCTGACTGCCGGACTTTGTATCCAGTACGGGAACGGGATAATCGGGCTTATCGGGTATGAACCTGCCTGATACAGCCCTGAGCTCTCCTGCGGAGCCGCCCGCGAACTCCACAACAGCCTTATAGCTTCCGCGGAGGCGCTTGGTCTTGTTGGCTTCGTTCCTGTAGGTGAGAGCGGTATCCGCCGTTACGGAAACGGCGAAGTGGGGCTCTTTATCGTCTGAGCGCACCGAATATACGAATATATCGGAAATGCCCGTGAGCTTTTTCGTGGTTATCGCGTGCTCCTCGGGAAAGATGGTCAGGAACACCGCCGAGGGGGCTGACTTTACAGCCGTGAGTGCTTCGCTGTCGCCGGTATAGGCGTATTCAAGATAATGCCCTACGGACTCCGTCATCTGCTCCAGCATTGAGACGGACAGCTTTTCCAGCAGCAGTCTGCTTGAAACTTCAAGGCTGTAGCTGCTTCCGAGGGCGCTTCCGCCGATGGAGGCGTGCTTGAAGACCATTCCCTTGTCGGTGACGGAATAGCTGTATGTGCCGCTGCCCGAGGTAAGTATGAGACTTCCGCTTTCAGCCTTGCAGCTGTCCCAGGCTCTTGAGAAGCAGGGAGTGAAGTCTTTGTCGTATACAACGGTCAGGTTTTTATCCGAGGTATGTGCAAAATAGAGGGTGCAGCCTGCCGACCTTATCCTCTCTATGGACGAATACACGAAAGGTATCGTGATATTGCCGTCAAAGTCTATGCAGCCGAACAGCTCTTTGCCGCGGATAAGCTTTGAGGCGATGCACACATCGGCTGCTTCCGTGAATCTCAGCTCCTGCCATTCGGGAGAGACCACGACTCTGTCGCTGGTGTCGATTATGCCGCAGAGCCCCGAGGCGTCCTGAAAGATACGGTTGCCTGAGCTGTCGGTGTCCAGTTTTTTCTCGATAGCGGGGGCATTGCCGCCGCCGCCGCTGTTCCTGTCGGCACCCGAATAGAACCTTGTTATCGCAATGGCAAGGACAATTATGACTATGAAAAGTACGGAGACTACAAGTCTCATGTGCTTATTCAATGTCTCCGCACCTCCTCCGTTACTTCTTTTCGCTGTCGGCGGAGGACTGCTCCGAAGAAGGCTTCTGAGCCTCAGCCTTGCGCTGGCGGTAGATGTCCTCGGTCTCCTTGGTTATGTATATGGGACGATTTTTCGTCTCAAGGTATGTCTTTGAAAGGTACTGACCCAGTATTCCCACGCTGAACAGCTGAAGACCGCTGAACAGGAATATGAGGCACAGCATTGTTGGGTATCCGTCGGGGGCGTTGAGCCAGCCGAAGATAGAACGGATAATGGTGATGACGATGAGCACGAAGGCGATGAAGCAGGTGATAATTCCCAGCAGCGAGGCGATAGCCAGAGGAGCTGTTGAGAAAGCCATGATGCCTTCGAGGGAGTATTTGAACAGTCCCCAGAATGACCATGATGAGGTGCCTGCGGGACGCTCCACGTTTTCGTATTCGATGTATCTGGTATTGAAGCCTACCCAGCTGAATATGCCCTTTGAAAATCTGTTGTACTCGGTCATATCCAGGATGGCGTCCACCATCTGGCGGCTCATGAAGCGGAAGTCCTGAGCGCCGTCAACGATCTCGGTCTGAGAGATCTTGTTCATTATCTTGTAGAACAGCCTTGCGAACCATGAACGTACCTTTGACTCGCCCTTGCGGCTGACGCGGCGTGTGGTGGCGCAGTCGTATTCGCCGTTGCGGACATAGCTGTACATCTGGGGCAGGAATGACGGGGGGTGCTGGAGGTCGGCGTCCATTACGACAACATAGTCGCCCCTGGCGTTTTTCAGACCTGCGTACATACCCGACTCCTTGCCGAAATTTCTTGAGAACGAAATATATCTCACGCGCTGATCCCTGTCGGCGAGAGAGCGCAGTATATCAAGGGTAGTATCCTTTGAGCCGTCGTTGATGAACAGGTATTCAAAGGTGAGCTCGGGAAAGTCCTTTGACATCTGCCCTGTCACCTTGGTGATCTCCTCATAGAACATTGGGAGCACTTCCTGCTCATTATAGCACGGAACTACTACAGAAACGAGTTTCACTTTTTTTCCTCCTTCAAAGAAGCTGCCGGCAGCTCCTGCTGATAGCTTTCCTGAGTCTGCCAATACACTATTAATAATACAACAAAATCGGCGATAATGCAAGAGCAAAATGAAGGATTTCAGAATTTTTTACGTCTATGTAAAATAATAGCAGTAATGGAGCATGATTTTGTTCTATCTGATAGGGAGGTCAAAACGGGCAGAAGGGGAGAAAGCAACGTATTACTCGCATTTGTCTAATTTAACTTAAACAATGTAAGTAAGATTTGACAAAAAAATCAATAACGATTTGTTATTTTCACCGAAAATTTTAAAATGGGTATAATTTTTGCGTTCATTTTTTAAGAAAGTGTTGATTTTTTTTGAAGTATCATGTATAATATACTTGTATAGATATTCGCATCAGGAGCTTTGCGGGACAGTCCCTCTTTACTGTGCCGGTCAACGAAGCAGAGCAGTTCCTTGCGATTGGGAAATCGGCGTTCCGCTGCCGTAAAGCGGAAGCTGCGGTTTTTCCGCGGTGGGGAGAGGACTATGGATATAACACTGGTAACGTCTTCGTTTGACAAGGTGGTTCACGGCACCGAGAACGACAAAAAGACAGGCTGCGGAATAAACCTTCTCAGGCCGGAAAATGTGACCCGCTTTCACAGGACCTCAAAAATGAGAGATCTGAAGGAGATCACCTGCGAAAAGTGTAAAGCAAATCTGGCAAAAAAGATTATCAGAGCGGATAAGAAAGAAATGGCGCTGCTCCTCAAGGAGGAGAAAAAGCGCGAAAAGCTGGGTATCGGCGATGAGGGCATCGTTCCTCTCGGAAATACCACGGCAAGGATCACAAGAGATCCTGATGCAAAGAGAAAAGAGGAAGAAGCAAGAAGACAGGCTGCCGAGGAAGCAAGACGCAAGGCGGAAGAAGCAAGGAGAGCTGCACAGCAGAACGCTCCGCAGGATCCCGAGCCTCCCGTAAACACTATCCCCGGTACAGGAGTCGCAATGGACGCAAGTCTGGCGCAGTTTGCCATAAATGCTCCTCAGAACGAGCCCGAGCCCGCACCTGCTCCTGCCCCTGCACCTATGGCTGCACCTGCTGCTGAGGACGATTTCCTCGCACAGTTTGCAATAAACAAGCCCGACAGCGAACAGGAAGCTGCTCCCGCAGCTCCGAGACCCGAGGACGACTTCCTCGCACAGTTCGCTATCCCCGCACCCCAGGCGGCAGAGCCCGTTCCCGAGCCTGCTGTACAGCCCCAGACCGAGGAGGACATAATGCAGATGTTCTCCATCAACAACGCTCCCGTACAGGAACAGCCCTATGGTCAGCCCTACGGCGAGCCGCTGTACAATCAGCCGCCTATGTACAACGATCAGCAGATCATTGATGTCCAGGGGAACGAGCTTTCAGCTGCGGACCCTGTTTACAGCGGCATTCCACAGACAGCAGATGACGGACAGGAAATGATCCAGGGAAGCGAGTGGGATTTCGTTGCAAATCAGCTTTTCGGCGTGGACGGCACTGTTCAGCCCGTTGCCGAGCCGGTCATGACAGAGCCTGTAATGGCTGATCCCGCACCCGTTTATCCCCAGTATGACGAAAATCTTACCGGGGAAATGGATGAGCTTGACATTCCTTCCATGGGGAATATGGCAGCACCCGTCCTTGATGAGATACCCACAGTTGAGGACATCACAGCTCCCGTCCTTGATGAGATACCCACAGTCGAGGACATCGCAGCACCCGTCCTTGATGAGATACCCACAGTCGAGGACATCGCAGCTCCCGCCCTTGATGAGATACCCACAGTTGAGGACATCGCAGCACCCGTCCTTGATGAGATACCCACAGTCGAGGACATCGCAGCTCCAGTGCTTGACGAGATACCTACAGTTGAGGACATCGCAGCACCCGTCCTTGACGAGATACCCACAGTCGGGGACATCACAGCTCCCGTACTGGACGATATTCCTTCGGCAGGCGACATGGCAGCACCCGTGCTTGACGAAATACCCGCATTCGAGGACATCGCAGCACCCGTCCTTGATAACATTGATCCGGTTGAAAACATCGCAGCACCTGTGCTGGATGATATTGCAGGACCCATATTTAATGAGCCTTTAATGGCAGAAGAGGAGTTTACAGATATGAGTGATTATAATTATGTTGCACCCGGCAGAAGTGCAGACGATAATACAGAGAATACAGAGCAGCCCAGACAGGCAGCACCCCAGCAGCCCCAGATCATCAAGGTGCCTCAGCTTGCAGGCTATGATGCTAATAACCAGCCTATCTACAAGTATATGCAGATGAAGCTGGCAGGCTACGACCAGAAGGGTCAGCCCGTTTATGTGCCCCTTCAGGCAGCTCCCAGACCTCAGCAGCAGGCAGCAGCTCCCAGACCTCAGCAGGCAGCACCTGTTCAGCAGGCAGCAGCTCCCGCTCAGCAGACAGCAGCTCAGGCACAGAGAGCAGCAGCAGCTCCCGTTCAGCCTGCGGCACCCGTACAGCCCGCAGCACCTGTAAGCTCACCTGTTCCCAAGAAGCCCGTTCAGCAGACAGGCGTTCCCAAGGCAAATATCTCACAGATCGCAGTAAATCCTCACAGCAAGCAGACTTCACAGGCATTCATCAACGCTATCTCAAGCTCCAAGGAGTATGCTGACAAGAACCTTATCGAAACACAGGGCCTCAAGGCTAACAGCCCCATACTTAACTCTGTTGAGGACGTTCTCTCAACTATGGGCGATGATACAGCAAAGAGACAGAAGGCTGCACAGACACAGCAGGCTGTTCCGGTATTCGAGGAGTATAAGGCTCCCACAAGAAATACCTACAGAGGCGGCGGCTCATCACCCAAGATGCACCAGCCCCTTGAGAAGGACGTCCGCTATATGACAAAGTCCGAGCTCAAGGCTAAGAAGAAGCAGGACAAGATCGATGCCAAGTTCAGAAAGGAAATGTCCAAGAGAGGCTTCTGATCAAACCAGCACAAATGAAATGAGGAGAAATAATGGCAGAAAACAAGATCCTTGAGGAGCTGAGAGCTAAGCTCACCGACTCCCTTGACGAGAATAACGACTTCCTGCGCAGGGAAGCTGAAAGATTTGCAAAGGAGAAGAACGCCGAGGGCGTTGAGGCAGCTACACAGCTGATCGTTGAGATAATGCCCCAGTCCCAGAAGGACGAGGTCGAAAGACTGACACATATTGACGGTATGCGTCTCGATGAGATGCAGAGCAAGATCGTCGAGCTGATAAACAAGAAGGAGTTCAACGAGGCAAAGGCTCTTTCCGAGCGCCTCTACAAAAAGATAATCCTCGACTATCAGGAAGGGGAGAAATCAAAGTTCGTCTCCCTGAGAAATCCCTTTGAGGATAATCTCTATCAGCTCAGATACAAGCCCGACAAGATACTCAACCGCACACCCTTTGATTTCGGCACCATGATAACTACATACGGCTATCTGCTTGTTGAACAGGACTCACCCATTGACGCTATCCCCGTTCTGGAGAAGGCTCTTGAGTTCAATCCCCTGGACTGCGGTCCCAGATTTGAGCTTGCAGAGGTGTATAAGCTCCTGAAAAACAAGAGAATGATCATTGAGACCACTAAGGAGACCCTGAAGGTGGCTTCCTCACCTGTGGCTATCGCAAGATGCTATGCAAATATGGGCTATGCGCTGACAGATATGGGCGAGTATGACGATGCAGCAGTTTTCCTTACCGCCAGTGTTATCTTCGCACCTCACCCTGCTATCCCCTATGAAATGCGTGACCTTGTCCAGAGAAAGGGCAGTCCCATAAAGCAGCCCACCCGCGAGGAGATAGTTGAGACCATGAAGAAGTACGGTATCGAATTCGGTCCCAACGAGGACGTAGTTTCCGTAGCTGCACAGCTTTCCGCAAACTATCTCATGGAGGAGGACATCCCCAACGCTCTCATGGCGCTGAAGATGACCTACAATCTCACCCGCGACGAGGAGATAAAGAAGATCATACTCAAGTATGAACCCGACGCACGGCAGCTGGTGCCCAACCAGGAGCCTGTTGCCGAGGAGGGCAAGCCCAATATCACACAGACTGTGAACGAGGCTCCCGAAGAGTGATAAACGGCATAAAGCCGCGGTATCAGGATATTTATTCGTTTAAAAGTTTTGCCCCTGAGTGTTCAGAAGCTCAGGGGCATTGTGTTTATTTATGCAGCTCAGATAAATCAAAATTTAACACCGCAGGTGTTAAATTTTGAGTGAGTAGTGAGTAGTAAGTAGAGAGTAGTATTATTCGGTGTATCGGCTTCTACTCACTACTTTCTACTTACTACTTACTCAAATCATAATTTTGCTC
The DNA here is from genome assembly GCF_000621785.1 of Ruminococcus flavefaciens ND2009. Lineage (GTDB taxonomy): Bacteria > Bacillota > Clostridia > Oscillospirales > Ruminococcaceae > Ruminococcus > Ruminococcus flavefaciens_C. Next base: position 18,582 of record NZ_JHXI01000010.1, on the reverse strand, counting down.
CGCAAAATTATGATTTATATTAGTATTTGATTTTGCACAATAAGAGTAGTGCAAAATTGACACTTCCTACAAATTTTGCAAAAATGCTTTATTTATTACTTAAAGCATGGTATAATGTATTGAGTTTATTTAATTTGCGTTTGCAAAATGATCAGCTTCGTTACTAAACGGAGATCTAACCGGGGGGACATATGAAAAACGGTGTTAAAATGCTTGACATTGCTACAAAGCTGGGAGTCAGCGTGGTAACGGTGTCGAATGCTCTTGCGGGACGCGACGGCGTCAGCGAGCAGATGAGGAAAAAGATCTGCGAGACCGCAGAGAAAATGGGCTATAAGCCCTCAAATACAAAGAGCGAGAAGAAGCGCCTTGCAATGCCTAAAATAGGTAAAAACGTGGGTATACTCACCTCCGAGCGCTTTGTGGGCGCAAGGGGCACCTTCTACTGGGAGCTCACAGCCAGCATATCCAATCAGCTCTCACAGCTCAACGTATGCACGGTCTACGAGTGTGTTACCGCAGACAGTGAAAGGAACGGCATACTGCCAAATATGGTCACCGACAACAAGGTGGACGGCATAATCGTCATCGGACAGGTCCACAGAAGCTACATAGACTGCCTCAGCAAGCTGACGATGCCGCTGATGTTCGTGGACTTCTACGACAACAGGTACAATATCGACTCGGTCATTTCCGACAGCTTCAACGGCGGATATATGCTCACCGACCACCTGGTGGAAAAGGGACACCGCAAGATAGGCTTCTTCGGCACTCTCAACGCCACCAGCAGTATCAACGACCGCTATCTCGGCTACGTCAAGTGCATAATGGAGAACGAGCTGGAGTTACGCAATGAGTGGATCATCGGCGACAGAAACGAGAGGGGTATCCTCAACGACAAGATAGATTTTCCCGACGAAATGCCCACGGCTTTTGTCTGCAACTGCGACGAGACCGCATTCAGGGTAATTTCCGCGCTGAAGTCCAAGGGAGTACGGGTCCCCGAGGATATAAGCGTTGTGGGCTACGATAACTACACAGTTTCAAGCATCTGTATACCCACCATCACCACGGTGGAGGTGGACCTGACCAAAATGGCAGAGGTCTCGGTGGGCATTATGGCAAAGAAGCTTGCCGACCCCGGATACTCCGAGGGCAGGCGTATAATCAGCGGAAGGCTTATCGAAAAGGAAAGTGTCCTTGACATAAACGGAAGCTACGGTGAGGAGCGTTCCGATGCTGTTTGAGAACTTTTTCGGACATCTGAGAACCGTCCGCCAGCACAGACATCAGGTGCTCATACACTGCATAAAGGCAGGCATTCCCTGGAGGGGACTGGTACATGACCTGTCCAAGTTCTCACCGACGGAGTTCATTCCGGGAGTGATGTACTATCAGGGCAACAGGAGCCCCAATGAGCGTGAGCGCGAGGTGTCGGGCTATTCCCGCGCCTGGATGCACCACAAGGGCAGGAACCGCCATCACTTTGAGTACTGGACAGACTATAACATGAAGACAAAGCGGCTGGAGCCCGTGAAAATGCCCGATATATTCATATTTGAGATGTTCTGCGACCGCGTGGCGGCTTCAAAGACATACAACAAGGAGAATTACAGGGACAATATGCCCCTGGACTATTTCCTCCGCTCAAAGCACAAGAGGATAATCGAAAAGACTACTGCGGCAAAGCTGGAATTTCTGCTGACCATGCTCCGCGACAAGGGCGAGGACGAGGTTTTCCGCTATATACGCAGACAGGTAAAGAAAAACAAACGGCGCTGAGCCGTAAAGGGCGCCCCGCGGTGCCCCTTTTTTGTGAATGAAAGGGATAAGGTGAATATGAATCCAAGACTGCCCTATCTCAGGGAAAAGACCGCAAAGCTGACCTCCTCTCCGGGAGTTTACATCATGAGGAGAAAGGACAGCTCTATAATATACATCGGCAAGGCTAAGAACCTGCACAACCGCGTCAGCAGCTATTTCCGCGAAAATCCCGACCATACGCCCAAAGTAGCGGCAATGGTGTCCAACGTCTATGACTATGATTTCATCGTCACTGACAGCGAGTTTGAAGCTCTGCTGCTGGAGTGCAGCCTTATCAAGCAGCACAAGCCCAAGTATAATATCCTGCTGAAGGACGACAAGGGCTATCACTATATCCGTATCTCCGATGAGGAGTACCCGCGGATAACCAACGAGAAGAACACTAAGCAGAGCGGACGCTATCTCGGTCCCTATACCAGCGGAGCCATAACCAAGGAGGCTGTCAACGAAGCCAACCGCGTGTTCATGCTGCCCACCTGCCGAAGGAGATTTCCGCAGGATATAGGCAAGGGACGTCCCTGCCTCAACTACCACATCAAGCAGTGCATGGGTGTGTGCCGCGGCAGGATAAGTGCCGAGGATTACCGCAAGACCGTGGACGAGGCTGTGGAGTTCATACGCAGCGGCAGCGCACAGTCCGTTGAGCGCATGGAGGCGGACATGAACAAAGCCGCCGAGGAGCTGGATTTCGAGAAGGCAGCTATCCTCCGCGACAGGATAAACGCCATAAGGAAGGCGTCCGAAAAGCAGAAGATAATCAACAGCGGCGTTGAGTCCGCGGACGTTGTCGGCATAGCGGAATACCCCGACGGTCTGTACATTTCGGTGCTGATGTACCGCGAGGACAGGCTCTTTGACAAGGCGGTGTTCGAGCTTCCTCTTCCCGACGGCAACGAGGATATACTGGGCAGCTTCATGCTGCAATTCTACTACAAAAAGCCCGATATACCGAAGACTATCATCATCGACCATATGCCCGTGGACAGCGAGCTCCTCGTCGAGATGCTGGAGGCACAGGCGAAGCGGAAGGTGAAGCTCCACGTTCCTCAGAAGGGACGTCAGCTGGAGCTGCTCCGTCTTGCCAAGAACAACAGCGCTGAGTACGCCGCAATAAAGAATGACCGCACAGGCAGGGAGGTCATCGCCCTTGAGCAGCTGGCTCAGAGTCTGGGACTGCCCAAGCCGCCCCGATATATCGAGGCATACGACATCTCAAATCTGTCATCGGAGTCTATGGTGGCGGGCATGGTGGTATTTGAGGACGGCAGACCGCTGAAAAAGGCGTACAAGCGCTTCACCATCAAGGAGCAGGAGCTCCAGAACGACTACGGAAGTATGCGTGAGGTGCTGAAAAGAAGGCTTACGCATATACTGACAGGGGAGGGTGACGAATACTTCACCCGCACTCCCGACCTGATACTCCTTGACGGCGGAAAGGGTCACGTAAACACCATAGCTCCGCTGCTGAAGGAGCTGGGGCTGGATATACCGCTGTTCGGCATGGTCAAGGACGATAAGCACCGTACCCGTGCCATTGCTACGGGAGGACGGGAGATACAGATAAACGAGCTGAGACAGGTCTTTGACCTGGTGACCAGGATACAGGATGAGGTCCACCGCTATTCCGTCAGCTTCATGCACTCGCGCCACAAGAAAAAGACCTACAGCTCCGAGCTGCTTAAAGTACGCGGAATAGGCGAAAAGAAGGCGGCAAAGCTGTTCATGAAGTACAAGACCATAGCCAATCTCCGCAGGGCGACTCCCGAGGAGCTTGCGGTAACGGCAGGCGTGGGGAATGACGTTGCGGAGGAGCTCTGGAGGGTCATACAGGAGATGTAGGCACGGGGCGGTATAAACATCAATATAGGGATATATATATTATAATAGTATACGGAGACAAAAGCCTAAGATACGGGGTATCTAATGTAAAAACTATAAACTTGTCCACAAGTTTCACGGCGGTTTTGAGTGTGTAAGAAGGTCCATTTAATACCATAACGGGCAAAATAACTAAATTACAGTTAACCAAATTGCCGCAGTTTACAATTCTGTAAAAAAAAGAAGAAAAAATGAGCTTTTATGTTGCAATTTAAAAGTGAGTGTGATATAATTATTGTGGAAGTTTAACAATGTTTGGTATCTGTGTGCTAATACCTCATATTGTGCTGCCTTCAGACGTGGTTTTTGCGAGAATATAAGCCGTTTTCAATAGTCTTTATTACCGATAGTATAAATCTTGGTAAATATTGATAAAAAACGGCAGATTATTTATGTCAAAAAAGCGATTGAAAAGTAACTCTTAAAATGTTATAATTGTTATTATTAAGGCAGTGAGAAACGTTCATCACAAGTAATTAATTATGGAGGTGGTTTCATGAAGAGTTTTTCCTACATTGCTCAGGACGCAAAAGGCAAGCAGATCAAGGGTGTCATGAATGCGGACAGTGAGCAGGAATTCATGCAGCGAGCCAGAGAAAAGGGCTTGTATGTAAAGGAATTCAAGGAAGGCAATTCTGACTCAAAAACAATCTACAAGTTCAACACGAAGGAACTTAACTTCTGCTGCAGACAGCTGAGCGCTATGCTTACTTCGGGTCTGACGCTTGTAAAAGCCATCGATATCCTTACCAAAGAGCAGGAAAATGAGAAAGCAAGAGCTATATGGCAGGATGTCTACGAGAACGTTCAGAAGGGTGAATCCTTCTCGTCTACCCTCGAAATGCATTCGGGCTCATTCCCCGAGTTCCTGATCTCAATGGTCGGAGCAGGTGAGACCAGCGGTTCGCTGGATATCATCATGACTCGTATGGCTGATCACTACGCAAAGGAAAACAAACTCAAGAACTCCATCAGAGGCGCTATGATCTACCCGATCGTTCTTCTCGTGCTTTGTGTAGTTGTTGTAATATTCCTCTTTACGTTTATCATGCCTGCATTCATCGATATGTATGAGGACAAGAGCAAGATGCCTCTCCTCACAAAGATAATGGCAGCCATAAGTAAATTCCTCAGAACAAAGTGGTGGCTCCTCATCATCATTCTTATTGGTCTGTTCGCAGGCTTCAAGTATGCGATGACGATCCCCAGCTTCAGGAAAAAAGTCCACAGATTCATCATCAAGGGACCAATGTTCGGCCCTCTTGTTACAAAGATCTACACAGGAAGATTCTCAAGAACCCTTTCGTCACTCTATTCCAGCGGTATCCCTATGGTAGAATGCCTCGAAAGATCTTCCGCCATCCTTGGAAATTCGTATATCGATGAAAAATTCGAGAGCGTTGTCGATGAGGTAAAACAGGGCGAGACCCTTTCATCAGCGATAACCCGTACGGAGATATTCGAGCCTATGTTCTGCTCGGTAATCTACGTCGGCGAAGAGTCAGGTGCTCTTGACAGCATCCTTGAAAAGACATCGGATTACTACGAGGAAGAATCTGACGCAGCAGTCCAGCGTCTCGTTGGTCTGGTACAGCCTGTTCTTCTGATATTCATGGGACTTATCATCGGTATGGTAGTTATCGGCGTTTACCCTGCTCTCTACGGTTCACTCGAGAGTATCGAAAACGAATAAAACGGAAAGGTGGAAAGATAAATGCTTTCATTTGATATTACTGATAGAAATATACGAGTTGTTAAGGGCGTTGAGAGCGGCGGCAAGATCAAGATCAGCTCCGCTGCAACAGTCAACGTAGAAGAGGGCTATATCGTTAACGGACACGTTAAGGATGTTCCCGCAGTTGCTACTCTCATCAACAACGTTCTGAAAATGCACAGAATGCCTGATAAGGAAGCGATCGTTTCGATCTCCTCCAACCTGACTATCTTCAAGGAAATGGTCGTTCCCAAGGGAAGGACACAGGACCTCCAGAAGACAGTTAAGCTTCAGATGCAGGCTGAGCTCAATCTGGACGATTCATACAGCGTATCCTACATCATCGTAGGTGAGGCTGACAGCAGCGAGGCAAGCGAGCCTTCATACAAGATCCTCGCTACCGCCTGCCCCTATGAGATCGTTAACAGCTACAGAGAGGTATTCAGACTTCTCAACACCATCTCACTGAGATCGGTTATGATCGGATGCAACTGTATCACCAAGGTTCTTCTTGCTGATACAAAGATCAGATCAAAGATGCCCCTCCTCGCTGTTCAGATCGATAACAACTTCATCTCACTCAACCTCTATGAGCATGGACAGCTTTCGTTCTCACGTTTCGCTTCCATCGACGCAGCTGACTATGGCTACTCGGACGACTATGTATTCGAAGCTGTAAACGAGAACATCTTCCGTATGCTCCAGTTCCACAGGAGCCGTAATACAGGTGAGTCAATCGAGAACGTAATCTTCTACGGCGACACTCATGAGTATGTAAGACTTACCGATGAGCTTGAGAAGCTGGACCTCAAGACCAGCCTCATCAATGTTCCTCCTCAGATCCACGGCCACGAAAACCTTGAGTTCTCTCTCTACGCAAACGCTATCGGCGCTATGTTCAAGAGAAACAAGGAAGTTGAGAAGATCAACCTTCTCGAGGCTGAACTGGGCGCTGTCGTAAAGACAAAGATGAGAAATGAGAACACAGGTAATATTGTTCTCATCGGATGCCTGGCAGGTTCACTTCTTCTCGCAGGCGTTGTCTTCGGAGCTATGAAGATGCGTCAGCTGAGCCTCGAAAATAAGATCGATGACTGCAATAAATTCATCAACAGCACATCAACTCAGGAGTCACTGGCTAAGCATCAGAGACTTCTCGGCCTCAGAGACGTTGTTAATGCTTATTACACAAAGATCAACAATGCAAAAGAGGCTTACCTTTCACTCCCCAACATCTCAGGCAGTGAGTATGATGAGATCGAAAAGATCCTTGAAGAGACCTGTAAGGAAAAGGATGTCAAGGAGTTCAAGATCATCAGCCCCAAGTATCAGGACGGCGTTATCTCATTCTCTGTACAGTGTGACGCAGTTAAGGAAGAATATGCACAGCAGCTTCCCGCAGACTTTGTAGATAATCTCTATAAGAGCGACATGTTCAAGAACGCAGGTTATGGCGGCTACGTGGTATCTACTGTTACCAACGATGAGACTCACGAGAGCAAGGATATAATCTCCTTCAATGCTGAGGTTGACCTTGTTCCCAATAAGAGTGCTTACCACCCTGCTGAAACTGACAAGGAGGCTGAATAAGAATGAAAATTACATACAGAGATAAGATAATCGCAGGTATTCTTTTAGCGATAACAATCCTGCTCATCGGTGGTTTTGCACTTTGCAAGCCTACATACCAAAAGATCAAGACAGACAAGGAGTCTCTTGAAAAGGTTGAGCAGCAGAAGAAGGAGATCGAAAGCAAGATCGCAGCGATCCCCGGCATCCAGAAGGACATCAAGGAAACTTACACAAACACAAACGAAGAGGCTAAGGTATTTGTTCCTCTTGACAGATTAATGAGCCCCACATACGTAGATGAGTACATGCAGGGCTTTGCTGACGAGGCAAAGGTAAAGGTCACAAACGTAACCCTTGAGGAAACTTCACTTGCTCCTCTTGATTACTACTACGACGAAGTAAAGGATCCCCTCGGCGATCTCCGTAGATCAGCTGACGTAAACGGAAGCCTCCAGAAGGCATTCGACAGTGCGAATGCTGAAGGCGCTTCACTGTCACAGAGAGCTAAGGAATCCATCGTTCAGACAAAGTACGGCGTTGAAGTAACGGGTACAAGAAAGCATATCTTTGATTACCTCCAGAAGATCAAGGAATTCGAGAAGGCTGAGAACGTCGTTTCAGTTGATATCAGTGATTACAGCTTCGGTAAGGATGCTGCTGATCAGGCAAAGGTATCACTTCCCGATTCACCCGACGGTGAGGAAGTTAAGGTTGCAGCAGGTGAGGGTACGGAGATCTCCAACACCTCAAAGGCTACACTCGTAATCACACTTTATTCAGTATACAATATGGAAGAGCCGAATGTTGACTGATGTCTCATACGGTGAGTATGCAGAATACCCTATATTAAACGCTACGGTTATTGAGAAAAATATAACTTGAAAGGCGGTTAGGAAAATGAAAACAGAGAAGAAAAAAACACTGCGCGGCTCGGTACTGTTTACCGTTGTATGTGTAATGGCATTGCTGATAATCTTTCTGACCGGTACTCTGGCGCTTGCGTCTGCCGCAGGCAACAGAGCACACAGGTCATACTCTATCTCGCAGGCCAGCTATACCGCAAGAACAGCTATCGAGAGTTTCACACAGGCCATGAAGCGCGACAAGGGCATCGAGGCTGCAGTGGAAGAAATGGGCTCAGGCTCAGGCAAGATCAAGGAAATGTACCCCAAGGTAGTTATCCCGGATAAAACACTGGGTGAGATCGGCTACATTGACGAACATGGCGACTGGGTCGCAGATCGAATCAAGGTTGAACAGCTTGACAACTCTGAGGCTTACAACTTCTTCCCCGCAGACAACACAGGTGTTTCAAAGTGGAATAAGGTCGAAGGCGTTAAGGTAACTGCTACCTGTAAGGTGGGCAGAGAATACGAGACGGTCGCAGCTTATATCCAGAAGACAGCATCATCAGGCTCAAAGATCAGCCCTGGCGGTATCAACGGTTTCCAGGAGGTCGGAGGTAACCACTTCCCCAACGGTGCGATGATCACAGGCGGTCTCGGCGTTGGTATCGGCAATAGTGCAGCCGAGGTATACCATGTTCATAACAAACAGCTGATCGATACAACTCTGATGTTTGTAAACTCCAATGTTGTTTTCGGTGCATCTGACACTCATATTTACGTACACAAGCCTCTTGATGAAGATAATGCAGCAAAGCCTTATTCACAGACAGTTATCAAGGGCAACCTGTTATTAGAGCATGGTAATAATTTTATTATTAATGAGTATGATATGACTCAGAATTATACTCAGGCTGAGATACCTTATCTCTTTGTTGAGGGTGTTATTGCTCCTACTGATGAGGCTAATTATGGGCTTGTAACAGGAAATAATTCTCCTTTCAATGTCTTTGCCGGTACACTTTATGCCAATGCTACTATGACTATCAACGCTGATCTCTATCTTATGGACAAGAATGACGGAACAACTATCGAAGCTCCGTATGCAGACAGAGACGGAGACGCTCAGAAGACGATGACTTATTATAAGGGTCAGAATTTCTTTGGCAATAAATCAGGCAACAAGCTTTATGAATGGTCGACATCTGTAGTTCAGAGAACTGAAACACAGCATAATTCAACAGGCGGTAACATCTACTGCATGGGCGATCTCACTCTTCAGCAGGCTGAGATCCACGGTGATGTAAGAGTTCAGGGCAATTGCACAATAAAGGATGGCGTTACAATTTACGGTGACCTTGTTGTAGCAGAACACTTACAGTTTGACAACAACAATATCAACAAGATCGTTAAGGGTCAGATCTATAACAGCAATCACTCAGGTGATGAGTCTAAGACAGAGGTTATGAAGCCCGGTTATTCATATCATGATAACCAGCTTTTCCCCGGCGTCGAAGAAGTACCCAGCAGGATCTTTGAAAACAATCCTATTGAGGTCACTGAGGTATCTGATCAGAAGATGAATCATGAACCCTGGCACAATGAGATCACTTATCCTGACGGTTCTACTGAAGACCTTGTATGGGATCATAAGACCATTTATGTACAGAACGGTACAGAAAACTGGTGGGATGCGGCTCCTTATTACAGGATCACAGAAAACGGTACTGAAGATCAGAATACAATAGTATTCGATCAATACTCAAAATATGCAGTTGATCCCGATGGTCATATAATGTACCTTAAGGACGAAGACGGCAATAACGTGATCGGCGCAAACGGAGATCCTATCGCTATCACAGTTGATTCAGACTTCACATACTTCAAGAAGAACGGTACAGAATACGAGAGGATCGACGAGAAGGACGCAAGGGGTTCATATTACACCGATCCTTCAGGAAACGTTGTTGGCGAAGGAGAAGCCAAGAACAAGGTCGGAGCTGCTGATATTCATGACTATTCCGAGTATGTCAAGGATCACGGAAGTGCATACCCCGCATCAATGGAAAAGGATAAGATCTGGGGCAAATATACAGCCGGAGGCTTTGAGCCTTCTACAGATGGCAAGATAGTCAAGACACTCCAGGAAGTACGTAAGGATCTTAACTTAAATGACGATGGTACATTTGACGGACAGTACTATATGGATGTCCCTGATAAGTACCTCACCGTACCCGGTGATAACACATCACTTCCCAACGCATTCAGCGGCAACAGCCTTAATCCTTCTGTTGCACCCAGCGGTTATATAGAGAAATCCTGTATAATCGGTGATGAATCTGATTACACAAAGTCATATAAGCTTCCTATTGACAAGATAAATATCAAGGCTTCAAGCGAGATTTGGATCGTTCTGAAGAATGTTAATATGTACAATAATAAGGAGCTCATTGTTGATGCAGCAAGTGCTAAGGTCAATTTCCTTATTGACGGAGATTGCCGTATTGATCTCCATAGTTTGATCAGACCCAGCAACTATGTTAATGGTATGCAGGTAAAGTATACTGATGTTTGGCCTATAGAGTATTATGCAACTGAGGGCGCTACACTTACCTTCAATGATAATAGTACTTGTGTAGGTACATTCAAGGCTCCTACGCTTACACTTGACACTTCTGTTGCAGGTGAATATGAAGTAACATACCTGGACGAATATGGCAATATTCATCCAGATCCTAAGAAGGGTGAAGAGGTTCCTTTGAAGCCAGTTATAGTCGGAAGCTGTCTTGCAGACGGTATGTCACAGGCTAAGAACTCATTCAGCCTCATCAATACCACCGGCGGCGGCAAAGCAGGCGGCGGTACATCATTCAAGGGTACATTCGGCTGGTATGACGTAAGCTACTTCATGGGAGTATAAAGGAGGAATGTTCTTATGAAAAAAAGCAGAAAAAAGCTCAAGGGCATGACTCTGATCGAGATGATCATCTCGATCGCGATCTTCGCAATAATGGGCGGCTTGCTCGTCCTGGTCGGTACTCACATCGATAATACTACAAAGGCAACGAACAATCTCAAGAATAAGATCGTTGTAGAGTCGCCTTATGCGGCAAATCATATCACAAACAAAGAGGGCGGCGGTACTCTTGGCAAAACCCCTCTCACTATTACAATAGAACAGGATCAGGCTTCTGGTACATTCTATTATCCTGAGGTAAATGCCAAGGGTGAAACAGAGCTCAAGCAGGGTCAGTATAACAAGGGCGATAAGGTAGTCCTTGACTGCGAAAAGTACGAGACTGAAAGCATCATCACAGATCAGTTCAAAACACCTGAAGAGGTAGATGCTTACAAGAAGCGTGCTAACGGTGATCTTAACCTTGAGTTCGTAGAGATCATCCCTGCTACTACAGCTCCTGCGGGTCCATGACAGGAGGTGCGGATATGAACAGAAAAACTAAAAAGGGTTTTACTCTCATAGAGCTTATCATAGTAATGGCTATATTCTCAATACTGCTGCTGGGCGCGATGATGATCACTCAGCCTGTAACGAGAATGTACAGAAATACTACGCTCTCAGAGAAGACCTATGCCTATGCAAACAATATCCAGACCTATGTTCAGGGAAGACTTGAATATGCAGAGGATCTGGAGGTCGCAACATCAGACAATCTTGATCTTGACGGTAACGGAAAATTTGAAGAAACAGATCTTGCCATATGGGCAGAGAATTTCCGCAAGGCTCACTGGGATCAGACCGTTGGTTATAACGGTAAGGACGTCGTTCCTCTCAAGGGATCGATCCATATTATGAGACTTCTGAACAATGCGGACGGCACAATTCCTCAGGGACAGATCACTGACAGAGTATATGAGTTCAAGTCAGATCAGACTATACCTACCTCTGTTAACCCCACCCAGGAGCTTATGCTCAATGATGCGTTTTTCACATCAAAGGACTCAGCATATAACTTCAGTTATGCGCTTGGTTCAACAACACTGGTTCCTGTAGCTACTCCTTCGGGCGCCTCTGATTCCAAGGGCGAGGTTTACCGTGCTCTCAAGAACGATAAGGATAACGAAGGTGCTAATATAGCTGCATTTAATCTTTCACTAAGTATTGTCCTTGATAAGAAGACAGGCGGATCTATTGATGTTAATGCAGGTTCATATACCTACAGAGCATTTGCTGATCCTGTAGCGCTTCAGATAGCTACTCTTCCTCTGACAAACATCTCTCACAGGGCTGAGCATAAACCTGGTAAGCTGCAAGGTCTTCCCAGACCGTATAAGGATCCCGCTACAAATGATATTTATGTTCAGGATCCAAGTATAGTTTGGGGCAACCCTGGTTGTCTGGGTATTTCCTATGACGATACACGCGCAACCAAGACCATTGACTTCAATAACGATATTTATTTTATCTACGCCTATACAGACGAGATAAGAAACAGCTAATAAGTAAAAAAACAGGCAGCAGTTCAATGCTGCTGCCTGTACTTATTATTTTCTTTTTCAGGATCACTGACCACTGAGTCTTTCGGGAATGCTCAGATACCACTGAGCTATCTGAGAGCCCCACAGAGATCCGATAGCAATTCCGATCGCAAGGAAGGGACCGAATGCAAACTTTGAATCCTTGGTCACTGCCTTGACGATGATACCGCCGACGGCGGCAACGATAATACCGATAAATGTTGAAACGATAACAGCTTGTGTTCCGAGGAACGCTCCCGCAGCGAACATCAGCATACTGTCACCCAGCTCTATAGCCCGGAAGTCTTCATCAAACTTCTTTCTGATGATGGGGCGGCTGAGCTCTCCGATAAGGAAAAAGGGGACGCTGATAACAAAAGCTCCGATGATGCGGCTCTTCAGTGTGACATCTCCGTTCTCCCTTGAGTAAAAGAGATGGAGCGGAACTGCAAGAATAAGTATGACAGCTACCATGCTGACATATATATCCTTGGTATCCCAGTCAATGAATCCTATTACAATAAGGAAAGACATGAGAACGCAGGTTATTATGGATTTAACATTTATATCCAGAACAGCGAACGTCAGAACATAGAGTATTCCGTTAAGGGATTCGACTATGGGATAACGCGGTGAGATCTTCTGACCGCAGCTGTGACATTTTCCCCTCAGCATCAGCCAGCTGAAAACAGGTATCAGATCAATGGGTCTGATCTTGGCTCCGCAGGTCATACAGTGGGAAGCCCTTTCTTTCTCCTCCTTGGAGCCCCCTATGCCGAGTATCGACTCGCCCGCGGGGAGCCTGAGAATGACGACGTTGAGAAAGCTTCCGATACAGATGCCGAACAGGAAAATTACGACGTAAAACATGATCTTGAATGGCAGCTCGGTAAATTCACTATGGAGCATATCTTCAAATCCGAACATGATTTTACCCCTCCTTCATTATTATTAATGTACATAATATTATTATAACATATATTATGGAAAATTCAAGTAAAATTTTAGAATACATATCTGTACGACGGATGCAGAATGTGTTCAGAAAATAAGCGGAGGTTTTTTATGAGAAACGAGAGAATTGGTGACTACTTAGTCAATCAAGGGCTGATCACCAGCGAACAGCTTCAGCAGGTCCTTGACGCCCAGAAAGCATCCAACGGTTCCAAGAAATTCGGCGACGTTGTAGTTGAGCTGGGCTTCATGTCTGAAGTCAACTTCGCTAAGGCACTGGCAGGAAACCTGAGAGTTCAGTACGTTGACCTTGACAATGTCGAGATCAATACAGAAGCTGTACAGATGGTTCCCGAGGCTCTTGCAAGAAAGCATACGGTAATCGCTATCAACGTACAGGGCAAGCGTCTCACAGTCGCTACAAACGATCCTGTAAACTTCATCGTTCTTGAGGACATCAAGGTATCCACAGGTATGGATACAGTTCCTGTACTTGCTACTACATCGGCTATCAACAAGGCCATCGGTAAGTGCTACTCAATGCAGAACGTTGACAGCGTTCTTGAGGGCGTTAGCCAGATGGGCGGCGACCTTGGTGAGATGAGCGAGGCTGACCTTGAGTCCAAGGACAGAGTTGAAAGCGCTCCTATCGTTAAGCTTGCTACTACTATCGTAGAAAACTCATACAGAGCAGACGCTACCGATATACATATCGAGCCCTTCGACAAGTATACAAGAATACGTATCCGTGTAAACGGCGACCTCGTAGAGCTCATGAATATCTCCAGTGCGGTACACAGCGCGCTGACCACACGTTTCAAGCTTATCAGCGGCATGAACATCGCTGAGAAGAGAATCCCTCAGGACGGCCGTTTCACACAGGTCGTTGACGGAACAACTCTTGACGTCCGTGTATCTTCACTTCCTATGGTACACGGTGAAAAGATCGTTATCCGAATTCTTTCAACAGGACAGATCGCCCTCCGTAAGATCACGGATCTGGGTATGTCCGATTATAACTATACACTGTTCGAGTCGATGCTGAGAGTTCCTCACGGCGTTATCCTCGTAACAGGACCTACCGGTTCCGGTAAAACTACTACACTTTACGCGGCTCTCGGTGAGATCGCCAAGCCTAACGTAAACGTCGTAACAGTTGAGGACCCTGTCGAAAAGGCTATCGACGGAATCAACCAGTGTCAGGTTAACATGAAGGCCGGCATGACATTCGCCGCAGCCCTCCGTTCTATCCTCCGTCAGGACCCTGACGTAGTAATGATCGGTGAGATGCGTGATACCGAGACAGCTGACATCGGTATCCGTGCCGCTATCACAGGACATCTGGTTCTCTCCACACTTCATACCAACGACGCTGCATCCACAGTTGTCCGTCTGGTTGATATGGGCGTTGCTCCCTACATGGTCGCTACTTCACTTATCGGTGTTATCGCTCAGCGACTCGTTAAGGTACTCTGCCCCGAGTGTAAGAAGCCCAGAATGACAACTCCCGAGGAAAATGATCTTATGGGTCTGGATCACTCTATACAGATCTATGACGCAGGCGGATGCCCTGCCTGCAATAATACAGGCTACAGAGGAAGAACTGCTATCCATGAGATCATTCACTGTACAACAAAGGTTTCTTCCATCATCGCAGGCGGCGGTACTAAGGAAGAGATCGAAAAGGCTGCTAAGGAACAGGGAACAAAGCTTCTCCGTGATAATGCTGCCGAGCTTGTACAGGCTGGCGAAACATCTATCGACGAGCTTGTAAGAGCTACATATACAGTATAATGGCTTTGCACCTAATTAGGGAGGATAATTAATATGGCAATCGAAATTCATAGAATACTGGACGAGGTAAGACTCCTCGGCTGTTCTGACCTTCACTTCACAGACAGGATCGCTCCTGTTGTACGTCTTAACGGTACACTCAGAACTATGCGTTCACAGTACCCCGAAATGGACGAGGAGGAAATACTCAACATCGTTCATCAGATGACTAACGACGCTCAGCAGACAAGCGTAAACAACCACCACGATACCGACTTCTCATTCACAACAAGAAGCGGCTACCGTCACCGTGTAAACGTATACTTCCAGAAGGGCAAGCCCGCTATCGCTATCCGTCTTCTGAGAAACGATATCCCTACTCTTGAGGATCTGGGACTTCCCCCGATACTTGCTGACTTCGCTATGCGTCCCCGTGGACTTGTTCTCGTAACAGGCCCTACCGGTTCAGGTAAGTCAACTACCCTTGCAGCTATGATCGACTTCGTTAACCTTAACAGAAGTGCTCACGTTATCACTGTAGAGGATCCTATCGAGTATGTTCACGAGCATAAGAGATGTATGGTAAACCAGAGAGAGATCGGCGATGACGTTGAAAACTTCGCTCTGGCACTGAGAGCTGCTCTCCGTGAGGACCCCGATGTTATCCTCGTAGGAGAAATGCGTGACTTCGAGACTATCCAGGCTGCCGTAACCGCTGCCGAAACAGGACATCTCGTTATGTCAACACTTCATACCACATCAGCAGCCGATACAATCAACCGTATCATCGACGTTTACCCCGAGCACCAGCAGCAGCAGATCAGAACTCAGCTGGCTAACAACCTGGTTGCCGTAATTTCTCAGACACTTATCCCCAAGAAGGACGGTACAGGACGTATCGCCGTAATGGAGATCCTTAACTGTACAGACGCTATCTCGGCAATGATCCGTGATAACAAGATCCACCTTGTTCAGTCTGCTATCCAGACAGGTAAGCAGCAGGGCATGATGTCTCTGGATATGGAGCTTGCAAGACTTGTTGCAAAGAACGTTATCAACGAGGTCGATGCGCTTGAGAAGTGCCTCGACAAGCAGGAATTCTATCGTTTCCTCGCACAGATCGGCGGAGGCGGAATGAGAGGCGGTATGCAGCCTCAAATGCCCAACAACGGAATGCAGGGCTGATAAACTGTAAAGTACATTCAGGACCGTCGGACACAAGTCCGGCGGTCTTTACTTTTACAGGACGTAGTACAGCTCCGGTGATGAGAGAGCTAAAAAAATGATCCCCGGACAAAAATTCAAAGATAAAAATCATGAATTTCAAGGAAAATTTTCTTGAAAACGGA
Source organism: Ruminococcus flavefaciens ND2009 (assembly GCF_000621785.1). Lineage (GTDB taxonomy): Bacteria > Bacillota > Clostridia > Oscillospirales > Ruminococcaceae > Ruminococcus > Ruminococcus flavefaciens_C. The sequence goes on along the minus strand of NZ_JHXI01000010.1, from coordinate 2,197 downwards.
CTCAAAAAAGGGCATATATGAAGCAAAATACCCCTATACAAAAAGTATAGTTGACTGTGAATATAACAAAAACAAGCTAAATCAATTACATTATTCACAGATTCTTGTGCAATTCGACGAAAACCCTAAAAAATAAATGCCTATTCACCGTTCTAATGTAAAAACTGCCTTGAGATATGGATTTTTTTTTCAAAAAGTGTTGACATTATGTGAATAAGGTGGTATACTATAATCACAGGGAAGGGAAAGGGAGTTAAAAAAATCCCGAACCCAAAAATCGAGTGAAAGTTAAGATGCTTTCACAAATCTATATTATTAAGGAGGGTTTTCTTATGAAAACTACAAAGAAAGGTTTTACACTTATTGAGCTCATCGTTGTTATCGCTATCATCGGTGTTCTCGCAGCAATCCTCGTTCCTTCAATGCTTGGCTATGTTAAGAAGTCAAAGGTTTCTTCTGCTAACTCAACAGCAAGCACACTCCAGAAGGCTATCAACACAACTCTGATCGAAATTGACGAGAATAATCAGGCATCCAGTGATATCACAGCAGTTAATGGTGCTAAGGGCACAATCACATTCTCTACAAAAGGTACTGCAGCACCTGCTGGTTCTGACAAAAAGCTCAAGAACTACATGGAGAAGGTTTCTAAGATCGATTTCGTATCTAAGTGCGAGGGTGGCGCTTGCGTAGCAGTAGCAGTTCAGCTCGACAAGACATACACAGGTACAGCTCCTTCCGGCGTAGTTACAGTTGATAACTATAGCAAATACAGCGGCAAGATGGACGAAGCTCTTAAGGAAGCTGAGAAGCTTGCTTCATAATGATCTGATCGATCAGTAAGCTACTTGAATTAAAATGAAGAATGCTCCTTCCAATTGGGAGGAGCATTTTTTTACAGAAATCGAAGCAAAAATAATTGGCTAAATGCACAATAAACCAATGTAAAAATTGGTATCAGACTTCGATTTTCGTGTTGACAAAATGCAAGCTTTTTGATATAATAAATTTGAAGAATTGTATTGGGAGGTGCATTTCGATGAAAGCGAAAAAGACCAAGAAGGGTTTTACCCTGATGGAGCTAATTATCGTGCTCGTTATCATGGGAATCCTTGTTGCTATTATAGTACCTTCGTGGAGCTATTTTGTCAGAAGATCCAGAGAGAGGACTGCTAATTCCAAGGCTAAGATGGTGTTCAACGCTTGCCAGACCGAGGTCACAAGAGTAAGCATGAAGGAACGCCCCTTGATTAATATCATAAATGATCCTACTGTATCAGATACTAAGAAAAATGAGGTCAAGGCAGATATCTATATGGGCGATGGAAAGTTCTATTTCTACTGGGACGGAAAGACAGGAACAAGGCTCGATCCGGTGGATATCAAGAACACAAAGCCAAGTCCGGCGAATGATACTTCTTTAAAAAATGGTATAAATAACATCAATAATAACGGTGAAGGCGTATACAAGATCTACGTTGATAATTATCAGGTTAAATCTGTAGTATATTCTGATATGCCGAATGGCAGGTATAAAGGAACATACCCCAGAATGATGGACGACCTTGATGATACTACAAGGGATTATATCAGATCACATTCAATGGATAACTATGACAGTATTTTGATGGGAAATCTATCCTAAACAAATTATAAAAGCGCAGCTGATATGGCTGCGCTTTTTCTTTTTATATGACGAATACTGCTGATAGTTAGTTTTCAACATTTTAACTTTTGCTAAGTTGAAAAGTTTATGCTTGACAATATTCTAAAAAAGAGTTATAATATATTTACTGTCCGACAGGGAAGCGAAAGCGGACGAGCGAAAAAAATCAAAGAAATTTGAAAAAAGAGCTTGACAAACCTGAAGGAAAGTGATATAATAGTTAAGCTGTCTCGAAGAGAGATAGCGAAGACAGCATCTTGAAAATTGAACAATGCGAATAAAAAAGTAACGACCCTTGAGATTCCTTTATGAGAATAAAGGGAAGTCAAGAAAAGACTTTAAAAAACACGAAGAGTAATAACGCAAGCGTTATGAATTAGGATCGATATCTAAATCCTGATGGATTTAAATATACAACTTTAATAAAGAGTTTGATCCTGGCTCAGGACGAACGCTGGCGGCACGCTTAACACATGCAAGTCGAACGGAGATAATTTGAGTTTACTTAGATTATCTTAGTGGCGGACGGGT
>NZ_KK211349.1:120797-263177 GCF_000621785.1 Ruminococcus flavefaciens ND2009 | reverse complement strand
CAGGACCTTTACACTCATAATACACACCTGCGGCGGAAAAGGTTTCATTTTTCTGAAAAAAATTTCAGTCCGCCATAATATTATACAGCAAGAGTGAGCAGATGTCAAAATCCGGCGCATACGGATAACTGAGATAAATCATAATTTACATTTGTAGGGGACGGCGCAGCTAACAGCTGCACGTACCCTCTGTCAGCTTCGCTGACATCTCCCTACACCGTAGGGAGTCACTCGACGTCCCACAAAATTCGTATTATAGTGGCGACTATCATCCGCTCAACCAGGGGACGCCTTCTCTTACAAGGCGTCCCCTCTCCAAAAACAGTCCACCGGACTGTTTTTGGAGTCACCCCTTGCGAGGCGCCTGACGTAATAAGGGGCTCTGCCCCTTGACCCCCGCCAGAGGCGCTGCCTCTGGACTCTGCCAAAGGGACACAGTCCCTTTGGAATCCCATTCATAGTTGCCGCAAGGTATTACGATAAATTATGATTTATCTTAGCAGCGCACGATATTACCGTGTGATATTGCTGACCCACTTGTACTTCATGTAGTGCCTGTATACCGCAGGTATCTTCACGAACTCGTCAAGGGTGAGTATGAACGCCACCGCAAGCACAGGGAGCTTCAGCAGGAAGGCGGCTGCCATTCCCATGGGGACTACCACGCACCACAGGGTCACGATATCGCATATCATGCCGAACCTGGTGTCGCCGCCTGCGGGGAATATTCCCGAGATTATGGTGGAGTTGAGGGAGTTTCCGATGATATAATAAGCTGCCATGAACAGCATATACTTCAGATAAAACTGTGCCTTCGGAGCCAGGGTGATGAACTGCATGAGCAGGGGAGTCAGAGCAAGTATGACAACTCCCGAAGCGGCGCCTATCCAGATCGAGAAGCGCACGAAGCTGCCGCCTGCCTTTTTGGCTTCCTCCTTCTCGTCTCTGCCCAGCATACCGCCGATGATGATGCCCACGCCCGAGGCTATTCCCCAGCAAAGGCTGGCGATTATGCTGCGGACTATGCCTGCTATGGAGTTTGCGGCAGTTGCGTCCGAACCAAGGTGTCCCATGATGACCGAGTACATGGTGACGCCGCCGCCCCAGCCCAGCTGATTTAGCAGCAGCGGCATTGTATAGCGGATATAGTCCCTATGGAGAAGGGGAGTTTCCGAGCGGAGCATGAGTCTCAGCCGCAGGGGCGGACATTTCTTCATGGCGATGACAAAGAGTATGAATACGCATTCAAAGCCGCGGGTGATGACAGTGGCGAGGGCGGCTCCTGCGATACCCATTTCGGGGAAGAGACCCACACCGAAGATGAGACAGCCGTTGAGGGCTATATTCAGTACCACCGCAAGGCTTCCGATGAGGGAGCTTAGTCCCGCCCGGTCACAGACCTTCATAATGCCGAAGTAAGCCTGTGAGAAGCCTGCCAACAGGTAGGAAGCGGCAACGGTGCGCAGATAGACGGCTCCAAGGCGTATGAGGTGGCTGTCGGAGGTGAAGATGTGCATTATCTGCCGCGGAAGAAGAGCGGCTGCCAGAGAGAAAAATGCGCCTATTATAAGTGAATAGCGCATGGTTATGGCGAGGACCTCCTCAACGGTGCGCTGATCCTTTTTGCCCCAGTACTGAGCGGCGAGGACTCCGCAGCCTGGCACGAATGCTCCGAAGAACAGGCTGTACACGAAGGCTATCTGTCCTGCCAGAGACGAGGCGGACAGTGAGTCCTGGTCGAGGAAGCCCAGCATAAAGGCGTCCGACGCCGAGACCAGTGACGACATCATGTACTGGAAGGCGATAGGCGCCACTATGGTGAAAAGTTTTTTGTATAATCCTTTATTATCCTTCATAAATCTCCTTATGTGAGGTCATAAAAACAGGGGGCGCGCAGAGCGTGCTCCCATTCAGACAGATGAAAAAGCTGCCGCACAGTTGTGCAGCAGCCGTGATCTTTATTAAACAGCAGCCTTCTCGTTGTCGGGCTTTGTATCTTCAGCCTTGTCTGGAACGCTGACCTTCTCGATGTCGGCGCCCAGTGCACGGAGCTTGCCCTCCATACAGTCGTAGCCGCGCTCGATGTGGTAGATGTCCTCGATCTCGGTAACGCCGCTTGCAGCCAGTCCTGCAATGATAAGTGCAGCACCTGCTCTCAGGTCACACGCCTTTACGGGAGCTCCCATGAGCTTGCCTGTGCCCTCAATAAGGGCAACCTTGCCGTTTACGGTGATGTCGGCGCCCATTCTTCTCAGCTCGTCAACGTAGCGGAAGCGCTGCTCCCAGATATTCTCGGTGATGATGCTGGTTCCCTCTGCGAGACAGAGGAGGGTAGCTATCTGAGACTGCATATCTGTGGGGAAGCCGGGGTGAGGAGCGGTCTTTACGTTGGTCTTTACCAGAGGACCGTCTACCCATACTCTTATGCTGTCGTCGAACTGTTCTATGTTGACGCCTATCTTCTCAAGCTTCTTTGTTATGGACTCCAGGTGCTTGGGGATAACGTTCTTGATGAGAACATCGCCCTTTGTGGCGGCGACAGCCACCATGAATGTACCCGCCTCGATCTGGTCGGGGATAACAGCGTAGGTAGTACCGTGGAGGTGCTCGACGCCTCTGATCTTGATAACGTCTGTACCTGCGCCCATGATGTTGGCGCCCATGGAGTTGAGGCAGTTGGCAAGGTCAACGATATGTGGCTCCTTAGCCGCATTCTCTATGACAGTCAGACCCTCTGCCTTTACGGCAGCCAGCATAGCGTTCATAGTAGCGCCGACGGTGACCACATCAAAGAAGATCTGGTTGCCCGAGAGCTTATCTGCGGTAAGGTCGATCATACCCTGGCTGAGGGTATACTTAGCGCCCAGGGCTGTGAAAGCCTTCAGGTGCTGGTCGATGGGGCGGTCTCCCAGGGGACATCCGCCGGGCATCGAAACTCTTGCCTTATTGAACTTGCCGAGGAGCGCTCCCAGGAAATAGTAGGAGGCACGCATTTTCCTTGCGTACTCGTAGGGAACGCAGAATTTATTGATAGTTGTGGGATCGATCCTGTAGGCGTCCTTGCCTATGTTTGTTACTTCAGCACCCATTTCCTTGAGGATACGGATACAGATCCTTACATCGCTGATATCGGGAACGTTTTCGATAACACAGGGCCCGTCCGAAAGGATGACTGCGGGCAGTATAGCAACAGCCGCATTCTTTGCACCGCTTATGGCAACTTCACCTTCAAGGCGTCTTCCGCCTTTTATAACAAACTTATCCAAATATTTTCTCTCCTTATTTTTCGGGGTGTTTTTATCTGCTCCCGAATTTCTTTCTTTTGTTCCTCGGCATAAGACGCCGAACATATAAATTATTAAGCATTTGCTTAAAGATCATCATTTATAATCGGAAATATCCCAGCGGACTTCTTCCCCGCTGTACTTAGTAACAGTCATCTTTTCGATGACAACGTCCTTCTGGGGCTTGTAATACTCATCGACTGCTGTATTCTGAATATCGAAGACAACATCGAGGCCGTCGAAGACCTGTCCGAAGATGGTATAGCTTCCGTCGAACCAGGGCAGACCGCCCTTCTCGGTGTAGATCTCCTTTTCACTGTCGGTGAAGGCATAGCCGTAGGATTCAAGCTGTTCAGCCTCCTCCTGAGTGAGCTTTTCGCCTGTGACGATGAAGAAGCGGCTTCCGTTGGTATTGGTAGAGCCCTCATTGGAATATGCGACAGCGCCTGCCGCGTGGATAAGGTGGGGATCGGTAGTATCCTCATAGCCCTTGTCGAATATGGATTCACCGCCGGTACCGTCGCCGTTGGGGTCGCCGCCCTCAATGAGCATATCCTTCATTACTCTGTGGAACGTGAGCCCGTCATAGTAGCCCTGTTCTGCCAGTGTGATGAAGTTCTCGACGCCCTTTTCGGTGTACTCGGGGAAGAGCTTGATCTTTACTTCATGATCGTATCCCTTCAGCTTCATGCTGACTATGGTTTCGCCCTCTTTGGGGGCTGTGAAGTTCTTGATGTCTACGTTTTCCCTGCCCGAAGCCTGTTTTATCTCCTCGGGGTCGAAGGATTCGTATTCGTCGATGTACCAGTGAATATCCTCGCCGTTATATTCGTCAACGGTGACTGACTCCATTACAACGTCCTTATAGGGGAGGCTGCTTTCGGGATTTACCTGTACATTCTGTATCTTGAAGATAACATCGAGGCCGTCGATGACCTGTCCGAAAACGGTATAGCCGCCGTCCAGCCAGGGTGCGCCGCCTGTCTTCCTGTATATCTCCTTGGCGTTATCGGAAAAGACGTAGCCCTGCTGAGCGAGGGCATCGAAGTCCTCGTCGCTGTAGGTGGTGCCTGTTACCACGTAGAACTGGCTTCCGTCCGTGGAAGTTCCGCCGCTGTTGGCATAGGCGAGAGCGCCTGCCGCGTGGATAAGGTGGGGATCGGTGCCTCCGTCGAACTTTCCGCCCCAGAAGCTTTCGCCGCCGGTGCCGTTGCCGAGAGGATCTCCGCCCTGTATCATGAAATCCTTGATTATCCTGTGGAAGGTAAGACCGTCGTAGTAGCCCTTTTTAGCCAGCTCCACGAAGTTTTCCACGCCCTTGTCCGCATATTCGGGGAAGAGCCTGAACTTTACCGTTCCGTAATCCCTGATATTCATGGTGATTATGGTATCGCCCTTTTCTGGGGCAGTGAAGTTTGCGATTTCAACATTTTCAGCAGTTGGGGGCTGAGTAGTCTCAGCTTCTGTCTGAGGCTGAGTTGTTGCAGCAGTGGTAGTTTCCGCTGTGCTCTCAGAGCCTCCGCTCTGCTTGCTGCATGATGTAGCGGCAGAAGCCGCGATCATGAAACAGAAAAGACCTGCCAGGAATTTTCTGAGCATAAATATCACTCCTCGGAAAAAATCATCCTGTGATCATTATGAGTAATTATACTTCAACTTATATATTATACATCAAAAAATTTGATTTGTAAATAGTTTCCTGATAATTTTGTAGTCAGGATACAAAGCTTTTCCCTCAAAGGACAGCTTTTATCGCTGAAATCAACGAAATATCAGTCTTTTTTCTCGCCGTCGGTTATTTCATCTTCCGGAGAAAAAGTGCTTATGGTCACGGAATTTATGAGAATATCCTCCTTGGGGAACTTATATACGCCCATTTCATTGGTCTCAAGCTGAGCCAGCTTTTCCGCAACGTCCATGCCGCTGTATATCTGACCGATAACGGTCATCTGCTGTGAGAAGTTGGGAACACCGCCGTTTTCGATAAAGGCGTCCGCAAGGGCTTCGCTCTCGGAGGAGTTCTTCAGCTCCTCCTTGAATTCGTCATCATAGGTGACGGTATTCAGCATGATGAAGCGGCTTCCGTTGTAGTAGGTACCGCCGCCCAGTATCTTCTCCTTGAAGGTCTGCTTTACGGTGGTGTTCATGGCGAGGACAGCGCCCTTGAAGGGCCAGAGGTCCTGACTGAGCTCTCTTTCCACCAGCTCGTGGGAGTTGTCCTTGGCGGAGCCGTCCTTGTTGGGAGCGCCTGCCGCGGAATATACTCCGCTCTCTGCGTGGAAAACGTAGGTGCCGTCATAGTAGCCCGAGTTTGCCAGCTCTGTGAAGTTCGCCACGGCGTTGGGGGACTGCTCGGGGAAGAGCCTGAACCTTACCTCGCCGAGGGTTGTGTCCACGATAGCTATGGGATCGCCCTCCTTCGGGGGATCAAGCTGTATCAGCTTCATAGTCTCGGGGTCTATGGTGATGTAGTTGTTGTTTCGTGCCCTCATCATTCCGCCTATCATGACAGCGAGGGAGGAAACTCCCATAATGAGGGTGAATATGAGTATAAGTCTTACGACATGGTTGCGTTTGAACATGAAATTATCCTTTCCGTTTCATACTGCTATTATTATACATAAAGAGTCCCGGTTTGTCAACATTTGGTAAGTTGAAAGTTGAAAAACGCAGCAAACGCCTGTCGCATACCGCAGGGGAGGCGCTCCGCCGCCCGAAAAACAGGGAAAAAGAAGACGGACGGCTTTCACCGTCCGTATGCGTTATTTTTCAACATTGTCGAGGTAGAGCTGCCAGAGGTCTAATTCTATGTCCTTGTCACGGCAGTGGATAGTGAGAGTATCGCCTTCTTTTACAGCGTATCGTTCATGTATCACATTTGAGCCTTCGCCCCTATTGTCAAATGGAAGCTTAGAAACATGATACAGCCTTTTGTGGTCATGTATAATCCTGTCATGATGTATGCCGTCTTCGAGCAAAAGGTCATCAAAATCCATGGAAGAACGGGACATTACATACTTGTGGTCTACAGTAAAGTTTATCTGCAGATATTTTTTGTTTTTAACTTCTACGCCCTCAGGAATAGGGTAAAAATTATCCATGTTTTCATCGCGGTATTCCGTAAAGTATTCGCCGTCGGCGTTTGGTCCTGTTTTCAATTCATAGGTCTTGATCTCATAGGCTTCGGTCACGGTATAATGCAGCTTATCCGAGCTTATTGGTATAACTCCCACAAAAACGAACACAAAAACTGCGGACAGCACTGCAAGTGTGCCGAAAATGGCGGCTATGACCCTGAGGGTAATGCGCTTTTTTATCTTTTTCAGCGGCTTTATGTCCTTCCGGTCGGCTTTTATTTCATCTTCCTTGTTGTTCATGCTCTCGTAGATATTATTGCACTCCTCACATTCGCGGAGGTGCTTTTCTATTTCCTCGTTGCTGTCCTCTGAGGTCAGCTTGTCGCAGTACAGCGGCAGAAGGTCTCTGATTATACTGCATTTCATAATATCAACTCCTTTTTTAATTGAGAGTTTAGAGTTGAGAGTGCAGAGTTATTGTGTCTGCTTACGCAGACAGATCTGAATACTATCGCCGAAAGGCGATACCGCAACTCTCAACTATCTGCTTTCAACTCTCAACTTGTCGGGCGGATAATATCAGCCCCTACAGGCGGTTATTCCGCTTCGGGCTCCCGTTCATGGTGATGTGCTTGCTTCGGGAGGGCGGGGGCGCCCTACCCTACAGTTGGCTGTTTGCGGTAGTTCCCGCATCAATCGCCGCGGGCTAATTTCTGCTTGGCGCGGTAATAGGTCACACGCGCCCAGTTCTCGGACTTGCCGAATATCTCCCCTATCTCGCGGAAGCTCAGCTCCTGTGAGGCGCGGAGCAGTATCAGCTCCTTTTCCGTCTCGGGCAGGGAGTGAATCTTCTTCAGCAGCCTCAGCCGTCCGTCGGCGCTCTCCGCAGCCTCGTCGGGACGGGGAGCCGTGTCCTCCGCAAGCTCGCTTATCTCCTCGCCCTTGTGCTTTGTGCGCTTGCGGAGCTCCTCCAGCCATGCGTTGCGGGCGATACTGCACAGCCATGTGTACACGGAGCTCTCGCCCTTGTATTTCTTCAGTGACTTTATGGCGCGGTAAAAGGTCTCCTGAGTGAGCTCCTCGGCGGTGTCGGCATCGCCGCAGAGAGTCATGAGGTACAGAAAGACCTTCCTGCCGTTTTCCCTGTAATATTGCTCCATTTCTCCCGACACGCCGACACCTCCCTTCTGAACGTTCACTTATTAGTTGCGGAAAAAGCCTATTCGTTACAGCTTTTTCCGAAAAATTTTCAAATTGACATTGCGGAATTAACGTGCTATACTGAAATGTACCAAATATACGTTATTATATCATTTTTTGCGAAATACAGCAACCTGTCCCGCCTATCTGCAATGCAGAAATTTTACCTCTTTACTTTTATATAAAGATTGTGTTATAATGAAAGAATAGCGAAATGAACGATTTGGACGGATCGTCCGTCCGACAATAACTTCTTCTGAGGTGCATAATGGCAAATAAGTATTCTCTCGGCATTGACGTGGGCTCCACCACGGTAAAGACTGTCATAACCGACAGCGACGGAAATATCCTGTATTCCAAGTATCAGCGCCATCTCTCCAAGGTAAAGGAGACGGTGACTGACCAGCTGAAGATCATACAGGCGGACTATCCCGACGAGGAGTTCACTGTGTGTATCACAGGCTCGGCAGGTCTTGGACTGGCAAATTCTGCGGATATTCCCTTCGTGCAGGAGGTCCATGCGGCTTTTCTCGCAGTAAAGCAGAAGCAGCCCGACGCTGACGCTGTTATAGAGCTGGGCGGCGAGGACGCTAAGATAATATTCCTGACAGGCGGCGTTGAACAGCGTATGAACGGCACCTGTGCAGGCGGTACGGGCGCATTCATCGACCAGATGGCTACACTGCTGGGCGTTTCCGCAGACCAGCTGGACGAGCTGTCCCTTCACGCACAGAAGATATACCCCATAGCTTCACGCTGCGGAGTTTTTGCCAAGTCGGATATACAGCCCCTGCTCAATCAGGGCGCAAGACGTGAGGACGTTGCCGCAAGTATCTTTCAGGCGGTCGTTGACCAGACTGTTTCGGGACTTGCCCAGGGACGCTCCATCGAGGGAAAGGTGCTTTTCCTCGGCGGTCCTTTATTCTTCCTCCGCGGACTCAAAAAGGCTTTCGTAAGGACTCTCGGACTTGACGAGGAGCACGCTGTGTTCCCGCCCGAGGCTCCTGTTTTCGTGGCTTACGGCTGCGCTATCTACGCGGCTACTGCCGAGAAGGCGTTCCATATAAGCGATATAATCGAGAAGATACGCACCGCAAAGGCTTCCGACGCCATAGTTACGGGCGAGCCCCTTTTCCGCTCCCATGCCGAGTATGACGAGTTTATAAACCGTCACAAAAAGTTCGACCTGGGCTATGCGGATATACGCACCTACAAGGGAGACGCCTACCTGGGTATCGACGCAGGCTCCACCACCACCAAGCTGGTGCTCATCACAGAGGACGGACGTATACTCTACCACCACTACTCCTCAAATCTGGGTCAGCCCCTTGACAAGATAGCCGACCAGGTAAAGCGCATTTACAGCGAGATGAACCCCGGTATCACCATTAAGGGCTCCGCTGTAACGGGCTACGGCGAGGACCTCATAAAGGCAGGTCTTTCCGTTGATCACGGCATAGTCGAGACCGTGGCGCACTTCAAGGCGGCGGCTTACTTCTGCCCCGACGTTGACTTCATCATCGACATCGGCGGACAGGACATCAAGTGCTTCAAGATAAAGAACAAGAGCATCGACAGCATAATGCTCAACGAGGCTTGCTCCTCGGGCTGCGGCTCTTTCATACAGACATTCGCAATGGCGCTGGGCTATGATATAGCCGAGTTCTCACAGCTGGGACTCTTTGCGGAGCACCCCGTTGATCTGGGCTCGCGCTGTACCGTATTCATGAACAGCTCCGTAAAACAGGCGCAGAAGGACGGCGCCACCGTGGAGGACATCTCCGCAGGTCTTTCCTCCTCCATAATCAAGAATGCCATTTATAAGGTGATCCGTGCCAATTCGCCCGACGATCTGGGAAAGAATATCGTCGTTCAGGGCGGAACCTTCCTCAATGACGCGGTGCTCCGCTCATTCGAGAAGGAGCTGGGCAGGAACGTTATCCGTCCCGCTATCTCGGGACTCATGGGAGCCTTCGGCTGTGCCCTCTATGCTAAGGAGAGAGCAGGTGAGGAAGCTTCAAAGCTCATCTCCGCAGAGGAGCTGGAGAACTTCACCTACACTTCACGCTCTGCAAACTGCGGCGGCTGTACCGCTCACTGCCAGCTGAACATCATCAGCTTCGGCAAGGGACGCCGCTTTATCTCCGGCAACCGCTGCGAAAAGGGCGGCGGAGCAGCCAACAGGAACACTGTTCCCAATCTCTATGAGTTCAAATACGACAGCATTCTCAACACCGTCAAGACCCACCAGCCCAGACGCTTCCGCGGCACTGTGGGACTTCCCCTCGCACTCGGCTTCTATGAGCAGCTGCCTTTCTGGCATATGCTGTTCACCACACTGGGCTTCAGGACAGTGGTCTCCGACGAGAGCTCCCGTGATATGTACTATCTGGGACAGCATACCATCCCATCGGATACGGTGTGCTACCCTGCAAAGCTTACTCACGGACACATCGAGAACCTGCTGGACAAGGGCGTGGACTTCATTTTCTACCCCTGCATGAGCTACAATCTGGACGAGGGCGGCAGCGACAACCACTTCAACTGTCCCGTAGTCGCCTATTATCCCGAGCTGCTCATGGCGAACAATCCAAGGCTCAACAAGGAGAACTTTATCCACCCCTACCTCGACCTGAATATCAGGAAGAACGTCATAAAGGTGCTGGGACAGGCTCTCAGCCGATACAACGTCAAGGGCAGGATACCCGACGCTGTGGACAAGGCTTACGAGGCGCTCCAGACCTACCATAATTCGGTAACGAAAAAGGCTATGGAGATAATCACTCAGGCAAGAGCCGAGGGAAGAAAGATAATCGTTATCGCAGGCCGTCCCTATCACATCGACAAGGAGATAAACCACGGCATACATAAGCTTGTCTCCAGTCTGGGCATGGCTGTCATCACCGAGGACAGCATCGCGGGACTTGTCAGCACTCCAAAGCTGGGGGTACTCAACCAGTGGACCTACCATTCAAGGCTCTATCGTGCCGCCAAATACGTCACCACACAGCCAGATATGCAGCTCATACAGCTGGTATCCTTCGGCTGCGGCATTGATGCCGTTACGGGCGACGAGGTGAGAAATATACTGGAGAGCCGCGGAAAGCTGTACACACAGCTTAAAATAGACGAGATAAACAATCTTGGCGCTGCAAGGATAAGACTCAGGAGCCTTGTTGCCGCCATGGAGCAGGCAGAGCAGAAGCCTGCCAGAAAGCCACGGGTGCAGCCCGTCTGAGCTGCACAGGCTATGAAGCAATGATACGGAGGTCATTATGCCTGAATATGCAAAGTTTACCGAGGATATGATAAAGACCCACACTATCCTCGTACCCGATATGCTGCCCATACACTTCAAGATGCTCATTTCCATATTTGAAGCCAAGGGCTATAAGCTGGAGCTGCTGAGGAACGATTCCCGTGCAGTAGTCGATGAGGGACTGAAAAACGTCCACAATGACGCCTGCTACCCTGCGCTCCTGGTCATAGGACAGTTCATGGACGCTCTCAAAAGCGGAAAGTATGACCCCGACAAGACCGCCCTCCTCATCACACAGACGGGAGGCGGCTGCCGAGCTTCAAACTATATCCACCTGCTGAGAAAGGCTGTTGCAAAGAACTATCCCCAGATACCCGTTGTATCCCTGAATTTCAGCGGACTGGAAAAGGACAGCGCTTTCAGGATAACCGCGCCCATGTTCCTTAAAATGTTGTACGCCGTGCTTTACGGCGACCTGCTCATGACCTGCTACAACAAGTGCAGAGCCTATGAGATTAACAAGGGCGAGTCGAAGAAAATGCTGGACAAATGGCACAGGAGACTGTGCAATATCTTCCTGAAGGGCAGCAGGATGTTCCTTAGGACAAAGAAGGTATACAGGGATATACTTGACGATTTCGCTTCCATTCCTCTCAGCAGTGAGAAGAAGATAAGAGTGGGCATAGTGGGAGAGATATATGTAAAGTATTCTCCCCTTGCAAACAACCACCTTGAGGATTTCCTTATTTCCGAGGGCTGCGAGCCCGTTGTGCCCTCACTTCTGGAGTTTGTCATGTACTGCGCCGCAGGTACCTTCAACGACGCTAAGATATACGACCACACCACCAAGCAGTCCATCTTCAACAAGATAGGCTATGACCTTATCTACGCCAAACAGAAAGAGCTCATCAAGGTCATGAAGGAGCAGGGAAGCTTTGAGCCTCTCCACGATTTCGAGCACCTGAGAAAGCTTGCCGACAAGTACATCAATCAGGGCGTAGTCATGGGAGAGGGCTGGCTCATTCCAGCGGAAATGGCTGCACTGGCAAAGTCGGGAGTCGAGAATATCATCTGCACACAGCCCTTCGGCTGTCTGCCCAATCATATCGTGGCAAAGGGTATGTCCAGAGCCATCAAGCAGGACAATCCCAACGCCAATATAGTCGCTATCGACTATGACCCCGGCGCCACAAGAGTAAACCAGGAAAACCGTATCAAGCTCATGCTTGCCAACGCAAGGCTTTAAGCCAATGTGAAGGCTGAGGGGAGAAGCTTCACCATGATAAAGACAAGAACAGGCGAAATAATAGTTACCAATGAAAACCAGAACAAGCTGCTGAAAAAGCTCTACGGAAGCGTCCTCGGAAGGGTGCTGCTGAAAACGCTGACCGCTCCTTTGGTGTCCTGTATCGCAGGAAAATTCATGGACTCAAGGGCATCTGCACTGCTCATAAAGCCCTTCATAAAGCGCAGCGGCATCGACACCTCACAGTATGTGATGTACCGCTTCCGCTCCTATAACGACTTCTTTACCCGCGTGGTAAAGCCCGAAAAGCGCCCCATAGACTATGCTCCGGACCACCTTATAAGCCCCTGTGACTCAAAGCTGACGGTGCATAAGATAAGCAGGAAGAGCATATTCCGCATAAAGGGCTCACGCTACAGAGTCAGCGACCTGCTGAAGAACGAATTTCTTGCAAACCGCTTCTGCGGAGGCTACTGCATGATATTCCGCCTTGAGGTGGACGATTACCACCGCTACTGCTACATAGATGACGGCACAAAGACCGACAATACCTTCATAGCGGGAGAACTCCACACGGTAAATCCCATAGCTCTTGAGCGGTATAACATCTACAAGCGCAACAGCCGCGAGTACACCGTGCTCCACACCAACAACTTCGGCGATGTGGTACAGGTGGAGGTGGGCGCCATGATGGTGGGACGTATCGTCAACCACCAGGGCGAGGGTGCCTTCTGCCGCGGCGAGGAAAAGGGCAAATTCGAGTTCGGCGGCTCTACCATAGTAATGCTCTTCGGCAAGGACACTGTCTGCCCCGATGAAGATATACTCCGCAATTCCGCGGAGGGCATAGAGACCGTTGTGAAATACGGCGAAAAGATAGGAACAGGCTGCCGCTGAGCGCAGTCTCGAAGAGGAGAATAACATGAAAAAGACCATTCTTGTGCTTGCCTGCCTGCTGACAGCAGTATTCGCAGGCTGCACCGACAAAGACGATATATCGGTGCCCCATCTGGAGATACCTCCCATTGTGGAGCCCTATACGGTTCCCGAGGGTACCTTCGACGTTGACGCGGTGCGAAGCAATATCAATATCAAGGGTCAGCACTTCGACCTTCCCCAGTACCTTACCAAGCTGAAAAAGGACTGGTCGTTCAAGTTCTACGACAGGAAGGATTACGGACTTGATGAGGGAAAGGGCATGGCTTCCCTTTACTACAACGGTACGGAAATGGGTACCGTAATGCTGGAGAACTGCTACACGGGTCATGAGAAGGAGAGCGTAATGTACAGTATCTCCGTAAAGACCGCTGACAGCGATATTTATGGCATAACTCCCCTTGTGTCCACAGTTGCGGACGTTGAGAGGCTCATAGGCCTTCCCGACGAGAAGCACAAGCTGGAAAAGCCCTATACCTGCACCTACCGCTACGGTATCATGCTGGGCGAGGACGAGCAGGGCATCCTGCGCGGTCATTCCATCGTGGTATCCTTCAATGAGGAGGATATAGTGGATATGGTCAGCATAACCTACTCGGATATGTCCGATAAAAACCTGCCCGCAGAGACCACCTGACCAAGACAGTATACAAAAAGCGTCCATAGGGGACGCTTTTTTTCGGCAATATCCCGAATGTGGAGGAAATTTCAGCAAGCCGCTTGACAAAAAAGGACAGATGTAGTATAATGTGTAAAGTGATTTTGCATTACACCCAAAAGAGGTGCCCGGAAATGGCTAAAGAACTGAAATTCGTAATGCTCCTTGACTGCTACGGCGACCTGCTCACAGACCACCAGCGCAGTATCATGGAGATGTATTACTGCGACGACCTCTCCCTTGCGGAGATAGGTCAGCCCATGAATATCACCAGACAGGCTGTGCGCAGCATTATCAAGCGCACCGAGGATATACTCCTCAACTATGAGGAAAAGCTGGGCTTCGCGGAAAGACTGGGCAGGATGCGGGAGTGCTTCGGCAATATCGAAGCTGCCGCAGAGCAGATCACTGACGGGAATATAAGAAATACCATACTCTCCGAGACCGCTAAGGGCGCGGAGCTGCTGTAATATAAAGGAGGTTCGGCATGGCATTCGAGGGACTTTCCGAAAAACTCAATAACGTCTTCAAAAAGCTCAAATCAAGAGGTAAGCTCACTGAGTCCGACGTAAAGGAGGCTATGCGTGAGGTAAGACTTGCGCTGCTTGAAGCCGACGTAAGCTACAAGGTCGTAAAGGACTTTGTAAAGAGCGTAACAGAAAGAGCTGTGGGCGAGGAAGTGCTGGCAAGCCTGACTCCCGCTCAGCAGGTAATAAAGATAGTTAACGAAGAGCTGGTCTCCCTTATGGGTAACAGCAACGCCCGTATAAATATGGCTTCAAAGCCGCCTACGGTCATCATGATGTGCGGACTTCAGGGTTCAGGTAAGACCACCCACGCTGCAAAGCTGGCTAAGCTCCTCAAGAAGGAGGGACACCGTCCCCTGCTGGCTGCCTGTGACATCTACCGTCCTGCCGCTATCAACCAGTTACAGGTCGTGGGCGGAAAGGCTGACGTAAAGGTGTTTGAGATGGGTCAGACAGACCCCGTTGTCATCGCCAAGAAGGCTCTTGCCTACGCCAAGGACTACGGTCACGACATACTCATCATAGATACCGCAGGACGTCTCCACATCGACGAGGCTCTCATGGACGAGCTGGTCAATATCAAGAAGGAGACAAACCCTGACGAGATAATGCTGGTAGTTGACGCTATGACAGGTCAGGACGCAGTAAATGTCGCCAAGGCATTCGACGATGCCGTTGGTATCACAGGCGTTCTTATGTCAAAGCTTGACTCCGATACCAGAGGCGGTGCGGCTCTGTCCGTACTCTCCGTAACAGGTAAGCCCATCAAGTTCGTTGGTATGGGCGAAAAGCTGGACGATTTCGAGCAGTTCCACCCCGAGAGAATGGCTTCCCGTATCCTCGGTATGGGCGATGTGCTCACACTCATAGAAAAAGCCGAGAACGTCATGTCCCAGAAGGACGCTGAAAAGCTCACCAAGAAGTTCAAGGAGAACAAGTTCGATATGGACGACCTCCTGGACCAGATGAAGCAGATCAAGCGCATGGGCTCAATGAAGTCGATACTCGGTATGCTCCCCGGCGTGGGCGACAAGATAAAGGACGCCGATATAGACGAGAGCCAGCTGGGCAGGATAGAGGCTATGATAACCTCTATGACCAAGGCTGAAAGAGCCAAGCCCTCTATCATCAATCCTTCACGCAAGAAGCGTATCGCAAACGGTTCGGGCACAAAGGTCGAGGACGTTAACCGCCTCCTCAAGCAGTTCGACCAGATGCAGACCATGATGAAGAAGTTCACAGGCAAGTCCGGAAAGATGAGCCTGCGTAAGGCAAGAAAGAACCTTGCAGGCATGAACTTCGACAAGTACACAGGCAAGGGCGGCGGAAACCTGCCCTTCTGAAAAGACTGACACAGCTTTCAATGCGACGTCTCCCGCCGCATGGAATATATACTTTTTACACGGAGGTGAATTCAAATGGCAGTAAAGATCAGACTGAGAAGAATGGGCGCTAAGAAGGCTCCTTTCTATCGTGTAGTCGTAGCTGATTCAAGATACCCCAGAGACGGTCGTTTCGTTGAGGAGATCGGTTACTATGATCCTACTAAGGAGCCCTCTGTTGTCAAGATCGACGCAGATAAGGCTAAGGACTGGATCGCTAAGGGCGCACAGCCTACTGACACAGTAAAGGCTATCCTCAAGAAAGAGGGAGTTCTTTGAGCTGAAGCTTAATGGAGGAGGAGAGGCGTAATGGTCTCTGCCTCTGTCCGCAAGCTTATCGGAGGTTATACTAATGAAAGATTTACTTTATGCTATCGCAGCAGGCCTCGTAGAAGATAAGTCCGCTATAAATATCACCGAGGACGAGCCCGACGAAGAGGGCGTTATCGTATTCCACCTTAACGTTGCTCCCGACGATATGGGCAGAGTTATCGGTAAGCAGGGCAGGATCGCAAAGGCCCTCCGTACTATCATGCGCGCAGGTGCAGCAAAGAAGGACCAGAAGGTCTCTGTTACGATCGAATAAGCAGAAGCTCCCCGACAGGGAGCTTTTTTGTTTGTATATATATTGACAAACAGCATTTTTTCTGATAGAATATTATCATCATGAATAAGGGGGTTTTTTACCATGAAATGCAAATACTGTAACTATGAAAACAAGTTAGGCGACAGATACTGCGAAAACTGCGGAGCTATGCTGGAGGATGCGTCGGGGGCAATGGACGATCTCTTTGCGGCTTCAAAGGCACCTGTTGACACAACAGCATCTGAGCAGCCTGCCGCAGGCAGCCAGCCTGCTGGCGGCGGTCAGCCTGACAATTACGGACAGCAGGGCGGTTACGGTCAGCCCAACAACTATGGACAGCAGGGCGGCTACGGTCAGCCCAACAACTACGGACAGCAGGGCGGCTACGGTCAGTCCAACAACTACGGACAGCAGGGCGGCTACGGTCAGCCCAACAACTACGGACAGCAGGGCAGTTATGGTCAGCCCAACAACTACGGACAGCAGGGCGGCTACGGTCAGCCCAATAACTACGGACAGCAGGGCGGCTACGGTCAGCCCAATGGCTACGGACAGCAGGGCGGCTACGGCCAGCCTTACGGTGCTCCTATCTACGGACTTGATCCCTCATTCTACAATCAGTCGGACGGAAGTCCCAGATATGTAGGCTTCGGCGAGGCTATCAAGCTCTTTTTCAAAAATTATGTGAACTTCAGAGGACGCTCCACACGAAGCGAATACTGGTTCGGCTACCTGTTCGTCTTCATCGTGGGAATATGCGTAAGTACGCTTACATCTATCATTAATATGGCAATGGGCACAGATGGAATATGGATAACAAGGATCATCAGCTTTGCTGAGACAGCTGTGTTCTTCCTGCCAAATCTTTCTGCACAGGTAAGAAGGCTCCATGACATCGGCAAATCAGGCTGGTGGGTATTAGGTAGCGCCCTTATCGCCATAGGAGGCGGCGGATTTATGATCGCATCAGGCGCTTCTGGCAGTTTAGACGCTGTTGGCGCAGTATTCTGTGCAACATTCCTGTTCCTGTTGGCATATGCGATAATAATGCTCATTTTCCTGTGCCGTCCCAGCGAGGGTGCCAACAAGTGGGGATACCCTGCAATGCCCAAAATGAGATTTTAAGCCGAAAGCTCAGCCCTGAGGAAAGGGCGGAAACACGTATATAAGTTATGCCCCGAAGCGTTTCAAATTGCTTCGGGGCATTATTTTTTATATGATTTGAGTTTAGAGTTTAGAGTTGATAGTTGAAAGTTGTGGAGTCGCCTGCGGCGACAATATTTAAATATTGTGAGCGAAGCGAACACATTAACTCTCAACTCTCAACTTTCAACTATCAACTTAGCGCATACGCGCTGAATTATGATTTATTCTTACAGGAATGGGCGCATTTCTGCGGAAAGCCGCTCCTCGGCGCTGATTATACGCTTTGCCATGTCCTTGGAGCGCTCATCGGCTGCCTTGTACTCATTGAGATAACGGCTCAGGGACTTTACTCCCATGTTGCAGCCGTCCACCATAAGGTCGGCAACGGTGCTGTCGGAGCCGTCAACGGTGAGCTTAACATTGGATTTGAGCCATGACATACCCTTTGCAATTGCAGCAGGCTCCTTGCCCTCGTCATTATACTCCCCGAGAAGTCCCTGTAGGTCAGCCTTCAGCCTGTCATGCTCCTCAGAGCTGTCCTGAAGCAGCTTTTTAAGCCCGGGACTGCTTACATATCCCAGCACATCGCCTATGGAGGATATGCCCATCTTTACGCCTGCATCGCACTCCCTGAGAAGTCTTATCGTGTCCTGTTCTATCATAAAAAACACCTCCCTTTGCAGCTATTATGCCCGCAAAGGGAGGTTTTATACTTATTCGTCGTCATCGTCGCCGCCGTCGTTTCCGTCGCCGAAGTAGAGGTTCGTCATCTGCTGCATACCGTACTTCTCGGCAAATCTCTCAAAGGCTTCCCTTGCCTTGACCCAGCTGTAGCCTGCGGCGATAAGAGCTGCGTCACTGGTGTCGCTGAGCTCATCGTAAAAGGCAAGACCTATCATCAGATTTTCCTTGGTATTATCGTCCGTAAGCCTGTCCACTTCCTCAACAGCTTCCTTGATCTCGCCGTTTCTCAGCTTTTCTATGAGGGTGTATGCCTTCTGGTTGTTCACTTCCTGAAGCATAGCAAAGGACTGATCCACCTTTGCGTCCAGCAGCACCTTTGCCATAACTGCGGTTATTTCCTTTATCTGGCGCATTATATAATCCTGTTCATACATAGTCCTGCCTCCTTTCGGTATAAAAACAGACCTGCAACTATATGCAGCAGGTCTGTGTTATTTATCAAAGATCCAGCTTTGAGCGGAGCTTCTCAAAGAAGCTCTGGCGCTTTGCGTAGTTCTTTTCCGTGAGCGAAGCCTCGAACTGCTTCAGCAGGTCCTTCTGCTTCTTGGAAAGGTTCTTGGGCACCTCAACGTATATCTTTACATACTGGTTTCCGCGGTCTGTGCGGTGGAGCCTCTGTACTCCCTTGCCCTTGAGGCGGAAGATAGTGCCTGTCTGGGTGCCTTCGCCGATTGTGTACTTCACATCGCCGTCAATGGTGGGTACGGTTATCTCCGCGCCGAGGACGGCTTCCATATAAGTAACGGGTATATCACAGTGTATGTCGTAGCCCTCGCGCTTGAAAATGGGGTGGGACTTTACGTTGATACCCACGAGAAGGTCGCCGTTGGGACCGCCGTTGATACCGCAGTCGCCCTGACCGCCGATACGCAGTGTCTGTCCGTCGTCAATACCTGCGGGAATGTCGATGGAAACGGTCTTCTGCACTCTCACTCTGCCAACGCCGCGGCACTTTGAGCAAGGGTTCTTGATTATCTTACCCTTGCCTCCGCAGTGAGGACATGGCTTTGATGATGATATAGCGCCGAAGGGAGTGCGCTGTGTGGTCTTTACCGAGCCTCTGCCCTGACAGTCGGGACAGATATCGGGTGTTGAGCCTGCCTCTGCGCCCGAGCCCTTACAGGAGTCGCAGACGCACATACGATTGACTCTCAGGTCGTACTTCTTGCCTCTGCAGGCGTCCATGAAGTTGATGGTGACGGTCTCCTGAATGTCCGAGCCTCTTCTGGGAGCGTTGGCATTTGAACGCTTTGAGCCGCCGCCGAAGCCGAAGCCGCCGAAGATGCTGCCGAGAATATCGTCCATATCGGCAAAGCCGCCGAAGCCGCCCATGCCTTCAGCGCCGCCGCCGTAGCTGGGGTCAACGCCTGCGTGGCCGAACTGGTCGTATCTTGCACGCTTTTCGGGGTCTGAAAGCACCTCATGAGCCTCGTTTATCTCCTGGAACTTCTCAACATAAGAGGGATCATCGGGGTGGAGGTCGGGGTGGTTCTCTCTTGCCTTTTTACGAAAGGCTTTTTTTATCTCGTCCTCGGAAGCCCCCTTCTGGAGACCGAGGACCTCGTAATAATCTCTTTTTTCTGCCATATATCTTTTCTCCGTTCTTCCGCTGTCCGGCGGAAAGTTTTTGTAGGGGACGGCGTCCTCGACGTCCCGTTCCGGAATCATTACTGATCCATATAACATGGGCTGTCGGGGACGCCAGCCCCTACAAACAGGAATACGGATCTAATTCGTTTATATATACATCTTAGGGCGGGCGGAGAACCTCCGCTGCCTTTTCACGGCATATTCTTATATACACCTTTAGGGCGGGCGGAGAGCCTCCGCTGCCTTTTCGCGTCATAATACTATCATAACGGTAATATTTTGCCGCGCCTGTAAATACACCTTTAGGGCGGAAGGAATTCCGCCCTAAAAATCAGCCGTTTTCTATCTCGTCTACATACTCTCCTCTGCCGCCGTCATAATCGCCCAGGTCGTCTTTAGCAAATTCATTGAACAGCTTCAGACCTATAAAGGCTATGGCACACAGAATGATTATTATAACGAGCTTTTTCAGCCATTTATTGTGTTCCATGATCAAACTTCTGTGAAGTCTGCGTCAACTACTCCGTCGTCGTTGCCGCCCTGAGCACCTGCATCAGCAGCACCGCCCATGTTAGCGAACTGTGAAGGATCAATGCCCTGAGCACCGCCGTTGGGAGCTGCCTGCTGGTAGATCTTTGCGGAGAGGTCATAGAATGCCTTCTGGAGGTCTTCCTTCAGGTTCTTGATCTCGTCAGCGTTGTCAGCAGCGATCGCAGACTTGAGGGCTGAGCACTTAGTCTCGATGTTTGACTTCTCGTCAGCTGATACCTTGTCGCCGAAGTCTGTGAGAGCCTTCTCGCACTGGAATACCAGGTTCTCAGCCTCGTTCTTGTTGTCAACTGCCTCACGGCGCTTCTTATCCTCAGCAGCATACTGCTCGGCTTCCTTTACAGCCTTGTCGATGTCCTCCTTGGACATATTTGTGGAAGCTGTGATAGAGATGTTCTGCTCCTTGCCTGTGCCCAGGTCCTTAGCGGATACGTGAACGATACCGTTCTGGTCGATATCGAATGTTACTTCGATCTGGGGGATTCCTCTGGGAGCGGGAGCGATACCGTCGAGACGGAATGTACCCAGCTGCTTGTTGTCGCGTGCGAACTCACGCTCACCCTGAAGTACGTTGATGTCAACAGCAGGCTGATTGTCTGCGTAGGTTGAGAATACCTGTGACTTCTTTGTAGGGATAGTTGTATTTCTCTCGATCATTCTTGTGCATACGCCGCCTGCTGTCTCGATACCCAGTGAAAGGGGCGTTACATCGAGGAGGAGGAGTCCGTTCTTGACGTCGCCGCCGAGAACGCCGCCCTGATATGCAGCACCGAGAGCTACGCACTCATCAGGGTTGATGCCCTTGAAGGGCTCCTTGCCGATAAGCTTCTTTACAGCTTCCTGAACAGCGGGTATTCTTGAAGAACCGCCCACCATGAGGACCTTGTTGATCTCTGAGATGTTGAGACCGCTGTCGCTGAGAGCCTGTCTTACAGGTCCCATAGTAGCCTCTACCAGGTCAGCTGTGAGCTCGTTGAACTTAGCCTGTGTAAGAGTAAGGTCAAGGTGCTTTGGAGTGCCTGTTGCATCAACAGTGATGAAGGGGATATTGATGTTTGAAGTTGTTGTGGAAGAAAGCTCGATCTTGGACTTTTCAGCTGCGTCCTTGAGTCTCTGTGCAGCCATCTTGTCCTGTGAAAGGTCGATGCCCTCAGTCTTCTTGAATTCCTCAACGATCCAGTTGATGATACGCTGGTCGAAGTCGTCGCCGCCGAGACGGTTGTTACCTGCTGTAGCAAGTACCTGCTGAACGTCCTCGCCCATTTCGATGATGGAAACATCGAATGTACCGCCGCCCAGGTCGTAAACCATAACGGTCTGCTCCTCTTCCTTGTCGATACCGTAGGAGAGAGCTGCGGCTGTAGGCTCGTTGATGATACGCTTAACGGTAAGACCTGCGATCTGACCTGCGTCCTTAGTAGCCTGTCTCTGTGAGTCTGTGAAGTAAGCAGGAACTGTGATAACAGCCTCTGTTACGGGCTCGCCCAGGTAAGCCTCTGCATCAGCCTTCAGCTTCTGAAGGATCATAGCTGAGATCTCCTGAGGAGTGTAGTTCTTGCCGTCGATGCTTACTTTATAATCAGAACCCATGTGTCTCTTGATAGAAGAAACTGTTCTGTCGTGGTTTGTGATAGCCTGTCTCTTAGCCACCTGGCCTACGAGACGCTCGCCGTTGTTTGTGAAAGCGACAACGGAAGGAGTTGTTCTTGCGCCTTCGCTGTTGGGGATAACTACAGCGTTACCGCCCTCCATAACTGCTACGCAAGAGTTAGTTGTACCAAGATCGATACCAATAATTTTACTCATAATAAATTCCTCCTAATTTATAATGCATAATTCATAATTGAATTATGGGTGTGATCGGCTTATTTTTATCACTTATAAAAAGTATTTTTTACTTGCAGCCGGAATCCAATTGGCTGCAATGCATAATGCGTAAATTCAAATAATTATGAATTATTTAGAGCTCCGCGCTACACTGCCACTGCCACCATAGCGGGGCGTACCAGCTTGTCGCCGAGCATATAGCCCTTCTGGAAGACTGCACAGACATGATTGCTTGCATAGTCGGTGCCGTCCTGCTGCTGGATAGCGTTGTGTACATTGGGGTCGAATTCCGCGCCGAGAGCCTCTATTTCTGTCACGTTCATCTGTGTCAGGAAGGCTGTGAGCTGGTTGTATATCATGCTCATGCCATTCTTGAAGTTCTCGTCGGTACACTCTGCCTCAAGAGATCTCTCGAAGCTGTCCAGTACGGGGAGGAGCTTCTCCACGCATTTTACGGAAGCGTTCTGATAGGTCTCTGTCTTTTCCTTGGCTGTTCTCTTGCGGTAGTTGTCGTACTCAGCAAAGAGCCTCAGGTACTTGTCGTTAGCCTCTGCCAGTGCGTCCTCCATATCCGCGAACTGTGCGGCGGAATCGTTGTACTCGCTGGCAGCGTCGGCTTCTTCAAGCTCTTCTGTATTTTCTTCCTCGGGAGCCTCTGCGGTATCGCCTCCGAGCTCTTCCTGCTCTTCCAGCTCCTCTGAGATATTCTCATTTTTTTCCATCGGTCATTGCTCCTTTCTACGGCTCCTGCTTATTGTCGGGAGCGTTTATGATGTCATCATCGCCGCTGTCCATCAGCGAGGAGATCCTCTGCGTCAGGTATTCGACGTATGGAATGATCTTTTTGTAATCTACTCTCATGGGACCTATGACTCCCAGAGAGCCCGCCTCCTTGCCGTCCTTGCGGTACTTGGAGACGATAAGGCTTGAATTTCCGATAGCGAAGCTGTCGTTCTCCGCACCGAACTTCACCTGTATGCCGCTGAATGCGTTTTCAAGGAGCTCCGAGAGACCGTCCTTGTGTTCTATGAACTTGACGACCTCCATTTTGTCCAGCTCATCGCAGGACAGGAGCTTTTCACTTCCGCTGACTGTCAGCTCCTGCTGACGAAGGTCCTCGGAGAGCTCGCATATGCCCTTTACAAGGGGTGAAAGCGATACCATGTAGGCGCTTACTGCGGCAACCATTTTGTCCATCATCTCCTCGGAGAGCTCATCTACAGAGACTCCGCTGAGATTTTCCTCTATATAATGTGTAAAGAAATCGAGCTGTTCATGGCTGAGGTCGAATTCGAGTCTGCAAGCCTTGTTCTTGATGTTTCCGCTGGAGGTTATGAGCAGGATAACGTAAAGACGCTTTCCCGTGGGGATAACTTCCACCTTGGATATGACCGAAAATCTCGGAACAGCATTTGTTACCACTGCGGCGCAGTGGGTGATCTCCGTGAGAGCCGTAGCGGCGTTCTGCACAAGGAGCTCCTCGGGGGTATCCTTATCGCCCAGCATATCATCAATCATTTTCTTTTCCTCCTCGGGAATGTCGTGAGGAGTCATTAGCTCATCAATGTAGAGGCGATAGCCCTTGAAGGTAGGAACGCGTCCTGCCGAGGTGTGGGGCTGTTCAAGGTATCCCAGCTGTTCGAGAGCCGCCATATCGTTTCGGATAGTAGCAGAGGAAACATTGATATTTTCCAGCTTCGAGATCGATTTCGAGCCGACGGGTTCGCCCGTCCTGACATATTCGTCAACCACGGCAGCGAGTATCTTCAGTTTTCTTTCGTCCACGATACTCCCTCCCTTTATCGATCTGTCTACTGACCTCGTTAGCACTCTAACTCTCTGAGTGCTAACTATAATTTATCACTATTGTGAGGTTTTGTCAAGGGTTTTATTCATTTTCGGCTTTTTTACCTAAATTAACCGTGGGCTGACTATCATTTAGAGCATTTTGACAAATAGCGAAACAAGCCGTGTTTTCGTGCTTCAGCCTATTGACAAAGGCGTTTTTTCATCGTATAATAATAGTGCAGTAAAGGCACTGCAAAAAATCATTTGAAGAGTAAAAATGTGTTCGTTATACCACAAGGTATTCCAGTGTTGACCGAACGGGGAGTTGTCGGTCAAACGAAAAGCTCAGGCTTACGGTTCACATTTTGCATCCCGCTTCATAGGACAACTAAAAAGAAACAGAACCTTCTTTTCTTGTCGTATGAGTGAGGAAAAGGAGGTTATTTTTATGGCTGCAAACAACAGAGGAACAGCAGTAAAGTCCGGAATCAGACTTTTCGGAAGCACAAAGGTACTGGTACTGGCAGCGCTGCTCATCGCTATCAGCGTTGTGGGAAAATCACTGAGAGTTGACATCTTCAGCGTTATCCGCATAAGCGCCGAGACACTGCCCATACTTATGGCAGGCATCTTCTTCGGACCCTTTATCGGCGCCGCAGTAGGTGCAGGCGCAGACCTTATCGGCTGCCTGGTAACAGGCATGACACCCGCGCCCATGATAACATTAGGCGCAGCGGCAACAGGCTTTATGGCAGGACTTGTATATAATAATGTATTCAAGACCAAGGCTCTCCCCAGAATAGCACTGTCTGTCATCATCGCAAGACTTGTGGGCTCTGTGCTCATCACCACAACAAGTCTGTATTTCCTCTTCCCCGCAATGCGTCCCCAGCTCATCTGGAGACCTGTGACAAGCCTGGTAATGGCTGTCATCGAGATCAGCATAATCTATATGCTCATGAGCAACAAGGCGTTCACGGCTCAGCTTGACAAGATCAGGAAGAAATGAACTACACAGAAGCACTTGAGTACATGAAAAAGGCTGCCGAAAGAGGCAGCGTTCTCGGACTTTCCCGTGTTACCGAGCTTCTTCACATCATGGGAGACCCACAGGACAGGGTAAGGACTGTCCATATCTCGGGCACCAACGGAAAGGGCTCCTTCGGGGCTATGCTGACGGCTGTGCTGAAAAGTGCAGGCTATAAGGTGGGGGGATTTTCTTCACCTGCCATCACTTCTGTCACAGACAGCTTCCGTATAGGCGGCGAGGAGATCTCACAGCAGGAATTTGCCGACCTTATCGGCGATATAGCTCCCATATGCGAGAGCATGGAGGAAAAGCCCACGGAGTTCGAGGTGCTGACGGCGGCAGCCTTTGAGCTGTTTGTGCGCCGGGGCTGCGATATAGCCGTAGTTGAATGCGGTATGGGCGGCGACCTTGACTCCACCAACGTCATAAAGGCTCCCGTGCTCTCGGTCATCACCAACGTACAGAAGGATCACAGCGCCTTTCTCGGCGATACCGTGGCGGAAATAGCCTCCCACAAGGCAGGCATCATCAAGCAGGGCAGACCTGTTTACTTCGGCGGCGACAGCGAAGAAGCCTATGAGATCATTGCCGACAGGGCAAAAGCTATGGACGCGGAGCTGTTCCTTCCCGATTATTCGCGGTTCTCATGGGACGAGAACTGCTGCACCACCAACGGTGCAGACATCACCTGGGAGGGCGAGAAGCTCCACATACCGCTCCTCGGCACATATCAGTTCACCAACGCTGTGAACGTGCTGAGCTGTGTTAAGATACTCAGGAGGGATGGGCTTGACATTCCCTTTGAGGCAGTGAAAAGCGGTCTTGGGGCTGTTAAGTGGCACGGACGCTTCGAGGTGCTGTGCAGGGAGCCCCTTATAATATATGACGGCGCTCACAATCCCGACGGCATACGCTGCGCGGCAGACAGTATACGCCTGTATTTCGGGGATAAAAAGGTGGCGCTCCTCATCGGCGTAATGGCGGACAAGGAGTACAGCCTCTATGCGGATATGCTGGGAGAGCTGGCGGTGCGAGCCTTTGCGGTAAAGCCCGATAATCCGCGCTCTCTGGACAGTGAAAAGCTGGCGGAGACTCTTACGGAACGCGGGCTTCCCACCACAGCCTTTGCAGACCTCGCTGAGGGAGCAGCTGCGGCTTACAGCTATGCTGCGGAGAATAATATCCCCCTCATTGCTCTGGGTTCGCTGTATATGTACAGAGAGTTCACGGAAGCTCTCGGCTGCATTTTTTACTGACATAAATCATAATTTATCGTAATACCGTGCGGCAACTATGAATGGGATTCCAAAGGGACTGTGTTCCTTTGGCAGAGTCCAGAGGCAGCGCCTCTGGCGGGGGTCAAGGGGCAGAGCCCCTTATTACGTCAGGCGCCTCGCAAGGGGTGAATCCAAAAACAGTCCGGTGGACTGTTTTTGGAGAGGGGACGCCTTGTAAGAGAAGGCGTCCCCTGGTTGAGCGGATGATAGTCGCCACTATAATACGAATTTTGTGGGACGTCGAGGACGCCGTCCCCTACATAATGCTAAATTATGATTTATCGGAGTATCCATAGCAAACACAATGCCCCTGAGTGTTAAAAGCACTCAGGGGCAAAATATTATATATGCTTACTGACGATTGAGTGAGCACGCCTTCCATAAGCCGCCGTCATTTACAGCGTCGATGACCAGAGTCTGTGAAGCGCCGAAGTAGTCCACGGGGACTGTGAATGTGAATGAGCCGCCTGTCACATTGCTGACAGTGGGCTCGCCTGTGTAGCTGTAGCCGCAGCCTCTGCCGCCCTGTAAATAGTAAAGTCCGCCGTCAAACTCCTTGAACATTGGAACATCGCCTGTATATATCTCATTGTACCTGTAGAGCAGGTCACCGCATATCCTTGACTCAACGTAGGTCTCCACGTCCCAGAGGGAGTAGAAGCGTGGGTCGGTAACATTGGAATATCTGTACATACCGTCGTCTATAACATCGCCGCCTGTGCTGACAGCGCCGCCGTCCAGCAGATCGATGTCGTTGAGGTTTATCATAATGCTCTTTGCAGCTGTGATGTATTCAGGGGGAACGGTGTTTTCCTGAGGAGCAGCTGTGGTCTGGGGAGCAGTTATCTCGGGAGCCTTCTGCTCGGGAGCTTTGGTCTCCTGAGGAGTTGCAGCTGTAGTGGCAGCCTGTGTAGCCGCAGGTGTATTGGCAGCCGGTGCATTACCCTCCTGTGCAGCTGTGGTGTAGGGAGTTACCTCTATGTTGAACTGCTGTGCAGAGCGTGAGGAGGTGCCGTTGTAGGTCTCCACTGTGCAGGATGCGAGACTTGCGCAGAGCAGTGCGGAAGCTGTTATAAAAGCGTGTATCTTATTCATATTATACCTTCTTTCGTGCGGAACCGATTAGCGTGTACTTATATGATACACATTTTCAGCGGCTTTTTCAAGAGTGAAAATCACCGAACTTCAGCCTGCTGAGCGGGATTTTTAGTATATATAGCCATGACAGCTCCCATGAGACAGTCAGATCCCCGGAAAAAGCAATGTCCCGAAGCGTTTTTTTCATCGCTTCGGGACTATTTATATTATCTCATGAACACTTTTTTATTTTCAGCCCTCGATCTTGGGGAGGTTTGCGATGGACTTTGCGATCTCCTCGTCTGTGGGGATATAGTCGCTCATCTTGCCGTCGTTGAATGCGCCGTAAGCGTACATATCAAAGTAGCCTGTACCTGTGAGACCGAAGAGGATAGTCTTCTCCTCGCCTGTCTCCTTGCACTTGAGAGCCTCGTCGATAGCAGCGCGGATAGCGTGGCTGCTCTCGGGAGCGGGAAGGATACCCTCAACTCTTGCGAACATCTCGGCTGCCTCGAATACAGAGGTCTGCTCAACTGAGCGAGCCTCCATGAGACCCTGATCGTAGAGCTCTGAGAGGATAGCGCTCATGCCGTGGTAGCGGAGACCGCCTGCGTGGTTGGGTGAAGGCATGAAGCCGCTGCCCAGTGTGTACATCTTCTGGAGGGGGCAGATCTTGCCTGTGTCGCAGAAGTCATAAGCGTATGTACCTCTTGTAAGGCTGGGGCATGATGCAGGCTCAACAGCGATGAATCTGTAGTCAGCCTCGCCGCGGAGCTTCTCGCCCATGAAGGGAGCGATGAGACCGCCAAGGTTTGAACCGCCGCCTGCGCAGCCGATGATAGTGTCGGGCTTGATGCCGTACTTGTCCATAGCTGCCTTAGCCTCAAGACCGATGATGGTCTGGTGGAGGAGTACCTGTGAGAGCACGCTTCCGAGAACGTAGCGGTAGCCCTCCTTTGTGGTAGCTGCCTCAACAGCCTCTGAGATAGCGCAGCCAAGGCTTCCGTTTGTATCGGGGAATTCAGCCAGGATCTTTCTTCCCACCTCAGTTGTGTTTGAGGGTGAGGGAGTTACGTTTGCGCCGTAGGTACGCATTACCTCGCGGCGGAAGGGCTTCTGCTCGTAGCTTACCTTTACCATGTATACGTTGCAGTCAAGGTCGAAGTATGAACAAGCCATTGAAAGAGCTGTACCCCACTGACCTGCGCCTGTTTCTGTAGTAACGCCCTTGAGACCCTGCTTCTTTGCGTAGTAAGCCTGTGCGATAGCGGAGTTGAGCTTGTGGCTTCCGCTGGTGTTATTGCCCTCGAACTTGTAGTAGATCTTAGCGGGAGTTCCCAGCTTCTTCTCAAGGAAGTAAGCTCTTACCAGAGGAGAGGGACGGAACATCTTATAGAAGTCCTGTATCTCCTGGGGAATGTCAATATAGGGAGTGGTATCGTCCAGCTCCTGCTTAGCCAGCTCCTCGCAGAAAACATGACTCAGATCCTCAAGGGTACAGGGCTTGCCTGTAGCGGGATTGAGGAGGGGAGCGGGCTTCTTCTTCATATCAGCGCGTACATTGTACCACTGCTTGGGAAGCTCATTTTCTTCCAGATAGATCTTGTAAGGTATTCTCTCGTTTGACATAGTAAATTCTCCTTTTCGTCAGTTTTGGATCGTGTGTACTATGCCGAGACGGAATATAAAAAGGCTCCTGTCCCAGCATTAATTCTGCCGGGACAGAAGCCGTAAAACTTCTGCGGTGCCACCCTGCTTGACGCTCAGCGTCCACTCGATCTGTACATATATACAGTGGTTTTGTTAACGCAGACCATTCTGCGTCTTGCCTACACAGTGCGTATTGTCAAATGCCGTACAGCTGTCATTCTGTTTTGTCCGTCCTGAAGTCTGTACAACGTCTGTCTGCGCATACAGCCAATACTGACCGCGCCGCACCTTCAGCTCGCCCTCGGAAGCCCATTCGCTCTGAACTGCATATCTGCTCTCACCTGCCGCAGACTCTCTGAAATGCAGAGACATGAGTTACTATTCTTCTTCATCGGTTTACCAAGGTGAATTATAACATATACAGGGCGATATGTCAAGGTCAGCGGGGCAAATTCCCCAAATTGCTGAAAAAACTGCGGAATGAGCGGAAGAAAAGTGTTGTAAAATTGAAAAAGGCGCAGAATTGGCAGAGCCATTTCCGTTATCTGCCGTACGATAAAACGCTCCCTAAAGGGAGCGTTGTTTACCTTATGAAACCTTCCTATTACCCGTAATAGAACAGATATATAGGGAAATTGCGGAAAAAGACTTTTCAACAGTGGTGAAAAGTGGTATAATAGTAGGGTGTACAGCTTACTTGATGTCGCTCCTGTACTTTGCACGGGTGCGCGAGATGCTCTCCTCGCTCCTCTTTATAAGGTTGAGCAGGGACGATGAGTACTGGGCGAAATCCTTCTGGAGAGTAGCTGTGGTAACATAGAGGGTATCGAAATTGTCTACGCAGTCATTTCCGTCAAGGGCTATTCCGCTGGAAGCCGCCTTGATATTGGCTTCGCTCATGGATACGATAGCATTGGCGCTGTCATTTGCGATTACCTTGGGTATGCGGAAAAGCTTCTGGTCATTGTGGGGATTTGCGTTGTAGACGATACGGAAAAGCTTGTACACCGAGAGCATAAGGTAGGACGATACCTCCTTGATGAGGGTGATGCTGTTTGCCTTCTGAGCGAGGCTGAACAGCAGGCTTATGGAGTTGTTGATTATCCTTCTGTTGAAGTTGATTATCTCAGGCGACGGCATTTTCATGCTGTTGTTGCCGTCATCGTCGGGAATATCCTCGATAGTGATGGTCTTTCCCTCGGGCTCGGGAGTTCTTCCCAGCAGGTAGTCACAGGAAACGTTGTAGTAATCAGCTATCTTTACAAGGAAGTTGAGACCGCATTCACGGATGCCCTTCTCATAGTGAGAGAGCAGAGCCTGGGAAATACCAAGGTCCGTAGCAGCCTGCTTCTGGCTTATATGTCTTTCCTTACGCTGTAAAGTGATGATTCTTGCAAAATCTGAATTCATTGAAAAAACCTCCCGAAATATACTTCCAAAAAATTTATTTACTAAAGATCCGTTACTATTATTATAATACAAAATGTATAATTTGTAAATATGCAGAAGTATGAAAGAATTAGAGAAAAAAATCGGCACTTTTCGTTAATTTTACTAAGAGTTAAAAAAACGGGCAGTAAATTTGTGCAAAATTATCCTGTCTGTATGTTTGAGAAGTTCCATGACTGTGTTTCACAGGATATTTTATAAAAGGAGACCTATATGAAAGGCTACAGGATAAGCGTTCTCCGTCACGGCATGACGGAGGCAAACGAAAAAGGCGTCTACATCGGCAGTACAGACCTGCCCCTTTCCGACAAAGGAGCTGCGGAGCTGGCTGCAAAGACGGACGAGTATGACTACCCAAGGGTGCACAGGGTCTATTCCTCGCCCCTGCGCCGATGTACGGAGACCGCGGAGATACTCTTCCCCGATACCGAGCTCTGTACTGTTGACGACCTGAGAGAGCTGAATTTCGGCGAATTTGAAAACAAGAGCATTGACGAGCTGGCAAGGCGCAAGGACTACAATGACTGGCTCAGAGGCGGCAAGGACGCCCGTCCACCCAAGGGCGAGAGCCTTGAGGAGATGACCGCCAGGACCTATAAGGCGATACACGGCGTTATCACCGATATGATGGAAAACGGTCTCACCCACTGCGCCATCATAACCCACGGCGGTATCATATCCAATATGCTCAGCTGCTTCGGACTGCCCAAATACGACGCTAAGACCCTCAGCTGCGATTTCGGCATGGGCTTCGATATAATCGTTACGGCTCAGATGTGGCTGAATTCTCAGGCTTTCGAGATACTGGGCTACTGCCCCTATGACAGGCTGCCCTCGGAGGAGGACGAATAATCGGGCTCAGACCGTCAATAATATCTGCAAGACCATTTTTACGGAGGCGCAGATATGAAGATAAGGGAGCTTATCCGCTATTCGGGGCGGCTGCTAGAGGGCAGAAGGGCAAGGACAATGATGATATGCCTGCTTCCCCTGGGGGCAGAGCTGTTTTTCCGCTTCGCTGAGGCGGCGGTGTTCAGCCTGCTGCTGTATTTCGGCGGCAGTATGCCCATTGAGCTTTTCAGCGGCAGCAGCGCTGTGCAGCTCTCCGTTACGGGAGTATGCACCCTGCTCAGGTGGCTGACGGCGGCTCCGCTGATGTACGGGGCGGCACAGAGGCTTTACCTCATCACCGCAGAGCTCCCACACAGGAGGACAGCGCCCTTTTCGCGGACAGTCCTCAACAAGCGTACCCTCAGACGAAGCATTTCCGCTGCCCTCTGGACAAGAGCCATAGGGCTGCTGGGACTGGTGCCCCTTATCTTCTTCGGAGCCTGGGGCTATGAGCTGCTCAGGGGAAGGCTCCGCGGCACGGGGCTGTTCCTGGCGGCAAATGCGGTGTTTCTCGGTGTGGTATCGGCGGTGCTGTGGCTGTCGCTGAAGCTGAGCTTCGCAGCGGTGCCCTTTCTGCTGGCAAGGTATCCGCAGCTGACGGCTTTCCGCGTAGTTATGCGCTCCGTAGGCTTCATGAGGGGCAGAAAGCGTGTACTTCTCGGGCTTTTAGCGGTATATCTTCCGCAGATGCTGACCATTGCGGGACTGCCTTATGCCCTAATGAGGCTCATGACCGCTTTTTCGCTGAGTATCGACATTTTCATCAGGGAGGACGAATATCTTGAAACGGATAGAGCTGACGGTGGACAGCGAAAAGCCCGTGACGCTGGAAAAATTTCTCGTAAAAAAAGGCGTGTCAAGGCGGCTGCTGACAAGGCTTAAACGTGTGGAGGGCGGTATGACCCGCGGCGGCGAGACCGTCCGCAGCATAGACACCGTGAACAGGGGCGATGTCATAGTCCTCGCCCTTGAGGACGACAGCTTCCTTGAGCCCAATGGTGCTCTCAATGTGCCCATAGCTTTTGAGAATGAGAGCCTTGTGGTGTTCGACAAGCCCTGCGGTATGCCCGTCCACCCCTCGGTAAAGCATCAGGGGGACACCCTGGGCAATTTCTTCGCCCACCGCTATCCCGGGCTCACCTTCCGACCTGTGAACAGGCTGGACCGTGATACCTCAGGGCTGTGTATGATCGCTAAGGACGCTCTTGCGGCAAAGCTTCTCCAGGGAAGCTGCAAAAAGGTCTACTATGCGGCTGTTCACGGGAATATCCCCGAAAGGGGCACCATCGACGCTCCCATAGCAAGGGAGAGAGAGTCCATAATCCTGCGATGTGTCCGTGAGGACGGTCAGCGCGCCGTGACTCACTACACTAAGCTGCTTGGCAGCGAAAGGTACTCCCTTGCGGAGATAGACCTTGAAACGGGACGTACCCACCAGATAAGGGTGCATTTTGCTCATATCGGAGCTCCCCTCGCAGGGGACGACCTCTACGGCGGGCTCCGTGATGATATATCAAGACAGGCTCTCCACTGCGGCAGGCTCAGCTTCAAAGACCCGCTGACAGGTGAGCCCATAACAGTTTCCTCGGAGCTTCCCGGGGATATAAAAGCATTGTTTCCAACAGGAGGTATAATATGGAAAAGATAGCAAGCTTTCAGGTAGACCACACAAAATTCAGCGTAGGTATGTACATATCCCGTATCGACGATGACATCGTTACATACGACGTCCGCATGGTGAAGCCCAACGGCGGCGTATATCTGGAGACTCCCTCCATGCACACCATCGAGCACCTTTTCGCCACATTTGCAAGAAACTCAGAGTTCGGCAAGAACATCGTCTATGTGGGACCCATGGGCTGCCGCACGGGATTTTATCTGCTCACAAGGGGACTTTCCCACGAAAACGCCATAAAGCTGGTGCGTGACGCTTACACCTTCATCAGGGATTACAACGACGAGATACCCGGCTGCACAGAGGTGGAGTGCGGAAACTACCGCGAGCACGACCTTGCTTCCGCAAAGAAGGACGTTGTGCCCCTTCTGGAGAAGCTTCAGGACTACACAGTTGAGATGCTGGACTATTCCTGGCACTTCGACAAGAACTGAGCATACAGCGGCAGGGGGCGCATTCCCTGCAAAGTATAAACGATAAATGGAACAAGGGCGGATACTTATCCGCCCTTACTGATAACTGAGCACTCCCCCCATCACTAAACTTTCACTTGATATTTTATTTAAAATATGTTATAATAAATAGTGCTGTTCTTTGGCATGAGCCGGGAACATATATTATCATGAATGAAAGGAGCTGTTGTCATGGATACGGAAAATCAGGACTTTTCCGCGGAAACAGGTGATATTGTACCTGCTGCCGGCGGTGAGAAGCTGAACTTCTTCGCAAGAGTGGGCCACTTCTCCGTGAAGGTGGGCGCTGCCCTGCTTCTGGGACTTGTCAAGGGCGTCAAGCTCATACTCTCAGAGCTGCTTGAGCTTGCCGTATCGCTGCTTAAAGCGCTCCTTTGGCTGCTCAGGGAGCTGACCTCTCCCCTGAGGAACCGATTCAATATAAACAAGGATATGCAGAAAAAGGTCATGCGAGCGAAAAAAGCAGGCAAGCCCGAGTACAACAAGGCGCTGCTGGAGTTCTGGTGCTCGTATCTTTTCGGCGAGGACGGCGTGTTCTATACCGCCTTCAACTATATACTCCCTGTGGTGTCCGTAGCCTTTCTGATAGGTATTATCCGCTACGGTTCGGGACTTGAATACGGTCTAAGCGTGGAGTACAACGGCAGAGAGATAGGCATGATAACCGCCGAGGCAGACTTTGAGGCTGCCGAGCAGGAGGTACAGCAGAGAATAGCCTATGCCGACAGCCAGGAGAACATAGACCTTTCCGCAAAGTATTCGCTGCGTATCATAAACGAAAATGACAAGATAATCTCATCGTCACAGCTGGCAAACGAAATGCTTGCCGCCTCCGATGAGGCTCTCACAGAGGCTTACGGTATCTACATCGACGGAAAGTTCATAGGCGCTGTTACCGATAAGGACCCCGTCCAGGACGCCCTCAACGAGAGGATACTCAACTACCGCGTTGACGGCGTGGTAAAGGATATTTCCTACAAGAACAATATCGAGTATTCACACGGTATCTACCTTGCAAGCAGCGTTATGGACAAACAGGCTGCCATAGACCTGCTTACATCCTCAAAGGAGAAAAAGGCTGTATATATCGCTCAGAAGGGCGATACTGCCGTTACCATTGCCCAGAAGTACAATATGGACCTCGACAAGCTTGAGGAGCTCAACGAGGGCATTACCAAGAAGTGCAGCAAGGGCATGATAGTAAACGTAATCGAGACCGAAAGCTACCTTCCCATACAGTATGTCCGCGAAATGGACCCTGTTACCTTCCTTGACTATGAGACTGTTGAGGTTGAGACCAGCGCCCTTAACGTGGGCGTAAGGGACACACTTGTAGCGGGCAGACGAGGCGAAAAGACCAGCCATATCGAGATAACCTACGTTGACGGCAAGGAGTACTCACGCAAGACCATAAGCAGCAAGATAACCAAGGAGCCTGTGGTCGAGAAGATAGGCATAGGTATCTACGCCGCAAGACCTGACAGCCCCGATACTATACTGACTGGCTCCGGCGAGTTCGCATGGCCTGTTGACGGCGGCTGGGTAAGCGACGGCTTCGGCGGCGAGAGGAACCACAAGGGTATGGACATTGCAGCTTCAACAGGTACGGAGATATATGCCGCTGCCGACGGAGAGGTAGTCTCCGCAGGCTGGAACACAGGCGGCTACGGCTATTTCGTTCAGATAGGCCATACCGACGA
Organism: Ruminococcus flavefaciens ND2009; assembly: GCF_000621785.1. Classification (GTDB taxonomy): domain Bacteria; phylum Bacillota; class Clostridia; order Oscillospirales; family Ruminococcaceae; genus Ruminococcus; species Ruminococcus flavefaciens_C. The sequence continues at coordinate 228,156 of NZ_KK211349.1, read as the reverse complement.
ATACCAGACCGTTTACGGCCATATGTGTGAGGTGCTTGTCCAGGACGGACAGTACGTCTCCCGCGGACAGCTCATCGGACTTGTGGGCAATACGGGTAATTCCTTCGGCTCACACTGCCACTTCGAGGTAAGGCACCTGGGAATATGCCTTGACCCGGCACTCTTCCTCAACACCACCAACAGCTTCAACACAGAGGCTGACAAGAAGAAGGAAGAGGACAAGAAAAAGGATAAAAACTGACATAAATAAAGCCCCGAGGCGTTTCAAAGCGCTTCGGGGCTTCTTATTCGTCTGCTGTATCACAGCAATTTCTCAAGTTCATCAAGGAGCTTCTTTTTCATGTTTTCAAGCTGCTCCTCACCTGGTCTGTTTTCATCGGAGTACATCTTCTCCATAGGATACCACCAGACAGGTCCCTTGCCATTGTTTCCGTAGTTACCGATGTCACCGCTGACTCTCGGGTACAGATGCCAGTGAAGATGAGCGTCACCCATGCCAAGCAGCTCATAGTTCATCTTCTCAGCTCCGAAAGCCTTTGACACAGCTTCCGCAACAACAGACATCTCCTCAAGGAACTTTGCTCTCTCTGCAGGCTCCAGATGGAAAAGCTCCGTCTTGTCTCCGTGGTGTTTGTAAAGAAAGAGGGAATAGCCGTGGAAATGCTGGTTATCGCCGATTACCACATATCCCGTTTCAAGCTCCTTCACAAAATAGGGATTTTCTCCATTTTTTATCATTTCTATCCTGTCGCATATCAGACACATGATAGTCCTCCGAAAAATATAGTAATAATTATAGCAAAGCTAAATTATGATTTAAGGCTAAGGGCTTTAACATCACTTCTTGTTCTTCCTGTAGATTATAGCCAGACCCTTTATGAGGAGGTTGTTGTCAAGTATTATCTTTCTCCTGCAAAGGGGAACTACCAGCTCTGAAAGTCCGCCTGTTGCCACTGCTGTGCACTTCTCGCCCAGCTCGTCCTCTATGCGGTCGATTATGCCGTCAAGGGCGCTGGCGTTGGAGTAGAGTATGCCGCTTTTGAGGCAGTCGATGGTGTTTGTGCCGATAACATGGGGCGGCACCTCAAAATTCACCTTGGGGAGCTGTGCTGTTCTTGCTGTGAGAGCGTCGGCAGCTACCTTCATGCCCGTGAGGATAAGTCCGCCGCGGTAGTTCTTCTTGCTGTCAACAACAGAGAGAGTTGTGGCGGTTCCCATATCAATGATGATGAGGGGAACGGGATACTGGTTTATAGCCGCAACAGCGTCCACAGCCTGATCGCTTCCCAGCTGTGCAGGGTTGTCGATCAGGATATTGAGTCCCGTTTTTACTCCGGGACCTGCCATCATTACGTCAACTCCGAAGAGCTTGCGGACAGCCTCTTTGACGGTATTGGTCACAGAGGGCACTACCGATGACATAATGGCGTCATCTATGTCAGAGACGTTGAAGCTGTTCATCTCCAGGATAGTCTTGATAAGTACAGCGTATTCTGCGGCTGTGGCGTTGTGGTTTGTGCTGATCCTCTCGAAGAGGACCACCTCGTCCTTGTCGTCAACACAGCCGAAAACGATGTTGGTATTTCCGATATCTACTGCTAAAAGCATTGTTTTCCTCCTGAATAATTAGTCGGTATAGGTGCGGAAGGGTGCGAGAGGGAGCCCGTTGACTCCGAAAAGCCCTACGTCCGCATAGTTTGTCCACTTGAAACGGGCTGCGGCAGGGGCTTTCACCTTATCGCAGCTCAGCTCTATATAGGGCAGAGCCACCCTTGCCTGTGCAGGATAGAATTTGCCGTCGCTGCCTGCCAGCTCGAAGCCCTCAAGGCAGTGCTCGTCCTTTCCGCCCAGACCCTTTCCCACATTGGCAAGGTGTATGAGCATGGCGCTTCCTCTTATCTCGAAGCCGTCATACATAGGCGGCAGTGACTCGCTCCTGCTCATCTGAGAATAGATCTCGCTCATTGCCTGAAGGTAGAGCCTGTGGCCTATGGGCTCCTTGTCGGTGGGGTGGATATTGTTGAATTCTCCGCAGTCAAGGCAGACTGCCAGACCCGTGTTCTTCACGGTGCGGAAGATCTTTTCCTGCGCTTCTCTTATGAGCGCCCAGCTCTTTGTGTCGGGATCGTCCTTATACCTGAACATGGGGAGCTGTACCATTACGAAGGGCAGCTCATCATCCTTCCAGTCGCGGCGCCAGTTCTCGATAAGAGCTTTCAGTAGCGTATAGTAGGTCTGCGGTCGGTGGTCATCAGACTCGCCCTGATACCAGAGCACGCCCCGGAGCGTATAGGGAGCTATTCTGCTCACCATGGTCTCATAGAGACCGCAGGGTCGCATGGGATTTTTTATGCCCATGGGACCCGGGTACCTGTTCTCGCCGCATTCTGCAAGCAGGTCGGGCCACTCAATATCGGGCTTTTCTGCGTAGCAGGCAGCCACACGCTGCTCCCAGCCCTCCTGGTATGCCGCATATTCGTCATACTCGGCTATCATCTTCTTGCGGGACTTGCCCTTTACAGCCTTGTCGTAGTCCTCCACATAAGGGCGGAGGCGGCTGTCCTGTTCAAGGTATTCGCGGCTCATCCAGGCAGAGGCGGAGGTGCCGCCCCAGTTGCAGCCTATGATGCCCACGGTGACGCCAAATCTGCGGCTCAGCTCCTTTGCGAAGTAGTAGCCTGCCGCAGACCATGCTGCGGAATTATCCGCAGAGGGCAGGCTCCAGCCTGTATTCTTTTCGGCATCTTCTATGTCCTCGGGCATGGCGCACTTGGGCGTGTAGTAATATCTCACGTCCTCCTCGCCGCAGCTTACCAGCTCGCGGACGCCGTTTTTATCGTTGCGCAGCTCAAACTCCATGTTGGACTGACCGCCCGCCAGCCAGACCTCTCCTATAGCCACATTGCGGAACACCTTCCTGATGGCGCCGCAGGCTATCTCAAGGGTACATTTGCTGCACTCCGTCATAGGGGGCAGCAGCGCTTCCCACCTGCCATTTTTTATAATGGCTCTCACGGATATGAGCAGCTCGGGCACGGAGACGGTTATGACCTTCTCGTTGTTGGTGCAGGTGCCGAAGATACGGACGTACCGCTCTCTTTGCAGCACCATGTTGTCACTGAATACAGCAGCAGCTTTCATTATGTGAAAATCTCCTTATTCGTTTACTGAAAGAACGTCGTTCTCATTGCAGAAGTCGATGAGGGTATATCTTGCTATATCGGCGAATTCAGGCTTTGCCAGATAGTATACGTAGGTCTCGATGAGGTTGAACAGCCAGGCTGTCCTGCCCTCTATCTTGAACTGATTGAAGCCCATGGGGAGGTACTTATCCCATATATCGGCGGGCTTGATATTTGTGCTCAGGTCCCTTATCTCAAAGAGATTTCTTGTGAAGAAGGGACAGTTCTGGTTGGCGCCGTCACCGAAGATAATGGGGTCATAGGGCTTGTCGGGATACTTGCGCATATGGTTGGCGTAGTTTATCTGCTGAACGCCCACGTTGTAGTAATGCTGCTTCCTGTTGGGACAGGCTGGGCGGCAGTTGGAGTTCACCAGAAACTCGCACTTCTCCTTGTGAGGGAGCTTTTCAAGTATGTCGAATTTGTTGTTCAGGTCGTAGTCCACCACAACTATGCTGTAATCCTTTTCCAGCTCTGCGGCAAGTCTTTCCCCGTCGTCAAGGCGCTTGCAGGTGGAGCTGGTCAGCTTGAAATTGGGGAAGTTTTTGCGGATATACTCCTCCAGAATGGGAGACACCACGATAGCCTCATTGAGACCGTTGTCCGCAAGGCTCATGACCATATTGCAGAACTTATCGTTGAGGTGTTTCTTTTCAAGAGCGGGATTGGTGAAGGTGAAGCGGACGGGTATGCCCCTGTCGTTGAACTCCTTCAGCACCATTTTCACGAACCTCTTGTCGCATAAGCCCTCCTGGGTCCTTCCGCCGTTCCATATGGACTGAGGGAAGGCTCCGTAGAAGGAGGCTATCTCGAAATCGCGGAAGTACTGGGGATACTGCTCCAGCACCGTGACGAAAATGAGGTTGAACTTGAAATGAGTAGCTATACCCGGGAGGTGAAATCTTGCTTTCATAGTTTCCACCCCTTATTTGTCCACGCGGATAATGCCGTTGCGCTCCAGATTGTAGAGGAGCATGAGACGGGCTTCATCGCGGCACTCGGGCTTCACCATGTAGTAGAGGTAGTTCTCGGTGAGGAATATCCTTCCTGCTGTCCTGCCCTCAAGCTTGAACTGCTCAAAGCCCATGGGGAGATACTTCTCCCAGATGTCATCGGGGCTCACATGGGTGGGGAGCTTTCTTATATCGTAGGCATTTCGCGAGAAACAGCCGCAGTTTATGACATTGGTCTCGTTTATCTCGTAGTAGTCATTGATGTCAAAGGGCTTGGTGGTGCCGCTGTTGACATATTCATTATAGGCGATGGAATACTCGCCTATGAGCCTGTAATGCTCCTTACGCATCTTGCACTTTGGATTGCAGAGGGTGTTGCAGAGTATCTCACATCTGCTCCTGTCCTCCTGTGGTATCTTCTCAAGCTGGTCGAACTGATTGTTCAGGTCATAGTCAAGCACAACAATGCTGTAGTCCTTTTTCAGCTCGCCTATGGGACCGTCAATGGTGTCAAGGCGCTTGCAGGTAGAGCTTGTCAGCTTGTAGTTGGGGTACTTGTCACGGATATAGTCTTCCAGCAGCGGTGAATTTACGATTATCTCATTGAGGTCATTGTAAGCCAGCTCCAGGAGCCTGTTGCAGAAGGGGTCCTTGAGGAGGTCCTCTGTGATACAGGGATTTGTGAAGGTAAGGCGTACAGGTATGCCCAGACCATTGAAGGCAGAAATGACCTGTTTTATGAAGCTCTCGTCGCACCTGCCGCTCACGGGTCTTCCGCCGTTCCATACAGCAGGGGGAAATATCCCGTAGAATGAGGCTATCTCCACGCCCTCGCGGAAATAGTGGGGACAGTTCTTCATAAAGTGTGCAAATATGAGATTGAAGGAGAAATTCTGTGTCAGTCCCGGAAGATGAAATCTTGCTCTCATGATAGCGCCTCCTTATCTTTCGTATTGGATAACGCCGTTGGCGTCCAGGTTGTAGAAGAACATCATTCTTGCCTCATCGCGGCATTCGGGCTTTGTCATGTAGTACATATAGATGTCTATGAGGTAGAGATTGCCCGCAGTCCTTCCCTCTATCTTGAACTGCTCGAAGCCCATGGGAGCATACTTGCCCCAGATAGCGTCGGGAGAGATATGTGTGGACAGGTCCTTTATCTCATAGAGTGTGCGCTGGCGGCAGTTGCAGTGTATTAGCTTGTTGACATTGCGCTCGGTGTAGTCATTGATGTCAAAGGGAAGCTCGGGGTGCTCCTGAAGGTGCTTGTTGTAGTATATCATCTGCTCGCCGATAAGGTCATATTCCAGCTTGCGGTTGGGACATTTCGGGTTGCAGCAGGCGTTTGACAGGAACTCGATACGGGGTCTGTCCTCCATGGGCACCTTTTCAAGAATGTCGAATTTATTGTTCAGGTCATAGTCCATGACCACGATGTTATAGTCCTTTTTCAGCTCATCAAGGAAGCCCTCCTCGGTGTCAAGGCGCTTGCAGGTAGAGCTTGTCAGCTTATAGTCGGGGTAGGTCTTGCGGATATAGTCCTCCAGCAGGGGAGAATTTACGATGACCTCGTTGAAGCCGTTGTTGGCAAGCTCCATTACTCTGTTGCAGAAGGGGTCATAGAGGTGCTCCTCTTTCAGAACGGGGTTGGTGAAGGTAAATCTCAGCGGGATACCAAGGTCGTTGAAGGTCTTGATGACGCCCTTGACGAAGCTCTCGTCGCACTGACCGCCGATAGTTCTTCCGCCGTTCCACAGTGACGGGGGGAAGGCTCCGTAGAATGAAGCTATCTCAACGCCCTCGCGGAAGTAGTCGGGGCGGTTTTTCAGCATATGCGCAAAGACGAGATTAAAGCGGAAATGCTCCGTAAAATCAGGGAGATGAAATCTAACTCGCATGATTATCCTCCTTACTTGAATGACAGAGCGCCCGAATTCTCCATGGTCTTCAGCAGGGTGAACCTTGCTTCGTCGCGGCATTCGGGCTTTGCCATGTAATACATATATGTTTCCAGCACATTTATGGGACTTGCAGTCCTTCCCTCTATCTTGAACTGCTCAAAGCCCATGGGCACATACTTCTCCCATATATCTTCGGGGGAGATATGTGTGCGGAGGCTTCTTATCTCGAAGATACCTCTCTGTGAGTAGGGGCAGTCGCGGAAGTGGTCGGGGTCGTACTTCTCCACATTGAAGGGGAGATTGGGGTACTTCTTTATATGCTCGTTATAGGCTATCTGCTGGACGCCTATGGAGTGATAATGGGCAGAGCGCCTGGGACATCCCGGCTCGCAGCAGGCATTTGAAAGGAACTCGATACGGGGTCTGTACTCCATGGGTATCTTTTCAAGGAGCTCAAAGCGGTTGTTCAGGTCATAGTCCATTACAACTATATGGTAATCCTTTTCCAGCTCGCCCAGAAGTCCCTCAAGTGTATCAAGGCGCTTGCAGGTGGAGCTGGTAAGCTTGTAGTCGGGGAAATTCCTGCGGATATAGTCCTCCAGTATGGGGGACATCACGATAGCCTCGTTGAGACCGTTGTTCGCCATATTCAGCACCATGTTGCAGAAGGGGTCGCTGAGGTGCTTTTTCTCAAGTGCAGGGTTTGTGAAGGTAAATCTCAGGGGTATGCCTCTCTCGTTGAAGGTCTTGATGACCTGCTTTACGAAGGTCTTGTCACAGACTCCTCCCTGAGTTCTGCCGCCGTTCCAGATGGAGGGCGGGAACACACCGTAGAATGAAGCTATCTCCACGCCCTCGCGGAAGAATTCGGGACGGTGCCTGAGCATTTCCGCAAAGAGGAGATTGAGCTTGAAATTACCCGAGAAATCGGGAAGGTGGAAACGAACTCTCATGTTTTATTCTCCTTGGATCGAAGTATATATTTTATTTGTTATAAAGCCTTGTCAGCAATAGGGCTGACAGCTGACGGCTAATGGCTTATATGCAGTCTCCACGCTCGGCGGAAACCTCATAGCCTGCGGACTCTATCCGTCTTTGCAGGCAGCCGCGGCATTCGGCGGCTTCCTCGCCCGTACATATCTTGTTGTCGTACAGGTCGTATTTCTTCCTCACCTTTACAGGCGAGAGATTGGGCATAACGACGTTGCAGCCTGTTTTCAGCCCCAGCTCCCTTCCGTTGGGAGCGATAGTGCCAAGGGCAGTGGTGGCAGGCAGCAGCACCTTTGGGAACATGAGCCTGAGTATGCCCAGAAGTCTCAGGGTCAGTGCGAGAGTGCCTCCGCTCTCCTCCGCAAAGGGCGTGTTATGGTGGGGCACAAAGGGGCCTATTCCTATCATCTGGGGACGCAGCTCCTGAAGGAAGCGCAGGTCCGCGATGATGTGGTCCGTGGTCTGATAGGGAGCGCCTACCATGAAGCCTGCACCTACCTGATAGCCCAGCTCGCGGAGCTGGAAGAGACATTCCTTGCGGTGGGCAAGACTCATCTCCGCAGGGTGGAGCTTTGAATACAGCTCCTCTGAGGCGGCTTCGTGGCGGAGCAGGTATCTGTCCGCACCTGCTTCCTTCATGCGCCTGTAGCTGTCGTAGGAGCGCTCGCCCAGGGACAGTGTAACAGCGCAGTCGGGATATTTTTCCTTTATTTCCGATATTACCGAGCACATGAAGTCATCGGTGAAGAAGCTGTCCTCGCCGCCCTGCATGACGAATGTACGGAAGCCCAGTCCGTAGCCGTTTTCGCAGCAGCTCATTATCTCCTCGCGGGAGAGGCGGTAGCGGTCAGCCTCCTTGTTGCTGCGGCGGATACCGCAGTAAAGGCAGTCATTCCTGCAATAGCTTGAGACCTCGATAAGTCCCCTGAGAAAGACCTTTTTTCCGTAGCTTTTCTGTCTTGTCTCATCGGCGTATCTGCGCATGAGCTCCGCAGTCTCACTGTCATCGGTCTCAATGAGAGCTTTCAGCTCGCTGTCGGAGAGGTCTCCCGCATTGTAAAGTTTTTCGACAAGTTCCGTCATATCAGCCGCCCAGCCTTATCATTTCATCTATGCACTTTCTTGCCTGAGCGATGAGCTCATCGTCCATGAGTATCTCGAAGGCGTCGCCGTCTCCGCCGCCGATACTGACGAGAGTGTTGTAAATATCGGGGAGAGTGGTGAGCTTCATGTTGTGACAGACGAGGTCACGGCTGACGGGATAGAATTTCTTTCCGGGGCAGTCATACTGCAAATGCTCTACGATGGAATTTTCAGTTCCAATGATGAACTCCTTCTTGTCGGACTTCTTTGCATAGTCCATGATACCTGTGGTGGAGCCCACATAGTCAGCCAGCTCTACCACCTTGGGAGTACACTCGGGGTGAACAAGGAAGAGAGCATCGGGGTGCTCCTCCTTTGCAGCCAGTACCTCCTTGGGAGTTATCCTTGCGTGAGTGGGGCAGCCGCCCTGAAGGAGCTTTATATCCTTTTCGGGGCACTGTCTCTTTATATAATCTCCCAGATTGCAGTCGGGAATGAAGAGTATCTTGTCAGTGTCGAGAGCTCTCACGATACGCAGAGCGCTTGAGGAGGTAACGCAGACATCGCAAACGGTCTTGAGCGCGGCAGTAGTGTTGATGTAAGCCACAACAGTGCGGTCAGGCTCCATCTCGCGGACAGCGCTTATCATTTCCCTGTCCATCTGCTCAGCCATGGGGCAGCCTGCGTGCCTGTTGGAAAGGAATACACGCTTCTGAGGCGAGAGCATCTTTGCGGTCTCAGCCATGAAGTGGACTCCGCAGAAAAGGATATTTTCCTCAGCGATATTTTTTGCGTCAACGCTGAGCTTATAGCTGTCACCCACGAAGTCTGCGATCTCGCATATCTCTCTTGCCTGGTAGCAGTGAGCGAGTATAGCTGTATTTGTCTCCTTTTTCAGCTTTATTATCTTGTCCTGTAATTCTCTTACGGTCATGGTTTTACTTCCTCTCATTTTAATTACACGGAATGCCGCAGACGGCGTTTTCTGTGATTTTAGATCAACATTATGTCTTTTTGAACTTATCATTTCTTTTCATTTATGTCAAATTTCTTCTTTAACTGATTTTCAGTAAGTATCAATGAAAAAATGATCGCTGCGCTTTGCAGTATAAGCAGAAAAAACTGAGTATGATCGCCTGAAATACTGCTTAGATCGGGGTGGATAAGAAAAAATGCAGCTAAAGTCAGGACAAAGCCTGCTGCTCCTATAGCGAGCCATATACTGCCGCATTTGTTATTGGCAAAATACCATGCTTCGTTGCTTGCCATTGATCTTTTTGTTTTGAATCCTATTGTATAATCGACAGGAGATGAAGCATATTTTTTCATGCAGCAGCCTCCAATGAGTATTGTAAGTGAAGTTATGAGGTTGACTATAATAATAATTTCCATTATGTATCACCTTTGATTATAATTTGCCCATTTTATTGATTATACCACATATGTAATAATATTTCAACCCATAACGGATAGTTGTCAGTGAAAAGTGCATAGTTCCAAAAAAAATACAGCGGGCATGACCGCTGTACTCATATAGCAGCTTATGCGTAATTATCGGGGAAGAAACCTTTTTCAAAAGGTTTCCCTCAATATCACCCGTAAAGCTTCTGTACGAGTGCTCCCTAAAAACTGAGCTGCTTCTTTTTCACCATATTGCATCTGCCCCACAGCTCGTCGCCGAAGGGGAAGGCGTCGGGAGTTGTATGCCTCTCGGTAAAGCCTGCGCTCTCGTAGCATTTACGGGCTCTCTCGTTGACGGTGAACACGTTGAGCTGAACCGCCTCCGCATTCAGTATCTCAAAGCAGTACCTTGCGGCAAGCTCTATCATCTCCCTGCCATAGCCCTTGCCCCGCTGAGCAGGGTCCACTATGACAAAGGCAAGCATCGCCTCATTGCTGTCGGTGCTAATGGAAGTACATATAAAACCCACTGTCTCTCCCTCGTCCGTTGCGGCAACAAAGGGACAGTCGCCGTGTTTATCATACATAGCCGTAAGGAAATCGCTGAAGGCGTCCTTTTCCATGGGAAAGGGAGCGTGGTTTGCGCTCCACATGGCGTTGGTGCGTTCATCGGTGACCCATTTCTTTATAGCGTCAAAGTCACGGCTGTGGACGTATGGTCTAAGTCTCATAGCAAAACCTCCTGTTCAATTCATAATTATTTTGTCCGCTGACGCGGATAAAAAAGCAGGGGCTGGCGTCCTCGACAGCCCGTTATTTTGATTACATTTAAGGGTCGTCGGGGACGCCGTCCCCTACAATGATATTATGTTATATATTTCGTTGGGAGCTGGCGCTCATACTTTCGCCTCACTGCTTACTTCTTTGAAGCTGCTCTCTGGAAGCACTTTACTATCTCAACGATAGGAAGTATGCAGAAACCTGCAAGGAATGCGTAAAGGTAGTTCATACCCGAAAGCGCTGACAGTGAGAAGATATTTCTCAGTGCAGGGATAAAGAGTACGGGTATTGTCAGTACAGCTGAAAGCAGGATAGCTCCGATGAGCACGATGTTGTGCTTCTTCATGGTGAAGACAGAGCCCTTGAGGCTTCTCATGTTCCATGCGTGTATCATCTCGCATACGCAGAGGGTGATGAATGCCATTGTCATGCCTGCGCCGTGTCCCTCGCTCTGATAGCCGATAACGTAGGAAACAAGGGTAAGAGCTGCGATAACAGTGCCCTGCCAGAGCAGGTTTATTCCCAGACCGTCAGAGAAGATGTGTGAGTTGCTGCTTCTGGGCTTTCTGGACATTATTCCGTCCTCGGCAGGCTCCATACCCAGCGCGATAGCGGGGAAGCAGTCTGAGATGAGGTTTATCCAGAGCAGGTGTACTGGGTTGAATATTACGAATGAACCGTCTGTAAGTCCTGCAAGACCCAGTGTAGCGACGAGGATACAGAGCACCTCGCTGAGATTGCTGGAGAGCAGGAACTGTATTGCCTTGCGGATATTGTCATAGATACGTCTGCCTTCCTCGACAGCGCCTACGATAGTTGCGAAGTTGTCATCGGTGAGGACCATGTCAGCAACGTTCTTGGTAACGTCGGTACCTGTGATACCCATACCAACGCCGATGTCGGCACTCTTGATAGAGGGAGCATCGTTTACGCCGTCGCCTGTCATGGCAGTGGTCATGCCCTTCTTGCGCCATGCGTTTACGATACGAACCTTGTGCTCGGGCTGTACACGGGCATAAACGCTGTAATCCTCAACGTGAGCGTTGAACTCGTCATCGGGGATCTTTGAGAGCTCTGCGCCTGTGAGAGCCTGCTGACCTTCTTCAAGGATACCCAGCTCCTTAGCGATAGCAACAGCTGTATCCCTGTGGTCGCCTGTTATCATTACGGGACGTATTCCCGCTGTGCGGCAGAGACCGATAGCGTCCTTTACCTCGGGACGAACGGGGTCGATCATGCCTGTCATGCCGATGTAGATAAGGTCATGCTCCAGACCCTCGGGTGATATATCATCGGGGATCTCGTCATACTCGCGGTAAGCTGCAAGGAGGACTCTCAGAGCCTGGTCTGCCATTTCCTTGTTGCGGCGGAGTATCTCAAGTCTGTCGGACTCGGTCATTATGCGGACGCCGCCCTCCTTGACCATGTGTGTGCAGTTTTTCAGCACCTCATCGGGAGCGCCCTTGGTGTACTGTACAAAGCCCTTTTCGGTCTTGTGAACAGTTGTCATCATCTTTCTCAGTGAATCGAAGGGAGCCTCTGCCACACGGGGAGTTGCAGCCTCAAGCTCGTACTTTTTAAGTCCGCACTTGTGTGCATAAGCCACCAGAGCAGCCTCTGTGGGCTCACCTGTAACCGTATCGTCGGAATTGAGCTGAGCGTCACAGCAGAGCGCCATAGCCTTTGCAAGGAGCTCCTTGTCGTCTGTGTTCTCATGAACGACGGTCATCTTGTTCTGTGTGAGAGTACCTGTCTTATCGGAGCAGATGACCTGTGCGCAGCCCAGAGCCTCAACGGCTGTAAGGCGGCGTATGATAGCTCCGCGCTTTGACATATTGGTAACGCCGATGGAGAGAACTACGGTAACTACCGCAGCCAGACCCTCGGGGATAGCGGCAACTGCAAGGCTTACAGCGATCATGAAGGACTCAAGGAAGCCGGGAAGTGTGATGGTGCCGTTCTTCACAAGCATCTGAACGATGTTGAGTCCGAGAATGATAACGCAGATAATGAGAACTGCGATAGAGAGTATCTTACTGAGCTGATCCAGGCTCTTCTGGAGAGGGGTCTCATCGTCATCGGCTTCTGCGATAGCGCCTGCGATCTTACCCATCTCGGTCTTCATGCCTGTTGCGACTACAACGGCTTCGGCACGTCCGTAGGCGATGCTGCTGCCCATGTAGAGCATATTCTTTCTGTCGCCGAGAGGCACATCCTCGCCTTCGAGGACACGGCTGTCCTTCTCGGAGGGAACGCTCTCACCTGTCAGCGCCGACTCCTCAGCCTTGAGGGCAGCGGCTTCCAGTATACGGCAGTCAGCAGGAACATTGTCGCCTGCCTCAAGGGTTATGACATCACCGGGGACAAGGTCTGAGCTGGGGATAACGAGAAGCTCACCCGAGCGGTAAACCTTGCTCTGTGCGGCACTCATTGCCTGGAGCGCCTCTATGGCTGACTCAGCCTTGTTCTCCTGATATACGCCGAGAACAGCGTTCGCCAGCACTACGAAAAGGATTATGAACACATCAGCTTCAAGCCTGCCCTCTGAGATAATGCCTGTTACAGCCGATATTACAGCGGCTGCGATAAGCACGATTATCATGGGGTTCTTGAACTGCTCTATGAACCTTGCAAGCAGCGTAGGCTTGGGCGGCTCGTCAAGCTTGTTCTTTCCTGTGGCTGCAAGTCTTTTTGCGGCTTCTTCCGCAGTAAGTCCCGAAGCGGAGCTGTCTACCTCTTTGAGGACAGCATCGGTGGTTTCAAGATAATGCTTCATGATTTTCCTCCCATATCTCCCTGCGTCTCATAAGTGAAGCTGAAAAGCGCTTTTTTACGGGCGCAGAATTACATCATCAAACAGATAATATTTTATCATCTACAGCTCAAAAAGTCAAGATATATCAGTGAACGGACTGTGACGAAACTGTGACAGCACAGTGAAACAGATATTTTTATCCCCTCTGAAAGTAAAGGAGCCCGTTCCGGCTGGGAACGGGCTCCTTTACGTAGGGAGCTGAAGCGGGACTCCCTCATATGAAAAATCACTGTATGATTCTACTGCGAAACAAGCGAATGAAAGGAAATTCTGAAAAATATACTTTCAAGCGTTTTGGTAATTGGTATATAGAGATGGTTTATTTAAGAGAGATCTGAAAGCTTTGGGGGGTTCACTGTTTGTTCCGGGAAAGTAATGCCATTACAATGATCATCACCGAAAATTGGGCTTCGTACGGGAAAAACCGTCTGCCTTCCTTATTGAAGGCAGGTGATTTTTTCCGTTAGGGGATATGATATATGTTATGAAAGCTGTTGGTACGATCAAGCGTGCAGGCTGTATCCCTGCGATACCTTGTGCAGTCACTTATTAGTTTTATTGACCGAATGCCCATTAATTTAGGTCCGTCGCCCGAAAAGGTGACTGCGCAATCATCTGCCTGTCCGATCGATCTGTTTCAGGAATAGCACTGAGACTGTGTCGGATAGAATAGCTGAGACTGTTGGCGGCAGTTGCTGACTGGCAGCATTGTTAGATCAATTGTTGCTCGGCGTATTATGATAGACATACGCTTCTTTTGTTGTGACTGTGGGATATTTAGTACAGAGAATAAAAGTAAGATTTTTAGTAAGAATATTATTGCTTTGAGTTTTCAGTTAAGTGTTATGTAGTGTAGTGTTTAGAATTTTCTGAGTTTTCTGAGATCCTTTGGGGGGTCAAGCTGGTTGAGCCACCACGCACAAGCTGAATTGGCATTCTGCTCGGCAGCCTTTACCGATCTTGATACGATAGATTTCATCAGTTTTGCCTTGACAGTGTTTAGGTTTTTCTTCATGACAAGAAATTCCTCCTGTGTAAATGATATGCGGGCACCTTCGGGTCGACGCCTAATTATTATTATATTTCGGATTTTGCAAAAGTCAATAACTTTGCACTAAACGCCGTTTATTTGCATTTTTATCCCGCGGAGGGGTGTTTTTTTACCCTTATTCGGTCACTTCTCCGTTAGCCTCGGTATCGGGTATAGGTATGAGGAGCTCCGTTATGAACTGCTCTCCCTCGGTGTGGACATTGAAGTTTCCGTTGTACTTCAGGCAGGCGCTCCTTATATTTGAGAGACCTATTCCCTGATGGAGCTCCTTTGTGCTGCGGAAGCCCTTCTCAACGTCGGGCGCCACGCTGGCAAAGGTATTCTCCATATATATGAATACGAAGTAGTTGCGGCGGGTTATGGACAGCCATACCCTGCGCTTCTCCTCGGGGAGCTCCGCACAGGCTTCAAAGGCATTGTCCAGCATATTTGAGAATATAGCCGTGATGTCCAGATTGGATATGAAGTCTATCCGTGTGAACTCCGCGTCCACTCTGAAGTCAACATTCATCTTCTCTGCGGCGTCCAGCTTGTTGTTGATGACCACGGTCAGAATGGAGCTGTCGCACTCAAAACGGGGCATGAGCTTGTCCAGCTCGGCGTTGAGCAGGTCCTTATAGTGCCCTGCCTCATCGGCTTTGTTGGAGTTTATGAGCCCCTCCAGAGAGGATATATGCTTCCTTACGTCGTGTATGATACGCCTTGAGGCGGCGTATTTCTCGTTGAGCTCGTTGTAGGCATTGAGCTGGAGCATTGACTGCTGTGTTACCAGCTCAAGCTCCTTCTCTGTCTGATAGGTCTTTGAGATCATTCTGATAAGATATGCCAGATACAGGTCCAGCGACAGGAAGGTAAGGAGTATTACAACTATCTCCCACCTTGACTTTGATGAGATTATCTTGTCGTTGAGGTACTGGAAAAGGAGTATCTCGCCTATCATGAGTATGAGGAACATGAGGAACTCATGAGTCCTGATGTTATTGGCGCCCTTGCCGGCTATAAGCAGCAGCAGACACTTCGCCACGGCTATCATGACTATCCAGCACAGCACCGTGGCTGCGAGGAACAGCACGGGGGTCCTCTTCACGTCGTTGGTATCCGCATTTACCATTACCGCCAGCAGCAGTGCCGACAGCATTTCCACTATACAGATGGTTATGAGGTAAATGGCGTCATAAATGAGAAAGACCTTCCCCGGGGGCTTGTAGAACAGCAGATTGAGCAGCACCAGCAGTGCGATCATGGTGAAGAATTTGACTATGGGTATGTCTGTAGTACCGACAGCTCCCATGATCAGGGAGGCAGCCGCAACGAATAATACCTTCTTCAGCAGTGAAAGCTCCTTTGAGGTATAGAGCTTGTCAAAGATTATGAATGTGAATATGTACATACCCGCTGACGATATGGTGTGCAGTAAAAAAAACATAAGCTTATCCCTGTCTTATATAGTTCTTGATGAAACGGCTGAACTCGTTGTGGAATTCCTTCAGTTTTTTCTGCGCAACGGGTACTTCGATACCGTTTGTGGTGTACAGCGTGAAGTTGTTGAGCTTGTCTATATGCTCCATATTGACGATGAAGCTCTTATGGGGCGAGACGAAGTTCTCGGAATCGACCAGTGCGAATATGTCGGAGAGGCTGCCCTTTATGCGGTACTTCTCCGATTTTGTATATACGGTTATGCGGCGGTTGCCTGTGTATTCAAAGGCGTAGATATTCTTGAGGCTGAGGAGGAGAGGTCCCTCCTCCCCCTTGAGCTGGATGACCGCTTCCTTCTCGGCGTTCTCGGTAAGATAGCGTGAAAGCTCGCCCAGGACGCTGAAGATACGCTCCTTCTCAAAGGGCTTGACCACGAAGTCAAACGGGTGGACGGCATAGCTTCGCAGGGCGTACTCGGAATGGTTGGTGACATAGACTATCCTTGCCTTCTTGTCGATCTCGCGGAAGAGCTGAGCCGTTTTGAGGCCGTCGATCTCCCCCATTTCTATATCCAGGAATATCAGGTCGAAGCTGAGCTTTGTCTCAAGGAGCTTTTCTCCGCCCCTGAAGCTGTGTACATCGTATTCTACCGAGTGTTCTGTGCTGTATTCGGATATACAATCCTTTATTTTGTCTATTATCTCCTTGTCATCGTCGCATATTGCAATATTTATCATCAAACCGCTCCTTTCCTGTTTGAGAGTCTGCCCACTGCGAGAAAGGCTCCCGTAAAAAATACCGCCATGGCAGAAGAAAGCATGAGTCCGTATGCGCCTGCAAGCCAGAGGGCTCCGCAGACTATAACAGCCGCCCCCGTGACTATGAGGGACCTTCTGCGGAAAACGGCCTTCTCTATATCGTCAAAGGGCTTGTTGGGAGCCTCTACGGGTGCAAGAAGGATTATAAGCAGTGCTCCTGCGGCAAAAACGCCTGCGGAGACCGCCGGTGCAGGTCTGTCCTTTATGAGTTTGGAGGCCGCAATGACTGCCGCCAGCACCAGCATAGATGATACGAAGCAGGCTGTCCTTGTCCTTGCATGGAAGCCGCCGCAGCAGCTCCGCATAATGGGATAAACCAGCATGAAGACTATGACGGCAGGTGCGCTCCTGAGGATAAAGGCTGTCACCAGCATAGCCGCAGATATAAGGGTCTTCATTATATTCAGCTCAAGACCGTAGCGGACTATAGCCGCGTCCTCCTCTGTGGTCCAGCCGCCGCTGAGGAGCTTCTCCATTATAAGATCCAATATTCGGTTCATTTTTCGGTTACCTTTGTTAACATAAGTCTGCCGCGTGGCGGCAGCAGATCCGGATGTTTCTATTCATTCATTATATATTATATTTTCATAAAAATCAAGTGCGGGTGCACAAAATGCAACATCTATGTATGAAATGTCACAATGTTGCGGCAGTGTAACAGCAAAGACCGTTTTTTCCGCTTTCGCGCCCCTGACACAGGGCAGTAAACGGCGCAGCAGCCCCCTCCGTGCCCTCGGAGCTCATATGTTTTTTATAACCCGCAAAAATTGGTATGACCTGTGCTCACAGCAACGTGTCTGCGTTAAATTCTGATGTGATACTTCGTGTTTCTGCGGTTTTTTCTTCACAGGATTAACAGGTGGTATATAAAATCCATATTATAACATTTTTATCCTTTTCATCGCATTATGTCAGTAGTTTTTATTGACAGTTACAGCACAGACTGTTATAATAATAACATAATCCAGGATATAGGAGGAAAGAATATGAAGGGATTTATTTCGTTCATCACCGCTCTCGCTGTCATAGGCGGAGCCGCCTGCACTTCCATGCCCACAACCGCAGAGGCAGTGCAGATA
Source organism: Ruminococcus flavefaciens ND2009 (assembly GCF_000621785.1). GTDB lineage: Bacteria > Bacillota > Clostridia > Oscillospirales > Ruminococcaceae > Ruminococcus > Ruminococcus flavefaciens_C. The sequence continues at coordinate 210,684 of NZ_KK211349.1, read as the reverse complement.
AGAGGATATATGCACACGGAAAAAGAGCTCACCGCTGAGGACATCGCCGACATGACTCCCGTCAGACACGAAGACAGCGGAACCCTCATATACGCCATATATGACGGTTTTGCAATGGTCAGCAACGTCAACAGATCAATAGCCGAAAGCCTTGAGGAAATCGTCATCCCCGACACCATAGGGGATCTGCCAGTTGTGGGCATAACCGAAACGCCCTTTATCTACTGCCCGAATCTGAAAAAGATCACCCTCTCAAAGGATACGCAGTTTTTCTCAAGATATGATTACCTCTGCGACTCTCTTGAGGAGATAGTCATTCCCGAGGAGAACCCCTATTTAAGAACAGAGGGCAATTATCTCTATTCCGCAGACCTGAGCACACTTATCGGCGTTATTCCCGCGGCTTACACTCCCGTCAGCAGCGACATTCCCACCGACATACAGAAAATAGGCGACTACGCCTTTGCAGGCTGCATGGACCTTGAGGAGATTACCCTCCCCGACAGCGTCCGCGAAATGGGTACGGGCGTTTTTGCGGGCTGCGAAAACCTGAGAGAGGTCACTCTCCCGGATAAAATCACAGTACTGCCCACAATCACTTTCGGCAGCTGCAAAGCTCTCAGCAAGGTCGAGCTCCCCGAAACTGTCAACGAGATAGGCACCTACGCTTTTAAGGACTGCCATAACCTGCGTGATTTCCATCTGCCGCCCCATGTCACTTCCATACGCATGAACGCCTTTGAGAATGCAGGCTGCACAGAGAACATGGACGGTATACTCTATGTAGACAACTGGGCTGTGGACGCAGACAAGGATATACAGCGTGCAGACCTCAGAGAGGGCACCATCGGAACCTGCGAGGCGCTTTTCGATAATAACAAAGCTCTCAAGGTCATCACCATACCCGAATCCGTAGAATATATGGGCAGACTGCTGGTATTCACCATGTACAACCACATCGAGCGCGTTGACTTCTATAATAAGATCATCGGACAGAACGCCCTTACCGGCTGCACGCACCTGAAAATGGTGTGGATACATGACAAGGACTGCCGCATAGCAGACTCCCCAAAGACCATACCTCAGTTCTGGACAGAGGACAAGGGTGAAACGGAAGACATAACCATAATCGGTGTCGACGGCGAACCTGCCGAGGAGCCCGAAAAGTTCAACACTCTCATCTTCGGCGCTGAGGACTCTACCGCGCTGAAATACGCTTCGTTCTATAACAGGGAATTCCACCTTGCAGACGAGAAGGAGTACACCTACGACAAGGAATACACCCAGCAGACCGAAAACGGCGTGATATACAACGTGTCAAAGTACTCCTCCACAGCCGAGGAGCGTGAGGATAACAGCCGGCCCGATGTATTCATAAACAGTCTTATCGGCGATTCTCAGGTAACAAAGATCTCATCGGGACTTTTCTTCCGCGGAGACACTCCCGTGGAAAAGCTCCATATATCCGACAATCTTGCCGCGCCTTCGTATTATGAGCCCTTCTATAATTACTGCTCATACTATGAGACAGGCGAGGACTGCTACAACTATACAGCTGTGGACGGTATCCTCTACAGCAAGGATATGCACACCCTTATCAGCTGCCCGAAAAACTACGACAAGACTGAGATAGTCATTCCCGACGGCGTAGTATACATCGGCAGCTATGCCTTCATGGGCTGCGACAAGGTAGAGAAGATAACTCTCCCCGACAGCGTAACAGAAATAGACACCGGCGCATTCAGAGCCGCGGCAACCCTCAAGTCTGTAGTCCTTCCCGAAAAGCTTGAGCAAATAGGCTTTGATGCATTCCGCGACTGCGCTTCTCTCACCGATGTGACTATCCCTGCAAGTGTACACACTATATACAGCGACGCTTTCAGCGGCACAGCCGCCTATGAGGTGGAGGACGGCGTCCGTTACATCGGCGACTGGGCTGTTGGCGTGGAGAAGTCCGCTGCGGAAATGAATATACGCCAGGGCACGAAGAAGGTCGCTGTCATAGACTTCTCAGATTCCAAGGTCAAGAGCGCATATATCCCCGCAGATGTACAGCTTTGCGATCATCTCACTTACAGCGCAGACTGCAATATCGAGACTCTCATAATCGAAAGCCCTGCCATTGAAAAAGAGCAGCTCCGGTATCTCTATCACCTCAAGGATATATACATCAATGATATTTTCTGCGATATAAGCAGTAACGCTATACCGACTATTTCAGTGAAACCTCCTCAGAGTTCCCATGTGCGGTATATCGGCATGGAAGGCGCTGGCAGTTCTGTATTCACCGGCTACGAGTACAACAGTGCCGCAGGTCCTGCTATCCACGGCAGAATGAACTCCACCGCCCATGAATACGCCAACGTCCATAATATTAAGTTCATACCCACCGACGAGGGCGAGGAAAACTTCGTCCGCGGCGATATAAACGGCGACTACAGGCTGAATATCGCAGACTATGTGCTGTTCAGCAAGTACCTCCGCGGAAGGATAGACCTGACCGAACAACAGGCTCTCACAGCCGACATCAATCAGGACGGCGTCACCGACATCTTCGATATGGTGGAACTCAGGATAGCATTTTTAAGGCAATAAGTCCTCAGAAACTATCAAAGCCCGTAAGATAAACTCTTACGGGCTTTATTTATTCCTCTGTCTCTTCAAATGAAGCTCTTACGGTGACGCGGCTCTGTCCGCTGAGGGTACAGGTGAACAGGGTCATATCCCAGTCAGATGAACCGCCGCTCAGCATATGGTCAACGTCATAGCCGTCCACATTCTCGGTGTAGTCCACGCGGTAGAAATACTGCATACCGTCGGCTGTTGTGAACCATATCTCGTCGCCCTGGGACAGCTCCTTTATCCTGCCGAAATGGCTGTTGTAATTATGGGCGGCGATTATTATATCCCTGCCCTCAACGGTGCCGCTGTAACGGCAGGGCGATGTTTTAAGTCTTTCGTAGCTCCAGCTGCTCATTACGGGAAGCTCCAGTCCCAGCTGAGGAAGGGTGATATATCCGCAGTAGTCCTCGCCGTTCACGCTAATGCTGCGCATTTCCGAGGGGGGCTGAGTAGTGGGCTCCTCATAGGGAGCGAACAGGTCGTCCGAGGGAGGCTCGGTGCCGGGGGAGGTAGTAACACAGGCAGGCGAAGGGTCGGGGATAAGCTGTTTCAGCTCAGTCATTACGTCCTGGGACTTTTCAAAGGCAGCATTGCTCTCATACATATTATACGCCACAAGTCCCACAGCTCCGCCAATGAGCAGTACGCCTATCAGCACAGGCAATATCCATAGTTTTTTCTTCATTCCGCACCGCCTTCCGCAATATGTATTACTTATATTATACTCCCCGTGAGCCTCCCCGTCAATCCCCCGTGAAGCGTTTAGCGCCATGTTAAATCATAATTTATCGTAATACCTTGCGGCAACTATGAATGGGATTCCAAAGGGACTGTGTCCCTTTGGCGGAGTCCAGAGGCAGCGCCTCTGGCGGGGGTCAAGGGGCAGAGCCCCTTATTACGTCAGGCGCCTCGCAAGGGGTGAATCCAAAAACAGTCCGGTGGACTGTTTTTGGAGAGGGGACGCCTTGTAAGAGAAGGCGTCCCCTGGTTGAGCGGATGATAGTCGCCACTATAATACGAATTTTGTGGGACGTCGAGGACGCCGTCCCCTACATAATGCTAAATTATGATTTATAATTATAAGTCCCCAAAAGCAACGCCCCGAAGCGTTCAAAATCACTTCGGGGCGTTAAGTCCTATACTTATTTATTCTTGAACCACTTGTAGTAGTACCTGCGGCAGATATAATAGACCTTGAGGAACATATCCTTTCCGAAGAAAAGTATCAGATTCGCAAGTGAAAGCAGGAGGAATATCCGGGTCTGGAAATCTCCCATTATAAAAGCCACAACAAGTCCGAATGCCGAGAAAAGTCCCAGCCACTTTATCTTTATGGGGATAAAGAAGAACAGCAGTATCTGCTCGTCGGGAAAGAGTATGGCAAAGGCAAGGAAAAGGCTCACATACAGGTAATAGTTGGTGGCATAGCCCAGTATAAAGCCTGCTATGATACAGCCTATGACTCCCGTAAAGTAGAACACATTGAATTTGAAGCTTCCCCATTGGTGCTCCAGCGCCGTTCCCATCATCCAGTAGAAATAAAGCGCAAAGGCAAGGAATATCATGTTGAATTCGGGAGGCACCAGCACAAAGGAGAGCACCCTCCAGACCTCCCCATGAAGTATCTTCCCACGGTCGAACTCTATCATATCTATGAGAAAGACCTTGTTATTAGGGTTGGTCATGAGTATGATGTCCGCCACGGCAAAAACCGCCATGCCCAGGACGATATACAGCATGAGATTTGATATTGAAAAGCGGCGGAACTTCCGCTCAAGCTTATCAAGAAGTTGATTGAGCATCGCAAAACCTCGTTTCTTATTCAGTTTTATCCAGTATATCACGGGAAATACGGTTTGTCAAGAAGCCCTCGTCACACGGTCTCGCCCCGTTCTATACGCTCAGCCAGGTCATTGAGGTACACCCAGCGCTCCATTTTCTCATCCAGCTCCTTTGAAAGGGCGTCCTTCTTGTCGGAGAGCTCCTGTAGCCTTACATAGTCGGAGGTATTGACTGACATCTCCTTCTCCGTATCGGCGATAGCCTGCTCCAGAGCGGCGATGTCATCGTCTATGGTGTCGTACTCTCTCTGCTCCTTAAAGGAGAAGCGGAGCTTAGTCTTTCCTGTGTAGACTCTCTCCTTTTTCTCGCCCTTCTTTTTGGGCTTTTCGGTCTCGTCGGAGGTGAGAGCCTTCTCCGCATAGTCGGAATAATTGCCATTGAAGCGGTTACACTTACCGTCCCTGAACTCGAATATCTCGTCAGCCATCTTGTCAAGGAAGTACCTGTCATGGGAGACCGCTATAACGGCTCCGCTGAAGCTTTCAAGGTAGTCCTCAAGTATGGTGAGGGTGGTGATGTCAAGGTCGTTGGTGGGCTCGTCGAGGAGGAGTATATTTGGCGCTGTCATAAGGATCTTCAGCAGGTAGAGCCTTTTCCGCTCGCCGCCGGAAAGCTTCTCTATCCTGTTCCATTGAAGCTCGGGCGTGAACAGGAAGCGCTCCAGCATCTGTGAAGCCGTCACCGTACCGTCGGGAGTCTGCACCCTGTCGGCGGTCTCTCTTATATAGTCGATAACCCGCAGCGTGGGGTCCATTGACTCACACTCCTGGGAGAAATAGCTGATATTCACGGTATCGCCCAGAACTATCCTGCCCTTGTCGGGAGCCACTTCTCCCGTCAGCATTTTCAGGAAGGTGCTCTTGCCTGCGCCGTTGCGTCCCACAATGCCTATCCTTGCGTCACGGGAGACGATATAGGAGAAATCGGTGATAAGTGGCTTGCCGTCGATATTCTTGCTGATGTCCTCTATCTCTATGGTCTTCTTGCCCAGACGTGAGGACACGGACTGAAGCTTCAGCTTCTCAGCCTCCACGGGTATCTCGCGGTTTTTCAGGGCTTCAAAGCGCTCTATCCTGTCGCGGGACTTGGTGCCCCTTGCACGGGCGCCCCTGCTTATCCATTCCAGCTCTCTGCGGTAAAGGCTCCTGTTCTTGCGCTCGGCAGCAGCCTCGTCCGCCTCTCTCTGCGCCTTTTTTGCAAGGTAGTCGCTGTAGTTGCCGTCGCTGACGTAAAGGCTGCCCTTGTCCACCTCGGCTATCCTGCCGCAGATCTTGTTGAGGAAGTATCTGTCGTGGGTGACCATGACTATGGCGCCGCGGTACTTCATCAGCAGTTCCTCAAGGAGCTGTGCAGTCTCGTTGTCGATGTGGTTGGTGGGCTCGTCCAGAAGCAGGACGTCGCTGGGCTGCACCAGTGCGGCAGCTATTCCTGCACGGCGCTTCTCTCCCCCCGAAAGGGTGCTTATATCGCGGTCATAATCCGTTACCCCCAGCTTTGCCAGCACTGACTTTGCCTCGTACTCCTTCGCCTCTTTGAGGTCATCGGGAAGGTGTGAAAGCACCTGTGACAGCACGCTTCCCCTGTCGTCGAATTCGGGTATCTGCGGCAGGTATGAGATCCTTATGCCACCTGTTCTGATGACCTCGCCGCCGTCGGGCTCCTCCGCCCCTGCAAGTATCCTCAGCAGGGTAGACTTTCCCGTGCCGTTTATTCCGATAATGCCCACCTTGTCCCCCTCGTTGAGGAAGAACGAGACGTTGTCGAGCACCTTTCTCTCCATGTATGTCTTGGATATATTCTGAGCCGTAAGCAGGATCACTCGGGTTCACTCCTTGATAAAAAATAACTGTTATAAGTATATCACATATCCGCCGAAAAGGCAAACCGTATAAACAAAAAGCCTCCGCGGCTGCGGAGGTTTTATGTAAGACAGGATAATTACTTCTTTTCCTTGAGAAGGTCTCTGATCTCTGTGAGAAGAACTTCTTCCTTCGGAGGCTCTGCGGGCTTCTCCTCTTCCTTCTTCTTGCCAAGGTTCATGAGCTTGTTTACTGCCTTTACCATAAGGAAAATGCAGAATGCCATGATGAGGAAGTTGATGATAGCTGTTACGAAGTGACCCCAGTTGAGGTACTGACCTGTGTCGCCGAGCTTGATCTTTCCTGCAACTTCAGCACCGCCGATACAAGCGATAAGGGGGTTGATGAAATCCTCAGTGAGAGCGGTAACGATATTACCGAAAGCAGCACCGATGATGACACCGACAGCCATGTCCATTACATTGCCCTTGAGTGCGAATTCCTTGAATTCCTGTAAAAACTTCTTCATTTTTTACAACATCTCCTTAATATGAAAATTATGATTTATTAAATTTCCGGCAAGCCGGGAATTTCCACCTGTTTCTTGGTCTTCTTCGCCTTCATCGACTCGGGAAGCTCTATGGCATCGATCTCGTCATTGTAGGTCTTTGGTTTTTTCGGCATAGCCTCAACAGCGTGATCCGCCTGAGCCATGATAGCTTCTGTATGCTCATTCACATTGGCTTCCAGATCGTCTGCATTGGCTTTATCAGCCTTGTTCATGATGTTCCACGCCCTGCTCTTTTCGTGAACGCGGAGATCACCGGCGTCCACTTCCTTGGTGGGGCGCATATAGTCGATATGCTTTTCCTGCTTCTTGGCTTCAAGCATATCGGGGTCGGCAACGCCTGCCGATCTCATATAGAACTTATTGAACTTTGCAGGCTCGTTCTTTCTGAGCTTGCTTGCGTCCACAAGGGGCGTATCGTTCATATAGGCGTCCTTTTTCTTCTCGAAGCGCTTCATGCCGTCGATCTCGTTGCCTCGCTTGCCGAAGAAATCGTCTGCGGAGTCCACCTCTGCGTGCTCGGTCGCCTTGCCGCCGTCAAAGAACTCCCAGAAATCATCGGGGACCTCTACCTTCTCCTTATCCTCGGGGGGAGGGGGAGGAGGAACGGGCTTCAGGGGCTTCAACTGTGCACCGGGCATACCTGCCATCTGTCCCATGGGAGCGCCCTCGGGCTTATCGCCGTTCTGGGGCTGACCGTACATCACAGGCTGACCGTAGACGGGCATACCGTTCTGATCGTAGCCCACTATCTGGGGCTGACCGTACATCACGGGCTGTCCGTAGATCGGCATACCATTGGGATCATAGCCTATTATCTGGGGCTGTCCGTACATCACGGGCTGTCCATAAATGGGCATACCGTTCTGGTCGTAGCCCACTATCTGGGGCTGACCATACATCATGGGCTGTCCGTACATGGGCATACCGTTCATCTGCTGAGAGCCGTTCTGTGGGGGGATACCCTGCATACCGCCCTGCGGAGACATACCGTTCATCATGGGCTGCTGAGGGGGAATGCCCTGCATACCTCCCTGTGGGGGCATACCGTTCATCATGCCCTGCTGTGGAGGGATACCCTGCATACCGCCCTGTGTCGGCATACCGTTCATCATGCCCTGCTGAGGGGGGATACCCTGCATACCGCCCTGTGGAGGCATACCGTTCATCATGCCCTGCTGAGGAGGGATACCCTGCATACCGCCCTGTGGGGGCATACCGTTCATCATGCCCTGCTGAGGAGGCCGCCCCTGCATACCGCCCTGTGGTGGCAGCGGGTTCATCAGTCCCTGACGGGGCATAGTATTCATGCTGTTATGGGGGCGCATAACGCCCTGATTATTGATCTGAGCCTGTCTTACAGCCTGTGACTGCTCGGGAAGAGTAACTCTGCCCGTATCCAGCTTGGGGATAAAAGGCTCGTCGAAGCTGCTGAAATCAAATTCCTCGTCTGAGTCGTTCAGCTCATCGGCGGTGTACAGATCGGAAGAAGATTCTCTTGAAGGGGTGTCACTGATGGTAAAGGTTCCGCTTCCGAAGGTATAGCCTCCCGAAGCAGGATCTTCTTCAGAATGATAGCCGCCCATATCGACCTGTTCAATATTGATATCCTGCGGATCCTCAAGATTGACGCCGCATTTCACGCAGAATCTGAAACCCGCTTCGTTGTCAGTTCCGCATCGGGGACATTTCATAGAAATCACTCCTTAAAGTGAAAACACAGGAAAAACAAACGAAAAAACGAAACAGGACGGTCACATAAAATAGCCGTCCGAAGCAAGCTGTGCCCATATTTTCACAATATACATTATAGCATTAATTTAATTCTTTTTCAAGTGTCTGAACAAAAGATTGTGCAATACAGCTTTAAAATATACCTGCTTTTTGTACAGATTACCACTATATGACGGATTTATCGGGATTTAGGCTTTATATATAGCCTTCTGCCCGTTGTATACGAGGGGAAACTATTTGTAAAAACAGCACAATTCTGGTTGATCTATGGCGGTCTGTATACAGCATTTTTACAAACATGACCGCAGACCTCTATATTTTCCGAGAGAAATATGATATAATACCCTTTAGACGCATTTTATATGGTCTGATATATTTTACAGTTCCGATATTCGTAGAAAAAGAGAGATAAAAAGAACAAAAGTTAACGGAGTTTTCAGGACTCCCTATTTCAGCTGCACGGCAGCGGATTGGAGCAGACATATGTCAAAACAGAAGATCAGCAAGGAAAAAAGCATCAGACGCGCCAAGACCATGACGGAAGTTGTCATCAGCCTTGTACTCGTCGGAACCTGTGGTTTCTTTGTAAAAAACACCTTTTCAAATATGCGCGATGTGGAGGCATCACCCTATTTCGACCAGACCGATATAGAGGTGACAACTCCCACAGATACCACGGTCCCCGACCCCAACCAGACTATTTATGAATCATCTCAGGTGGATACTACGGACAAGTTCAGGGGAGACCTGGTACTTGTAAACGAAGATCACCAGTACTTCGGCGGCGATGAGGACCTTGTCAGCATCACCGATATGAACTATGAGAACGAGGTAAGCTGCTATACTGCCGTTGACTCTACCTATACCATTCTCAGACAGGTCTATGAGCCTATGACAGAGATGATACAGGACTTCTATGATAAGTATAACAACGATACCCTCATAATATACGGCTCATACAGAACTACCGAATTCCAGCAGCAGCTCTATGAGGAAGATCTGGCTCAGACAGGGGACGGAGAGTCCACAAGAGTGGCCAAGCCCGGCTTCAGCGAGCACGAAACAGGTCTCGCATTCGACTTCACCGAGTCCGTGAACCATGATTATGACGGCACAGGCGACTTTGAGTGGATCAACAAGAACTGCTACAAGTATGGCTTCGTCGTGCGCTATACCGAGGAAAAGCAGAGGCTCACAAAAATACAGAACGAGCCCTGGCACTTCCGCTATGTGGGTATCCCCCATGCTTACTACATGACCACCAACAACCTCTGTCTTGAGGAATATATAGACCTTGTCCGCGAGCACCCCTATGACAAGGATCACCTTGAGTTCTCCTATGACGGAAATGACTATGAGGTCTACTTTGTAGCCTCCGATGACGGCGCCGAAAAGACCACAGTCCCTGTTCCCACAGGCACAAGGTATGAAATCTCGGGCAACAACGTGGACGGCTTCATCGTTACCGTATACAAGGGTCAGAAGCCCGTTGTTGAGGAGGCTCCCACCAAATCCTTCGACGACGAGAGCACCGATGCTGAGGAAAGCAGCACCGAAGATACAGAAGCCTCCGAAGACAGCTCCGATGAAAGCAGCGGCGGCGAGGACTACTGATACCCCATAATAATCACTATTGCCCGTGAGCGGTCTTATGACTGTTCACGGGTATGTTTTTTTGCGGAAGAAAAATACAAAATCGTTAGTAATTACTAACCAAAATTGAGATTTCAACGCATTAAGGGCGAAAAACAGCCATTAAATTTCTTTGTAAAAAACTTGACATTTAGGACAGGGTGTGATATAATGCTTTATGTCAAAGGTTCAAGAGAACTTATAGGGAGTTACTTTGAACGCTTGACGTAATTATCAGGAGGGATTTAACCATGAAAAAAGTATTATGTTTATCAACCGTTCTCCTTTGCCTCTCAGCAGGCCTCTTCGGCTGCGGCGACAAGAAGGAGGCAAAATCCAAGAATGACGAGACCACCACAGCCGTAACAACTTCCGCAGATACTACCGCAGAGAAAAAGTCCGAGGGAGACGCCGACGTTTCCGATTACCTGGGCAAGTGGGAGTGCAAGGAAATGATAATGGACGGCGAAAAGATGGACAATTTCTATGGTCTGGACGCTTTCGCACTCTATCAGATCGAGCTTCTTGACGATAATTCAGGCAATTTCTTCTCAGCCCTTGAATTCAAGGAGTCTCAGGAGTACACAAAGATCAACTGGGAGCTTTCTGACGATGGTACTGTAACACTTACCGGCGGCGATTTTGATGACGAGGATCCTCTGACTATGAAGCTGGAGGACGGCAAGCTGGTAATGGATCTGAGTGAAGCAGGTACAGAGTTCATCACATACCTTGAGAAGGTGGACGAGTTCACCGAGATCCCCGAGGACGAGGAGATGTCGATCGACTTCTCTGCCGGGGGCGACGCAGAGTTTGAGTCCGACGGCTCAGACCCTGAGGCTGATACTACAGACGCAGAGTAATTTCCTTTAATAGAAAAGTGTGTTCGGGAAAAACGGCGGATCATCCGCCGTTTTTTTCTGCCCTCGGGAGCAAGGGCGGGAAAAGTAATTTTTTTGCTTCTGTGATTGACATTGAATACTGTAAGTGATATAATAAATTATATATGTATATTTGCGGCTGTATGCCGTATATGATATAGAGTTGAGAGTTGAGAGTTGAGAGTTGAGAGTTATTCTGCTGTTATGTGGGTAAAGCAAATACATTCATTCTCAATTCTACATCCTCCATTCTCAATATAATAACAGTTTGGAGATAAAGAATTGATAAAAACAGTTAATGGTTTGAAGATAAACTACGAGGAAAAGGGCGAGGGCGACCTCATCGTCCTGCTTCACGGCTGGGGAAGCAATATCACCCTGTTCGCCAATATGATAGAGCTCCTGTCGAAGAAGTACAAGGTCGTGGCTATGGATATGCCCGGCTTCGGAAAGAGCGAGGAGCCGAAAGAGGTCTGGGACGTAAGCTCCTATGTACAGTTCGTCATCGACTTTCTCAGGGACTATGACACCAGGGAGGTAATGCTCCTGGGTCACAGCTTCGGCGGACGTGTTATCATAAAAATGCACAGCCGCGATGACCTGCCCTTCAAGGTAACAAAGGTCATCCTTGTGGACAGTGCAGGCATCATGCCGCCAAAGTCCAACAAAAAGAGCTGGCGCACACGCTATTACAAGCTGGGCAGGACTGTCCTTTCATGGGGCATAGTTAAGAAGATATTCCCCGACGCGCTGGAGAACTTCCGCAAGAAGATGGGCAGCGCAGACTACGCCGCAGCTTCACCTATGATGAGACAGGTCATGGTAAAGGTGGTCAACGAGGACTTAGAGCCCTATCTGCCCAATATCAAGGCTCCCACTCTGCTTGTGTGGGGCGTCAACGATACAGCGACTCCCCTCTCCGACGGCGAGAAAATGGAGAAGCTCATTCCCGATGCAGGTCTTGTAAAGCTGGAAAATGCAGGACACTATTCCTTCCTGGAGCAGCAGTTCACCTTTAACCGCGTGATGTGCAGCTTTATGAAGATAGAAGAATGATTTTAATTCGTAATGCGTAATACGTAATTGAGGTGTCCGCTCGCGCGGACGGATCGAAATATTTCTGATTCATCGCCGTAAGGCGATACCATTAATTACGAATTACGAATTACGCATTTTAAGGAGATGTTTATGAATATAGTTTTATTTGTGATATATGCGGTCATTGCGCTGGGAGCCACAGTATTCCTGGGACTGAGAGAGTTCCATATGCTCCAGCTCAACGGCTACAAGACTCCCGAGCATTCACGCTGGATGAAGAAGAACGCAAGGCGCTATATACTGCCTGCGGTGCTGTTCGTGGTGCAGTTCGCACTGCTCTTCCTTCACGGCGGCGCGGCTGTGGCACTTATAATAGTGCTGAGCCTTTTCAATATCATCATCGGACTGCTCAACAAGCCGGGCAAGAAATTCAAGAAGCCTCTGGTTTATACAGCCCGAATGAAGCGCATGATGGTTACATTCTGTATCCTCGTTGCCGTTTATTACGTCATAGCTGTCCTTAAAGGCGAAACTACGGTATATATATGCCGTATATGGAATGAAGCTCATACGGAATTCACCTACGATTCCATGGAAAAGCGCTGGTTCGCAAACGGACTTCCCTATATTCTTGCAGGCTCTGCACTGTATGTGACGCCCCTGCTTGTCCCCCTTTCAAACCTTATCAACAAGCCCGTTGAAAAGGCAGTACAGAACTGGTATATCAACGACGCAAAGCGCATACTCTCCGAGTGTCCCACACTTCACAAGGTGGGTATCACAGGAAGCTACGGCAAGACCAGCATGAAGTTCTACCTTGACGAGCTGCTCAACTCACAGTACAACACACTGAAAACTCCCGAGAGCTTCAATACTCCCATGGGCGTTACAATAACTATCCGCCGCGACTTAAAGCCCACGCATGAATACTTCATCTGCGAAATGGGCGCAAGACGAGTTCACGAGATAAAGGAGCTCTGCGGCATCGCAGACCCACACGACGGTATCATCACCTCCGTTGGTCCTCAGCACCTTGAGACCTTCGGCTCTATCGACAATGTGCTCAATACCAAGTTCGAGCTTGCCGACCACGTTAAGGCTAAGGGCGGAAAGATATACCTCAACGGCGACAACGAGCTTATCCGCAAAAAGGCTCCCGAGTACCCCAATGCGGTGCTCTACGGTCTGAACGAGGGCAACCACTACCGCGCCACTGATATTTCTGTTTCCGACAGGGGTACGGAGTTCACGGTAACTGCTCCCGACGGCGAGACACAGCGCTTCTCCATGAAGCTCCTCGGCGAGCACAACGTACAGAACGTTCTCGGTGCTATCGCCTACGCTCACGGTACGGGCATCTCCCTTGAAAAGCTGACTCTCCCCGTCAAGCGTATCGCCGCAGTTCCCCACAGATTACAGCTTCTCGACAAGGGCGGTAATATGACCTTTATCGACGACGCATACAACTCAAACCCCAGCGGCTGCCGCGCAGCCCTGAACGTCCTCGGTCTCTTCGACGCCTGCCGCATACTGGTAACTCCCGGTATGGTAGAGCTGGGCGCAAAGCAGGAGGAGCTCAACTTTGAGTTCGGACAGGAAGCTGCCAAAGCCTGCGACCACATAGTTCTTGTGGGCAAGGCTCAGACAGTTCCGATATACAACGGTATCAAGGACGCAGGCTATGATATGGACAACGTATTCGTGGCAGACAGCCTCGGCGAGGCTCTGGACCATGTAAGGGCATATCAGACCGACAAGAAGAAGATAGTTCTTCTTGAAAACGACCTGCCCGACAACTATTGATCAATGCATAATTATGAATGCATAATTCATAATTATGGTGTCGCCTTACGGCGAGAAATCAAATATATGAGCGAAGCGAATACAATTAATTATGCATTATGAATTATGAATTATGCATTAAATAAAAGGAGTAATTACAATGAAGATCAATCTTGCAGTTCTTTTCGGCGGAAGAAGCGTTGAGCACGAGGTCTCTGTTATCTCGGCAGTCCAGGCTATGGCAAGCATAGACAAGGAAAAATACAACATCATACCCGTTTATATGACCAAAAAGAGCGAGTTCTGGACAGGCGAAAAGCTCATGGATATAAACAATTTCAAGGATATTCCTGCGCTTCTGAAGGAATGTACAGAGTGCGTTTTCGTAAGGAGCGAGGGCAAGGTACAGCTCATACGCCAGAAGATGAAGAAGTTCGGCTCAAACCTCATTTCCGATATAGATGTGGCTTTCCCCATAGTTCACGGTACAAATGTTGAGGACGGCGCTCTTCAGGGCTACCTCCAGACACTTGACCTGCCCTATGTGGGCTGCGATGTTCTGGCTTCGGCTGTGGGCATGGATAAGTTCGTAATGAAGATACTCCTCAAGGACGCCGGCTTCCCCGTTCTGGACTGCTGCCGCTTCTCCTCATACGAGATAAACGAAATGGACAGAATGGTTGAGGAGGTCGAGAGGAAGTTCGGCTATCCCGTTATCGTAAAGCCTATCAATCTCGGCTCCAGCGTCGGTATCTCAAAGGGCAAGGACAGAGACAGCCTTATCAGATCCATCGAGGAGGCATTCGAGTTCGCTGACCGTATCCTGGTCGAGCCCTGCGTGGTACAGCTCAAGGAGATAAACTGCTCCGTTGTGGGCGACAGCGAGTCCGCAGAGGCTTCCGTATGTGAGGAGCCTGTTCAGGCAAGCGGCGACGATATCCTCAGCTACGACCAGAAATACGTCGGCGGCGGCAAGGGCGGCAGCAAGGGCATGGCTACCCTCAAGAGAAAGATCCCCGCAGATATAACTCCCGAGCAGGACGAATTCATCAGAAAGACAGCAGTTAACGCCTTCCGCTATCTGGGTCTCAACGGCGTTACCCGCATCGACTTCATGATAGATATGGCTACAGACAAGATATACATAAACGAGATAAACACTATCCCCGGCTCTCTTGCATTCTACCTCTGGGAGCCCAAGGGTGTGAAGTACAAGGAGCTCCTTGAGAGACTTATCCAGCTTTCGCTCAAGCGCTACAGACAGGGCGAGAAGATAAGCTATACCTTCGATACAAATATCCTCTCAATGGGCGGAAGCTTCGGATCTAAGGGCAGCAAACGCTGATGAGCCTTACCGAAGAATTGAAGCTGCAATGAGGTAAAAAAATGAAAATATCACTGCTCCCCAGAGCTGAGCTGAATTATCTGTCCATAGAAGAAGAAAATGCACTTGCAGAAAAAAATAAAAAAACATTGGGCATGGTTATAAATTGTATTTATGCCTTTGCTTTGATAGCTGCAATAGCATCGTTCTTTATTTTCCTTCCCGGTTTTATACTCTTCATCGGCGTAGTATTCGCAGCCGCAGCCTTTGATCCCCGGGTAAGCGTGAATGTGGGATCGAATATAACAGGATACAGAACAATAAGCGACAGGGGCGGAAAAAAGCTTATTCCGCTGATCACAGGCGGAGCTGTAATTGCAGCAGGATCTTTTTTCGGACTGGCTGCTCACTATAGGCTCAATACAGCGAAGCTTGCGATAGTATATGCAGTTATTGCTGTGATCACCGCTTTCCTGATCTTTGGCATATTTCCTATTATCAAGGCTGCTGCTGCATCGGGCAGACGCCGCAGGTGCACTGTGCCTGCACAGGCAGTTTTCCTTTCCGCAGACAGCATTGAAGCTGAAGGCAGCAGCGACAGTGCCCCCATAGTTGCAGGCTGCTTTTACTCATATTATTATATGGGTGACGGCTACAAGTTCTATGTCAGCACCAAGGAAGCCGTAAAGATCGACTACAAGGGTCAGTTCAACATCATGATAGACCCCGGGCACCCTGACAAATTCTATAATGAAAGGCTTATGGGAGCAGCTCTCGGGAAATCAATTAAAAATGCAGTTCTTCTGCTTCTTGCGGCAGGTGCTTTTGCGGCATTGATGGTTTTAGCCTGGAAAAACGAGACAAGACGCCAGAAGGAACTTCTTCAGCCCCATGCATGGACTGAAGAAGATATTGCCAACAACTGGTGGCTCATTAACATAATAAATACAAGGAGGGTTTGAAAAATGACCGAAAAAGAAAAACAGCAATCAGGAGAGCTCTATAACGCCGGCGACAGAGAGCTTTTCAATGACAGGATCAAAGCTAAGAAGCTCTGCGGCGAATACAATGCCGTTGAGTGCAATGATTTCCAGAAGCGCGAGAGGATACTGGACAGGCTCCTCGCTCTCAGGGGTCAGAAAACCGTTATCGAGCCCAATTTCTTCTGCGATTACGGCTATAATATCATTGTCGGAGACAATTTCTACGCAAATCACAACCTTGTTATCCTTGACTGCGCTGAAGTGACCTTCGGGGACAATGTCTTTATCGGTCCCAACTGCGGTTTCTATGCCGCAGAACACCCTGTTGACGCAAATCTCAGAAATCAGGGACTTGAGTCCGCAAAGCCCATAAGCATTGGAAACAGCGTATGGATCGGCGGCGGAGTCAATGTCATAGGCGGTGTAACTATCGGTGATAATGTTGTCATCGGTGCAGGCAGCGTGGTCACGGAGAATATCCCCTCCAATTGTGTGGCAGCAGGAAATCCCTGCCGTGTGGTAAAGACGCTGGAGCCCCTTGCAGCTTCACCGGCACAGGCTCCCGAGGAGCCAAAGGCTGCCGCTCCCGAAAACAGAGGCATGAACAGCAGTCTCAGACCCGCTGAGCCTCCCCGCAGAAAGCGCGTAGAGCTCACAAGAGTTGACGAGCCCATGAACCACGGCGGTTTCCCTGACAGAAGAAAATAATGATGAAAGAAGGCTGATCCATGAATACCCTGCACTTCAAATATGCAGTAGAGATCGAAAAGACACGCTCTATAACTCAGGCTGCCGAAAATCTTTATATGGCTCAGCCCAACCTGAGCAAGGCGATAAAGGAGCTTGAGAGCAATCTTGGCATAACCATTTTCCGACGCACCTCCAAGGGCGTTATCCCCACAGACCAGGGTCTCAAATTCCTTGAATACGCCAAGCAGATACTCATTCAGATAGACAATATGGAGGCGATACACTCTCCCGACAAGCCGAAAAACAGCCGTCTCCGCATATCAGTGCCGAGAACGGGCTATATCTCAAAGGCTTTTTCGGACTACATCGCTTCACTGAATACTCCCGAGGATATGGAGATATTCTTCTGTGAGACCAATTCTCTCAGAACTATCGAGAACGTCCGCGAAAACGGCTATGATTTCGGCGTTATCCGCTATAATATCGCCCACGAGAAATACTTCGCCGACTTTCTCTCCGAAAAGAACCTGGACAGCAAGCTCCTGTGGGAGTTCAGTATGCTGGCGGTAATGTCTGCGGAGCACCCTGCCGCAGAGGCTGAGTCTCTCACCTACGCGGACCTGTCCTGCAACTACACCGAGCTTGGTCAGGGTGATGACGCCGTTCCCTATGTTTCGGGAGCCGTGGAGAAGCTCTATGCCGCAAACCGTCCTGCTGACGTCCCCGTCAGAAAGGTGTGTATGTACGACCGCGGAAGCGCTCTTGACTTCCTGCTGACCGTGCCGCAGGCGTATATGCTGGACTCTCCCATGCCGGCGGAGCTTTGCAGAAAGTACGGTCTGGTGCAGAGAAAATGCTCCTTCCCCGACAACAATTTCAAGGACATGATAATCTACGCCTCGGGGCACAAGCTCTCGGACAACGAGCTGAAGCTGGTGAACAGGCTCTACGAGGTAAGGAACGAAAGTGCCTTTGCGGAGTATAAGTAAGGCATATATTATCAGGAATGCGATTATTCCGATAACGAATAGCACATCTTCCTGTATAACAGAGAATACAGAGGCGGCATTATGCCGCCTCTTTTCATTTTTTCCACACATTTCCGCCCCTGACAGGGCTTTCCCTGACAATCGTCAGCAAGTCAATCATTACAAAAATATCGATAATGGAATATCGATATTCCTCTGTTATATTTGTGCAACAGGGTTTTGTGTGATATAATATTGAATATATCAATGCTGAGCCTGTATCTGCGGCGGTCAATGGGGACGGCTGCGGAAGTGACCCGCACAGCAAATCTATTGCAAGGAAGGTATGGACTATGTTTGAAATTCTTGAAAAAAGAAGCCTCAACCCCACTGTTACCCTCATGCGCATAAATGCTCCCAAGGTAGCAAGGAAGGCTGAACCCGGACAGTTCATAATTTTAAGGACAGACGCCGACGGAGAGCGTATCCCCCTCACTATCGCTGATTTCGACCGCGAGAAGGGCTCCGTTACTATCATTTTCCAGATAGTCGGCGCTACTACAGAAAAGCTCAATCACCTCAATGAGGGCGACTGCCTTCAGGACTTCGTCGGTCCCCTCGGCAGAGCTACAGAGACAGAGGGTCTCAAGAAGGTAGCTGTTGTGGGCGGCGGCGTAGGCTGCGCTATCGCTTACCCCGTGGCAAAGAAGCTCCACGAGCTTGGCGTTGAGGTGCATTCAATAGTTGGTTTCAGAAACAAGGACCTGGTTATCCTTGAGGACGAGTTCAAAGCTTCCAGCTCTAAGTTCGTGCTCATGAGCGACGACGGTACAGCAGGCGAGAAGGGTCTGGTCACAGACGCCCTCAAGAAGCTCATCGAAAGCGGCGAAAAGTATGACAGAGTCATCACTATCGGTCCCCTTATCATGATGAAGTTCGTCTGTCGTCTCACCAAGGAGTACGAGATACCCACTGTTGCTTCCATGAACCCCATTATGATAGACGGTACGGGAATGTGCGGCGGCTGCCGCCTTACTGTGGGCGGTCAGACAAAGTTCGCCTGCGTTGACGGTCCCGAATTCGACGGTCATCTCATAGACTTCGACGAGGCTATGGCAAGAGGTGCTATGTATAAGCCCTTCGAGCGCCACGCCTATGAGGAAGCCTGCAATCTGTTCAAGGAGGTAAAGTGATATGCCTAATATGTCGCCTACAAGAAACGAGATGCCTGTACAGGCTCCCGATGTGAGAAACAAGAACTTCAGCGAGGTAGCTCTCGGATATACCGAAGAGCAGGCTATCGACGAGGCTAAGAGATGTCTCGGCTGCAAGAACAAGCCCTGCTCAACAGGCTGCCCCGTACAGATAGATATTCCTGCCTTCATCGCTCAGGTGGCTGAGGGCAATTTCGCAGAGGCTTACAAGATAATCACAAAGTCAAGCTCTCTCCCCGCTGTATGCGGAAGAGTATGTCCTCAGGAGACACAGTGCGAGAGCAAGTGCGTAAGAGGCAAAAAGGGCGAGCCCGTTGCTATCGGCAGACTGGAGCGCTTCGTGGCTGACTGGCACAATGCACAGCCCGAGGCTCCCGTAGAAAAGCCCGCTCCCAACGGTCACAAGGCAGCTGTTATCGGCTCGGGTCCTTCGGGTCTTGCCTGCGCAGGCGACCTTGCAAAGAAGGGCTATGACGTTACCATATTCGAGGCTCTCCACGTTGCAGGAGGAGTTCTCTCCTACGGTATCCCCGAGTTCAGACTTCCCAAGTCCATCGTTCAGAAGGAAATAGGCGGTCTCAAGGCTCTGGGCGTAAAGGTGGAGACAAATACCGTTGTCGGCAAGACCATCTCCGTTGACGAGCTTATGAAGGAGGAGGGCTTCGAGAGCATTTTCATCGGCTCGGGCGCAGGTCTCCCCAGATTTATGAATATCCCCGGCGAGAACCTCAACGGCGTTTACTCCGCTAACGAGTTCCTCACCCGTATCAACCTTATGAAGGCTTATAAGGAAGGCAGCGCTACTCCCATAAAGGCAGGCACAAAGGCTGTTATCGTAGGCGGCGGAAACGTTGCCATGGACGCAGCACGCTGCGCTAAGAGACTGGGCGCTGAGGTATACATCGTATACAGACGTACAGAGGCTGAGCTCCCCGCAAGAGCTGAGGAAGTTGAGCACGCAAAGGAAGAGGGCATCATCTTCAGGTTCCTCACAAATCCCGTTGAGATACAGGCTACTGAGGACGGCTGGGTAAAGAGCGTTCACTGCCAGCAGATGGAGCTCTCAGAGCCCGACGCCTCAGGCAGAGCTAAGCCCGTTCCCATAGAGGGTGCCTTCATCGACATCGACGCTGACTGCGTTATCATGTCTATCGGTACATCACCCAATCCCCTTATCAAGTCCACCACAGAGGGGCTCGATACCCAGAAGTGGGGCGGTATCATCGCTGACGAGGACGGCCTCACCTCCAAGGAGGGCGTTTACGCAGGCGGCGATGCTGTAACAGGCGCTGCTACCGTTATCCTCGCTATGGGAGCCGGCAAGAAGGCTGCCGCAGCTATGGACCAGTATATGCAGAACAAGTGAGCCTTCTCCACGGAGGTATGATATGACCAAGAATATTACCTCACAGACCCTTTCGCGGCTCCCTATGTACTTCAACTACCTGGATTCGCTCCCCGAGGAGCGCAAGAAGGGCAATATCTCCGCTACCGCTATCGCCGAAGCCCTGGGGCTCAACGACGTGCAGGTCAGAAAGGACCTTGCTTCCGTCAGCAGCGGCGGCAGACCAAAGGTGGGCTACTCCACTGCGGAGCTTATCAGCGATATAGGCAGGTTCCTCGGCTTTGAGAACCACGACAGGGTCGTGGTTGCAGGCATGGGCAACTTCGGCAGGGCTATGCTGGAGTACAACGGCTTTGAGGCTTACGGATTTGATATAGTCTGCGGCTTTGACTGCAACGAGAATCGTGTGGGAAGCTCCATAAACGGCAAACCCGTCCGCCATATCGACGAGCTGGAGAGCTTCTGCAAGGAAAACAATATAACTATCGGCATAATCACCGTGCCCGAGACCGCGGCACAGGAGGTCTGTGACCGTATGGCTGAGGCTGGGATACGCTTTATCCTCAACTTCGCCGCAGTACACCTCAACGCTCCCAAGGGCGTTGCGGTACATAACGAGAATATTTCCCTGACCCTTGCAATGCTTGCAAGATGCAGCGGATAATAAGAAAAGGGACTGCGTTGCAGTCCCTTTTATATATTATCTGTTCTTAGGTAAATCTGTATATCTAACACGCCATATAATTTCACTTTTTCCTTTAAACTGCCCCGACAGGATGTTTCGCTTTATTATAAATACACCATCATCTGTTAATTCGTATGTAAAATCAACCTTTGGATTGGTGATGTAATACATCCATGTATTTGAAATTGCAACAGGATCGACAATCTTTCCGTTATTTACGTTATAAACTACTAAATTTCCGTCTACCTGCATATAAAGTGCAAAATTAGTAATAAGGTGTCCTTGCGAATCATATCTCCTTTCTTTTTTTAGATTAGAAAAATCGAAAATAACTCTTTGGGCGTCTGATTTTTTGCAAAAAACAAGTTTACCACTTTCATCAAGCCATATTGTATAATTTTTGTTAAAGCTTCTTAGTATTGGTGTGTCATATTCTTTAAAGACTTGATTACCGTTTTTACTGTTTACTCTTATAGAATAAGGTGCCCCAGCTGCATCTGCAACGATAGCGTTATTGCTTACAGGTAATACGTTCTCTGCGATACCTGTTGCGGGAACTGCTGTGAGAGTGAATGCCATGAGTAATCCGAGGATCTTTGCTTTTTTCATAATAATTCTCCTTTAAAAAAGATTTGATTTATACTAATTGTTTATTACCGTTAATAATAAACAAGAAGTAGCAAGCAAATATATTATGCATCGATTCTTCTTATTTGTCAAGTGTTTTTATGTAAATAGTTAGATATTATGAATATATCGTGCTTTTCAAGGTGTCAGTGTTATGTTAGCCCTACTTATCTAACACACATGAGAGAGCAGAAATTGTGCAGAGACGAAAAAAAATTCCGGAAAAACTCCCTGATCAGCAGCGGCGGATAATATCCGCCCTTTCCTATTGACTTTGCCTGCTATATAGGTTATAATGGTGTTTGCCCCACTTATACCCACTACACTCTCAACGCAGAAAGGAACATACTATGAAAACAAGATCAAAAGCTAAAAAAATCATTATAATTGCTGTAATTTTAATTTTAGGCATAATTGTCGGAATTTTTGCCGCATTCGAGTTCAGGCTCATGAAGGGAGAATATACGGCTGCTTCTGATATAACCAGCGTTTATAAGGTCAATCACGGAAGTCAGTATGTAGTTCTCAGCACGGAGGAGACAGAGCTTCAGCCTATAGCCTGGAAAACCAATGACGGATATAATTATTACAGGAATGTCAGACAGGTCGTAATGTCCAGGTATGATCATGAGTTTCTGGAATTTCTCCGGAATAACGGCTGTTATGAATATGATCGTTCGGGCGCACTGGGATTTTATAAAACAGCTGACGGAAAGCCGTTCACTATAATACTCAACGACCGCACAAGCGATAGTTTCACGTTAATGCCCTTTGCCGTTAATGTTATTGAGGGCATAACGATTGACGATATAACCTAACGATACGGACTGCTTCGGCAGTCCGTTTTTGCTGCGGGCTTGCGTGGGCGGATAGTATCCGCCCCTTCATTATGCCATCAGCCGCTTTATAAGAGGGAACAAACTTCAACAGCCCTATTTTTGCAATTTCCCCAAAATTGTACTGATCGTAAAAGCGAATTTTTATATTGCAATTTGTTGGGATTTATGTTATTATATAAGGTAAGAAGTTGTGCCATGACGTTTCATGGCAAATATATCAACGTACATTTTTCCGTGTACGGGTCAGGAGAATAATATGCCAAAAAGACAGGATATCAACAAGATCATGATTATCGGCTCGGGTCCTATCATAATAGGACAGGCTTGTGAGTTCGACTATTCGGGTACTCAGGCCTGTAAGGCTCTGCGAAAGCTGGGCTATGAGATAGTTCTCGTAAACTCTAACCCCGCTACTATAATGACAGACCCTGATGTTGCGGATATCACCTACATCGAACCCCTTAATCTGGAGAGACTTACCCAGATCATCGAAAAGGAGCACCCCGATGCTCTCCTCCCCAATCTGGGCGGTCAGTCAGGTCTTAACCTCTGCTCAGAGCTGGACAAGGCAGGCGTGCTCAAGAAGTACAACGTTCAGGTAATAGGCGTTCAGGTAGACGCTATCGAGCGCGGTGAGGACCGTATCGAGTTCAAGAACGCTATGAGCGCTCTCGGCATCGGTATGCCCAGGAGCGAGGTAGCCTACTCCGTTGACGAGGCTGTAAAGATAGCCGAAAAGCTGAAATATCCTGTAGTTCTCCGTCCTGCCTACACCATGGGCGGCGCAGGCGGCGGAATGGTATACAATGTAGACGAGCTGAAGGTCGTATGCGCAAGAGGTCTCCAGGCTTCACTGGTAGGACAGGTCCTGGTCGAGGAATGTATCTTCGGCTGGGAGGAGCTTGAGCTTGAGGTAGTACGTGACGCTGAAAACAACAAGATCACAGTATGCTTCATCGAGAACATCGATCCTATCGGCGTTCACACAGGCGATTCCTTCTGCTCCGCACCTATGCTCACCATCCCCGAGGACGTTCAGAAGGAGCTCCAGGAGATGTCATACAGGATCATCGAGTCTATCGAGGTAATAGGCGGCTGTAACTGCCAGTTCGCAAGAGACCCCGAGACAGGACGCATCGTCGTTATCGAGATCAACCCCAGAACTTCACGTTCTTCCGCACTTGCTTCCAAGGCAACAGGCTTCCCCATCGCTCTCGTTTCAGCTATGCTCGCCTGCGGTCTCACACTGAAGGATATCCCCTGCGGCAAGTACGGCTCTCTTGACAAGTACGTTCCCGACGGAGATTATATTGTTATCAAGTTCGCTCGCTGGGCTTTCGAGAAGTTCAAGGGCGCAGAGGACAAGCTTGGCACTCAGATGAAAGCTGTCGGCGAGGTAATGAGCATCGGCAAGACATACAAGGAGGCTTTCCAGAAGGCTATCCGCTCACTGGAAACAGGCAGATACGGTCTCGGCTTTGCAAAGAACTTCAATAATATGACCAAGGAAGAGCTCCTTTCAGAGCTCCGCTTCCCCACCAGCGAGAGACAGTTCGTTATGTACGAGGCTCTCCGCAAGGGCGCAACAGTTGACGAGCTCCACGAGCTCACTAAGATAAAGAAGTACTTCATCGAGCAGATGAAGGAGCTTGTTGACGAGGAGGAGTCTCTCCTTGCTAACAAGGGCTCCGTTCCCGCTGCCGACGCACTGAAGCAGGCTAAGCTGAACGGCTTCTCAGACCGTTACCTCAGCTCACTCCTTGATGTTACCGAGGAGGAGATCAGAAATGCCCGCATGGCTATAGGCGTCAAGGAAGCCTGGGAGGGCGTTCACGTAAGCGGTACAGAGAATGCGGCTTACTACTATTCAACATATCACCTTGACGAGGACAAGAGCCCCGTAAGCACAGAAAAGCCCAAGATCATGATCCTGGGCGGCGGTCCCAACAGAATAGGACAGGGTATCGAATTCGACTACTGCTGTGTTCACGCTGCACTTGCTCTCAAGAAGCTGGGCTTTGAGTCCATCATCGTAAACTGCAACCCCGAGACAGTTTCCACTGACTATGATACATCTGATAAGCTCTATTTCGAGCCCCTTACTCTTGAGGACGTTCTCGCTATCCACGAGAAGGAAAAGCCCGTTGGCGTCATCGCTCAGTTCGGCGGACAGACTCCTCTCAACCTGGCAAACGACCTGAAAAAGTACGGCGTAAATATCCTGGGTACAACTCCCGAGACCATCGACCTTGCTGAGGACAGAGACCACTTCCGCGCTATGATGGAAAAGCTGGGCATTCCTATGCCTGAGGCAGGTATGGCTGTAAACGCTGACGAGGCTATCGCTATCGCAAACAAGATCGGCTATCCTGTTATGGTTCGTCCTTCCTACGTTCTCGGCGGACGCGGAATGGAGATCGTTCACGATGACGAGATGATGAGAGTCTACATGAATGCTGCTGTCGGCGTAACTCCCGACAGACCTATCCTCATCGACCGCTTCCTCAACCACGCTACAGAGTGCGAGGCTGACGCTATCTCAGACGGCACACACTGCTTCGTTCCCTGTGTTATGGAGCATATCGAGCTTGCAGGCGTGCATTCGGGCGACTCCGCTTGTATCCTGCCTTCAAAGAACCTGACAGAGAAGCAGGTAGCTACCATCAAGGAGTACACAAAGAAGATCGCTGTTGAGATGAACGTATGCGGTCTCATGAATATGCAGTACGCTATCGAAGGCGATACAGTATACGTTCTCGAAGCTAATCCCCGTGCATCAAGAACAGTTCCGCTGGTATCAAAGGTATGCGACATCAACATGGTCCGTATTGCAACAGATATAATAACTTCAAAGCTCACAGGCAGACCCTCACCCGTTCCCGGACTCAAGGATAAGCAGATCGGTCACTACGGCGTAAAGGAAGCTGTATTCCCCTTCAATATGTTCCCGGAGGTAGATCCCCTTCTCGGACCTGAGATGCGTTCAACAGGCGAAGTCCTCGGTATTTCTCCTTCCTTCGGCGAGGCTTACTACAAGGCTCAGGAGGCTACAAAGAACAAGCTCCCTCTGGAGGGAACAGTTCTCCTCAGCGTATGCGACAGAGACAAGCCCGAGCTTGTTGACATCGCTAAGTCCTTCAACGACCTCGGCTTCAAGATCATCGCTACAGGCAAGAGCTATGAGATGATAAAGGATGCAGGCATCCCCTGCGAGAAGATCTTCAAGATCTATGAGGGACGTCCCAATATCGCAGACCAGATCGCTAACGGCGAGATACAGATGATAATCAATACCCCCGCAGGCAAGACCAGCGCTCACGATGACAGCTATATCAGAAAAGCTGCTATCAAGCACAGAGTTCCCTATATGACAACTATGGCTGCTGCAAAGGCAAGTGCAGAGGGTATCAAGGCTATAAAGAACAACACACACCTGGGCGTAAAGTCTCTCCAGGCTCATCACGCTGACATCAAGTAAGATACAAAAATGGACAATAATTACAATAACGATCAGAATTATTCGGGAGCGCCCAACAGCGGCGCTGCTCCCGAGCCACAGTACGGAAGCCACAGTTTCACAGGCTCTGCCACAGAGCAGTATGACACTCAGGCTGCACAAGTATATGACCATCAGCAGAGCGCTCCCGACTACGGCAGTGCTCCGGCAAGCGGCAACTATCCTCAGCAGGACAGCCCCAATTACGGCAGCCAGCCCTATGGTGCTCCCGCAAACAACGGCTACCCTCAGCAGGGAGCTCCCAATTACGGCGGTCCTGTCAACGGCGGCTATCCTCAGCAGGGCGGTCCCAACTACGGCGGTCAGCCCATGAACGGCTACGGACAGCCCTACCCTGTACCGAATTTCTACACTCAGGTCAACGATCCCTATTCTGTTCCTCCTCCGGACGACACCGCCGGAAAGGCTGTATACTCACTGGTGATAGGAATAGTATGTATCCTGTTATGGTGCATACCGATCGTCGGACTTGGTCTCGCCATCACCGGTCTGATATTCGGTATCCAGGCGCTCAAAGGAACCAAAAAGGGAATGGCTATAGCAGGTACCATCCTCTCGGCTTTAACAAGTTTAGGCAGCTTGATTTTCAACATTTACTTTATCATGGGGATAATCAAGTAATATAAAGGAGTTTAGTGTTATGGATAATAACTACAACAATGACCCCAACAACTTAAGTGGACAGAATAATGACCCGTATGGACAGAACAGCGGCTACAGCAATGCTCAGCAGAATGACCCCTACGGTCAGAACAGCGGCTACAGCAATGCCCAGCAGAACGCCCCATACGGTCAGAACGGCGGCTACGGCAGCGCTCCCCAGAATAACCAGTACGGACAGAACGGCTACAATGATCCCTATGGTCAGAATCCCTACAACAGCGCTCCCGATTTCTACAGCAATGTAAATCAGGGCTTCGGCGAGGACAACAGCGGAAAGGCTACAGCCTCAATGGTATGCGGTATCATCAGCCTTATACTTTGGTGTATCCCCATCGCAGGTCTTGCCCTTTCTATCGTAGCTATCACTCTCGGAAACAAGTCCAAGGATTCCATCAACGGAGGCAGAGCAAAGGCAGGCTGCATAATGGGATATGTCGGCCTCGGTTTATCTGTAATCAACTGGATCTTAGGAATCGTCCTGAGATTATCCTGACAATAAGCCGACACATAAAGGCGACGCTCGTACAGAAGGTTTACGGGTGATATTGAGGGAAACCCTTTTGAAAAAGGGTTCTCCCTCAAAGCTCACGTTGCTTAACGAAGAAAAAACTATATCAAACTGAATAGGAACAAAGGCGATACTTGTGTTGTGCAGGAATCGCCTTTTTGTTGTTTCCATACGGTTACACTTAATTATATGTGTTGACTTAAAATAGTATCGTGATGAATATAATCTTTAATAATGATATGAAAGCATAACCTTACTGAAAATGAATTGTTGTCCTCCAAAAGTTAGACAATTACTACTGTATACAATGGTGAGCACCAGGCTTGGGCTGACTGCAAAGAAGAAAAGTTGTATTTCCTTGAAAAGATGATGCTCACTGGAGTGATAAGAGTAACCAAATGGAGTGTGTTTACATCCAACTTCTGCATGGAATTGACGAATGAAATGACGATGACGAATAAACAATAAGGAGTGTTATCATGATGATAGCACTCCTTTATTTTTATCTCATTCCGTTATTGTAAAGGTTGTTAAACAAATTGTTCATAGCAACATATCTAGATAACTCGTTAAACAATTGCTGCTGTAGCTGTGGGGATAATTCAGAAAAAGATTGTAATGCCTGCATACAGTCTTTAAAGGCTTTTTGGTAAGGATCTCTAGGTTCTATGTCAGGCTTTAGCATGAAATCATTCATATGGCTATCCTCCTATTTTTTCAATAATCTATTGATGTGATTCAGTATCATCAACTGATCTCCATCATCGAGTTGCTTCATACCTTCAACGGCTTTCTGAATCAGCTCAGGATTGGAAACGCTGTCATCGAAGAACTCCGCAGGTGTAATACCGAAGTAGTCACATATCGCAAACAGTTCCGAAAGCGGCGGAAGCGACTTGCCCGATGAAATATTATAGATATATCCACGGCTATGACCGAGATCATAGCTCATTTGATATTCCGATACTCCCTTTTGCAGCCGAAGCTGAGTAATCCTGTTTCTTACAAAATCGTCTGTCATAGTCAAATCACCTCTTACTACTATAATACAGCAAAAGAAATCAGCTATACTCAAAGGAAATATGTTGTTTGCTCTTGAATAATCTTCTAAAATATGTTATAATCAAGATATATTAGACAGTATGCGTAGAAATATCATTAGAAAGATGGGCAATGACATTTTCAGGTGATAGCTATGGAGATGTATACAGTCAGTTTCTTTGGGCATCGTGAAGTAGAAAGAACGGCAGAGATCGAAAGAAGACTGGAAAAACTCTTGCATGATCTCATCATGCAGAAACAGTATGTAGAGTTTCTGGTCGGTCGGGACGGAGAATTTGATCTCTTGGCGGCATCAGCGATCAGACGAGCTGTCAAGCAATACGGCTGCGGCAATACATCACTGATCCTTGTGCTGCCGTATATGAAAGCCGAGTACCGTGACAACGAGCAGAGCTATCTCAGTTACTATGATGAGGTGGAGATCTGTGCCGAATCATCTGAAGCACACTATAAATCTGCAATACAAGTCCGTAACAGGTGCATGGTTGCTCGTTCTGACCTGGTCGTGTGCTGTATTCAACATAAGAGCGGCGGAGCGTATAAAACGATGCAGTATGCCGAGAAGCATAGAAAAAAGGTTAGGAACTTGGCTGATATGCAACTTTGATTCCAGCATGATTGAAGTTGAGGATCAATCTTTGGAATTCATTTTTATATTGTTTAAACATAGCGAAATGTATTGCTTTTTTACTAAATTTGTGGTATAATACATTATAAAAATTTGTAAATTGTTACGTTTGCAGATTATGAATTGCGATACTAAACTTATGTATTCAGGGGGTAAATATGGAGAACGCATATAAGATGAGGATCACTTGTAATCCCTATACCAAAGAAATTGTCTACGAATGCTATGAAAACGACAGTTTTGTCAATATCAGCGAGCTTTCCGCTGAATACAGCTCAGAACTGATAAATGATAAATTTACAAAAACATCATTCCAGAATCGTGCATATGAGATCGTCGAGCTTCTAAACAAGCATTTTAACCCTGGCAACAAAGGACTTCATATTGATTTCATAGGAAATAAGGACGATTATGATGCTTTAGAAAGTGTCATATCCACATATTTCGCTGATTGTAATATTGTAAGCGAAAAGAATCAGCAGTATTTCAATGAAGCTCCATATGTAATGCAGCAGATTGAAACTCGCTTTGATGATGTTATTTCCACTCTTGAAGATAGTGAGTATATCAAAGACGAGATCGCTGCTGAGATAAGCAAGTACAGAGATACCATAGATGAATCTATCGCTATCTGCGTTACAGGTCTTTGCAGTGCAGGCAAATCGGCATTTATCAACAGCCTTATTGGTTATGAGATACTGCCCAGCTCGTCTGATCCGACAACCGCAAAGATGTTTAAGATCACTTGCAGTGATACATACTCCATATCATTTGAGGTATCTGGGCAAGCTATAACCGTATCATTCAGCAATGATGAGTATACTGTTTCAGATAGCTGTCCGTCTGAGGTCAATGCAGAAATCGGAGCAGTTTTCACAGATGGGAAGGCAGATAATGAAATTAAGAATATGCATCGCTTCCTTGACTGGCTTAACAAGGGCAAACTGCTTACAGAAATAGGCAGGATAGATATAAGTGTACCTTTCAGACAGGTGACTTACTTCGATAGTCACTATCAGTTTGTTATCTATGACACTCCCGGTTCAAATTCCGATAGTAACAAGAAGCATTTTGATATTCTCAGGGAGTCTCTCAGTAAGCAGACCAATGCCCTGCTCATTCTTCTGACTACTCCTGATACAATGGACTACACCGATAACAATAACCTTCTTGCTCTGATTCAGGAAACAGGCAAAGCATTGGATACGTCAAATGCGATCATTGTAGTGAATAAGGGCGATATACTTACGCCAAGCTCATTGTCCGAAAAGCGTGAACGTTATCAGAGTTTGAAGATAACCAAGTGGAAGTCTACGAGGATATTCTTCCTCTCGTCTGTAATTGCTCTTGCAAGTAAGAAAGACGAGCCCGACGATAAATCCGCATGGATAGATGAAGATGCTTTTGATGCTTATGATGACAGATGCCGTAAATTCGCTCGTGGCGATAAGGTGCTGTACAAATATAATATAATTGATAAGAGCAGAGAAGTTGCTCCTGTTGTTGAAGAAGGTGTTGTATCAGATACCACTCTTTTCATCAACAGCGGTCTTGCAAGTATCGAGCATGAGATATCGGATTATGCTCTCAGATATGCACTTTGTAACAAATGCAGCCGTGCTACTGAGTATCTGCAAAGGGCAATCCAGCTTTGTGAGGATAACGTCCGTGAAATAGAGCGTCAGCGTGACGATGAACTTATCTCCACACAAACACTCTTTGAAGATAAACAGCGTACACTTGCTGAATCGTTGGATAATAAGCAAAGCTTGACTGCGAGTGGAAGGTCTGTTGAGTTTAGACAGACTATTGGTCAGAGCTTTGACGGTTTCAAGGCTCAGAATGGACTTGTATATAAAAATTTCCTGCAAATCCGTAAGCTAAGCATCTATTCCGAGTTTGAACAGGAATGGAAGAACATTTCCGCTTTGAAAGAACAGCAAGGCTTTGACATGGAAGAAGCGCTCCGCAGAATGGAGAGCAAGGTAAGATACAGATATAATGCACTTCTTAACGCATTTTCTTCTATCGCCAACGCTCTTATCGGATCATTCTGGGAAAATGCTACCGAGACATTCAAGGCTGATTGTAAGGGGATTATTACCGACAGTGATGTTCTTAATGATGAGCAGAAGGCTATTATGAACTCTATATTGCTTAACATGGAGAACATGACAAGAGCAGTTGTTGAATTTGATCTGCGCTCTATCCACGCTGTAAAGCGCACATTCTTCGGCAAGGATAAATATGATAATGGAACTTGCTGTAAGAACCTTGTTCAGACGCTTGATGATGTTGTTATGCAGGAAATCGAGCGTGTAAGCAGTAATAACAGCAGATATTTTGAAGAATGGAGCAAAGCACTTGTTGCAAGCATCAAGACAAAGCTCTGTACATTCAATACCGATCTTCATGATTGGGAAGTAAAGATCGGAGAGCTTAACCAGATCATCGAAGAAAAGAAAAAGCATCTTAAATTACTTGAAGATACGAAAGACTATGTTTGCCGTCTGTTAGAAATACAGGCAGAGTAAGCGGTTCATAGAAATGGGGGTATACTATGGCTATATTGGCAACTATCAAAAGCGGAGCAGGTAAAATAGCAGGAAAAGTCGCAAACAAAGGCGGTAATATTGTCGCAAAGGCTTCGGGACTAAGCTCTGCACAGCTTGAAAAGATAGAGGAAAAGCGTAATGCTTATCTCATGGAAAAGCCTGAGACCGATCCCGAAAGCATCGAAAGACTGTTAGGCTCGTATGCCATTGAAGCCTATGAAGCGTATCTCCCTCAGCTTTCAGAGCTTTACAAACCGATGTTTATCGGTGAAGCTGATGATGAGAGAAGTCTTGATAACCGTATCCGATATTTTGAAGTAACAAAGTGGGTCACCGATCCGACCGAGGACAATCTTGATAAGCTGACGAATATGTATCATGTGCTCTCAGAGGAAAACTGCAATATCGCACTCATCTTTAATCGCCGAGTTAGCGGTACTACGGTTTATTTCGCAGTTGTCAACAATAGCGAAAAGGATACTCCTCATATCGCTGATATGTTTGGAAAGCGACTTGAATCGTCCTTGTTGGGTAACTTTGCCGGCGCAGAGATCAAGAAGCTGCCGCATGACAAGCTGAATGCAGGCGTTATTCCTGTTTTAAAGGACATAAAAAAGTCCTCAGTCGCTATCGTGTCCAATATAGCGTCTGAGAAGTCAGAAAAGTTTATAAGTCAAAGTATGGAGAAGCTCATTGACGGTATTGTTCCGAGCAGTGAACTTGAAGAATATACTATTGTTCTTCTTGCAACACCCGTAAAAGAGCAGCTTGAAAGGAAAAATGCTCTCAGCGAGCTGTATTCAAAGTTAGCGCCATTCTCAACGTGGTCAACTACATTCACGCTTTCAGAGACCACAGCAGTAGGTTCATCGGCAACATTCGGAGCAAATCTCGGCGGTTCAGCAGGCAGACAGATAGGAGATACTACTACCGCAGGCACAAACAGTTCAAGAGGAACGACTGTCAGCGATAGTACAGCACATACGGATTCATCTACTGATAGCACAACAGACGGTACAAACAGTAGTACCTCGTCTGGTACAAGTGATACCACTAATCAGTCGACAAGTCAAGGAACAAGTACTAATACCAGTACAGCCAACATGACAGGAGAGAATACTTCTGTTACCGATACTGATTCAGCAACAGGAAATGTAAGTATTACTCCTTTTGGTATAGGCGGCTCGGGAAGTACGAGCAATAGCACTGCAAATCAAACAGGTACAAGCAGTAGCACTACCAATACGACTGGTTCAGGTACATCGACTACCAATACCAGTGGATCAGGTCATACGATAACCCAAACCGCTACCCAGGGACTGTCTCACGCTGAAACTGCGGCTAAAGGTCTTGCTGATACAGTCACAAAGGGCAAATCTATTACCGATACGATAGGCAGAATGGCATCTAATGCCCATAGCATAGCCACAAATATAGGTATGAACTTCGGCGTTAACTTCTCCCGTTCTTCTAATGTTACGGTTCTTATGGGCAAAAATGATGCCCTCACTCAAAATTTCATAAACTATGATGTTAAGAATACACTTGAGCTTATTGAGAAGCAGATAAAGCGTGTGGAGCAGAGTACGGCACTCGGTATGTGGGATTTCTCTGCCTACTTTATGTCTGAAAGTCCTATAATCGCCAATAATACTGCTCATATGTATCTTGCCTTAACACAAGGCGAGAATTCGTATTTATCACAGTCTGCCGTAAATCTTTGGGAGTACCGTGAGGAACGGAAAGACGATATAGCCAACATCATGGAATTTATCAGGAGATTACAGCATCCGGAATTTGAACTTGATATAACTCCTGATGATCCGTCGTTCGATCCGGATTGGCTAATGTATCCACCTCATGTTAATGCTACAGTATCGCTTACGGGCAGAGAACTTGCATATTCGCTGAATCTGCCTAAAAAGTCGGTAAGTGGTCTGCCTGTACTTGAAAGCGTTGCATTTGGCAGAGAAGTTCAGAAGTTTACACCGCCAAGTGAGAAAGCGCCCAAAACTCTCATTGCAGGCAATGTATATCATATGCGTAAAGAGGATAAGAATATCCGTGTCAAACTCGATATGGACAGCCTTTGCGCTCATACATTCATAACAGGCTCAACAGGAACAGGTAAGTCAAATTTTATATATAATTTGCTTGAACAGATATATGAGGAGGACAAGCATTTTCTTGTTATCGAGCCTGCAAAGGGCGAATACAAGAATGTTCTCGGTGGATTTGATGATGTCAGCGTATACGGAACCAATCCTATGTACACCGAGCTTCTGCATATAAATCCTTTCTCGTTCCCGAAGCATATCAATGTTTTGGAACATATTGACCGCCTTGTTGAGATTTTCAACGCCTGCTGGCCAATGTATGCAGCTATGCCTGCTGTGCTGAAAGATGCTATAGAGAGAGTATACAAGGATAAAGGCTGGATATTCTCGAATCCTGCATATTACAGTGATGAGTTCCCGACATTCGCTGATTTGATAAAGGTGTTACCCGAAATAATGAGCGAATCTCTGTATTCCGCAGATACCAAGAGTGACTATTCGGGAGCGTTGATAACAAGAGTAAAATCCTTGACGAACGGTATCAACGGTGAGATATTCTGCTCTACTAAGGAGATAAGCAACAAAGCTCTCTTTGACAAGAATGTTATTGTTGATATAAGCAGAGTAGGTTCTGTTGAGACCAAATCGCTTATTATGGGCATTCTTATCATGAAGTTGCAGGAATACCGTATGCAGCCCGATAAGATGAATGAAAGCTTACAACATATTACTGTATTGGAGGAAGCTCACAATCTCCTCAGACGAACTTCCTTTGCTCAGGCACAGGAATCATCAAATTTACAGGGCAAGTCTGTTGAGATGCTCACAAATGCGATTGCAGAGATGCGTACATACGGTGAAGGCTTTATCATTGCAGATCAAGCTCCCGATATGCTTGATGAAGCAGTTATCCGCAACACAAATACCAAGATCATTTTCCGACTTCCCGATGAACATGATTGTGAGCTTGTCGGAAAGTCGATAGCATTGAATGATGTTCAGATCAAGGAACTTGCGAAACTGCCTGCATTCGTTGCAGTTATTCATCAGAACGATTGGATAGAAGCGGTATTATGCAAGTCTGAAAAATACGATAAAGAGCGTAAATATGCTTTCAACAAGAAAGAGAGCAATATATCTGCTTATCATCTTATGCTGAATATTTACGGCATTTCCGAAAAAATAGCTTTGTCTGATGAAGAAAAAACAGAAGTACTTGATTGGATAAACAGGCTTGAAAACGGCGATAACACAAAGCGTATCCTCCGTAAAGGACTTGCAGATGAATCGCTTACCGAGGAAGAAAAGCTAATTGTTGCTTATAATGTATTCGGCGGACATAGAACCGCAATGCTTCTCAGAAACGCTGAAAACAACGAAGTCGGTCTCATCCGTGTACGTCGGTCTATTGGAAGTGTATTCTCGCTTGACAGCGATGATAAGCTGATAGATACAGTTCAGCAGTATATCTGCATTGCTATTAACAGTGAGGAAACTTGTGCGGATATTGCTCGCAGATACCAATATTTCGGAATGAATGGGGGTATCATGTAATGATGAACATGAAAGATGTATCATCTGATGTTAATCCTGCAAAGGTTTCAGAAATCAAGCCAGTTGAAGTTCCAAAAGAGATAGGCGAAAATAAGAATAGTTATACCGATGCTCCAAAAGAAATCGGCGAGAACTCTGCTAAGGCACAGGATATACCACAAGAAATCGGAGAAAATAACGATTTACAGCCTAATACTGTTTTTGAAGTTGACGGTAAAAAGCACTATACCGATGATAACGGCGAAGTATATCGTGTCGATAATGATCTTGTAGCAGATAATACCTATGAAATCAATGGTTATAAGTATGAAACGGATGATCAGGGGCGAATAGTCTCTGCTGAGGGAAAGTTGCAGTTGAAAAACCATGAGGGATATAAAACAATCCCTCAAAGCACTACATTATCTGAAATTGGGAAGGGCGATGAAAAGGCAACAGATGATCGTGGACATCCAATTGGAGATAGGTTTAATGGAAAAGGGGATATTGGTAACTTAGTCCCTCAAGACAGTACATTAAATCGTGGCGAATATAATAAATTTGAAGATTCTCTTGCCAAAGAAGTTGCAAAAGGAAATGAAGTTTATATGAAAGTCGAAATGGATTATCCCGGCAAGTCATATCGTCCTGACAGCTTTATAGTAAGCTATTCTATTAACGGAGAAGAATTTGTCAAGGTATTCTCCAATGATCCAAGAGGTGAAGTGAAATGAAAGATATTCCATATCAGAGCATATTCAATACATTGCAGGAGGTATTGCCCGATGATTGGCATAAGGTAGTGTTCTACGCTCAATATGGCGAAAGCAGTTACAGCATGAAGTACTTTGTTGACACAGGTGACGGACAGTTTACTGACTGCTTTAAGATTAAAGATATTCCTAAGCGAGATATAATAAAGGCATTTGCTGTTATCGATAGTCAGATAATGCCTATTCGTAAGGAATTGAGCAAGAAGGATACATGGTATGTTATGACGCTTGTCGTTGACGATGAAGGCAATTTCAAGGCTGATTATGAGTATGATGATATTTCAGAAGACACTATTGGATATTATCAGCGTTGGAAGGAAACGTATCTTAAATAAGTGAGTAGTTATCATTATTACACTTCATAGATTGGTTTTCAACATAGGCTCTAAAGTTAATTCAAATATATAATCATATTACGGAAGAATAGCCAAAAGACGGTATAGAAAAGAAAGGAGAAATAAAAATGGGATGCTGTTATGAACGTGAATTTGAAATAAGAAATATAGCAGAATATCTCGAAGCAATACACACAATAAATGATTCGAGATTAGGTGAGTTTTATTATAGGGGGCAAAGCAACGAAGATTATAAATTGTTACCACATATATGCCGCGAAATAAAAGGAAGTGATAAAAAATACTTAGAACTTGAAAAAGAAATAGTATCAGAATCACTTCTTAAATACACAAATGTTTTTTGTAATTATACAAGTAATATTGAATTATTGACACAGTTGCAGCATTATGGAGTACCTACGAGATTATTGGATGTTACTTCTAATCCACTTGTAGCATTATATTTTGCTTGTTCTTCTAAACAAGATAAAAATGGGGAAGTATTTGTTTTCAAAATGGATGCGATTAACCCATATGATTATGAAGGTATTGAGGCATTATCGTCAATAGGATTTAAAAATCATCAATATCCGCTTGATTTTGATGAATACTTAGAAGAATCAGGTGTAAAATTAAAATTATCTGTTAATATGCATACAAGTAACTATGAGCAAATAATGTGTACTGCAATGCAACCTATTTTAATAAAAACTAAATCATTTTTTGAGCGCCAACGCGCTCAATCAGGATACTATATATTGTTTGTTAATTATTTGGGATATGGAGAACATCCAATCAAATCTGGATTTTCAAGTCAAAACGGATATTATTTCGAAGATAGAATAGATGAAATTGATAAAGGCAGCAGTCCATTTATCACTAATATAATAAAAATACCTAATTCATGCAAAAAAGAGATATGTTTGCAGTTGAAATCATTGAATATTGATGTATCAACACTTTTCCCAGAAGATATAGACAGAGGATGTAAGATGCTTGTTGACGATATTTGTGAACGCAGTTTAAAAGAAATAGTTACTCTATAATTTTTTAGGTAATTGCCTTCCATTTTATATGCTCTCTCAGTCGAGGGAGCTTTTCATTTATCATGATAAGAATTTTGTGCGCAATGCACATTGAGGACCTACCTCAAAAATCGAACATTTGTGCAACCGAACAAAGTTTCTTGAACGGCCTTGACAGAACTTACGTTCTATGTTATTATGATAATGTCCCTTAATGGGATAGCAGCTTGAAAATTGAATATCAACACATCAGTGTGCAGCAAGACCGGTGCCGGCAAAAACCGACAAGCCGCGAGCTTCCGTACGCCAGGACCTCGAAAGAGCGAGCGATAAATACGTGAAGGCGGTAGGAGAGACTCAGCGAGTCGTGTCAAGGAAGACCAACAGAACTTAGCTGAGTACCTTGGAACTCCCAATTCCAGTTTTGTAGGCTACCGAGCAGTAATTCAACAGCTCGTATTATGTATCCAACGAAACTGCCCATGAGGGCTCCCCACCCGCTCCTATTATGGCAATGACAGCTGGCTTGCGCGCCCATCCGCACGTGCGGCTCTGACTCCGTAAGGACAGAGAGACAAAGAGCTATGTGAAGGTTGAGGACGACCTTCGGCTGATGTGTTCCCGGCTTCGGAGGGTGCAGACGATAGTCTGTAGGAGAATATCAGAAGCCTCGGAATGAGGAAAACGTCATGGCGCACAGTCATGATAAGGTACCTCCACGGGGGTACGAACCGTCACTTATGATGGTTCAATTGTTAGATGTTTAGTTTACAAAAATGGTGATCAAGGGGCTAACTATGTCATTTTGCAGACTATCGTTCTCGTATTAAAGTTGATAAAGGCAGAGTAATGCGAAGGCATCACTCTGCCTTTTTATATTGTCAAAAAATATATTTAAAGCGCACAGTGGTTCGTCACGGACTACTGTGCGCTTTTTTGTTTGTCTCGGGGGTGATGAAAATGAATTTACCATACGCATAAAAACCGAAGCTGAAAGGAGAGATCATATGAAAAAACTTGAAACTATGAGCTGTGAAGAACTTATGACAACACTGATGAGACCTATGGAATTCCTCGTTGACGGTCTTATCTCGCAGGGATTGTTTATCCTTGCAGGCAATCAGAAGGTCGGCAAGTCGTGGCTGGCTCTCGACATCTGCCTCAGTATCGCCAAGGGAGAAACGGTACTCGGGCGCGAAACTATACAGGGAACTGCGCTCTATCTTTGCCTCGAGGACAGCTACATCAGAATGCAGAACCGTGTCTATGAGCTGACCGACGAGCCGACTGACAAGCTGTACTTTTCCCTGCTCGCCAATACGATTGGCAACGGACTTGAAGAGCAGATACGTGACTTCAAAAGAGAACACAATGATTTGAAAATCGTAGTCATTGACACACTTCAAAAGGTTCGCTCAGGCGACGAGCAGACCTACGCTTCCGACTACCGCGAGATGAGTGTGCTGAAAGATCTTGCTGCCGGACTCGGTATTGCGATACTGCTCGTTCATCACCTTCGCAAGTGCAGGGATAGCGACCCGTTCAAAATGATATCAGGTACAAGTGGAATAACTGGCTGCGCTGACGGCAGCTTTGTTCTCAAACGTGAGGACAGGTCTCAGCCGTATGCAACGCTGAGTGCGATCGGTCGTGACATTGAAGCCTGCGACATAGCACTGAAAATGGTCGGCAGCCGCTGGACTGTTACCGCTCCGCCAGTGCAGAAGCAACCAGACATATTTGCTTTCGTCCTGCACGACTTTATGGTTGAAAAAAATGAAATGACCACGACCGCAACCGAGTTGAGTGATGAACTTGAAAAGCACTTTCACCTGACTATCCCCTGCAATATGATATCGAAAAAGCTTATGCAGCATGGTGTTGAGCTCGAGGGCTACGGTGTTCGTTTTCGTATCGAGCGTAGTCACGGCAAGCGCAAGCTCAGACTGTACTATGACCGTTCGGGTGACAGCGGTGACGGCAGAATAATGTGGGGAGACAACAATTGCCCAGCCGGCACCCAAGAGCCTGCAAACATCTTAGATACGTCATCTGAGCTGGGTGACGGCTTGGAAAAGGGTGACGGCAAAAGCGTTTCGGGTGACGGCTCGGAGTACGCAATAGTAGACGGTATGCCTATGCCGATAACGCGCGTGAACATCAACGATGTCATTCAGCAGTGTGCCGAGCGTCTCAGAGCAAAGATAGCTGCCGAACGCGGAATAGTCGTCCCCGAGTTCAAACTCACGCCGTGAGCCGATTTGTGCCGCCAGTACACAGAAATTGGACAGTTACCCCACCGCTCCCGTTGAACGCGGTTGTCGCGCAACGTAGAGCGAGTTTGGCAGCATATCCGCTGAGAACAGAAGCAGCGGCGAGTGACAAAAAGTCTTCCATTTTGGGAAGGCAAGCATCGCATGCGGCATTCCGCCTGCCGCTGAAAACGGGAGGCCCCGAGCCCCTTTGTGGTTTGCAGGAAAAAGGCTGGCGTCAAAGCGCCTGCCAGATCACATCGGACGGGCAAAGCCCGCCGAATATTCGGCACTTACGCATCAGAAAGAAAGGAGTCATTTTTGTAAAAACCTGTAATTACAGGAGTCAATTTTTTAGAAAAAGCCAACTAATGGCTGTGTTACGGGAAATATGAAAGGTGTCAGGAGGGAGTTTCAGCAAAAATATTCGTAATTGATCGTGTGACATGAAAGGAGTTCAAATGAAAGAGAATAAACATGAAGAAAAGCTTTACGTTGACAAAACAATGATCGTCGACGGTCAGAAGTTTGAAGTAAGTCTCGTGTTCATGTCTCCGGAAAGTGAACACGAAACAGTCGCAGATAAGATAAAGCACCTCATAAACGGTGAGAAAATAAGCTGAAAAAATTCTGGACTTTAGAGCCGAGTGGTGATATACTGTGTGTGTATCCTATTCGGTTTGATTCCAGAACGAATGCGTTCGGAACAGGAGGTTTGCATGAGAGGATCAAACACGGAACAGATAACAGCGCTGTACTGCCGCCTCAGTCAGGAGGACTTGCGTGCAGGAGAGTCGCTGTCAATTGAGAATCAAAGAATGATGTTGAAGGACTACGCCGACAAGAACGGTTTCAGAAACTGTCAGTATTACATCGACGACGGTTACAGCGGAGTAAGCAGCAACCGTCCCGACTATCAGAGAATGCTCAGCGATGTTGAGAACGGACTTATCGGAACAGTTATTGTCAAAGATCAAAGTCGTCTTTCAAGAAACTATCTTGAAGCAGGTCGTCTAATGGAGTTGGTGTTTCCTGCATACGATGTGCGTTTCATTGCAGTTACGGACGGCGTGGATAGCGCGAAAGGTATCAATGAAATGTCTGGCATAAAGAACCTGTTTAATGATTTTTACGCTCGCGACTGTTCGCGCAAGATACGTGCAGTTCAGCGGGCAAAGGGTGAACGCGGTGAGCGTGTCGGAACGACAACTCCCTTCGGCTACATGAAGGACGAGAACAAGCACTTGATACCTGATCCCGAGACTGCATCAATAGTCAAACGTATATTTGAAATGAGCGCTGAGGGCAAAGGCGTACGCAAGATATGCGATATACTTACCGCAGAGAAAGTTCTTACTCCAAGTGCGTATGCGGCCAAAAGAGCAGGAAAGCAGAAAACTAAATCACCGTATCGCTGGTGTCTTAAAACCGTCAGGGAAATGCTAAAGAATCGTATCTACTGCGGCGACACGGTCAACTTCAGCACCTATACTAAGTCCAACAAGCTGAAAAAGACGCTGAAGAACGAGCCCGAGAATATGCTTATCTTCGAGAACACTCATGAAGCTCTAATCAGCCGAAAGCTGTTCGATGTGGTACAGAAGCGCTATGAGGGCAGGAAGAAATCCGATAAGTTTGGCGAGACGGATAAGTTTGCAGGGTACCTCTACTGCGCGGAATGCGGTTCAAAGCTGTACCTTCACAGAGCGAGAACGCTCGATCCCGCTAAAAATAATTATATGTGCGGAGGCTACCAAAGCCGCGTCACGGATTGCACTTCGCATTACATCAGGGAGAAGGCACTCGACGCTATCGTGCTGAGATACTTAAATCGTGTAGTCGCATTGGCAAGAGACCATGCAGAAGAGTTTCACAGAATGTCGCTTGAAAACGGTGAAGCTGAGGCTCAGAAACAGCTTAAAGAGAATGAAAAACTGCGCAGCGAGTACGAAACAAAAATAACCCAACTCGATAATGCGATTCAGCTTCTCTACATGGACAGATCCAATGGTAAGATAACAGATGATCGATATGATACCCTTTCAGCCAGCTTCGAGAAAGAGCAGAGTGAGATAAAAGACAAGCTTTCAGCTCTTGATTCAAAGGACGATAAGATGAAGCTGCGCGAGAAATGTATCAATGACTTCATCAGCAGCGCCAAGCAGTTCACCAAGATAACGAAGCTGACTCCTGAGATACTGCGAGCCTTTGTAAAGCGAATAGAGGTCTACGAAAAGGAAGTCAAGCATTCAAGGACCTGCGGCAATCGTATCGTCATCTATCTCACAGTCGCTCCCGACAAGCCAATTATGGTCGACAAGACTGAAACTAAGTCAGGCGAATTACTTTTAAATCAAGTATAACACAAAAATCTCCGAGGGACTTTCCCTCGGAGACATCATACATATTAATTGTTCGTTAAGGAACGTGGAGAAAACTCCTTTCCTAAAACTTTTAGCATTAAATTTAGCCCCAGAAGGGCGCTCCTGGTAATATTACCGATTATTACATTTATATGGAACGCCCTTCTGGGGCTAAATTCAGTTATAAAGTCTTTGGAAAAGGGGGTCGGGGAAAGAACCTTTCCTCAGAAAGGTTTGTCCCCGATAATTACCTATAAACTTCTATATAAGCACCGCCCTTAAGTGTCGGCTTTTATTTTTACGGAGCATAAACTTGTTGATTTTCTGGGATTTTTATGGTATAATTGATGTATATGCACAAATACGTTCAACATAAAGCATAAAATACCTCCTGACCGCATGATACTACCATGCTACTCTACCGAAAGCGGCTCAGGTCCATATAGCTTTCCGAAAAGGAGGAATCCCAATGGGCAACATCTCTGTGGTCAGATCAGACATAACTCTGCTCCGTACAGACGCAATAGTAAACGCTGCAAACAATCATCTCTCGGCAGGAGGAGGAGTCTGCGGCGCCATATTCTCCGCAGCAGGCTATTCCGAGCTTAAAGCCGCCTGCGACGAGATAGGCTTCTGCAACACGGGCTCTGCAGTAGTAACGCCTGCATTCTCGCTGAACGCAAAATACATCGTCCACGCCGTAGGTCCTATCTGGCGCGGCGGCGACCAGGACGAGGAAAAGCTGCTCTACAGCACCTATTACAGCTCTCTTACCGCAGCCGCAGAAAAGGGCTGCCGCTCCATAGCATTTCCTCTTGTGTCCGCAGGCATTTACGGCTACCCCAGCGAGGACGCCTGGAGGATAGCTCTCACAGCCTGCCGCGACTTCACGGAAAAAAATGACATGGATATTTCCTTCGCAGTGCTCTCAGAGGAGCAGTTCGACATGGGCAATGCTATCCTCAGTGAGCTTCTCCCCCATAAAGGCAGCGGCACTCAGACTGCCTCTGAAATGGACAGGCTCCGTATGGGAAATACCGAGACCGACGCCATTTTCTTCTACAAAGTCGGGGACGAATACGGCGCTTTCAGCAACTGGGCTCCCTCTGAGTTCACCGTTGACGGCGTAAAATTCAATACATCGGAGCAGTACATCATGTACCGCAAGTGCCTGACCTTCGGCGATACCGTCACCGCAGAAAAGCTGCTGAATTCAGACTCTCCCAAAGACCAGAAGGCTCTCGGCAGAGAGGCATCAGGCTACATAGACAGCGTCTGGGCAGGTGTGAGACAGACCGTTGCCATAAGAGGTCTCTATGCCAAATTCTCGCAAAATCCCGAGCTGAAAAGGCTCCTTCTCAGCACAGAAGACGCAGTGCTTGTGGAGTGCACCTCCAATGACCATATATGGGCGTGCGGTCTTGACAAGGACGACGATGACAGGCTCTCCGCCGACAGGTGGAAGGGTCAGAACCTCCTGGGCTTTGCACTTATGGAGGTCCGCAATATGCTGAGAGCAGAGGGCTGACGCCCGTAATATAACCGCAAAACAGCCGCAGAGAGCAGAAGCTCCCTGCGGCTTTCTTTATGCGCGGACTATTTCGGTATCCTCACATAGTATTTGTCCTCGTCCTCATGGTGGATATAGCCGCCATTGCGAAGCATTACTCTCAGCGACG
This sequence comes from Ruminococcus flavefaciens ND2009, assembly GCF_000621785.1. Classification (GTDB taxonomy): domain Bacteria; phylum Bacillota; class Clostridia; order Oscillospirales; family Ruminococcaceae; genus Ruminococcus; species Ruminococcus flavefaciens_C. Next base: position 167,161 of record NZ_KK211349.1, on the reverse strand, counting down.
CAGGATTGTCCCTGTTCACACGCAGATATATCTCCTCCTCGGCGACTGCGCCCCTTATCTCCTCAAGGAGCAGCTTCAGCCCCTGTGTGCCGCAGCCTTTGCCGCGGTATCCTGGAGCGATATAGTAGCCGATATGTCCCGAGCCCTCGGCAAGAGCTTCCGTGAGATAGTGTCGGAAGTGGAATGTACCCACGATGGTATCATCGTCCAGGAGATAGTACACGGTCTGGGGCACATAGCCCTCGGGAAGCTGCTCTCCCCGCGACTGGGCGATAATGGTGTCAAGAGCGGTGCCGAAGTCCTCACGGCTTATGCCGTGATATTCATTGATGAAGCTGTTCTCCTCCACGGGGATACTGCGCTGGAACAGCCATTCCTTTTCGATGTCATCGTAATTTGCAGCTTTAAGATACAGCATACCGTCACTCCTTTGTATCAAATCCCGGAGCTTCGCGGAGGAAAAGCCCCTCTGCAGAGACCAGCTGCGAAAGAAGCTCCCTCGTCTCGCCGCCGATATTGTACACCGCCATATACAGGTCGCCGCCGTAAAAGGTGATAAGCCCGTCACACCTGGGCAGGTATATGTTCGCAAAGCCCCTTCCCTGGCGGAATAGCTTCTCCAGAAGCGATGCCAGCTCCTCCGCCGTCGGCTGCTCCGCGGTGCCCTCCCCGGTAACTACGGTCATATCGCAGAAGCAGTAAAGCCTGAGAATGATATTTGTGAGCCTGCGGTCAAGGTCGGATCTGTGGCTGCGGAAATAGGTCTCAACGTCAAAATACCGTCCTCCTGCGTCCTGAGGGACGGTCTTCGGAAGTATGTCTATGAGGAGCGGCTTTCCCTCAAGAAGCTCCTCTATTCTTGTGCTTATGTCCATTTTATCCTCCTGTCAGCGCCAGTCTCATTGCACAGAGGTCGAAAACGTCCAGCGTCCCGTCCTTGCAGAGGTCTGCGGCGCTGCTGCTTTTCAGCTCGGTATCGGGAACGGCAAGGAGCCATTTCTGGAAGGTCACAACGTCCGCAGTATTGAAGCTGCCGTCGCCGTTTACGTCTCCCGCAGTCTCACAGGGGAAGAATGCGGCTCCCAGGTCGCTTTTATCGGAGCTGAGCTCCGAAAGACGTGTAACGCTCTCACCGTCGGAGTAATACAGGTCATAACCGCCGTTCATTGTGCTGCTGAACACCATGCCTTCCCCCACGGGACAGGGGTCTGAGCAGTCATAGTCCGCAGAGTTAAATCCCATGGGCTGTATGCTGCTGCCGTCATACCACATCATCTGATCGCTGTGATCCTCTGCCGAGAACCACTTGGTGAAGTACAGCTCATCGCCGCTGACTACCGGATAATAGGCGGTCACGCCCTCCTCGGCGAATATGGTCTCCGTGGTGAGGAAGCTGAGATCAAGGCGGTATATCGCGCCGATGCCGCCGCTGTAGCCTGCGTAGTAAATACTGCTTCCGTCAGCAGAAAAACAGGGCATAGCCTCCTCAACGTATCCCTCAGTCAGCGTGGTGACCTCTCTCGTCTGAACGTTCATGAGGGCAAGGTCATAGACAAAGCCGTCGGCAGCCCCGTCCCAGTGACCGCGCTTGAAAACTATGCTTCTGCCGTCGGGAGAGAATTTCGGGTCCTCGTTGCGGAAGCCGCTGTTCTCGGTGAGGTTTGTGATACTGCCGTTGTCGCGGAGGTATATGTCCCACTCGTCCGCCCTCTCGTCTATAGCCATGAAGACTATCTGCTGCGGAGAGGTGCCGAAGCTGCCGTTCATAGGGTGGACGAAGTCTCCGCTTATGGTCTCGGTAGTTCCGTCGGGACTGCGCAGATACAGAATGCTGTCCATGGCGGAGTAGTCGCTGTAGCTGTGCCACAGAAGCCAGCCCCGGGGAAGCTGAGCAGCGCCGCCCTCCGCCGAGACTGTACTTACAGGCAGCTGCACAAGGCAGACTGCTGCCGCTGATATTATGATGTGTTTCAGTGTTGCTTTCAGCTTCATTTGGTCGCCTCCGTTCCGGGTTACTCTGATGGTCCTCTTTTTCCCGTCCTTATAAAGTCTATAAGCTGCTCAAGGTCGTCGAAATCGTCATAGTCTCCCATAATACCCCTGCGGTGGTAGACTATCCCTGCCTTCTCGTTGCGCTCAAGGCAGTCCAGAAGAGCCTCAACGCCGTAACGCCGCGCATACTCCGCAAAAGCCCTCGCCTTTATCTTGTCCTTGAAAAGCCCCTTGCGGCAGCCCTCGGGACTGCACTCATAGCAGCCTGCGATATTCTTTTCCAGTACGCATTTCCTGTTCTCGCACCACTCTGCGTCCTTGCACCATGAAAGGTCAAGAAAGCCGTCCTGCCTGCACCCTCTGCATTCCGCATTCTCGCTGCACAGACAGCAGGCAAGTCCGCACCGTGCTATGCTTAGTTCTCGTTTCATAATGCACCTCCGCTCATACCGTTATTTCGATGATATTGCCCTCTATAGCCGCAATGCTGCTCTCGTAGTATCCGTCACCCGTTGTCCGCGGACCGCTTTTCACTTCATAGCCTGCTCCGCGGAGTATCTCCGTCAGCTCGTCCACTCTCTCCCTGCTTCCCACGCTGAAAGCGATATGAGCGCAGCCTGTATGCTCGCGGGAGCTGTCTGTCTCAGCCACCCCGGGCTTGTTCATAAGCTCCAGTCTCGCACCGTCCTCAAAGCTGATAAAGTATGAGCGGAAGCCCGTATCTTTGTTGTGATAGCCGTCGTTTGAACGTCCGCCGAGATAATTCACAAAGAAATCTCTGGCGTCTTCAAGGTCATTTACGTACATTGCAATATGTTCTATGCGCATATCTTTCTTCCTTAAACCATTTCCGCGCCCATTTCAAATGCCTTCTTCATCTCCCCGGGAAAGACGGTCTCATGGCGCTTCTGCTTGGACTCAGGGTCGAACATGGTCCACTGCCAGTCGGTCTTGCTGTAGTCCTTCAGCTGTAGGGTATCGCCGCTGATGAGAGTTTTTGTGGGTCCAACAAAGCGTTCCAGAGTCTGCTGATAGTTCTGCACAAGTCCGCTGTACATTGTATCGGGAGCATTGCTGGTCATGATGAAAAGCACGGGTATCACATTCTGATTGCAGCAGGGAGTCTCCACGTTATAGGTCAGGCTCTGGAAGATCAGGCGCTCATACAGTGCGCGGAAGGAAGCGGTGGGCTCAGAGAGATAATTGGGCGAGCCTATGATAAGTCCGTCTGCGCTGCGGATAGCGTCAAGAACAGGTGTCAGACCGTCCTTACAGACGCAGCAGCCCTTGTTTTTCTCCCTCTTGCAGCCGAAACATGAAATACAGCCTGTGTATCTCTCAAGCCTGAAAAGGTCAAAGCGTATTATCTCAGCACCTTTTGACTCAGCTCCCTTTGCAGCTTCTGTGATAAGTGTGTCTGTGTTCCAGCCCTTGCGGGGACCTGCGTTTACTGCAACTATTTTCTTGCTAATGATGATCACTCCTTATTTCAGTTTTTTCCCAAAGTCAAATGCGGCTTTCAGATGTTTCTCTGTCTCTGCGACTTCACCGCCGCCCGTAAGTCCGCCGCAGAAAAGGGAACCGATGAGCTCTGCCTTTTCAAAGCAGTCCACCCAGCCCTGAAGTCCGCTGACCGCCTTTTCGGGGACAAAAGGCTCGTCCTCGGCAGCTGTTGACAGCATATATATCCTGCGGAACTTATAATCCGCAGAATACAGCGGATTAAGACGGTCAAGCAGAGTTTTCATCTGTCCCGACATCTCATAGTAGTAGATGGGGGTTACGAATACGAGAGTATCGGCGTTCAGCACCTTGTCCGCAATTTCAAGGGCGTCATCCTTCTGTACGCAGCGCTGTGTCTTCTGACAGACAAGACAGCCGGTACAGAACCTTATATCCTTGCCTTTAAGGGAAATGAGCTCCGCATTGTGACCCGCTTCCCTTGCTCCTGCCATAAGCTGCTCCGCAAGAATGTCGGAATTGCTCCTTGCGCGGAGACTTGTTGTGATAACTAAAATATTGCTCATGATGATCCTCCTTTGTTTAACTCGTTTGTCAATTTATATATGGATCATAATATTCAGATCCCATATCACAGCTCACTGATCGTCCACTTTATGCCCTTGGCAAGCCGAACCTCGGGCTCGTTGAAATGTCCGCCCGCGTTCCATTCAAGGATATGCCGTGACACGTTTTTATCGCCGCAGACAAGCTCATACTGCCTTCGTGTACAGTCTCCCACCGTCGCCATTACTGAGTCCCTTGCCTTTTCCTCGCGGTCGCCCAGACTGAGGTATACGGAGCTGTTCCGGGGAGCGGTATGGCTCTGTGCATAGCTTATCCAGTCACCGAACCAGAGAGAGCCCGAGCAGCTGATGACTCCGCTGAAAGCCCGGCTTTCATAGAACGCCCACAGGCTGAAAAGACCTGCCAGTGAGTAGCCGCAGAGTATACGCTTTCCCGTGAGACCGTACTCCTTTTCGCAGTATGGTACACACTCATTTACGAGCCAGCCTAAAGTCCTGCAACCGCCCCCCGAAAAGGACATCTTCTTGTTCAGAGTGAACTCCCAGGGCGAAAACTCACCGTTCCAGTCCTCTGCCTCATAGATGATGAAGTTGCACCTCACATCTCCGCACAGTCCAAGGACCTTTTCAATAGCTTCGCCGCTGTCCTTCATCTCGCCCAGGTAGACCGTGGGCAGGTCGGCGCCCTTTATGATAATACGGCAGTTTCTGCCGCCTATAGCTGTAATTGTCATTTCCCTTCTCCATATCGTCGGTATTCAGCTCCCCGTGCACAGCGATCATATCCGAGCGGGACTCTGCAATATCTTTATTGTAACAATATAAAAATTCAATGTCAATACTTTTTCTGCAACGCAGGTAAACAGGCTCTGCCTTTTCATTGACTTTTGCATTTATCTGTGATAATATTATTATTAAACTGCACATCATTGTTAGAAGGAGAATGCCGAAATGCTTTATTATTCAGATAATATACCTCTTTCACTGCCTGAGGGGTTCAGCAGATACGTCCCGAAAGAGCGCCTCCTGAAGGCAGAACGCTATTATCAGGAAAAGGACAGGATATTGTGCCTGCTTTCATACATGCTTTTTTCCGACGGCATAAGGAGGGAGTACGGGACAGATATATATTCTGAAAAATACTGGGAAACTGACAGTAACGGCAAGCCTTATCTTCCCGGTCACCCCGGCATACACTTCAACATAAGCCATTGCGCAAAGGCAGTGTTCTGCGGTATAAGCAAATATCCCATAGGTGTTGATGTTCAGGACACCATCACTGACGCAGAGAGCCTCGTTCATCTGATATGCACTCCCCGTGAACAGGAGCTTATAAAAAATGCCGAGGACCCCGACAGGCTGCTGACCCGCTTATGGTGTCTGAAGGAAGCCTTCTTCAAGCAGAGCGGAGAGGGTATCTCCGACAAGCTCACCGACGTGGATCTTTCTGACGTAAACGGTGTCGGATACAGGAAATCCGGTCTTTTCTTTTCGGTTTTTGAACGCTCTGACTGCTGCTTTGCGGTATGCAGCAAGGAGCCCTTTTCGGAGCCTGATCTCCACAGCTTTCAGCTCGCACTTGAATAACAGCAATGCCCCTGAGCGTTTTGATAACACTCAGGGGCAAAATATTTATACGGGTATCCTTTACGGTAAATAGTTTTTTTATTCTCTGTTTTTCAATACCTCTGTGGGCGATATTTTCTTCAGTCTGTTTACGAGGAGAGTGATGATAATAAAGTAAATGACCATTACTCCCACAAATATCAGAGGATAAACATACAGCGGGAACCTGATATTGACTCCGCAGGCTGTATTCGATATTATATTCGGATATATCTTATCCGCTATGCACTTCGTAAGCGGTATACATATAAGTGCGCCTATGGCAACTACGAACATATAGCCGTTTATATACAGCTTCCTTACCTCGTTCATTCTGTAGCCGAAGACCTTGACAAGAGATATTCCGAAGGAAGCTCTGTCTATCATGACCTTTAGCATGAGATACATTACCACAAAGAAGATAACTACCGATACCGACAGCAGCATTACCTGTGTAGGTCTCATCATTGAGAGGAATACCTCGGATGAATGGTCGATGTCCTCCTTGGTGGTCACGGAGTAGAGCCTTCCCTCCTCGATGTCAAGCTTGTTGTCGGAGAAGATAGTGTTGTAGAAATCGTCCTCTCTGCCAAAGAGCTCCCTCATACTGTCTATATCCATGAACACTGCAAGTCCTGCGGAATAATCGGCTATGCTGTCCACGGTGAATGCGTAGTCCATATCATTTGCGGAATCTGTGAGCACGAATTTGTCTCCTACAGAAAGGGAATATTTCTGCTGTACCGACTTGCTGACTGCAAGCTTGTTCTTGCCCTTTGCAGGCTCTGCTCTGAAGTACTTGCTGCTGCCGCCGATACCAAAGATGTTTACGTCCAGAGAATAGCCCTGATACTCCTTTGAGAGAGTTTCCGTATATACAGCCTCTCCTTCGGCGGGAAGCTCCTTTTCGGGATACTTCATATAGTACATATAGTTGTATTTCGTATCCGCCTGAGTCTCGTTCTTTACATTAAGGCAGAGGGTAAGGCTGTTCATGCCTATCATGAAGATGAGCATGGATATGAACATACCCAGTACAACAGTGAAGGCTATCCTGAGCTCACGCAGGAGCTGTCTGATCTGGAAGCTTCTTATAAAGCTGAATTTTCTGAGATCAATATTGCTTATACTGCTCTCCTTCTGCTCGTTCCTGATAAGTGAAAGAGCTGTTCTTGAAAGCTTTTTGTTGATGACGATATAGTTTACGATGATCGCTGTCACAGGGGGCATCACAATGCAGTAGATCAGCAGATATACAGGATATACATTCTTATACTCGGGCACCGAATAATAGGAATATATCTGTGACATCTGAGAATTTACCGCAAAGCTGCTGAAGCCTATGGCTGCACCGGCTATACCTCCCAGGAGGGCGATAATTGTGGGCAGTCTGAGATAGTGGGTGATAAGGTCCTTTTTCTTAATGCCCAGAGCATAAAGTGCTCCGATAACGCTGCTTTCTGACTGTATCTGATGTACCACGAAGACGGAGATAACGTACATGAAGAGTATCATTACCACTACGCCTGCCAACAGACCCATGTTCTTGTTTACCACACGCTCATTGCTTGCGGCATTTATTCTCGGGTTGTCCCCGGCTTTCAGGAACATTGTGAGATTGTCTATCTGTCCGTCAAAGTATTCCTCTGAGATCTCGTTTGTCTTGTCCTGAAGCTCTGTCATGCCGTCAGCCAGCTCCTCAGAGCCGTCATAGGCTTCATCCACACCGTCGGTATAGTCCTTTGTGCCGCCCAGGAATTCACTGAGCTGACCAAGCCTCTCTTTTAGCGCAGAGAGCTCACTGCTGTTTGTGGCAGCTATTGCCTTGTCAAGCTCGGAGGCGTAATTATCCTTTGTCAGTGTGATACCAAAGGCTGAAACAGCGCTGTTTGCCTGATCAAGATAGAGTTCAAATATATCCGAGGCACCGTCTGTGAGCTCGGAGCTGTGATCCTTTATATCGGCGAGACCGTCCCTGAGCTCTGCCGAACCGTCCACCAGCTCCTGTATGCCGTCGAGCAGCTCATCCTTTTTGCCCAGGCTGTCGCTGATATAATCCTGAAAATACTCATCGTCCACGTCATGATAATCAAATTCCATGTCCTTGATGGCGTTTTTCAGGTCATCTGCGGTGTAATCCCCGTTCAGTCTGTAGGCATAGGTATACTCCTGAGCCTTCTGGCTCTTGCCGCTGATAAACTCGTCATACATTGACGCGGTGACGAATGCGATGCCGAAATTGCTGCTCTCAACGGCAGTATCGGATATTTTCCTGATCGGCATATCATAATCGGGAACGCAGCCGGTACCGCATACCGTAAGAAGCTTTCCGCTTATATTTATCTCATCGCCTGTGCTTATACCGTTTTCCTCGGCATAGCGCTGCTCAATGACAGCTTCACCGTCAGCCTCGGGAAGTCTTCCTTCCTTTATTTCGATCCTGTCGATATTCTCTCTGACCTTAGTTACTCTGATGACCTTGCCGTTCTCCGAGAAGTCGAAATTGAAGATCTCCTCTATCTCAACATCATTTGAACGTATCTCATCGAGCTGTTTGTCAGTAAGAGGGACGAATACGGAGAATTCGCCGTCCTCCACACGGTTTATGCCGTTTTTTTCTATCGTTCCCTGAATAACGTTTTCAGACGAAGCTACCATGCTTGTAACTATATACATTCCCAGGACTACAAGGAGAAAAAGTGCCGCATATCTTACAAAGTTATGTCTGAGATCACGAAGGATCCTTTTATTCAAAACTCTTTTCATCAGAGATCCTCCAATTCTGCGGCGGGAACTCTTGTCTTGTTTTCATACTGTTTTACTACGAGACCATCTTTTACGAATACTACCTTGTGTACCATGTCCTTTATGGAATTATTATGGGTAACTATGAGCATGGTAGTACCGTATTTTGCGTTTATCTCCTCAAGAAGAATGAGTATATCCCGTGATGTTGCAGAATCGAGAGCTCCCGTAGGCTCGTCACAGAGCAGGAGCTTCGGGTTCTTGATAAGGGCACGGGCAATGGCGCATCTCTGCTGCTGTCCGCCCGAGAGCTGGGAGGGAAATTTATTCTGATGCTCGGTAAGTCCGAGAGTTTTTATCAGCTCGTCAATGTCAAGGGGAGAAGATGTAAGGTATTCGCACACCTTTATATTTTCCCTTACTGTGAGATTGGGGACAAGGTTGTAGAACTGAAAAATAAAGCCCAGGTTATCCCTTCTGTAGTCTGAAAGTGCAGAAGGGGAGAGTCCGAAAATCTCCTTGCCGCTGACCTTTACCGAGCCCTCGTCAATGGTCTCAAGACCTCCTATGCAGTTGAGCAGAGTGGATTTGCCGGAGCCGCTGGTGCCCTGGATAACACACATCTGTCCCTTCTGAACGCTGAGCTCGATGCCCTTCAGTACCTGAACAGTATTGGAACTGTTTCCGTATTTCTTTTTCAGACCTTTTACTTCCAAATACATAATTTACTCCTATCTTAGAATCGGTTTACATTTTTTGTCTTAAAGGTTTTTGGTTATAGCTGTGGCTGTTTCATAGATGTTTGTATTGATAAAGAAGTGATCTCCCGGAACAAAATCCATGGTACAGCTGCGGCAGTAATTGCGCCACAGATCAAGCTGTTTCCTGTTGATGTCGTCGCTTATGCCGTTGATGAGATGAAAGCTCACATCAAATCTTACGGCATCATGCTCGTTTTTATACGTCTCACACATAGTAAAATCAGCTCTGAGAACAGGGATATAGAAATCAAAAAGCTCGCTGTTGTCTATAAGCTCCCGGGGTATGCCGTTTATGGATATGAGCTTTTTCTTGAAGCTTTCATCGTCAAGCTTGTGATATTCCGTATTGGAGAAGTGTTCGGGAGGTTCGCTCCCGAGTATAAATACCGATCCGGGCATTTTTCTGTGATGGCTCATGAGCCGGCAGCAGAGCTCATATGCAAGTATGCCGCCCATACTGAATCCGAGGATACAGTAATCCTCGTCGAGCCTGTCCTTTATGCTCTCATAGAGATCATTTGCTACACTGGAAAGATCGGACTCCAGCTCCTCGTTGAAGCGGCTGCCTCTGCCCGGTATCTCCAGGGGACAGAGCTTTATATCAGGGGGAAGCATCTCCCCGATCTTTCTGAACATATAGGCGCTTCCGCCGGCACAGGGGATACAGAACAGGTTCATCATATCCCACTCTTTCCGCTTTCAATGGCTGACTGCTTCTTTGAAGCGGCAAGCTCACCGAAAAGCCGCATTTTTTTCTTTACGCTCTCTGCCTTGCCTGTTTTGAGTGCAGAATGAAGTATGGCAAGTATATCATCAGCAATGGATCTGTCAATGATGAGGGGCGGGAACATCGCCATAAAATTGTTGTTGTAATAGGGGATAAGTCCCTGTGAGGCGCAGTCAGCTGCGATGTTGAACACCTCTTTCATTTTATAGGGCTCCTTGGTGGAGCGGTCCTTTACAAGCTCTATGCCTATCATAAGTCCCCTGCCGCGGACATCGCCGATTATGGGTCTGTCCTTCATCATATCCCTGAGGTTGTCAAGGAGGTATTTTCCTATTTCAGCCGAATTCTTTACCAGCTGCTCACGGAGGATTATGTCGATATTCGCCATAGCTACCGCACAGCATACGGGGTTTCCGCTGGCGGTGCTGCCATGCTGAAAATACTCCTTGCCGATGAAGTTCTTATACACAGATGCCTTTGCCATGACTGCCGAAACGGGAAGATATCCGCTGCTTATGCCCTTTCCGAGGCACATTATATCGGGACGCACCTTCCAGTTTTCCGAGGCAAAGAGGCTGCCTGTCCTTCCGAAGCCCGTAGTGACCTCATCTGCGATGACAAGCATATCATAGTCCTTGCAGATCTCGGTGACCTTGTCAAAGAAACCGTCGCTGAGGGGGAGTATACCTATATCTCCCATAACAGGCTCGGCAATGAATGCCGCCACAGTTTCGGGCCCCTCTGCCTCAATGGTATCTCTCAGAGCCTGAATACATCTCTCCTCGCATTCTGCCTGATCCTCGGTGCCATAGCTTCCGTGATAAGCAAAGGGAGGCTCTATATGTACGATACCTGCCGGCAGCGGCGCATAGAGCTTTTCATATATCTCCTCGCCGCTGAGAGCCATAGCCGTGTATGTAACGCCGTGATATGAGCCCTTGAAGGAGATGATCTTGTATTTCCCTCTGAGCGCGGGATCGTCGCTCTGACGGAAGTACTGCCTTGTGAGCTTTACTGCTGTCTCAATCGCCTCAGAGCCGTTGCTGCCCAGATATACCTTGTCGTATTCGTAGTCCGTGAGGGCGCAGAGCTTGTCTGCAAATTCAACTGCGCGTGGATGGGTCTGCTGAAAGCACGATGAATAGCAGAGCGTTTTCATCTGCTCGGCAGCCACCTCTGCCAGCTCCGTCCTGCCGTGACCAACAGCCACGTTCCAGAGAGAGCCGCTGGAGTTGATAAAGCGCTTTCCCGCAGCATTGTAAACATAGACTCCTTCTCCCCTTACAAGAGTCATGGGTCCCATGTCCTTATAGGGGATAAATTCTTCGAGATCGGTAAAGGGGTTCCAAAGGTGGTATTGTTTATCCTTGCCGAGAATACTCATTTTGATGTTACATCTCCTTATATTATTTTATAGAAAGTACCTGAATTGAGCTGATCGAGGATAGAAAATGCCTTTCTGTTCCATTCGGCAACATCTGAGTCCTTTATCTTCATGACCTTGTCGGTCCATTTATAGCAGTAATTGCAGTCAACGGAAGGGTTCTTCACGTCCTTGCAGCATACGTGATCGTCGCAGCTGAAGCCGCCGTTCACAAACCTCTCAAGGAACCCGTCGAGGGATTTGTTGTCCATATATATATCGGGAAGATCGAATACACTTGCGTAATTCAGCATACCCTTTATATTGAACTTATAAGCCTTCAGGACAGCTCCCTTTACATCGACGTTCTTTATCTTGTGGTTGGAGGGAAGGTTGGATATTTCGATGAGATTACCGTCATATTCCTCGTTGACATAGGCTTTTATTACTCCCTCAAGGAAATCCGTTGTTCTTGTACGGTCAAGAAGCTTCATGGAGAACTTGTCATAGCCTATGCGCTTTGCCATATCATCGTAATACTTAACATCCTCGGGTCTGATAAAGGCTGAGCGTATGAACTGTGACGGGTCGTTAAGACGGGTCATGGTACACTTGAGCATACAGTAGTCAACGGAGAAGCCCGATGAGGAGCTTCCCTTTTCGCTTGCGTGTGCCTGTGCATTTCCGTGAGCGACGCTGTAGGGGCAGTTGTGGAGGCAGATATTGTTGGCGATCAGACGTATCTCCTTGTCCCTCTCCTTTGCGTACATCATGGTGCTCTCAAGCAGCTTGAAATTCCTTACGAAGTTATCGTTGAGAGTGATCTCATCAGCGCCCAGGTCGAACCAGTACTTCACCTTCTGGACCGAATCTATCAGAGCGTAGAGACCTATGGTTATCTCAAACTCGGGGAATCTGCGCTTTATGCTCTCGACCATATAGGGAGAATTGGTGGTTATCCTGTCGACTCCCAGCTCCCTGAGCCTTTCGAGGTATTTATTGAAGCTCTTGTTGTACTCTCTCTCCATTTCATGGCTTCCGTAGCACATGGGATTGATGAGATAATTGAACTTAAGTCCCTGAGCGTGGCATTTTGTGATATAGTCTCCCAGCTGATTCCAGTTGATATCAGGGAGCACCATAGACGCTCTTCCTCCGCCGAAGGAATCTATTTTCAGCTTTCCGAAAACAGATCTTATCTTGTGTTCGGGGTCATTCTTTTTAATGACATCGAGCAGTGCGGTATCAAAGTTAGTACCGATCGAATAATTCATATTTTACTCCTTTCAGAAATCTTTATTTGACAGCGGTTATGACAACGTATTCGGAGGTCCCGAAGAGAAAGCCCCATATAGCGGGATATATCCTTCTCCTGAAGGATGACCTGCGGATATTGACCTTCACTTCATCAATGGGCTTACGCGGCGACATGAAGCGCTTTATGAAATACCAGGCGAGACCTGTGAACACCTCATGGCTTATCACCTTGACGCCGACGCTTCTGAATCCTGCATTTTTCAGCAGCTCTATACAGTGATGATAGTCGTACATATTCTCATCGGGAATGAATATGCCCTTGCGCCATTTCTTTTGCAGGGGGCTGTTCCATTTCTCTCCCTTTTTCGGGAGCATATCAGTCACTGTGAGCCTGCCGTTTTTCTCAAGGACCCTGTAGGCTTCGTTATAGAATTTTTCTCTTGTGGCGAAGTGGTATTCACAGTCAAGAGCCGAGACCTTTGTAAAGCTCTCAGCCTCAAAGGGCAGGTTTCCCGCATCGCCCTTCATGAAGTTCACCGTGCTTTTTCCCGTATCGTGTATCCGCTTTTTTGCTTCCTCAACCTGCTTCTCAACTATATCCATTGCGGTGATGGATATGCCGTCATAGGTCTTAGCCCAATAGAGGTCCTGCTCGCCGCAGCCGCAGCCCACGTCCAGAAGCCTGTCCTCAGGCGAGAATTTTCCCGCTGCCGACAGCAGATGTGCAAGCTTTTCGCAGGCGGTATTGTAGTCCGAACAGTTCTTCCAGTATCCTACGTTCATCCACCGCGCCTTCCTGTTGACGCCCTTCAGACCCGGGACTATATCATAGTCCATATCCTCATAATATTCTGTAGCATTGTTGTGGGTATCTGACATATGCTCTATAAAACTGCCAAGCTTCATATTACATCTCTTTTCTGAAAAAATTTATTTTCTTGCCGTATTCAAGCATATCCGAAATATGTTTTTCGCTGACCTCTGACCACCTGAAGCCAAGTCTTTCAAGGAGCTCACAGGTCTTATCGTTGACTACCGCGCATATACCGCTGTCAACAGATATATATGCCCCCGAATGGAGCAGAAGGGTGTCTATATTCTCCTTATAGCTCTCATCCTTGTACTTATCGTAAACGAAGTCGAAGAATTCCTCGAATTCCATTATATCCATCTTCTCGTTCATGCCGCAGCTCCTGAGCTTTTCATAGAAGGAGCGCATACTCAGCTTGTTGGGATTGAATATATGGTAGATGCTTCCTGCGGTCTCCTTTGCAGTTATAAGCGAGGTTATCGCCTCTGCACACTGGTCCGCAAAGGAGAAGTCAAGGAGCTCTGCGTCAATGTCGGGCATTGCTCCCAGTTCAAAGAACGCCTTCATTATGAGGTAGAAGGAATTTGACTCGATATTCCTCTGGAAATGTCCGTTATGTGAGTCGAAGAGCACAGTTCCTATCCTGTAGATGTCTGCTTCAAGTCCCTCGTCCATAGCTCTGAGAATGATGTCCTCCGCCTCTTTTTTGGTCTGAACGTAGTACTCCTCGGATAACTCCGTATCCGCAATGGTGTACTCGCTGAATACTATTCCGCCCTCAGAAGAAAGGTTTTCGGAAACTCTCGTTGTGGACAGGTGGCAGAGGCGCTTTTTCCTGCCCTCATTGCAGAAGTGAACAAGATTGCTCACGCTCTCAACGTTGCTGTCTCTGAAGTCCTCATACTTTCCGAAATGCTGGACCTTTCCTGCGCAGTTGACCACAAGCTCGATCTGCTGTGAAAGCATTCTGTATTCCTCCGCTTCCATGCCGAAAAGAGGCTTGGAAAGCTCACAGGACACATAATGGATACGTCCGCTGTACCTGTCAAGGATACCGTCGCCGAAATAGAACACAAGATTGTCGTTCAGGCGCTTCACGGGGGCATTTCCTCTCACAGTAAGATACAGCTCGGAATTTGTCTCTGCAAGGAGCCTTTCGGCGATATAGGCACCGAGATAGCCTGTAGCGCCCGTCAGCATTATGCTGCCGTACTCAGCCTTTGTGAGGGAGTCATATCCCCTGAGGTCCTCACTGCACTTTTCAAGGTATTCTTCATATAAGCTGTCAACGTGATCGGCACTGTTGTCGTCAGAGACTGAATAATACTCCTTTTTGAATTTATCCATACGCTCATCAAGATAGCCGTTCTTTCTCTTTTTAAGGTGCGCTGCCAGCTGTTCCACAGTCTGATACCTGAATATGAGATTGAGCTCTATATCGTACTCCTCGCTGAGCTTGTTGAACATGGTGATACCCTTGACAGAGTCGCCGCCCAGCTCAAAGAAGCTGTCTGTTATGCTGAAGCCGTCAACGCCGATAGCTTCGCTGAAATACCTGTAAAGGAGCTTTTCATTCTCGGTCCTCGGCAGTATCACTTCTCTTTCCTTTGAGAGCAGATCCTCGGAAGCAAGCTTCTTCCTGTCGATCTTGCCGTTTGCCGTTACGGGGAGCTGTACCACAGGCTTTATCACCGTGGGGAGCATATATAAAGGTATATGCCTTGAAAGCTCCGCCCTGATCTCATCTTCCTCTATCTTCCTGTCAGAGACATAGAAGGCGAGGATATTGTTTTTATTATTCGCACTTATGACCGCAGCCGCAGCCGAAATGCCTTCGGTCTTCAGCATTGATGACTCGATCTCGCCAAGCTCTATCCTGTATCCGTTGATCTTGACCTGATCGTCTTTTCTGCCGTGGAACTCGATATAGCCGTCGGGGTGGAATGCACCCATATCTCCTGTTTTGTAGATCCTGCCGAGAACGGGGTGATCTATGAACGCAGCAGCTGTCTTCTGCGGGTCGTTGCAGTAGCCCAGCGACAGACTGTTTCCGCCTATTGCGATCTCGCCCTCAAGCATTACGGGACATATCTCATTGTCCTTGTCCAGAACATACATCTGCTGATTTGCAAGGGGATAGCCGTAGGGTATGACCGACCAGCTCTCGTCCACCTCGCCGATAGGATAATAAATGGACCATATTCCGCCCTCGGTAGCTCCACCAAGACTGATGACCTCTGCATTTGAATACCTGTCCCTTATCTTGTCGGGAAGGTCGGTAGGGATATAGTCTCCGCTGAGCATGACCACCCTGAGGGTGTCGGTATCCTCGATCACAACGTCAACGCTCTCTGCTGCCTCATCGAAGTAATCCGCCGCATTATCGGAGGTATCGTTCATTATGAGGGAGAATATTGCGGGGACCGAGTTCCATACAGTCACAGAAGCATCGCTTATCAGCGCCCTGAGCTCCTGAACGTTTTTGCTGTCCTGAGCCAGCACAAGCTCAGCACCCGAACTGAATGCTCCGAAAATATCGTAGACAGACAGGTCGAAGGTGAATGAGGAAACTCCCAGTATAACGTCGTTTCCGCCAATACCGAACCTGCTGTTTATGTCGGCGATGGTATTCATTGCGCCGCCGTGGGTCATTACAACGCCCTTGGGTCTTCCCGTGCTTCCCGATGTATAGATGATGTAAGCCTCGTCATCGGCAGAGGGTGCGGTATCCGCTTCGGAGGGAGCGCAGGCAAGCAGCTTCTCAGCCTCTTCCTTTGTTATCTCTGTGGATATGCCGCTGTTTTCAAGTATGAATCTTCTTCTCTCCTCGGGAACAGTGGGACTTACGGGAACGTAGACCGCTCCGCATTTGAGTATACCCAGTATGGAAGCAACGGTCTCAGCGTTTCTGTACTCATATACAGCCACTCTGTCGCCCTTGCGGACTCCTCTTTCCCTGAGTCCTCCCGCAACGCATTCTGCCATTCTGTCAAGCTCCGAATAGGTCACGGATCTGCCGCCGCAGGTAACAGCGTTTTTGTCGGGTACTGCCGCTGCCGTCTTCTCAAAGGCTTCAATGAGAGTGGGAACAGGGTATTCCCTTTCTGTAGAGTTATACTCCTCTATCATCTTCCTGTCAGCATCGCAGAGACAGGACCTGTTTTTACCCGACAGGAGAGCTGACGCACTTTCGATCATATCTATGTACTGTTCAAACATCCTGCTGATCATTTCACCGTCAAACAGCTGTGAAACGTAGTCCCAGGTAATGCTTATTCCGTTATTCTCGTTCATGACCTGGCAGTCAAGGTACACCTGTGAGGTCTGGCTCACGCTGTATACAACATCGCCTATATCGTCGATATTGAAGGAGTCCTGATTTTCAAACAGCATACCCGTGAAAACATAGGGGAAAAGCAGCTCGCCGCTGCGGTTTTCCTTCCTTGCGATGCTTCTGATGACGCTTACACCGTCATAGAGCTTATATTCAAGGTTTTCCGCTATCTTCTCCTGAACGCTGCGGCATACATCGCTGTACTGCTCTCTGCCGTTTATCTCCACCAGCATAACTGAGGTGAAGTCACCCATCATATTCTCCACAGCCTCATGGAAGGGAAACCTGGAGAAGGTTGTGACGTTGAGGGTAACATTGTCGCTGCCGCTGTAATATGCAAGCAGTCTTCCGTAGGCTGTCATAAGGAAGGTGGAGGGAGTTATGCCGTATTTTGCAAGAGCTTCCCTGACGCCGCTCCATACCTCGGGAGAGATCATGTGCTTGCAGCGTTTGAATACAGGCTTGGTTATATCCTTTGCCGATGTCTTTACAGGCAGTGAGGGAGCTCCCGAATAGCTGTCCAGCTGCTTTGCCCAGTAGCTTTCCGCCTCCCTGTAGTAAGGGGTCTGCTTCATGGCGTTGAGGGAAAGGATATAGTCATGGAAGTCGAAATCCGCCTTTACATCAGATGTGCCCTGTGAATTATAGTTCTCCATGAGCTGTCTGATGAATATTCTCATACTTATACCGTCGGATATGAGCAGATCAAAGCCCGCAAGAAGTCTTACCCTTTCGGGAGAGAGCCTTATTGCGCGGAACTCAAACAGCGGGAAGCTGCTGATGTCTATTATCTTGTGGGAATGCTCGTTTCTTGCCGCCGTGAGAGCCTTTTCCTGCTCCTCTGGAGACAAGCCGCTCAGATCCTCCTCGGGTATAGAGTATTCGCCCACATTTTCCAGTATCCTCTGCATACCGTCGGGAGTTACCACCATCCTGAGCATGGGATTATCGGCTATGACCCTGTTCAGCGCCCTGTTGAGACGGGGTATGTCAAAATCGTTTTCGACCTCATAATAAGCATGGGTGGATATGCTACCCATTTTCACGCCGCTGTTTCTGCCGATAAAGTAAGAAAACTGTATATCGGTGAGGGGGAAGGGACTGTTTTTCTCCTCCGCACTGCATCTGACGGGAGTATATACAGGCTCCTCCGATCCGGCTGTCTTATCGCCGCACTGACTTATATGCTCTGCGATATTGCGGACCGAGCCCAGTATCATAAACTTCTTGAAGCTTATCTCAGTGCCGAAGATCTCCTTTATCTCGTTGACTATAGTTATCATGGCAAGAGAATCGCCGCCCAGCTCTATGAAATGGCCGTCAACAGGTATATCATCGTTCTTGAGATGCTTTTTCCATATCTCCGTCAGCTTTTTCTCGATCTCCGTCTCAGCGGAAACAGAGGCTGCTGCCGTCTCAAAGGGGTCGGGCAGACCCTTGCGGTCGATCTTGCCGTTTGCGGTAAGGGGAAGGTCCTCCATAACGACTATCCTTGAAGGTATCATATAATGAGGGAGCTTCTCCGCGGAATCCTTTCTTATCTGCTCGGCATTGGTATTTTTATAGAGGGAAACGTAAGCGCAGATAGCCTGTGAACCGCTTTTTGTCTTTCTGACTACGGCAGCGGCATTCTTTACGTAATCCAGCTTCTTTATGGCGTTCTCAACCTCGCCCAGCTCGATACGGAAACCGTTTATTTTTATCTGATGATCTTTTCTGCCGAGGAATACCACATATCCCTCCGACGACATGAGACCGTAATCGCCTGTATGGTAGATCCTGCCCAGCTTTTCGTGCTGACAGAACTGCGCATCGGTCTTCTGCGGGTCATTGAAGTAGCCCTCAGCCACGCCGATGCCGCCTATACATATCTCGCCTCTTGCGCCTATGGGAGCGGTCTCTGAGCTGCTGTCAAGGATATAGATATTCTGGTTCGCCAGCGGATAGCCGTAGGGGATAGAGTCCCAGTCAGGGTCGATATGATCAATATTGTAATAAATAGACCATATGGAAGCCTCTGTGGCACCGCCAAGGCTTACCATTCGGCAGTCCGAAAACATCTTCATAGCCTTTGCGGTTATGTTCTTTGAGATCCAGTCACCGCTGAGCATTACAAGGCGCAGGGAAAGGATATAGCTGGAAGCCTCATCCCCCTCAGAGATATAATCCCCGAAGTATGAGTCGCTTCCTTCCTCGTTCTTTGAGATAAAGTCAACAACAAGTCTGAATATGGCAGGCACCGAATTCCATACAGTTGCTCCTCTGTCAGACAGCACCGATACCATTGACTCCACATCGTAAACATCGGGAACAAGAGCAAGCTCCGCGCCGGTTACGAAACAGCTGAAAATATCATATACCGAAAGATCGAATCCGATAGACGAAACGCAGGCAAGAACGTCCTCGTCCGTTACATCGTAGCGTCTGTTTATGTCGAGGACCGTATTCACAGCGGCGCCGTGGCGTATCACAACGCCCTTGGGCTCGCCCGTGCTTCCCGAAGTGAAAATGATATACGCGATGTCATCGGGAGAGCAGGTGACAGCGTCTCCGCAGTCTGAGCTGTATCCGCTGAGGTCCGTGTCCTCCGTGATGACACAGCGGCAGTCCGCTTTCTTTATTATCCTGTCTCTGCGGTCAACGGGCTGTACTACGTCTATGGGCACATAGACCGCACCGCATCTGAATACGCCAAGTATATTGGCTATGGTAGGGATACTCCTGCTGCCGATGACTGCGACTGTATCGCCCTTCTGCACGCCCTTGTCCGCAAGCAGGCTGCAAACCTTTCCCGAGCGCTCCCACAGCTCTCCGAAGGTAATGGTCTCATCTCCGCAGGAGACAGCTGTCCTGTCCTTATGCTCCTCAAAGCAGGGGGCAGCAAGCTCCATAAGCGAGCAGTAAGGAATATCCTCCGCAGTGTCGTTATATGCCTTTATTTTTTCAGCGTCATCTTCAAGTATCCTGCTGAGGAAGCCTGTGTCCGTGAAGTTTTTCTCATCGGAAAAGCTGTTTATATCGCCGCAGAAAAGCCTGAACATATTGTCAAGGATCACCTTGTCAAAGCTGTTTCTGCGGTAATCTATATTGATGGAGAGCGCACCGTCATATTCAAATATCTGACAATCGAGCAGTACGTTGGTGGTCTGGCTGCATCCGCAGATTATCTTTCCTATGGGAGAATCAACAGCTATGCTGAAATCCTCATAGAGCATGGGAGTGAATACTATGGGGAAATGCGCACTTTCGGAATTGTCCTTTCCCGCCATAGACCTCATTACCTCAATGCCGTCGAAGGCTCTGTTCTTCAGGGCTTTAAGTATCTTCCTCTGTATATCTCCGCAGAGAACGGCAACATTCTCCTGAGCGGTGTCTATATCTATAAGGAGAACGGAGGTGAAGTCGCCTATAGCGTTCCTTGATGCAGCCTTCCTGTTTGTAACGGGGAGGTTTACAGTGAAATGCTTTGAGCCGCTGTATAGCGCCAGTATCTTTGAATACAGGGCAAGCATGAGCACATAGGGCTGTATTCCCCGGGCGGTGATGTTTTCCCTGATCCTTATCCATTCATCATGGGCTATGGTACAGTGCAGTCTGTCAAAAACGGCATTCTCCGCAGACATATCCGAATTGAAATGAGGAATATCGGGAGCGGGCGGCAGCGCTGCTTCATCGCTGAGCCAGTAGTTTCTCGCTCTTTCATAGCCCTTGGAGCTGTGAAGCTCTGTTTTGGACAGGCAATAATCAAAAAAGCTGCTGTCCACCTCAGGCTCCCTTTCGGGATCGTCATAGTAATACTTTATCTTGTCCACAAAGAGCTTTATGCTCATTCCGTCGAAAATGAGCATATCAAAATCCAGGAATATCCTTATATCGTCCTCAGCCATTTTTACGGCAGCTACCGTAAAGGGATAGCCCTCCCTGCAATCCCACACCTTCAGCTTCAGCTCGTTCATCATATTGCTTATGCAGGCTTCCTTTTCAGCCTCCGAACGTGAGGATATATCGGTAAAGGGTATATTTACGGGCTTTATGGTCTTCCTGAGCTTAAGATACCTGCTGTCATGGACATAGCTGTTGAGTGCAGGCTGTTCAATAACTATCTTTTCAATAGCGCGTTCAAGCTGATGAATATCTACAGAACCTGTTCTGACCTCGTAAATGACCTTTGTCGCCATTTCTTCTTCATTTCTTCCGATAACATAGGAGGTCTGGAGTTCGGTAAGGGGACAGTTTATGTTTTCGAGCATCTATATTTCCTTTCTGTCATGCATTTGTTATTGCAATATCCATATCTGATATGATCAGCGCTTTTTTCCGAATTCCATGGAATGGAGAAGCACCTGATCGTCTTTCAGCTTAAAACACGGGAGTATCTTTTCGTAATACATATCACCTATGCAGCAGTTCCCTATGCCCTTTTTCTCGCCCGCAGCCGTAAGAAGGGAAATTATTATGCCGCATTCCATAATGCCGTAAAAATAAGCCATTCCGCCGTATTTCGGCATACTCGCCTGACCGTTGTACACAAAATAAACAGTAAAGGCAGAGCCTTCATATATATCCCTGTTGGTTATATAATGAGCTTCGGAGGAGATCATTTTTCCGTCGTCCGCAAGAACAAGGCTGTTGAGGACAGGATCGTAATAATAAAGTCCCGCATCTATCCCCTCAACTCTTCCTTCCTTTATATGTACATAAATATCCAGCGTAGCAAGTCCGCCTGCTGACGGATAGTACCTTGTGTGATCGGCAGGCTTGTTTTTCAGACAGCTCAGGATATATGAGAGATCGCTGTATGATACAGGATCAGAGGAAAATTCCCTTACAGAGCACCTTTTCTCCACAATAGGCGGAAGCTCCGTATTCGCAAGTATATAGGATGTATCGCCTGTGACAACGTGCCTTTCCGTCTGCAAGAGCTTGAATTCCTCAAGCTTTTCCTTTACGAACCTCATATCCTCATCATGATCGTCATTGAATATTTTCTTCTGGCTGTAAAAAAGCTCTTTCGGGGAAAGTATAGAGTTTACGAGGATCTTTTTCTTTATGAGGTCCTTGATGAGGTTGTTGAGAAAAGCCCTTTTGTTTTCGGGGAAACGCTCCTTCAGTTCGCTGAGCTCTGTGCCGTCCTGAGTGTAGTAGTAAAGCTCAGGGAAAAATTCTGCACCCTTTTTTCCGTAATTAAAGCGTTCTATTCTGAGCTCGCCGTTTATTATCTTGAAATTAACAGACGGAGACCAGAAGTACATACTTTTCATATAAATACATCCTTTCGTGTTAATTAGCGGTAACTAACTTACGCTTATAAAACGAATAAGGTGAGAAAAGTGGTGAGACGTGTAGAAGGAATGTTTGAGTAATAAAGTTAGTTTTTACTAATATCGTGTCATAAATGAAGCCCGTACTCGAATCAGCGATATATCATCGGATATATGCTTTTTGAACCGGGCTGGTAAAAATATGTTTTACAACACTAACAGCTTATATTTTAGCACATTATAGCATTCTTGTCAATATTCTTAAAAAACTTTTATATTTCGTTAAATCAAGGCGTTGCCGCCGCAGCTTTTTATGTAATTATTGTATAAAAAAACAACCTGCGATCCCCGTTTGCAGGTGCTCTTACGTATTGAAAACCGCATATATCTGTGCTATAATGTATAGGCTAAGGAAGTGCTTATATGGAAAAAGGACAGATAGATTTTGCAAAAGACAGCGTATGGAAGATGATATTCAGGCTTGCGCCGCCCGTCATGGCTGCACAGCTCATACAGGCGCTGTACAACATCGTTGACAGCTTTTTCATCGGCAGGTGCTCGGAGGAAGGACTCACTGCACTGTCCATAGTTTATCCCTTGCAGCTTCTGATGATAGCTCTCGCTGTGGGTTCGGGAGTCGGCATTAATACTGCGATGGCATTCTTCTTCGGAATAAAAAAGGAGAAACGTGCCGCCGAGACAGCAGGTGTGGGAACTCCGCTTGCATTTGTGCTCTGGCTGCTGTTCGCCCTGGTATGCTATCTGATAATGCCGTTTTATGCGAGGATCTCCACGGATTCGGAAATGATACGCGCCGATGTGGTGCGGTACGGAAGAATAGTCTGCTTATTCAGCTTCGGACTTTTCTTCGAGAGCATATGGACGAAAATACTGCAATCCAAGGGCAATATGAAGCTGCCCATGACAGCTCAGATAATTGGTGCGGCAGTAAATATCGCACTCGATCCGCTGCTGATATTCGGCTGGCTCGGACTGCCGAAGCTGGGGATAACAGGTGCGGCAATATCCACCGTTATCGGTCAGACAGCCGCCGCGCTCATCGTAATGAAGCACGGCTTCTACAAGCCCCCTGCACTGAAAAAATATTGGGTGAACATCAGGAACATTTACAGGCTGGGTACGCCGAATATCCTTATGCAGTCTGCGTACACCTTCTATATTTTCGGACTGAATATGATACTTGCCACATTCTCGGACCAGGCAGTGACAGTCCTCGGTCTTTACTACAAATGGCAGACCTTCTTCTTTATCCCGCTGGGCGCGTTGCAGACCTGCATCGTCCCCATGATAAGCTTCAACTACGCTCAACAGAACACCAAGCGCTGCCGCAGTATCCTGTGGGACTCCTTCATCGCAGGCGCTGTTCTGATGGGCATGGGAACACTGTGCTTCCTGTTCATTCCGTCACAGATGATACGCTTTTTCTCCCACGACAGCGAAGTTCTGAGAATAGGCGTTCACGGCTTTCACATAATCGGACTCAGCTTTGTGCCTATGGCGGTGTCCCTGCTGTTTCCCGTGTTCTTTCAGGCAGTGGGAAGCCCCTTCAAAAGCTCCGCTCTCACCGTGATACGGACTGTTTTTCTGTTCGTTCCCCTCGGCTGGCTGTTCGCCGGATTCGGACTATACTATTTCTGGCTGACATACCCCATAACCGAGATAATAACATCAGCCGTAGGATTTGCCATGTTCAGCAGATTCGGCAATACTAAAACAACAACGCCCTGCAAGCAATAAACCTGCAGGGCGTTTTTGGTGTATGTGTTACAATTAAAATACGGCTTCATGCGCGGAAAATAAATTCACGCCCCAGTTTTACTGAGACGCGAACTTGGCTGCGGGGGCTCCCCGCTGGAGCTTGTGACGGGACTCGAACCTGCGACCGAGGACTGTTTTTAAAGCGAACATAATTTCCAGTTTTGATTGTTACGCTGCTTTTGCTACAGTTTCCTTCAGTTCGCCTACGAATCTGTAATATATCTCAACCTGCTGATATGTCTTTCCATAGAGCTTTTCCTTGTGGTGGACAACTATTTTGTCGATAAGCTCATTGAGTATATCAGCATTGAGTTCCTTTATATCCGTATAACTGTCAATTACTTTTGTAAATTTATCGGCGGCATCAGATCTGGCTTTGAGCGTCGTGATCTCATATGTGAGTTCGGGCATCGACTTTTTGAGTTCTGCCTGTTCTTTCTCAAATGTTTTTGTCATCTGTGCATAGCGATCATCTGAGATCTTTCCGAGTGCATTATCTTCATAGAGCTTGTTGAGCAGGTGGTCTATCTCAGCTATTCTGCCCTGTGCTTTTTCAAGCTCATGTTCATGCTGTATTATCTTCTTTGCACTGCTGTCGCTGCATTTGCTGTCGAGGAATGACCTGAACTCATCCTTATTTTTACGATATGACTTCAGCACTCTCCGGACATCTTTCAGCACAAGCTTGTACACCACATCGTAGGTAATATAATGCGATGCACAGTATTCCTTGCCGTGAGTTTTATACATCCAGCATGAGTATGCTCCGTGATATGTACCGTCTTTGCGTTTCTTCTGCGAGTAGGTGAGTGCGTGACCGCAGTCTGCGCAGTAGAGCAGACCTGCGAACATCTGAACTTCACCTGTCTGCGTTGGACGCCTTTTGGTACTCATCATTCTGTGTGCTTCGTCCCATAGTTCCTGTGTTATTATCGGCTCATGACAGTTCTCAACGATTATCCAGTCCTCTCTCGGGACTTTGACTTTTTCCTTGCTTTTCATGGACTTGCACCGCTGCTTTCCGTAGATTAGTTTGCCGAGATAGACTTCGTTTTCGAGAATCACTCGGATAGAAGTAACGTGCCAATCGAACTCCTTTCTCCAGTAATCCGACTTGAAGTAATCAGGATTGTGGAGATTGAAGTAAGCTATCGGTGTGAGAACTTTTTCTTCACGGAATATTTTTGTGGTCTTATTGTAGCCTATCCCTTGTGCCGCCATTCTGAATATCCTTCGTACTGTCTCCGCGGCAGGCTCGTCTATCACAAGGTGATGTCTGTCGTTCGGGTCCAGCTTGTAGCCGAAGGGCGGCTTTGAACCGATGTACTGTCCTGCTTTCGCTTTTGCCTTCTTCGCAGTCTTAGTCTTGATAGAAGCCTCTCTTGCGAAGTAATCGTTCAGCACATTCCGCATCGGGAACATCATATCGTTTTCATTTTTCATAGAGTCATAGTTATCACTGACCGCTATGAACCGAACCCCGAGCTCTTTGAACTTTTCAACGTACATTCCGACTTCGATATACGACCTTCCGAATCGTGACTGGTCTTTTACCAGGACGGTATCTATCAGTCCGTTCTGGATGTCTTCATACATTCTCTGGAACGCAGGACGGTCAAAGTTAGTGCCGCTGTATCCGTCATCATCGTACACTTCATAATTTTCTATTGCATGATCCTTGCAGTACTGCTCCAATAATAATTTCTGCGAGCCAATGCTTACGCTTTCGCCCATTCGCCCGTCATCGACCGAGAGCCTGCAATACAGAGCTGCTTTTTTAGGCTGTTTGTTTTTCATTATAACTCCTTTCACAGCCGTGCAGCAGATCCTTACACGGACAGTATACCACATCTCCGCTCAGGAATCCAGTGTGCACAGCTGATTTCGTAGGACTGCACAAAAAACATTTTCCGACTTTTACATTGACTCGCTCTCGGTCTGCTTTGCATCAAAGGCAGGCTTCTCATACCCCCTTTCGAGCTGTCGGAGCATTAGTTCTCCGAGTGCCTCTTCAGCTCTTTTCCTGCCAAGGAAAGCAGACCAAACACGATAGGTGACACCGTCAACAGTACAGTCGTGATGCAATACGGACTGTACCTCGGGATCTTCACTGCAATGAGTCTTTTCAAGGTTTACGCTCATACATCCGCCTCCTCTAAAACTATTCAATTCAAATTCACAGGTACAAAATCTGATCGTACCGTCTTTGCTGAGCCTGCGTGTTACCAGCCCAGACTTTTTGAGCATCCCTTGCGAGGCCTGCTCGGTTTTTTATCACTCCTCTCACAGCGGCAATTATGCTGCTCAGACGCCTCCCATATCTCCCTGATCATAGCCTTTATCTGGCTTTTTTCTCAAAAAAGGCGCCTGCTTTTTTGAAATTCCCAAGGAAAGACGCCTCTGCTTACTTCACAGCAAATGCCGAAGAATCGGCGGGCACTGCCCGTCCGATGTGGAATGGCGGGCGCAAATGACGCCAGCCTTTTTCCTGCAAACCAAAAAGGGGCACGGGTTCTCCCGTTTTCAGCGGCAGGCGGAATGCCGTCTGCGATGCTTGCCGGTCTTTCGGACCGACTTTTGTCCCCCCTGCACTGTCCGATTTTTCTTCCTCTGGTATATCCCCCAACTCGCTCCACGTTGCGCGACAATCGCATTCAACGGGAGCGGTGGGGCAGCTATACCATTTTCACTCTGAGGACGGCTAAAAAGGGGCTTTTTGTGCGTGTTTCGGATAATCACACCTTACACGGTTACTGTCACAGTTATCGTTGCAAAGAAAAGAAGGCGCTTGTTTTATTATAGCTATCAAGTAATATATATCTTCCTTCTTAGCTATAATAATATATTATCTTGTATACTTAATATATAAGCCTATGACATCATGACACAGCCCCTATGACAATTAACTTTTAAATTTCAATGCCAACTCTGCATCGCGGAGCTTGTCCTCGTCCATGTCGTAATTCAGGAATGCGACCTCATATGAGTTCTCTACCTGACGACCGTTGTCAGCATAGTTGTTGTGGATACGAATGATGTCCTTCTGTGCAAGAGTTTTCAGTGCTCGCTCAACGTTGCTCACCGACATCGCAGTGTCTCTTGCAATACCTGTGCGGCTAATGGTCGAGGTTTTCTTTTCGCTGTCGTAGTAGCAGAGTAAGTCCATCACCACCTTGAACTCGGCAGGCGTAGTGATGTTGAGATACTCAAGCGGAGAGTTGATACCGTTAGAGTACGCTGTGCAGTTGATAACGTTCAAATCTTTCATCTACATCTTCCTTTCGCGTTTCGAGTTTTTACTTGTGATGTCAAGAGTGTCCGGACGTCTTAACTGTGTTCAGTATACACGCTCTCTTGACAAAAGTCAATAGATATAGTATACTATCTCTACCGAGTTCAATCTATAATCTATTTTTATGAACAAGTTGTAAACTTTTAGTTTTCAGCTATTTTCAAAGCAATCCGCAGTGTTATGCGCTCTGACGAAATAGAACACTATTTCTGAAAGGAGTTATTATGTTTGAGATAGAAGCACATTACCATGACAGAAAAATATATCTTTCCGACGGAAGAGTTTATCCACTCGGAGAGATACTTCTGCGCTATTTTTCAATAAATTTTTATGACTTAGGTGAACTGTTTGACGTATGTGAACGTGCAAAGTCTGAGCTGAACATCAGTTCCCTGTTCTGCCCTGCTGACATAGGCAAGTGCGCACAGGAAATAGAATTCGCATATGACAACATCATGGACATTGCAAAGTCACTTCCGCCATATGACACAAAACATTTCCGGCACGGTCTGCTGAGAAATCTGTTCGCATACTACAATGACATCTTTGACGAGCCTTTCTATGAGGACTCGGAGTTTGAAGTCGATGACTACAACGAACACTTTGTCAACGCAGAGAGCACTCCTGTGTCCTATGAGGAAATGTATATCACGGAAGATTTGAACGAACTGCGAGCATTATCTGACTACGGATTTGACAGCAAGAAGGTTTTCAGCAACTACGAGAACAGAAAAGATGCTGCAGACTTCACAACTTGTATCGAACAGATGACGAATGAGTTCTCAACTTTTATCGAGGACATTATCCGTGTCAAGAAAATCTTTATGCCGTTCGTTGATGAGCTATGTGACCACAACAGTTATCCAACAACTCAAAAAGTAATTGATACTTTTCAGCGTTATACAAGTATTGTTTCAAGCGGCAGTATGTGCATGGGACACACGGTAATTGATACGAAAAAAGGTCCCATACTCTGCGAAACTTATCGTTTCACATCGCTGGGAGCCTTTCTGTATTTTGAGTTGTTCAAGTGTATCGAGGAGAAGTTCATGCCTGTCAAGTGCCGCAACTGTGGTCGGTGGTTTATCATGAAGCATACAACGTTTTCACACTACTGCAAGCGACTTGTCAGCAGCAATCCTCCGAAAACTTGTCGTGATAATGCAATGAGCCACAACTTCAAGGAGAAGATAAAGAGTGATCCCGTGTGGGAGATATACAATCGTGCATACAAGCAGCACTACGCTCGCTATATGAAAAAGAAAATGAGCAAGTCTGAATTTGCTGAATGTGGAGAGTATGCTATTGGGCTGCGGCAGAAGGCTGCTGATGGCGAGCTGGAGATGGAAGAGTATCAGAGGTTAATGAGAATATAGCATAAATGTCACTTGATTAAATCGCTCTGTTGTGGTATAATAACTACACTAAAAGAAAGGAGGCAGAGCCATGACTTACGAACTGAGACACTTTGATACTCCGCTGATGCGTTTCACAGCAACAGAAGATACAAGCTCACCCGAGATAGACATTCTCTGGGTAAATGAAGAAAAAAAGGCATTGCTGCCTCTTGATATGACTATTGACGGCGACAGCGTTTCACGTTGGCTGAGACACAGAACTATACCGAAGAACCGTGCATACGTTCACAGCTTTCTAAGCAAGTGCGGACTCAATCTCAACCGTCCTATGAGCATACTAAGCGTATCAAAGGGACTGTCGCTGAACGACTGCTACTGGGTAGTTGAGGAAGGTTTTGAGGGCGGCTTCTCGCGGTACAATCTGTACGAAAACAGGTTCAGCAGAGTGCTGGGACTTATCGCTTTCACAGGTTACGGCAGCTCTGTGAGAACTTCTCTGGCGTCCTGTCCTGAGTTCACAACTAACGGTATGCTGCCTAAGTGCTGGCGCAGAGAGAACGGAGTTATCAGACTTTACAAAGGCGGAACAAGCGGAGCTTCAAATACAGGTAATGAGCCATACTCGGAATTTTACGCTGCTCAGATAGCAGATGCTCTTGGTATCAACGCCATCTCCTATGGGCTGTCAAAATGGCAGAGTGAATTGTGCTCCACCTGCGAGCTGTTCACAAGCAAGGACTACTCCTTTATGCCGATAGGCAGACTTGTCAGCAAGGGCGGTATGAAAGCTGTCCGTGAGTATTACGAATCACTGGGCGAGGAGTTCATAAATGCGCTTGACGATATGCTTGTGCTTGACGCAATAATATGCAACGTAGACAGACATTTCGGAAACTTTGGCTTCTTGGTGGATAACCGTACAAACAAGATAGCTGCTCCTGCACCGCTGTTCGATCACGGTAACTCACTTTTCAATCTTGCAGGCAGGGACGACCTCGCCTCGGGTACGGCACTAAGCGATTATGCAGATACGCTTGTACCGTGCGTTTATGACGACTTCATCGGCACTGCGAAACAGGTGCTAAGCAACAGGCACAGAGACGGACTTCGCAGGCTGCTCGACTTCCGCTTCAATCGCCATTCAAGATATAATCTCGATAGTAAACGACTGAAACTCATCGAGGAGCAGATACACAAACGTGCAAAGGAATTGCTGAAATAAACAAGCTGTTCAAATTACGCAATATGCAAAAAAGCCGCAGGGATTACCCTGCGGCTTAGTTATTATCAAATATTCAAGAATTATCATACCTTGTACACTGAAAGTGTACAAGCTTGTTATTGTACATTTTTAGTGTACACATTTTTGTGATTGCAATTTCAAATTCATCGATGTATAATGATGTTAGAAATTCACAGGAGGTTGAAACTATGTTTTTATTGGAAAGCAAAGAAAATATAGGCAAATATCTGAAAAAACTGATAAAAGAAAGAGGATTTGAAAAAGATGCTGATTTCAGCAGAGCTTACCTAAAAGAAAAATACAGAAATATTGATTATACAGAAGATGATTTGAATGAACAATTAAAAACGACAAAAAGCACTTTTTCACAAATATTCAGCGGAAATAAAGGTATCACAATAGAGCATCTGGCAATAATATCAAAGCTTCTCTGCGTTTCCTGTGAGGAGATACTTTCGGCTGGTAAGCAATATGCTTCTACAAGAAATCACGTCACAAATTATGAAATTGCTCAGTCACACGACAGAAAAGTCTGGGACGAGTATATGAAGCGTGAGGACAAGTTGTTCTTAAACTGCGACGAATATCGTAAAACAGTAATAGATTACGCTCTCGAATTTAAGAACTATAGTTTTATGAAGTATCTTCTTGAGGAAAACTTTATATGGTTTGTAGATAATTCAAAAGAGAACTATGAACTGTACTATTATGGTGCTGATACAAGCATTAAATCTAACTGGGATAGATTTGATATGCCAGATCAGTTTATGCATAGGAAACTATATGAGGAAGACAAACTGAGAACACAGACTGCTGTTTTGGCAATTGAAAACGGAGACTGCGATGTCTTAGACAATCTACACGCGAGAGAGATACCCGAGTTACATGATATTACTATATGGGGAACTGACAACTTAGATTTTGTTAAAAACCGGAATGATGATCTGATAGAAGCTATCGCCGCTTCTGAAAATGAAGAAATCCTTGCGTACTTCTCTGATGAATTCCCTGTACAAGACAGATGGAAAAGAGAAAACTCTTTGATGTTCCCATTTTTGAATGATGTTATCAAAATAATGCTTGACAACAATAATAATAAATTTGCTGAATTTATTATCCGCAAAATGATCGCTCATAATAAATCTACTTATGAAAAGACATATTCTCTTATCAAAGAAGCCTGTCAAGCAGAATATAATGCAATACAAAAGAATAAAGAGAAAATCATCAAGGAAGCATATCAAAATGGTATCAGCCTTGCTGATTTAAAAGTATCTGGCTATGAAGGACATCACGAAAAAGTGGACCGGTCGCCGTCAGAACTGGAGCCGCATCTACGCTCAGCTTGTGATATATTATGGCGACAGGATACCCGAATAACATTTTCATCTTGACAATCAAATAATCATGTGCTAATATGCAGATAAGACCGACTGCTTTCACAATCGGTCTCATCATATACTCTTTTATTGCACTATTTTTCGTTTACACAGAATTTGGGATTGACTCTGATTTCCTGTATAAACTGTGTTTTCCCTGCTTTGATAAACAGGTATACAGGTATTGCCTTGCTGCTCATATAGTCAGGCATTTTTCAAGCTTGGCAAGGATATCAGCTTTTTTGTATCTCTTTCCTCTGAATACAAGCTGATTGATACGGTCACCGTAGACCTCATGCCAGTCGTCCTTCAAATTGGGATAATTCTTGAACATACCCAGTCATAAAATACTAAGATACGACATATTTCGACAAAATCTCTGAGAGTATAGCCAGTTTTAATGTGGTATAATAATCACGGCACGGTTTTATACCGTCAAATTATGAAAGGAGATGTTACTATGAACATCGAGACTATGCTGCAAATTGTAGCCGAACAGAACCACACGACAGTTGAAGAAGTGCGAAAAGAAATGGAAAAGGCAATTATTGATGCAAAAGATACGCCGAATTTCAAAAAGACCTTCGACAATAAGATGCCGACATTGGAGGAATTTATAGAGAAAGGAATTGAACTTGTTAAAGAGAATATGGATAGTTGATAATGCTCATAACAATACTGCCAAAGGTCTGTTTTTGACTACATATTCGCCTTATTGCTTATGCCGAATTGATTCCACCGCCATAGAAAGCACTTCCGATATGTAAGGCTTATCTACTTTATAGTAGAATATTGACTGAACGCGCTGTGGATCATACTCATATGCGGATTCTATTGCTTTTCTCATATTACGCTCGACAGCTCTAACATTTTTACCATGTTCCATTGCAACCATCGGATACAGTTCTTTTGTAAGGGATTTGAGAAGATGAGGCGATTTTAACGATAGAAGTATTGCTTTTATGAGAAGATGATAACCGGTTAAATGAGGGCGAATACCAAGTTTCTGTACAAATTTTACGACGTCGTTTTCCAGCTGGTCTGTATGTAATTCATTTCCTTTTGACGACAGGCTGGCTGGCAAATGATACGTATTTTTTTCTTCATTTTCATTGATTACAGCGTTGTTTGATAACATAATTATTCTCCTTTTATGTTCCGTAGTTTTAATGTTGTAGTATAGGCTGAAAAACGACAGGATCACTGCTTGCTTCAATAGTTATTATTTTAAGAAAAACAGTTGACATAATTTGATATTAATGATATAATCATACCATTAAATGTCAAAGTCTATGCATTGTTTCCCTGCTATTTGAATAAGGCTTTATGTCGAATTAGCCTACTTACTATATATGAATTGTAACATAATTCGCGGTTTATTTACAAGCTATTTTCAGTATAATCATTGTATAACTTTAGTCTATTTTATTGAACTCAAAAAAATACCAAAAAGGAGCTTTTTATTGCATGGAAATCGAAAAACTCAAAAAAACTACCATTGAACGACTAAAAAAGGTCAAGACAGAACAGGGATTATCCGTTTCAAGAATAATGGAAATGCTCGAAGCAAAGGGAAAGTTTGTGTCGGAAGCGACAGTTAAAAGAATTTTTTCTGAGGGCTCTGAGGAATTTAATTTTCGTTATCAGGATTCTATAGCGCCTCTTGCTGACGTACTTCTTGACCTTTACGGCGATACCAGCGGACTTGATGAAGTAATGGCTTTGAAGCAGATAATACACGACAAGAATCAGACCATAGAATTTATGATGATAAAATTTGAAGAACAGAAATCTGCATATGAAAAGAATGTTGCGCATCTGAAAGGTCAGATACATAGACTTAATGAAAGACTGGATATCCGAGAAAGATCTATTGAACGCAAGGACGCTATCATGGAAAAGCTCCTTAATGCATATCTGCTTAAGGAAACCAGTGATATAGAAGTTGAGTTGTAAATATCAGTATAATCCCCTCTGTAAGTCTTATTAAGATTACAGGGGGGATTTCATTTAGAGATATTTGAAGTTATTACTCTTCATTCTTTTTGGCGAAACATTCCTGATTTTTTGAAATTAATAATTGTTATTATATTGACAATCCACAGCCAAGAACAATCTGTGCCATATAGAAATAGCCAAACATCATCAGCAGTGTGACAATTACGACCGCAGGCAGAGATTTGTTTCTTGATAGCCGGTGCTTTCTGATTTTTTCTTTTGACATATAAACCTCTCCTTTTTTAGTATACCATCTTACACTTAATTGATACATATGTTCATATTATACACCCATTTCATAGAAAAGACAATAGGGGACAACCATGAATTTACATATATTCTATAAATGTCAATGATGACCTAATAAGAAAGAAAACCGCCCGTGAAAGGGCGGTCATCAAATTAGTATATTTTCTTAGTTCTTTTTCATGAATTCTTCCAATGACAATGGTTTTTCTTTTGTAGTCGAGGCATGCTGTCCTTCTGTTTCTGAAGTGAACTGATCTCATTTTCATATGACTGACGCATATCTGTATATTCATCTCTGGTTATTATACAACATTCAGGCAGCATATTTCGAAGCTGAATATATATTTTTATCATTTAACTTAATAGAATGTTTCCCAGCTTCCAATCACTATAAAGTATTGATATATTCAAAAAAGCCGACCTTGTATGGCTTCTGTACGAAACCAACAAAATCGGCTTTAAAATCGCTTGAAAATTCTATATTAGGTTTTGGGCTATTTTCTGAGCTTTTCCGTACTTTTATTCCTGGCTGTCTTTGTATCAGCTCTCAAAACGCCTTTTGGCGCGTTCGAATCGTATTTTTACGGTTTGGGATCTACGGTAACACATAAAAAATTTTTTCTTTTTGATACGCAAAAACTCCCGAAAAATCGGGAGTTTTTGGCTTGGGATCTATTTTATAACATAGATATGGAGCTTGTGACGGGACTCGAACCTGCGACCGAGGACTGTTTTTAAAGCGAACATAATTTCTTTTTGTTGTTACGCTGCTTTTGCCACAGTTTCCTTCAGTTCGCCTACGAATCTGTAATATATTTCTACTTGCTGATATGTCTTTCCATAGAGCTTTTCCTTGTGGTGGACAACTATTTTGTCGATAAGCTCATTGAGTATATCAGCATTGAGTTCCTTTATATCCGTATAACTGTCAATTACTTTTGTAAATTTATCGGCGGCATCAGATCTGGCTTTGAGCGTCGTGATCTCATATGTCAGTTCGGGCATAGACTTTTTGAGTTCTGCCTGTTCTTCCTCAAATGTTTTTGTCATCTGTGCATAGCGATCATCTGAGATCTTTCCGAGTGCATTATCTTCATAGAGCTTGTTAAGCAGGCGGTCTATCTCAGCTACTCTGCCCTGTGCTTTTTCAAGCTCATGTTCATGCTGTATTATCTTCTTTGCACTGCTGTCGCTGCACTTGCTGTCGAGGAATGACCTGAACTCATCCTTATTTTTACGATATGACTTCAGCACTCTCCGGACATCTTTCAGCACAAGCTTGTACACCACATCGTAGGTAATATAATGCGAAGCACAGTATTCCTTGCCGTGAGTTTTATACATCCAGCATGAGTATGCTCCGTGATATGTACCGTCTTTGCGTTTCTTCTGCGAGTAGGTGAGTGCGTGACCGCAGTCCGCACAGTAGAGCAGACCTGCGAACATCTGAACCTCACCTGTCTGCGTTGGACGCCTCTTGGTACTCATCATTCTGTGTGCTTCGTCCCATAATTCCTGTGTTATTATCGGCTCATGACAGTTCTCAACGATTATCCAGTCCTCTCTCGGGACCTTGACTTTCTCCTTGCTTTTCATCGACTTGCACCGCTGCTTTCCGTAGATTAGTTTACCGAGATAGACTTCGTTTTCGAGAATCACTCGGATAGAAGTAACGTGCCAATCGAACTCCTTTCTCCAGTAATCCGACTTGAAGTAATCAGGATTGTGGAGATTGAAGTAAGCTATCGGTGTGAGAACTTTTTCCTCACGAAATATTTTCGTGGTCTTATTGTAGCCTATCCCCTGTGCCGCCATTCTGAATATCCTTCGTACTGTCTCCGCGGCAGGCTCATCTATCACAAGGTGATGTCTGTCATTCGGGTCCAGCTTGTAACCGAAGGGCGGCTTTGAACCGATGTACTGTCCGGCTTTCGCTTTTGCCTTCTTCGCAGTCTTAGTCTTGATAGAAGCCTCTCTTGCGAAGTAATCGTTCAGCACATTACGCATCGGGAACATCATATCGTTTTCATTTTTCATAGAGTCATAGTTATCACTGACCGCTATGAACCGAACCCCGAGCTCTTTGAACTTTTCAACGTACATTCCGACTTCGATATACGACCTTCCGAATCGTGACTGGTCTTTTACCAGGACGGTATCTATCAGTCCGTTCTGAATGTCTTCATACATTCTCTGGAACGCAGGACGGTCAAAGTTAGTGCCGCTGTATCCGTCATCATCGTACACTTCATAATTTTCTATTGCATGATCCTTGCAGTACTGCTCCAATAATAATTTCTGCGAGCCAATGCTTACGCTTTCGCCCATTCGCCCGTCATCGACCGAGAGCCTGCAATACAGAGCTGCTTTTTTAGGCTGTTTGTTTTTCATTATAACTCCTTTCACAGCCGTGCAGCAGATCCTTACACGGACAGTATACCACACCTCCGCTCAGGAATCCAGTGTGCACAGCTGATTTCGTAGGACTGCACAAAAAACATTTTCCGACTTCTACATTGACTCGCTCTCGGTCTGCTTTGCATCAAAGGCAGGCTTTTCATACCCCCTTTCGAGCTGTCGGAGCATTAATTCTCCGAGTGACTCTTCAGCTCTTTTCCTGCCAAGGAAAGCAGACCAAACACGATAGGTGACACCGTCAACAGTACAGTCGTGATGCAATACGGACTGTACCTCGGGATCTTCACTGCAATGAGTCTTTTCAAGGTTTACGCTCATACATCCGCCTCCTCTAAAACTATTCAATTCAAATTCACAGGTACAAAATCTGATCGTACCGTCTTTGCTGAGCCTGCGTGTTACCAGCCCAGACTTTTTGAGCATCCCTTGCGAGGCCTACTCGGTTTTTTATCACTCCTCTCACAGCGGCAATTATGCTGCTCAGACGCCTCCCATATCTCCCTGATCATAGCCTTTATCTGACTTTTTTCTCAAAAAAGACGCCTGCTTTTTTGAAATTCCCAAGGAAAGACGCCTCTGCTTACTTCACAGCAAATGCCGAAGAATCGGCGGGCACTGCCCGTCCGATGTGGAATGGCGGGCGCAAATGACGCCAGCCTTTTTCCTGCAAACCAAAAAGGGGCACGGGTTCTCCCGTTTCAGCGGCAGGCGGAATGCCGTCTGCTATGCTTGCCGGTCTTGCGGACCGACTTCCGCACCGCAGGTTTGTCCGTTTTTTCTCCCTCTGATATATCCCCCAACTCGCTCCACGTTGCGCGACAACCGCGTTCAACGGGAGCGGTGGGGTAGCTATACCATTTTCACTCTGAGGACGGCTAAAAAGGGACTTTCTGTGCGTGTTTCGGATAATCGTCCCTTACACGGTTACTGTCACAGTTATCATTGCAAAGAAAAGAAGGCACATAGTTTATATAACTATCAAGTAATATATAACCTTCTTCTTTGCTATATAATATATATTCTATTGTTTACTTAATATATAAGCGTATGACATCATGACACAGCCCCTATGACAATTAACTTTTGAACTGAAGCGCAAGCTCTGCGTCGCGGAGCTTGTCCTCGTCCATGTCGTAATTCAGGAATGCGACCTCGTATGAGTTATCGACCTGACGACCGTTGTCAGCATAGTTGTTGTGGATACGAATGATATCCTTCTGTGCAAGAGTTTTCAATGCGCGTTCAACGTTGCTCAACGACATTGCAGTATCTCTTGCAATACCTGTGCGGCTTATGGTCGAGGTTTTCTTTTCGCTGTCGTAATAACAGAGTAAGTCCATCACCACCTTGAACTCGGCAGGCGTAGTGATGTTGAGGTACTCCAGCGGAGAGTTGATACCGTTTGAGTACGCTGTGCAGTTGATATTGTTTTTCATTTACATCTTCCTTTCAAATTGACAATAGCTTTTGAACGAATGATGTCAAGAGTTGTCCGGACGTCTTAACTGTGTTCAGTATACACCAGACCTTGACATAAGTCAATAGATGTTGTATAATAACTCTATCGGTTTCGATTTATTATCTATTAATTGTAAACTTTTTGTGAACAATCAAATTATAAAGCGTTATGCAGATGATTATTGATTACAAATGTTTAGATGGTTACAGCTATAACTGCGAACACAAATTCTGAAAGGAGAAGCTATGTTTGAGATGGAAGCGCACTACCACGACCGCAAGATTTATTTATCAGACGGAAGAGAGTACCCACTTGGAGAAATACTTCTGCGCTATTTTTCAGCAAATATAAAGGATCTTGAAGATATTTATGATGTTTGTAAACGTGCAAAATCACAACTGAACATCAGTTCTGAGTATCAACCGTATGCGATCGGTGAGCGAGCACAAAAGGTTGAAGATGCTTATGAGCGTATCTTTGATATTGCAAAGAAGCTTCCGCCGTATGACAAGCAACACTTCCGCAGAGGTGTTCTGCAAAACTTGTTTGCTTATTACGATGACCTGTTTGTAAATTATTATAGGGAACAGAAAAACGACGATGAAGATGATGACGATTATTATTTCACAGACAGGTCAGAAGGAATAGATGACGGATATATCAGTGAAAATCTCAACGAGCTCAAACGGCTTCCTGACTATCATCTTGATGATGAAAAAGCGTTGAATGATTCCGAGAAAAAACAGTACGCGATAGAATTCATTTCACATATCAGAAAGATAGCTGATGAGTTTGAAACATTTGTTGCAGACCTGCTGCGAGTAAAAAATGTTTTTATGCCGTTCGTTGACGAACTCTGTAACCACAACAACTATCCTTCAACCGAAAAAGTTATCGAAGAATTTCAGAAGTTTACCGCAACACATAATCTCAGCAACTCATATCTTAATCTGGAGTCCGGTGGCAGTATGTGCATGGGACATACAGTAATTGAAACGAAAAAAGGTCCCATACTCTGTGAGACTTATCGTTTCACATCGCTGGGAGCCTTTCTGTATTTTGAGTTGTTCAAGTGTATCGAGGAGAAGTTCATGCCTGTCAAGTGCCACAACTGTGGTCGGTGGTTCATCATGAAGCACACCACCTTTTCGCACTACTGCAAGCGGCTTATAAGCAGCAATCCTCCCAAGTCCTGCCGTGACATATCCATGCGTCACACCTTCAAGGACAAGCTCAAGAACGATCCAGTGTGGGAGATATACAACCGAGCATACAAACAGCACTATGCTCGTTTTATGAAAAAGAAGATGAGCAAGTCTGACTTTGCTGAGTGGGGGGAGTATGCTATTGAGCTGCGGCAGAAGGCTGCTGATGGTGAGTTGGAGATGGAAGAGTATCAGAAACTAATCAGGATGTAGTCGCCTAATCAAATAACGAATGCAGTCATTTCACTGCGAAATATCTGAATATTATTATATTGTAAATGCAAAAACAATTGTATCAAGTATTTTTTTTATTCTTTTCCAATCTTCTTCTATAAACGGTTGATTTCCTGCTTCAATTTTGTTTCGCATAGAAATGAACTTCTTTTTTATTTCTTCTTTATGAGTTATAACCCCTTGATATAAGTATTCCTCGTCACTTCCATTTTTTATCTTCCTTCTTGCTTCCCATTCTATTGGATAAAACACTTCATTCTCTTTGATGATAGAATCTGGTAAATATAGCTCAATTGAACACGCTTTTTTATTAATATCATCATTGCAAATAGTACCATTAGGAAGTAGTGTTGGGTACGATTTAAATAACTTATCTTGTGGATACAAAAAAATCTTGATATTATCCGACCAATTCTTAATATCATTTTCTAAACTGCATTTACTTTGATATCCTTCAACATCATTATCAAATATTGCAATAAACTTTGATTTGAGCTTTGAAAAATAAAAAGCCTTTAGATTTGTAACAATTAGGGAAGCACCTCCGCCTCTTTTCCCTCCATATCCATCCTCAAAATCCATAAAGTAGAACAAATCTGATAAATGAGGATAAAACTTTGCAATTGCAAATTCAAGAATTTCCTTATCACTTGTCCCTTCTACTAACACAATTGTTTTTTCATCGTTTTCTGCGGCTAAACGTCCTTTCGGAATGGCATCCTCTGCCCAGGCGCTTAAATAAGTAAAATCTAATATTATTTCATCTACTGGTTCACAACTTTCTAAAATGAGCCGAAGAATGTATGCAATAGGTATTACTTCAACTTTTAATCCATAAAATGATTCCATCAAATCCTCTTTCAGTGAATAATAAATGATTTTATCGCATTCTGTCCTTATCCCCATTTTCTCTTTATCATCATTTATAAAAGGATAGCTCCTGCCATGTTTCAATTCATATTTGATTATCTTATTAATTGAATTGATCCATTTTTTAAAAGTAACATACTTATCAATCCTCTTTTTTATTATTTCTTCATAGCTATCATAATCAATATTAAGCTTAAAAAGAAATGGAGAATAGTCAATAGCCTCATTTCGAGATTGATTAAAAAGAGTTTCAAACCGTGAAATTGTAAATCCAAGTGCATCTAATCGCTCTTTGGCTTTTTGAACAGTTGTCTTATACATATGCTTTGTATAACTTTTTGAATCCTCATCATTAGTGGTGTTAATATAATTAGGTATACAAACATAGTCAAGTTTTGAAAACAGCAAATGAACTATATCATTCTGTAAGTAATTTCTAAAACTATATAAAGTCAAATTTCTGATTATAATATCCGCATATTCACTCACATTAAAAATCCTCCTTTTTGTTTACTTATAAAATCCATTTTCATTAGGTTCACCAAAGCAGCTATGGCAAGTATAAGGCTCTGAGATTTCACTTATTCCATTGGCTGTAAGTTTAAGCTCCCGTGTAATAAACGGAAATATCCTGCAATGACTTATCATCAGCAAGCCCATCTGAGGATTATCTCGGATCACTTTGTTGATAATGTTGCTTATATGCTTTGCATTTACAAAATCAAGGTTATTCAACGGTTCGTCGATAATCAGTAGGTCTGCGTCTGAGCGAGTAGCTATAACAGAGAACACTTGTAGTAGCCTTTGCTCACCGCCGCTGAATTTACCTGGTTTGGACTTAGCATCGAATATCCTGCTGTTATCTCCGCGGCGTGGCAGCCATTCGTCAATCAGGTCATTGACCTCGGAATAGCTCATATCATTGCCTGCGTGGGCTTCTCCGCTGTTGCTGATAACGTCTCTGACCTGTATGCGTCCCATTTCAGAGTATTCGTCCTTTTGTGGAATATAAGCGATACTGGAACGAAACCGCTGCAATTCGTCATCACTTAACGAGAGAATATCACCGAATGTATGGTGTGTGATCCTGCCTTCGATTTTCTTTCCATCGGTTTCTAACCGCATAATGCTTTTCAGTATGGAACTCTTTCCGATGCCGTTTTCTCCAGATAATAAGACCGCTTCACCCTGCCCTATGTCAAATGAAACATTCTGCATCAAAGTGCGTTGTTTCAGCTTTATCGACAGGTTATCTATACTAAGGATATTCCCCATAACTACTTCCTCCAGAGTCGCTTATTTGATATGTTTGAAGCTATAAGCAAAGTAATGATCTCAATAAACGGTATCAATAGCAGTATCAGTAATTTCACAGCATTGTAATTAACAAACAGAAATACAATACCCGAAAAAGCAAATGATGCGATAATTGATATGATTCCAGTGCCACGGACAAGCCTGTAATATGCTTTGTTAAGTTGCTTTCTATCAAAGCCCAGTATTATCAATCGTCTGAAATTACTTGAAACAGATTTGGTCAGCAAAATAGTAAATGCGACCGATGTCACAATCGAGACTATGCTCAAAACCACTAAATACGGGATAATGCTTCGGAGCGACAACATGATCTCATCATCACGATAAACGATATTCTCAAGCGAGCCTATCGCTGACAATTCGTTGATCGGATCCTTTGTAAACAAGATACTGCTGTGCGTGATGTTTTCGATGTACCGTTCGTCATAGCCCATAATGATGATCCCATCACTATGATCCATACCGTTCGTCGCCATGATACCTACCGCTTCGGGAAGGAGCTGCTCAATGACATACTCACAGCTCTCACCGTTGACAATATGCTTTGAGTATAGCTTATCGCCGATATGTAGATTATTGGATTTGGCTACATTCTCAGATACAGCCACACCGTTGGTGCCAAGTGGCTCTGCGTTCCAAGAGACCATATCTGTATACAGCGAATCTTTTGACTGCATAACAATATCTGCGTTCAAACTGGTGTTTGCATTGGCAGACAAGGTAAATTCAATCCCTGCATTGAACTGATAATAGTCATCTTTCTGAACTGTATCCTGCATCGTTACCGAATAATCGTAGTCTGAGAGCAGCAGAGAGTTCAACCGGATAGCATCTTTATTTACGGAAAGAATCAGTATGAGCATAAGAAAAAACGAGATCAGAGAGAATGCCAATGATGTGATGATCGTCTTTCTTTGCTCTGCGTGAAGAGCTATACGATTTCTCATTGTGTTATCACCTGACCTCGTTTTTATATTTTAATTCTTCGCCTTGGCTTTTTCTTTTTTGGTGATGCTCTTTATCATGGAATTGTTCATTGAGAGACTAATGATCTCTGCCACAAGCACTGCCGCAGGAATGAAGGCGATCTCAATACCGATAGTACTCTTTGGAATATACATAGCTGAAGTATTCAGTTTAAGGAACAGTATAGCTCCATAAGCTACTGCAAAACAGAGCAATTCACAAATGAAAGATTTGGTGTAGTATGGCTTTACATTCTGCCCCTTGGGGATACAGTGCTTGGTGAAATAGCCCTTTTCGCTGCCACGCTTTGCCATGACTACATTGAAAGCAATTATCAAAACGGCTGACAGGGCTGTTCCGATCCATATCATCAGAGGACTGACCTTCTTATCAAGGCTGTTTTCTCTGACTCGGAAATCCGTAATTTCATTTGCATATCCAGATTCCATGATAGCATCATAATGTACCTGATACTGCTCATCACTGTCAAAACGGTCACGATTCTTTAGTCTGCCCATAGGTCTGTAATCCTTGGTCAGATAAGCCTGACAAGTGTTATAGTCGCTTGCAGAGATATACATTTGTGAATAGCCGTTGTTCTGGGATTTTTGAACGATAGCATCTTTCTGCTCGGTGCTGATCTGCGCAAGGATAGCTCCGTTTTCGTAAATGCTGTTTGTCTCGTAAATAGCGTATATCTTATATTCTGCGGTCGTATCACCAATAGAAAGAGATACGGTATCGCCAATATCTGTCGAAGTATCCTTACAGAACTGCCAGTCCACAAGAATCGGATTGTCAAAGTCTGAATCTGACTTCTTGATAAGACGTTTGTCGTTATACATTGTAATATCGACATTTTCAAAATGGTCACTTAGCAGAACTGTTGTGGTGCGAGTTTTGCCGCCTGCATTTACAGCTGTCTTTGTCAGGAAGAACGGAAA
Source organism: Ruminococcus flavefaciens ND2009 (assembly GCF_000621785.1). Taxonomy (GTDB): domain Bacteria; phylum Bacillota; class Clostridia; order Oscillospirales; family Ruminococcaceae; genus Ruminococcus; species Ruminococcus flavefaciens_C. The sequence goes on along the minus strand of NZ_KK211349.1, from coordinate 124,567 downwards.
TACTTTATCAATTCCATTACTTCCGGGAAGTTCGTTTATCTGCTCAAAAGACGGCTCCGGAGCGATAAAGTCGATATTTGTGTTCTTATATACGCTCTGTGAATTGTAGTTATCAGCTATCTGAGAGATAAACGGGAATACGAACAACAGTCCAGCTACTACAGCAATGACAGCACTCAGGATTATTGATAATAAGGCTCTGTGCCTGATCCAATAGCCTGTCATTCTTCCTCCTCCATCTTTTCTTCAGTTTTCTCTACAAATATCAGCGTGCTCTGCTTATCATAAGAAGGATCGACATTATCATCAAACACCAGTGTCATCGGAACTTCGCCTACTGCATTAGGAACAAACTGAATAACACATTCCTGATCTGTTGTCTCTTTTGCGGCATTTGCTGTGAATTCGTATGTAGTAACATTATTTACAGCATCAAAGTTAGGCGTAATGATCTGACCATCCATATACTTTGCATCAACATTATCTATGCTCGGAATAGTCAGAACCACCTTGACTTGAGAAACCTTTTTCTTGTTCGAGCTAACTTTGAATTTCACTTTCATATAGACGGTATCACCAATTGCGTATTCCTTGGTACCGTCACCATAGCTATGACCTTTATCCGAACTATAGAAGAAATCAGACGCAGCTGAATATGTTATTTTTCCGCAAGCTGTAAGTGATCCCATCACAAGAGCTGCAACAAGCAGAGAAGAAATTGTTCTTTTGATTCTTTTCATTTTTATATACTCCTTTTTCTAAGTAATGAATTGCCTGTAATTACATACGGTCAGAGAATTATATCCTGAATTCCAACTGTTATTTCTCCGCTTGAAGAAAATACAACAGCCAATCCGTGCTCAATATCGTAACGATATTTACACATAATTGCTACGCGGGGATATCCCTCTTCATGTTTAACAAAGATACATTCAGGTTTTATATAACTGAATATATTTGCCTTTTTATCATTTTCATCATCATCAATTACATCATCTTTGCAATATTCTTCAAGATAATTTTTGGATTCATCTATCCATTTTGAATGAGCAATAAAGCACTTTAAGGCTTTAATCTGTTCTTTTGTTACTTTTTCGCCTTGGTAGCAGTTATACTCTATGGGGAGATTAAACTTCCGTCCCCAAATCATAATTTCAATAGATTCAATCAAAATCCGACACCTCTTTCTGACCAATCATAGCTTTATACTCTGCAACGCCGCCATAGTGTTTAAATGTATTATTCACATCAAATGGTACTAATTGCATAGATTCCATGTTATTCATTTCATGCCACGTTAGTTTTACAGGATAATTCTCACGGTATTTTTTTACATCAGAGCCTGTCCAGTTTGTTTTGTTATTACGCTTGGAGGCGTTCCATTGTTTTGCAAGAGCTTCATCCGCCTGTTCGTAGTTGCCTCCTGCTTTGTCTCTATTATCAGTCATTCTGGAAATTTTAACTTCTGCAATTTTATATGGTGAAAAATCAGGAACGCCATTTTTATATGTTACTTTAGTAATTTTAGTTCCGTCAGGAAGTATAATTGGATCATTCAGAACATATTCAGATTCTCCAGTTACGCCAGTCCATCTTCCGATGCCTTTTTTCATCTTTTGCAATTGTTTTATACGTGCTTCATAATTGGTATAAGGCGTATTATACTTGTGATAGTATTCATATCCCTCAGCACCACCATGCACTGCCCCAACAATCGCTCCCCACATATAGCCATCAGCAGAATTCTCAATAGCTTTTTCTGCTGATGAGACACCTACTTTTTCCCAATCGACATTATCCCAATCAATGTCAGTCGCCTCTGTTGACGTAAATGTTTTTACTGCATTATATCCAGAATATGCTGTTGCTGAAGCGGCAGAAATCAATTCAACGCCTGCAATAATTAAACTTATTCCTTCTCCCGCAGTTGCGGCAGTTATTCCACCAGACGGAATTGCAGTCACAAATGATACAGCTGTAATAATTAATCCAACTGTTGCAATAGCGAATCCAATGACCGCAGATGTTCTTCCTGTCTCATCTAATTCATCAGTAGCTCCTGTTAAGCCTCCGTATAGTGAACCTAAAGCTGCGCCAGTACCTGCAAATTTTAGTGATTTATCAGCAGCTGCGATAACAGCACTCGCAATTGGCTTAGGAAGATGAGCTTTTTTTACGACTACAACTGTAACAATCGCACCTGTACCCACTACAATCTTGGTAAGCACTGATTTTATATTAATACCTTCTCCAAAAAGGTGAGTAGTTTGGCTGTTTTCAGCGAAATCCTCAATATGTTCTTGTGGGACATATATTGTTTTGCAGCACAGGACTTCGGCGATGCTTTCTTCATCAAGTAGTAGTTCGGTAATCTTGTCCTCAGCAAGGACAAGTTCTTCCAAGTATATTTCCGATGTTATAAATTCGTGCAACTCTTTTTCAGTAATAGTGTTCTCTATCTCGATATTTTCGGTAATAGTCTGTGGATTAGCATCAGAAATAGTTGGCGTTGGTGGTGGAGAACTTGAACAGCCGACCGACATTAGTAATATTGTAATCACCAATATCAAGGAGATTATCCTGTCTAATATTCTTCGCTTCCCTTTCATACTATCCCCTCCAATATGATTTATGATATACTTCATTCTTTATAGTGATATCTTGTTCCGCGACGTACTAATTCATCAGCCTCATATCTTGTTAGATAAGCTATGTGCTCGTCCTTGATAGTTTTAGCTGATTCACTATTTCTATCGTGTATAACTCCAGTTCTTTTGTTTAATACATAGCTATAGGATGGATAATATGATGTGTCATATCCGTTTTTTCTCCTCCCCATTAATTTGCTTGCAATCCTATCTTCATTCTTTATTAAAATTATAACTATATTCAGAGCAATAGTTGCTATTATAGGAAATAGTATTTTATCTTTATCATAAATAAAAGAGAATATAAACTTAAATAGTAAAAACTCCAGAACAAGAAAAATGAGCCATTTTATTCCTTTAAATATTATACGGATTATAGGCTTTATTATATCAATTAGTAGACTTATCATCATACCAAATATCATAACTATACCACCCAAAATAATAATGACATATAATCCTTTAAGCATAACTGTCATCTCCTTCTAAGGTGATAACTAATATCGTTATTTGGTTTATATAGATAAAGCACTTTCATGTATATTATACATCATAATAATTATATATCATTTAGTGAAATATGACAATATAAACCATTTACAATTCATATTTTTGAAACAATTTTATACGCATCATCTAATTAGAGATGTAGCTTATTAGTTAAAGTTACAACCAATCATGAATAAAGAAGGCTCTAAAATAATTCTGAAAGCTTCATTTCATACCTATCAGTATTTATGGTATTGTTCTGTTTTCGTTAAGAAATGTGGCATTACACTGTTATTGAAACTATAAAAGCTCCCTCTAAATAATCTGACATCGCTATTTATCGTATAATATGATATTTCTTCAACTAGGACAGAAAAATAGCACGTTGATATTTAGTAAAAAATAAGCGTTCCCTCTTATAGAAGGAACGCTTATTTACCATTTTTTATTGGAGCTAGTGACCCGGCTCGAACGGGCGACCTGCGCATTACGAATGCGCTGCACTACCAACTGTGCTACACTAGCATATTAAATTTTTAAATTTGTAAGGTGCTGCACGGTTGTCGCTTTATTTTCAGTCCAAGACCTGCTCATTACGAATGAGCTGCACTACCAACTGTGCTACACAAGCAT
>NZ_KK211349.1:0-120672 GCF_000621785.1 Ruminococcus flavefaciens ND2009 | reverse complement strand
GACCTGCTCATTACGAATGAGCTGCACTACCAACTGTGCTACACAAGCATATTAAATTTTTGAATTTTGTAAGGTGCTGCACGGCTGTCGCTTTATAATCAGTCCGAGACCTGCTCATTGTCGGTCTGAAATAAGTCGCACTGCTTCGCTTTCGCTCCCATTGCTCCATATTTCTTCCCTTCGCAAACTCCCTTCATCTGCCGCCGGCAGCGGTCGTCTGCTCAGCAAATTCGCTGCACGGGGAGCTGTGCTGCACAAGCATATTTTTACAAAAACATATACTCAACATTATAATTATACAATATCGGCAGAAAAAAGTCAAGAGGCAGGACATATTTTACTGATGCGAACTTAAATATCCGCGCCCCGTATAGTGCCTTTTTTTCGGACGAAAAAAATTCTTGACAAAACTCTCCGTTTATGGTATCATATTAAAAGAGCATCGTCTGCTCGTATAAACGGGTATGAAATTCCGAAATATAGATGTGTGGGCCCTGTGCAACAAGACCCCGTGAACCATGTCAGGCGGGAGACCGAGCAGCATTAAGCGGTGCGTGTTGTGTGCCGCAGCAAGCCTGCACATCTATGTTCCGGAATTTTTCTTTAACAGGGGGTGTGCCGTATGTTCCTCAATATGCTCCTCATCAGAGCAAAGAGAGTACTTCTCTGTGTAAAGCGCTCTCTGGTAAAAGCGGCTGCCTTCGCGTTTCTATGCGTTGCGGTACAGGCGGTGTACTACTTCATAACCGACAGCGGCAGTGACGGCATGGACTGGTTCATGATATTCAATATCATTATAACCTCATTCATCGGCTCACTGGTGGGAGCCACACTGCTCTCACTCAGAGACTACAAGGGAAACCTCTACCACCGTGCTGACGAGGACCTTATCGGCAGCGCCTTTACGGGACTTGGGAAGAAGTCCCTCATGTTTGAAAAGGGACTGGAGCTGTTTGAAAAGAGCAATTTCCGCATGGCTCTTGAGGTCTTTACGGACCTGGGAAGCAGCGACTTCAGGTTCACTCAGCGTGAGACCGCAGTAAACGAGTTCTACCGCGGACGCTGCTATCATATACTCGGTGCCTATCCGAATGCCCTTATGTGCTATGATAAGGCTCAGGAAAACGGCTTCTATATCCCCGAGCTGCCTATCTTCATCGGAAGGTGCATGGCTGCAAACGGGAGCACGGAGCGTGCTGCCGAATATTTTCAGGAGCTGCTCCGGGACGACTACCTCTTTCACGGAAGGATACGCTTTGAGATAGGCAGTATCTACCTGAAGGCAGAACAGGGCGAGAACGCCCTTAAATGGTTCACAGAATCCATCGAAAACGGAGAAAAGACCGCAGACTCTCTGGGCGGAGCCGCCCTGGCAAATGTCATGATAGGCAACTGCGAGGAGGGGGAGCGCTGCTTCCGTCAGGCTCTGGTCAATAATATAAGCGACCCTGTGGAGTTCACAGCTTTCTTCAAGGAGATGCTGGAATCCGCAAAACGAAGCGCAGAAAAAGAACAGTGAAAGGAGAAAAGCTGTGTACAAGGCACTTTACCGCAAGTGGCGTCCTCTGACATTTGATGACGTCATCTCTCAGGAATACACTACAGAAGCCCTGAAAAATCAGATAATCAGCGGAAAGACTGCCCACGCATACCTTTTCACGGGTTCGAGAGGCACGGGTAAGACCACCTGCGCCCGTATCCTTGCAAAGGCGGTGAACTGCCGCAATATGAAGGACGGCAATCCCTGCCTTGAATGTGATATATGCCGTGACGCCGACAGCGGCGCACTTACCGATATAGTGGAAATTGACGCCGCTTCCAACAACGGCGTGGACAATATCCGCGACCTCCGCGATGCCGCAGTTTATACTCCCGAGCGCGGAGCCTACAAGATATACATTATAGATGAGGTGCACATGCTCTCTCAGGGAGCCTTCAATGCCCTCCTTAAAATAATGGAGGAGCCCCCTCCCTATGTGAAGTTCATCCTTGCCACCACCGAGATACACAAGGTGCCTGCTACCATCGTCTCACGCTGTCAGCGCTACGATTTCCGCAGGATCAAGGCTGAGGACATCGCAAAGAGGATAAGCTATATCGCTCAGCAGGAGGAGCTTAACCTCACCGAGGACGGCGCCGCCATGATAGCAAAGCTTGCCGACGGCGGTATGCGTGACGCTGTTTCACTTCTGGACCAGTGCTCCGTATGTGCCGAGGTCATAAACGCCGAGGCTGTATCCACTGCCGCAGGTATCGCAGGCAGAGACTACCTCTACGATATGCTTGAGGCTATATCCGACTCCGACGCCCCAAAGGCTCTCGGTGTCACAGCCACACTCTACGATATGTCAAAGGATCTGACAAGGCTCTGTGAGGAGCTTATCACTCAGCTCCGCAACGTCATGCTCATAAAGGCTTCGCCCGATACCGCGGAAAAGCTCATAGTATGTATGCCCGACGAGCTGGAGCGTCTTAAAGCTCTTGCGGAAAAGACCGACCTCTCCACTGTTATGGACAGACTTTCCGCACTTCAGGAGTGCCGCGAGCATATGCAGAGAGCCATGAACAAGCGCGTGGAGTTCGAGATGACACTGATAAAACTGTGCTCAGGCCCCGCAAAAACAGTTCAGGGTATTGACAATTCAGAAATATATGATAAAATAAAACAGTTGGAGGACAAGATAGCTTCCGCACCGAGAGCCGCCGCAGGTCAGGCTCCCGAGCAGCCCGAGGTCCTTGAGGCAAGTGCCGCACCCTCGGATGAGAAGATAGTCCCCACTATCGACCTGAAAAAGCTGAGATCCGAGGATATTATCCCCTGCGAGCGCTGGGGAGAGGTCCTTGAGGAGTTCAAGAGCATCAATCCTGCCGTTGCGGGAAGCCTTGACGGCTCATTCGCAGGCATCGCAGGCAACTATATCTTCATAACCGCCCAGAACCGCTTCTTCATGGAGCTGTTCAAAGTCAAGGAGAACGCTCAGTCACTGGGTACTGCCATCACAAAGGTGCTGGGACAGCGCTTCATCATCAAGGCAAAGTGCGCTACCACCGTCAACGAGCAGAAAAACCTCGCCGAGAGCATCATCAAAAAGGCTATGGAGAGCAAGATAGAGACAGCTGTGGAAAAGGAAAACGCTTAAAAGCAAATACTATTTGCTTTATATAAATATGAAATCAAATTTTCAAAGGAGAATTTAAAATGAAAGCAAGAATACCAAGGAACGTAAACGGCGGCGGCGCCCAGAATATGAACCAGATGATCAAGCAGGCTCAGAAGATGCAGGATCAGATCACAGAGCTCCAGGAGGACATCGAGGCAAGAGAGTTCTCTGCAACCGCAGGCGGCGGTGCTGTTGAAGTCACCATCTCAGGCAAGAAGACCATCAAGTCTCTCACACTCAAGCCCGAGGTAGTTGACCCCGAGGACATCGATATGCTTCAGGATCTCATCATCAGCGCTGTCAACGAGGCTATCAACAATGTTGAGAACACAACAGAGACAGAGATGAGCAAGATCACAGGCGGAGTTTCTCTCCCCGGTCTTTTCTGATAGATAATGGCAGATCATAACGCGCTCCCGCTGGTCATACTGGCTGAGAAGTTCGCTTCTCTCCCCGGTATCGGCATGAAGTCCGCACAGAGGCTGGCTTATCACGTCATGTCAATGGACGAGGAAGCCGTTGAGGACTTTGCAAAGGCGCTTATCGACGCTAAGAAGAACGTTCACTGCTGCAAGTGCTGCCAGAATCTGACAGAGAGGGATATTTGCCCTATCTGCGACGATCCCCAGCGCGACAGGAGCGTTATCTGCGTGGTCGAGAACCCCAAGGACGTAACTGCCTTTGAGCGTACAAGAGAATACGGGGGAGTATATCATGTGCTCCACGGTCTCCTGTCACCCATGGACGGCATAACTCCCGACAAGCTCCGCGTAAAGGAGCTCCTGGCAAGGATAGCCGAAGGGGGAGTTCAGGAGGTCATCATGGCGACTAACCCCACTGTTGAGGGCGACGCCACCGCAATGTATATAGCAGGTCTGCTGAAGCCCATGGGCATAAAGGTGACCCGTCTCGCATTCGGACTTCCCGTTGGCGGTATCCTGGAATACGCCGACGAGGTTACGCTTTTCAAGGCGCTCGAAAACAGGAATGATATGTAAAAACGGGCTTAATGCCCGTTTTTTTCTGAATATTTTAAAGGAGCTTTCTCTCAAAGAGCAGTACAGGATAGCCCTCGTAGTAGGGCTTGACTATCTCGGGGTGGAGGTCGGCGTAGGCGAAGATAGTGTCCGCCAGTCCCTCCCTGAGGAAGTCCACAAGCTGTGAAAGGGGTCTGTGGTAGAGCTCATCGCAGATGGACGCAAAGGTTATGGCGCGTCTGCCCCCCACCTCCATTATGCGGTAGGGCCAGATACGGCAGTCAAAGGGCTTGTCGTCCCCAAGCATACAGCCCTTGTCCGTAAGGGCGGGACATGAGAACAGCTCGTCCCCCTTCAGCTCGCCCACTCTGAATATGTAGCCCCCGTCCTTGGTGACGAACTCGGTCTGCGGACGGGCAGCCTTTATCCTCTCGCAGAGCTCCGCGGTGAAAACGGGAGTCTCCCAGACGTCATAGCGGTCGAATATACAGCACAGGCGGCACTTTGCACAGGCTTCGCCGCTGAGTATCTTTTTCAGCATGGCTCCTTCTCCTTTCATCAATAAAAAAGGGGCATTTCCGCAATGCCCCTTTCCGATCACTTCTTGATCTTCTCAACGATGTCCTCTACCTTGTCCTTTACCTTTTCGAGGTTCTCCTTGGTAGCCACCTTGCCGACTACATCCTTTACCTTATCGATGTTTTCCTTAGTAGCGACCTTGGAAATTGTCTTCTCGATCTTCTCATCGGGGAGGTCGATGCCTGTTTTCTTTTCAACTGCTTCTACTGCTTTTTTGATCTCCATAGGGGGATACCTTCTTTCGTAAAAATTTGTACTTATATTATACCACATCGGGCAGGAAAAATCAATATATTTTTGCACTTTTGCTGGTGCACCTGAAAATTTACCGAAAAACAGGCAATTGCAACTGCCGCGCGACAAATTGTAAAGCGCAGTTGATTGTATGTAACCGCCCGAAATGTTAGAATAAGACCATAGACCACGGGGGATCTGCCCGTGAAAAATCACAACGGAGGAAATAAATATGATACTTGCAGACAAGATAATCGAACTCAGAAAAAGATCGGGTATGTCACAGGAGGAGCTGGCTGAGAAGCTGGGCGTCAGCCGCCAGTCGGTCTCAAAGTGGGAGGGCGCACAGTCCACTCCCGACATCAACCGCATACTTCAGCTCTCGGAAATATTCAGCGTGAGCACCGATACATTACTTAAAGATGATGAAGACCTTCCCGCAGGAGCTGCTCCGGCAGCTGAGCCCTCGGTGGAGACCGAGCCCCCTCTCAGAAAGGTATCCATGGAGGAGGCAAACAGCTTCCTCGCCGCAAACGAAAAGCGCTCTGTCCGCACACCCATTGGAGTTGTTCTGTGCATACTCAGCGTAGTTCCCACAATTGTCATAGAAAGCCTTGACAGCACCGACAAATTCAGCGATATGCTGGGAGCTCCCCTGCTTTTCATAATGGTCGCCATAGGCGTTGCCCTGTTCATAATCTCGGGACAGAAAATGAAGCCCTATGACTACCTCAGCAGAGAGGGCATCGACACGGAGTACGGAGTTTCGGGCATGGCAGGCGACAAAAAGACCAAGTACACCCCCAAGCACACTATATTCATCGTTATCGGCGTAATGCTGCTGATATTATCATTCCTGCCCACTATGATACTTGACGTTGCAGCTCCCGACAGTGACTTGGCCGATGCTTTATCCGGCGCACTGTTCTTCGGATTTGTGGCTCTGGGAGTAGGTTTCCTCACTCACACAGGCATAATCATGGGCGGCTACAGGAAGCTCCTTGAGGAGGAGGACTTCACACGCAAGAGAAAAAAGCACAGAGGCAGACCCAATCCCGCAATGACAGTTTACTGGTGCTGCATAACAGCGGTATATCTGCTCTGGAGCTTCATCACCCGCGCCTGGGAGGTATCCTGGATAATCTGGGTCCTTGGCGCTATACTCTGCCCCGTTATCGCCATCGTATTCAAGAACAAGGACGAATGATTGACAGTTCCCCTCTTTCGTGGTATAATCAGCACAAAGGAGGGGAATTTCCATGAAAAAATACGATGACCAGCCCATGAATTACGACGAAAACGGTCTGTATCCCGACGAAAAGCCCGAAAACAGCAAGGAATTCAAGGTCATTGATACGATCACGGGTATACTTGTGCTGATATTGTTCGCAGTGGGCGTTATATATATGTTTGTGATGGGAAACCGCAGCGGCGAGCAGTACAAGGCTGTATACGCATTTTTCGCCCTGTTCAGCGGCATCGGACTCATCACCATGATCTCCGACCTTATCAAGGGGAAGAAGCTTCAGGCAGGCTCATTCGTAGCGTTAGCAATAGGTGTTGCAGGCTTCGTTTGTACCCGTATGGTGCTGACAGGCGGCGACAACATGAAAATGAAGATGGTAAAGCTGTTCGCCTATGGTATACCCCTGGCTTTTGCGTGTATCGGAGCCTACTACGCCTCGGCAGGCATAAAGCACGCCCTTGTATCAAAGGATAACTGTACGGCTCATGTTTCCGCGGTCTGCAAGAGCATGACCACCGAAACCGCCGCTACAAACGGCAGAATCACCAGCGTAAAGTACCGTCCCACCTACGAATACACCTTTGACGGCGTGAAATATACGGCACAGGGCGGTCTCACTCAGGCATTCCGTGTGGAAGGGGACAGCTACGATATATTCGTAGACCCGGAAGATCCAAAAATAATAAATGACCCCGAAGCTGAAAAGGAGTCACTGGCAGGAGCCCTGCTCCGCGCACTGTTCCTTATCGGAGGTCCTCTTGCGCTAATGGCGCTGTTTATATTCGCTTTTCACGAAGCAGGAATATAATACCAGATATCGGACAATAATAAAAAGGCAGACCGTTTTGGTCTGCCTTTGATGTTTTTATCAGAGCTTGTTCTTCTCTTCCTCAATGAGCTTGAGAAGGTCGTCAACGGACATATCCGCAGCCTTCTTCTTGCGCTCGTTGTGCTCGGTCTTGCTGATGATGTCAGAAATATCAGGTGTGCTGCTCTTTCTGGGCGGCTTGGGAGCTGCTGTTGAAGGAGCGGACTGGCTTCTCAGAGGAGTTGTCTTGGGAACGTCATTTCTTGACATCTCTGCAAGCTGGCTCTTTGAGAGGATACCTGTGTTATCGCTTACAGGCTCGGAAGGTGCCTGCTGAGGAGTGCTTGTGGTCTTGATGTTGAAGGTGCCTGTGCGCTCAGCCTCGGCTGTCTTGCGGAGCATTTCCTCTCTGAGGGCGTCGGCTGTGGGAGCTGTAGACGATGAACCGCCCACATTTCTTGCAGCAAATGTGCTCTCGGCACTGCGCTGTGCCTTGAACTGCATTGTGCGCTCCTTCTCCTTCTGATAGGGAGAATCGGGATTTACCTTCTTCTGACTGAAGTTCTCGGCAATGGACATCTTCTTGCGCTCAAGCTCGTTGCTGGGCTGGATCTCCTGAGAAGGCTCAAACAGGGGATTGGCAGTCTTGTCGTGGATATTCTTCCTGCTCTCGAAGTCTGCTCTTTCCTTTTCCTTCTCGTCGTACTCGTAGAAGCCGAACTCATCGTCGTCATCGCCCTTGTTGGAAGCGATCTTTGCAATGAGGAAGATCACCAGGAGCACGCAGGGGAGCACCAGAAGTGCCAGTATGCCCTTGATGCCCGAAGCAAATCTTATAAGTCCGCCGATCTCGTCGCTCTGGGTATGACCTGTGCAGAGAGCAGCGATCTTGTCCTTGGTTATGGGCTCAGAGCTGCCAACATTGGTAGCGTCTGCGGTAACGTACTTTTCTGTGCCGTCCTCAGCGGTAACGATGTCGTAGATACTGAGAACGCGGAGCTTGTCGGGCTCGGCAGCGGGATAGGCGAGAACGATGTCGCCCTTTGCGATAGTGAGATCCTTAGCGTCGGGAGCTATAAGAGCCGCACCTGTGCTTACGTTGTTGCCCATGTTGTCGGATTCCTTCACAACGTAAACATAGTTTCCGAAGAGCTTGGGGGTCTTGCCGCCCGAGAATGCAATATTTACAAATATCGAGATAACGATCAGAATGATACAGATCACGATAAGAACGAACTTAAGTACCGAGAAACGCTTTTTCTTTTCCATTTTACATCACCTTTTTCATTTTCTTTTGTTGTCTTTTTCTACACTTTTTTCTCTGCGGCTCTGTTTTTCGGGAACCGCTTTATCTATTATATCACATATTATTACAAATTTCAAACATTTTCTAAGTTTTATCTTTTAAAAATATAGAAAATTTTTTCAAACCAAATTTTTTCGTGTTTCTGCACAAATATGAACTCCGCTTATCTCTCATTCAGTCAATATGCACAATACAAAAACGCAGCTTCGGGACAGGTCATGCTGAGTTTTTGGCGATTTTCCGCAATATATAAATTTAGTGGACAAATATTTGTTGAAATAAGCACTTGAAATATCTTATAAATCATAGTATAATTAAAGATGTATACCGCTTGTAGAATAATTTCTCCCCATTTCCCGAAAGCACGTTTGTTATAGGAAGGGCGAGTTATACAAAAGGTAATAACGCCGCTTCTGCGGCAGAATGGAGATCAGATATGGCTACAAAAAAAGCAAACCCTCTCATGGACAGGATCAAGGAAGAGTTCCCGAGAAAACTTCAGCTTTTGTACAGCGTTTCTCCCGAGGAAGCTTCAGACAAGCAGGTTTACCATGTTCTTTCCTCGATAATCGTGGAAATTCTTGGTGCAAAGAGGCAGAGCTTCATCAATCACACCCACTCGGTGGGCGGTAAGCAGATCTACTACCTTTCAATGGAGTTCCTCATGGGACGCTCCCTCAAAACAAGCATCTACAATCTCGAGCTTGCTGACGGCATAAAGTCCATGCTGAAGCAGTATGACATCAATCTCGATAAGATATACGAAAACGAGCCCGATGCAGGTCTGGGCAACGGCGGTCTGGGAAGACTTGCTGCCTGCTACCTTGACGGTCTTGCTACCATGGGCTTCCCCGCAATGGGCTATTCTATCTGCTATGAGTACGGCATCTTCCAGCAGAAGCTGGAGGACGGCTGGCAGACAGAGCTCCCCGACAACTGGCTCCCCGGCGGCTCAGTATGGCTGGTGCCCAAGCCCGAGCTCTCCATCGACGTCCACTTTGAGGGCGACCTTCAGGAGTACTGGGACAACCAGTATCACTACATCTCTCATGTTAACTACAATACCGTTGTGGCTACGCCCTACGATATGTACGTTTCGGGCTACGACTCAGAAGGAGTTTCCGTGCTCCGTCTATGGTCCGCAAAGGCGCCCAACTTCGATATGGAAATGTTCAACAAGGGCAACTATGAGAGCGCTCTTGCCCAGAACTCCATCGCAAACGCCATCTCGAAGATACTCTACCCCAACGACAACCACCTGGAGGGCAAGAGCCTCCGTCTCCGCCAGCAGTACTTCCTCTGCGCAGCTTCCATCGGCGACATCGTAAACACCCACATGAACGTTTACGGCACCCTTGAAAACCTGGCTGACAAGGTGGCTATCCACATAAACGATACTCACCCCACCCTTGCTATCCCCGAGCTCATGCGCATACTCCTTGACGACTGCGGATACAGCTGGGAGAAGTCATGGGACATCGTGACAAAGACCTTCGCCTACACAAACCATACAGTTATGGCTGAGGCTCTGGAGAAATGGGACGTTAACCTCGTAAAGTCAGTTATCCCGAGAATTTTCTCCATCATCGTTGAGATAAACAACCGCTACTGCGCTTCTCTCATGGAGAGAAACGGCGGCGACAGCGCAAAGACTACCCGTATGTCCATCATCAAGGACAACCAGATACACATGGCTACACTCTGCGTTGCGGCTTCACACAGCGTAAACGGCGTTTCCAAGCTCCACTCGCAGATAATCAAGGACTCTGTATTCCATGACGAATACGAGAATACTCCCGAGAAGTTCAAGAACGTCACCAACGGTATCGCATACAGAAGATGGCTCTATCAGTCCAATCCGGGACTTACAAAGCTGCTGAAGGACACTATCGGTCCCAAGTTCATCAAGGACGGCGCAGAGCTTGAAAAGTTCCGCAAGTTCCAGGACGATAAGGAGGTCCTCACAAAGCTCATGGACGTAAAGAAGGCAAACAAGGAAGCCTTCGCAAAATACGTCAAGAACGGATCCGGCATCATACTCAATACAGACAGTATTTTCGACGTTCAGGTAAAGCGTCTCCACGAATACAAGAGACAGCACCTCAATGTCATGAATATCCTTACGGATTACGCATATCTCCTCAATGACCCCGATGCTCCCTTTACTCCCAAGACCTATATCTTCGCAGCAAAGGCAGCTCCCGGCTATTATCTGGCAAAGCAGATAATAAAGCTCATCTGGGCTATCTCCGAGGAGATAAGAAAGAACCCCAGGATCAACCAGAAGCTCTCAGTTGTGTTCCTTGAGAATTACTGCGTAACTCTCTCAGAGCACCTTATGCCTGCTTCCGACGTTTCCGAACAGATCTCCCTTGCGGGTACAGAGGCTTCGGGTACGGGCAATATGAAGCTCATGCTCAACGGCGCAGTCACACTTGGTACTCTCGACGGTGCCAACATCGAGATAAAGGAAGCCTGCGGCGACGATAACATCGTTATCTTCGGCATGACGACTCCCGAGGTAAACGACCTCAGGGCAAGAGGCTACAATCCCTGCGAGCGCTACAACAATGACGGACGAATCCACGAGGCTATCGACCGTATGTACCACGGCATAAACGGCTGTACCTTCAACGATGTGGCAAATTCACTGAAGGACAGAGACCCCTATATGGTGCTTGCCGACTTCGACAGCTACAGAAATGCACAGCAGTATATCACTGAGTGCTACAACGATAAGCTGAAGTGGGCTAAGATGTCACTCAACAATATCGCAGGCGCAGGTATCTTCTCGGCAGACCGCGCTGTAACGGAATACGCCGACAACATCTGGCATTTAAGATGACCGGAGCATAAAATACAATAAGGGGACGTTGTTTTCTTCGTCCCCTTTTTTACCTTTTTGCAGATACACCCATAAGGGATTATTGATAACGGAGTGTTATGTTTATATGAGACCTATCTATGATACATGGAATTTAGGCTATAAATCAATATTCGGTGCGGTAAGGCAGTTCGAGACCTGCCGCTTCACCATCAGGCTTCCCAAGGATACAGTCCCCGACTTCTCTCCAGTGCTGGTGCTGTTCAGAACAGGCTTCAAGGAACGCTTCATCACCATGAACGAGGTCACCGAGGAGGAGGACTGCATAGCCTATACAGCCGAGTACAACGCCAGATACACCGATGTCCACTACTACTATTTCTCCTATACCACAGGAGGAATACGCCACTATATCAAGAAGGTGAACGTCCACGAGGGCGGTCTGGACCAGGGAGATATGTTCCAGCTGACAGTATACAAGAATACCTATGAGACCCCCGATTTCCTCAAGGGCGGCGTTATGTACCAGATATTCCCCGACCGCTTCTGCAAAAGCGGCAAGCCCAAGGAGAATATCCCCGAGGGCAGAGTTCTCCGCGAGGACTGGGAGGGTACTCCTTTCTACAAGCCCGACGAGAACGGTCATGTCTGGAACAACGACTACTTCGGCGGCGATTTCGCAGGCATACAGTCAAAGCTCCCCTATCTCAAGAGCCTGGGAGTTACCTGCATTTACCTCAATCCCATTTTCGAGTCTCATGAGAACCACAGGTACAATACCGCAGACTACATGAAGGCTGACCCTCTTCTCGGCACCAACGAGGAGTTCGAGGAGCTGTGCAGAGAAGCTGACAGTATGGGCATTTCCGTCATTCTGGACGGCGTTTTCTCCCATACCGGCGCTGACAGCGTTTACTTCAACAAGTTCGGACGCTATCCCGAGGTCGGCGCCTTCCAGTCAAAGGACAGCAAGTATTATGACTGGTATTCATTCATAGATTATCCAAATACATACGAAGCATGGTGGGGCATCGACACCCTCCCCAACGTATGTGAGAACAACGAGGACTACACCGAGTTCATCTGCGGTGAGGATGGCGTACTCCGATACTGGATGGACAGAGGTGCCGCAGGCTGGCGTCTGGACGTAGCCGACGAGCTCCCCGACCAGTTCCTCAATAACCTGAGAAAATGCGTTAAGGGCTATGACAAGGACAAGATAATCATCGGAGAGGTCTGGGAGGACGCCTCCAACAAGGAGAGCTACGGCGTAAAGCGCCGCTATCTCCTGGGCGACCAGCTTGACTCCGTTATGAACTACCCCTTCCGCGAGGCTATAATCAGCTTCATGAAGGGCGGCAAGCCCATTGACTTCATAAATTCCGTCATGACTATCGTGGAGAACTACCCCAAGCCCACCATCGACGTGCTCATGAACTTCGTCTCGACCCACGACATCGAGCGTGCCATAAACCGTCTCGGCGGCGAGAACTGTGACGACAAGAGCAAGGACTGGATGGCGGAAAAATGGCTCTCGGAGGAGCAGTACGCCCACGGCAAGGAGCTGCTCAAGGCAGCAATGGCTCTCCAGTTCTTCCTCCCCGGAGTTCCCAGCATATACTACGGCGACGAGGCAGGACTTCAGGGCTACAAGGACCCCTTCAACCGCCGCTGCTATCCCTGGGGACATGAGGACACCGACCTTATCGCCTATGTTTCCGAGCTCAGCCGCGTAAGGAAGTCCATTCCCAATACCATCGACGGAAGGATATACTTCGTCATCAACGAAAAGGAGGTCCACGACAGCCGTCTCATCGGCTTCACCCGTCAGGGTCAGAAGCTGGACTACATCTTCTTCGTCAACAGAAGCGGAGACACTGTCTGTCTCGGCAATATGAGCGGTATACTGTCCCGTTTTGAGGACCTTCAGCCCTTCTACGGCGAATTCATGGACGATACCATTACCGTAAAGCCCTACGGCTATACCATCATCAAGGCAAAATTCGTAAAATAACAGCGTAAAGCCGAAAATATTGACATATGGGCAATGCTGTGATATACTTGAGAAAAACGTGAAAGGAAACAACATGGATAAGCCGGAAATTCTTTATATGGTCGTTCCGTGCTACAACGAGCAGGAGGTACTGCGCGAGACCGCGGAACAGCTGAAAAACAAATACTCTGCACTTATCTCTCAGAAACTCATATCCCCCGAGAGCCGTATCGTGTTCGTGAATGACGGCTCATCTGACAGCACCTGGAGCATTATAAGGGAGCTCCACAGCGCTGAGCCGAACCTTTTCTCGGGTATCGACCTCGCCCACAACAGCGGTCACCAGAACGCCGTTCTTGCGGGACTCATGACCGTCAAGGAGCTCTGCGATATGTGCATAACCATGGACGCCGACCTCCAGGACGATGTCAACACCATCGACGAGATGGTGAAGAAATACTATGAGGGAAATCAGGTGGTATACGGCGTGAGAAGCGCCCGTGACACCGACACATTCTTCAAAAAATCCACTGCCGAGGCCTTCTATAAGTTCATGAAGGTAATGGGCGCTGACGTGGTCTATAACCATGCGGACTTCCGCCTTATGAGCAGGAGGGTCCTTCAGGAGCTTTCGGGCTTCAAGGAGGTAAACCTGTTCCTCCGCGGCATGGTGCCCCTTATCGGCTTCCAGAACTGCAAGGTCTACTACGAGCGCCACGAGAGAGCCGCAGGCGAGAGCAAGTACCCCCTGAGAAAGATGCTGGCATTCGCCGTAAACGGCATCACCTCCTTCAGCACCAAGCCCCTGAAGCTCATAACGGCTCTGGGCTTCATCATGTCCGTAGCCAGCATTCTTGCCTTTATATGGGCGTTCATCGCAAAGATAGGCGGCTTTACCGAGCACGGCTGGTCCAGTACGATCTGCTCCATATGGCTCATAGGCGGCTTGCAGCTTTTCTGCCTGGGCATAATCGGCGAGTACATAGGCAAGATATACGCCGAGGTCAAGCAGAGACCGCGGTACATCATCGCGGAATTCCTGAATGATAACGGGAATAAAAACGACGAAAAATGATAGGGAGTATTTGATATGGACGCTATTATCAACAGCTTTTCCGGTTTTCTCTCGCAGTACTGGGCTATAATTTTATTTATCATCGTACTGATAATACTCATAAAGATAAAGCACAAGATAAAAAAGGCTATTTTCTTTGCGGTACTCATAGGTGCAGCCCTGTTCGCATCGGGCGTTACCTTCTTCAATATCCAATGATATTAATGTGTAGGGGCTGGCGTCCCCGACAGCCCGTTTTGTGGGACGTCAGGGATGCTGTCCCCTGCATTTTTTATTTGTGCCGGGACTTTCTGGCGCCGAAAGGGCGCCCTGCAATTACGCATCGACGGGAGCCCGGGGGCGGGCTCCCCTACAATGGCTAAAAAGTCTTGACTTTTTCCCGCGTTTGAGTTACAATATAATGTGACTATTAAATTTTAAAGCGAGGTTGCTCATTATGCTTAAAAACAATGAAAAAGTAATGGATAAGATCGTTGACCTTTGTAAATCCAAGGGCTTTGTATACCCCGGCTCGGAAATTTACGGCGGTCTTGCAAATACATGGGACTACGGTCCTCTCGGCGTTGAGCTGAAAAACAATATCAAGAGAGCATGGATGAAGAAATTCGTTCAGGAGAACAAGTACAACGTAGGTCTTGACTCCGCTATCCTCATGAACCCCCAGACCTGGGTGGCTTCCGGACATATCGGCGGATTCTCAGACCCCCTCATGGACTGTAAGGAGTGTAAGACCCGTCACCGTGCCGACAACCTCATCGAGGACTTCGACGGCACCAACGTAGCAGGCTGGTCCAACGAGCAGATGATGGACTACATCAAGGAAAAAGGCATTGTCTGCCCTAACTGCGGCAAGCAGAACTTCACTGATATACGTCAGTTCAACCTTATGTTCAAGACATTCCAGGGCGTTACAGAGGACAGCAAGTCTGAGCTCTATCTCCGTCCCGAGACTGCACAGGGTATCTTCGTAAACTTCGCAAATATCCAGAGAACTACCCGTAAAAAGGTGCCTTTCGGCGTTGCTCAGGTAGGTAAGTCATTCCGTAACGAGATCACTCCCGGAAACTTCATCTTCCGTGTAAGAGAGTTCGAGCAGATGGAGCTTGAGTTCTTCTGCAAGCCCGGCACAGACCTTGAGTGGTTCGACTACTGGAGAAGCTACTGCAAGAACTTCCTCCTCTCACTGGGACTCAAGGAGGAGAACCTCCGTCTCCGTGACCACGATAAGGAGGAGCTCTGCTTCTACTCAAAGGCTACTACCGACTTCGAGTACCTCTTCCCCTTCGGCTGGGGCGAGCTCTGGGGCGTTGCCGACAGAACCGACTACGACCTGACACAGCACATCAACACCAGCGGAAAGTCACTTGAATACTTCGATCCCGAGACAAACGAGAAGTACATTCCTTACGTTATCGAGCCTTCTCTCGGTGTTGAGAGACTCTTCCTCTCCATCGTTACAGAGGCTTACGACGAAGAGGAGATCGTCTCCACCGACAAGAACGGCAACGAGAAGAAGGAAACAAGAACAGTTATGCACTTCCATCCCGCACTTGCTCCCTTCAAGGCAGCTGTTCTGCCCCTCGTAAAGAAGCTCACTCCCAAGGCTGAGGAAGTATACGATATGCTCTCCAAGAAGTTCATGGTAGACTTCGACGAGGCAGGTACCATCGGTAAGAGATACCGCCGTCAGGACGAGATCGGTACACCTTTCTGCATCACATATGACTTCGATACACTTGAGAAGGACAACTGTGTAACAGTCCGTGACCGTGATACAATGCAGCAGGAGAGAGTTGCTATCGATGACCTCGTAGCTTACCTCGAAGCTAAAATGGTATTCTAATTGCAGGGGCGGCAGAATGCCGCCCCTTAATTATGCATAAAAAGGGCACCCGAAGGTGCCCTTTTTTTTATTTCGTTACCTGTCCCTTGCGGTATCTTCCGAAGAATATACCGTCATCGACGTATTTATCAGCCTGTGATACCCACATAGGGAATTTTCCCGTAGCCAGAGCAGTCTGACCGTTGAGCATTCCCGTGTGGAAGGAGATATGCCTGAACTGTCTCAGTACCAGCTCCATGCGCGTGTGCTCGCAGTTTTCGGGGCATTCATAGAGCATTTCGTCCGTGAGACTGTCGATGTAATCGAGAGTCTTTTTCTCAACAGCGTCCAGATACTCTAAAAGCTGCTCGTCCGAGAGAACTACCGTCGTGGGATTATCGGGATTGTCCATGCCCTCCTCATGGAAAGGCGGCTCATCGTAAACACAGGGATTTATGAACCACTTGTCCGCTGAATGTATAGCGTGATACGCCCACCTCCAGCAGGGAGAGCCGCAGCAGAGAGCGTCTCTGTCGTAAGTTCGCAGTGAAGTCCTTATGTTCATAAAGTTAGGGATCACCATTTCCCTGATTATCTTGCAAAGCTCGTTCATAAATATCCCTCCGTTTATAATAATATTGATATAAAAGCCGCCGCCCTCAGACTAAAGGCTAAGGGCTGACGGCTAAAGGCTTTTTTACAGTGTGTCGATGATGTCGAGAGAGTGCTCCTCGTTCATGGTTCTGCACATCTCGATGAACTTGTCAAGAGGCACGTTCTTGAGCTGCTTGTTTCCTCTGATGTTGATGGAGACCTGCTCGTTCTCAGCCTCGCTGTCACCGATGATGACAACATAGGGATCCTTGTAGTCCTTGAAACGTCTGATCTTGTTCTTCATGTTGTCGTCGGTGTAGTCCACCTCAGCTCTGATACGGTTCTTCTTGAGAAGATCGGCTACCTTCTTGGCGTAGTCGTTATGATCTGTTCTGATAGGAACGATACCTACCTGCATAGGAGACAGCCAGAATGGGAATGCTCCTGCGAAGTTCTCGGTGATGATACCGATAAATCTCTCGAATGAACCGAATATAGCTCTGTGTATCATTACAGGCTGCTTCTCCGAGCCGTCGGAAGCGATGTACTTCATCTTGAAGTTGAGGGGAAGCTGGAAGTCGAGCTGGATAGTACCCATCTGCCACTCACGGCCGATAGCGTCCTTCATCTTCAGGTCGATCTTAGGACCGTAGAATGCGCCGTCGCCCTCGTTGAGCTCGTATCCGTCGGGACCGTACTTCTCCTCGAGGATAGCCTTCAGGTCAGCCTCAGCCTTGTCCCAAACCTTGATGTCGCCCATGAAGTCCTCGGGACGTGTTGAGAGCTCAGCCTTGTACTCAAGACCGAATGTGTTGTATATCTCGGTTGCGATGTCCATTATATCGTTGATCTCGGAAGCGATCTGCTCCTCGGTTACCAGGATATGAGCATCGTCCTGTCTGAACTGCTGTACGCGGAAAAGACCGTTGAGCTCGCCTGACTTCTCCTTACGGTGGATAACGTCAACCTGATTGAACTTGAGGGGAAGCTCCTTGTAAGAGCGCTGTCTGTTCATATAAACCTTGATAGCGTTGGGGCAGTTCATAGGCTTAGCGCAGTAGACCTCGTTGTCCTCCTCGGCAGGGATAACGAACATACCGTCCTGATAGTGATCCCAGTGACCCGAAGTCACCCACAGCTCCTTCTTGGAAAGAACAGGGCCTGAGATCTCTGTATAGCCGTGATCCTCGTGAACGCCTCTCCAGTATTCAAGAAGTGCGTTGAACAGCTTCCAGCCTCTGGGGAGCCAGTAGGGCATACCGGGAGCTGTGTGGTCGAACATGAACAGAGCCAGCTCCTTGCCCAGCTTCTTGTGGTCGCGGAGCTTAGCCTCCTCGATCATCTTGAGGTATTCGTCAAGCTGTGAAGCCTTGGGGAATGCGATAGCGTAAACACGGCTGAGCATCTTGTTCTTCTCGTTTCCTCTCCAGTAAGCACCTGTGCATGAGAGGAGCTTGAATGCCTTTACGGGACCTGTTGTCATAAGGTGAGGACCTGCACAGAGGTCAACGAACTCACCCTGCTTGTAGAATGAGATAGGCTCGCCCTTGTCAACGTGCTCCTCACAGAGCTCTACCTTGTAGGGCTCGTCCATTTCCTTCAGCTTTGCAACAGCCTCGGCAGGAGAGAGCTCGAACTTCTCAAGCTCAAGATCCTCCTTGACGATCTTCTTCATCTCAGCCTCAATCTTCTCCAGCTCCTCGGGAGTGAAGGGCTTCTCAAGGTCAAAGTCATAGTAAAAGCCGTTGTCGATAGCAGGACCGATAGCCAGCTTTGCAGCAGGGTAAAGTCTCTTTACAGCCTGTGCAAGGATATGGGAAGCTGTGTGCCAGAGGGTCTTCTTGCCGTCGAGGCTGTCAAATGTACATACCTCGAAGTGGCAGTCACCGTCGATGACTGTGCGGAGATCCTTTACCTCGCCGTTTACCTTTACGCAGCAGGCAGCCTTGTAAAGTCCCATGCCGATACCCTTGATTATCTCAGCAGCTGACTGTGCAGCCTCGATCTGACGGACACTGCCGTCGGGAAGTGTTAAATTGATCATGTCGATCTCTCCTTTTTATTGATTCATAATTCATAATGCTTGATGCATAATTGTTGCAGCTTTTTATGATGAATTATTCCTTACAAAATAATCCATCGTTTTCCCGGGTTGCGGGATTATCCTCAATGTATTGCCATACACCGCGGTATTCAAATTCATTCCGCCCAGCCCGATATCTCAAACAGCTCGCCGAAGAGCTCCACATGGACGTAATTCTCCATATAGCCGTCATCGGTGCCTGTCTCGAAGCAGACAACAGTCTCCTCCTCGTCTATATCCACATAGACGTTCCTCAGCTTCAGCAGCTTTGCGAGAGCCTCGGCGTTTCCGCCCTCATAGAAGCCGTCGTCGATAAGCATTGCTGCTATGGTGCTTCTGCCGCCGTCCAGTCTTGCCAGCTTTTTGGCTATATCCGAGAGGTTGGCGATGATAGTCTCCTCGCTGTCGGTATAGAAGCGGACGGTCATCATCTCGTCCCACAGCTTATAGGGCAGCTCATAGGCTTCCTCCCTCTGGTTGTAGCTGATATTGCTCACATCATCACCTCCCCGAAGACAGAATAACAAAAAAGCCCCTTACGCCTGTAATTAGGCACAAGGGACGATAGTCTACCGTGGTTCCACCCTGATTCACACGGAGCCTTCTCCGTATCTCAAGTGCTCTGTAACGGGAGCTCCCGACGCTTATTGGGCGCACTCAGAGGCGGTGTGCTGTATATCCTTTGCCGTGCAGCCTTGCACCGAACGGCTGCTCTCTGAAACGGCTGGGGAAAAGCCTTCCTCATCGACGTTTTGCGGGATATTGTACACTTATCTTAGCACAGATTTTACTATTTGTCAAGAGGAAAAAGTGTGAAATCCAAGTTTTTCCGCAGTTTTCCGCAACGAATTAAACATTCTGTTGAAACTCACGTTAAAAACCACAAAATAACGGGTTGAAATAATTCAAAAAATGTGGTATAATGTTAATAAGTATAATGTCCGAGGAGTATCCTGAACTGAGGGGGACTGCGCAGGCAGGCGGAAAACGGCTCCCCGGAACAATAAACCATAAGGAGATATACATGAACATCGAAATAGCAAGAATAAATCAGGGGATAGAGAAAGACCCTAAGGAATACGTCAGGACTATAAATGAGGACTACATCTACAAGCTCAGCAAGATAGCCGACGATATAGCTGAAAACCGCAATGAGAAGCCTGTTGTGCTGCTGTCGGGACCCTCGGGCTCCGGCAAGACCACAACGGCTATGATGATAGAAAAGCTCCTGGACGATAGAGGGCTCCAGACCCACACCCTCTCCATGGACAACTGGTTCTGTCCGCTGACAGAGGCTGAGAAGGCACTCGCCGCTGAGGGCAAGATGGACCTTGAGTCTCCCCTCCGCGTGGACAGCCAGCTCCTCAACCAGCAGATAGAAGCCATAAGCGCCTGCCGCGAGATAGAGCTTCCCAAGTACAACTTCAAGACCTCTACACGCACAGGCTCGGGCAAGAAATTCAAGCGCAGCAAGGGCGAGATAGTTATTTTTGAAGGCATTCACGCCCTCAACCCGTCGGTAATAACCGTTCCCGACACCATGATAAGCAAGATTTACGTCAGCGTCCGCACCAGAATATCCGGTGACGGCATACTTCTCCACCCATCAAGGGTTCGTCTTATGCGCCGCATGATAAGGGACAAGAACTTCCGCAAGCGCTCTCTCCGCGAGACCATGAATATGTTCCACAGCGTTGAGGCAGGGGAAAACAAGTACATCATGCCCTACAAGTACCGCTCGGACTACGATGTGGACACCTTCATGGCTTATGAGCTCTCCGCCTACAGGAACGACCTGCTCACCCAGCTTGAGGAGATGATGGACGTTCCCGAGATAGCCGAGTCAGTAAAGGTTCTGGAGCAGCTGACTCCCCTGAGCAAGAAGGACATTTCCCCCGACTCGCTCATCTGCGAATTCATAGGCAACGGACAGTTCAAATACTGATACATAAGGGAGACTATATATGGAATATCTCGAAAACAGAGAGCTGTCATGGCTCAAATTCAACAAAAGAGTACTGGAGGAGGCAACAGACCCCGATACTCCGCTGCTTGAGCGGCTCTCATTCTCTGCTATATACCAGAGCAATCTGGACGAATTCTTCATGGTCCGCGTGGGCTCTGTCACAGACAAAGCCAAGAGCGAGGGCAAGAAAAAGGATAAATTCTCGGGCATGAACGCTGCCCAGCAGCTCGATGCCATCTTCACCGCTGTCCGCAGGCTCCAGCCCTCTGTGGAGGAGGCTCTCCGCAGCACTATGAAGGAGCTGGCTCCCTACGGCTTTGAGCACGTTACCTTTGACAAGGCGACCAAGGAGGAGCAGACCTTCCTGGAGCTCTATTTCAAGCGCGAGCTGAAGCCCTTCATATCGGGAATCGTAGTCAATGACGCACTGCCCTTCCCCTTCCTCAAGAACAAGTACATCTACGCAGTTGTGCAGCTGGGCGCCAAGAAGGGCGTATCCATAGGCGTTATCCCTGCCTCAACAAGCCGCTCCGAGAGGATAATCCACCTGGGCAGGGACGGCAAGAGGTTCATACTGGAGGAGGAGGTCATCCTCCGCTTCGCGCACCTGATGTTCAAGAACTACAAGGTCATGGACCGCGCTCTCATCAGAGTCACCAGAAGCGCCGATATTATGGTATCGGGCAGGGGACCCGAGTTCCGCCAGCGCATGGAGGAGCTCGTTGACAAGCGCCAGAAACTGGCACCCGTGCGCCTTGAAATATCCGACGTCTTCAACCGCACTGCACTGGACTATCTCTGCAAGAAGCTGAAGCTGAAGAACGTCAACGTTTTTACCTCACGTATCCCTCTGGACCTTTCCTACCTCTATACTTTGCAGGAATACGACGAGGACCCGAAGCTCCACTACGTCCCCAGGACGCCCAGAAAGCCTGCGGCTCTCTCTGACACAAGACCCGTTTTCTCACAGGTAAAGTCAAAGGATATGCTGCTCAGCTTCCCCTTTGAGTCCATAAACCTGTCATTCATAAGGCTCCTTCAGGAGTCCGCCAACGATCCCAAAGTCACTTCCATAAAGATAACCCTCTACCGTCTTGCAAGGAACAGCAAGGTCATCGACGCTCTCTGCACTGCCGCCGAGCAGGGCAAGGAGGTGCTGGTCATGATAGAGCTCCGCGCAAGGTTCGACGAGGAGAACAATATCGAATGGTCAAAGCAGCTTCAGGAGGCAGGAGTCAAGGTCATCTACGGTCCCAGGGACTTCAAGGCTCACTCAAAGCTCCTGCTCATCACCAGAAAGGCTCAGGGCGGCGGCTTCGACTACGTGACACAGATAGGCACGGGCAACTATAACGAAAAGACCGCCGCGCTCTACACCGACCTCATGCTCCTCACTGCCGACAGGGACATTGCTGCCGACGCAGAGGCTGTTTTCTCAGGTCTCCTCAACGGCACATTTGTGGAGCAGACCAACAAGCTCCTTGTGTCTCCCCTTGCCCTCAGGCCTCAGGTGCTGGAACTCATGGACGGACAGATAGAGCTGGCTAAGAACGGCGGAAAGGGCTATATCGCCGCAAAGGTGAACTCCCTCAACGACCCCGTCATCATCGACAAGCTGGTGGAGGCTTCTCAGGCAGGCGTAAAGATAGAGCTGGTAGTCCGCGGACTCTGCTGCCTTATCGCAGGAGTGCAGGGCTATACCGAGAATATCACCGTCCGCAGTATCGTGGGACGCTTCCTTGAGCACAGCCGTATATTCATTTTCGGCGAGGACGGTCCCGACCAGAAGATATACATAGGCTCAGCCGACTATATGAGCAGGAATACCATACGCAGAGTAGAGGTGGCTGCACCCATAGAGGACGAACGCCTCAGAAGACGTATCCGCGAGATGTTCCGCGTACTTATGCGGGATAACGTCAAGGCAAGGATAATGCTCAGCGACGGCAGATATATCCGCGAGCGCAGGAACGCTGATACTCCCCTCAATTCGCAGGAGTACTTCTATGACGAGGCTTACAGACGCCTTGAGGACAAGACCGCAAGGCAGGAGCAGCTCCGCGTGAACCGCGAAAAGGGTGCCGCAAAGAAGAAGGCGGCTGCAAAGAAGCCCCGTACAGCGGCAAAAAAGACTTCGGCAAAGACCTCTGCGGAAAAGCCCGCCAAACCTGCGGCAAAGCGCGGAAGGAAGAAAAAGTCCTCATAAGTCATTTATATGCGAAAAAGCAATAAAACACTTGAAACTTTGCCCGATTTATGATATAATATCTGTTATACCTGTATTAAATGGTATAAAGCGGCAATAAGTTTTATTTGAGGTTTGGATAATGATTGGATATTATAACTATACGGTTATTCTTACATATATGAGTCTCATCTCATCTGTGATAGGTATGTTCTTCGCGGCAGGCTTCGGCGGTATGGAACGTCACCCCGAATATGCCATAATATGCCTTATGGTTTCGGGACTGTGCGATATGTTCGACGGAAAGGTCGCCCGTACAAAGAAAGACCGCACCGAATGCGAAAAGAAATTCGGTATACAGATAGATTCCCTCTGCGACGCCATCTGCTTCGGCGTCCTCCCCGTGGTAATCGGCTATTCCGTAGGCATGAGAGACTGGATAGACCTGCCTATACTGGTGCTCTTTCCCCTCTGTGCCGTAATAAGGCTCGCCTACTTCAACGTGGCTGAGGAGGAAAGGCAGAAGAAAACTGCCGAGAACCGCAAGGTCTATGAGGGACTTCCCGTTACCAGCGTGGCACTGATACTGCCCCTGCTTTACAGCTTCCACAAGGATATAGGTGAATGGTTCCCCGAGGTATACGGCGGCGCTCTCCTGCTCATCGCCCTCGCATTCATCACCCGCTTCAAGGTCAAGAAGCCCAGTATGAAGACCATGCTCTGCTTTATCGGAGTGGGCGTGGGTGAACTGGTATGGATGCTCTATAAGACCAAGACAAGATGAACATGAGGGCTGCTGCGGGCTGCGGCAGCCCTTTCGGATTAGGATAGTTTTTACTCAGCGCCCCGGCGCAGTTCAAGGAGCTAAAATATGAAAAGGATAATGCGCTTCGCCGCAGCTGCGGCAGCATTGCTGTGCTGTGCCGTTTCCTGCGGCAGCCGCACAGTCTCAACGGACAACGTCTCGGCTACGCTGAAAATGCACAGCAACAGAACAGCCGAGGACGTCTCAAAGGAAATGGAAGGAGACTGGGAGACCACTTCCTCCACCATAAACGGCGAGCCCTGTGACTTCGTCCGCGATAAATTCACCTTCACCGACAACGGAAACGGCACCTTCTACGACAAGGAGGGCGGGCTCCACCAGATAACCTGGCATATCACCGAAAGCGGCGGTATCACCATTACCTATGTGGAGACCGATGAGACCACTGCCCCCTATGAGCTCAGCAATGAAGTGCTGACCCTGACGGAGGATACTGACGAGGGCGTCCGCGAGACCTGCATCTCAAAGACAAAGTCCCCCGAAAAAGACAAGGATGATAAGGAGAACTGATATGAAAAGGATTATTTCTCTCGCCGCCGCTGCATTTATCCTCATGTGCTGCGTCATAGGCTGCGGAGCCAAAAGAGACCCCAAGTATATCGGTAAATGGGAAGCCACCGAGATGATGATGGACGGCACCAGCTACAAGGATATGATGGGCGTCCCCCTGTCGGCACTGTTCAGCTTTGAGATAAAGAAGGACGGCAAGGTGGAATGGAGATCTGCGGTAAATAACAAAGTGATCCAGAACGCCAACGAAAACCTGGACATAACCTGGAAGGAGACCGAGGACAACGTCATCGAGATAAGAGTCTCCGACCTCACCGACAAAAATCCCGATAACATCATGGATCTTACCTATCGCGACGGAAAACTCGTGATCGAAGAAGAAGGCTCATACATCAATATCAGCAAAGTCGATGAATTCACAGAGATAGACCCCGATGCCCTCAACGCAGCTGCGGGAGTTATCCAGAATTTCGGCATTTCCAACTAACAGGAGATCATTATGAAAAAACTGATTTGCTTTTGTGCAGCAGCTGTTCTCATGGCAGGCTGTATATGCGGCTGCAGCAACAAAACAGGAAAGACCTCTCAGAGCAGCACCACCACCGAGTCCTCCACAGCGGAGGCTTCCTCAGAAAATACCACGGTTACCAATGACGTAAGGAAATTCCTCGGTAAATGGGAGTCCTACAAGGCTACCGTGGGGGGCGTGGATTACGAGACAGACTACTCGGGCTATCCCCTCAGCGCTGTCATGAAGCTGGAGATATTCGAGGACAATACCGCCCATATCACCACCGCTCTCAACCCCCGCGGCAAGGAGCGCACCAGCGATTACTACAAGTGGAACATCACCTCTATGGAGGGAAATGACGTCCTCCACGTCGTAAGTCCCGATGACAGGTACGATTGCAGGATCGAGCAGGGACAGATGATAGTGAGATACGCCGATTACGACGACGGAACAGAGATATTCCTGTTCTCCGTGGATAAATTCAGCGAGTCACAGTCCACAACCGAGGCTGGTCTGGACAAGGTGGATTACAGCGCATATTTCGGCAAATGGGAGTCGGAGGAGGTCACCTCCTACGGTGAGACCTATACCGAGACTATGGGCGATTATCCCGTAAATGTGGCATTCAGATTTGAACTCAATGACGATAATTCCGCTGTCCTGTCCATTTTCGGCGAGCCCCTGGATTATCAGTGGGAGGCTCAGAAGAAGAACGAGCTTTATATGTGGAACGACTATGAGGGCTTCGCTATCACCCTCAATGACGGCATACTCACTCTTGACAGCGAAACGGGACTTGTCATAAAGCTCCACAGCGTTGAGGAATTCTCCGATTATGACTTCTCTGCCGCTGCGGCCTCAGCTCCCGACGATGACGCTATCCTCAATCCCGAGGAGACGGAGGAAACTACCTGATACCCAAAGGACTGCCAGTGGCAGTCCTTTTTTTGCACAGTGAAGGAGCAGCTCCTCTGATTTGACTTTATGCTCCATAAATGGTATAATTGAAATAAGTATGGACTTTTTTGAAATAATAAAGGAGAGATACTATGCATAAGGAATTCTTAATGGGTAATGCTGCCATAGCACGCGGCGCTATTGCGGCAGGTCTGAACCTTGTGGCAGGCTACCCGGGCACTCCCTCCACGGAGGTGCTGGAAACTACCGCAAAGACCAACGACGGCTCTATATACGTCGAGTGGTCGGTAAATGAAAAAGCCGCTATGGAGCTGGGCGCAGGCGCTGCCTACAGCGGAGCACGTTCAATGGTCACCATGAAGCAGGTGGGTCTCAACGTGGCTTCCGACCCCCTTATGAGCCTTGCTTATATCGGCGTCAAGGGCGGCATGGTGATACTGGTCGCCGATGACCCGGGTCCCATTTCATCACAGACAGAACAGGATACAAGACATTTCGCCTCATTCTCAAAGCTTCCCTGCTTTGACCCTTCCTCTGTTCAGGAAGCCTATGACATGATACAGGAGGCATTTGAATATTCCGAGAAATACCACACACCCGTGCTTTTCAGACCTACTACAAGAGTCTGTCACGGCTACGCTTCCATTGAGGTCAAGGACAAGGAGGAGTACAAGGTAAACAAGCCCGAGGGCTTCATCAAGGACTCCTCAAAATGGGTAATTTTCCCCCGTCTTTCCTACAACGCTCATATCCACATTGAGGAGCGCAATGTTGAGCTTTCAAAGGTTTTCTCCGAATATGAGAGAAATATCATCACAGAGGCAGGCGACAAGGGCTGCCGCAGGGGTATAGCTACCCACGGCATAAGCTACACCTACACTATGGAGGCACTCCGCGGAAAGAGCGCTCCCAGAATATTCAAGGTGTCCACTCCCTTCCCCTTCCCCGAGCAGGCTGCCGTAAAGTTCCTTGAGGGACTGGACGAGGTGCTCTGTATCGAGGAGCTTGACCCCATCATCGAGAGAGAGCTTACCTATATCTGCGGAAAGTACCACCTTCCCACAAAGATACTGGGCAAGCTTACACATAATGTAAAGACCGCAGGCGAGAACACCTGCGCTACCGTTGCTGCAAATATCGCGGAATTCATGGGCTGGGAGAAGCCTGCTGCCATTGAGGCTGAGACTCCCCCCGCACTTCCCGTCAGACCTCCCGTCCTCTGCGCAGGCTGTCCTCACAGAGCTTCATTCTTCGCTGTAAAGGAAGCAATGAAGGGCAAGAAGTCCGTATTCTGCGGCGACATCGGCTGCTACACCCTCGGAAACGCCATGCCCCTTGACATGGTGGACACCTGTCTCTGCATGGGCGCAGGCGTGAACATCACCCAGGGTATCGGCAAGATAGAGCCCGACACAAACTGCTTCGCTTTCGTGGGCGACTCCACATTCTTCGCCTCCGCTATCACAGGCGCTGTGAACGCTGTATACAATCAGGCTGATATGACACTGGTAGTTCTTGACAACTCCACCACCGCCATGACAGGCCATCAGCCTCACCCCGGCACAGGCCGCACCATGATGGGCGAGGTCGTTGAAAAGGTCAGCATTCAGGAGGTCCTGAAGGGCGTGGGCGTAAAGACCGTAGAGACCGTTGATCCCCTTGAGCTCAATAAGGCTATCGACACGGTAAAGCGTGTTTCCGCAGAAAAGGGCGTCAAAGCCATCGTGTTCAAGTCACCATGTGCTGTGCTCATCAAGGGCAACAAGCCCGCTGTTATCGACAGCGAGAAGTGCACCTCCTGCAAGAAGTGCATAAAGACCCTGGGCTGCCCCGGCATCGTGCTGAGGGACGGCAGGGTAACTATCGAGAATTCCCTTTGTACAGGCTGCGGACTCTGTTCGCAGGTATGTCCTTTCGGTGCTATAGGAGGTGGCGAAGATGCAGAGTAATATCCTTATCTGCGGCGTAGGAGGTCAGGGAATAGTCCTTACCTCAAAGCTCATCGCCGCTACAGCTATGGAGCATGATATACCCGTTATGAGTGCCGAGACCATCGGTATGGCTCAGAAGGGCGGAAGCGTTTTCAGCTTCCTGAGACTGGGTGATGACATCTACTGCCCAATGTTCCCCGAAAAGACTGCGGATATAATCATAGGCTTTGAGCCTGCCGAGGCTGTCCGTATGCTGCCCTATCTGAAGGACGGCGGTCAGGTGGTAGTCAATACCCACCCCATAATGCCCGTAACCGCTACTCTCAGCGGCTCTGACTACACAGGAAACGAGATGCTGGATTACCTTCAGCGCAACGTGAAGAACGTTGTCCTCGTTGACGGAAATAAGGCTATCGAGGAGATAGGCTCCCCTAAGGTGCTGAACATGGTAATGCTGGGTGCAGCCGTCCGCAACGGCGTACTGCCCTTCTCTGTAGACGATATTGAAGACACCATGAAAAAGACAGTTAAACCGCAGTTCATCGAGCTCAACAGCAAAGCGCTCCGCTATAATGGATAATTAAAATTGACTTTGTAGGGGAGGGCGCCCTCCCGAAACGGACATAAAAATGTGTATCGGGAGCCCAAGGGCGGGCTCCCCTACAATATCGTTAATTACGAATTAATTGAAAGGAAAGAATTAAAATGCAGATATCACAGCAGCAGCTGGACCTGGTCAACGACCGCATACGCGCTCTCGTTGAGGCAGGCAGCTTCTATGGAAAAAAGCTTGCAGAGGCAGGTATCACCCACGTTGAAACTCCCGAGGACTTCACAAAGCTGCCATTCTCCGAGAAGAAGGACCTCCGTGACGCTTATCCTCTCGGACTCATGACCGCTCCCGAGGAGGAGATAGTCCGCATACATTCATCATCGGGAACTACAGGTACTCCCGTAATTATCCCCTATACAGCCAAGGACGTTGACGACTGGGCTATCATGTTCAAGCGCTGCTACGAGACAGCAGGCATAACCAACATGGACCGTATCCAGATAACCCCCGGCTACGGCCTCTGGACCGCAGGTATCGGCTTCCAGAACGGTGCCGAGAAGCTGGGTGCAATGGTAATACCCATGGGTCCCGGAAATACCGACAAGCAGCTCCAGATGATGCAGGATATGAAGAGCACTGTGCTCTGCTCAACATCTTCATATGCACTTCTTCTTGCAGAGGAGATAGAAAAGCGCGGAATAAAGAAAAATATCCACCTCAAGAAGGGCGTTATCGGCTCTGAGAGATGGAGCGACAAGATGCGCAAGCACATCTCCGAGTCTCTCGGTATCGAGCTTTACGACATCTACGGACTTACCGAGATATACGGCCCCGGTATCGGTATAAACTGCGAATACAACGAGGGTATGCACTACTGGGACGACTTCCTCTACATAGAGATCATCGACCCCAAGACAGGCGAGCCCGTTCCCGACGGAGAAATGGGCGAGATCGTAATCACAACTCTCGTCAAGGAGGGCGCTCCCCTTATCCGTTACAGAACACATGACCTTTCAAGGATAATCCCCGGCAAGTGCAAGTGCGGACGCTGCTATCCCCGTCTTGACACTATCATGGGACGTACCGACGACATGATGAAGATCAAGGGCGTAAACGTATTCCCCAGCCAGATAGAGGAAGTTCTTGCAAACTTCAACGAGATAAACAGCGAATACCAGATCCGTATCTCTCACCTTGACGGCAAGGATACTATGCGTATCTACGTCGAGTCCACAGGCGATGTGGACTTTGAGTCGCTGAGCAAGAGGATAGCCGAAAAGGTAAAGAGCAGGATAGGCTTCACTCCTATCGTAAAGGTAGTAGAGGTGGGAGTCCTGCCCAGAAGCATGAAGAAGACCGCAAGAGTCATCGACGAGAGATTTGACTGATAACACATTTTAAGGGCGCTCACCACAGCGCCCTTATCAATACTTCCACGGGAACAAATAAAGGAAATGAATGCAAACGAACTTCTCGCGCTTATATTTATAACAGCCGTTATCGCCTTTGCGGTATGGCTGTACAAGAGGCTTCACAAGCCCGATATTACCAAGCTCTACAATGCAAAGACCATCCTCACCGACAGGGAGTATGAGTTCTACACCCGTCTCAAGCCCATTGCGGATCAGTACGGGCTGAATATCTACACCAAGGTCAGGCTTGCGGACCTTATCGAGCCCAAGCCCAAGGAGGAGAACCCCTACTGGATGGAGTGCTTCAACAAGATAAAAGCGAAGCATATCGACTTTGCCCTTGCCGACGATGAGACCTGCATCGTGGCGCTCATAGAGCTGGACGACACCTCCCATGCCCGTGCTGACCGCGTGGAGAGAGACGATTTCGTCAACGCCGTGCTGGAGAATACGGGCTACACCCTGCTCCGAACCTACGGCGACCTTGACGTTATCGAGGAATACCTTAAATAAAAAAGCATGGCTACTGTGATGCTTATATAGAAATTTATACGAAACTATCGGGGAAAAACCTTTCTGAGGAAAGGTTCTTTCCCCGAACCCCTTTTCCAAAGACTTTTGGCTGATTTTTATCAGGACAGGGCGCCTTAAATATAATAAAAAGGCATATATTATCAAGCGCCCTGTCCTGATAAAAACAAAACAGAGTCCTCAGAAAAAGAATTAAGGAAAGCACTTCTTCAAAAGGGCTTCCCTCAAAATTACGCGTAAAACTGCTATATAAGTATAACGATAGCCATGCTTTTTTTGTAGGGAACGCCGCCCCTACTCTCAACTCTCAACTGTCAATCTGTATACCTTATCCACGGTATGTAAGCTGTATGTCAAAAAGACCTCACCGCCGGCACCGACCATGGTGTTCTCCACATTATGTATACTGTTGAAGGATATTCCGTCCTCCTGCCTTCTTATGTCCCCATATATGCCCTTTTCGCAGACAGGGTAGGTGAGTCCCAGCTCGGGCATTATGCAGTATACAGGCATCCGGAAGGTATTGCTCCTGTTTCCGATGAACACCATTCCGCAGCTGTAAGTTATCTCGTCGCCCATGTCCGTGATGTCGGAGATATAGTGCTCCATCTTCGTAATATCATAGGTGTGGAGCTTATTCCCCGACCTTATGATGAAGCGCTCCGCGTCGGCATATACGATTATGCCCGTGGAGACAGAGGTCTCCGCGTGGTAAAACTCGTTGTCCATATCCAGCTTGCGGCTGCCCTCACGCTTTACCAGATAGCTCTGTACACCGTTGAAACGGTCATTTGTCACCGAATTTTCGGGAGCTTCTATATCCTCGCTCAGCACAAATCCGTCCTTGTCGCTGTCAAACTTGTAAAGCACCCTGTCATCATCGCTGTCCTTTGGATATGCGAGTATGCAGACAGCTCCCGTATCATCGGTATGAAGCCATAAATACTCCTCGGTGCTGCCCTCAAAGACCTGCTCCGTCTCATGGGTATAGAGGTCGGTCTTATAGATCACGCTGCCCTTTTCACCCGATGAGTCGTAGACCTCACTGAATAGGGCTCCATTGCCGAAACAGGGGTCCTGACAGTGGTCCTCCAGTCTCTCGGCTGACCAGCTGAACACCTCCTCAGTGCTGCCGCTTTTAGGGTCATAGCACAAAACGTCCCAGTCATATACCCCATACATAAAGTTTGGATAGGCAATATAGAGGAAGCAGAGGTCATTCTCGGTATAGCAGCTTTCTATGACTCCCTCCATGGGCTTGTCTACAAAATCCTGCCAGTTATATACAGACTGTTCGTTCCAGTATTCCTGCCCGTAGCATTGCTCGGCGAACTCCGCCTTGTTGCAGACAGGTATCCTCTCGCCCACCTCAATGCCGCTGAGGTCTGTGCTCTCCACCTTTACGGGAGCCTCTCCCTCGGGATAGCTCAGTGTGACGTTCAGCACCTTGAAATCGCTGTCGCTGTACTCTGCCTTTGTACTTATTTCGCTGTCCTCGGCGTAGTCGCCCGTGATGTCATCGGTCACCGAGCTGACCTTTTTCTTCTCGGCGCAGCCCCAGCCGAATACCGAAACTGCCGCCAGTATCAGTGCTATTCTCTTATTCATCGTTACCCTCCGCAGTGAACCAGAAGTATATGTACTCATAGTCATAATACTCCGTATGTGTGAAGTCACCGTCAGGGGTACTTACCGTCACAGGCTTTGATTTTGTAGGACGGTAGGTCATGAACATCGCATTTTTTCTGTCATTGCCGAAAAGTCCCGTGCTCATGTTCATCAGGTTTCCGTCATCAATAGGAACTGTCTCAACAGGGAAAACAAGTCCCAGAGCAGGCATAATGTAATAAGCGCCGCCTGTACGCATACCACCCATATATGTGATAACTCCGTCACCGAAGGCAACGCAGTTTCCGCCGTAGCTGGTATAATCAATAACATAGTGCTGCATGGTCTCAAGGTCGAATTCGTGCAGGACATATTTAGAAACGCCGCCATTTCCTCCGCCGTTGGAAAGGCTGAGAATAAGCTTATCCCTGCCCGCATATACTATATCGCAGTTGTTGAGACCTGTGGACATTCTGTATTCCTCGGTGACAACGTCGTATTTACGTGTGCCCTCGGGCTTTTCCTTCCATGCAAAGAGCTCCCCGTATATATTGGGAAACTCCTCTGTGCCCCATTTGCTTTCTTCAGCAGGGCTGAAAACGGAATAAAGCTCCTTCCACTCCCCCGTATCGAAATCGTACTCCTTCATGGTCATGTCCGAGCCATGCTCAACGAAGAAGTTCTCATTGTTGTCGGAGTATACTACCTCTCCCTCCTTGGGCTTATAGTCCTTGTCCACCTTTTCCCTCTGAGGGACGGAAAATGTAACTATGAGCCTGTCGGCGTCATTGGAGACCATGTGGCCATAACCGTCATCTTCGCTTTCCAGTATCTGCTCCATCTCGCCTGTTTCCCCGTCAAAGCGGCAGATGCCCAAAGTATCCGTATCCACGAAAAGCTCTCCGCGGACGGAGCATATCTGCCTTATCTCAAGGCTGTTTTCGGGATCGGAGTGGTGGAGTATCTCCTTCAGCTCTCCCTTTTCCGTATCATAGCGAAAAACCGAGCTCTCATGGCATCCGTAACAGAGCGTATCGTAATTTACGGCTATATAGGCAGTTGTGCCGCAGCCAATTGCGGAGGTGATGATAAAACTATCGGGATCGGTAAAGCTCATCTCCCATTCCGATAACCTGTCTGCCATAAAACGCTCATCGCGGTAGCCTTCGTTTAAATATTCAATGAACCTGTCGCGGTATTTCTCGTCCCTGCACGGGGAGATCATGCTGCCGAAGTCCTGCTCCTTAGAGGAGAATTCGCAGCGCTTATAGGGAAACTCCCTGTCCGTAATGGTGGTCTCCACGTTTACTGCGGAGAAATCCTCGGCGGAATAGGTCATAAACTCCCTTTCAACGGGCTCTCCCGAAATATCCTCACCTGTATCCGCAGTGGTATCCGCCGCGGGTGCCGAGGACTTTTTATTCTTCTTCTCACTGCATGAGAAGGTGCTGAAAGCAAGCATTGAAGCCGCAATTAAACATAATACCCTTTTCATGATGATGCTCCTTTCGGATAGTCTTCATATATAAGTGATTTCAGAGGGCAGAAAAGACGAAGCTTTTTCATGTTAAAACAAAAAAATATATATCCATTATATCGCACCGCCTTCATACTGTCAATCCCCAACTAAGCACTAACAACTAATCACTAAATACCATACTTGATATTTATATTCATTTATGTTATAAGCGGAGTGCCTCCGCTGCCTGTTTTGCGGCAAAATACTGTAAAATATCGGCTTTATCGCCGCGCCACTTGCTTTATCAGTAAGTTTATGTTATAAGCGGAGTGCCTCCGCCGCCTGTTTCGCGGCAGAATACTGTAAAATATCGGCTTTATCGCCGCGCCACTTGCTATTTTAAAGCATTTATGTTATAATAGTAAGATACACAAACTATTGACATTTTTCCACACGCTATGAACCAACGATACTATATTCCCATAGGAGATACAAATGAGTACTGAAACTATAATGAAATACGATTCTCCCGCTGAGAGCTATATAGAAGCCCTCCCTATCGGAAACGGACGTATCGGAGCTATGATAAGCGGTACGCCCGATAAGGAGTCTATCACTCTCAACGAAGATTCCTTCTGGTCAGGCGGTCTGCGCCACCGTATCAACCCCGACGCGGTAGAGGGCTTCAGGGAAGCCCGCAGCCTGCTCCTGGAGGGTAAACCCTCGGAAGCCGAGGAGGCTGCCTTTGCGAAGATGCAGGGCGTTACGCCCAATATGCGCAGATATATGCCCCTGGGCGAGCTGAAGATAGACCTCCGGCTGGACGGCAGGGCAAGGGATTACTCCCGCAGCCTTGACATCGGCAGCGCTGTTGCCGACGCTTCCTTCACAGTCAACGGAATCACATATACCAAGGAGTATTTCGTCTCCGCTCCCGACGAGGTAATGGCTGTGCGCATAAGCGCATCTGAGCCCGGAAAGGTCTCTCTCTCCTGTTGCATAGACAGCCCCGAGGACCTCTACGACGACAACCGTCCCTGCGGAGAGAATATGATACTTTTCAGCGGCGGTACAGGCGGTGCAAACGGTATACTCTTTGCTGCCTGTCTCGGAGCCTCAGCCAAAAACGGCTCTGTAAAGACCGTGGGAAGCAAGCTCGTAGTTGAAAATGCCGACGAGGTCATGATGATACTCTCGGTCCGCACCGACTTCTACAGCCAGAGCTATGCCGAGTCCGCAGAGGTTGACACGGAAATGGCTTTGCAGTGCGAATACGACGAGCTCTACTACCGCCATGTCAATGACTACCGCGAGCTCTTCGACCGCGTTGAGCTTTCCCTCAGCGACAACAGCGAGGAGGAGGACATCGCCCTCCTCAACACCGCGGAGAGGATAGACCGTCTCAAGGGCGACGAGCTGGACAATAAGGACTGCCGCCGTCTTATAAACGATAACAAGCTCTTTGAGCTTTACTTCAACTTTGGAAGATACCTGATGATCTCATGCAGCCGCGCAGGCACTCAGCCCGTGGGCTTGCAGGGTCTCTGGAACGACCTTACCGCCGTACATATCGGCAGCAGATACATTCTCAACGTCAACACCGAGATGTGCTACTGGCTGGCTGAGAGCTGCGGACTTCCCGAATGTCATCTGCCCCTTTTCGACCTTCTGGAAAGGGTCTGCGGCAACGGCAGAGTCACCGCAAAGGAGATGTACGGAATCTCAAAGGGCTTCGTATGTCACCATAATACGGATATATGGGGAGATACCGCTCCTCAGGACGAGAACCCGACGGCTACCATATGGCCTATGGGCGGTGCATGGCTGGCTCTGCATATCTTCGAGCACTATGAGTACACCCTTGACAAGGATTTCCTCAGGGAGAAGTACCACATAATGAAGGAGGCTGCGGAATTCTTCCTGGAGTATCTTGCAGAGGACAAGGACGGCAGACTGGTAACAGGTCCTTCCGTATCCCCCGAAAACATATATAAGGACGGAAACGGCGCTGAGGCAAGCCTTTGCATGGGACCTGCCATCGACTCACAGATACTTACGGTGCTGTTCTCCGACGTCATAAAGGCTGCCGGAATACTTGGCAGAGACGAGGCGCTGGCAGAGAAGCTTGTGGAGGCTGTAAAGAAGCTTCCTCAGCCTCAGGTGGGCAAATACGGTCAGATAATGGAATGGTCGGAGGACTTCGACGAGATAGACATCGGTCATCTCCACATCTCACAGCTTTTCGCACTCCACCCCGCTGACCTGATAACTCCCCATAGTACGCCGAAGCTGGCTGATGCCGCAAGAGCTACCCTGGTCCGCAGAATCATCAACGGCGGCGGACGTACAGCCTGGAGCTGCTCATGGGTCACCAATATGTGGGCAAGGCTCTATGACAGCAGCATGGTATCGGAGCACCTGAAACGACTGCTGTCCCACTACACCGCTCCCAACATGATGTCATGGAAGCCCTCCATGAGCATAGACGGCAATCTGGGCGGCACTGCTGCTATCGCAGAGTCTCTCATGCAGAGCTGCGGCGGCTGTATTTACCTGCTCCCTGCCCTCCCAGACGAGTGGAGCAAGGGGCACGTAAGGGGACTCAGAGCCAAGGGCGGCTTCACCGTGGATATGAACTGGATAGAGAACAGGCTCAGCTCCGCGGAGATATACTCATCTCTGGGCGGAGAGCTCAGACTCAGGACCAACTCTGTGGTCAGCATCACCTGCGAGGGAGAGTCAGTCGATTCACGGATAGAGGACGGCGCTGTGGTATTTAACACGGAACAGGGCAAAACATATACTGTCAATGCCTGATATAGGAGGAACAAATGGATATTCGCAAGTTCATCGCTCTTGCAGCTGCTCTGGGAGCTGCCGCATCGGCATTCACAGCCTGCAGCAAAAGCAAAAAGGCTTCGGTAACGGCTTCCGTGCCTATAATCGAGGAAACCACTGCTAAAAAGACAACCGAACCCACTACCACGGTCCCTGTGGAGACCTTCCCCGATTATCCCGTGACCTTCCCCGAGATAGAGAAGACCCAGTCGGGCAACCTATATGAGGCGGAAAAAGGCGAGCTGAAGGGCGGCGCAAAAGCTGCCGCAGACCTTCCCGAATTCAGCGGCGAGGGCTATGTCACAGGCTTTGGCAACAAGGGCGAGGCTTCGGTCACCTTTGAGGTGGACGTGCCCAGCAATCAGCACTATGACCTTTCCTTCAACATCTCGGCAAAGACCGCTGTGGACTGCCGCCTGTCACTGGGCGACGAGCAGCTGACGGTGTTCAGGACCACCGACAATGATCAGTTCACCTATATCACCATTTACGGAGTCTTCCTCACCAAGGGCAAGCAGAAGCTTACCATAACTCCCCAGAACGGCGATATGTGCATAGACTATCTCAAGATAGAGAACAATACCTCCCTCAGCGATATCAGCTACGACGCAAAGGGCGAGCTGGTAAACAAGAACGCAGGGGAGTCCGCAAAGGAGCTCATGAGCTTCCTCAGCGAAAACTACGGAAAATACATCATCACGGGACAGTATGCCTACGGCGGAAATAACTCCGAAATGGACCTTATCTACCGCACTACAGGCAAATACCCCGTTATACGCTTCTCAAACTTTGAGGTCCCCGACGAGAACTACGATGCCGGCTTCAAGGAAATAGATGCCGCAGCGGAATGGTACCTCAACGGCGGTATCACCTGTGTCAGCTGGTTCTGGAAGGCTCCCTCGGACAAGAAAAGCGGTATCCGCACCGAGGATACTGACTTTGACCTGTCAAAGGCTGTCACCGAGGAGAAGATAGCGGATCTCACCGAGGAGGAGCTGAGAGAGCTCTACAGCAAGGGCACTATTTCCAAAGAATGCTACGGTCTGATACTCGACATCGACAGCATGGCGGGACAGCTCACATCTCTCAAAAACAGGGGAGTTCCCGTGCTCTGGAGACCCCTGCCCGAGGGCTGCGGCGACTGGTACTGGTGGGGCGCAAAGGGAAATGCTCCCTATAAGTGGCTCTGGCAGCTCATCTATGACCGCTTTACCAGATATTTCGAGCTGGACAACCTTATCTGGATATGGAACGGTCAGAGCGAAAGCTCTCTGGTGGACAAGCGTACCTTCGATATTGCCGCTGTAGACCTCTACCTTGACGGCGAGAAGGACTACGGAAGCAGATTTTACGAGGAATTCGCCGCTGTCCAGAAGTTCGTGGGCAGCGATAAGCTCATTGCTCTCAGCGAGTGCGGAAGCGTTCCCGATATGGACGCTGCCTTCCGCGACAACGCTGTATGGTCCTTCTTCGGACAGTGGTACGGAAAGTACATACAGGACGAAAAGGGCGAATATTCCGAGAAATTCACCAGCAAGGACGCTCTCGTCAGGGCTTATAACTCCGACGGCGCCATGACTCTGGATGAATATCAGAAAATGAGAGGCATCGAACCGAAGCCTGCTGAGGCTGACGGTGAAGATTAAGGAAGGAGGCTTCGCATGAACGACGATATTTCGCCGATAAAACCCGATTCCGACACTCAGGCGGAGCTGATGGTGAAAATGCTCCATGAGGTGGAAAGAAATGACCACAGGGCTGCCAGCTTCAAAATGTGGGACACCCTGGTCATTACCCCATTCTCTCAGCCCGAGGACCTTTTCCTGTTCATGGAGGATGACTTCTCCCTGCTGAATACAGGGGACAAGACCT
The DNA here is from genome assembly GCF_000621785.1 of Ruminococcus flavefaciens ND2009. Taxonomy (GTDB): domain Bacteria; phylum Bacillota; class Clostridia; order Oscillospirales; family Ruminococcaceae; genus Ruminococcus; species Ruminococcus flavefaciens_C. Next base: position 82,850 of record NZ_KK211349.1, on the reverse strand, counting down.
TCACTCAGCTCAGGACCGAGGCACAGAAGGCTGCGGAGAAAAAATACGCCCTCAAGGGCAATGTGACCCTTGAGAAGATATACGACATCTTCACCAAGATGAGCGGTATCACTCCCGCAGGAAGGGAAAAGCTCTTCAACCGCGAGTGCGACCTTATACACCATTTTGCCTTTGCCAGACATACGGGAAAGCTCCTTTTCGACAAGGCAAAGGACTGTAAGAACAAGATAATCATCACCTCGGAATCGATCTATCCGAGGGACGTTATAGTGAAGATACTCTGCGACTGCGGCTACGGCGAATACGATTCGCTCATTATCCCCGCCGAGCAGAATATCCCCGATTCCGCCGCTTCTGCCTTCATCGGCACGGTCATAAAGAAATCGGGAGTTGAAGCTTCAAATATACTCCACATAGGAAGCGACATTGTTAACGATGTTGAGACGCCCATAATGAAGGGCATGAGAGCCATAATGCTCCAGCCCGTACTTCCACTTATGGTCAAGTCGGGAAGGCTCCGCGGCTTCATCGAGGAAAAGCACCTCTACGACATCGAGGAGCCGAAATTCACCGCTCTCAGGTGCGCTCTGGCTCTCTATGCAATATACGGCTTCGACACTCCTCAGAATAAAAGACCAAAGAGCGATTTCTGCGGCGATGCCCGTATGCTGGGCTTCATCGTACTGGGTCCCCTTACGTTCATCAAGGACTTCTCCCCCGAGACCGAGCTCCAGCGCCAGCTCATCGACGCTATGGAGAAAAATAAGGAGATCTCTGCGGGAAAACAGGACTTTGAACAGATGGTCTACCACCATTTCGGAGATTTCATCGGGAAATACGGCGGCGAAGGCTGTCAGCTGCCGCTGGAATTCATCGAAAAATTCAGCTATATCGGCGACAGAGAGCTCATAAAGCCCACTCTGTCCGAAATTGGTCTCAAAAAATGGGGAAAACCCGCCAATGAACCAAAACTCGCTCCCGTACATACAAAAGCGGTCAAAAAGAACCCTCTTCAGAAGCTTGCCGACAAGCTTTTCCCCGAAGGTACAAGAGTCAGGGAGATCTCAGAGGGCATACTCACGGGAAAAAAGAAAAAGTGACCGCAGCTTTTTCCCACATAACTTCAATTACGACAGCCGTTTTCGACGGCGTTTTATAACAGCTATGGGTTATTACATTTCCCACCCAAAAATACCGTAAGAACCTAAAAAATCCCGTTGCAGCCACCTTTTGCTTCGTGTTATCATTATTGAGCGGTCAGGGACCGTCAAGTAAAAGGAGGTATAAATAATGAACAACAAGGTAAAGGTACTTATCGGCGACGATTCCGCCGAAACAGGTGTAAGCGTGGCTAATAAGCTCCGCGAAAAGGGAATGTATGCCTATACAAGGCGCAGAGACTGCGGTATAATACTTGAGTCTATCAAGAAGGATCCCCCCGATGTGGCTGTAATGGACATCTCGTCCCAGAACGGCGACATCATCTCGGTCATGAGGACCGTGAAGGACTCGGGCGTAAAGCCCCCTGTCTTCATCATTACTTCTGCCTATGACAACGAGTTCATCGAAAGACAGGTAATGGAAAACGGAGCTTCAAGATTCATGCTCAGACCCTACAGCGCAGAGGACCTCTGCACCGCTATCAATTCTTCTCTCGGAGACAGGGTAAGCAGTCTCAGCGATGATATGGAGGTGGTAGTCACCGACATGATTCATCAGCTGGGAGTGCCCGCTCATATAAAAGGATATCACTATCTCAGAACGGCTATCCTTTACTCTATCAAGGACAAAACTCTCCTTGACAGCGTAACTAAGCTCCTCTATCCCACTGTGGCAGGTATCTACGATACCACGTCATCACGGGTGGAACGTGCTATCCGCCACGCTATCGAAATAGCATGGGACAGAGGAAACGTGGATACCCTTAATTCCTTCTTCGGCTATACAGTTGATACAGGAAAGGGCAAGCCCACAAATTCGGAATTCATCGCTCTTATCACAGATAAGCTCAGACTTCGCTATAAAAGTGCACTGAACACTCACTGATAACGTATAAGCCGCGTTGTTTCCGAATATACTATTCCGTGATAATAATAAAAGGAGGAACAACATCATGGCTTTTACAAAAATCGACATCAGTGAGCTTTCATTCAATCCCTTCGATAAGATCGGCAAACAATGGATGCTCCTGACAGGCGGCGATAAGGACAGCTTCAACACAATGACCGCTTCATGGGGTCAGCTGGGTGTTCTCTGGAACAAGAACGTCCTTACCTGCTACATCAGACCTAACCGCTATACCTATGACTTCGTCGAGAAGGGCGAGTGCTTTACAGCTTCGTTCTATGGCGAGGAATACAGAAATGCCCTCTCCTTCTGCGGTTCCCATTCGGGCAGGGACTGCAACAAGGCTGAGGAGACAGGTCTCACTCCTGTTGAGATAGACGGCTCAATGGCTTTCGAGGAGGCAGAGCTCGTACTGGTCTGCCGCAAGCTCTACAGCTATGACCTTCAGGAGAGCGGTTTTCTCACAGATGACGGTATCCCCGCCAGATTCTTCGGCACGGATCCGTACCACCGCGCTTATATCTCCGAGATCGTCGGAGTATATGTGAAAAAGTAAGCGCAAAAGGGGCATAATAACATCACAAAACAAACAACACGACCAGTGCTTTTCACGGTAAAAGCTGCTATTGGAGGGAATATGAACATAAATGACATTTTAAAGGAAATAGCTGTAAAAAACGGAGTATCAGAAGAAGAAGTAAGACGCGAGATCGAAGCATCTATCGCAGAAGCCTGCAAAGACCCCAAAAACCCCATAAATAAGTTAGGTAAAGGAAGAGTGCCTACTACCGAAGAGGTCATGGAACACGTCCTCAAGGAAGTAGCTAAATCCCAGATGAATTGACTTTTCATAAAAATATCCCCGAAGCTTTTACGGAAAGCCTCGGGGTTTGTCTTTATATTCACTTTTCCAAAACAAAACCCCCTTGCAGGACCGTGAGTTGTCCGCAAGGGGTTCATTTCTTATATGATCAAAAAAGACCTTATTCAGCAGAGTTGAGCTTCTTAGCGAGCTGTGACTTCTTTCTTGCAGCCTTATTCTTGTGCATAAGACCCTTTGCGCAAGCCTGATCAACTCTCTTGATAGCAACCTTGATTGCCTCTGCCTTGTCAGCAGAACCAGCTGCTACAGCTGCGTCAGCCTTCTTGAGGATAGTCTTGAGATTAGACTTTCTTGCCTTGTTGGCAGCAGCCTTTGTTGCATTGACCTTTACTCTCTTCTTTGCAGACTTAATGTTTGGCATTACGTTACACCTCCTTGGATTATGCAGACCGAATAATCGCCTGCATTTTACAGATAATAGGAGCAAACACGGGTTCGTTCACTCCCGACAGCTGCAACGCACAGCTGCCATACTGAGACAAATATAATTATAACATTTTTCCACACCATTTTCAATAGCCAAAAGTGAAATTATGACCCGAAATATTTTCCACAATTAAAGCAATATGCACAATATGGAGGAATTCATGGATATTCGTACTGATCTTGCACTTGAAAGCATATCTCCCGACAGCCTGCCCGAAAGCGTTCACATCTCCACAAGGGGAAGGGCTTTCCGCATAACGGAGATAACCATTGACGACGACAGCTGCCTTGACACCATCGGCAAGGGCAGGGGACGCTACATCACCCTTGAGGGCAGCAGTCTCAGCCGCTTTGCCGAGGACTATCAGTCCATGACCGAGGAGCTTGCTGCGGAGCTGTCCGCACTTGTGCCCGAGGGGGATATTCTGGTGGCAGGTATCGGCAACAACGATATTACGCCCGACGCCATAGGTCCCCAGACTGCCGCAAAGGTGCTTGCCACGCGGCATCTCAGCTGCGATACCGTGGAAGAGGAGTTTTTCGCGTCCCTGCGCCGAGTCAGCTCCCTTGCAGGTGGAGTAATGGGGCAGACGGGCATTGAGTCCGCGGAGCTTATACGGGCAGTAGCGACGGAGCTCCGCCCTGCCGCAGTCATAGCCGTGGACGCCCTCGCCTGCACGGACATAAGCCGTCTGGGCACCACCATACAGCTCACCGACACAGGCATATCCCCGGGAAGCGGTGTTTCCAACCACCGCATAGAGCTGTCGGAAAAGGTGCTGGGAGTTCCCGTTATCGCCGTGGGAGTTCCTACGGTGGTGGATATGCACACCATAGTCCGCAGCCTGACAGGGGAGAAAATAAACAGGGAGCTGCCAAATATGATGGTAACTCCCCGTGATATAGACCGCCTTACAGAGCGCGCCTCTCAGCTCATCGCCTTCGGCATAAACCTTGCATTGCAGCCTGCCCTCAGCTTTGAGGACGTAAGAGGGCTGTTTTAAAATTCATAATTCATAATGCATAATTCATAATTATAAGTGATATCCGCATAAAAATTCTGACGTCAGCTTTTCACGTTCAGTTAAAAAAAGTGCTGTAAGCGATGTACGAATATCGATCCTTATAACTGTAAGCAAGCTTGCGAGCGGCAACGTTACGCTGTGTACCAAATCTTTGATTTGGATTTCACAGCTATATGCAGAGCTGGCAAGGCAGCGCGGGCTCCGCGCTACCACATAAATTCCACATCGGGAGCTTTTACCATGTTGATCTCGGGCTCGGGCTGAGACTTTTCCTCCTTCAGCAGAGCCTTTGCAAGCTCCTCCATTTCAACTATCTCGTGGAAATAATCGTTGAGAGGCTGGAGCGCCTTGAATACTTCAATAGCGTGGTCAGCTATTTTATGGGAAAAAAGCTCCTCAGCGCCGCTGACCTTGGTGTGGACGCTAACCCCCTTTTTGATGAAATAGGGCTCCAGCTTCGGGTCGGGACAGGACTTTTTCCGCTTGTACTCGTCACCGCCGACGGTGAGCCCGTACTTTTCAACAAGCTCATCCACCATGTTGATAAACGGCTCCGAGTCCTCAAGAAGTCCGCTGCGGAAACGCTCCATAACAGCGGCTTCGGGCTTGGAAATACGGAAGCCGAACTCCGCTCCCTCGGGGGAAAGCTCGAAATACAGGGTAGGAGTCTTGCTCCAGTACCAGGCATCGTAGCGAACATATATCCACATGGTGTCGCGGTAGTGAAGATAGGGAGCGAAATTCTCGTCGCGGTATATCCTGCCCACCTTGTACATCATTCCGTCAGTTTCGGCAAAGGGCGCAAAAAGCTCCTCTCCGAGAGCCTTCATGGGCTCGTATATCTTCTCGGTGTAGACCGCCTTCCGCGGCTCGAACCACTCTTTATTGTTGTTATGCCTTATACCGAGGAGGAACTCCAGCGCCTCCTGTGAAAATCCTTCAAACATGGTTTATCCTTTCATAAATCATAATTTTGCGGAGCAAAATTATGATTTGAGTAAGTAGTAAGTAGAAAGTAGTGAGTAGAAGCCGATACACTGAATAATACTCCTCTCTACTTACTACTCTCTACTCACTCATAATTTAACACCGCAGGTGTTAAATTATGATTTATTATATCACAAGTTGTGACATAATTCAAGCGGAAACAACTTTTAACCAAATTCTTACAGCAATATCGTCCTAATTATATTTCACACAGGGGTGGAAAAGTTTTCAACACGGTGTTGAAATGACTGTGGAGTCATATGTTCGATTGTTGATAACTCTGTTGAAAGAGTGGAAAACAACGCAGAATTAACTTTCTGGAAGTTCTTAAAAGTTGAAAACGGTGTGGATAATCAGGGAAAATGAGTAAACAATAAAAATACGTTGTGGAAAACAGCTCCACAACAATTCACTGTAAAGGATATGATTTGTATGAAAAAGCTTTTAGCAATATGCTCCATATTTTTTACCGTTTGTGCAACTCTCACAGGCTGCGGCGATAATAACGACGGACATTATACGGACGACGGAAACGGCGCTGTCATAGAGGACTCCACCACCGGTAAAAAGTACGAGACTACAGCTGACAATGACATTCGGGACCGTGTTGACGACGCTGCCGACGGTATCGGTGACGCCGGTAAAGACATCATTGACGGCGCAGGTGACGCGGGCAAGGAGGCTATCGACGGGGCTAAGGACGCCGCGGACGATATTATCGACGGACTTGACGGCGACAAGGAGCATGACGAGGAGGAAACTACCTCCCGTAAAAGTAAAAGGGAATGACAAAAGAGAGCCCCGGGGCATTGCCTCGGGGCTTCGTGATCGTTGTTACAAGGGGCGCTGCCTCCGGACTCTGCCAAAGGGTTGTGAAACCTTTGAAATCCTATTTATAAGCAGGCTTTTTCAACATATTACCTGTAATTGTTGAAAATCAGCCGCAGAGCTCAGCCATAGCCTCCGCCATTATCTCCGCATTTTTCAGAAGATTTGCAACAGTTATGAACTCATCGGGGCTGTGCATACGGCCGTCCTCATTGGGAAACTCCGCACCGAAGGCAACTCCGCCCTCGATATCGTGTACATAGGTACCGCCGCCGATGGCTATACAGTGGGCTTTATCCCCTGTCACGCGCTCATAGACTCGGAGAAGACCTTGGACGAATTCGCTGTTTTCGTCGGTACAGTGGGGCTCCACGCCCTCGCAGCTGTCAACGGTAAAGCCTGCCCCCTCAAGGGCGTCGCAGATGATACCGCTTATCTCAGCCTTTTTGCGGTCAAGGGGGAACCGAATGTCCACAGCGCCGCAAAGCCTGCCGTTCACGGTATTCAGCATTGACAGCACGCAGGTCATATCCCCCGATAATTCATCGCGGAAGCCAAGTCCGCAGCTCTTGCCGCTGAACTCACCGTGAGGGAACAGCTCCCCGAGGGACTGTATAAGCATATTCTCGCCGCAGTAGCTGTCCAGAAACAGGGTTATGGCGTTCTCGCCCTTTTCGGGAGTAGATGCGTGTGCGGAAACGCCCTCGTAGACAGCCTCCTCAGGCTCGCCCTCGTCATTTTCCATGGTCACCGTGCAGAACTGGGGAACGGCGTTGATGACCGTTCCTGCCTGTATATCCAGTATCTCGTCATCGTCGAAGTCCGAGGAGAACCACACTCTCAGCATTCCCTTCTCCGCATTGATGACAGGGTATTCACCGTCGGGAGTGAACACCATAGACGGAAGCTCCCTGTGCTTGCGGTAGTATTCAAGGTCGGCTGAGCCGTTTTCCTCGTTGGTGCCGAAAATAAGGCGAATTCCCTTTTTCAGGGGAAGTCCCAGCTCCCTGACGGCTCTTGCCGCAAAAAGCGCCGCAACGGCAGGTCCCTTGTCATCGATAGCTCCCCTTCCCACCAGCTTGTCGGTGTCGGGCTCATAGCGCAGAACGAAAGGATCCGTGGTCCAGCCTGCGCCGACGGGCACCACGTCAAGGTGGGTAAGTACAGCAAGCCCCGCAGGCAGGTCGTTCACATCTGCGGAGCCTGCGAAGTTTTCAACATTATCAACAGTAAAACCGTACTCCCTGCATTTCTCCAGCATAAGCTCAAGAGCTCTTGCAGGCTCCTTTCCGAAGGGAGCTCCATCCTCAGCCTTGCCCTGAACGCTGGGGACTGCCACAAGTGCGCTGAGAAGGTCGATCATTTCCTGTTTATGTGCTTCAAGATAGTCTCTGATATTGCTCATTAAAGTCTCCTTTATACCTGATGAATGGCGGTATACCGCCGAAAAATGCCTGTAAACGCAAAAAACCGCAGTAGGAGTACTGCGGCAATTTGCTTGTACACAACGTCTCCCGACGGTGTGTACCAAGAAAGAAAGGATAAATATGAAAAGAATTAATCAGTTCACAATAGCCTTCTCAGTTTCCTTATCAAAGATATGGATCCTGTTGGGATCAATAGCAACCTTGATGTCATCTCCGGGTCTTGCTGTTGATCTCGGGCTTACACGTGCTGTGAGCGGGATACCTTCACAGAGGAGGTAAAGGTATGTCTCAGCACCCATCATTTCTGTAATTTCAACGTTAGCGTCGATAACGCCTGTAGAAGCATTTGAGAGGTACATTTCCTCATCGTGGATAGACTCGGGACGAACGCCGAGGATGATCTCCTTGCCAACATAGCTGCCGAGGTCTTCGTTTACCTTAGACTCGGGAACGATGATCTGGTATCTGTTTCCTCTGCCGTTTGATGCGCCGAATTCAACGATGAACTGACCATACTCTTCCTTCAGCTCAGCGTCGATGAAGTTCATCTGAGGTGATCCGAGGAAGCCTGCAACGAACTTGTTTACAGGGTTCTCATAGAGGTTCTGAGGTGTATCGATCTGCTGAACGAAACCGTCCTTCATACAAACGATTCTGTCACCCATTGTCATAGCCTCTGTCTGGTCATGAGTTACGTAGATAAATGTAGTTCCCAGCTTCTTGTGGATCTTAGCGATCTCGGTTCTCATCTGAGCACGGAGCTTAGCATCGAGGTTTGAGAGAGGCTCGTCGAGGAGGAATACCTTAGGTGAACGTACGATGGCACGACCGAGAGCAACTCTCTGTCTCTGACCACCGGACATAGCCTTAGGCTTTCTGTCGAGGAGGTGTGTAAGGTCGAGGATCTTAGCAGCCTCGTTTACCTTTCTCTCGATCTCTGCCTTGGGAACCTTACGGAGCTTGAGTCCGAAAGCCATGTTATCGAATACAGTCATGTGAGGATAAAGAGCGTAGTTCTGGAAAACCATCGCAATATCTCTGTCCTTGGGAGCGATGTCGTTTACAAGGCGGTCGCCGATGTAAAGCTCACCCTCAGAGATCTCTTCGAGTCCGGCGATCATACGGAGAGTAGTTGACTTACCGCATCCGGAAGGTCCAACGAGAACGATGAACTCCTTATCTCTTATCTCTAAATTAACATCCGAAACAGCAACAACGCCGCCGGGATATTTCTTATAAATGCCTTTAAGTGTTAAGCCTGCCATTTAATCCAGTCCTCCAGTTCAATATATAGTGCCGATCATTTATTCTTTACAGTATCAGCTATGATAATATGATACCACATTTCCAAAAATATTGCAAGTCTCTAAATTGCCAAAGTTAATGAAGGTTTATTAGAAAGTTTGCCGAAAAAACAGCGGAAAAACGCCGGCAAAAGAGTTCAAAATCCGCTTCTTTAAACAAGTTTTCAACATCTTTGTGCAATAATTCCATACACTCTCCGATCGCCAGTTTTTCGGGCAAAACAAGAGCTCCGAGCGAAACTCTCATAAGTGCCTCAACGTGGTTTCCCACAGAGGCGAACATTCTTTTCACCTGATGATACTTTCCCTCGTGAAGTTCTATAAATGCCAGATTATCGCTGTTTTCAGCCTTTTTCACGCGAGCGGGGAGACAAGTTTCGCCGTCGGCGAGAGTCAGTCCCTCACTAAATTTGTTAACATAATTATTTTCAAATGGTCTGGCAAGTTTCACAATATAAACTTTAGGTATGTGCCTGCGCGGTGAGAGCATACGGTGGGCAAGCTCGCCGTCATCTGTGAGCAGCAGGGCACCCATGCTGTCCTTGTCCAGCCTTCCTGCGGGGAACATACCCTTTGTGCGCATATCCTCGGGGATAAGCTTCATAACGGTCTCGCCGTCCTTGTCGTCGGTAGAGCACACATAGCCCTGGGGCTTATTCAGCAATATATAGCGGAACCTGCTGTTTCCCACAGCCCTTCCGCAGACCTCCGCATTAACTGTATCGGGGTCTATCTTCACATCACAGCGCTTAACGGGAGCACCGTCAATGGTTATTTTTCCCTTTGCGGCAAGCTCCTTTATCTGACTGCGGGTATACTCCGTTCTCTCGGAGATGAATTTATCAAGTCTGACCGATGCCATAGCTGCTCCTTTAGTAATAATCCCCCTCTGTAACGGAATAAGATTTACAGTCGGGGAGTTTTCCCCTGATCTTTCACAAGGGAGCGATATAATGAAAAAACTCACATTCATGTTCATAGCGGCGGCTGCCTTTGCCCTGACAGCCTGCGGCGGAAAGGGAGAGAGCTCAGCCGCGGCAATAGCTGCGGGAGAGCCCTCTCAGCGCATAGACTATTTTGCCTCCCACGGCTGGGAGGTTGAGGAGGTATCGGAGCAGTCCGTCACTATCCCCCACAGCTTTTCCGCTGTGTATGAGGAGTACGCCCTCATGCAGGACAGACAGGGACTTCCCCTGAGAAAATACGCTGGGAGGAATGCAAGACTTTTCACCTATGAGGTAAAAAATTACAGCCCCGACAGCAAAAAAATGCTTGCAGAGCTGCTTGTCTGTGATAATACTGCCGTTGCCTCAATGGTATACAGTGAGGACAGCGGCAGTATAAAAATGCCTGTAAGTTAGATCAGAATACGTTGAGGAGATTGCCTACAACGGGTATTCTGTATGCCTTGCCCTTAACTGCGCCGATGATAAGAACAACGAGAACAGCTACGAGAAGAAGTGAGAGAGCAAGATTGAGAAGAACGCCGAGTATCGGGATAAATGCAAATATAACTCTTACAATGCTGAGCACAACCAGTGTGATGAGCCATGTGAGGCTCTGATTTGAGTGGAACTTACAGTAAGTAGAGTTCTTGTCTCCTGCTATTGCGGGAAGGAAGAAGAGAATAGGGATAAAGTATGCAAGAATTGCTAACACCTTATGCTTTTCTACCTCATTCTGTACAAATGTCTGCTCTGTGTTGATGTCATTGAACTGCTCAAGGAAATCATTCATGTTTCATACCTCCGTATTTTTATTTTCGGAATCATCTTCCGTTTTTGACTCTTTTCTGTCAAATTCGCTTATTGCGGCAACGAAGCTGTCAATATCCGTGAAGTCCTTGTACACGGAAGCGAATCTGATATATGAGATAGGATCAATATCCCTGAGCTTTTCAAGGACCAGCTCTCCTATCTCCGCAGACCTTGCAACTGTTCTCAGTGCATTGGCGTAGTAGTTTTCCACATAATTTGCTATCTCGGTGACCTTCTCCGCGGAGACGGGTCTCTTTTTTATTGCCGAGACTATGCCGTTTATCAGCTTTGCCTTGTCGAAGAGCTGAACGCTTCCGTCCCTCTTTTCGACCATGAGCAGCGGCACCTCAACAGCCTCGTATGTGGTAAATCTCTCGCCGCATCTTGAACACTCGCGTCTGCGTCTTGTCTTATCGTCAACAGGACGCGAATCTATTACTTTTATATCTTCATATCCGCAGTATGGACACTTCATAGCTTCTGCTCCCCGCAATAAGACTCAGTCATTCTGGTAAGTATATTATAGCTGGAAACAAGGTCGCTGATGCCGGTCCAACCGCTTCTGTACAGCTCAAGAATGACGCCGCAGTCAGGGTTATAGCCTGCAAGCTTATCGAAGAATTTTCTGAAATCGAACCTGCCCTTTCCGATGAGAAGGCAGTCGCCCATTTCTCCCGAGTCGCTGATATGGACATGGGCTATCTTGTCGCCCACTATATCAAGGAACCTCATGGGATTTTCGTTTGAACGTATCGCCTGTTTTGTATCCAGGACGAAGGCAAATTCATCTCCCAGCATATTCTTTATTTCCTTTATAAACGCCGAAGAACCGCTTTTGCACCTTGATACGTTCTCAATGGCGACCGTTACCCCGAATTCCTTTCCGAGGCGGTAGAGCTTTGAAAATCTCTCGCAGTACAGCTCAGAGGTGCATACCGATGAGGGCTTGCCTCCGTGAAAGACGAAAATATCGGCTCCCACAATATTCATGAAGCGGAAATAAAGTTTGTAATATTCCAGCATATCGTTTACTCTGCGCTCATATTCAGAGAAGAACATCTGAGGCTCTATCTCGCAGGTAAACGGATGTACAGACGGGCATTTCACATCAAATCTCCTGAGCAGATTGGCGACGCCGTGGGCGAAACCCTTTTTCAGCTCGGAATGAGTATTGATGAAAAGCTCTACGCATGAAACTCCGTTGACCGATAGGTCGTATAGAGCTTCTTCAAGGGGTTTTGGATACAGGCAAGCTGTAGAAACACCTGCTATCAATTATACCCCTCCTTGCGCAATTCTGATATTTTTATTATATCATATTCAGCCCGAAAGTCAATAGAACAAGCAAAAAATTTACAATAATTACAGGTATATCATTCACCCTGTTCCTCGTCCTTTTTCTCTGTTTCGAGTTTATTGACGCGGCATACCTCTATACGGTGGTGCTTTACCTCAAGAACAGCTATTTTAAGCCCTCCTGCCTCGAGAGTGAGCTGAGAGCCGTCCTTTGGTATCTCGCCCAGCTCGGCTATGACATAGCCGCCGAAGGTCTCATACTTATCCGCAGGGAGAGTGACATCAAGCTCCTCACAGACGTCGCTGAGAGAGCTGATACCGGGAACAGTCCAGGTGTTTTTTCCTGTCTGCTCAAGTCTTGCAGCAGGCTCGTCCTCGGGGTCGTCGGCAAAATCGCCCACCAGCTCCTCAACAAGGTCGGTGATAGTGATGATACCGCTCATGCCGCCGTATTCGTCTACTACTATGGCGAAGTGGTCTGCACCCCGCTGCTTCATCTGGTCGAAAAGGCGGTCAGCCTTCATATTCTCGTGAACGAAGCAGGGCTCGCGGACAGCCTTTGCCATTATGTTTTCCACGCTCTTGTCCTCAAGGCGGAAGTAGTCCTTGGCGTTGAGGACGCCGATAACGTTATCAACGCTCTCACCGCAGATAGGGAAAGCTGAATGACGGGTGCGGTGGATAGTCTCCTCCCAGACACTGACATCGTCGGCGCTCCAGAGAACGTCAACATCAGTTCTGTGGGTACAGACCTGCTCTGCGGTCATATCGTCAAAGGCAAAGACGTTTTTGATTATGCGGTTCTCGTCCTCGTCGATGGTGCCCTTTTCCGCACCTGCGTCGGACATCATGAGTATCTCCTCCTCGGTAACGGTATCGTCATCGCTCTCGGGGTCGATGCCCATGAGTCTGAGTATGCCGTTAGCTGAGGCGTTGAGCAGCCATACCATAGGCGCAAAGAGCTTTGACACGAAGGTGATGGCTCCGCTCATGGCGAGAGCTATCTTCTCGGGGTCTTTCATGGCTGCGCGTTTGGGTACCAGCTCGCCGAAAACCAGTGTGAAATATGAGAGTATCAGCGTTATAAGAACTACCGACACCTTCTTTACGACAGCAGAGGGTATGCCTATGCCCGTCTTTAAGATAGCGGACGTAAGGTATTCCGAAAAGCTGTCTGCGGCAAAAGCCGCTCCGATAAAGCCTGCCAGAGTGATAGCCACCTGGATAGTGGCGAGGAAGCGGGTGGGACTGTCAGTCAGCTTTTTCAGCCTTGCAGCCTTTTTGTTACCGCTTGCGGCAAGCTTTTCGATGCGCATATCATTTGTGGAAATGACAGCGACCTCCGCACAGGCAAAGACCGCGTTCAGCGCAATAAGTATTATTTGCAGAATTATCTGCCCTAACATTTTATATCCTCCGTTTTAAATATATTTTTTCCATAACCTCATAAAGGCACAGCCTAACACAAACGATAGTGCAGACCATGCCCCGGTATCATATATTCAGCGGAGTATATTCCGTAATTATCAGGATTACTGCCATCAGGGGCACCGTCCATCTCAGTTTTCATCTCCTGTTCTGCACAAATTATATTTTTTCGGCAACACTTTTCATTACCCTAAGATAGCAATATCTGAACCTTAAAGGGAATAAAAAAATTATATAGTGTTCGCCTTGCGAAATTATATCATAAAAGCGAAGCTTTTTGATATAATTGTCCGATTGCAGGGAGCATATCTTTGATATGCGTATCTGCAAGGACATAAAAATAATATATAATGTTCGCCTTGCGAACATTATATCATATATTTCAAAATAAAGCAACACTAAGCGGAAAAATTTTTCACAGTCTCCAAATCGGGCGCATATTATAAGGCGGAGGTGTGGTATTTTGCTGAAAGAACTGTTCCTCTCCGTCATTATCAGCATCGACATATTCCTTGCGGCAGCCGCCTGCTGTAACAGCGGCATACGGATACCCTTGCTGTCTGCTGCGGTCATAGACCTTATATCTGCGGCTGTACTTGGTATTTCCATGACATTTTCCGACATTATCTGCCGCGCTCTCCCTATGGAGCTCTGCCGCACGGCAGGGGAAGCTGTACTCATCATCATAGGAGCTGCCACCATCGCAAAAAGCCTTTTCCGCAGCCTTGTGCGGCGAATTGCCGACAGGGGAGAGCTGCTGCTGAAGCTGAAGGGGAGCTCCCTCATGGTGAAGCTTTGCATCGACGACACCGCAGCGGATAAGGACTGCTCAAAGGTGCTGTCCGCAGGGGAGGCTGCCGCTCTTGCACTGGCAAGCTCCCTGGACTCGGCAGCAACAGGGCTCAGCTGCGGATACGGCTGTATATCGCCGCTTTCCGCCTCGGCTATGACCTTTGTCTGCGGAGCCGCTGCACTTCTCCTCGGCTCAGCTGTCGGCAGAAAAATATCCTCCCTGCGGCATGACCTGTCATGGCTGGGAGGAGTCCTTCTCATAGTATTCGCCTTTTTTCAGGCTTAGATCTCATATATCACGATCTCGGCAGGGTCAAAGAGCCTCAGCTTGCCCAGTCCTGCGGACACAAGGAGCTTCATTTTACCGAAGGTATACACTCCCTTGGCGTTTTTCGGGAAAAATTTTCTCTCGGGAGAGAGCATGGCAATTCCGAAAAGTCTGACAGCTCCGCCGTGAACATGACCGCTGAAGGTATAATCGGCTCCCCACTCCGCATAGGCTTCACCGAAAAAGGGATTGTGCGCCATGAGCAGCACTTCCCCCTCGGGACAGCTGCCCAGCAAGGCTTCCAGATCCTCGGCGGTAATGCTGTCCAGACCGCGGTAGCCGCCCTTTTTCTTATACACGCCGTAATTTTCAAGGAGACCGTATATTTTCAGTTCCCTGCCATTTATACTCACCGTTGTATGCTGATTTCTCAGCAGCACAGCCCTTGTATTCGCGAACATAGCCTCCAGCTGAGGCTTCATTTCCGCGGAAATGCTCTGCTCGTGGTTGCCGTATATCATGTATACGGGAGCAATATCACAGAGCTGATCGAGAGTTTTCTTCGCAATGTCAAGGCTGTCGGTGTCCCTGGAAACAAGATCGCCGCTGAAAATGATAAGGTCGGGGTTTTCAGCCCTCACCCTGCTGATGAGCCTGCTGTTGTCACTGCCGAAGCTCCGCCTGTGGAGGTCGGAAAGATGGGCTATCTTAATGCAGCTGCCCAGCTTCTCACGCCTGACCGTAAGGATGTAAAGGTTCTCCGCTGCCGCATATACGGCAAGTAGAATTACTACCAAAAGTATAATATATATCAATTTCTCTCTCCAAAAAACAGGTCGTGAAACCTTCTCTCCTCGCCCTTGGGTATTCTATGGGGACTTCCCGAAAACAGCAGTCTTATGGGCTGAGGCTTAAAGCCCTCGTCGCAGAAATGCTCGTAGGTATACTCGTCTATCTCATAATAATCGCTGTAATACATGAAGCTGTCGTTCTCAAGCGTATTCATCACATACATATTCAGTGCAGGAGACCAGCCCGCATACATGATATTGTTCGGGTGCATCTTTTTACGCTCTATAACTCCGCCCATAGCTCTCATTTCCTTTCTCTGCGGCTGTCCTGCCCGTGTTTTTTAAGTATCAGTGCGTCAACTATCCCGAAAATCAGCAGATACAGCGAGGTGAACACAAATCTTCCTGCATACGTGGCTATGACTTCCCTTACTGTCCCCCTGTACTCAGCTTCGGGAGAAAAAACGCTTATGTCGGGAGCTGCCAGCAGCATTATCACTGTCAGTATAACTCCCGTAAACAAGGGCACGGCTGCCGAGAATATGAAAAAGAACCGCCGCGAGAAGCTGCCTTCCCTTCCGCTGTCAAGCTGTACGAAATGATACATCATACATAGCACGAGGGGCGTCACCAAAGTGAAGCCCCATGCGTAGTTTATTTTTTCGTATACGAACCAGTTAGCCCACTGGCAGAAAAGGCTTGCCAGAGTCACAGCTATGGCTGTGAACGGGCTTTCGCGGAACCGAAGGAAGCTCGCCTCTGGCTTATTCCTCATTCTCCTCGTCCTCGGGCTCAGCCTCGATGATAACCTCGTTCTGCTCCTCAAGTGCAGCCTCTTCCTCAGCAGCCTGAGCCTGTTCCTCGGTGAGCTGCTCCACCTTTTCGGTCTCGGCATTGTCATCGTGCTCCGCACGGGTGAAGGCAACTACATTCGCGCCCTCATTTACCCTCATTACGCGGACGCCCTTTGCGATACGTCCCATAACTCTGATGTCGCTGGCGAGTATCCTGATGATGATACCGTCACTGGATACAAGGATTATATCGTCGTCCTCGTCAACTATCTTTATTCCGCAGACATGACCGCGTATATCGTCCACCTTGTAGTTGGTAAGTCCGTAGCCGCCGCGGTTCTGGATACGGTAGCTGTCAAGCTCGGTGCGCTTGCCGTAGCCGTTTTCGGTGACTGTCAGGAGAGTTGCTCCCTCGCGGACTCTTGCCATGCTTACAACATAGTCGCCGTCGCGGAGCTTGATAGCTCTTACGCCGTGAGCGGAACGTGAAAGTGCTCTGCCCTTGCTCTCTTCAAGGCGGATAGCCATACCGTTGTGAGTAGCTACAAAGAGCTGTGCATTTCCGTCTGTCATGCGTACGCCTGCTATCTCGTCGCCCTCGTCAAGACCAATGGCGATAAGACCGTTCTTGCGGACGTTCTTGTACAGTGACAGGTTCGTCCTCTTTATCTTGCCGTTCTTTGTGACCATGGTGATGAACTTCTCATCGCTGAAATCCGTGGTCTTTATCATAGCTGCAATCTTCTCGTTTTCTGTGAGAGGAAGCAGATTTATGAGGTTGAAGCCTCTTGATGCCTTTGAGCCGTCGGGGATCTCATAGCACTTGAGCTTGTACATTATACCCTTGTTGGATATGAACAGGATATTGTCGTGAGAGCCGCAGATGAACATCTCCTCCACGAAGTCCTCCTCACGCTGCTTCATGCCTGTTATGCCGCGTCCGCCGCGGTGCTGGGTCTTGTACTCAGTAAGGGGCATACGCTTGATGTAGCCGTTGTTTGTAAGAGTAACGACGCAGTCCTCCTCGGGGATAAGGTCCTCTATATCCACCTCACCGCTGACATTCTCGATGTCTGTACGGCGCTTGTCGCTGAACTTCTTGCGGATAGCGTTGAGGTCGTCCATGATAATAGCGTAAACTCTGTTCACATCTGCAAGGATATCCTCATAGTCGGAGATCTTTGTGAGAAGTCCGTAGAGTTCGTCGGTTATTTTCTGTCTCTCCAGACCTGTCAGCTGTCCCAGACGCATCTGAACGATAGCCTCAGCCTGTTCCTGCGAAAGACCTGTCTGCTCCTCGATGTGGAGACCTGTCAGGTCGTACTGTGCACGGTCCAGAAGTGCGGACATATCAATGTCCTTGAAACGCTCTATCATGCGGTCCTTGGCTTCCTGAACAGTAGAGCTGGAGCGGATTATGTCGATTACCTCGTCGATGTAATCAGCAGCAAGCACGAAGCCCTGTAAGATATGAGCTCTTTCGAGAGCCTTGCGCAGGTCGAAGCGTGTTCTTCTCTGGATAACATCTACCTGGAAATCGAGGTAGTGCTGGAGCATCTGCTTCAGGGTGAGTATCTTTGGCTCGCCGTTTACCAGAGCCAGCATGATGATACCGACTGTATCCTGGAGCTGTGTAAGCGCAAAGAGCTTATTGAGGACGATATTTGGAACAGCGTCCTTTTTCAGCTCGATTACTACTCTCATACCGTCCTTGTCGGACTCGTCGCGGAGGTCGTAAAGTCCCTCTATGCGCTTGTCTCTCGCAAGCTGGTTGATGCTCTTGAGGAGCCTCTCCTTACGGAGCATATAGGGTATCTCGTCGATGATGATACAGTTTCTTCCCTTTATCTCCTCAAAGTGGGTACGGCTGCGGAGGATTATCTTGCCCTTGCCTGTGCCGTAAGCAGCGCGGATACCCGCTCTGCCCATGATTATGCCGCCTGTGGGGAAATCGGGACCCTGAATGTGCTCCATGAGCTGCTCAAGAGTGCAGTCCGGGTCTTCGATAAGAAGATGAAGTGCATCTATGACCTCGCCCAGATTGTGGGGAGGAATATTTGTAGCCATACCTACGGCGATACCTACAGAACCGTTTACCAGCAGATTCGGGAAACGTGAGGGGAGCACAACAGGCTCCTTGAGACGATCGTCATAGTTTGAGGTAAAGTCAACGGTCTCCTTGTTGATGTCGGTGAGCATATCCAGCGTCAGCTTAGCCATTTTAGCCTCGGTATAACGGTAAGCCGCAGGGCCGTCACCGTCGATGGAACCGAAGTTTCCGTGGCCGTCAACAAGGGGATAGCGCATCGAGAAGTCCTGTGCAAGTCTTACGAGAGCGTCATATACTGACGCGTCGCCGTGTGGATGATAACGTCCCAGAACCGCACCGACGGTATCGGCGCACTTACGGTAAGGCTTCTCGGGAGTAAGTCCGTTCTCATGGAGCGTATACAGTATTCTTCTGTGTACCGGCTTCAGACCGTCTCTTACGTCGGGGAGCGCTCTGGAAACAATTACCGACATGGCGTAATTGAGCATGGAATTTTCCATTTCGTCAACTATCTCGGTATTTATTACCTTTGAGTTGTCAGTGTAAAGCATTTTTTCCTCCTGAGAGAATTTATTTTATCCGCAGTATCATGCGTTATTCTCATTTCTTTAAGCTTCTTATGATGTCCAGCTCGTCCCCGGAAAAGTATTCCTTGGGGAGAACATAGAACATTTCCCTGCCCTTCATCAGCATGAAATAGTCGTCCTGCTCTATGAGCTGAAAGTTTTCGTCTATATTTATCCTTGTCTTTTCGGGAAGGGGGTCTTCCTCTGCGGCTTTCTCCCTTTCCTCCTCGGGTATATTGCTGAGATCGTCGGCAACTGTTGCTATGTCCACATACTTATCGGCTATGCCTACGCAGTACACAGGCTCGCCCAGAGCCTTTATGGACTCGGTAAGGTTCCTGCGCATCTTTTTGGGATCGTACCATTCCTTTACCGCAAAGGCGCAGGAAATTGCAAATCCCAGGTATATCATGTATTTCTGCTTCGTTGTGGCGTCTTTCATGACAAACATCCCGAAGATAATTATACCAACTGCAAGCACCGCGAAAACAGCGGTATACAGCCTGCTCTTGGGGAGCACGAACCTCTTCTGGAGCTCCAGATAGGATCTGTTGAAGAGCTCCGACGATATTTTATATTCTTTTTTAAGCCTGTAATTTTCTTCCATTGGAGCTCCTGTCATATATCAAGATCCTGAGCGAACTTGGCGTTCTTTTCGATGAAGTTGCGTCGCGGTTCTACCTTGTCTCCCATAAGGATACTGAAGGTCTCGTCTGCCTTGAGGGCGTCCTCCATGCCTATCCTTACGATGGTACGGTGCTCGGGGTCCATAGTGGTCTCCCAGAGCTGTTCGGGATCCATCTCACCAAGACCCTTGTAGCGCTGTACCTCTACGTCCTTGTACTTGCCGTCCTCGGAGAGCTCGGCGATGTACTTATCGCGCTCCTCGTCGGAGAAAGCATAGTATATCTTCTTTTTGCGCTCGACTCTGAAAAGGGGAGGCTGAGCGATATAAATATTGCCGTTGGTGATGAGGGGTCTCATATAGCGGAAGAAGAAGGTGAGGAGAAGTGTTCTGATGTGCATACCGTCAACATCGGCATCCGCCATGATTATTACCTTGCCGTAGCGGAGCTTTTCGATGTCGAAGTCCTCGCCTATTCCCGTTCCCAGGGCAGTAACTACGGGCTCAAGCTTGTCATTGCCGTAGATACGGTCGATACGCGCCTTCTCAACGTTGAGCATCTTGCCCCAGAGAGCCAGGATAGCCTGATAGCGTCGGTCACGTCCCTGCTTTGCAGAGCCTCCCGCAGAATCTCCCTCGACGATGTATATCTCGGTGTAGCGATTGTCACGCTCGGCGCAGTCCGCCAGCTTTTCGGGCATTGTAGCCTTTCCGAAGGCGTTCTTGTTACGCTCTGCCTCACGGGCGCGCTTTGCAGCCTCACGGGCTTTGAGAGCGGAAACGCTCTTCTCGAAGATGAGATTTGCGGTCTCTGGGTTCTCCTCCAGGAAGTTCATGAGCTTTTCCTGGACCATTTTCTCGATAAAGGGTCTTACCTCGGGATTTCCGAGACGTCCCTTTGTCTGACCCTCAAACTCACATTCGGTGAGCTTTACGGAGATGATAGCGGTAAGTCCCTCACGGACGTCCTCGCCCTTGAGCTTATCCTTGGCGTCCTTTATCTTGCCCATCTTGACGCCGTACTCGTTGATGACCTTGGTCAGGGCGTTCTTGAAGCCTGTCTCATGGGAGCCGCCGTCCTTGGTGTGGATATTGTTTGCGAATGAGAGTATTACCTCATTGTAGCTGTCGTTGTACTGGAGAGCTATCTCCGCGAAGGAGTCGCCCTGAGTTCCCGAAATATAGATAACATCGCCGCTGAGGGACTCAAGTCCTCTTGTGGCGTGGATATGCTCTACGAACTGGCGGATACCGCCCTCATAGTGAAGGGTCTCGCTGATGATATTGGCGCTGTCGCGCTTATCCGAGAAGACTATCTTTATACCTGCGTTGAGGAAAGCCTGCTCGCGGAGACGCTTCAGAAGCACCTCGTAATCGTAGACAGTGCTCTCGAATATCTCATCGTCAGCCTTGAACATTACGCTGGTACCTGTCTCCTTGGTATCGCCGATTATCTTCAGCTCCTCGTCGTAGTGACCGCGCTCGAAGCGCTGGAAGTAAACGTGCTCGCCGTCCTTGACCGTGAGCTCCAGCCATGAGGAAAGGGCATTTACTACCGAGGCGCCAACACCGTGGAGACCGCCCGATACCTTATATCCGCCGCCGCCGAACTTTCCGCCTGCGTGAAGTATGGTATAAACTACCGTAGCAGCTGAGATGCCTTCCTTGGGGTGGATACCTACGGGGATACCGCGTCCGTTATCGGAAACGCGGATGACATCGCCCTCAAGTATCTCAACGGTTATCTCTGTACAGTAGCCTGCAAGGGCTTCGTCGATGGAGTTGTCCACTATCTCATAGACGAGGTGGTGGAGTCCCCCGGGACCTGTGGAACCGATGTACATACCGGGTCTTTTGCGGACCGCTTCAAGTCCCTCCAAGACTTGTATGTCGTTTTCATCGTAATTGTTGTTCTGCTGACTCATGATTTACCTCCAAAAATTCTGGTTGTATATGTCATTGACCCAATTCATGGGATTATTGTCTATGTAATTGCAGATCTCAAGGAATTCCCTCTCATTGCGGATAATGTGGTCGTGATAGGAACGCTGCCAGATATTACATCCAGTTTTCTTGTTAACGAATCTTTTGAAAACCGATATCAATGATGGAATCACGGCATTTGTAGGGGACGGCGTCCTCGACGTCCCGACAATTACGTTATTTTCATCAAATAAATATATTATCATGTGCAGATGATCCGGCATGATAACATATTTCATGATCTTCAATTTCGCATAAACCGAATTTATCTCATTTATCTGGTCATTTACAATTTTTCCGTAATCTGTCAATCGAACAATAGGGACGTCGAGGACGCCGTCCCCTACATCCAGTATTTCCGAAAGGCATTTTTTACGTTCTTTCGTGCAAATGGTAATGAAATACAGACCATTCCGCGAATAATCAAAATTTGTAAGCCTGTTGAGCTTTCGTTCATTTTGCTCCATCAGAACCCTCCGCCATTTTTCAGGCGTTTCCGCAGTGTAGCTGCCGAGAGCTGGGAGATATACACCCTCTCGCTGCCGTTCTTCACGGTTATTATGAAGCTTTTCGGCATCTCATAGGTGGTGTAGATGCAATGATGTTCCTTTTCGGCACGTTCAAGGAGCTTCTTGGTACACTTTTCAACAGTTGTATTCTCAATGTCGAAAATTCCCACAACGTCCCTGACGTCCACAGAATAATTATTCCCTATGTGCAGATACATTTTCTTCCTCCTCCATGACGCTTCCGCCGCTTATACGGAGGATCTTTCCCTTTATCTCGGGAAGAAGTGCATTTTCGTTGGGTGTGGTTATGAATACCTGCATATCTTTTATCATATCGAATACGAACCTCTGGCGGCTCTCGTCCAGCTCGCCCATTACGTCATCAAGAAATATGACGGGCGCTTCCTTGGAACGCTGCATGAATATCTCAGCCTGAGCCAGCTTCATGACCAGAGCGGCACTTTTTATCTGTCCCTGTGAGCCGTAGTCCTTGGCGCTGACGCCGTTTATCTTTATGAGGATCTCATCGCGGTTCACACCCGCGTGGGTGCTTCCCGTTCTGATGTCGTAATCCGAGGTCTCTTTCAGCTTCCTGTAATACTGCTCATAAGCTTCCTCGCCGCAGGGCTTTTCAAAGTCCTCGGGTCTGAAAACGTTTGACTTGTACTCCAGCTCAAGCTCCTCTGTTCCTCCCGATATAGTGCAGTAAAGTCTGCCGCAGATACCGTTGAACTTTTCTATATACTCGTGGCGCATATAGGAGATGACTGCTCCCTCACGGGAAGCCTGTCTGTCCCATACATCAAGGATGCCTCTTTCGGTATTTCCCTGCATTATGCCCTTGAGGAGCGCATTGCGCTGGTTCATGATGGCGTTGTTCTTGTTGATGTGCATGACAAAGACGGGATTGAGCTGCGAAGCTGCCATATCCACGAAATTACGCCGTTTTTCGGGCGAACCCTTTATAATGTCCACATCGTCCGGGATAAAGGCTATGCACTTGAAAACGTCAAAGAGCGCCCTTGTTCCCTTCTGTTTCACGCCGTTGAGGGTTATATTCTTGCTGTTTGCGGCGCTTCTGGTCATCTCAAAGGTTATCTTCTGTTCGCGGACGCTGTCCATTATCTTCACCTTTGACTCCATACGGCTGCCGCCGAGACAGATATAGTCCTTTTCCTTCGAGCCGCGGAAGCTCTTGCAGCCCGAAAGTATCCACATGGCTTCAAGGAGATTGGTCTTGCCCTGAGCATTGGGACCCACTATGATGTTATACTTGGGGTCGGGAGCAAAGGATATGCCGCTCAGGTTCTTGAAGCCGTCAATATCGGCGTAGGTGACTATCACTCTACGATTACCTCTTGACCGTCCAGCTCTACTCTGTCACCGGGGCGTATCTTCTTGCCTCTCATGGTGCAGACCTCTCCGTTCACAAGGACCTCTCCGTCCTGTATGAGCTGCTTTGCCTCTCCGCCGGAGCCCACAAGTGAAGCGAATTTCAGGAGCGCGTCAAGCTTTATGAACTCAGTGGTTATTTTTATCCTGTTTTCGGGCATATATATCACCTCTTACGGTAGAATACTTAAATAGCGGAACAAAAATCAATACATTCTTTATCTTGCCAAGGGGCTGAAACATGACTTCAGCTGCTCATACAGCAGCTGGAAAGTTCAGCCATTCCGCAGCTCTCAGTTCTTGAGCTGTATGGGCATTACAAGGAATATGAAGCTTTCGCCTTCGAGAGGAAGTATCTCGATGACCTTCATTGCGCCGTTGAAGCGAATGCGCACCTTGTCGCCCTCCGCAGCACGGAGCGCCTCCAGAATGAGCTTGTTATTGAAGCCGATAGTAACGGTCTCGCCCGAAATATCAGCGGAAATAGCGTCGTTTATCTTACCGATGCCTGTCTTGCAGCTTATCTTCATTACGCCGTTGCCGACCTCGCAGCGGATAGGCGACTTGTTCTTGTCATCTATAAGCAGCGAGCAGCGCTCAAGACAGGTGGAGAAATCCCTCTTGCTGATGATGACCTCTGTCTTGCAGCCGCTGGGGATACTGAGCTTGTAGTTATGGAAAACGCCTTCGAGAAGTCTGGATATAACGAAAACGTTGCCTATCTCGAAGATGATGTGTCTGTCGTTGGTGCAGACTGTGCAGAGCTTTTCATCGTCGTCGTCCTTGATAAGTGTAGACACCTCAAGGAGAGCCTTTTTCGGAACTACGAAGTGATATTTCTCTGCACAGTCGGTGAGCTCGCTTCTGATAGCGAGTCTGAAACCGTCTATAGCTACCATATTGAAGCTTCCCTCCTCGATGTCGAAGAGCTCACCTGTGAGAACAGGCTTGCTCTCATTGAGAGAAGCAGCATAGCTGGTCATATTTATCATGGATTTGAGTATGCTCTGCTTTACGGAGAAGCTTCTTGCGGAGTCTACCTTGGGAAGCTCGGGATACTCGTTTGCTGACATTGCAGGGAAGCTGCACTCGGTAGCGCTGCATGAGATGGTGATGACGAGGTTCTCGTCAATATCGAAGGTTATCTCGTCTCCCGACATACGTCTTGTGAACTCGCTGAAAAGTCTTGCGCTTACCACGAATTCTCCCTCGCCATCGGTGTTTGCGCTGATAGAGGTGCGGATACCCATTTCAAGGTTATAGGCTGTGAGCTCAACGCTTCCCTCTGATACGCGTACCTTTATACCCTCAAGAGCGGGAATGGTGGATTTCTGTGAAACAGCTCTTGAGACATTACCGATAGCCTCGCTGATCTCTGTTTTATTGCAGATGAATTTCATTATATAAGCCTCCGTATTATCTTGGCTGTGATAAGATAAGCTAAGATAAGAATAAATATTATTGTTGTTGTTATTGTGTCGGTGGAAAAGTTGGAACAGGCGTTTTTTGAAGATATACGCCGAACAGCTCGTCCACAGAGCGCTGTTGTGAAATTTTGGAATTTTTGGAAAAGCTCAGAGCCTGTCCGTTTTTGTGTGAAAAAGGTTGAGCATTGTGGAGTTGAAAAGGAAAAAAAGTTGAGAAAAATGTGGAAAGGGGGATTTTGAAATATTTTTAAGCTGAAAATTTCACAATGGTGTTAAGTGTTGAAAGTTGTCCCTGTTGAAATGAGATCCGGCATCACCGTCCGGCAAAGACGGAGTATCATTTTTGTATCGGGGATTAATTCAGAGGACTGTCTCTGAATTAGTTTTAAACTCACTGTTGAAAACTCTGTTGAATGAGCAGTTTTCAACATTTTAAACGTTGACTCAGATCTTGCTCTTGTCCTTGATGTTCTTGATTATATCGTTGACAAGGTTCTTGAGGTTAGAGTCCTTTTCCATTGACTCGGTAACGCTGGTGACTGAGTAAACGATGGTTGAGTGGTCTCTGCCGCCGAACTCAGTACCGATGGAAGCAAGGGGCATCTGAGTGATCTCACGGACAACGTAGATAGCCACCTTACGGGCTGTAGAGATCTGTGCGGAGCGCTTGCTTGAGCGGAGATCCTCGGGAGATACGCCGTATACCGTGGATACCTCTGAGATGATCTTCTCGACGGTGATGGGGATAGGCTGCTCGTCTGTGAGGACATCGCGGATAACGCTCTGAGCCATTGATATGGTTATGGGGCTTCCTGCGAAGTGGTTGAGAGCCTTGAGGCGGACAACTGCGCCCTCAAGCTGTCTGATATTGGATTTCAGGCGGTTAGCCATGAATTCCGCGACCTCGCTGGGCATCTTGAGCTCAAGGAGCTCGGATTTTCTGTTGATGATAGCAAGTCTTGTCTCATAGTCGGGGTCTGAGATGTCTGCGATGAGACCGCCCTCGAAACGTGTACGGAGACGCTCCTCAAGAGTAACCAGTTCCTTGGGGGGCTTATCCGATGTGATAACGATCTGCTTGCCCTCCTGGTGGAGCTTATAGAAGGTATGGAAGAATTCCTCCTGCATACGTTCCTTGCCGGAGAAGAACTGTATATCGTCGATGAGGAGTATATCCGCATTCCTGTACTTATTGTGGAAGTCAGAGAGACTGCTCTTGTTGATGGCGTTTACAAGGTCGCTTCCGAAGGTCTCGCTGGTGACATAGACGATGTTGAAGTCGGGGTGATTTTTTCTTACCTCGTTGGCAATAGCGGTGATGAGGTGGGTCTTGCCCATTCCCGAATGACCGTAGATGAACAGGGGGTTATAGTCGGGAATATCCTTGTTTCCGCAGTTGTTTGCCACTGATTTACAGCAGGCAAGGGCAAATTCGTTTGAACGGCCCTCGATGAAGGTATCGAAGGTGTAATCGTAATTTGCAAATTTATAGGACTGCTCAAGCTCGGCGTGCTTCTGCTCAAGCTCGGCGTCCGTGGGAACCTTTATTTTTTCGGGCTCGTCGGATTCAACATTGATGGTGATATTGACATTGAGTCCGAGAACGTTGAAGAATGCGTCCTTGACAGCATTGGCATATGAGTTCATTACAATATTTTTCTGGAAATCAGTCTGCACGCTGAAAATAGCCTCGGATCCGTTGAAATCAACAGGCACCAGCGGATCTATCCATGTCTTGATGCCTATTTCCGGTATAGTTCCGTTTTCGAGACAGTAGCTCTTTACCTTCTCAAAAACCTCGACAAATGAATTCATAATAACCTCCGAATGTATGTAAGTATAGTTGGAGAAAAAATGACCGTACTCTCCTATTAATAATATATAAGACAATTATACCATAACGGGTGGAAAAAAGCAAGTAGATTTCCTTGGTAAAGAGATAGAAAATAACCCTTCTTTCCACACACAAATTGACATATTGTTGAAAACTGTGTTGAAACGCTTGAAAACTCATGGGGAAAACCTGTTTTTTACTGAAAAAACCGTGTCTGAAAATGTTGAAACAGGACGGTTGATAAGAATTTTACTCTTGTTTTTCAAAAAATTCAACGATATATCAGCAATACCGGGTCAGAGCTGTGTCAGCTGTCAAAATCGGACAAAGTGTTGAAATTTCATCTGTTAAGGTTCAGAATATATTGTCAAAAAGACAGAAAATCACCTTCCCGATAAAAAAATTTCGGGAATTGCTTGACAGAAAGGTCTTTTTAATATATAATGATTTAGTGTAATGCAGGGCGAAGTGCCCCTGCGCGTAAATCGCGTCAGTCAGAGCGGTTTTTACGCTCTTGTATACAATTGGCAGAGAGGAGGACACTGAATATGAAAAGAACATATCAGCCTAAGAAGCTCCACAGAAAGAAGGAGCACGGCTTCATGAAGAGAATGGCTACTAAGAACGGCAGAAAGGTTTTAGCTCGTAGAAGATCTAAGGGCAGAGCAAGATTAACTCACTGACGAGGCTGACCACAAAATCTTTATTTTGTGGTCTTTTTTGTTAGGACGGCTTTTACAGGTGCGATTATGCTTTATACGGAAATATTGAACGATAATAAGGACTTCCTCGCCCTGTATAAAAAGGGCAGGTATGCCGCTTCAAAATACTCGGTCATCTATGTCAGACCAAACGGCAGACCATTCAATCGACTGGGTATAACCGCAGGTAAGAAAGTTGGCAACGCTGTCTGCCGCAACAGAGCTAAAAGGCTTATCCGCCTCGCCTACAGGAATAATGAGGTAAAGCTCCCCGTGGGCATGGATATAGTCATAGTTGCAAGGACCGCTATATGCGAGATCAAGTCACAGGAGTACTGCGGCTATATGGAAAAGTACGGAGTCGCCGACATCAACAGGATGTTCCGCAGCTTCGACGGTAATAAAAAGCGGATATGAAATTTCTGATACTGGGGCTGATAAAGTTCTACCGCAGGTTCATATCTCCGCTGTTCCCCCCTAAATGCAAGTATTATCCTACCTGCAGCACCTACGCTCTGGAAGCTGTCAGGCGCTTCGGCGCAGTAAGGGGCTCGGCTCTTGCCGTGTGGAGGATACTCCGCTGTAACCCATGGTCTATGGGCGGCGTGGACCTCGTCCCCGAGAAATTCACCTTCAGGGTGAAAAAATACGACTTCATTGACCCTGACTACGGTGAGGATGAAGACAACAAAAAGATTTAAGAGGGATGAATATTGAACGCACTTTATGATATTATCGGTGTCCCCTTCGGATACCTGATGAGACTTATTTACTCGTTTTGCAATAACTATGCTGTGGCTATAATCATATTCACCATAGTTACAAAGATACTGCTCTTCCCCGTCAGCTATAAGACTCAGAAGGGCGCAGCAAGAATGCAGCTTCTTAACCCGAAGCTGGAAAAGCTCAAGAAAAGCTTCGCCAATAACCCACAGAGACTTCAGGAGGAACAGCAGAAGCTGTATCAGCAGGAGGGCGTAAACCCCATGGGCTCATGCCTCCCTATGTTCATACAGATGTTCCTGCTCTTCGGCGTTATCGACGTTATTTATAAGCCCATAACCCATATCCTTAACATATCCAAGGACGTTATCACAAAGGCTGTAGGTATTGCAGCTGAGAACAGCGACATCAAGGGTCTCAATATGAAGAACCTGAGATGTGAGCTCCTCACTATGGAGAACCTGAGAGACCACGGCGACAAGTACGCTTCTCTCGGCGAGAATTTCCTCTCAAAGGTAAGCGAATTCAATGAGAAGTTCACCATCTTCGGCGCTAACCTTGGCAAGACTCCTACTCTTCACCCCGACAGCTGGACAAAGGAAGCTGTTATCCTTGCAGCTATCCCCTTCCTGGCAGGTCTGGCACAGATGCTGGTATCAGTCTACAGCCAGATCCATCAGAAGAAGACCAACCCTGCTGCTCAGGCAGGCGGCGGCTGTATGACAGTAATGACCTTCGGTATGCCTATCATCTCTATCCTCTTTGCCTTCGGTCTCCCCGCAGGTATCGGATTCTACTGGATATGGTCATCCGTATTCTCATTCCTTATAACCTTTGCGCTTAACTGCTACTTTACTCCCGAGCGTATTACGGCGATAAATGAGAAGGAAAAAGAAAAAGCACGAATTTACGCAGAAAAACATCCGAATAAGAAGACCTTCATGCAGAAAATGATGGAGCAGCAGGCTGCTCTCGATCAGCAGAACAGCGGCTCTTCAGCTTCAGGCAAGGCTAAGGGCATCTCACGTTCCGAGCAGAATAAGCAGAACCGCGACAAGCTCAAGGAAGCAAGACGACGCATGGCTGAAAAATACGGTGATTCTTACGACGATGATGATAATGATGAGGACTAAAGTCCTCAGGGAGGTAAAAGTATGACTGAAATTTTTACAGCAAGATCCGTTGAAGAGGCTAAGGATTTAGCCGCAAAGAAGTTCGGAAAAAAGATCAGTGAGATCAGCTTCGAGATCATCGACGAAGGAAAAAAAGGACTTTTCGGACTGGGCGCCAAGGAAGCAAAGGTAAAGGCGACCGTTGAGACAGCTTCCGCAGCTCAGACAACAGCTCCAAATGCTGAGGCAAAGCCTGTTACCACTGCTCCCGCACCGAAGCCTGCTGAGCCTGTTACAAAGGCTCCCGCAGCAGAGAAGCCCGTTGTTACTACCGAGACAAAGGCAGCTCCCCAGCCCGCTGAAAAGAAGGCAGAGGAAGCTCCCGCAGAGACAAATGCCGCTGAGGATATGGAGGAGGAGGCTTACTCCCTCGATAACTTTACCCTCATCGAGGACGAGGCTCTCATCAATCCAAAGGTAAAGCTGGCTAAGGACTACATCACAAGCATTCTCAGAGCTATGGACGTTGACGCAGAGTTCACCGTTTACCAGAACGAGACAGGCGCTGTCATCAACATCGAAAGCAACAATAACGGTACTATCATCGGAAGACGCGGCGAGACCCTCGACGCTATCCAGTACCTCTGCTCGATCATCGCCAACAAGGGCGACAAGGACTATTACAGGATCACCATTGACTGCCTCGGCTACAGAAGCAAGAGAAAGGAAACTCTTGAGCAGCTGGCTGCTAAGGTTGCCAAGTCTGTTCTCAGAACAGGCAGATCACAGCCCCTTGAGCCTATGAATCCCTATGAGAGAAGAGTTATCCACTCCGCTATCTCAAATATCGAGGGCGTTTCCTCACGCTCTGTGGGCGAAGAGCCTTACAGAAAGATCATCATCTCTTCAAATAATCCCAGAAGAAGCGGCGGACGCCGTGACGACAGACGCGGAGGCGGAAGAAGAAATGACAGAAGAAACGGCGGCGAGAGAAGAAACCGCGACAGAGAGGTAAACATGGAGCGCAGAAGCGTTGACCTCTCAACAAGCTTTGAAAAGGATTACAAGAGACCAAAGCCCGAGGACAGTATCGAGGGCGGTCTCTACGGAAAGATAGAACTTTAATATCTCAAACAACGGCTTAATTGCCGTTGTTTTTTTAGGAAGTGATAAAATGTCGACAATAGCAGCCATTTCGACTCCCAACGCAGTCGGAGGTATAGCAGTCATAAGGATCTCCGGTGAGGAGGCAATAGCTGTTGCGGAGCGTATATTCTCCCCTTACGGTGATAAGAAGGTCGCTGATATGCCCGGGTACACCTGCGCCTACGGTATCGCCCACGACAGCGGAGAGCGACTTGACGACTGTATCCTGACGGTGTTCCGTGCTCCACACAGCTACACAGGCGAGGACGTTGCGGAGCTGTCCTGCCACGGCGGTCTCTATGTCACAAGGAAGATACTCCGCGCGGCTCTTGCTAACGGAGCTGTCAACGCGGAGGCGGGCGAGTTCACCAAGAGGGCTTATCTCAACGGAAAGCTTGACCTGACACAGGCGGAGGCAGTCATGGATATAATCTCCGCCAAGGGGGAGCGTGAGCTTAAAATGGCGGAGAGCCTCCGTGAGGGCGCTGCCTTCAGAAAGGCTGAGAAATGCTCCCAGAAGCTGCTGAAGATACTTGGCGATCTGGCTGCATGGGCTGACTATCCCGAGGAGGATATTCCCGAGGTACGTCCCGAGAACCTTGCTGCGGAGCTGAAAGAGGTCCGCGGTGATCTCAGCTCACTGGTGAAGAACTATGACAGCGGAAGGATACTTCGTGAGGGAGTTGCTACGGCTATCATCGGGCGCCCTAACGTGGGGAAGTCCACGCTGTTCAACTGTCTGAGCGGCTGCGAGAGGAGTATTGTAACCGAGATCGCTGGAACCACCCGTGATGTTATTGAGGAAACTGTCCGCGTGGGTGACATCACTCTCAGGCTCTCAGATACTGCCGGCATTCACAATACAGATGACAGGATCGAGGGTATCGGCATTGAGATGGCTGAAAAGATGATCGATAACTCAGAGTTGTGCATTGCTGTCTTTGACGGAAGCTGTCCGCTCACGGAGGACGATTTGTATTTAATTAATAAAATTAATAATAATAAAACAATTGCCGTCATCAATAAAAATGATGTTGATCAGCTGATAGATACTTCCCTTTTACAGAATAAAATTCAACATATAGTATTTTTATCTGCCAAGGAAAATACAGGTGTGGAGGATCTCCACAGACATATTGAAGAGATATTCAAGCTCAACGAAGCTGATTTTGATACAGTAACAGCTGCAAACGAGAGACAGAAAAAGTGTATCGATAAAGCACTTGAAGGTATTGAAAGTGCTATTTCATCACTTGAAATCGGTGAAATGCTGGACGCTGTCAATGTACTTATAGATGAAGCGGAACAGTCGCTTTTACAGCTTACCGGAAAGAAAGTTACCGACGCTGTAGTTGACGAAGTATTTTCACGCTTCTGTGTAGGAAAGTAATGTTTCATGTGAAACAATGAAGGAGGGATAGATTTGACATACCAGATGGGAGAATTTGACGTCGCAGTTGTAGGTGCAGGTCACGCAGGTGTGGAGGCAGCTCTTGCCTCAGCCCGACTTGGCTGCAAGACTGTGATGTTTACTATATCACTTGATCAGATCGCAAATATGCCATGTAATCCGTCAATCGGCGGAACTGCAAAGGGGCATCTGGTGCGCGAAATAGACGCTTTAGGCGGAGAAATGGGCAAAGCTGCGGACAGCTGCTTCATACAGAGCCGTATGCTCAATCGGGGAAAAGGTCCCGCAGTTCACAGTCTCAGGGTCCAGGCAGATCGTGTCAGATACCATGAATATATGAAAAATGTATGTGAAAATCAAAAAAATCTTTATGTCAAGCAGGCGGAGATCTCTGACATTATTACAGAAGATAATAAAATTGTCGGAGTAAGGACAAGTCTCGGAGCTGAATACAGGGTCAAGGCTGTAATTATTGCTACCGGAACTTATCTTAAAGGTAAGATACATATAGGTGAAGTTTCATATGAAAGCGGTCCTGACGCTGCTTTACCAAGTAAAATGTTGTCAAAAAGTCTTGCAGAAAATGGTGTAGAGCTCCGTAGATTTAAGACCGGAACTCCATGCCGAGTAAACAAGAGAAGTATTAATTTTGATATAATGGAAAAACAAGAAGGAGACGAAAGAATAGTCCCCTTCTCATTTGAAACTGAATCAGAGGGACTTGAGAATAAAGTTAGCTGCTATGTTACATATACAAACAGTAAAACGCACGAAGTTATTCTTGCAAACCTTGACAGATCACCCTTATATTCCGGCAGGATCGAAGGTGTAGGTCCGAGATATTGTCCGTCAATCGAGGACAAAATTGTGAGATTTTCTGACAAGCCGCGACATCAGCTTTTTGTTGAACCCATGGGATTGACAACAGAAGAATACTATTTACAGGGAATGTCATCATCGCTGCCGGAAGACGTACAGCTTGCGTTTTTAAGAACAATAGACGGACTGGAAGACGTAGAGATAATGAGACCGGCTTATGCCATAGAGTACGATTGCTGTAATCCAAATCAGCTTCTTCCTACCCTGGAGTTTAAAAATGTCGAGGGCTTATACGGTGCAGGACAGTTCAATGGAAGCTCAGGATACGAAGAAGCAGGAGCACAAGGTCTCGTTGCCGGTATTAATGCTGCCCTTAAGATAAAAGGTAGAGAGCCCATGATACTTGACAGAGCAAGCTCTTATATCGGTACTCTTGTTGATGATCTGGTCACAAAAGGCTGCTCAGACCCCTATAGAATGATGACTTCACGAAGTGAGTACAGGCTTATTTTAAGGCAGGATAATGCAGATCAGAGGCTTACCCCGATCGGACACAGTCTTGGTTTGATTTCTCACGAAAGGTATGAAAAGCTTCTTGAAAAAGAAAGGCAGACCGCTGAAGAAATCGACAGAGTGTCAAAATTAAACGTATCACCAAGTAATGAGCTGAATTCTTTTCTTGAATCATGTGGAACAAGTCCCCTTTCGACCGGCTGTAAAATGTCTGATCTTATAAGGCGCCCTCAGATTAATTATAACGATCTTGCTCAGTTTGATCCTGATCGTCCTGATCTCTCCTGGGAGGTTTGTGAACAGGTCGAGCTTCAGATCAAATATGAGGGTTATATTGAAAAGCAACTTGCACAGATAGAGCAAATGCGTAAAATGGAGTCGAAAAAGCTCCCGCCCGACATTGACTATTCTCAGATATATGGACTTCGTTTAGAGGCTACTGAAAAACTGAATAAGATCAAACCTTTATCTCTCGGTCAGGCCTCGAGGATTTCAGGCGTTTCACCTGCTGATATTTCCATGCTTGCAGTCTGGCTTATGCACGAGAAAGGAGCTTCAGATGCTACCTGAATTTGAATTATCTTGCTCTGAATTTAAAGCTGCCGGACTTGAGCTTACAAGAGAGCAGTATGACAAACTTGATATATATGCAAAGTTTCTTGTTGAATATAATGAAAAGGTCAATCTTACTGCTATAACAGAGCCAAAAGAAATACTTCGCAAACATTTTATTGACAGTATTATGCTTCTGAAATTTGTCAATATACCGCTAAATTCTTCTCTTATTGATGTAGGTACCGGTGCCGGATTTCCCTCTGTTCCTATTAAGATCTTTCGCCCTGACATCAGACTTACCCTTCTCGACAGCCTTAACAAGCGGATAGATTTTCTTAAACAGCTTTGTGATAAGCTTGAGATCGAGGCTGAATTTATACATGGACGTGCCGAGGATATTTCTAAATTACCTGAATATAGGGAAAAATTCGATTTTTCCTGCGCGAGGGCAGTTGCCAATATGTCACTTTTAAGCGAGTTGTGTATCCCATTTATAAAGATCAACGGTTTATTTGCGGCAATGAAGGGACCTAATGAGGATATTTCCCTCGGAGCTAATGCTGTAGAAATACTTGGCGGAAGTATTGAGACTCAACAGGAATACAAGCTCTTTGACGAAAGCAGAAAGATCGTTGTCGTAAAAAAAATATCGCAGACTCCGCCAAAATATCCAAGAAATAGCAGTCAGATCAAGAAAAAAGCTTTATAATAATGCGTTTATATGTCGCATTGATCGCCATTTTGTTTCAAAATGGCGATTTTTTTGTATGGAAACTATTTCCCGAAGGTGTTAAAATATAAAAAAACACTTGGAGGTAAATATGTCTGGATTTTTGAATTTCACTAAAGAAAAGCTTGTAAATAAGGTAGTTGAGATCGGTATTGACCAGATAATGGCTAATCCCTATCAGCCACGAACAGACTTCACCGAGGATATAACCGCTCTTGCCGAGTCAATTGCGCAGAACGG
This sequence comes from Ruminococcus flavefaciens ND2009, assembly GCF_000621785.1. GTDB lineage: Bacteria > Bacillota > Clostridia > Oscillospirales > Ruminococcaceae > Ruminococcus > Ruminococcus flavefaciens_C. Next base: position 48,441 of record NZ_KK211349.1, on the reverse strand, counting down.
TATACTACAGCCTTTATCGGTTCGCAAAAAGGACAATATGTATGAGCTTATTGCCGGTGAGCGAAGGCTAAGAGCCGCTAAAATGTGCGGATTTAAGGTAGTTCCCTGTATTGTTTATGACATCAGCGACCGACATTCTGCGGTTCTTGCTCTTGTGGAGAATATTCAGCGTCAGGACTTGTCCTTCTTTGAGGAGGCTGCTGCTATCGAAAAGCTTATCACACACTATGGTATGACTCAGGAGGACGCTGCTGCAAAGCTTGGGAGGGCTCAGAGCACTGTTGCAAATAAACTTCGTCTGTTAAGACTTACTGAGAAGGAGAGGGGACTGATAACCCGCTATGATCTTACCGAGCGTCATGCAAGGGCACTTCTCAGGCTTGGAAGTCCTGAGGACAGGCTTTTTATCCTTGAAAAGATAATTCGCAATAACCTTAATGTGGAGCGTTCAGAGAGGCTTATAGATGAATTTATTGGAAGCGAGAAAAATAAGGTGAGCTACAAGAAACGTTCTGTTGTATTTCAGAATGTAAAGATGTTTGTCAACACTATTAATAAGGCTGTGGAGACTATGCAGGCTGCGGGCATTTCAGCAGACTCCAGAAAGATACAGAGTGAAGATTATATTGAGTACAGGGTAAGGATACCAATACAGAAGAAAAATCAGACCTGAAATTGTTTCACATGAAACATTTTATATGTTTCATGTGTTTTTTTATTTCAAAATGTTTCACATGAAACAATTTTTGAAAAAATCTCTCTTTCGTATTTACAATAGGAGCAAAAAGTGTTATAATAGTATAAGTAAATTCTGAAAGGAAGATAATATGGGCAAGATCATCGCTGTTGCCAACCAGAAGGGCGGCGTCGGAAAGTCAACTACCGTTATCAATATCGCGGCATATCTGGGCTCCAGAGACTTTAAAGTGCTCTGCGTCGACTCCGATCCCCAGGGCAATACAACTACGGGCTTCGGAATAAAGAAAAAATCCGTTCCTGCATCGACTTACGATGTTATAACAGGAAAGACCCGTATTCAGGACGCAATCATACCTACTGAGTTCAAGAATGTATCAATAGTTCCTGCGACAGAGGATCTTGCAGGCTGTGAACTTGAGCTTGCACAGAATGAGAACAGGGTAAACAGACTGAAAATGCAGCTTCTTACCTGCAAGGAGAATTTTGATTATATATTTATTGATTGTCCTCCTGCTCTGGGTACTATTACTATTAATGGTATAGTTGCCTGCGACAGTGTCATCGTTCCTATGTTGGCTGAATTCTATGCACTTGAGGGACTTTCACAGCTGGTGAACACTATTAAAATAGTTAAAAATAATTATAATCCCGCGCTCCAGATCGAGGGTATCCTCTTTACCATGTTTGACGGACGCCTTAATGTGGCTAACGACGTTGTGGCAGAGGTGGAGAAGTACTTCCCCGGCAAGGTGTTCAGCACAAAGGTGCCGAGAAACGTGCGTATATCAGAGGCTCCCAGCCATGGCAAGCCTGTGATGTACTACGACAAAGCGTCAAAGGGCTCGGAAGCATATGAGCTTGTGTGTCATGAGCTGCTGGGCGAGCCTCTGGAGCTGCCTAAAAAGAAGAAGATCTTCTCTTTCAAAAAACATAAGAAAGGAAAACGTTCGTCTTGACGAATGAGGATAAAATATGGCAAAAGGTGGTTTAGGTGCTGGACTTGATACCTTGCTCAGCGATAATAATTTCGATGTGCAGGTAAAAAAGACCCTTCGCACTTCTGAGATAGAGCCTAACAGGGATCAGCCCAGAAAAGCCTTCAGCGACGAAGCTATCACAGCTCTTGCGGACTCAATCCGTGAGCATGGTATGCTTCAGCCTATCGTTGTCAGACCAATTGACACAGGCGGCTACCAGATCGTGGCAGGCGAGAGAAGATGGCGCGCTGCAAGAATGCTGGGTCTGGACGAGGTGCCCGTAAATATCCGTGAGCTTTCGGATCTTGAGACTATGCAGATAGCCATTATCGAGAACCTTCAGCGTGAAAACCTCAATCCCGTCGAAGAAGCTGCCGGATATAACGAGCTTATAGAGAAGTTCGGCATGACTCAGGAAAAGGTAGCAAAGATGGTGGGCAGGTCACGTTCCGCAGTTGCAAATGCTGTGAGACTTCTCTCACTTCCCGAGAGAGTGCTTAAAATGCTTGAAAACGGAGATATATCCGCAGGTCACGCAAGGGCGCTGCTGGGCTTTGAGGACGAGGAAATGCTTATCGCAACAGCTCTCAAGGCTGCTGAGGGCGGTCTGACCGTACGTCAGGTAGAGAAGGCTGCACAGAAGTCTGCGGAACACATCGAAGCTCCCGCAGAGACTTCAAATAAGAAGATAGACAATTACTTCAAGGAAATGGAGCTTTCACTGAATGAGCGCCTTGGCAGAAAGGTCAAGGTGGACTACGGGAAGAACAAGGGCGCCCTCATACTTGAATTTTATGACAAAAATGACCTCGCAGCACTGGCTGAAAAGCTGGCAAAAGAGGAATAAGGAGAATAAATATGATAGATATTAAGCTTATTAGAACCAACCCCGAGCTGGTAAAGGAAAACATCAAGAAGAAGTTCCAGGACGAAAAGCTGGAGCTTGTTGATAAGGTAGTTGCTCTCGATGAGGAGTACAGAAAGACCAAGACAGAGTGCGACAGCCTCCGTAATGTCCGCAAGGTCAGAAGCAAGGAGATCGGCGGATACATGGCTAAGGGCATGAAGGAAGAGGCTGAGAAGGCAAAGGCTGAGGTAACTCAGCTGGGCGACAAGCTTGCTGAGATGGAGGATCTTGAGACAAAGCTTGAGGGCGAGATCAAGGAGATCATGATGGTCATTCCTAACATCATCGACGACAGCGTTCCAATCGGTAAGGATGACTCCGAGAACGTCGAGGTGGAGAGGTTCGGCGAGCCTGCTGTACCGGATTTCGAGGTTCCTTACCACGTTGACATCATGGAAAAGGTCAACGGTATCGACATCGACAGCGCAAGAAGCACCAGCGGTAACGGTTTCTACTACCTCAAGGGCGACATCGCACAGCTCCAGAGCTGTATTCTCTCATATGCAAGAGACTTCATGATCGACAAGGGCTTTACATATTATATCCCGCCCTTTATGATAAGAAGCGCAGTCGTTACAGGCGTTATGAGCTTCGATGACATGGCAAACATGATGTACAAGATCGAGGGCGAGGACCTTTACCTCATCGGTACCTCCGAGCACTCAATGATCGGTAAGTTCATCGACACTATCCTTCCCGAGTCTGAGCTTCCCCAGACACTCACAAGCTACTCTCCCTGCTTCCGTAAGGAGGTTGGCTCAAAGGGTATCGAGGAGCGCGGCGTTTACCGTATCCACCAGTTTGAGAAGCAGGAAATGGTAGTTGTATGTAAGCCCGAGGAGTCTATGGACTGGTTCCACAAGCTTTACAGCTATACAGTTGAGTTCTTCCGCACACTGGATATACCTGTCCGCACACTTGAGTGCTGTTCGGGAGACCTGGCAGATCTGAAGGTAAAGTCCATCGACGTAGAGGCATGGTCACCCCGTCAGAAGAAGTACTTCGAGGTAGGAAGCTGTTCAAACCTTGGCGACGCACAGGCAAGACGTCTTGGCATAAGGATAAAGACCGAGGACGGAAACAAGTACTTCCCTCATACTCTTAACAATACAGTTGTAGCTCCTCCGAGAATGCTCATCGCATTCGTTGAGAACAACCTCAACGAGGACGGTTCTATCCGAATCCCCAAGGCACTCCAGCCTTACATGAGAAAGGATCTCATCAAGGTTCCCGAGAAGAAGTAATGATTATAATGAGCGGTACAGTTTTGCTGTACCGCTTTTTTTATGTGGCAGGGGAGTTACCGGCGGTCGATGTGCTGGTCTCCCCACTTTGCTGCTGTGCAGAGACACATTGTAACAACGCCTACCACCCCGCCGCACATACTGCCTAAAACGAAACCAAACATGAATTTACTCCTTTACTCTCGGTAGCGCACGCTGGCAGCGGAGGCACTCCGCCCGCCAAACATACTGCCTAAAACGAAGCCAAGCATAAATTTACTCCTTTACTTTCAAAACATTTTCCGCGCACATTTATATTATGCTCATTTTTTATCACAATAATCAAAAGCGGAGATGTTGTTCTATATTTTTAATATCATAAATCATAATTTGCCGCTGAGCGAGCGGCGGCGCTAAGACGTCCGTGTATCAACGAAAGGGCAGTTGCTCCTCGACACGGGGAGTGCTTGGGACGCTCATGAACGGGATTCCAAAGGGACTCTGTTCCTTTGGCGGAGTCCAGAGGCGGCGCCTCTGGCAGGGTTCAAGGGGCAGAGCCCCTTATTACGTCAGGCGCCTCGCAAGGGGAGAGGGGAGAGAGCCTGCATATTTTTCTGAAAAACGGCAATAGTAATATTGTACAAAGGTGGTGGAAAACCAACCCCTCCCCCACCGCAGAATGCCTGAGAGAGGTACTCCCCTGCCTGAGAATAAGGCTATTTTCCGTGGGAGAAGTTTTCGCAGCTGCAAACTAAAATATCATATCTTAACAAAATAAAGAGCACTTTTGAAGCGCAGACAGTACAAGAAAAAAGTTTAAATTTGTTGCAAATGCCACTTTTCATTATATAGTATTTATGTTATAATTACTTTACAGCGTGCAGGAAAAAAACTGCACTTAAATCAATGAAAAGAGGTAATTTCCAATGAATAAAATAACCAACGACATTTACTACATCGGAGTCAATGATCACGAGCTCGACCTCTTTGAGGGACAGTATGACGTGCCCAACGGCATGGCTTATAATTCATATATTATCCTTGATGAGAAGATAGCAGTCTGCGATACCGTCGACGGAAACTTCACAGACCAGTGGCTCAGCAATATCACTGAGGTGCTCGGTGACCGCAAGCCCGATTACATCATCGTTCACCACATGGAGCCCGACCACTCCGCTAACCTGAAGAACTTTCTGGACAAGTATCCCGGGACTGTTGTTGTGGGCAACGCAAAGACCTTCACAATGATAGGCAACTTCTTCGAGGATATGAACATCGCAAACAAGCTGGAGGTCAAGGAGGGGGACAAGCTCAGCCTCGGAAAGCATGAGCTCACATTCGTTTTCGCTCCCATGGTCCACTGGCCCGAGGTAATGTTCTCATACGACAGCACAGATAAGGTGCTCTTCTCCGCAGACGCCTTCGGTAAGTTCGGCGCTCTTGACGTTGAGGAGGACTGGGCTTGCGAGGCTCGCCGTTACTACTTCGGCATCGTAGGCAAGTACGGTATGCAGGTACAAGCTGTTCTCAAGAAGGCTGCTGCTCTTGACATAAAGATAATCTGTGCTCTCCACGGACCAATTCTCAAGGATAACCTTGACTACTATCTGGGACTCTACAACACCTGGTCAGGCTACGGCGTTGAGTCCGAGGGCGTGTTCATCGCTTACACTTCCGTATACGGCAACACCAAGAAGGCAGCAGAGCTCCTCAAGGAGAAGCTGGAAGCAAAGGGCTGCCCAAAGGTAGCTATCGCAGACCTTGCAAGAGAGGACATGGCTGAGTCCGTTGAGGACGCATTCCGCTACGGCAAGCTTGTCATCGCAACAACTACCTACAACGCAGACATATTCCCCTTCATGAAGCACTTCATTCTCGACCTCACCGAGAGAAACTACCAGAACAAGACTATCGGTATCATCGAGAACGGAAGTTGGGCTCCCATGGCTGCAAAGGTAGTAAAGGGAATGTTCGAGAAGTCCAAGAACATCACATGGACAGACACAACAGTATCTATCAAGTCTGCTGTTAAGGCTGCAAACCTTGAGCAGATAGACGCTCTCGCAGAGGAGCTCATGAAATAAAAATACAAGGAGGGACTAAGCGTGAAAGTTACACTCAATCCCGACAAAGAAGTAGTGGCAAGAATAAAGGAAGGTCTGAAAATGAAGGACGGCTACTGTCCGTGCAGACTGGCAAAGACTCCCGAGAACAAGTGTATGTGCAAGGAGTTCCGCGACCAGATCGCAGACCCCACATTTGAGGGCTTCTGTCACTGTATGCTCTACTATAAATCTCTGGAGGATTAAGGAGAAATATAATGGATGGCAAAACAGTGGAAGAGGAAGTTCAGCTGGCAGCCCAGCATTTCTCATGGTGACCGTAAGCAGAGTCGTAAAGGACTCACCTATTGCACAGCAGCTCATGAGCTTCGTTGAGAATTGCTCATGGTATGAGGTAAAGGAGCACATTGCGGAAATGCTCAGGAAGTGGGAGTTCACCGACTGGGAGTGTATGTTTGCCGCAGTTGAGAACGGCGAGATAGTTGGAATGGCTTCAATAATGAAGACGGACTACTATCCGCTTCCGGAAATATTTCCGTGGATCTCCTGCATCTTCGTAACGGAGAGTTCAAGGGGACGCCGCATAAGCGGCGAGCTTATAAACTCAGCCAATGCTTTCGCAAAGGAGCTGGGCTTCACAAAGACCTATATACCCACGGAGTATACGGGACTTTATGAGAAATACGGATACACCTATATCCGTGATATAGTGAACTACGGCGGCGATACCGACCGCCTGTATGCAAAGGAAATTTGATAACAGATCAGAAGGAGGTCTATTATGAATGAAATAATCATCACAAAGGAAAACTTCGACGAGGAAGTGCGCAACTATAAGGGTATGCCCATTCTTCTCGACTTCTGGGCAACATGGTGCGGTCCCTGCATGATGCTCTCACCCATAGTTGAGGAGATAGCCGATGAGCTTGACGGCAGGATAAAGGTCGGCAAGGTAAATGTTGACGAGCAGCCCGAGCTTGCAGCTGCTTTCAGAGTTGAAAGCATCCCCCTTCTGGTAGTTGTCAAGGACGGCGCTATCGTAAAGCAGGCTGTGGGACTTCGTCCCAAGGAGGACATTTATGATATGCTCGGAGTTTATCCCGACGTAAAGTAAGCCTGAGGACTCACCGATAACCGTGGTGCTGATATAGAAGTTTATACGTAAATATCGGGGAAAAACCTTTCTGAGGAAAGGTTCTTTCCCCGAACCCCTTTTCCAAAGACTTTTGGCTGGTTTTTATCAGGACAGGGCGCCTTAAATATAATAAAAAGGCATATATTATCAAGCGCCCTGTCCTGATAAAAACGAAACAGAGTCCTCAGAAAAAGAATTAAGGGAAGCACTTCTTCAAAATGGCTTTCCTCAAAATTGCGTATAAAACTGCTATATGAGTATAACGGTCATTAGTGAGCCCTTTTTTTTCAGACATTGCACGGAAATGCTCCTCAGCATTGTATATATTAGTGAAGCAACGCTTCTGACGGAAAGGAGGAATACCATGAATGATAATTCCGCGCTGTATGCATTCAATAAATTCGGCGACACGGTCCTGCGGGCAGCCTTCGCCATGACGGGCAGCTACCCCGAGGCAGAGGACATTACCCAGGAGGTCTTTCTGACACTCCATACAAAGCCGCAGGATTTTGAGTCCGATGAACATATGAAAGCCTGGCTGCTGCGTACAGCAATAAACCGCTGCAAGAACCTGAGAAAAAGTGCCCGTATAAGACGGGACACTCCTCTCGATGAAGCTCTGGCAAATACGCTGAGCTGTGAATTCACTCCCAGAGACAACGAGATAAGGGAGCGGATAGCAAAGCTCCCCGAGAGATACTCATCTGTGATATTCCTCTATTACTATGAGGAGTACAACATCAGAGAGATAGCCTCGATACTGGGAAAGAGCGAAAACACCGTCAGCTCGCTGCTGCAGCGCGGCAGGAAAAAGCTGAAAACAGAACTGGAAAAGGAGGGCTATATCTATGAGACCTAATGAATACGATGACCTGCTGAAAAAGATACGCTGCAGCGATGATTTCCGCAGCCGTATGCAGGAAAAGCTGAGCGCCGAGCCTTCCGAGGACGCCGAGTATGAGGAGATAGTCAGCGGAGAGGCGGAGGTCATTACTCCGGGGCGCAGATGGGGAAAGTTTGCCGCCTTAGCAGCGGCATTCGTGATAATAGGAGGAGCCGCAGGCGGAACAGCCTATCATTTTTCAAAGGTAAACAGCGACAACGTGATCACCGACAAGGACGGAAATAAGTTCGTTGACGACGGCTCAATATATGCTGCTCTCAGAAGTGAGAAGGACGATTACTGTATGTTGGTCGGTGCGGCTCATGGGACAGAAAATGCAGCGAAGCTGGTTTTATGCAATTCTGCTTCAGAATTCTTTGATTACATGGACACTTACGGTGATAACGAGGAAATACGCAAGGATAGCGCCGTATTAGGCAGTGAATGTATTTATTTCCGCTTTGGAAGAATGGATCAGGGGAAAGACTTCAGCTATCAGCTTCTGGATCTGACTATGGATCAATCTGCGGAATATATCTGTCAGGTATATAATAACGGCACCTATGTATGGAGCGATATGTCAGCTTCGAGAGTTACCTATCACCGTCTGAAAAACGGAGAAGAGGGATTTGATGATCTCAGGGCAATGCTTATGAAGTACACTATCGACTGGGCAGTTAACAGCCCTGACGCAAATGAAGGTCTGAGATCGCTGCTGGACGAAAAATTCAATCATATTGACAGCGATTATGCTTATTATATGTCGGGCAGTTATGACGGACCTGTGGAATACAAGATCGTCAACTTCAATACATTAAAGGCAGACCTTCTGAAGTTTGACTGGGTCTATCCGGGATTTGTTCCCATGACAGATGCCGTATATATGCTCAGCGCGTTAAATGGTTCGGAAGGTAATTATGAAACTTCATGTCTGTACATTTCACGAAACGGAATTATCCGTATTGAGAACGGTGATATTATGAGGACCTGCTTTGCTCTTGAAAATGACAGCGACGTTGAGGCATTCAGGGAAATGCTTGATGAGCATTTTATACTGAACCAATACGGCACAGACGTTCAGGATTACATTATACGGGATGCATTTAATGAGAACTATGACGGAAAGACTGCAAAATTCCGCAAGGACAGCGGACAGTTCACAGGGGACACCGATGTCACCGTCAGTGACTTTGAGGGACTGAAAAATGAGCTTGCTTCCCTTGAATGGGTGACCTGCGAGGTCAGCGATGAGAATATCTATAAGGATTTCTATATTGCAGGCGCAATTATCAGCAGAAATGGCTATATCTACCCACAGAGCGGCGATACACATCAGTGTGCATACAGGCTGAAGTTTGACAGCTCACTGAACAGGTTCAGGGAGATACTTGACGCTCATTTCACAGAGAACAGCGAAGAAACTACAATATACAGCAAGCTTAAAGTTGATAAAGAGAGCTATACCGTTGACCTCAGCGATGACATCAAAAAGAATGATATTGATAAGAATAGATTGTTTGAATATCTTGATAATTATGATATGTCATCAGAAATAGGACCGGGCGAGTTTAGTCCGAGTGATAAGAAAATAACTGTATTTTTCAGAAAGATCGGTGAAGCAAAAAAGGAATATTCTTACGTCGGAGCAAATGAAAAATATGCTTATAAATTAGTGATATACGATACAGGTGCATTTACATGGACTGAAAACAACAACGGCAAAGAGAATCTTACAATGCACAGTTTTGCTGATGACGGCAAGGTATATCAGGATATTCTGGATATGTTTGCAGAATAACGGCACGCGCATCTTGCTATTTATGGCTTTTTATGTTATAAGCGCAGAGCCTGCGCCCCCTTTTTCGCGTTATAATACGTCGCACGGGAACTTTTTCGCCGCGTCCCTTGCTATTATAGTGCTTTTATGTTATAAGCGGGGAGCCCCCGCAGGCTGTTTCGCGGCGAAGAATCATAAAACAGCAGTTTTTCTCCGCGCATCTTGCTATTTTCGTACTTATATGTTATAATATATGAAAGTCTCCGCAGTCGGTATGGCTGCGGAGAAATTTTTTCGGAGGTATAACTATGAAGCTCATATCATGGAACGTAAACGGCTTTCGTGCTTGTCTGCAAAAGGGCTTTGAGGACTTTTTCAAGGCTGCGGATGCTGATATATTCTGCTTACAGGAAACAAAAATGCAGCCCGATCAGGCGGACTTCAAGCCCGAGGGCTATCACATATATTTTCACAGCGCTGTAAAGAAGGGCTACTCGGGAACTGCCGTTTTCAGCAAGACAGAGCCCATTTCCGTGACCTACGGCATAAAAGGCGAGCACCTTGACGAGGGAAGGGTCATCACCTGCGAGTATGAGGACTTTTACTTCGTGTGCTGCTATGTGCCCAACGCACAGGACGGTCTCAAGCGCATAGACTACCGCATGGAGTTCGAGGACGCCATGAGAGGCTATCTGTCGGAGCTTGACAAGAAAAAGCCCGTGGTGTACTGCGGCGACCTCAACGTTGCTCATAACGAGATAGACCTGAAAAATCCCAAGACCAACCGCGGAAATGCAGGCTTCTCCGACGAGGAGCGCGGCAAGTTCACGGAGCTTTTAGGTGCAGGCTTCACTGATACATTCAGAAAGCTCTATCCCGATACCGTTACATATTCCTGGTGGTCATACCGCTTCAAAGCCCGTGAGAAGAACGCGGGCTGGCGCATAGACTATTTTGTGGTGTCGGACAGATTTATGGAGAGGGTAAAGGATTCCGAGATACTCACGGATATAATGGGCAGCGACCATTGTCCCGTAATGCTAACCATAGAATAAACGAAAAAGCCATAAAGAGGCAAGAGCTTCTTTATGGCTTTGTTATTTTATCGGCTGAATACCTCCGAGAAGATATTGTATTTCTTGTCGCTTCCCGAGGAATAGATGGCGAAGCAGACGTTATCAAAGAGCTGTCCGTACTTCTCGTCAATGAGGACCTTCCGGAAATAGCCTGCCACATCTTCTGAGGAGTTGCCGAAGGCTCCGCAGCCCCAGGCTCCGAGAATAATGCTCCTGTGACCGTGTTTTGCGGCAATTGCCAGCATTATCCGTATGCGCCTTGTCATCACCTCGGCTATCTTCTTGTTTGAAGCAAAGATAGCAGCGCCCCGCCTGTTGGGAGCAGGCACGGTTATGACGGACGCCATGAAAGGCTTCTCCAGCAGCTCACATTCACAGCTTCGGAAAACGCATACATCAGGCGAATACAGCATATAGTCCGATTCCGTGGAGCTGAGGTGAGTGTTGTTATAGCGGTACATTTCTCCCGCAGCCTCGGAAGTTATGGAGGCATAAAGGGTGCTGCACCTGCACAGCGCCTCTTCCTGGGTATTGGCTCCCAGACGGAAGCCGCCGCCTGCCTTGTGAGCGTTGGCGAAGTTCATAACAAAGGCGTTTTCAAAGCGGCTGGCGGCAGTGAATGAGTCCTCCTTAGTGACGGTGATGGTGCACATATCGCCCTCGGGTATCACCGTAGACTCCACAAGGGCAGCGCCATTTTCGGGAGCCCATACCTCAACGGCAGAGGTGTCCTCGCAGGGCAGCTCAATTTTTTTGCCGCCCAGCTCATAGAAGCCGTCGGCGGTTATCTTCATGGTCTCATTTGCAATGGCGATGTTGTTCATAAAAACACCTCAGTTCTTTATGTCGATGATGACATACTCAGAGAATGTACCTGTCTTGAAGGGGATAGCCCAGCCCGAAATGCCCGATGTTACGATGAATTCGGTATTGCCTCGCTTCTCAGTTCCGTATACTCTGTCGTTGGCGCCGAGGAGCAGTCCTATCTGTCCCGCAGGCCAGATATGTCCGCCGTGGGTATGACCCGAGAATACTAAGTCTGCGCCCGACTCCGCCTCATTTGCGTAGTCATTGGGCTGGTGGTCGAGAATGAAGTTGAAGCTCTCAGCGTTCATATCCTTAGCAAGGGCGGACATTTCAGCACGGGCTTCGTTGCTCTTGTCCTGACGGCCAATGAGGGTAAGTCCCTCAGCTATCTCCACGGACTGGTCCTCAAGGATTGTGACATTGTTCTTTTTCAGCTCCTGGCGGAGGTCATCGGCAGTGAAGTCACGGTAGCCTTCAAAATAGCCCTTGTCGTGGTTGCCAAAGATGAAGTAGACTCCGTATTTTGTATCCAGTTTTCCGAGAGCTTCACAGGAGCGGACCATGTCCTCCCTGCATGAGTCGTCGTCAACGTAATCGCCTGCGATGACCAGCATATCGGGCTTTTCAGCCTGTATGCGCTCCATCTCCCTTGCGAAGTCATCACCCTTGAGTGTGATACCCAGGTGAGGGTCAGCGATAGCGGCAATTCGGATACCTCCCCCGGGGAGTGGCTTGTCCGTGTGGAGCTCATAGGCTGTACGCCTTACGTCGTGGGCGTTGTGCCAGCCTATGGCAAGGTATACCGCCGTAAAGAGAATGGCGATAACTCCCTCGATATTGCGGCGGCGCTCTTTTTTTGCTATTTTTCTGACTATGGCGGCGATGATGTCAGCGATGAGCCAGAATATCATAAGGTGGAGCACCACAACTATGACGGTGTAGATATTGATAAAGGCGAAGCAGGCAAGTCCGCCGAAGGGTATCAGGCAGGCGAGCCAGGAGAGCACCTTGTGCTTCTCGCCGAATTTTTCCATGAAGCTGAATCTGTGAAAGCGAGTGAACAGATAGACAGTTCCCCCCACAGCCATTATCAGCAGGAGTGCAAAGAGTATCAGCCAGAACATATAACTCCTCCTATTATATCGTAAAGAGCGTCCCTGTCAGCCTTATAGGGGCAGCTTGCCAGCTTTTTCGTATTTTTCAGCAGGTTCTCCGCAGCCCTTTCAAGAAGCTCCCTGTCAGCCATTACCGGGCTGATTTCAGCGATAAACCGAGCCAGACTTTCGGTGCTGTCAAAGCCTGCGAGGGAGAGTATATGGCTGCGGTCGGCTTCATCGGCAAGTCTGAGGTAGCCGCTCTGGAAAAGTCCCACAGCAGCTCCGTGAGGAATACCGCCCTCGTAGGTGAGAGTGTAGCTGAGACCGTGGGGCACCGATGTACCCGTGTGGGCAATAGCCATTCCTCCGAAAGTAGAGGCACAGAGCAGGTCCGCAGCAGCCTTTTCCGTGAGCTTTTCCTCTCCGCTGAGGTATCTGCGGCAGCTGCTCCACAGCTTCAGTCCCGTATCAGCGAACATACGGCTGAAGGGCGTAGCGGCGGAGTTTATATAGCTCTCTATCATATGTCCCAGAGCGTCAACGGCAGTATTTGCAATGACCTTTATGGGAGCTCCCATCAGATATTTGCCGTCGCATAGGGCAATATCGGGGAATACCTTATGTACCATTGAGGTCTTGGTGCGCAGGTCATGGCGTGTGAGCACAGCTATCCCCGTGACCTCCGAGCCTGTTCCGCAGGTAGTGGGAACAGCAGCAACGGGGATATTGTCGGGAGAGGCGCCGGCATCGAATAGCAGCTCCCGGGGAGAGCCGGCATTTTTTATCATGACAGCGATAGCCTTTGCAGCGTCAAGAGGTGAGCCGCCGCCCACTCCCACAACGAAGTCCGCGCCGCAGGAAACACCAATATCACGGGCTTTCATGACAGTCTCCACTGAGGGATTTTCCTCTACCTCGTCAAAGACCGTGTATCTTATACCCTCAGCCTCAAGTGCAGCCTTTACATCGTCCAGAGAGCCGTTTTTCTTTGAGGAGCTCCTTCCCGTTACGATGAGTGCGCAGCTTCCCAGAGCTGCCAGGTCGGCGCTGTGTACCAGCACGCAGTTATTTTCCGAAAAAACCTTTACAGGCATATAATAATTCATAATATCACCTTTATCCAGGAATGAAAAAAGTATCCGAATGGCGGGACAATGCGGTCATCGCCACATATTTTAATATTATCATAATTTTCATCTGCGGTCAATATATGGGTAAAAAAAACGCCTCTTTGTTGCATATAATCTTCTATGCCCTGTATTCGGTTGAAATGGGCAGTTTCCTGTGTTATAATATGTGTAACTTTCCACGGCAGCAAGGGGGAATATGCCTTATGAAGAATGACAATGATTTCAGGGTAGCTGCTGACGAGATCGCTGACAGAATGGGGGCAGGGTGGAATTACGGAAACACCCTTGAAGCAAACAGGGGAGGAACTCCCGATGAGACTGTATGGGGCAACCCGAGGGCTTCCCAGGCAATGGTGGACGCTGTTGCGGATGCGGGCTTCGGTACCGTCAGGATACCCGTTTCCTTTCTCAGCAAGATCGACGACAGCTGCGGATATAAGATAGACCGGGAATGGCTGGACAGGATAGCCGAGGTGGTGGATTACTGCTATAACAGAGAGCTTTTCGTCATTATCAATATCCACGGTGACGGCTACCATACCATCAAGGGGGGATGGCTTCTCTGTGACGGCAGCGACCAGTCCTACATAAAGGAAAAATACGCCGCTGTCTGGCGGCAGATAGCTCTGCGCTTTGCGGACTATGACGAGCACCTCATCTTCGAGAGCATGAACGAGGTCTTCGACGGGATATATCACACTCCCGTTGCGGAGTATTACGAGAATATCAATGATTACAACCGCATTTTCATCGACACTGTCAGAAGCACCGGGGGCAATAATACCCACCGCTGGCTCATGGCGGCAGGCTGGAATACGGATATAAACTATACCTGCGGCGGATACGGATTCCGATTTCCCGAGGATAAGCTCTGCACCTGCGGAGAGGGCAGGCTCATACTCTCCGTTCACTGCTATGACCCGTGGGACTACTGCGGCGAGGAGGAAAAGACCATTTTCCTCTGGGGCGAAAAGGGACAGGAGATCATCGAGCTTGAGCTGGCAGATCAGCGATATATGGCTGACTGGGGCGATGAGGAGCATATAAGGGCTCAGTTCGCCAAGCTTAAAAAGGACTACATCGACAGGGGGATACCTGTAGTTATAGGAGAATTCGGCTGTATAGACCGTGCGGTGTGCGCTCCCCATATCCCCGACAGGATAAACGAGAACCGCGCCTACTATGACGGATTTGTGGCAGGTACTGCGGCTCAGAATGGTATTGTCCCCGTGTACTGGGACAACGGCTTCAACGGCAAATTCGGTCTTGCGCTGTTTGACCGCCGGGCGGTAAAGGCTACACAGCCCGGGATAATAGAAGCCATTATCAACGGCGTAAAGAATAAAGACCCCATGGCAGGCAGACGCTCCGACGTAAAAAAGTGCATATAAATCATAATTTTGCGGAGCAAAATTATGATTTGAGTAAGTAGTAAGTAGAAAGTAGTGAGTAGAAGCCGATACACTGAATAATACTACTCTCTACTTACTACTCTCTACTCACTCATAATTTATAAAACACAATGCCCCGAAGCACTATGATGTGCCTCGGGGCATTATTTCTTTATTTATATCCGTCTACTCGCTAAAAGTGATCATGAGTACATTTCAGTAAAGAGACTCTTGTCTATGTTTACCTCGGGCATAGGCTCAGCGCCCTCATTGAAGTGAACGTCATAGTAGAAGTTGTAGATAACATAAACATCGTCATTTGCAATGGTCTGCTGATACATGGGGATACCTGTTTCCTTATCTACATAGCAGGTAATATCTTTTTGATAATCTTTGCCTTCTACAGATGTAGATGAATGGTAATCAATTACATAGCAGTCTCTGCCTTCAAAGGTAGTATCGCCTGTAATATCCCATTTACTGAAATCATAGAGGTAATAAATGACGAGATCTTGACCGTTGGGGCAGTTCATTGGTCTTGTTTCTTTTCCTATTGTGGTCCCTGGGTCTACGACCCTGATGCTGTTTTCAAGACTGAGCTTGGGATCGTCCTTTCTCGGGACAAAGTTATCAAACTTATTATATCCGCTATTTCCGTCATGACTGTTCCAGTAATAGTTCTTTTCTCCGTCACAGTAAGATTCTTCTGATTTCTGAGAATCAATATCAACGCTCTTTACAAAATCAAGGAGCGACTGAATGTCCTGAGCGCCATTATAATCTATGTCATTGCCGTTAATATTATATGATGTCAGTGCATTATTATCGGCGTAGTACTTGTTCGGCATGATGAGAGATCCTATATCAGCGTCATTACTTAAATAAGCATTTGCCTTTTTTGCACTTATTTTGTCATAGTGATCCATGGAATTGAGCATCTTATCCACGATCTCCAGCTTCTGGGCATCAAGCTCGGGACCTGTTGTCCCGATATCATCTATGACCCATTTATTGCCGTCGTTTACGATCTTCATTTTCATATCACACCTGTTGGGCACACTGGTAAATTCATAGTGTACGCAGGCAGTGAAGCTGTTATCGGTAATGTCGGATATTTCGATGGGCTCGTCCTTGAGGTGATAAAAGCTGTATGTGGAAGGTATTTTATAAATGTCATCATATTTTTCGCTGCTGCAATAAAGCTTGCCGCCTATCATCGTGTAGGTGCCGAAATGAGGGGGGGCTTCATTAACGGAATATATGCGGTTAGCCTCATAGTCTGTAAGGTCATCGCCTATAAGATCGGGGAACTGCTTGTCGATGCAGCTCTGTGACATAAAGGAAAGCGCCTTATCCATTACCTCATCGGTATTGTTGTACTTCATTCCTGTGGCATAATACTCATAGCTCCAGATCCCGCGATCATGTCCTGCCCATGATGTAGCATTTTCGTCTTCCAGTGCAAACCAGAAGAAAGAGTAGTTCGGATTGTCATTCCTTCTAAGGTATTCATCCTGTTCTTCGACGGACATACTGTTGCGTTCTTCTTCGGTCAGACCACGCTCAAGTATCTCATCGTTATTATAGGGCTGTATAAAGTCCTCATATGCGTTCAGCAGAGACTCCGCGGTGATGCGGTATTCTTCTGCGCGGCTGTCATCAACAGCCCCTGTGCTCTCCTGTGACATTTCCTCGGAAACATTTGTGGGGAGCTCGTCTTCGCCGTTGCCGTCACGGAACTGCTGTGCGATGTTGTAGCCTCCGAAGGAGCCTGCACCCAGTACAAGTGCGGCAGCTGCCGCTATGGAAGCGCTCCTCCACTTGGGACGCTTATAGCGCTCAACGCCTGTTACTTCAATTTTTCTGTCGAATTTCTTGTCTGCATTCATATCTGTATCGTTATTGTATTTTCTCTCGCTCATAGCGTAGATCCTCTCCTTTTCTTCATCAGTGAGTACGGGGAAGTCCTGAGCAAGGGAATCTATGGTCATATCATCGGTATTCTTAAAAAGATCGTCTTTCATATGAGATCCTCCTTACTAAAACCTGCTTCACAGAGCAGGTCTTTAAGTTTCAGCCTGGCGCGGCTGCTTCGTTTCTGGACTGCCGAAGCTGTCATGGAAATGCTTTTTGCTATCTCTTTGGCTGTACGGTTGTAGTAATACTGCTGTATTATAATAGTAGTATCGGGTTCGCCCAGCTCCTTTATCTTACCGAGGATAATGTGTGAGCGCTCGGCTTTTTCGGCATTTTCCTCTATCCTCTCATCTGAGCGAAGCTCGTCCATTGTATCGTCGTCTATATAAACGCTCCTGTTATTTCTCAGGCTGAGCCTGCGGAAGGCGTCTATAGCGGTATTTCTTGCTACTGCGGCGATAAAGCTTTTAAGATCCCCCGAAAACTCCGTGGTGGTGTCAAGCTGTTTGTATATCTTGAAAAAGACATCGCTGACGCAGTCTTCAATGTCCTCGCGGCTGCCGCAGTTTCTCAGTATATTGATAACAATGGCGTAAACATAGTTGCAGTATCTGTCAAAGACCGCCCTGTGGCATTTCTGCACAGACTCAGCCATAAGCATACGCAGTTCCGTGTCCGTCATCAGGAACTCCTCCTTTTTTGAATGCATTCAATAATATAATCGAACCGGATAAAAAAAACAGACACATAATTCTATCATTTTTGGAGAAAAAATTCAAGCTCTTTGAAAAACAGAAAAAAATTATTGAAAAACAATAATTTTCTATTGACAAATGATATTTTATGTGATATACTATAGTCACAGTAAGAAATACGGCACAGGTCCGTAGGAAAGGAAACGTCTGTATG
The DNA here is from genome assembly GCF_000621785.1 of Ruminococcus flavefaciens ND2009. GTDB lineage: Bacteria > Bacillota > Clostridia > Oscillospirales > Ruminococcaceae > Ruminococcus > Ruminococcus flavefaciens_C. The sequence continues at coordinate 30,450 of NZ_KK211349.1, read as the reverse complement.
AGGACGATGAGTAAGGCTGCGGCGCTTCTGGGAACGCTGTTTATCCTGACCGGCTGCGGAAAGGGAATAAACTGCGACCTGCCGCCTGAGCCCATAAAATTCAACACAAAGACTTATGTTTCTCCAACTGACAAGGACGATACCTATCTGGAAATAGAGTACGATGGAAGAAAATTCCTCCCCTATGGCACCGTGGAAAGGTCCCTTAAAGGCGAAGATGTGGGGAAGTGTCTCGGATATGTGATACAGGACGGCACGGAGGACAAAAACACAAGGATCTGCCTGCTCACTGCCACAGAGGATTATCTTGCAGAGATATTCATTGACGTCGGAATGCAGCAGCCTGTGTTTTTCAGAGCAGAGGACACCATAGGAAAGACGGCGGACACTCCGTCATATATAAAAAGCCTTGATTACGATATATGGCGCTGACCAAATAATATAAAGGAGCTTATTTTTATGTGGAACAAGGACAAATCACTTTTTCTATCCCGTATACTGACCGTTGTGGCAGCAGGAGTGGCGATATTCGTTGCATTCTTTATCCCCACGCTGTCTGAGTGGTATCAGTACGTGATGGCAGTAGAGACAGCGGGCATACTTGACAGGAGCTCGATGTTCATACCAATGTGCGTAACACTCTATGTATGCGATGCGCTGGCGCTGGCAGCACTGTGGAACCTTCATCTGCTGCTGAGAAACATCAGCAAGGACCAGGTATTCATTCCCAAGAACACCTCCTGCCTGAGACGCATTTCCTGGATATGTATCGCAGTAGGCGTAGTGCTCATGATATTCGGGCTCTGGAGTTCGATATTCGCCTTTATTGGTATGATAGCTGTAATGTTCGGACTTATTATGAGGGTGCTGAAAAATGTCTTTGAAAAGGCAGTAGAGATAAAGTCGGAAAACGACTTTACTATATAACAGGAGGTGCTTTCCATGCCGATAGTAGTAAATCTTGATGTAATGATGGCAAAGCGGAAGATGTCCTCTCAGGAGCTTGCCGAAAGGGTGGGCATAACCACTGCAAACCTCTCCATACTGAAAACGGGAAAGGCAAAGGCGGTAAGATTTTCCACTCTCGAAAAGATATGCGACGAGCTGGACTGCCAGCCGGGGGATATACTGGAGTTCAAGAGAGAATAGGGGGGATAATATGAAGGTACTGAAATGGATAGTTCTGGTGACCGGCGCTTTCGGGGTGATATGTGCGGGATTTATGATAGCAGGATTATTCCGGTATACGAGAGGTGTTCCGAGGATAACTCCAAAGAATGACCTCACATTCAGCGCAGGCACGGTGATAAATTTACATGATATAGCTGATATAGAAAAATATGATACCGCAGGCATATGTGACGCTTACTGGGACGACGGTTCCGTGGACGGGCTGGTCATCACAGGTGAGGGCAGCTCAATAAGAACGGGAAGCCGTAAAGGCGAGCTGAATCTGATAGTCGATGCACGCGGTTACAGCGAAGCAAGGTCGGAAACAATAAAAGTAAAGATGGTCTGAGGGGGAGTACAGGAAACTCCCGTCACATCGGCATACAGTCAATATACTATATTCAGATATGTATAATATGCTTTAAGAGGAGGCGTTACTATGAAAAAGACAGCTGCAACGGAAAGAAGAGAGCTCAAAATAACCTACGGCACAGACCTCTGTCTCTGCGTCATGAACTTCCTTGTATGCTCTGTGCTCTGCGCAGGGGGAAGCGAATGGCTGTGTATGGCAGGTGTCATCGCCCTTCTGTCGGCAGTTCTGCCGCTGGGGTTCAGGCGGCTCTACTACAAGGACGAATATACGCCTAAGTCAGTGGGCGCGGTAATGACCGTCTACAGGCTCATACTCACAGCACTGCTCCTCTACGGCATTGACTTTTTCCTCATAGCTTAAAAGGAGAGATAAGAATGAAAAAGGGAACAACAGGCGGCATACACACATTTCTTAAATTACTTGCAGGCACTATCGCAGCAGGCTCAGTCCTGTTTTCGGGAGCTGTTGCCCTGCGGCTGTACAGAGTCAACTACCGCATAACTCTCAGCGATGAGAACCTTGCCCACATAGAGCAGGTCTTTGATATAAGCGAGGCGGACGAGTTCAGATACTTCAGCTACAGCGGCAGGGACAGTGAAAAGGGCGAGACAGTGGAGCTTGAGACTGACGATTACGAAAGGTTCATATCCGAGAACGTCAACGCCCCTCTGGAACTCCGCCCCACAAACGACGGCAGATTGCTCTACGATTACAGCGACGGCAGAGGTGAGATAGAGGTGACCTGCCTTGCAGGCGGAAGCTATTGTATAAAGCTCCATGAGACAGTATAAAGGAGGATACCATAATGGATAATAACAATAATCTTTACGGACAGTACCCGGGTACGCCCTATTCTATGCCCTATACACCGCCTCACCCTGTGGCAAAGGTGAAGGAAAAGCCCGAATACTCAAAGGGGGAGCTGATCCTTTCGGCATTCGTGTTTATTGCAGCATTCTTCTTCGTCAGGTTCGTGGTGTTCCACGCTACGGGCTTCATCACCACGGGACTATTTATAGCGATCATTACCGCGGCAATTATCTACATGAAGAAGCGAAGCTGCACCTTCTCAGGCTACAACAAGCTGCTGACCGTGGTATTTTACCTATTTTCCGCGGTATTTTCCATAACCGCCAACAACTTCATAAAGACTCTTGATGTGCTCTTCCTTTTCTGCGGCATTGCCTATCTGGTGTACTCTGTGGGAGCAGACAACAAGGGCGTGGAGCGCTATCTGCCCTTTGCACTTACAAAGGCTGTATTCGGTCACCCATTCTCGGGCTTCACAAAGCAGACCGACATCGCTCAGGACTCACTCTCGGACTCAAAGACAGCCACAAATATAAAATACATCATTATCGGACTCCTTATCACTATCCCCCTTACAGTTGTAGTTGCAGGACTTCTCATGTCCGCAGATGACGGCGTTGAGAGAATGCTCACAGGTGTCATAAACAGCATTTTCAGCGAGGAGATATGGAACGTCATTATCCAGCTGGCAATAGCTTTTCCTGTTTCGCTGTATCTTTTCGGTATGCTCTACACCAGCACTCACCGCATCGGCATAAAAGAGCTTGACCCCAATTTGTGCAAGTTCAAGATATTCAATATGCGCTTCGTAAGCAACCTTGTGGTATACACCGCAGTAACTCCTATATGTATACTCTATGTGCTGTTCTTCATCTCACAGGCGAATTACTTCCTCTCAGCCTTTTCGGGCAGCCTTCCCGAGGGCTACAGCTACGCAGACTACGCAAGACGGGGCTTCTTTGAGCTATTTGTGGTAGCTCTCATCAATCTGGGCGTTCTCTGCTTCATGAGCCTTCACTCCAAGAAGGCAGGCAAGGAAAAGCCCTTTGCCCTGAAGTTTTACAGCATTGTCATCAGCGTATTCACCATTATACTCATCGCAACAGCTATGAGCAAGATGGTAATGTACATCAACGCCTACGGACTTACAGTTCTGAGAGTTTACACAAGCTGGTTCATGGTGCTTCTTGCACTGGTATTTGTACTGATAATAATAAAGCAGTTCCGCTATGATATGAAGTTTGCGAAGCACCTGTGCATTATCTTCACTCTCATGTTCGGACTCCTCTGTTTCTCGCGTCCCGAAGCCATCATCGCAAAGTACAACATAGAGATGTACCGTGCAGAGCAGCTTGACGAGCTTGATACGAAAGCCATTCTGCATATGTCCGATGACGGTCTCCTTGTGGCACTTGAGGAGGGCGAGGTGACAGCTGAGGAGGTCAACGAAGTGAAATACAGGCTCTATCAGCGCCACAGCTACGGAAGATACAATATCCCCGCAATGATAGTTGACAGCATGACCGAATAAGCTTTGGATAAAGCCGCATTTTCCCAGTATGTCAGGGAGAATGCGGCTTTTTCTCGTTATAAGGATCAAAAAGGCATACCTCTTTCCGCGCATATTGACTATTTATATTTGATGCAATAAGGAAAAATTTCGGAAAAAGACTTGACAACAGAGTTGATGCCGTATATGATGTATATATACATCTTTCGCAAAAAAGATGTATGATAAAACAAATATAAAATGCGGAAAGAACTGTATTTCCGCGGGAATGGATAGTTGGTATGGAAGTTGTAAAAAAGATATTCAAGGTCATAGGAAAGATACTTCTGGTGCTGCTGATACTTCTGATAATCTGTATTATCGGAATTTTCATCTATCACCGCATAATGATCTCAAAAAACAAGGAATTTCTGAAGGAAAAGGGCTACTATGATCCCGTTTCCGTGGGGGACTATTCCCTCAATGTTCAGAAAACAGGCAATGAGAACGGCGACCACAGGATAGTTATCCTCTCGGGATCAGGTCCCTGCTACAGACTGTTTATGAAGGACTATGCAAGCTATCTCCAGGGGGACGATCAGGTCATATTCCTGTCCCGTGCAGGCTATGATGCCAGCGATGACAGCAAGAAGGATATGACTGTTGAGAATGTAGTTGAGGACTACCGCAAGGCACTGGAAAATGCAGGAGTGCAGAAGCCCTATCTCCTCATGCCCCATTCTCTCGGAAGCATTTACGCTTCCTACTGGGTAAGCAAGTATCCCGACGAGATAGAGGCTATGGTAAATCTTGACGGATCATGTCCCAAGCCCATAGATTCTCCCGAGGAGGGACCGGGCAAGGACCTGATCTACTATCTTGCAAATCTTGGCGTAGGAGATGTGGCGTTCCACGCATTTATTCCCAAGGATCCCGATTATACTGCCGATGAGCAGAGAGCCTTCGATATAATGTATACATCGACTTTAGCTTCATCTTCGATCTATGAGGAAAGCAAATACTTCGAGCGAAACATTAATGATACATGGAATGCACTGGTGCCCAATGATGTTCCGAAGCTGTATATCTGCTTCAGCAACGGCTTCCGTACAACTGATGATGTAAACAAGTACATAGACGATAACGGCGGCTTTGATGAATGCTTTACGGTCAATCGGTTTGCCGATGATTTTGAGGGAAGCGATGAGGAGCGCAGAGCCTATGCCGTTGATAAAATGCTTGAGGAAGTTGCAAAGGAGCGCAGTGAGGTCATCGAGCCCTATATTGAAAAGCTTGGAAACTGCCAGATAAAGGACTTCCCCGGCGACCACTTCGAGTATCAGTACAGACCCGAGGAGTGCGCAAAGATAGCAAAGGAATTCATAGACAGCCTTGACTGATAAATAAAGACCCGTAAGCGATCGGCTTACGGGTCTTATTCTGTATTTTTTATGCGTCCTTTACGAATTTTTTCATCCCCTCGGGTACTTTTGGCTGGTTGAACCAGAACCAGCAAGCCTTTGATGCTGATTCCGTGGCTGCTGCAATAGCCAGAGCAGCTATTACATGACCGTGCTTCAATATGAACCTCTTTATCCTCTTCAAATCATTCTTTCCTTTCTTATATATGATCATTCTTTTCGGAGCCGAGCCTGAGCCTTTCTGCTGCCATTGCCAATGCGGAGGTAAAAACTCCCGAGGCAGCAAAAAAGGACAGCTCTGTCCTGAAGAAATGAAAAACGATGCAAAAGACGATCCACATACCGAGTAGTATAAGTGTTTTTGATCTCAGCTTTTTCTTTGTTTTATCGGAAAGAGGGTGATTTGGGTGTCCGACGGGTGCGAAAGCGATTATAGCGGCTGTCGATATGACAAGAAAAACGGCAGCTGTTACGGTCTTTCCCGCAGGTGACAGCAGCCTTAGTGCAGCGGTATATGCAAGAAGAAAGACCACAAGTACGGAAACACAGCCGACATGGGTCTTTGCGTGGTAGCCGCCCGCGTGCAGTCTGAGGGTAATGAATGCCGCGAGGCAGACGGTAAATGCGAGGAATTCGCCTGTCAGAACGGCAATAAAAATCGCCGCCATGAAATTTATCACGGTAGAGATGAGTATTTCCAGTCCATAGGCATAAGCTTCTATGTCCTCGGAGCTTATTATATTGTTATCTGAGAAGAAAACTGCGGTTTTCAGCGATAATTTTCCAATCACGGAGACTCCTTTTCGGTACGGGGGGTAAGTTCCGACTCTGCGTGATGAAAAGGAGCCTCCGCAGGGGACAAAAGCCCATTTAAGCGGAGTTATCCACGGCAAAGCCGTGGATATTTGTCTGTTTACAGACGGAACAGACTATCTTATATCATACCTCTTTAAAATCAGAAAATCAAGAACTTAGCGTGAAATGTAAGTTTTCAGCGTGAAATGCACATATTTGTTCATAGTTTGTTAATACTATGAGCAGAAATAAATGCCTTACGGCACTTATCTCAATATGCTATCATAATGTCCGCTGTGAAGATACCCTTTTCCCATTTAAAGGAAAGGATACCGTCAAGCTGTTTGACGGCTTCGCGGACGCTGTTTACTCCGATACCGTGACCGTATCCTTCTTTCTTTGTGGTCAGGTTATCGGCGTCCACCTCGTCGGAGGGGTTCATAACGCATATCCTCAGCTTTTTGTTATTCTGTATTATTGAGATATACACGTATTTGTCCTCTGACTGAGAGCGCTGGGTGCCCTCAATGGCGTTATCCAGCAGATTTGCGATTATCCTGCAAAGGAGGAGCTCATCGGTCTCCATCTGTTCTGTCACCATGACCTTGCAGGAGAAGGGGATACCCTTTTCGAGGGACTGTCCCCATTTCATATTAACTATGGCGTCAATAGCGGAAATGCCTGTATAGCAGACTCCGCTGGCTTCATTGACCTTTGAATAGAGTCTGTCCAGATGTACAACAGCCTCGGGACCCGAGCCCTGTCGGAACATTCTCTTAGCCGCCGCAAGCTGATTACTGATGTCGTGCTTGAGCTGGCGTATCTCTATATATTTGTTTTCGATGAGCCTGTAGTTCTCCTCCTCGGACTTGAGCCGCTGCTCCATGAGCTGGAGCTTGATAGTGTTGGAGTAGGTATCGAAAAAGTCGAATACAAGTATATTCAGCAGGAATATCCCTGCCACGGAGAGAAGATAAATGATAGTCCTTCTCGGGGAAATAGCGTGTGATACGAAAATACCGTTGAGGATTATCAGGCTCAGCAGCGGCACGAAGATTATGAGAAGCCAGTTTTTGAAGGGCAGCTCTCGCTGCTTGGGTCTGAGGTATTCCGCGATATATATACATATCCAGAAGCAGAACAGCTTTGAGCAAGCCATGCCGATATATCTGCCCATGCCCGAGGTAAGCTGTGTTTCGGGAGTTCCCAGATTGAGCAGCGTTATAGCTCCCATAGGGATTATCTCTGAGGCAAGTATGACGACAATGAACATCAGACAGTAGAAGATGATACTTCGTATCTTGCTCTCGAACATAGTCACGGAAATGAGCATCATCGCCCCGAACATGAATACCAGCTTGAACCAGGGGTTCAAGTGGGTGACAGTGACGGCTTCGATAACGCCGAACATCATGACGGCGGGGACAACAAGGAGCTTCGGGGAATACCGGCACTGCTCCTTCATTATCTGATAAAGGTAAAAAATAGTTATACACGCCTCAAGGGCGCAATTTACGGTTTCTATAATGTTTTCTGAAGTAAACATCAGCTCCACCTGCTCCTGCTGTAGTCCATAAAGCACTGTTTTATATTCTTGATATGATTTCTGCTTGCAAATAGTGTGTCACCGCTGGTGAGTATCACCTGATTTTTGCGGATATAGTCGATATTGGCGATGTTGGCGAGGGTGCTCTTGTCAAGGCGTGCGAAAAGCAGGTCTGACAGCTGGGCTTCAAGCTCCGAGAGGGTGCCCTTTGTGAAGTAATTCCCGTTTTTCGTATGAATAAGGAGCTTATGTGAGAACACCTCGATATAGAGAATATCATCGGTAGGTATCTTTTCGTCCTTGTCACCGTCCGATGCGATGATATAGCGGGTATTGCGGTAATACTCCCTGACCGCGTCGTCCAGCTGCTTCATATAAATAGAGCGGGGCTGGTTTTTGAGGATATATCTGAAGGCTCTCACCGCATAGCCCTGGCAGGCGAATTTCTCATAGCTCGTCAGGAATATGATAATTACCTTTTCGTCAATTTTCCTGATAAATTCCGCAGTTTCAAGACCGTTGAGCCCCGGCATTTCAATATCCAGGACAATAATAGCATATTTGTCCTCAGAAAATTCCGCAAGGAGCTCTCTGCCCGTTCTGAATTCGTCAAAGGAGAATTCATTGTCATAGGACTGGAGAGAGGAGATGTCCTCTTTTATTTTGATTAAAAATTTTTCTTCATCATCGCAAATGGCGATATTCAATATGTTTATCCTCCTTTTATCCAGCGCGCTGATGTTTAAAAATCTGACTAATCAACGCAAAACGGTCACTTCGTGCAAAACATATAACGGATTAATTATACTATAAAAAATATATTTTGTCAATCATTTAAGGGCAGGTTTTAAGAGAAAAATGAATTTTTCATGAACAAAACAGTGCATTTCACGCACAAAAATTACACTTGGCGCATTTCGCTTGAAATTTATAACGGTTTTGCGCTATAATCTTACTTAGTTGTGTTATATAATTATTCTGCTTTTCACAGCAGGGGATCAGTCGGTATGGGGATACCGTCAAAACATAATAAAGGATGTACAGGAGAAATAATAATGAAATGCAGCATAATAGTATCATATTGCCGCTCAACTGAGAGAGCGGTAAGATTGTACCACTCGCTTGAACACCAGGACTTCCCACATGATGAGTATGAGCTTATCTTCGTAAATTACGGTGAGAGTGATAACCTTTCCGATTATATCTCGGAACACCCCTCAAGTGTAAGGGTCCGCTGTTTCACTATTGCAGGCGCAAAAGAGGGACAGGCTAAAAATCAGGGGATCAGACGCGCCTCAGGTGAGCTTCTCATCTTCCTCAACGGTGATGAGATCGCTCCGCGAGACTTCGTTGCGGGGCACTATGAAGCCTATAAGAAGCACGGCAAGCCCGTTATGCAGTTCGGTCTCACCAAGCAGGTGTTTGAGGACAACGATGAGGTGTTCTTTGAGAACCGCGAGATACTCAGGAACGGCATACGCTACTGGCTCACAGAGCCCGAGACCTACGGACTGGACAAGCACAAGAGCTATTACTATATCAAGGATATACGCCTCAAAATGCTTGAGCCCTACCGCTATGATTTTGAGAAGGTAAAGTATAAGATGATATTCACCCAGACCTCAAACCTCTCCATACCCATGGAGTGTATCAGGCAGTTCGGCGGTATTGACGAGAATTTCCGCGGTCAGGAGGTAGAGGACTGGGAGTTCGGATACCGCATGATGAAAAACGGCGTGGATATAGTTTATAATCCGCAGGTAGCGGTTCTCCGCCTCTATGAGAAGGAGAAATTCGACAGCAAGCGCTACAGTGAATGGAAGAGCAACCTTGACATAATGCTCAGGAAATATAACGATAGCTTCCTTGACGAGCTGGCAGAGTTCAAGAGCTTCTTTGATCCTGTCCGCAGGGAGCGTATCCGTAAGGCAGAGCCCGGCAAAAACATCTGGATCGAGGTCTATAAGCACCTTGAGCGCTCGGCAAGAAAGCCTTCATTTGCTTGATATCCGCTATGCTGCGCCTTGTCCCTTCCCTGTAACAAGGGGCAGCAATATATTGATAAAAGGCTTGGGGAAATATCCTTGGGCTTTGATATTCCTTCCGAAAGCTTCGCATTTTTGCGGAGCTTTTCTGTTTTTCAGATAGGAAGATTATATAAATCATAATTTAACACCGCAGGTGTTAAATTATGAGTGAGTAGAGAGTAGTAAGTAGAGAGTAGTATTATTCAGTGTATCGTCTTCTACTCACTACTTTCTACTTACTACTTACTCAAATCATAATTTTGCTCCGCAAAATTATGATTTATCTTTATATAACGGGGAGACATATCACAAAGGATGCGCCGCCCAGGGGGCTGTCCTCGGCGGTGAGGGTGCCGTGGTGAAGGTCGGTTATCTCCTTGGCTATGGCAAGTCCCAGACCAAAGTGGGAGCGGTCCTCACGGGAGCGGTCGGCGCGGTAAAAACGCTCGAAAATATGCTCCTTGTCCTCGTCGGAGATTCCGCCGCCGCTGTCGGAGATCCTTATCCTGTGCCATGAGCGGTCAGCGGTATAGGCTATCTCTATCCTTCCGCCCTCGGGAGTATAGCTGACGGCGTTGCTGAGAATAACGGATATTACCTGCTTTATGCGCTCACCGTCCACGTCTGCCTTGGGGACGTTTTCGTCGGGCAGGCTTATATTCATGGTGATGTTCTTCTCCTTTGCGGGAGCGATAAAGGCTTCATAGCAGTCCAGCACCAGCGTATCCAGCTCTGTGGGCGCAGTTCTCGGTGCGAAGCTGCCGTTGTCTGACCTTGCAAGGGTGAGCAGGTCCTCTGTGAGGAGAGTGAGACGCTTGCCCTCCTTGCGGGCGATGTCCGCGAACTCCTTCTGCTGTGCCCCCTCGGAGCTGTCCATGGCATCAAGGGCGGAGATTATGGTATTCACGGGATTGCGTATCTCATGGGAAGCCGCCGCGATGAAGTGCGCCTGCTGCTCGTGGTTCTTCTTTATGGGCAGAAGCAGCCTTCTTGTGAACATAAAGGCAAAAACGAAAAGGGCTGCAACAGTAAGCAGTATTATAATAATGAAGTTGCGCAGCAGAGAGCGGAACTGCTCCTTTTCTGCGTCAAGGGAGTCTGCCGCGTAGAGCTCCGTGTAGCCCTTTTCGCCGCTGATACAGATGATACCCACATAGTATTCCCTGCCGTTCCTTTTGTAGGTCATTTCCTTGTGGCTGACAGAGCCTGTATAGCGGAGCTGCCTTATCTCGTCGGAAAAGTGCTGACGAATATCATTTATGAGGCTTTCCCTTTCCTCATTGGCAGTCAGGGCGGTGAACCGGGTGGGCTTTTCGTTGTCATAGATGAAAAAGCTGTAGTTATAGTTGCTCCTTACCGAACTTAGCCAGCTCTGGGTGACAACGTGCCTGTCCGACAGTGAAGCGCTGAAAGACGCCATATCCGTGCGGAAGGTCATGAGACTGTTCTCACGGATATTCTGTCTGCTCAGGTAGAGATACAGCCCCGACATTATTACTATGACCAGAGCGCACACCGCCGTGAACAGCAGAGTAAGCCTTATATGTACCTTTCTGAACATGGTCAGCCCTCCGTGGAAAGGCGGTAGCCTATGCCGTGAACGGTCCTGATGGCAAGGCTGCTGCCCACCTTTCTGAGCCTTCTGCGGACGAAGTAGATGTAGTTGTCAAGGTTTCCGCCCTCTATCTCGTAGTCCGCGCCCCATATCCTTGAGAGTATGGTGGAGCGTGAGAGGGTCTGGTCGGGATTGCGCAGGAAGAGCTCCATGAGCTCGCTCTCCTTGTTGGAGAGGGTGCAGCTGTCATTTGGCCCCGTCAGCACCTTTTCCTCAGCGGAGTACTCAACGTCTCCTGCTTTCAGCCTGCTCAGGCTCTCTATGCCCGAGTGTCTGCGGAGGCGGCAGCGTATCCTCGCCATAAGCTCCCCGAACTCATAGGGCTTTACGATGTAGTCATCGGCGCCGCTGTCAAGTCCCGAGATCCTGTCGCTGAGCTCCCCGAGAGCGGTGAGCATGATAACGGGAGTAGTATTGCCGCTGCTGCGCATTTCGCTTAGGATAGTGAGACCGTCCTTGTGGGGGAGCATACAGTCCAGCAGCACAAGGTCATAGGCGTTGCTGCTGAGGTAGTAGTCCGCGTCGGCACCGTCAAAGCATATATCAGAGGAATAGCCCTCCTTTTCAAGTCTGAACTGAAGGAGCGTACACTGCTCCCTGTCGTCCTCTATAATAAGTATACGCATAAAAACTGTCCTTTCGGTTTTCTTATGACTATTATATCACATTGATACCCAAATGGAAAGAATTAGAGAAAAATTAGAGATTTTTTAGAGGAGATTTAGAGATTGATGTGATATTATATTATCATAGAACAAGGAGGTAACTCAACATGAAAAAGATAATGAAGATAACAGCATTCATAGCAGCCCTTGTCATGTCGGCTTCCGCAGTGTCATGCAGTAGCAGTAAGCCTGCACAGATAAAGAAGCTCTCAGCAAAGGGCGGATACGCCGAAAAGAAGCTGGAATTTGCATACGGGGATCTGGGACCTGCTTCCGAATTTACCGATATAGGCGGAAAGGTGGGGGCTGTGCTTCCCTATACCGACGAGCTCGGCTACATCTCCAAGGACGGCACAAGGATATTCAGGGACGTGCTTTCCGACCTTGATGAGGTCAACAATGATGACATTGCTACGATATTTGCTGCATCTGAGTACGGATATCTGTACTGGAAAATGAACAGCAATGTATGGGTGCTTTCACCTGACGGCACCGAAAATCAGGTAAGCGGTCTCGAAAACATCATGTATGCGGAGTTCTCAGAGGACGGCAGGCTTTTTGCCTGTAACACCATGGGAGACATACTTGAGGTGGATATAAGCACGGGCGATACCAAAAAGATCACCGGCGGAAACGGAATATTCTCCGCCTTTGACATCATAGGCAGCAATATTATCTACATCGATGATGACGGAGCCCATTTCTATGACATTGACAGCGGCAAGGAGACAGAGGTGCCTGCTGCTCTGAAGGATTTCCTCGGCAGCTACAGACACGAAAGGCTGACCAGCGGCATAGCTGTGGATATATGCCACGGAAATGATGATGACATATACATCGGCTGCTCTGACGGTCTCTACCGTTATGTGATGGGCGGCAATATCATCGAGCAGCTCATAGACGGATTTGTGAGCCGCTTCGGAGACCCCTCCGACGAGATGATCTCGCTGTACTGCGGAGAGGACGGAACGCTCTATGGTGCATTTGTCAGCGGTATTTACAGCTATCGCTTCGATCCCGAGCTTGAGACCACAGCCGCTTCGGAGCTGAAGATCTACACCCTTGAGAAAAACAACACCGTCTCAAAGCTCATCAGCGGCTTTGCCTCTGAAAACAGGGGAGTCAAGGTGGACCTTCAGGTGGGCATGAAGGAGGGTATGACCTACAGCGACGCCATGAAGGAGCTCACAACCCAGATACTCTCGGGAAATGCTCCCGACCTGATGATACTGGACGGTCTTGACATAGAGAACCTCATTGACAAGAATATGCTGACAGATCTGTCGGAGAACAGCGAAGAATGGCTTCCCGAGAATGATCTGCTCAGCAATGTGGTCAACTGGAACGACCATGACGGAAAGCTTTGCAGCGTTGCGTGCAGGTTCAGGCTGCCTGCCGTGGGTGCAGAGGAGGACGAGCTGAAAAAGATACACAGCTATGCGGACATTGCCGACCTCTGCGAGAAATACAGGGAGAAGTACGATCCTAAGGAAACAATTATGGGCTATTATGACGTAAACGACTCCGTAAGGATAGGGCTTATGTATGAGTGGAACAGGCTTTTCGGCATCTCTCCCGACAAGGAGGCTCTGACGGAATTCTTTGACAGCTGCAAGCGCATACATGATGCTGAATATGCCGATAACACCGAGGCATCGATCACCTACTGGAGCCCCGATGTGACCTCCGAAAATGCTTTCAGCGCAAGATTCTGGGGCGCGCTGGGCTATAAGGTCATAGCTACGGGAGCCGTAAATGATATAAGCAGGGATATGAGTATGCTTACCTCTGTTGATGAATCCGTGCTGGGCAAAAAGCTGTCATACAAGCTGGGTATAAGCGAGGACAGCCGCAGCTTCCTTCCTGTCTGCAATATCGGCATAACGCAGTCAGCAAAGAACACCGACGACGCATACAACTTCCTTGCCTATGCCCTCAACGATAAGACACAGGAAAACGGCAACGATTACGATGGCTTCCCCGTAAATGAAAAGGCGCTGAAAAAGATGTATTCCAGAAACAGAAATGATGAATATGATTATACCACATCTCTGGACGTTTACAGCGATGACGGCGAGCTCAAAGACACCGTTGAGCTTGATATAAAGAGCATGGACAACGACGAGGTAAAGGAGTTCGACAACTATATAAAGAGCCTTGATCAGCCTGTGTACATTGAGTATGCGGTAAGAGAAATAGCAGAAGCCGCAGGAGAAAAATGCCTTAACGGCACGGAAACTGCGGAGCAGGCTGCCGAGGAGACCGTGAAGCAGCTTGAACTGAGAATGAAAGAATAGTTATGATAAAAAGATATGATATAAAGAGAAAATATCGTTACCTGCCATTCCTGCTGCCCAGTGCGGCGGGAGTGGCGGTATTCACATTCCTGCCCTTTGCCGATTCATTCCGCAGGTCCTTCTGCGCCGCGGTAACGGGCGATTTTGTCGGGGTAAACAATTATAAAGCCGTGTTCGGCAACGAAGCTTTCGGACTGGCTGTGAAGAACACGGCGGTCTTTACGGCGGTGTGCATACCGCTGCTCATAGGTATCTCCTTCTTCATAGCCTACGGGCTCAGCCGCGTGAAGCACATAAGGCTCATAAAGTCGGTGCTGCTGTTTCCCATGGCAGTACCTACCGCAGCACTGGTGCTCATCTGGCAGATACTTTTCGGGGACGCAGGCTGGATAAACCACATCATCACCTCACACGGTCATGGTGCGGTCAGCTTCCTCGGCTCATCAAAGGCGTTCTGGGTGCTGGTGGGGAGCTATATCTGGAAAAATCTGGGGTACACGGTGCTGCTGTGGCTGACGGGCATAATGGGCGTTTCCACCTCCGTCATCGACGCGGCAAAGGTGGACGGCGCAAACGAGAGACAGGTCCTGTTCCGCATAATACTGCCCGAGCTGAAGCCCGCGCTCTACACCATAACCATAATCTCATTCCTGAACTCCTTCAAGGTGTTCAGGGAAGCCTATCTTGTGGCAGGAGCCTACCCCCACAAGAGCATTTACCTCCTCCAGCACCTGTTCAACAACTGGTTCGTGAACATGGACCTTGACAAGATGGCAGCGGCGGCTGTGGTGGTATTCTCAGTTATATTCGCAGCAGCAGTGCTGCTCCAGAGAGTATGGGACAGAAAGGAGGTCTGACCATGAGGAAAAAGTCAGCAGGACTGCCCCTTTACATCGTAATGGCGATACTCTGCACAGCAGTGCTCTTTCCCGTCATACTGGCTGTGATACTGCCATTTCAGGCGCATAGCGAGCTGAAGGACACCCTTTCGCCCCTTGTGAACTTCACAGGGAAGTACTCCCGTGTGGACCTGCTGCCGCAGTATCCCTCCACGGAGAATTTCAAGGAGCTTCTGGTCTATTCTCCCGAGTTTTACCGTGTTTTCTGGAACTCCCTTCTCATGGTGGGCTGCATACTCCTTTTCCAGACCCTTGTGGCAGTGCCTGCGGCGTGGGCATTTGCAAGGGCTGAATTCAAGGGCAGGCGGCTGCTGTTCAATGTCTATGTCATATTCATGCTCATGCCCTTTCAGGTCACCATGCTTTCACAGTATCTGGTGCTGGACGGCATGGGACTTATGAACAGGCGGCTGGCGGTGATACTGCCTGCGGTGTTCTCGGCTTTCCCTGTATTTCTCATATACAGGGGCTTTGCGGACATTCCCCGTGACGTTGCGGACTCAGCAAGGATAGACGGCGCAAATGAGTGGCAGGTGCTGAGGTACATTGGTCTGCCGCTGGGAAAATCGGGCATACTTGCCTGCGTGGTCATCAGCTTTCTGGACCTGTGGAACATGGTGGAACAGCCCCTGACCTTCCTCAGGGACAAGACAAAGTATCCGCTGTCCCTTTACCTTCCCACACTGGGAGCTGACAGGGGAGAGCTGCTGCTGGCAGCGGCGGCGGTGACGCTGATACCTGCGGTATTCGTATTCGTTATAGGACAGGAGGAGCTTGAGCGGGGCATTATCGCCTCGGCGCTCAAGGAGTAGATATGAAGGAAAACACGAAAAGCAGAGCTGTTAAGCTCTTTGGTATATTTCTGGGAGCCATGCTCATCATGACGGTGGTCTCCCGTTTCATAGTCACGCAGAAAATGCCCGTGGTCACTACCGTAGGCATAAAGAGAGAAAGTATCGCCCACAGAGTTGAGGTGGGAGGAACTATAGAAGCTGAAAAGCAGACCCCTGTATTCGTTGCCGAGGGGCTGAGAGTGTCGGAAGTCTATGTGAAGCAGGGCTCAAAAATAGGCAAGGGCGAGCACCTTATGCGCCTTGATGAGGACTACCTTGCAAGCGAGACCGCCAATGCGGAAAAGGAGCTTGAGGAGTTCATGGAAAAGGGGGACGCCTACACCGAGGGAGACAGGACTCCCGTATTTACCGAGGGTGGGCTCCGCGTGTCGCAGGTATGCGTGAAAAAGGGGGACAGCGTCTATGCAGGACAGCCCCTTATCCGTCTGGATACGGAATATCTCGGGCGTAAGATCAGCGATATGGAGGGGGAGCTGGAATCCCAGAGGCTCACCCGTGACGGTATGTATGAAGCCGATGACAGCCGCTCCGCAGAGGCTCTATCAAAGCAGATAGACGAGAAGCAGCGTGAGCTGGACCGCTATAACAGTATATGGAATGACGGCGGTACCGTCTACAGCTCCTGCGGCGGAGTGGTCACGGATATACTCATAAAGGCAGGAGACATCACCATGGAGCAGGCTGTGGCGCTCATCAGCAGCTCCCCGGAGCTCAGCGGCGAGGCGGAGCGGCTCCGTCGCAGGATAGATGCGCTGAAAAAGGCGGCTGAGCACCTTGGCTACATAAACAGTCCTGCGGGAGGGCTTATCACCGAGGCGACTGTCCGCGCAGGAGACCTTACCTCCGAGGGAGCAGCCTTCATCATCTCCGACGAGAGCTCGGGAAAGCTGTTCTCGGGCATAGTTCCCGACGAAGAGGTGGAGCACCTCAAAGTTGGGGACAAGGTGAGCATATCCGCAGGTGAAAGTGCAAGAGCGAAGGATCAGAAGATAGGTCTCATGACCCGAAAGGGCGGCGATGGGTGCAGGATAGAGGTGTCCGTAGAGAGCGAGGACATTAAGCTGGGAGACATGGCTGAGCTTGTGACCACGAAGCTTTCCGATGAAAGGTATGACTGCATTCCCTTTGAGGCTGTCACCGCTGAAGGCGACAAGGGAAAGGTCTTCTATATCACCGAGACCGAGGGCTTCCTGGGCAAGGAGTACATCGTACACAGCGCCAGCCTCAGGATAAAGGAGGAAACGGGAAATATGTACGCCGTCACCGACCTGGGGCTAACTCCCGAGACCCTTATAGTCAGGACCAGCTCAAAGAAGCTTGCCGAGGGTATGAAGGTAAGGCTGGGATAGTGAAGGAAATCCTTGCGTCGGTCAATCCGAGACAGAAAATATAAAATGCCCCTTTAAGCAGTTATGGCGTTTACCATAGCTCCTTAAAGGGGCATTGATATTGATGATATTGTTCAAGGGAAAACCTGACGTATCAGGTCGTCAATGATGAAGCATTACAAATGGCGGGAGCCCTTACTGGAATACTACGCCCCAGCCCGCGCTGACCTTTCGGTACAAACGCATCTTTTCCTTTTTCTTCATGCTCTTGAGCAGATAGAGAGTTCCGAAAGCCACCAGGAGAGTAAGGAATGCTCCCACGATGATTCCGACTACACCCTTGAGTACGAACAGAGCAAGTACCCAGATGATGATAGCTGCAATAAGGATTATGGGAAGGCAGAATGAAGTGAAGTTCTTATTCTTTACCTTTATGTAGTGCTGTATGTCTCTGAGACTGAAGCACTCATAATTACGGGCAATGAAGTTATCGGGCTGTGCCCATTTGCAGAACGCAGCGAGATTTTCAAACTTTGCCGTGTAATCCTGATAATCGTGGAATTTTTCGTTATACCTTGTGACGCGGTAATAAACTATAACAGCCTGTCCCTGCTGCTCGGCGTCCATAACGTGAATGATGGTACCGACTTCAGCCTGACCCTTCATAGCCTTTGTCACAAGGAACTTTCGGTCTATCGCTTCATCAATATTGAGCAAGTAATTCATAGCTATCCCTTTCCTTAACACGAAATATTAACTGTGCATCTGAGAATATAAAACAGGTCAGTAAACTTTAATGTAAAAGATCCGAACTATAATCATATAAAATTATTATAGCACAAAACTGAATAAAATGCAATACTAAAATAAGTTTCTTTGTTTCAGATGGTAAAGCCGCAGTTCTAAGCCTTACGGGAGCTCCGGAAAAGCGGCTCTGAGACCCCGGTATGTCATATTTATGACATATGCCCCGAAGCGGTCATCACATCTTTTTCTTGAAGTTCAGGTTAGCTTTAGCGACCTTTTTTCTGTCCTTAGCCTGCTTGAGCATATCTTCCTTAGACATATTGTCTGTGGTCTCGACGTCATCGTCGTCGCCGAGGAAGTTATTGAGACGCTTCTTGAAAGCGCTCTCGCCGCCGGGCTTTGATGTAAGAGTAACACTTACGCTCTGAGGCTGCTGATACATACTGCCGCCGTGGAGCGATTGACCTGTATATCCCTGTCTGTAGGGAGCTGCATTCATATTCTGCTGATACATTGAGTTCTGCATTCCGCCGCCGTAAGGAGTGGGCTGAGGCATACCCTGCTGGGGATAGCCCTGCTGCTGAGGGAAGCCCTGCTGGGGATAGCCCTGCTGCTGGGGATAACCCTGCTGCTGAGGGAAGCCCTGCTGGGGATAGCCCTGCTGCTGAGGGAAGCCCTGCTGCTGGGGATAACCCTGCTGCTGAGGGAAGCCCTGCTGCTGGGGATAACCCTGCTGCTGGGGGAAGCCCTGCTGCTGAGGATAGCCCTGCTGTGCGTATACATTGGGGAATCCGCTTGCGCCCATCTGCTGAGCCTCCTCGGGATGCTCATAGAGTGAGTTGAGTGAATCCACCTTATCCTCCTCGCCGTTGTTGAAGGGGTTGGTAGAGTCAACATCGAAGCCGCTTGCGTATTCTGCGGGAGCTCCCAGCTGTTCGGGAGTCTCGTCATAGCCGCTGAGGAAGTCGGTCACTGCGGAAGCGGGAGCCAGACTTGCTGCGGTGGCTGTTTCATCGGGAGAGAGAACTACCTGACAGCTGCCGTTGTCAACGCTTGAATTGACAAGGAGAGCGATAGCCTCGTCCTCGGGCTTGAAATAGCTGTAATCGTCGATAGAGATGACGATGAGCTGTTTAGCGATAACGTGCTTTGCGGTGATAACGGACATTACCGCGATCCTCTCCGCAGGTACATCCTGTACTGTACCCTCGTTTATGGACACGGAAGAAACACCCGAATAAATATCGCCTGAATCGGCAACTATAAGACAGAGACAAGCATCGTAATTGGCGAGCTCGGGTCTGCTGTGTTTAACTGTTTCCGCAAAATTCTTGGCTGTGTTGTAGAGAGAACCTATTTCCATAACAAACACCACTTTTCTTAATTTATTAAACGCGTATCCTGCGTTTTATATCATACTTTCTTTTCAAGCATTGCCGCTTTTCTGTCGGCGGCAGCTTTCTTGTTTTCTGCGACCCTTTTGTTTACAAGGTCGATCCTGTCCTGAAGGAGCTTCTCGTTATAGATACAGGAGAGAGAAATATCGTCCTCTGTACCGAAGCGGGATCTCTTTGTGAGGTTGTTCTTGATGATCTCCTTGAAGGTCTCAATGTTCACGAGCTGACTTGTGATTATGGTATGATAATCGAGGAAATCGTGCTCGCTGCCGAAGGAGGTATAGAGACCGTCGGTAGAGCAGTACATAGCGATGAGCTTTCTGTTGGGAGCATAGAAGCTGCTGAACATGGAAGCTGCATTTGAGTTGCAGACAGAGGCTGTAACGTTAGCGGGGGCGGATTCGTTGTATTCCATAGGCATTACAGCCCTTCCGTCCTCGAAAATGGCTACGAAGCTTCCGTCGCCTATCTGTACGCCGAAGGTATAGTTATCTCCTGTGATACCTGCAACGAGGGTCGTTCCGTAATAGGACTCGGGAGGGATAGCCTCGAACTCCTCGGGAGTGAACTTGCTTTTCTCCTCATCGGTAACGGGATTTTCAGCCAGATGTTTTTCGACCTTCATATTCCAGTTTGAGATTATCTGCTTTTCGATATTTTTAATGATGAGTTTGTGGTTGGCGGGAAGGTTCGCTTCAAGCGCCTCGCGGTCCTCGTAGAACCTGTCGATAGCCTCGATAGTAGCCTCGACAGCGAACTTTGAACCCAGATGGCTCCTGAAGTGCTTCTTGCTTCCGTGTCCGTCGGCAACTACAGCAACAGCGTAGTGGTCGCCCACCTTGAATGCAGAGCTGTCCTGACAAACCAGATTGGTCTTTTCATGGCTTGCGCCCATGACCGAATGGCTGAAGCCGTTAAACATTATCATTCAGTCCTCCTAACGAAATATTGCGAATTACCAGCCTGTATCGAAGGGGACGTCATCTCCGTCGGTCTGGGTGCTTACCAGCTCCTGGATCTGCTGACCGAGGAGCTTCTGCTTAGCTGCGAATACATCTTCCTCGCCCAGCTCATGGTTGGTATCATCGGAGAGAGTCATACTCTTGCTTCCGATCTGTGAAGATGTAACAGCGATTATCTTTATCATCTGAGCCAGCTGTCCGCCCGAATAAGCGTGAACAACTGTATCCTTCGAGCCTGTGAACTCGGCAAGGATATTATCGTTGGCTTCCTGACCGATACCGAGAGCGGCTTTAAGGCCGAACTTGTACCAGCTGTTTGTCTGAAGCTCTCTCAGACCCTCCTTATAGTCGTCCGAGGGATAACCGTCGGTCATAAGGAAGATAACGGGTGCGAAAGAGAGTGAAGGTGAATTGAGGAAGCTGTTTCTTGACATTCTGTGGTTGAGCTCCTTGAATGCAGCGCCCATGCTGGTAACGCCGCTTGCGCGGAGTCTTGCCCACTCAAAGTCCTCTATCGGGATAGGAGTCGAGTACATCCATCTTACTTCTGTAGAGAAGGTGAGTACAGCGACCTTGACCTCTGTATCAGCCTCGCCCACGCGGCGGATCTCAGGAATGAGCTCCTCCATAACGGTATTGAGCTCGCCCATTTTCTTGCCCTTCATTGAACCTGAGGTATCAATGAGGAAGAAGATAACAAGGCTTTTCTTTGAAACGCTGGTAGCGCTGAGGGGATCGTCATCGAAGTCAAGAATACTATCGTCGGATACGGGAGCGGTAGAAACTGTTTCTGCGGTATCAAAATCATCCAGAGGAGAAACGTTCTGAGTCTCGTTCACTTCCGGTTCTGTAACATGTTCATTGCTCATAATTTACATACATCCTTTCAGTAATACTGCTTATGAGAAAGCAGGTTAGATCTGTGCTTTCACTTCGCCGAAATCGATCTCGAGCCCCTGCCATACGGGGAAGCCCTTTCCCGGGGCGATGTCGTAAAATACTCCGTCAGGCATCTTGGCTTTCCACTGCCTGTCTGAGCAGTTCTTTATACCGAGTACTCCCGGCTTGAGCTTATTCTCAACGAGCTCTCCCGCAACGGCTGAGAAGTCGTCGGATTCGGGGATTATCTCGCAGGAATAGAATTTACAGCCCAGGTATAGGGGAGTACGGTAATCGCGGTTGCTGAATCCGATGGTGACGAATTCCATACCGCACTTGGGGCACTTGAATGTTTTCTCGTTCTGATGAATGAACATCGAACTGAAATTAGTTCTTCCGCAGCCGCACTGGATTATCTCTGATCTGAGGCGTATGAACAGCTTCTGCCATTCGTTCTCGATGATACGCTTTGAGGGATCGGTGATACCTGTAGTGAATGAGCGGATGAAGGCGTCCTTGATATAATCGGGGTATATTCTCCAGAACTTGATGATGTTGTCGTGGATACCTCTTACGGGACGGTTTGAATCGTCGTTGGGGTCATACACGAAAACAGCGTTCTGTCCGTAGTGCTTGAGCTCAGAGGACTCTGTAAGGCATACATCGCGTACCACCTTTTCGCCCTCCATGGGGTCGCCTCTGAAGAGGAGCTTAAAGAGAACTACGGCAAGAGAATACTTATCGGTCTGGACATTAGGCTGAGCTATGCCTCTTACGATCTCGGGAGCCATATAGCCCGGCTTACCGCCGATACCGAAGTTGCTTCCGTCGGGAGCGATGTTATCACAGTCGCAGACCAGAACGGCGCCTGTATTCACGTTGATGAAGAAGCCTCCGTCGTTAAGGTCCTGATAGCTCTTACCGGCACGGTGGAGCTGTCTGAAGGCGTTTACGATATTGATAACGCAGGTGACCATAGCGCTGAGGGTATTGAATTTTACGGGACGCTTGGTGCTGCGTCCTGTAAGAGGGTCTATCTCCAGCTTATAGGTATTGAGGATATCAACGAATGAGTCGAAGCCTTCGGGCTTGAGCTCCATGATATATCCGAATGTACCGTCCTCTGCCTCCTTGGTGAGGTATTTCGGCCAGAGGAACTTATTGCTGGGGGGACCGTCATTTATGTTGTTCTGGAGATTTTTGCGGAATGCAGCGGGCTTTGCCATCTTATTGATGTCATACCATTTCAGCGCCCATTTCTGACCGTTGAAGCGGACCAGGTAAACGATACCCTGACCGCCGCTGCCGATGACGCTGAGGACCTTGGCTTTGCCGCCGAATTCCATCTCGACCTCCTGACCTATTTCAAGCTCTATCATATGATCTCATCCTTTCCATTGTTAGTCAAGCTCATATTCTTCAGCCGAGGTCACGAGGACGTACCTTATTCCAGTGGCTAAACAGTATTTATGAACGTAAGAATTTTCTATGCAGTAGATAGTAAGATTGGGACAGTACGAGAAGGCGTTTGCGTCGATGAACTTGATGCTCTCGGGGAGGTAGAGCTTCCTGAGCTTTTCACAGCCCGAGAATGCCTCTGCACCAATGCTGCTGACGCTTGGCGGTATCTCGATGACTTCGAGGCTCGTACAGAATGAGAATGTACTGTCCTCGATCTCCAGCACGCCGTCGGGGATCTTGACGACCACCAGGTTAGCGCACTGGCTGAATGCGCCCTGCTTGATTATCTTGAGTCCCTCGGGAAGTTCAAGACCTCTCAGGCGCTTACAGGAGGAGAAAGCGTATTCTCCGATAGCAAGCAGAGTAGAGGGAAGCTTGATGGTCCTGAGGGAGCCGAATCTGTCGAAGCAGAAGGCTTCCAGCTTTGTATATCCGTCGGGGATGGTGATATTTCCGCTGAGCCTGTATTTGAAGGCGTTACGGGGCATGAATACCATCTCGTTGATATCAACTGATTTTTTCTTTGTTTCGGGCTCTTTCTTTTCTGAGCCGTCCTCACTTTCGGGGAGGACCTTGAGATGTGACTCATAGGGCCAGCCCAGCAGGTATGTATAGCAGGCGACAACGAATTCCGAAGCGTTCTCTGCAAGGAACAGGTCACCGAGCATGAAGCTCTTTGCCTTCATGACAGCTATCTCGCGGTTCTTATCCTCGAGAAGGATCTTCAGGACGCCCATACGGTACATATTAATAAGTAAGCGGCGTTCCTTGTCGTAATCGGGGATGTGGTCGCTGAGAAGTCCGATGAATCTGTCTTTATTCATAACGGCACGGGCGCCGTAGTTAACGACGATAGACCTAAGCTCTTTCTGAAATTCTATAGTATTCTCAAAGCCTTCTATATTCTGCGGGACAGGAGCACCGCATTCGGGGCAGGCTGTAAGCTTCGGGTCAAGTTGTGCGTTGCATTTCTCGCATTGCATGGTCTCTCCTCCTGACATAAAAATATAGCAGCGCAATAAATGCGTATTTATATTGTTATCACGATTAGTATAACACTTTTCTATTTTAATGTCAAGCAAAAAGGACGGCGGATACAAAATTTGAATTATCTTTTACAAAAAGAAGTGTGCTTGTTTGTGCAATATTGAAAATCCTTTTACAGTGCGTAATATCGGCATGAAATATTATCCGTCCTCCGGCAGCCCGGGAATACTGTAAATAAATGAAGCAAAACAACTTTAGGTATAAAATTGATTAAATTGCATATAAAATTTTTGATTTTTTTGTACATGGTTGCGGGAATGTATTTACAAAATACTGTTGAAATTCGGGAAGAAATGTGATAGAATTAAGTATGGATATCAATAGATAGCCTGACAGGGGTGTTACCGCAAGCTAAGACGTTGTTAATAGGCGCAGCATTTAAAGTCGCGGCAGGTATCCTGCGGTAGAACAGGCTTAATTGATCAAAGGAGGTTCAGTATTATGAACAAGAAAAACAGAAGAGGTGTTTTCAGGGCAGTTACGGCTTGTGCACTTTCTGCTGCAATGCTCATTGCGGGCGGATGCGGAAAGCCCGGCGGTCCCGGCGGTCAACACGGACCTTACGGTTCTCAGGGCGGTACTATCTACGTTATCGGAAAGCAGCCGCTCAGCTTCTGGGACGATGTAAGAAAGGGCGCTGAAGATGCAGGTGAAGAGTTCGGTTACGATATAGTTTATCGTCAGGGAACAAGCGATAACGACTATTCTTCACAGGAAGCAGACATTCAGGACGCTATCAAGAAAAAGGCAAAGGCGATAGTTATCGCGCCCAACGGCAAGACAGAGCTCAACAGTGCTTTTGAAGAGGCAGAAAAAGCAGGTATCAAGATCATCAATATCAACTCAAAGGCTGATTATGATGGTGTTATCACATTTGTACGCTGCTCCGATAAGGAAAGCGGCTCTCTCGCAGCAAGAAATGCGGTAAAGCTTCTCAAGGCAAAAGATCCCGAGCTGGCTGGTCTCAAGAATATTGCGATCATCCCGCATACAGCCTCAACTGCTGAAGAGCGTGTATCGGGCTTTGTTGAAGCATTTACAGAACAGGCTTCAGATGCTATCGCTCCCGTTAATATGACAGAGAATAACGAGGCTAAGGCAAAGGAGAACAGAGACGCCAAGAAGAATGACTTCAAGAAGGGCATCGTCAAGGGCGCTGCCTGCTCAAAGCGTGAGGTTGCCGAGGCTGAGGCAAGGGAGATCCTTGAGGCAAATGCAGGCAATATCTCTGTTATGTACGGTACAAACACAAATACCACACTCGGTATCTGTGACGCCGTAAGCGCACTCGACCTTCAGGACGATGTCGTAGTTATCGGCTTCAATTCGGATATGGACGAGATAAACTATATCAATAACCATGTACTTGACGGTACTATAATCCAGAATCCTTACATGATGGGATACGTTGGCGTAAGATACGCAAAGAAGATCATCTCGGGCGACAGCTGTGCCGCAAGAGTCGATACAGGTGCTGTATTCGTAACCGCAGACAACATCAACGAGGAGTTCATCCAGCTCATGATGTTCCCTGACGGCAGACCCGATGAAAAAGGAGAAGGAGGTGAGGGTTAATGGCAAAGAATAAGAAGTCAAAGGGTTCAGGTGCATACGTGTTCGCCGGTATTCTTATCGCTATCATCTATGTCATCAATACCTTCCTCGTTGAAAGCATCTACTGGGGCAACCAGGAGGTTTCACAGAAGACAGGACAGGCTATGAACGCCCTCAATAAGATCAACGGCGAGCTCACATCCATCAATATGGACAGTATCAGTATCGCAGCAGGTATCATCGCCCCCGAGGACATTGGAATGGTAATGGGCGATACAGAGAGAAGATACGGAAACATCATAGCTTCCGAGCATCAGTTCGAGGCTATCGACGGTCTTTCTCCCGCCGTTGTAAAGAGATACAATTATGCTAAGGCGCTCATCACCGCGTTCAAGGCAAAGCTCGAAAGCCTCGGTTCCGGAGCTGTCAGAGAAGGTAACGAGGCCGAGATGAGAGACCTTCTGAAGCAGGAGATCTATCCTCTTCAGACTACCGCTTCCGAAATGCTTACATCTACCATCGACGGCGTTAACGTTGAGGCCGCAAAGATGTCAGCAGCCAACACCAAGAGAGCATTCCTCCTCATGACTGTAATGATGATCGTTGCTATCCTCGGTGAGGTCGTTGTATGGATCTTCGCAAGACGTGCAAAGAAGATGAGAGCAGAGCTGGAAGAGCGTGAGAAGAACCTTGCAGAGGTCGACGCAAAGCTCAAGGCTACACGTCAGAAGGCAAGCGACCTTGCTGTTATCAACGTTCTTACAGGTATGAAGAACCGTTACGCTCTCGACAGCGACATAAGCGACAGACTCGAATCAGGCAGATTCAATATCGCCGTATTCGATATGGATAACTTCAGAAGCATCAACGATACTTACGGATACGATTTCGGTGACGAGTACCTCGCAGCTGTAGCCGAGAAGCTCAAGGAGGAGTTCGGCGAGGTAGCTGAGATCTACAACATCACAGGAAACGAATTCTGCTTCGTATTCAATTCAAGCATTACCGAGAGCCAGGCAATGGGTATCGCTCAGAACATCCAGCGTGTAATGAGCAGCCCCTATGAGGTCCTCAACCTTGCGGTACAGCTTCCCTGCTCAGGCGCTGTTTACCACTACCTGCCCGGCGATTGTCTCAACGTAAACTCACTGCTGGTTAAACTCGACACAGCTCTGAGAACCGTTAAGATGAACGGCGGTAATATGATCAATACAGTAATGAATATGTAAGATCCTTCACGGAACGGCTGTCTGAAAAGGCAGCCGTTCTTTTATGCCCGAAATTGTTGACAGATAGTAGGAAAAGTGATAGAATATACTTATTGAATAATGAAAGGCAGGTGTGATCGGTGAAAAAATATGCGGTATACAGCTCTCCTACGGGGGATTATTGCTACAGATATGCGGATACCGAGGAAGCTCTCAAAGGCACGGGCTTCGAGGATATAATCACCGAGGAACAGCTGCCCGTGGTCTTCGACGGCAGAGGCGGCTATTTCCGCTTCCGTGAGGACGACCATGACTTCAGCAGGATAATCGAATCCGATAAGGAGTATCCCCTTGAGCTGGAGGAGATGTTCAAGCTCAACGACCCCGATTTCAAGCTGGGCTGGATCTCTCCCGATGGCGACACCTACTCCTGCGCCTTCACCAACCACAATAAGTGCGCAAAAATGATAGCTATGAAGTACTATCCAAACGCCCGCTTCCCCGAGAGGACCCTGGACAGGAACGGCTGGCTCCAGGTGATGGATTCATGGGACGGCACCCAGCAGCACCACGGTCAGTTCGTCTATACCGAAAAGGGCATCATTACCAAGCGTCAGGCGGACAGGCTCTTCGACCTGGGACTGTACAACAATTCGGAAGTACAGAAGATGATAAAGGACAGCGAAAACGATTGGTAATGCCAATATCAGGAAAAATCAGCATTGGGCGGTTTACATAAAACCGCCCTGTTTTTTGTGCAGTTTTTTTATTGACTATATTCCCGTTATGGTGTATAATTATTTTATATCATACTCGGTAAGTGCGCTCGGCGGTGTTTGTCTGAAATCAGTCCCGCCGCAGCATCGGGTGTTGCAAGGAGGATATACTTATGGCTGAGGCAAGATTTATCAAAACAGTGACCTTCGGCGGATATGAGAAAGAAGCCGTAATAAAACGAATGGAGTTTCTGAATACTCAGGTTCACGACCTCAGGAACGAGCTCAGGGAGACTAAGCTCCTTCTGGAAGCCTACAGAAAAGGCTCGGATCAGGAAAAGGCTCTGGAATCAGTGCTCTCCGAGGAGCGCGCTAAGCTCACACAGGTACAGGTACAGAACAACACCCTCAACCTGAAGCTGAAGGCTACGGACGATGAGAACCGTACCTTTGAGCAGGAGATAAAGGATCAGCAGGCAGAGATCGCCGAGCTGAAGGACAAGCTGAAGGCTGCCGAATCGAAATGCGCCGCCCTGATGGCTCAGGACGAGGCAATGGCTCTGAGCAACGTTTTCATCGAGGCTCAGAAGTCATCGGCTATGCTGGAGGGAACTGCAAAGGCTAAGGCTGCCGAGATAGAGTTCAATTCAAAGAAGCTGGCTGAAAATATAGTTTCAGATGCCAACGTTGAGGCTGAACAGATAATTTATGAGGCAGAAAAAACTGCCGCAGAAAAAATAGCAGAGGCTAAGAACAGAGCCGAGCAGATGGAGGTTGCTTCCAATAACCTGAGAGCGGCTGCCCTCGATGACGTTGCCGAACTGAAAAAACAGGTTGAGTTCATGGCTAATGCCTTCGAGACCCTTCGCGATGAGGGCATAGAGAGACTGGAAAAGGCAAGAGAGCTTCTCGGCGATACCGAGACGACCCTCAAGAACGGCGGCGTTCCCGTGTTCAGAGAGCCTAAGGTCTATGAGCCTGAGCTCCCCGAGCAGCCTATTACTCTTTCGGAGAAAATGCGCGAAGATTCACGCAATGAGGAAGAAAGGCGCAAAAAACAGGAGGAGCTTGACAAGCTCAGACAGATGGCAGAGTCCATCGGGAGTAAAAAGGAAGACTACGATAAGGATACAGCCGAGGAAACGCCCTCAGAGCCCGCTGAAGAACAGCAGCAGGACACAGCAGCAGAAGAAAAACCTGCAGAGGGAGAGAAAAAAAGCGGAAAGATAGACCTTGCAGCCCTGGCAGCAAAGGCTAATTCCATCGGCAAAAAATAATGAGGATCACTTTCTGATTTGCAGTAAGGAGTTATTATAGTTATGAGTGAACTGATCATCGTAAAACCTGAAAAGTGCGTCGGCTGCAATGCCTGCGTCAGAGAATGTCCCGCCCCCGAGGCAAATATGACAAAACAGCTTGAGGACGGCAGATTTATCACCATGGTTAATCACGATAAGTGTATCGGCTGCGGTGAGTGCGTCAAGAAGTGTAATCACGGCGCAAGAGACTTTATCGACGATACCGATGAATGTATCGCCGATATAATCAAGGAAAAGATAATCATTATGGCTTCTCCCGCCATAAAGACCGTTCTTCCCACAAAGTGGAAGGGCGTTCTTGACTGGTTCAAGAAGCAGGGATGTACCATATTCGATGTTTCCTTCGGTGCGGATATTTGCACATGGGCTCATCTGAGGACCATCGAGCAGGATAAGATAGGCAATATCATCACACAGCAATGTCCTGCTATAGTAAAGTATATCGAGATATACCAGCCTAAGCTCCTTCAGAATCTCTCGCCTATCCACAGCCCTGCTGCCTGCAGCGCTATATACATAAAGAAGTACCTGAGAAGAAATAACCCCATAGCCTTCATCACTCCCTGTATCGCAGCAAGGAACGAGGCTAAGGATACAGAGCTCTTCGATTACAATATCACTATCAAGAAGCTCCTTGAATACTTCGACAGGAACGATATAACAATA
Source organism: Ruminococcus flavefaciens ND2009 (assembly GCF_000621785.1). Classification (GTDB taxonomy): domain Bacteria; phylum Bacillota; class Clostridia; order Oscillospirales; family Ruminococcaceae; genus Ruminococcus; species Ruminococcus flavefaciens_C. Next base: position 1,205 of record NZ_KK211349.1, on the reverse strand, counting down.
CCCATAGACACCTCAGAGGATTATGAGTACAAGTTTGACGAGCCCCAGGGACAGCTGGGTTCCATTTATTCACGTCCCGGCGGACTCAGAGATAATCTCTGGATACATGACCCCGAGCTCAATATCACCAATTCAGAGGGCGTCCACAAGGTGTTCAGCGAGATAGAGATGTACGGCAGGATGCCCGAGTCCAAGCACCCCAAGGTATTCGATGTTCTCTCATGTGAGTTCGGCTGTAATATAGGCCCCGCTTCTGGTACAAAGCATACCGTTTTCGATGTTATGTCAACAATGCGCGCTATCGAGAATGATGCCAAGGGACGCAGAAAGTCCACAGGTATCATGGGCAGAGGCGACGACAGGCTCTTCAAGAGATTTGATGACGAGCTCAGAGTTGCCGATTTCCTCAGGAACTACAAGCCATCAATGCCTACTCCCGTTCCCGGAAACGCACAGCTTGACCCCATTTTCAAGAAGATGGGTATGCACACCGAGGAGGACCGAAAGTATGACTGTCACGCCTGCGGATACGATACCTGCCGCGACATGGCTATCGCTATCTACCGCGGACTCAATACTCCCGATAACTGTATCGTTCACGCAAAGTCAGTCCTTCTGGCAAGACATTCAGCCCTCAACAGGCAGAATGAGCAGCTGGACGAGATCACCGCAGAATGTCTTGAGCTTTCAGACAAGCTGAAGGACAACGTTGCAAAGATCAACGAGAATATGAAGAATATCGGCGAGTCCACCACCGCTACCAGCGAGAGAGCTGCTGTAGTAAAGGATCTGCTGGAGAATGTAGTTACCTTCTGTAATGAAAACTCCACTATGGACGCTGACAGCGTCTCACAGCTCACATCTATCCTGGAGACCACCATTGCGGCATTCAGTGCCCTTGATGACAACGTAAGCAGGACAAATGAGAGTTCAGAGACCATAAATCAGTCCATAAACGATATTATTTCGCTGGTCGGCGAGATAAACGGAGTTCTCGGCAAGACCGAAAATGCCGAGCCTGTAGAGGTAAAGGCAGAATAAATACTGAAATAAAACAAGCCCCGAAGCATTTCAAAGTGCTTCGGGGCATTTGTGTTTATATGGTTGCTAAGGTAAATCAGAATTTATCGTAATACCTTGCGGCAACTATGAATGGGATTCCAAAGGGACTGTGTTCCTTTGGCAGAGTCCAGAGGCAGCGCCTC
>NZ_JHXI01000007.1 GCF_000621785.1 Ruminococcus flavefaciens ND2009 | reverse complement strand
GGTTCTCCCTCAAACTCCCTTCCTAAAACTTTTAGCATTAAATTTAGCCCCAGAAGGGCGCTCCTGGTAATATTACCGATTATTACATTTATATGGAACGCCCTTCTGGGGCTAAATTCAGTTATAAAGTCTTTGGAAAAGGGGTTCGGGGAAAGAACCTTTCCTCAGAAAGGTTTGTCCCCGATAATTACCTATAAACTTCTATATAAGCACCGCCCTTAAGCCGGGCGTTTGTTTATTTGAGTTTCTTCATATATTCTTCCATTGACATAGGAGTTTCTTTTGTAGTCGATACATATGCGTAGTACGAAAGAATATTGGAAGCATCTACTGCATTAATTAATCCATCATGATTTACATCTGCCGCAAGCTTCTGTTCCTCATCATATCCACCATCCTGATTTGTTGAGATCATAGCATAATATGCAAGAACTGATGAAGCGTCAACCGCATTAATATACTCATCAGAGTTAACGTCTCCAAGCTGAGCTAATGTTTTGAATGTATAGTTATACTTCTGAGCATATTTCTCAGCCGTAGAACCTTTATATCCCTTAATTACTCCACTGAACTTATCGTTTTCATTGGTAAAGGTATTGGCTCTGTCATATATTTTAGCGTCAGGATTCAGGATAAACACCTCAGAAAGAGCAGTACACTTGATAAAAGCCTGCATACCGATACTCTCCACGGAGCTTGGTATAGTTACAGATTTCAATTGCTCACACCCATTGAATGCATTATGACCTATCTCGGTCACGGTTTCGGGAATGGTCAGCGAGGTTATCTCTGAACAGCCCCATGCTGCCTGATCGCATATTTTATTCACGGTCGATGGGATAACAACGTCTCCCGAAAGCTTATAGAACACATTAATGAGCAAACCGTTTATTATTACGAACGGAGTATCAATGCTTCTCTGAGCTTCAAACCATGGCGTCCCAGAAAACGCTAGCGCACTTATATTCGTCACGGATGCGGGTATAGTAACATTGCTAAGCTTTTTACAGCTCGAAAAAGCACTCGTACCAATATTGGTTACTCCGTTCGGAATGACTACTGATTCAAGTGATTTGCAGCTCGAAAACGAATATGCGCTAATAGTCTTCAGCGTATCCGGAAGCGATAATGAGGTAAGGTTATTGCAGTTATCAAACATACCCATACCTATACTTGTAACTCCATTGCCGATAATAACATTCTTTATCTCGTCACTGTATTCCTTCCATGGACACGGATTTGAATCTAAATCTTCATTCATATCTCCTGTACCGCTTACGGTCAGAGTACCGCTGCTGTCAAGCTTCCATGTTAAATTCTTTCCGCAAGTTCCGCTGTCAACTACTGATGCTGCCTCTGCTGATAAAACAGCAGGCGCACCAACCGGACTAATGGCTATTCCAAATGGAATCACAGCACATAGAAGAGTTGCTATTATTCTTTTACATTGCATGATATACCCCCTATTCAACATCCAAGAATTTCTCTATAACATTATCCATAATTCTGTCAACCATTACATATGATTCACCGGATTCTGTATCAACTATCATTATATCAAGTAATCCAGCAGCAGCTTTTACTTTACCCTTATTATATTTGGACGTGTTATACTTGACACTTACGTTTTTTGATAGCATATGTATGCGGTTGACGCTTACTTTTCTCAATAACAAAGTGCTCTCCGTAATATATACAGAGAGTACTTATCAGTGTTATGAAATCAGTGCATTCTTAAATAATCTCTTTCAAAGCGGCGTGCTTGATCGGATCTTTATCAGCAGTATGTCACGCGGCCAAATATATCAACCAGCTTATTTCCGTAAACCTGTCCGCAAACGGAGCATTTTCTGTCATATCTTATCCAAAACAAGGAACAGCCGGTAAACTCATAAACCATATGTTCCCCGCAATGATGGGGCGAATAGCCCGGATTCTGGTTGATCGTTGCTGCAGAAGCAATCAAAGTGGTGGTTTTGTCTTTTGCTGAACCCAATGCAAAAACGTTTCCTGTGATGACGAGTGTGAGTGCCATTGTAATGGCAGAAAGCTTTTTAACGAACTTTTTCATAAATCCACCTCTAATACTTTATTTTTGTTAGCCTATTCAACATCATTTTATGTTGAATTGTTCTTATTATACCATTTGATTCACGATATGTCAATATATTTATATATCATTTGTTGACAAAAGGCAATCGCACAATCAGGCAGGACGGAGATCAGTGCGCTGTGCACGGTTTCTGTGCTGCTTTCAACTAATCAGATGCAGCGTAACCAACCTCTGAACGGCAGCGGATGACGATTCGGAGATATGCCCTGGGCAATCCGTTCTGAAACGGCAGTTTCTGACACAGTAACCCCAATGTTAACATCAAGGATCGCTGGGCAGAGTTCGGCGATCCTTCTTGTATTAAAACCGTATTATATTTGACGCTTATGTTTTTCGGGGCATAATGCCCCGATTCGCTTCTTTTTATTTATAAAAAAACTGACTGATGTCAGCTGTTTAAGCCTTCATCAGTCAGTTAGCAGGTTATTTCTTTTTCATATATTCTTCCATTGACATCGGAGTTTCTTTTGCAGTCGATACATACGCATAGTACGCAAGTATATTGGATGCATCAACTGCATTTATTTTTCCATCATGATCAACATCGGCAGCAAGCTTCTGCTCCTCGGTATATCCGCCTTCCTGATTAGTGGATATGCGGGCATAATATGCAAGAACACTTGAAGCGTCGACCGCATTGATCTTTCCGTCATTATTCACATCTCCGAGAGTATAATCTGGTTGAGTTACTGGTGATGTAGTTGTTGAAGTAGTTTCATTTATGTCTGTAACAGTTGTTGTTGTGGTTTTGTCATTGGAAGTAGTCGTTGTAGTGGTAGTTGATGATGTTGTTGTTTTATCCTTGGTAGTTGTAGTGGTAGTTGATGATGTTGTAGTGGTTTTATCCTTGGTTGTTGTAGTGGTAGTCGTTGATGTTGTAGTGGTTGTAGTAACTACATTTGCTTCTTCAACGAGAACTACAGTATTATCGTTACTGCCGCCACTTGTGATCTTACCGTTTTCGACAGTAAATGTTATAGGATCTGCAACATTGTATCCGTCGGGAACTGCCAATTCCTTGATAGTGTAGGTTCCGTCCTCAAGGTCGACCTTGGTTTTCTCTTTTCCTGAGATCCATACAAGACTTGCTCCGACACTGTTGATTGCTGTACCGCCGTTTCCGACTTCAATCTGTCCATCCTTGAATACAACAGGATCTCCGTTGACGTCTTGTCCTGTTAAAGACATTTTGACGCCCTGAACCTCGTTTTCTCCGGAATCATCTACATTACTTACATAAATGGCTGCAAGTTTCTGAGTTGTTGTAGTTGTCGTAGAAGGAACCTGAGCAGTAGTGGTTGATGTTGTAGTTTTATTTGCAGTGGCTGTGGTAGTAGTTGAAGTAGTTGACGTTGTCGTTGGCTTGTTTGTAGTGGTAGTTGTCGTAGTTGAAGTGGTTGATGTAGTGGTAGTCTTGTTTGTAGTGGTAGTTGTCGTAGTTGAAGTCGTTGACGTTGTCGTTGGCTTGTTTGTAGTTGTGGTGGTAGTAGTTGAAGTGGTCGATGTTGTAGTCGGTTTGTTTGTAGTTGTGGTGGTAGTAGTTGAAGTGGTTGATGTAGTGGTAGTCTTGTTTGTAGTGGTAGTTGTTGTAGTTGAAGTTGTCGATGTTGTAGTCGGTTTGTTTGTAGTTGTGGTGGTAGTAGTTGAAGTTGTTGATGTTGTAGTCGGTTTGTTTGTAGTGGTAGTTGTGGTAGTTGAAGTCGTTGACGTTGTAGTCGCAATATGCTCAGCAATTGTGATCTTACCTGACTTGACAGTCGCCGGTACAGATTCCTCTTCAAAGTTTTCTACCTGCAGGTTGCCAAGCATGATCTCATATACTCCTGCTGCAGCACTTTCATTCACCGTAAATTCCAGTGTGAACATATCGCCGGTCTCAGCATAATTCTTCGCTGCGGTAAAATTACCGAATGCAATACGATACCAGCCGCTGTTATTGATCGCCGCAGAACCGGCATTTGGTACTTTGTCGGCATACACGATCTTCGAGAGCGTCAGTACTTCGGGATCCCAGGTCAGATCAGCAAAGCCAACGATATACCCCGGATTCTGAACCGCCTTGACAGGTACGCTGACTTCAGTATCCTCGCCGAGTGCTGCTTCTGCGCTGCCGATTTCCATAGTCAGTGCTGCAGGATTTACCGCGTCGCCGGTGAGTGAGACAACACCTGCTGTCTGAGTAACATCGATACGCTTGATGTCCTTATCGATAACATCTGCCTGATCGAGGAAGATCATATAATCACCTGCGCCTGCGCTTGCAGCGACTTCAAAAGTCAGCGTGAAGAAAGTACCGGTGCCGATGAAATTCTCCGTAGCGTAGTCATCGCCGAAGGACAGGCAATAACTGCCGTCGCTGACGATCTCCGCAGAGCCGTTGTCGGGAGCGCGTTCAGCACTGAACTCCACATTTGTGAGCGTCAGCGCATCACTGTCCCAGTTTACATTGATGACACCCGAGCCGTAGCCGGGATTTGTTTTAGCGGTGACAGGCACCTTGACCGTCTCACCGGCTTTAGCTTCGGCGGTGGCGCGCCCGATCTCAAAATCGAGCGCCGCTACCGCGTGGACCCGCTGCGGCAGGCAGCAGAACACAAGTGCTGCTGCCGTGAAAAGGGCTGTAATTCTTTGTATTCTCATAGTTCGCCTCACTTATAAATGACTTTAATACCCGATGAAGCAAGTGCGGTATTCAGCGCATCGGTCAGACTGATAGCCTGCGCTTTTGTGAGCCCTTCCTTGATGACTGACGGAGCGGAATTGAGCATCGTCTTCGCTTCTGCGAGAGAGGGCACTGGTTCGCCGCAATCCTCCAATGCCGTCCTCAGCGCCTTGACGGAATCAAGCTCATGCTCGGTGTCATAGCTTTCGAGGATCACCGTCCATGTCTTTACTTTCTCAGCGCCGTCTAATGACACATCAACCTCAAGGCCGAGCTTTTTCAGCTTTTCGGCGGCGAGGAGTGCGCTGTATGAATCCATGCCGGTTCTGAGCTTATAGGGCAGCGCTTTCTTGGCGTCTTCAAGGGAGAAATCGTCCAGACCGAGGATCTGTGTGATCGGGTCCGCGCCATCGGAAGCGCTGGCTTTGTAGGTACCCATGCCGTTCAGCGTGACCGTACAGCCGATGTCGAGCGGCGTGCTGTGGTAATACTCCTTTGTGCCGTCCGAATATTCGCAGACGCAGTAAATATGGCCGCCGGTTTTTGTGAACAGTGAATCGATCCAGCCGTCGCTATTTATATTTTGCCATCTATCACAGTCTCCGGCAGATAATACGATCGGAAGCATGGCATGAAGCTCCTCGGCGGAGAGTTCTTTGTATTGGCTGTATCTGTTGAGGAGGGTAACAATGTTGTCCGGATCGCCGCTCTCAGCCTTTTCGAGGTCTATATCGTCAACAATAACCATATAGCTTTCGGGGTTTTTAACGGTGACGGGGTGGTCTCCGTAGGCGTAGAGATAACGCACCTTTTCGGTATACCACGGAGCATAGATAGGCTCACTGAACTCCAGCCACCAATAAGAGTCACCCATGTCATACAGCTGAACAGGCGTATACACTTTTAATCTATCATTGATATAATCAGTTCCGAACCAAATTCGCTTATCATGCGGTTTTCTGCAATCGGGTTCATGCATATTATACTGATACAGATTCAGAGCAACTGCGGGAAGATATGTTCCGTCCCTACGGCAGATCTCATATTTGTCACTTCCTATATCGCTGCGTGGGATAAGACCAGAAGGTATTCCCTTATCCGCGTCATCGAGATTCCGCCAATAATAATTCATACAGCATTTGTATTCCAACGGTTTTTTTCCGCAAACGCCATTGTAATTAATTTCGCCAAATTGATAGGAATCCGTGCTTGTGAAGACCTCCGCGAAACCGGTGGGATTTCCGTCTTTATCCAGCTTCAGATAACCGCAATTCCACGTTGCATCTCTCGTACCGATTATCTCCCCCGAAAAATCCGTATCTACAATCGGAGCAGTCGGTACATCCGCAAGAGGATTCAGCGGCAGTTCAGCACCCGAAACAGTCTCTTCGGGCAATTCCTTAAAGGTCGGCGCTTTGCAGCCCCAGAGTGCCAGCTCCTGCGCGCCGTCACGATACCAGAAGAACGATTGTTCTAAAATACCGCCTCTCCGTATTTCGCTATTTATTATTTGCGAAGTAGGTCCCCCACCTGCATATTCAAGGAGATTCGGGGTTGTAAAATAAGTTTCGTGGTCAAAGTTCCAAGGATTGCCAAAGACAGCAGTTTTGGAATTACCGTTCCGGTCGGTGACGATACAGCGCACATAACCGTAGCAGTGAACAATGTCCTCGTTCTCCTTCATCGGGAAGCGGAGATGCTCCGTACCGAGACCGAGAGCGCCGGATTTCTCCGAAATCGACACAAAGCCCTTGCCGGCAAGTGCCTGCTCGAAGGTCGGAGAGAGCTGCCAGTCAAAGAACAGCGGTCCTTCACCGGTTGCATCCACATAGAGGTCAAGGTAGTCGCCGTAAAGTCCGCTTGCAGCATAGGGTGAACAAACCGGCACATTATAGTCATAAATTGTTTTGGTTGACCAACTAAAAACTGCATCTTCCGGATATTGACCGGATACAGTTTCCTCAAAAGTTACACGATGTTTTATCCATTCAAACCCGTTGTGTGTCCAGTAAATCAGCGGATAACGGAAATGTTCAAACTTTTGGTGCGTAAAGTCGATCGTCAGTCCGTAGTTTGCGTCCTCGTCCGGGTCAAGGTAAATATCGCTGACCGTCAGCTCACCCTTGCCGTACCAGCGCACCACATTGGAGGTCAGCTCATAGCCGTCAAAATCGGTAATGACACAGCGGTACTTTCCGACGCTCGTTGCGCCGTAGCCCGCACCGTAGCTCTCGCGCTGAACGCGCCATTCGCCAAGCACTTCTTTCTCCCAGTGATAAGTGAGATTTGTACCGCCCGCTACCTCCACATGGAAGTTGTCGGCGCCGTCGACCGGCTGCGTCTTGATGATCGGGTGGATCGAGCATTTGGTGTTCTGAGAGAGAACGGTCACGCCGTCATCATCGGTGATAATACAGCGGTAGTTGCCGCCCTTTTCGGGGACATATTCCGCCTTTGTCGCACCTGATATGTCCTCACCGTTGTACGACCACTGGTAGGTGTAGGGAGCTGTGCCGCCTGCCGCCTTGACGGAAAGCTTTGCGTCCTCGCCGTAGTCGATCGAAAACGGCTCCGGTTGTGCGTCAATGCGCAGAGGGTCCTCCTCGGCAAGGGATATGGGCTTGATGTACTTGTCGTAGCCGTCCCAGCCTACGAGATAGCGCAAGAGGATCGTGACGTCCTCTTTTTTGATCTCGCCGTCCTGATTGAGGTCGGCAGCGTCCTTGTCGATCGTGATACCGTCCCATTTAGCGACATAGCGAGAGAGCGCCACACCGTCCGATATATTCACGGTACCGTCGGCGTTGACGTCTCCCAGCGTCTTGACCTTTGCTGCTGATGCCGGCATTGAGAATTGCAGCATCGCAGGAAGCATCAACACGGCTGAGAGAATTGCAGATAGTCGTTTGTGTTTCATATACAGCACCTCCTGAATTTTATGTAAATATTTTGATCTTAATCTTTTCCTTGACCGTATATTTTACCATTTTAATTATACCAGTTAAGTGCTATTTTGTCAATGATGATGGTTAGAATCCGTCATCTTGTTAAGGATGAATACTATGTAGTACACTTGACTTCATTACATATTCTTTGCTGACAAAATATACCTCCCCAAGTAAACAACGGGTTTATACGTATGAGTGAGTAAATCCGGTAGTGAATCCTTTGCAGTATTCCCTATATGTATCCTTGACTTTGGGCGATAGTGCAGTGTATAATATGGATAGTAAGCAGGTTAATATGATAAACACGGGATTTATCAGCTATCTGCTAAAGGAAGGATGCGGTAGTGACTATGATCGAGATTTCCTATCTACAGATGTTTATTTTTATAACTCTCATTTGGATACTTGTGCGATTCATAATTGCGATCAGATTCAAGAAGTTTTCGGTAAAACGCGAACTCCAGATGCTTCTTGTATACATATGCATTGTAGTTATTGCAAGATTTGTATACTTTCCGTTACATTTTGTTGACGGGAAAATAGGTACTCTAACGATTGGATTTTCAACTACATTGTCTGACATGATAAGTTTAATCCCGTTCTTTTTTCTCTTTGACAGATATGATGGATGGCTTATCAATATTATCGGGAACATAGCAATGTTTATACCAGTAGGAATAGTATGGCCTATCTGTTTTAGAAAGCTTGATAATATCAAAAAAACTGTGTTTGCCGGTATTTGTTTTATTATCTTTATTGAGCTTTCCCAGTTGTTATGTCCCGAAAGACATACAGATATTGATGACGTGATACTAAATACAAGCGGTGTTTTGATCGGAGCGTGTATTTTATTTGCTATACGAAAAAGTCGTAATGATGTGCCTTAGTGTAAAATATCTGAATGCCGCCACTGATGGGCGGCATTCTATTTATCTTACATTGCAATGAATTCATTTGGCGATTTATAATACTCCACTGCCTTTCTCAAATACCATATTAGTCAGTGCTTTCTCAGCTATGGAACTGGGATCTCCGTCAGGGCGTATCCATCCCTTTACGTCTTCCCTTTTTTCTTTTTGTGAGGAACGCGGTCAGCATTTCGTCGCGTATATGTGCATTTCGTCGCGTATATGTGCATTTCGTCCTAAAAAAACGACCTTCTGTCGAAAAGTGTTGATTTCAGATTTTCAATGTGCTAATATAAAGTTGCACTGAAAAAGTACAACGTCGACGTTACAAACGAGCAAACAAACTATCAATAAAACTGAATAAAAAACATGGAGGGAATCACTATGAAAAAAATTACAAAAGCTATCGCAGCTTTATCAGCTGCCGCAATGATGCCGTTATCTTCAGGCATGACCGCATTTGCTTATAAAGTCGATGAAACAAATTACAGCGACTACTATAAGAATGACAATACCTATCATTTCGATTATGACACCAGAAAAGATCCATCAAACGATTTATCAAACGGTTCATCGGGATATGCGTGGAATAATGAATATTATCAGAAGAATATGCCTGTACTTACAAAGGATTTCTTTGACACACAAACGACTATCCCGCTGTCTCTGCCGACTGTGGACGGTCATGCCAACACCGGTGTCAACCATGTTCTCGGTCTTCTTTCAAAGAGTGCAGCAATATCCCCTGCAATAGCAGATACAAAGAAATATGTGGATAAGTTATATTTCAAAAATTCTAAGTGCGGAATAATGCTTGAGTATCAAAACTACTCATGGGATGATATTTTTGTGGAAGATGAAGAAACTGATCCTTACCTTTCATGGGATGATATTATTGAGGAAGATGAAAATGAAAACGATGGATTTGATCCTTTATATGACTATTGTCTCAAAATGATCGATGAGCAATCTATAAAAGACAATGTGCTTAAAAATTTTTCTATGGGTACCTATAAGCTTGACAGCACAAAGATGTACATCACAGGCGATATATATCTGAAGAATTACTACATAGCAGGTATGTACCTCAGTAGTAACGACGGCTCAGCATCCTTTGATACTCCTGTCCTTGAAAGGAATCCCGATGGCATCGGTTTCCGTACAAGGATAAGATTCCGTGCTGAAAATCCTTACTATGACAGGTATGTTTCATTCGGATACGCGCCGGGAAAGAGAAGCTTCAACATTTTAAACAATGTAAATATCAACTACGTCTGCGGCGGGATCAAAACACTGGAGACTAAACTGTTTGCAAGAAGCGTGACTTTGGATCTGGACAAGACTGTTGATCACAGAAACTTCTACACCTGCATTATCACTGGCTCTTCTCCATATCATATAACCCTTCTGGAGGGAAATACAAAGAAGGATTTCCTGAATAATAAATTCTTTGCTGCTAAGTTAGACGGAAATGTACTCAACATCTGCCTCGGAAAGAAAAACACAGGTATTTCTGCACCGGGCTGGACTTCCAGCAGCAAAAACCAGCAGCTTGATGCAATGCTGAAGTGCGGTTATGGATATACACTGAAAAGAAGTACATGGGTATCAGATCAGCTTAATCAGGTTGTAAAGGTACGCTTCTACCGTGATGCCAATACATCATCTATGGGTACATTATTAGCTGAGTACAGTCCCGATCAGGTAAAAGAGCTGCTCAAATCGGGAAAGTATTGATTCTCTGAGCTTTGAGAATGTGTTTTCATATTGATTTATAATCGTCATAGCTCCCGCATTTGCGTAATGTCATTAAGCTAAGAAAAAGTAAAATAGTCACAGGAATCAGAAACGAACCTGTGACTATTTTATGTATATAATGCAAATATTCAAAAAAAATATTGACAAAAAGCCAAAAATCTGCGACTACGCCAATTTGATTTATCCTAACTATAATCCATGCAATTGTATTGATCGTGATATTACTGGACATGACGGAGATCTTTATATCTCCCCAGAATATTGATGAATATTTGCAAAGATTCTCCCCTATTCAATTAAGAGATACTGCTAAAACTATAGACCTCAAAATGTCTTGCATCAACAGTGATCATTCCGTTACATTCAGCAAGGACTTTTTGTCCTTATAATGGCAAAATAAGGACACTTTTCTGTTTGGTTACATAAACAAGCGTTCCTCTTTGTTGGAGAAACGCCTATTTATAGCAATTTGTTAAGGGAGACGAATGAATATCGTGATTTCCTTTGCGTTAATCCGGTAGGTGCGTTAATAACGCCGGACAGTATAACACATTACTTCATAAAACTCCTCGACGAAAACGAGCTTCCGCACATAAGATTCCACGAACTCAGGCACTCCTGAATTGGGAGCGCCTGCTTATGTTATATATGCTTTTTTATATTGGCATTATGTATTAATACAACTTGAAATCATACTCCTGAGGCTCGGTTATGCCTATTGTGATATATCTTACCTTACCATTCAGGCATTCCGCTTCCTGCCCCAAATACCAGCCTTTAACACACTTGCAATGCTTTCTGAGAGCTTTTGCGGCAGCTTTCATAAGTGTATCTGATATTTCATTTTTATCCATGATTGTAAATTGTCCGTGTATCAGACAAGATCCGTCGACGGTGAGACAGCTTGGCAAAAATCCAACAGATGAACAGCTTGAATCTGTTATGCCGTGGAGTGAATCATTGCCTGATTTTTGCAGACAGGAATATGATGAAATAAAACGGTGAATAGATGTACATAGATAAGTCCCGGATATTTGATAATTTCCGGGACTTATTTTGGCGAAATATATGCTCTGAATAAATGGCGGTTACGTTACTTGTTAAGTTGATTGAACCGCCGTGTACCGAACGGTACGCACGGTGGTGTGAGAGGTCGGCGGCTTATTTGCCGCCTCCTACTCGATTACATAGTGGTTGGGTGGGGGCGCTTACGTTTGTTTTTACTGTGGTTCGAGTTCAGGCTCACTTGTTGTGATAATGTCCTCATTCTCAAATCTGATTATCTCTACATCAGGAGAAGTATATTTTTCTTTCATATTTTTTTCCTTTCTTTATTTTGTAACATAAGGCTCAGCGGCTTTTGCATAAATGTAGGTTGCCTTTGCCATATCTGTAAGGAGTGGATTTTTCTCGTTTTTCGGATTGTTCAGTACTCGGTTGACATAAGACAAAGCACTGCAGCTGTAATCTTTTCCGTCGATAGTGATCTTGTGGGAAGTGCTGAGTTGATGAGCACCGATATTAGGTATCTCATAGTACTTTTTGCCGTCCTTGTACTTTGCGGTTGCTTTCTTGTCATCAATAAGAACATTTTCGCTCTCTGTGTAGATTCTTAAAGCTGTTTCGGAATTGAGCAGAAGTGAAATCTTTACATCAGAGCCAAGATCTGTAACATAATTGTTTACATTGGCTGCTTCCACATTTTCGATACCGGTAATGGTATTATCAGCACCGTTGAAGTAATTTTCAGCAGCTTTGCAGTAATTATCCAAAGCATCTACAAGTACATGAAGCTTTTCCTCATTTTGATATGAACTACTCTGCTTCAGATTGTTAATATAGCTCTGTACGGAGCATTCAAGCTGAGAATGACTGCAAAGTCCATTGCTTTCATTACACATTATAAGGCGATTTCCGTCTTTATCATAAGCTCTGACAGTTATTTTCTCATTTGCCTGTGTTGCATTAACAGGATATGTTAATTTCATCTTTCCGTATATTAAATCAAATTTGTCAAAATCAGTGATCTCAATATCACCGTTGGGACCGCTCATTACGATCTTTGCAAGATTTTGTCCGAGCTGACGTAAATCACCACTATAATATTTGGAATAATATTCAGGCTGACTTGCATAGAAGTTTATTTCAAGGTTTCCGTTAAGTGTCATATTTGCTTCAGAACAATAAACCATGTTCGGATAAAGAGCTGTGCAGTCAAGGAACATACACGATGTATTAGTCCAATACTCCTGTGCGTTTGACGTATCAAAGTTGCTTACATCAAGCGTTTCAAGACTGGTACAGTGTGAAAACATAGACTGCATATGTTCAGCATTTGATGTGTCAAAATTACTTACATCAAGGGACTTAAGGCTGGAGCAGTATATAAACATATTTGACATATCTTTAACCTTTGATGTATCAAAGCTGCTTAAATCAAGTGAGCGTAATTCGTTGCATTCTTCAAACATACAGCTCATATTTTCAACATTTGATGTATCCCAGCCTCTCAGATCAAGGGATTCTAATTTCTTGCAATCAAAGAATACACCTGTCATATCTTCAACTTTTGATGTGTCCCAGCCACTCAGTTCAAGAGATTCCAGAGCTGGACTGTTATAGAACATATAGTTCATTTTTGTAGCATTAGAAGCTTTAAGATTGATGATCTTTGCATCACCCGAATTGAGTAGATAAAACATATTAGACATATCATCAACTTTTGACAAATCAGCATTTGTAAAGTCAAATTCCTTAGCATAGAAGCCTTCAAACATAGCCCCGCAGTTCACAGGGAAAACAGTTCCCTTTGCACAGGACACTTTCTTTACCTTTTCGTTGTTGCAATACTGACGTACATCCTGTTTGTTGACTTTTCCGTTAAGCAGAAGAACGCCTGTCTTTTCGCTGAAACTTGCAGAATCATAATTGTCGAGATGATCATAATCATCAATATCAATTGCAGTGCTTGTTTCTGCCTGGGCAACGATAGGGCTTACAGATAAATAAGCATTGTCTGCGGCTGCTCCACAAATAAGAGCAAATGCCATTATAGCAGTTACCGCTTTTTTTGTTAGTTGTTTTTTCATACAACCTCTCCTTATTGAAATAAAATCTAAAGAATGTATATACAATACACACTTACCAAGTGTAACATACGCTTTTTATTATGTCAAGGCAAATATTGCGTTAAATCCAAAGCGTTTGCATCTCTTTTTTACATGGTGGCTGGGATTGATTGGCGGTTACTTTAAAAAAGGCGGGATAACCCGCCTTTTTTATATTATTTTACCTCAGATACAGTAACCGCCAACCAAACCCGGCCCTTCCGTCAAACTTAAAAAGGTGCTAAAATATAATCACAGTACAAATATCCGAAGGGAGCTGTGAGTATGATGGCTACAAAAGAAGAAAAGCAAACGGCACGGAAATTCCGTGCCATATTTTATATATGCCGTGAATAGTTAGCGGTTACCATTTTTATGCGTTTTTTGATATTATTCATTGTTGTTCTGCACTAAAACGTATCACTTCATATATTAAAAATGCCGAAAATATATCCTGCCATCAACAATCCTGACTTTACATGACACATATTGATCAGAAAAACATTTGAAAGGGTGATCCTTATGAAAAAAGCACTGATCAGATCTCTGATAACAGCTCTTGTTATTAATACAACCGGAGCAATAATAAATCTTGTCTCATATTTTATCAATGGTAAATTCTTAATTACACAGGTTTTAAACGGCGGAGAATGTACTCAATCCTGCGGATTCGGCCTGATTCTTACAAAGATAATCCCCGAGGATCCGGTGCATAATCCGGATGCGTACAGTACAACGATTTCACTTCATCCTTCAAGTTTCATATTTACAATAGGTGTATGCTTCATTCCTGCGTTCGTAATATTCTCTATTGTATATCTTATCGGCAGGAAAAATGATAAGAGGTAAGAATACTATGAAAAATACGGTAAATAAAACAATTACGATACTTATATCCGCTGCGTTTTTCGCAGGATTCACATCATGCGGAGTCGGCACGGGCAGCAGCATGGAAACAAACACACCCGGACAGACTCTTGAAGAGACAAATGCAGAAAGCAAGGATAATGAAGAAGAGATCACAGTTAAGATTACGGAAGATACCACGGCAGCGATCTACGCCGCAAATGTTGATAATGATGCCGTAGAAGCCTTTCAGGAGGCAAAACTCATCAAGGTCGGCGAGCATACTTATTATACGGATTATCTTTTCAGATCCGATAGAGATAAGATGTTTAAGGATTATATTCTGTCTGTTCTCGAGGAATGTGACAAGGATCTTCATGATAACATCTTTGTTTATGTCATCATGGAAGCAGAGACAAAGGATGAATTCAGATTTTCTGCCAAGATCATTATGAACGACGTAATCCTCGAAGAAGGAGAGATGATGAACTGGTACACGCCAGAAACAGGCTATGTCTGGGATTATGATTACTCTCAGTTCAGAAGATGTGACTTCACCATGAGTGATATAGTTCCGCCAGAGGAAGCCTGTACTACCGTTTATGAAGATGCGAAAGCGAATTCTCAAAAGCTCTATAATGGTGACAATATATCCGGCACATATCTTCTTAAGGCAGACGGTCAGGGAAACCTTTACTACGAATTCACAGTTAACAAATACAGTTCAGTTACGATCGACGCAAAGACAGGTTCGATAATCAAAGCACACTACTGGAACGGTATTTACACATAATCAACGAGAAGGGGAGTACAGATTATCTGTACTCCCTTTCTATTTCACACCTGATAATTTAAAAAGGTAACCGCCAATCCCCCCCGTCCATTTTATATAACAAAAACAGACTCCGCTTAAATTGCAGAGTCTGTTTTTAATTTGTTTTTACTCTCCGAGGGTATTCCGTATCTTTTCTGCAAGAACATCGGCAATATACTGCTGTGTTTTCTTTGACGGATGACCGTCCGCGCCCATGCCGTCACGCATGGACTGAGTCTGCGAGAAATAGGCTGTTATTTTCTCGTCGCCGAACTCCGAGACCGCACGTTCGATAAGCTCATAAATATCATCGCCGCCCATAGTACCCATAGTGCAGATTATAGGAGCATTCGGACGCTTTTCACGGACAGTCTGTAAAAATGCCTTATAGCCTTCCACAAATTCATCGCCGTTTGTCTTTGGGTCTGCGGCAACATAATTCATATCGTTAGTACCAAGATTTATGACCACAACGTCACAGTCCTCGGAGAATTCCCAGTCTGACCCGTAGTCCTTATAAATACTTGACTTGCCGTAGCAGTCAGGCAGAAGTTCTTTGTCGTTTTTGGTTCCGTCGCCCGAGTAGCCAGACACAATGCCGTAGCCGCTGTAGCAGCAGGTGATGTAGTCCGCACCGAGTGACTTCGCCGCAAGATAGGCATAGGACTTTGAGAAATTCTCCGTAGCAGTGGTGAATGGGTCACTGGGCGACTTACTCTCAACGCCGTATCCGCAGGTAATGGAATCTCCGATAAACTCTATCGTCAGCGGTGCTTTTTCGGCAGGCACAACAGGCTGAGCCGAGCTGCTCTCCACCTCAACGGAGCGTATACCAATGCCGCCATACATGGCTTCCGAGAGAAGCATGACCTTTACTGCCGCTGTTTTATCTGTATCTTTCCAGAGGCTGACCGTTACGTCCTTATCTGCCATGATCTCATCGCATATCATTTTATCGTCCACATAGACAGCATAGCGTGGGTCAAAATTATTTATACCGCTGCTGCCTGCAAGGTTAAGGGAGGCATTTCTGCCGCTTACGGTGAACTCCGCAGCCGAGCCGCTCTGCACCAGCCAAAGAACATCGTCCTTCATTACAGTTCTGCTTTGCAGTTTTGCATTGTCTGCGGTTATGGGGATTCTATGTACCATAACTTCTCCCTGCGTTGAAGTCTCCGCCTGTTCCGTTTCATCGGTTACCGTTACATCGGTGGTCAGGGCTTCGGAAGGCCCTGAGCTTTTATTACCATTTGAGCAGCCAGTAAAAGCACCCACAGCGGCTATGCATAATGCACAGCCGACTGCGATAATTGATATATGTTTCTTCATGATGTTCACTTTATCTCCTCAAACAGCGATTCAAAGTATTCAGGCGTTTTTTTCGGCTCGTTTGCAGTGTAGTGCAGGAACAGCATGAGGTCATCATCGATTTTTCTCATACAAAATGCTTCATAACTGTTCTCATCGCCGTCATAATATGCAATGTCTCTCAGGTATTCATGACCGCCGATAGTGACTTTTTTTCTTTCCTTATAGTCAACTTGGAATCCCTGCTTCTTAGAGAGAGCAGCGATGTATTCCCTGTAATAGTCAAGTGCATCTTCTTCAGTTATTTCACCATTATCAGGCTTTAAAGCGTCTAAAAGCATATGGGTATTGTAAAAAAAGATATGAATGCCTTCTTTGGGATTTCCGAAACATGCGTCAGTTATTGTTGCTTTCTCGACAGCTATTTCTGTTTCATCGGTAAGACTTGCTATGTATTCTTCCTTTTCGTCAGGGTCTGTTGGGAAATAATTATGATTATCGGGGACATTCAGCTTGATACCTGCATACTCATTGACGTAAACGCCGTCCTTGAACAGACCTGCTGTATAGTTTGTCCCTTCTATGGCAGGATCGGGTTCTACAACCGTAGGCGGATCGAGTATAGTCTCGGGTTCGTCAACAGGTTTGAAGCCGTCGCCGTAGTTGAGACCGTAGCCTCTTTCGAGCCAGCAATTGTCTGTGCGTATCTGGTCTAATGAGCTGTACCAAGGGGACGGGAGTTTGCCTGTAAAGTCTGCACAGCCGCAGAGTACATCGGATATGCCCTTGCCCTCAGATCCCGGGAGATAGCACATAACCACGCTGTCCCAGTCATCGTATACTCTCTTGTTGATGAGAACATTTCTGCCTGCCACGATACAGGTAACAATGGGTTTGCCGAGAGCTTTTGCCTCTGCACGGGCTTCTTTATTGCCATTAAGACCAAGCGTGCCGAAAAGGCTCATATCCTCGGTATCGCCGTTCCACTCGGCGTAGTTCTGCTCGCCAAGGCAAAGCAGTACCACATCGGCTTTGTCTGCCTGTTCCGAATCTGTGATGACTTCAATGCCGTAGTCCTCGGCATAACGCTCAAAGGCTTCCTGTATGGTGGTAACTCCGGGGACGTCCTTTGAGGTAGAGCCGTTCCAGTCCATAGTCCAGCCTCCGCACTGTGCCTGACAGCTGTTTGCCGCAGGTCCTGTGATATAGACCTTTGTGCCCTTTTTTAGCGGAAGCACGTTATTTTCGTTTTTGAGAAGCACAAGGCTCTCTTCAACAAGCTTTTCGGCTACCTTTCGGTATTCAAGAGAACCTGTGACTGTCTTTTCGGTAGTCATAGTTTCCAGCAGCGGATCATCGAATATGCCTGCTTCCTTCTTGACCTTGATTATACGTGTAACAGCGTCATTCACACGCTCCTCGGTTATCTCTCCGCTGCCTACAGCATCAACGATTATCTGCTTTGCTTCGTCATATCTGTCGGTCTCCATGAGCATATCTATACCTGCATTAATGCTCGTTATTACCTGATCTTTATACGAATCTCCTGATATATGCTGTATAGAGCCCCAGTCGCTGACGATGAAGCCCTCAAAGCCCATTTCGTCTTTCAGCTTCATGATATACTCTTTATTTTCGTGCATTTTCACGCCGTTCAGCGATGAATGGCTTATCATTATGGTCTGCACACCTGCGTCAATCTGCGCCTGATATACCTTGAGAAGCTCCTCTATCTCTGCGTCGGTGAGCTGTGCGTCACCGCGGTCGATACGTTTGAGGGGAGCCCCCTCCTCGCCTGTGCCGTACAGCACGTTGCCGTCAGCAAAGAAATGCTTTGCGCAGGCAACAAGTCCACCGTCAATAAGTCCCTTCGTGTAGGCTGTACTGAGCTTGGTAATAGTTTCGAGGTCAGAGCCGTAGGACTCATATGTGCGTCCCCAGCGAGGATCAACGGACTGTGCCACGCATGGCGAGAAGTTCCACAGCATATGACATAGCTTTGCTTCGTCAGCTGTAATAAGACCTACCTGATAGGCAAGCTCCTCATCGTTTGCAGCGCCCTGTCCGATGTTGTGAGGGAAGTATACTGCGTCACGGCAGTAGTTCACGCCGTGAACATCGTCCTGTCCGTAGATGTAGGGAATACCTGCCTCAGAGTCGATAGCTGCCTGCTGAAAGCCGTCAACGGTCTCAGCCCATGCATCCGAGTCTATACAGCCGACAGTGGAAAGGATACTGCCGTAGTCGTTGGCTTTCATATCCTCCTCTGTGATGTTATAGACCGCAGGCTGTACCATTTGTGCCGCTTTCTGCTCCAAAGTAAGTGCTGCCACTATCTCCTCGGGAGTCATGGTTGCGTATGTCTCATACTTAGGGCCGTCAAACTCTAACTCTGTACTTGTTGTGGGCTCGGCAGCTGATGTAGATGCATTTGTTGTTTCAGTTTCGGATTTTTCTGAGGTTTTGTTCTTTTCCGCACATGACATAGTTGATACCAGCAATGTAAGCGGAAGCAGTAGTGCAAGTGCTTTTTTCATAACTACTCTCCTTTATGTAAAATGTGTTACAATCATTCCCTCTTTAAATACAGTGAATAATGTAAAATTATTATATCACATTTTTTCATAAAAAGCAAATAATACTAACTTAAGGCAGCCCAACGAAATAACTCTGGCTGCCTTTTTTCTTCATAAAACTTGTTTACCGTATCTCGCTGTACAATTGTCTGCAAAAAACAGGCAGCGAATTGCTCCGCCCATTCTCTGTGGTCCAGTTCACTCTACACTTCTTTTGCTGTTAGCATATTCGTAGCTCCTTTCAGATATTTCCCTCTGGAACTATTTTAGCATTTTTCTTTTTTCATCGTAAGGGCTGGTTTTTATTGGCGCTTACGCCTTTTTTATAAAAACTGACTGATGTCAGCTGTTTAAAGCCTTCATCAGTCAGCTAATGTATCTAAAGCCATAGTCTTCTCGAAGCTCTTTGAGCCTGCTTTTGGGCGTTGAAATATCAAAACGAGAATCATATTCTACAAGCATTAGGTAATCAAGCACGGTTAATATGCAAGAACTAATGCCACCATCATCACCACACTTGATCAGGCACTTATTGATCACAGTCACACCATCATCCCGCTCGTGACAGAGATAAAAATCCGTTGATTCAAAATTAATCCAGCGTGTGAGCAGGAAATAGCGGCTCATATCGGAAGAGTTTTCAAAGCTATCAACAATACGGAGCCAAGCCTTATTTACGCTCATGATCATCAAAATCACGTACAATGTCGGAATATCGCCAGATTTGTGGTCAAATCTGATTGTTTGATTTGTACTATTTATTGATATAGTACCAATACTTTTGCTGTCATCAAAATGGAAGTCATCAGTGAAAGTTTCAAATCGACTAACAATTGTTTCGTGCCTCTTCTTTTCCATAAGCCCTCCTTTTTTACATAAATAACAGCTTTGCCATATAAATAATATATTTATCAAAGAATAAAATAATCGAAAAACTGACCTGATAAAAAGGAAGCAGAACAGCTCCCCGGCACAAAGGCCGGGATAAGTACAGATATACTCAGAGCTGTTCAGTAAGAGAAAATGATAACAAGTAATTATGTCAGAAGCCTATAATTATTTCGGAACAAATATGCGTTTAAAGATCTTTTTTTTCTTATTTGTTTGATCTGTATCTTTGTTAGCGTCTTTGTTTTCCTTGGGCCTGGGAAGCTCAAATTCACAAAGGTTGTGTGTTACATTTGCAACATTTTGAGCTATCTTAAACAGATCCTCATATCTGCCATAGTAGAGCTCTCCGGTGATATAATTCGTAGTAGACACAACTACATGAGCGTGGAAAAGAGCTGTGCCATGATCTTCCTTGTGAATCGAAATAACCGCTTGATGATCAGCCAGAAGATCTTCAAAAATCATCTTAGCATAGATCAGCGCGGTCATAGGATCAAGCACCGTCTTTTTTTCAAAGGAAACCACAAAGTGAAAAATAGCATTTTTACCGTGGTTGCCAAAAAAGTCGGATACAACAGTCATTTGTTGGTATATAGATTGGGGATAATCTGTCTGTACACCATAACATTCCCAATTGACCTTACGGTCATTGAGAGCATAATCTATCGCATTATGTCTGTACTTTTCTGCTGCTGATGCATGTCGCCATATCTTAAATATTTCCACAGTTCATTCACCTCCCTCTGTAATCCTTGAATTGATCTTGAACCCTTTAACACGCAAGCAAGCGCATGATTAACGATATTCTGGATTTTAACCATAACGTCTGGTGTTAATGGCTTATGGTAGTTTCTCAGTCTGTAAATTACTACCTTGGAAAAGTCTTTACCTGTCTCCTCAGCTTCTCTCTCGATATCAGCAACGATATCTTCAGGGAATCTGATGGTTCGTAAATAGGATTTTAATTTACTCATAATTATCACTCCATTACTTGTATTAAAAATGCATACATCCAATATACGCGCGTACGTGTATATAATAAATATAATTATTATTTAATATAATTATATATAATAATAAAAATAATAATTATTATATATTTCTAAATATAATGCAGGTAAAATAGGGATAGATGTATTACATTTTTTAATATACAGTAGAATAATATTCACAAAAAACATATACCGAATATCTTTACACTCCTTCTTAGAGTATGATATAATGGATTCAATAGATTCTGGAGGAATAATACTTTGAAAGTTTTTGATTTCGATAATACTCTATATCACGGAGAGAGTGCAGTTGATCTTGCCTTATACATGATAAAGAATAACAAGAAGGTCATTTTACACCTGCCTAAGATCTTCATCAACCTGATAAAGTACAAGCTTTGTCTTGTTAATAAAAGAAAAATGGTTGATGCAATTAATGATTTCCTGCAGAACGTACTTAGCGGCAAGGATGAGCTTATGGATTCTATTGAAGGTTTCTGGGACAAGAACCGCTTCAAGTTGGACAGGAAAATGCTGAATAGGATACAAAATGACGACATAATTATAACTGCAGGACCGGATTTTCTTATAAATGGCATACGAAATCTTATAAACACAGATCACATAATAAGCAGCAGGATCGATACCAATAAAATGAAAGTTAAGTATCTCAACTTCGGTTCTAACAAAGTAAATGGATATATGTCGTTGTATGGTGACAAGCGTATAGACTGCTTCTACACGGATTCATATAATGACAAGGCACTTATGGACATTTCCGACAAAGTGTTCATAGTGAAAAAAGGCAGACTCACCAGAATTAAATAGTGAGTCTGTTCAAAAGAATATATAGATAAAGGCGGCTTATAGCCGCCTATTATTGTGCCCCTTCAAATATATATTATTTCTTAGGATACTTTACTGATGTATCAAATCCTAAGAAAGGAGGAGTCACAAAGATGTTTGATAACAGTCGATACCTCACCTGTGGCGTCGATAGCTCTATACCTATCGAATTGCAGCTATTCCTTTGGGAGTGCGTAGAGCATATGCCTGCTCCGAAGGACTACTTACAGGTGTTCGAGCTAAGCCCATCGGGTTCTATGCAGTCAATTATTCATAGCTCAGAAGAGCCTGAATATCGAAAGGTGTATATGATACCATCAGCTGCACCAATTACCCAAAAGCTTTACGTCATCGATGACGGAGACTACTCAACCATGCTGCTCGCAAGTGAATACTGAACATTGATGCCGCTCCTTCGGGAGCGGTTTTTCTGTTATATCTGATGTTCGGGAGGTGAGGAAAATGGATATACTTGATGAACTGGCTGAGAAGTTCGCTCTCACGCTGGATTCGCAGCTTTGCAACAACAGCGATTATCTGAAAGCAACTGCAATGCTCAATGAGCTGGTAAGGGAGTTCCCGATAAAAAAGGCAACTGAGATTGAGGATATTGCAGCTGATCTCACAGCAGCTGCTTTCAGTGCAGGGATACGCTCCGGACTGAAACTCGGAGCAAGAATAGCTATCGGTCTTATCGGCAGCGACAAATGAATATCAACAAAATAGCCGTCCTTCGGGACGGCTTCACTATTTTATGGAGGTCTAAAAATGGAAGAAAACAAACTGTACTGCGCCCACTGCGGATCACTTATTGACACAGATGATTACGAGGAAGTCGGCGGCGAGATAGTCTGCACAGACTGTTATGAGCACCACACAACTGCCTGTGACCGTTGCGGCTCGGTCATATGGACAGATGACAGTTTTGGCGATGAATATACCAACTTGTGTTCATCATGTTACCATAACCACTACGTTAGGTGCTGCTGTTGTGATGCTCTTTTGCATGAAGACGATGCTTATAATCTTGAGGGCGACAGTTATTGCTCGGAGTGCTATCACGATGAAGTGGATAAGAGCCGCAGTATACACGAATATGGGTGGAAGCCTGAACCTATCTTCTATGGTGACGATTCAAGCCGATATTTCGGCGTAGAACTTGAAATTGATGGTGCGGGTAAGGATTCAGAGAATGCTGATGAACTGTTGGCAATTGCAAACAAAGAACACGAACATATCTATGTGAAGGGCGACGGCTCACTTGATGATGGCTTGGAGATAGTCACTCATCCGATGACATTAAGTTACCATAAAGACTTTTGCTGGCAAGAGATTATGAGTAAGGCAATCAGCATGGGCTACCGCTCACATCAAACGAGTACCTGCGGTTTACACGTTCATTTGAACCGTTCTTGCCTTGGAGACACACAGGATGAACAGGAGCATGTAATCAGCCATATTCTGTATTTTGTTGAGAAAAATTGGAACGAGCTCCTGAGGTTTAGCCGTCGGAGTGAGTATTCGATGAACCGCTGGGCGGCCAGGTACGGTTATGAAAAGAACGGCCGGGACATACTTGAAAAAGCTAAGAAAGGCAATTTGGGGCGATATGCTGCGGTGAATCTTATGAATTATAGCACTATCGAGTTTAGGCTCTTCAGAGGAACGCTAAAATACAATACACTCATTGCTTCGCTTGAACTCGTTAATATAATATGCGATATTGCAATGAACATGACGGAGGACGAGATTGAGAAGCTATCATGGTCCGATTTCGTTAGCACTATAGAAGCGCCGGAGCTCATAGTTTACCTTAAGGAACGGCGTTTATACATTAACGAAAATATTGAAACTCAGGAGGAAGTATGATGAAACCAACAGAAATATT
Source organism: Ruminococcus flavefaciens ND2009 (assembly GCF_000621785.1). Taxonomy (GTDB): domain Bacteria; phylum Bacillota; class Clostridia; order Oscillospirales; family Ruminococcaceae; genus Ruminococcus; species Ruminococcus flavefaciens_C. The sequence goes on along the minus strand of NZ_JHXI01000007.1, from coordinate 344,831 downwards.
TGAGAAGATTCCAAAGCTGCCTATAGGTGAACTAAGGCACAGCGACGCACAGGTGCTACTACGACTTATCACGATTTTGGCGGCAACTCATCTCGCAAGCAAGGTAAATAAGATCATAAAGAACATCGACAAGCTTGATCACCCCCGACGATGTGCTCAAGTATATTAAATAAGAAGGGAGAGGATATATGTGTGTAGTTTGTTTGGCTATCTTGATTATCAGGGGCTTATACCACATAAAGTATTGAGAAAGCTGACGCAGGCACTTGCCAATGCCGCCGAGGAGAGAGGCATGGATGCCTCTGGGATAAGCTATGTCAGAGACGGTCAGATTGTCATATACAAGAGACCGAAGGCGGCGCATAAACTTCATTTCAATCCTCCGGAAGGAACAAGAGCTGTTATGGGGCATACCCGTATGACTACTCAGGGCAATGAGAAATTCAACTACAATAACCACCCGTTTCTCGGAGCAACAGGCGATATTTCGTGGAGTTTAGCTCACAACGGTATCCTTTATAATGACAGAGAGCTTAGGAAGGTGAAGCAGCTCCCTGCCACAAGTATAGAGACTGATTCCTACGTTGCGGTGCAGCTGATAGAGTCCCAACACAAGCTGGACTTTGAAAGCTTGAGATACATGGCGGAGCAGGTACAAGGAAGCTTCACATTCAGTTTGCTTGATGAGAATAACTCATTGTATCTCGTTAAAGGCTCTAACCCGTTATGTTTGCTCCATTTCGATTCTCTCGGACTTTTCGCCTATGCAAGCACCGAAAGCATTATGAAGAATGCGCTGAAACGCGTGGGATTACATAAGTTCGCTTATGAGCGTATTGAAGCCGATGAGGGCGATATAATCCGTATTGATAAGAACGGCAATATCACTCGCTCCCAGTTTCAACCTGCTCCAAGCTATACACACTATTCAAGGTGTAAGTGGTGGTATGGAGATTGTGAGGACTATTACAGTACTTACGAGGAGACACTGGTAGAGATGGCTCACTGCTTTGGTGTAGATGAAGATGACGTTATCCTGCTCCTCGATTTCGGCTATAGCGCAGACGAGGTGGCTGATCTTTTAATGGATACTGGTACGTTCCAGGAGGCTGTTAGAGATGTAAAGTATATGGCCGGTGAAAGCTTATATGAGGAGTACTGTGGAGCGTTCTGAAAAGTATACATTACGACACAGCCGAAAAACAGCTGAAAATCAGTTTCAAAAGGAGGTATTCTGACTTTTGAGACGTTCCAAATGTCATCACCAGCTTTTGGAACAGTACAGTAACAACTGCTCTTTATAGCTGTGGATATCTTCCTCATAACGCTAAAAATGAGAAGAGTATCAGGATTGCAGCGATAACCTCCGACGGAGTTCCGTATCCGCTGTACGTTCACGCTATCAAATACACCTTACTTACGCAGGAGAATCGTCAGCGCTTCGAGCTCATCGACAAAGATGCGTTTCTTTTCAAATATGATGAGATACCCGAAGGCTTACTTCCGCTGGTTAGGACCATCGACGGAAGGTTTGCCGGAAAGATGCTCCGCTACGCCGATGAGGAAAACAATGTCTACTTCGGCACTGGCAGGATTGGAAGTGGCAAAAGCTGGGCTATAGCACAGATAATCGTAATGCTTTTTATGCTCGGTCAAATCGTTGTTGTGTTTGATGTCAGTGGCAGTTATACGAAGGAAAAGCTACTTAAGATGCTGCCTGCCGAGGTAGTTGAAAAGCTCTTCAAGTTCATCAACATCGGTGTAGGAAAAGATCCTGTACCAGTTGATCTCGGCTCACTTAGAGGCTGCGAAAGCCTTCCGGACAAGAAGCGGGCTATCTATAGTGTTCTGCGTGCTGCTACAGGCGCTATCGACAAGAGTACCTCGCGAAAGCTGAAGGGATTTTTATCAGATTATCTTAAGGATAAGGATTTCTCCATTGACCTTAATGATCTTTGCTCTGAGTTGGAGCAGGCTGGTGCTTTCGGTGCTGAGATAGCAGATCGTATCGAGTCTGTCCTTGCTGATATCAGAGAGGTAGGATACGATGAACAGACATGGGAAGACCTGTTCTTGCAGGGACGTAAGATAATCATTATCGGCCTCGGAAACGAGGTTGGTGACAGCACACACCAGTTGCTCGATATGCTTGTTGGAAGCCTGTTCAATTGGCAGATGAATCACGACTCCGGATTTCTTTCTATCGTGATAGATGAACTCGTCGACCAGGACTTCAGCACGGGTTCACCGCTTCAAACCATCGTTAAGCAGGGACGCAAATTTCATACTGCTCTTATAGGCGCGACTCAAGACTATTATAATCAAGGAAGCTCCAGTCTTGATACAATGAAGCAAGCAAATATAAAAAGCTTTTGCCGTCCCGGCAAGTCTGAGGATCACGTTGCTCAGAAACTTGGGTATCGTGATGCAATAGACGCTGGCTTCAACAAGTTCAAAGCGGGTGACACTATACTTGAACTCGACGCATATAACAAGGAGACAGGTGAGAACGAGGCTCTTACGCTTAATGGCAGAGTCGTCAACTTCGTAGAGACGCCTCTCTATGAGAAGTTCAAGGAGCTTTATGGTTGTTATTAAAGGCAAGCGCCCTTTGGACGCTGCCTGCACATTAATTATATTAATCGGAGCAGGTCAAGTAAAATAAGCATATATTATGCTTATTCCGAATACAATTGAAAGGCAGGTGATAAAAATGAATGATAAAATACATACAAAAAGCAGTTTCAAAACGGCTGATATCGAGCGTTTAAAAAAAACTGTCACAGAGAAGATAGAGAAACTCTTAAACCGTCAGGTGAAGAGAACAAACTGAACCCAAAACTATTGAAACAAGGAGGTGAGGCCAATGCCGAAGGTAGCTATATACTGTCGTTTATCCATAGAAGACAAGGACAAGGCGGAGAACGATGCAAGTGCAAGTATACAAAACCAGAAAGCCATGCTCCGCGACTACTGTCATGAGCGCGACTGGGAGATATACGACATTTATGTTGATGATGGGTACAGCGGCATTGACCGCAGCCGTCCCGAATTCAACCGTATGCTGCGGGATTGCGAGGCTGGGCATATAGACATCGTTCTGTGTAAAGACCAGTCTCGTTTTTCGCGCGATACCGTGGTGATAGAGCAGCTTATCAATGATAAGTTTCTCGAATGGGGCATACGCTTTATCGGAGTTGCTGACAATGCCGATACAGACAGCGAAAGCTACAGCACTATGAGGCTTTTCGCCAGCGCTTACAACGAGATGTACGTTAAGGACATTTCAGCGAAGATTCGCCGTACTCTTGCCTATAAGCGTGAGCAGGGGCAGTTTATAGCCTCTTTTGCGCCATACGGTTATCAAATTGATTCCGAGGACAAGCACCACCTCGTCATCGACGAGGAGACCGCACCTGTTGTACGGAAAATATTTGATATGTATGTCAGCGGCGAGGGCTACCGCAGGATAGTTCAGAAGCTGAATGCTGACGGCATCGTAAGTCCAACTGAGTATAAGCGTCAGAAGGGTTCAAAGTACGTTAATACTAATGCTGATACAAGCAATGCACATGGGCTTTGGACGCAGTCAACTGTTGCAAGGATTTTACATAACGAGGTGTACACTGGGACGCTTGTGCAGGGGAAGTCTCACCACATCAGCTACAAAAATAAGAAGCGTAAGCAGGTGGAGCAGGCGGAATGGGTACGAATACCGAATGCTCATGAGCAGATAATCGACGCTGAAACATGGTCACGTACACAGGAACGTCTTAACAGCCATGGCAGAGTGGGGAAACGCTCACAGGAGCTTTCGCCGCTGTCAGGCAAGGTGAGATGTGCTTGCTGCGGTCGTCCCATGAAGCGTAATGTCTATTACAACAAGGCTAAGACCATAAAGTACTATGGTCTGCAATGTGCCACATATAAGACAGGTGCAATGAACTGTCCCAACAAATCAAGCATCAGCGGTCTTATACTCGAAAGGCATATCCTCAACGAGCTTAACTTGATCGTGGAGCAGTTCTGCAAGGCTGATGAGATACAGCTTGCAGACATTCACTCCGAACAGCTCAGGGAGCTTGAACGCAGGCTCAGTACACTTGAAGAACGGCATAAAGCTGCTAAGGAGCGCCTTTTGAAGATGTACAAGGACAAGCTCGACGGAGTGCTGTCAGACGAGGACTACGCAATGTTCCGCCAGAGCCTCAGCGATGAGGAGAATAATATCGCGGAGCAGATAGCAGATGTAAATAAGCAGATAACTGTCTGCCGAAAGCGTCAGGAAAATGCCAAGGGGCAGAAGGCGCTTGTTGAGCAGTATACCCATTTCGACAAACTTGACCGCAGTATCGCTGACGAGTTCATCGACTATATCGAGATAGGGGAGACCTTCGAGAACGGTGAACGAGAAATACATATACACTGGAAGCTGTAGCGGTATGTCTGGAAAGGACGTACCGCTATTATTATTGCTATACATATTATGTTTAATAATCATTTACAACAGCCGCATTTTGTGGTATAATATAAAATAATTAATGTAGAGGAGCGTGAAATAATGGGCTATAAGATAATGCACAGGGATAAAGTAATCGCCCTTGCAGATGAAAACGGCATAACGGAAATAATAGATAAAGCGCTTTGTCCTGCGTGTTTTGCAGCAGGAATGCCTCTTGAGATATGGCTCGATAACAGAATAGTTGATATTCACCGCTCCCATTCGAGAAAGCTGTTCAAGGCTCTGAGGCTGCGTACTCCTGATGATTTAGGTCAGGTAATAGATATCGGACACGGAATCTCTATTACCGATAACTGGTGGATACAGCGGTCTGATGAAACATTGGACTATCGTTCGCTGAAAAAGTATAATGAGGAGCTTGCTGATATAGCACTTTATGGTGCTTCTGCTTCAAACAGCGGAGATACTTCGGGCTACAGAGAGCTTGGTACAGTAGGCAGCTATGAAAAGGCATGGCGATATATCGATGATGCTTGGTATATGTTCAAACAGGGAAATACACAAGAACTTATCAGCGAATACTATGCTTATCTTTTCCTCAAGGCTATGGGCGTAAATGTTGCTGAGTATGAGCGAATGTCCTATACTTCTGAGGAAACAGGTATTACTTCTGATTTTATTGTATCAAAAGATTTTACTGATAATGCAAAGGTGGATTTCGAGCCCTTTTGTAATTATTTCAGCGATCATGACGAGCCTGAATATATAATTCCGAGACTTGATGAAAAGCTGATAACGCCTTATGTTATGATGATATTCTATGACGCTCTGCTCCATAATGACGACCGTCATAATCAGAACGCAGGAGTTCTGAGGAACAGCACCACAGGTGAGATTATCGGGCTTGCTCCGTATTTTGATTATAATCTCGGACTTATTGCAACAGGTGTGCCGAGGATAGATGTCGAAAAAGGAAATATCTTCACAGACAACTTCCTTGCTAATGATGTATGTAGAACGATTCTGAAAGCCAATCTTCCAAAACGTGAAAAGATAATTGAAGCAATCGGTGCCGCTTCAGCGGGAGTCAGAATACCGGGAACAATATTGCTTGTAAAGCTTGATCCTATCATGAATTATATCAGAGATACCTATGATTATCTCGCAAACCATATCTGAGAATGTGATCCATAGAGTTTTCGCTCTATGGATCTTTTTTACTCTTGACAAATAAAAAATACGTGATATAATATATGTACAAATGGCTATTTTAAGCCATAAACACGACTTAGTTTAAGTTGACGCGCCACACGGCGGTATCGACGGCGGCTGCACCTCTGCGGAGGGAGTCCCCGAAAAGGGCATAAACCTTGACATACTTCTCAGGCTCAGGGACATTCTTGAGATAAACGGCTATGAGGTCAGGGTAACAAGGGACTCCGACAGATCCATACATGACGAGGGAGTGGAGGGCATTGCCGCGCAGAAGAGCTCTGATATGGACAACAGGCTCGCCATGTTCAACGAGAGCGGAAACGCGGTCTGCCTGTCCATTCACCAGAACCAGTTCACCGACCCGAAATACAAGGGCGCCCAGATGTTCTATTCCGGCAGCAACAGCACCAGCGAAGCCCTTGCAAGGGCGCTGCAAAGCAGGTTCAGGGAGCTGCTCCAGCCCGATAACGACCGCGAGATAAAGCTCTGCGGCAAGGAGCTTTTCCTCTGCTATTACAGCGAAAATCCCACGGTCATGGCGGAGTGCGGCTTCATGTCCAATCCCGAGGAGGCGGCGCAGCTTAACACGGAGGAGTACCGCGGCAAGGTGGCATTCACATTGTTTTCGGGCATAAATGATTTCGTAAACCGTAAGAAGTGAACAAAAGAGCGCACTTAAGTACGGTACGCATAAAGAAGTTTTACGCCATAGTATTTTTGATGTAAGGTCAGAAGTACTATGGCGTTTCTATTGACAGTACAGAGATGATGTGCTATAATTGTTACTGACAAAAATCGGAATTTAAGGACGTGTGAATAATATGAATGATTGCGTTTTTTGTAAGATTGCATCAGGAGAAATCACCTGCATGAAAGTATACGAAGATGATCAGACCCTTGCGTTTATGGATACAGCAAAAGATGTGGACGGACACATTTTAGTCATTCCAAAGATACATTTCAAGAATGTTTTGGATTGTGACGAAAAAACACTATGTGCCGTTATAAAAGCAGTAAAAGCTGTATCAAAACATCTGACAGAGCATTGCGGATACGAAGGCGTTAATTTGCTTAATGCGAGTGATGAGAGTGCTGGACAGTCAGTACCTCATTTACATATTCATATCATTCCGAGAAAAAGAAATGATGGAATAGATGCTTGGCCTGGATTTGAAGGGGCAAAGCAAGATATTCAAATTGTATTCGAGAAAGTTAAGATGTAGATAAATTCTGATTTAGCTTAGCAACATAAATATTCACAATGCCCCTGAGTGCTTTGTAACACTCAGGGGCAAAACTTCTATATGAGTATCCGTCATAAAGCCGCCTGTTTTTCCTTAATGCACATTGTTAAAAGAGAACACGCGGTTTGTGTGCAATTTGACATATTAGTTATACAAATATTGCCATGAAAAGTTCCTTATGTTATAATGTTCTAAACAATGTACGCTTTTGGCTGCATAAGGTCAGGAAGACGAAAACTATAGGAGAAAAACGTATGTCTGAAGAAAAAAGAGCTTTAAGCTCAGGAACTGTAAAATGGGGCGTTATGGGTACAGCAGGTATCGCGTCATGGGGAACTATCCCCGGTATGCAGAAAGCAAAGGGCTGTGAGCTTTATGCGATAGCCGGAAGAAGTCTCGAAAAGGCACAAGCATATAAGGAGCGTTTCGGATTTGAAAAGGCGTATCAGGGCTATGACGCCCTGCTGAACGATCCTGAGGTCGAAGCTGTATATATACCGCTTCCCAATGACCTCCACTGCGAATGGGTAATAAAGGCTTTAAACGCGCATAAGCACGTATTATGTGAGAAGCCTGCTGCTATGAACGAAGGCGAGCTGCGCCGTATGTTTGCTGCTGCAAGGGAAAACGGAGTGATACTTATGGAGGCTTTTGCATATCTCCACAGTCCGTATATCAGCAGGCTGAAGGAGATAATTTCCTCCGGCGAGATAGGAAAGGTAGATTACATCGACACGGCTTTCCTCACGCAGGATTATTCTGATGATATAAGACTTCACAAGGAACAGGGCGGCGGCGGGATATACGATGTAGGCTGCTACTGTACATCAATGATACTTACACTTATTGAGTCACCCGTTAAGTATATCAAAGCTGATGCCGAGCTTGACAGTACGGGAGTGGATCACATGGCTTCTGTCCTTATTGGCTTTGAGGACGGCACAAGGGCTTCATTCAATGCAGGCATGATACTCGGCACCGATTCCTCAGACAGATATGACAGACTTTTCATACACGGTTCCTGCGGGTATATCCGTTCCGATGCGGAGTATAACGGTGAAGGCGAGATCACCTTTGAGGTCACTGTCAAGGGCGAAGACGGCGAAAGAGTGACACGGACAGAAAGGGTCATTGCCGCCTCTAATTACAGTATGGAGATGGAGCAGATGAACCGTTGCATTATCGGGAATGAAGTCCCCCATATCACAGAGGAGTTTTCCGTCAGAAATATGCGCGTCCTCGACAGTATACTTGACGCCGTCGGATATAATGACTCAAAAAAGGAGTTCATTCTTCCTAACGGAGCCGTGATCCCCGCAGTAGGCTACGGTTCATATCTTTCAACGGAAAAAGGCGGAGTTCAGACCATCATAGATGCTCTTGACTGCGGATACCGTTACATAGATACAGCGTCATTTTACGGCAATGAGGAACAGATAGGCGAAGCAATAGAAAGATCGGGTATCAGACGAGAGGAGATATTCCTTTGCAGCAAGGTCTGGTTTACAGATCTCGGCAGGGAAAAAACACTTAGATCGTTTGAAGAGTCCTGCCGCAAGCTGAAAACCGAATACCTTGATATGTATCTTATACACTGGCCTAAGAGCGATGCCGATGATGAGGAATGGTTTGAAAAGGTCAGACAGTCATGGGAGGCAATGGAAGAATTATATGAACAGGGAAGGGTAAAAGTCATAGGTCTGTCCAATTTCCTCCCCCACCATATAAGACCGCTTCTGGAGGCAGCCCGTATCCGTCCTATGGTGGATCAGCTTGAGCTGCACGCGGGCTATATGCAGGAGTATGCACTTTCCTACCTCAGAAAAGAGGGGATACTTCCCCAGGCATGGAGCCCTCTCGGCAGGGCAAAACTGCTGAATGACGAAGCTGTATCGGGAATAGCTGCTAAATACGGCTGCACCAACGCCGCATTGCTGCTCAGATACCTCAATCAGCGGGGGATCCCCGTTATCCCGAAATCTGCGTCAAAGGAGAGAATGAAAGAAAACCTCGATATTTTCGGCTTCAGGATCTCTGAGGATGATATGTCGTACTTGTCCTGTTTGCCCGAAAAGGGCTGGTCCGGAGAGCATCCCGATAAAGTATAGGCAGGACCCCCGTAATGATCGGTTATGAGCCTGATATTATAGTTTGTGGATAATGTTTCGCAGGAGGAGGGAAAAATGGAAGAATTCTATATAAATAATGACGGCATACGCCTTCATGCCAAGCTTGACCGTGCCGCCGAAAAAGGTCCGCTTTGTATACTGATACACGGTTTCACGGGACATATGGAGGAGGATCATATCATTACCGCTCAGAAAGCTATGAATGAAGCAGGTATTTCGGTCCTTCGCGCCGAGATGTACGGCCACGGGAAAAGCGGCGGCGAATTCAAAGACCACACTCTCTACAAATGGGTGACCAATGCCCTTGCAGTAGTTGCATACGCAAAAGGACTGGATCTTGTAACGGATCTTTACCTGTGCGGTCATTCTCAGGGTGGGCTTCTCACTATGCTCATAGGAGGTATGTGCGCTGATGACTTCAGGGCTATACTTCCGCTATCCCCTGCATGGATGATACCCGATAATGCAAGGGAAGGAATAGTGCTCGGAAACAGCTTTGATCCTGAGCATATACCCGAAAAGCTTGTCAGTGACAGCTGGGAGCTGTCGGGAGATTATATCCGTACAGCTCAGACTATCCATGTTGAAGATGCTATTTCAAGGTTCAGAGGTAAGGTGCTTATAGTTCACGGCGATGAAGATCCGACGGTCCCTTACTCCTATGCTGAGAAAGCTGCGGAGCTTTACAGTAATGCTGAACTTGTTCCGATACACGGCGCGGATCACTGCTTTGCCGGACATCTTGATGAACTTGCTGATTCGATAAAAGGTTTTTTCAGGTCAGGCATGAGTTAAATCCCGGTTTTCATTTGTAGTAATCTTGAGCCTTTAAAGGAAATATCGTTTTCGATATAGTTTATGATATGAGGACAGGGTATTTAGTGAATAAAAGTAAAAAGCCGATATTTACTGTTTTCTTGTAAATATCGGCTTTCTTCCTGTTCGGCTCGGTTATTCGATAGTTCCGCTAAGAGCAGCACCCATTCCCGTGCCGCTTTTTGATCAACCGCAGATATTATTTATTCAATGCTGCCTGATCCGAGTAAGTATTCCTGTATTGTCAGAGCGTCGTTATTTGTAATGCCGTTGCCGTCAACGTCTGCAAGAAGGTGACCCCTGGGGGTGATATGGTTTTCATCACTGCCGTCTAATCCGTATTTAGAAGGATTAGCAAGGGACTGCATTATCAGTAAAACATCTGAGGTACTTACTTTTCCGTCAACATTTGTGTCGCCCTTGATGCCGTCTGTGCTCTCGGGTGCGGAATACACCTGATTATCGCTGCTGTTGTCCTCGGTAACGCCTCTTGATGCTTTAGTAAAGCCAACATCATTTTTCTTTATGAACTCTTCCATTTTTTCATATGATATTCTGCTATACGTTAATTCGGGGTGTTCATCGCTGTAATCATTTATTGCATCATATAAAGCGTCTTCATCGCTGTACTGCTTTATGAGCTCATTGAAGATATACATTCTCATGCAGTCGCTTTCAAGATAATCACAGCTTATGCCGTTATTATTGAAGTCAAAGTTGTTTTTGTAATTATCGATCGCTTCCTGAGAAAGATTGATGTCTGCTCTTACCTCCGGATGGCGTCTGATAAACGGAGCAAAAGAGTCCGTCTCATCTATACCTACATAGTACAGACCGATAGTATCAAGTATGATGTAATCGGAAATGCTTATCGTTCCGTCAAGGTCTATATCAGGTCCGGGGATAACGCCTGTCTTCACATTTTTATAGTATACGGGGAATGCTGCGTTAAAGGCATCTTCATATAAGGTCTCGGTCTCTTCCTCGTTTTCGGTCGGGTACACGTTTTCTTCAGAGCCGGGACCGTACATTAATGCAAAGCTCTCAAATAAGCCAAGCTGATCGAATAATATTTCATCATAGGGATCCACTGTATAGAGGAAGTTGTCATCATATTCATAGTGAGCAAAGTTCTGCTTTTCATAATATACCGGATCAAAATACTTTGTATCCACTTCGTTTTTCAGCAGGTAATCCTCTGCAAGGAATCTGATGGTATTACGATCTGACTCATAGTAATATCTTGCTATATCAAAGAAATCATCAGCCTTGTTCCATTCCTCCTCGGTGATGGGAGCATCGGAAGATCCCTTTAATTCAGCAGGATAGCTTCCGGTCTGATGAGAGCTAAAAGCATAATATAGCGGATCGGCGCTTTCTGATCCATCGTTTTCATATGTATTTGCGTAATATGCCAGAAGAACTATATCATCGAAATCGTAAACGCCGTCTGAATCTATATCCGTATCAGCATATCCCCTGTTCAGAATATCCAGCAGTAAAGCATTGGTCTGATACAGCTCGGGCATTGCCAGATCCTTGCATTCGGAGATAAATTGATAAATTTCCGGGGATTCGATATTATTGAAAAAGAATAGAGAATCAGATTCGTACCTTCCTGTCTCTTCATTATAGTAAAAAGCATCGTGGATATCCTCTTCTGAGAAAGGTCTGAAAGATCCGTCACCGTTTTTTACATAGCAGCCGGTTGTTGCAAATTTTTCATCATCCCATATCCGGATATTTCCGATATTCTGCTTTACGATATCCAGCGGCACACGATCGGTATATGTATCGGGGCAGTTGTCTATATAGTAATTCGGATCGAAGTATTCAGGCTTTATGCTGCAATATGTAAAGTAATATTCCGCAAGATCATGCCAGTTAAGGCAGAACGGATCCTGATAAAAATCAAATCCGCCTATATTGACTGTTTCGCCATTGTCATCCTTCTTTTTTCTGGTCAGACCCTCATATTTTTCTCTTATGTGATCCGGCACATTCTCTATAGGAGTCCAGTCGCAGCGGAACATGGCGTATATATCGAATATATCAAATTTTCCGTCGCTGTTAAGGTCCAGATCGGGATCGTATCCATCTATGAAGTTTTTTACACTTGAAGCAGTCGGAGATACTTCGACCTTATATGCCTGAGTCTGTGCCTGTGCAGGAATTGCATTTGTTGTACCGGATGCGGCGATAAGTGCAGCCAATGCTGCGGCATGTTTTTTCATAATAATGCTCCCTTCGTATTCATAGTCATATGCGGAAACAGCTGTAGTTATTGTGCTTTCAGCTGCTTTTCCTGTTTCTTTGCCCGTGGAGGCTGTCTGCGTAACAGCAAGGGCAGAAAAAGCTGATGTTTGGTTCTGGCTGTTCTGAGGTATCGTGCTTGTTTTAGAATAAGAAACGGAAGCCTGAGCTGAAGTCATCGGGACCTGAGTGGTCAAAGGTACAGTTTCCACAGAAGAAGTCTGTATCGCCTCGTCAGATATTGCAGGCGTTGTAGTTGCAGTTACAGTCTCGGTGGTATTTTGTCCGATAACAGGAGTATTTGTAGAAAGATCAGTTTTTCTGAGAGAACCGGACGCATGAAATAGTCCTAAAGCTCCGACAGCTATAAATACTGCGGCAGCAGAGGCTGCAATACCATAGCAATGGTGTATCACAGGTTTTTCTGTACAGGCGGCTTCTTCGATGAGAGCATCGTTGATCTTATTGATGCTGTTGTATAATTTCAGATCACTCATCTATGTAACCTTCTTTCTTTAAAAATGCTTTTAGTTTTTTTCTTACTCTGAAAAGATACGTAGCGACGGTCCTGGGATCCATGTCATAGATCGCAGCTATATCCTCCAGTGTATCTGAGTACCAGTAACGTCTGACGAATACCTTTCGGTACTTTTCGGGCTGAGACATAAGGAATTCGCTTATCGCCACGCCCAGCTGATCTTCAGATACTGTTTCTTCGAGACATTTTCCGTCAGGTATACATTCCGAAAGCTCATCAAGAGATACAGAAAAATTCTGATTTCTTTTTGCAGCAGTATTGTATTTCCAGCGGTTCAGAGCGCAGTTTTTCACCAGCCTGCAAAGATAGGTCTTCAGATTATCGGGCTTATTGGGAGGGATAGAGGTCCATACCTCCATGTAGGCAGAATTCACGCATTCTTCCTGGTCTTCTTTCTGAGAAAGAATATTTCCCGCGATATAAAAACACAGTTTTTCATAACTCTGTTTCAGTTCTTCAACAGCTTTTTCGTTTCTTTCAAAAAGCAATTTGATAATTGATGCATCATTCAAAAGGTCAGCCTCCTTTCCCGAGGTCCTCTGTATATAAAGACAACATTCGTAACATAATATTTCATTTTTTTCCAAAAACAAATATGAAATGAAAAAGAAAAAGGAAGTATCGTCTGTAATGGGGCGGTATTGCGCACATAAGTTCATCGGCGTTCTTTCCCGCAAAGTAACTGTGCCGCCCCTTTTGGGGATAATTATAGCATACAAGCAAACGGCTGTCAAACAATAGGCGACCGTATTTTTGCCTTTTACAAACAAAAACGGCGTATATATCCGTAATGTCATTAAATACATTTGCATAGTAAAACGCCCACTGACTATCACTGCTCTTTTGGCTTCATAATTCTTTTACTATATAGTTTTTCATCACGATCATTGCTATTTCCGAGTATTTATGCTATAATGAATGCAAAGCATTCATTATAAACTATCAAAAAGCCCTTGCGGATACGCAGATCATAGATCTGCTCCCTGCAATCGGGCAATTATAGCATAACGCTTCGCTTTTATACTATAATTAATGTGTCTTCAATGACCGCTGTCAGACGGCTATTGCCCGTAAGGGAAAAACAGACATTAATTAAGGAAAATATGATTTTATATATAAATGCCGATATATTCAATAATTGAGATACAGTTTCAGTACGGAGTGATGATATGGATATAAAATACCTGAGACTTCTTGCAAAGGAGTATCCGACTATAGAGAGTGCCGCAAGTGAGATAATCAATCTTTCGGCTATACGCAGCCTCCCAAAGGGCACCGAATATTTTTTCAGTGATATTCACGGAGAATATGAAGCTTTTCTGCATATGCTGAGAAGTGCTTCGGGCATGATAAAAATAAAGATAGATCTTGTTCTCGGTAAAACCGTTTCCGCTGCTGACCGTGAAAAGCTTGCGGAGCTCATATACTATCCCGAAAAGGAGATAGCCCGTCTTACAAACAGCGGCGAGCTTTCCGATGAGTGGAAGCGGCTTACTATATACCGCCTGATACTTGTGTGCGAGATAGTTTCCGCAAAGTATACACGTTCGCGTATCCGGAAGAGGGTCCCCGAGGATATGGTGTATATACTTGACGAGCTTCTTAACGTTACCGATGATGTAAACAAGGACTACTATTATGACGAGATAATCAGCGCAATAATCAGTACTGGCATTGCGGAGACCTTTATCATCTCACTGTGCAAGCTGATACAGTCTGTAAGCATTGACAGGCTCCATATCATAGGTGATATCTATGACAGAGGTCCCCGCGCGGACGTGATAATAGACGAGCTCATGAAAATACACGATGTTGATATACAGTGGGGCAACCACGATATATCGTGGATGGGTGCTGTCGCAGGGAACAATGCTCTCATTGCAAATGTTATCCGCATTGCTATGAGATACAATAATTTCGATGTCCTTGAAGACGGCTACGGACTCAATCTCCGTGCACTTGCGGTCTTTGCTGCGGAGACTTATGAAAACGACGATTGCAGGCTCTATATGCCAAACGCCCTTGATACCAATATCTATGATCCCGTTGACCTCAGGCTCGCGGCTAAAATGCACAAAGCTATCACTGTTATACAGATGAAGCTGGAGGGCCAGCTTATATCCAAGCACCCTGAGTGGGAAATGTCGGAACGTGACCTTTTTGGCAGGACTGATTTCAGGAAAGGTACTGTGACTATAGACGGCAGGGAGCATGAGCTTCTTGACAAGAGCTTTCCCACAGTTGATCCTGAGTCGCCGCTGACTTTATCCGAGGCTGAAGCGGAGCTTATGAAGGTGCTCAATGCCACATTCCGACACAGTGAAAAGCTGCAAAGGCATATTCGCTTTATATATGCAAAGGGAGCTATGTATAAGACCTGCAACAATAATCTCCTTTTTCATGGCTGTATACCTATGGACAGCAACGGTGAACTGCAAAGTGTGAAGATATGCGGTCAAAAGTACTCGGGAAAGGCGCTTCTTGACAAGCTTGGAGAGTTGGTAAATCAGGCATATTTCAGCAGCGGAGAAGAAAAAGAGTACGCAAACGATTTTATGTGGTATCTATGGTGCGGACCTAAGTCGCCGCTATACGGCAAGGACAAAATGGCGTTCTTCGAGCGCGGGCTCCTTGCGGATAGATCGCTCCATACCGAAAATTACAACGCTTACTATTCATTCTCGGAAAAAGCTGAGGTCTGTATGTCGCTCCTTGATATGTTCGGGCTTGACTCTGAAAAGGGACATATCATAAACGGTCATGTTCCCGTTAAGATCAAGAACGGAGAGAGCCCTGTAAAGGCTGACGGAAAGCTTTTCGTCATAGACGGCGGTATCTCAAAGGCATATCAGTCTACTACAGGTATCGCAGGATATACGCTGATATATGATTCCCACAGTCTCAATCTTGCCGAGCACAAGCCGTTTAAGGCAGGAGAGAGCGGCAATACTCCGACTATCAGGCTTGTGGAAAAGCTTGAGCACCGTGCGAACATCTCCGATACCGACAAAGGCGAGGAGATAATAGACAAGATCAATGATCTGCGTCAGCTTCTTGAAGCTTACAAGGCAGGCGCGATCAAGTGAATAAAACCACGGTTTCCGGTAATTTCATATAAGCAAAAGGGGACTCTGAAAGAGGCTGGGTACAGCGGCGATGATCTTCTTGTAATGCTTGCTGCTCTCGCTCAAGCATTCCTCCATGAGCCTTTTCAGGAACGGGCTGGTGTTCGGAATGCAGGCGATCGCTTCTTTCACATTGAAGCTGAGCTGTGTCTTATCCATGCACCTTGCCAAGAACAAGCCGTAAACAACGGTCTGAACCTCCGCCGCCCCTACAATACCAATCATGTGGGACGCCGATGCGCTAAGTTGATAGTTGAAAGTTGAGAGTTGAGAGTTAATGTGTTCGCTTCGCTCACAATATTTAAATATTGTCGCCGCAGGCGACTCCACAACTTTCAACTCTAAACTCTCAACTCTAAACTCAAATCATAATTTTGCTCCACAAAATTATGATTTATAAGAGTATTGCAAAGTTTTGCTGCATTGTCAACAGAAAAGCCATAGTACTTCTGATTCTGGACCGGAAATACTATGGCATAAAACTTCTCTATCAGCACCTCACTTAGGTGCGCTCTTATTCCTGTTATTATTCTGCTCCAAGTATCTTGTAGAGCAGGCGGTAAAGCTCCATAGCTTCATCGGGAGAGAGGTTCACGCAGCTGCCCACCTGTGGAGGTACCTCCGCAGCCTTTTCCCTGAGCTTGTCGCCCTTTTCGGTTATCTCAACCAGCAGCACACGCTCGTCCTCGGTACTTCTTGACCTGTGAACAAGCCCTTTGGCTTCCAGGCTTTTCAGTACGGGGGTAAGGGTGCCCGAATCCAGGAAAAGCTTCTGACCTATTTCCTTGACGCTGAGCTTTTTGTGCTCCCAGAACACCATCATGGCGATATACTGGGTATAGGTAAGGTCAATGGACTTCAGCAGGGGATTGTACTTCTTGATTATCTCCCTTGAGCAGGCATAGAGCGGGAAGCAGAGCTGATTTTCCAGCTTAAGGCAGTCGTACTTGTCCATTTTTCACCTCATGCGGTCTTTGTTTTTTCGTAGGCTTCGCGTACAGCCAGGCAGAGCTGGTCTGCGCAGGATGTAGGTCTTCTGCCGCAGGTATTGCCTTTGAGCTTGGCTTCTATCTGTTCAACGGTCCAGCCGTCAAGTATCTTAGAGATAGCCTTGAGGTTGCCGTTGCAGCCTCCGTAGAAGGAGATGTTGGTGATAACATTGCCCTCGATATGAAAGCTTATTTCCTGTGAACATACCATGCTTGTCTTGTAAGTGTAATCCATAATATCCTCCGTTTCTTTAAAGCAAAAGGGTTTATTGATTGAGTTCAATTTAATTTTACACTATTTTATCGTGCTTGTCAATACCTTTATCTGAAAATTCTGTGAAAACTCTGCCAAAGTGACGGAAGTGTTATTATCTTATGCGAAAATAATGTTTACAAAGAGCGAATTATGTGGTATTATATACTTACAGATAAAAAATACTACCAATGGAGGAAATAATGGCAGACAACAGAAAACGCATACGTTTTAAAAGTATAGCTATACTTGAAGCTATCATCATACTTTTTCTTGCTCTCGGACTCATCTGGGTGGGCTTCATAAAGGGCAGGAAGGACGCAGTACCCGCAAATGCTTCCAACAAGCCCCAGGTCCGCAGAAGGGCAGTCATCGAAAAAGAGGAGTCATTCTATCAGCTTGACGGCAAGAAGCTTCTGATGAATGACAGTACATACGGAGAGATATTCGTTCCCATTTACGGTGATGTTCCTGCAAGCGACCTCGACCTCAGCGGTCTTAAAATGAGGAACGGCTACGCCTACTATGAGGAGGGCGGCAATGTTATCTCCACCACAGGCGTTGACGTTTCGGAGTTCCAGGGCGAGATAGACTGGGAGCAGGTAAAGCAGGCTGATATTGACTTTGCATTTATCCGTGTGGGCTACCGAACATACGGCGACGGCATAATCACTTATGATAATCAGTTCCAGCGCAATATCGAGGGCGCACAGAAGGCAGGCATAAATGTGGGCGCGTATTTCTACTCGCAGGCTACCAGCGCCGATGAGGCTGTTGAGGAAGCCGACGCCATGATAGATGCTCTTGCGCCTTACGATATAAGCCTTCCTGTCGTGTACGACTGGGAGATAGTACATACCGACAGCGCCCGTACAGACAACGTAAGTGTTGAGGCTCTGGCGGACTGCTGTGTGGCTTTCTGCGAGAGGGTAAAGGACTCGGGCTACACACCCATGGTCTATCAGAACACAGGCACGGCAATGCACAAGCTTGACCTGCCCCGTATCAAGGACTATGACTTCTGGCTGGCTGAATACAGCGACAGTCCGTCCTACTACTATGATTTCAAGATATGGCAGTACACAAACGCAGGACACGTTCCCGGAATTGAGGGAGACGTTGATCTGAACATCTGGTTCAGACCCGAAAAGGAATAAACAAAACAGGCTTTTGCAATGCAAGAGCCTGTTTTTTCATTCATCTGCTGTGATAAATCAGAATTTAACACCGCAGGTGTTAAATTCTGAGTGAGTAGCGAGTAGTAAGTAGAGAGTAGTATTATTCAGTGTATCGGCTTCTACTCACTACTTTCTACTTACTACTTACTCAAATCATAATTTTGCTCCGCAAAATTATGATTTATCCTACGCCCGAATAAAACACAATGCCCCCGAGTGTTTACAGCACCGGGGGCATAATTTTTATGCGTTGAGATAACTCCTTACAAGCACCTGTAAAAGCTCGTCACGGTCAATGTGACGGATAAGGTTTCTTGCATTGTTGTATGTTGTGATGTATGTAGGATCCTCCGAGAGGATGTAGCCTACTATCTGATTGACGGGGTTGTATCCCTTCTGAGTGAGAGCGTCGTAGATTATCGTGAGATTTTTCTTAAGCTCCGCCTCTCTGTCCTCGTTGACGGAGAACGTCATTGTTTTATCGAACATATTATCAGCCTCCCGCTGTTGGAATACTTCTGGTGGAAGAAGCTTGTACATTATATTATACTCTAAAATCAGCGGCTACGCAAGGGGAAACGAGAAATTTTCCCGATTTGACCGAATTTCATTGCTGATTTTATGGATATTGCACAGCAAAAGCCGTTGATAGAGTGCGTTTTCAACAGAAAGGAAGGATATATATAAACTTCCCCTATTGTGCTTCTTTCAGCAGCTCACAGACCGATACAACATATTTTCTGCCGCCTATTATGTACTGTCTGAAACGGCAGTCCTTCAGCTCTGTGACTATCTCTCCGCCGCGGAAGGAGAACTCCGCCTCGTTCAGGGGATAGGAAATACCTATGCCGATAGCCTTGACGTAGGCTTCCTTGAGAGTCCACAGGCGGAAGAACATCAGGTCCCGTTCCTCCGGAGGAGCGCTCTCTACCAGCTGCCGCTCACTTTCCGAGAAGGCACGTCTCATGACGTTGGGACGGTGCTCCCTGACTTTCTCGCAGTCTATGCCGCATTCCCTCACCGACACCAGACAGGCGGCGATACCGTCTGCGTGGGAGAGATTATAGTGTATATCTGGGCGGTCCGCAAGAGAGGGCTTGCCCATTTTTCCTTTTATCACAGGAGTGTCCTCGCCGTAGTCTATACCCAGAGGTCTCAGGCACTCCCTGAGGAGCCTGTGAGCGTGGGTGTGGAGCTCCTTTTTGTCCATGTCCTTAATGGAGATCATAAGCATATTCATCACCATTTACAGTATAGCACAAGTCGGAGCCCCTTTGCAACAGGAAATGACAAATGTCACCGCGAAAGTGACAGAATACATCTTCATTTTGCGGCATGATAGTGTTATTATAAAGCTGTAAACATGATACGGAGGCGATGTATATGCTGATAAGTCTGATAATTACCGCAGCTATAGTACTGCTCTGGATAATACTTGCATATATCAGCGAGCGTTTTGAAATACCGTCTTCATTCCGGAATAAAATATGGGCTTTCATTGGCATGGCAGGTATGTGCATTATTGTCTGGATACTTATAAAATGGGAATTTTTGAACAAGATAGGTTCCTGCTGTACCGGAACAGGCAGAATGGGCTGAATTTATCGTTATCTCTTGATTTGTGCAGCTTGGGGTGCTATAATATAGGCATATTACAAAAGGGAGGTCGGTCATGGAAATAGTAGCTCTGATTTTTGGCGCAGTGATTTTCGTTTTGGCGGTACAATTCATTTTCAGGACGACAAAGGGCACTGCCAAGGTAACACAGACGTATTCTGACGTAAACAAATACAAAAACCGCGGACACAGACGAGTGGGCAGGGATCCCGAGGTCTGGCATTACGCCGAGGGCGGTATCGGTCTCACGCTGAAATATACCATCGACGGCAGGGAGGTCTGCGGCGTTCTGGACCGCGGCTTCACCATAAGCGAGGCGGATATAAATGCCATAGTCGAAGCAAATGAAGAGGTAGATGTGGTGGTAGACCCCGACGATCCCGGAAAGTTCTGTCTGCTGAGGGAGTTTTACTCCTCCGGACCGAACCCGAGGGCAATGGCAGCTTACAGAAGCGAGCGCGGCTCCGTGGTGAACTCTTGGTTAAAGTTGAAGTTAGTGATATGGTCAGGCGGTATTATACTGGGATTACTCATGCTGCTCATTATTCTGGAGCAGTTTGAATAGAACCGCAAACCGACTGTGAAAGGAGAGAATATAATGAATGACATGGATTATATTATAAGTGAACTTATCGCAATTCTGCTCGTTATCGGCATACCTGTCGGACTGCTCATATTTTTTATCGTCTCTCTTGTGAACTTTTGCAGGACACCGAAAGATCACCCGAAGTACAGAGGCAGAAAGACCGCTTTTATCATTTCGGCGGTGCTGCTGGGACTGCTCATAACGCTGATAATAGGCTTCATGGTGCTGCTGACTTCGTCGCTGAACCATATGTGAGGTGACGGGCATGAGTGACAAGACATTTGGGCGTATCATCGCAGTCATAACAGCTCTGGGCATTCTCGTGACGGGAGGACTTATGTGGTATACCGTTCACCTTCACGGTGTCTGCTCCATAGTCTCCTATGTGGCAAACGGGAGGTGAGACCGTGGGTACAGCTAAGAAAATAGGCGCGATAGCTCTGCTTATAGGCGCTTTCGCAGGCTTTGACCTGGGGATATACGGTTTCTTCACAAAGCGCTGTATTGACACCTCCAGCGAGGAGATGAAGCGCTATTCCGTGGAGCTTCACCGCTATATGCCCTTTGAGGAGGGCTCTGAGGCGGTAAAGGCGGACACGGAGCTGAGGCTCTCGGGAGACCTTCCCGTGCTGGACGGTGCGGCGGCTCTATATCCCGTTTTCTCGGGAGTGGTGAACTCGGTCTATCCCGAGGACTGCGTTCATTTCGAGAACGGTGAGTTCACCGCGGACAGCGCCCTCCACTACACCAACACCATAGGCGCCTACAAGGCTGTGGCGGACGGCGACGCGGACGTGATATTCTGTGCAAAGCCAAGCGACGAACAGCTTGCCTATGCCGAAGAAAAGGGCGCGGAGCTGGAAATGGTGCCCATAGGCAGGGAGGCATTCGTTTTTATCGTAAATGAGCGCAACCCCGTGGACGGTCTCACCTCGGAGCAGGTCAGGGATATATTCTCGGGCGAGATAAAGAGCTGGTCGGAGGTGGGCGGCGAGCATCTGCCTATAGAGGCGCTTTCCCGGAATAAGGGCAGCGGCAGTCAGACCACCATGGACAAATTCATGGCAGGACGGAAGCAGAAGCAGAGCCCTCTCGGCGTATTCGGCAGGTCCATAGGCTATTCCTTCAGATATTACGCCGAGAACATGACGGACAGCGGCGTGAAGCTCCTGGCGCTGGACGGAGCATATCCCGACAGAGAGCATATCGCTGACGGTTCCTACCCGCTGGCAAGCAGCTTTTACGCGGTATACCGCAAAGACAACGACAATGAGCAGGTGCCTGTGCTCATTGACTGGCTCCTGTCCGATGAGGGGCAGTCTCTTGTGGAGCAGGCGGGATATGTGCCCATTGGCTGAATAATCAACAAACCTGCACCGCAGTGTGCTTAAAAATGACATTATTGACGAAACAGCGGACTTTGTCCGCTATTTCTCATTATGGGTATTGACAAACTATGTCGTTTGATGTACAATATATTATGTGTATTTATACAATGTATCAGACCTACACTATTATAATGTAAAGGCGGAAAACAAAATGGGTTTATTCAAAAACATTTTCGGTCCTAACGCTTACTCGAACCGCGAGCTGAAGCGCATAGAGCCTATTAAGAATAAAGTACTTGAACTGGACGAGGAATACAGCGAGCTCTCAGACGCAGAGCTGAAGGCTAAGACCGCTGAATTCAAGGAGAGACTGGAGGACGGCGAGACCCTCGACGATATTCTCCCCGAGGCTCTTGCTACCGTAAGGGAAGCAGCCTGGCGTGTCCTTGAGAAAAAGCCCTATCCCGTTCAGATAATCGGTGCTATCGTTCTTCACCAGGGACGTATCGCCGAGATGAAGACCGGTGAAGGTAAAACTCTCGTTGCCTGCGTAGCTTCATACCTCAATGCACTTTCAGGTCTTGGCGTTCACGTCGTTACCGTTAATGATTACCTTGCAAAGACTCAGGCTGAGGAAATGGGCAAGGTGCTCCGCTGGCTGGGGCTTACCGTTGGATGTATCCTCCACGGTCTCAACAACGACCAGCGCCGTGCAGCTTATAACTGCGACGTAACCTACGCTACAAACAACGAGCTGGGCTTCGATTACCTCCGTGACAACATGGTAACTCATAAGGAAGAGCGCGTTCAGCGTGCCCCCAACTTCGCTATCGTGGACGAGGTGGACTCCATCCTCATCGATGAGGCTCGTACTCCTCTTATTATTTCGGGACGCGGCGACAAGTCCACAGACCTGTACGCTATCGTTGACCGCTTCGCCAAGACACTTACTGCCACAACAGTAGTTGAAATGGACGACAAGCAGGATCAGGACGCTCTCAACGAGGACGCTGACTACATCATCGACGAAAAGGCTAAGACCGCTACTATCACACAGCGCGGTGTCAAGAAGGCTGAGCAGGCATTCAGAGTCGAGAACCTTATGGACTCCGAGAACATGACACTGCTCCACCACATAAATCAGGCTATCAAGGCTAACGGCGTAATGAAGAACGATATTGACTACGTTGTCAAGGACGGCGAGATCATCATCGTTGACGAATTCACAGGCCGTCTCATGATGGGACGTCGTTTCAATGACGGTCTCCACCAGGCTATCGAGGCTAAGGAAGGCGTTAAGATCAAGAGCGAGTCAAAGACCCTCGCTACCATCACCTTCCAGAACTTCTTCCGTCTCTACACAAAGCTGTCAGGTATGACAGGTACTGCTATGACAGAGGAAGACGAGTTCAAGGAGATCTACAAACTCGATGTTATCGCAGTTCCCACAAACAAGCCCGTTATCCGTATAGACCACAACGATCAGGTCTATACTACAGAAAAGGGCAAGTACGCTGCTATCATCGATAAGATCATAGAGTGCCACGAGAAAGGACAGCCTATCCTCGTTGGTACAGTTTCCATCGAGAAGTCAGAGCTCCTTTCCGCTATGCTCAAGAGAAAGGGCATCAAGCATGAGGTGCTCAACGCTAAGCACCACGCTAAGGAAGCCGAGATCGTTGCTCAGGCAGGTAAGTACGGCGCCGTTACCATCGCTACCAACATGGCAGGACGTGGTACCGACATCATGCTGGGCGGTAACGCCGAGTTCCTGGCAAGAGCCGAGCTGAGAAAGCGCGAGATCCCCGAGGAGATCATCACCGAGGCTATCGGCTTCGCTGATACAGATGACGAGGAGATCCTGGCAGCAAGAAAGCTCTACCGCGAGCTCTACGACAAGTTCAATGCAGAGGTAAAGGAGAAGGCTGTTGCCGTTAAGGAGGCAGGCGGTCTCTATATCCTCGGTACAGAGCGTCATGAGTCACGCCGTATCGACAACCAGCTCCGCGGACGTTCCGGACGTCAGGGTGACGAGGGCGAGAGCTGCTTCTTCCTCTCGGTCGAGGATAACCTCATGCGTATCTTCGCAGGTGACCGTCTCGAGAACCTTATGAAGACCCTCAATGTTGACGAGAATACACCTATCGAGAGCAAGATGCTCACAAAGATCATCGAGTCTTCACAGAAGAAGGTCGAGGGTCAGAACTTCAGCATAAGAAAGAACGTCCTCAACTACGACGACGTTATGAATACACAGCGTGAGATCATCTACAAGCAGAGATCTCAGGTGCTGGACGGCGAGGACCTCCACGAGAGCATCCTCAAGATGTCAGAGGATCTTATCCAGTCTACAGTTGACAGCTATCTCGTTGACGATGAGGTCAAGGACGACTGGAACCTTGTGGGTCTCAGAGAGCACTTCATGGGCTGGCTCATCGGTCCCGATGACCTTGACTACGATGAGGACGATCTGGGCGACGTTTCCAAGGAGGACATTGTAAATACTCTCAGCACCAAGGCAGGAGAGATATTCGAGGCAAAGGAAGCTGAGTACGGTTCGGATGTTATGCGTGAGCTCGAGAGAGTTATCCTGCTGAAGGTAGTTGATACCAAGTGGATGGCTCATATCGACGATATGGAGGAGCTGAAGAAGGGTATCGGACTCCGCTCCTACGGTCAGAAGAACCCCGTTATCGAGTATCGTTACGAGGGCTTCGAGATGTTCGACGCTATGGTAGAGTCTATCCGTGAGGATACTATCCGTATGCTCCTTACCGTAAAGCTCCAGAAGAACGAGGCTCCCGAGCGTGAGCAGGTAGCTCAGCCCGATGCTCCCAATGCAGGAGCAGGCGACGGCAGCTTCTCAGACGAGCCTGTACGCGCAAAGAAGATCGGCGATAACGATCCCTGTCCCTGCGGAAGCGGCAAGAAGTACAAAAAATGCTGCAAGGCAAAGGATATGGCTAACAAGTAATATGCACAGGGGGCGGACCTCCGCCCCTTTAAGCATTGCCGCAGTGGGCGGCTGTGCAAAGCTTCTTTTATAGAGAAAAAGAAAGGTTTTATGAGGTGACAATATGAAAAAGTGTATTCTTCCCGTTATCCTTCTGGCACTTCTTTCAGGCTGCGGTAAGGTAAGCGATGCTTCGGGCATGGAGAGCCGCATAAATATCGTTTCGGGAACTGTTGAGGGCACCACCCGTGACCGCACTACTACCGAGACTGAGGTGACTACTGACAAGCTCAATTCAAAGAGCGGCACAACTACCACCAAGACCGCAGGAGATAAGGTATCGGGAACAACTACCACAAAATCTAAAAACTCTTCAATACAGCCTGCAACAAGAGCTTCGGGAGGCGGCAGAACCAGCAGCGGCGGTAACCACGGTACTACCAGACATGTTCCCACAGCTCAGAGGACTACCACAACTACAGTACAGCCCACAACACAGGCACCTACATTCGACCCCAAGGACTACAGCTCTATCTCATTTGCATTCAATGAGAGCTCAAACGAGATAGACGTTTCAAGAAACGGCGATCCTCACGCTTTCCAGGTGCTGAAGGACCTGGATCTGTCTGAGATCAGGAACGCTTTAGCCAATGACTCTTCAAAGACCATAAATGACTTCATCGTAAGGCAGAATGACTTTGACTTTGACGGCTATCCCGACCTCTTCATCATCGAGAGGCAGGACGATCTCAACAAGACAGGAAAGTACTACCGCTATGATCCCACAAAGGGCACATATACCAAGTGGGAAGAGCTCAATACCCAGAGGTTTGAGGTAATGGTGAACTCCACAGAGAATTCCCTTACCTTCTACGATAAGAAGGATACCCTTAACTATGAGGCAAAGACCTTTGAATGGGGAGATAACGGACTTCTTGTGCTCAGAAGAGTTGTCAAGCAGTACAACGACGGCGAGCTTATCGACACCATCGTTTACGCCGAGAACGGCTATGAGATAGTTTCTCAGGAGACAAGAGACAGTCAGGGCAACCTCGTAGGCGAGGATACCACAGAGCAGCCCCAGGAAGACTGATATAACAGCGGCTGCTTATTACTCAGCAGATAAACCAAGGGGGCTGTGCCGAAAACGGTGCAGCCCCTTGTTACAGCAGCGTGAAGGGAACAGACTCATTATGAAGAACTGTTACATCGTACCAATATTGACTGCCGCACTGCTTATGGGCTGCTCGGAGAGCAGGACATCTCTCAGCAGTGCTCCTGCCGAAGAAACCACCGCTGCCGAGACTACCATCACTGAGCCTGACACAACAAAGCCCATAGTCACGATTTATACTCCTCCGAGAAATAAGGAGAAGAAGGTGAAGTTCACCGTGGGGCTTTCGGGCACTACGCTGACCGTGCTCCGCGGAGGAAGCAAGGTTGGAACTATCCAGCTGGACGCACCTCTCGAATACGGAACAGATGATGTTGTGACCGAGGACGTGAACTTCGACGGCTATGAGGATATTTTCGTGTATGACAGCCTTGAAACAGGCACCTACTGGCTGTATGACCCCGAGAACAAGGAATTCACAAAGTCCGATGCCTTTGCGCTTTTCGATGGAAAGACGTACCATATGACTCCTGCAAGTACTTCCAAGACGCTGTCTGCGACAGTTCGTGGAAGCTGGCAGACATTGGAATACCGCTATAAGTGGCAGGACGATAAGCTTTCGCCTCTGGAGCTGACAGTGGAATACTATGATCGCTCCCGTACAGAGAAGAAGCTGAAAGACTGCTATGAATCTGACGAAAACGGCAGGAAAGTCCTTGTCGAGAGAAAGTACATCAACCCTGAGACAGATGCCTGCTTCAAAACTGAGACCGATCCGCCTTACCTCCGCGCCGCTGAAAACTCCGTGGACTACATGAAGGGACGGGAGCTGATACAGTCCATTGATGTGTCGGGGCTTCCGCAGCTCTATGAGCGGATAAAGCAGAACGGAAAGGCTGACTTTCTTCCGTACAGTTCTCTCAACTTCGATGACAGCGCAGATGTGCTCCTCATCGAAGATGACTATGATTTCGACGGCTATAACGACTTGCAGATACAGACGGATTCTGTGCTTGCAGGGGGCAGTGATAAATATGTTTATTACCGCTATGACGCCGAAAAGGACAGGTATACGGAGTGGCAGGAGCTCAATGCCTTTGGCTGTTATATCGGCGCCAATCCCGAGGCACAGACTATCCGGTATTATGAGAAGCATTCACTTGATGAGGACCACAACTGCTATATCTTCATATGGGACAAGGGCAGGCTTCGTCTGAAAGAGCGGCAATTTTATCACGGTGTCGGCAATGACTGCGATATATACGAATATGACGAGGACGGAAATGAGCATTATGTCCGTACAGGCAAATACATAAAGGATGACTGCTGATAAACATAAGAAAGGTTTTGCTATGAGATCGGAAAAGCTATTATTGCTGCTTGCAGGCGGGCTGCTGCTTGCAGGCTGTTCAGATAACAATGACTCGTCTGTGAGTGTTACGGAGCCTGCCACAGAGGCTGTTGAAACCACTGCCGCTGAGGTGAGCGCAGAGGACTATAAGCTCTCGGCGGACAAAAACGGCGCCACTATGCTCGTCAACGGAAAGTCCGCAGGCAGTATGAAGTTCGATACTCCTCTCAGTGAGAGTGAACAGGTACTGTTTGCAGATATTAATTCTGACGGCTATGAGGATATTTTTGTCTGTCTGGACTGCTTCAGGGCTGATTGCTGGGTATACGACCATGAGTCTGAGAAATTCGTCAGTGCAGGGGAAGACCTTCCCATTGCCTTTGCTTTTGATAAAAACAGGGGCTGCAGCGTCACCTGCGAAACGGACAGCAGTGAAAATGCAGTCACTGTGGTACAGATAAGCGATTCAAACGAAGGCAGTACCGTATTCAGATGGCAGGAAGACAAGCTTGTTCCCATAAGTATGAGCATAAGCTATTACACCTTTGATGACGGTCCCTTCGTGTACAACTATGAATTTGACGATGAATTGCGGAAGGTACTTACCGAAAGGCAGCTTCTTAACGGTCAGACAGGTGAATTGAAAAAAACGGAAAAGGATATTGAGTATTTCCGCGTGACTGACAGCTCCGTTGACTATATGAAGGGGGCAGAGCTGCTCCAGAGCATAGAGGTAAGCGGACTGCCCGAAATGTGCGGAAAGATACTTTCAGGCGAGTATCAGGCAAGCTATACGATAAACAACGGCTGTCCTGCGCCTGTTCCTGAGAGCTTACTTTTCTCTGAGTACGACTTCGACTTTGACGGCCACAGCGACCTTGCCATATATACCGATACATCGAGAGACGGAAGCGGTCTGAACGTGCTCTATTACCGCTACGATACCGCAAGCGGCAGCTATACGCCATGGGAGGAGCTGAACAGATTCAGCGGATACCAGCTCTTTACCATAGAGGACACAAAGGAGATCACTTACTTTGACTATTCCTCATCTGAGAATGGAGAGAGTGACCAGTACATACTTGTCTGGGCTGACGGAAGCCTGAAGCTCACCCAGAGAAGGCATCGTATAAAGAAGAAGGGAATGTATGAGCTTTATGAGTATGATGCCCAGGGCAATGAGAGCTACGTTAAGGACGTCTCGCTGCCTACGGGCTCATACTGAGGCTTCGGAGCTATAACTACTATTCGGGAGATATTATTATGAGCGGATACAGCGCGTTTGCACGTTATTATGACGAGCTCACTGCAAATATAGACTACAAAAAGCGTGGGGAGTACTTCCACAGTATCATTCAGCGCTTCAAGACCACAAAGGAGAATATCCTCCTTGACCTTGCCTGCGGTACGGGAAGTATCTCTGAGGTCATGGCAGGGCTTGGATACGACGTTATCGGCGTGGACAACTCCGACGAGATGCTGGGCATAGCCCTCGATAAGAAGTTCGACAGCGGACTTGATATACAGTACCTCTGTCAGGATATGCGAAAGCTGGATATGTTCGGCACGGTGGACATCACCGTCTGCGCCCTTGACAGCATAAACCACCTCGCCTCAATTGACGATGTCAGGAAGGTTTTCGAGAACGTGGCATTCTTCTCCGAGCAGGAGGGACTGTTCATCTTTGATGTGAACACTCCCTACAAGCACAGGGAGGTCCTCGCCAACAATACCTTCACCTACGAGACCGAGAACGTGTACTGCGTCTGGGAGAACACTCTTGACCCCGACACCCTGGAGGTCAGAATGGCGCTGGAGTTCTTCGAGCGTGAGGAGAACGGGCTTTATTCCCGAAGCTCCGACAGCTTTTCGGAAAAGGCTTACAGCGAGGAGGACATAGAGAGACTGCTGAGGGAATGCGGCTTTGAGGTGCTGGGAAAGTACGGCGACGATACTCTTGAGCCCCCGAAGGCGGACTCACAGCGGATAGTCTATGCCGCAAGATGTATCAGGAGCGGTCAGAAATATTGAAAGGATAAATAGTATGGGAAATTTATACAGAGCTATATCTGCGGACGGCTCCGCGTTTGCAGAGGTTCTTGACGCAAAGGACATTGTTTCGGAGATAGAGCGAATTCACAAGACCTCAGCCGTTATCACGGCAGGACTGGGAAGGCTCAGCATTGCCGCCTCCCTTATGGGCTATATGCTCAAGGGCGATGAGGACAGCATCACGCTGAGAGTTGACGGCGGCGGTCCCGCAGGACAGCTTGTGGCAGTTGCCGACAGCCGCGGAAACGTAAAGAGCTGCGTCAACAATCCTGTGGTTGAGATACCGCTCAATGCACAGGGCAAGCTTGACGTAGGCGGCGCAGTGGGCACCGACGGCACACTCTCCGTTGTGAAGGACATGGGACTGAAGGAGCCCTATGTGGGCGTTATCCCTCTCGTTTCGGGAGAGATAGCCGAGGACATCGCAAGCTACTATGCCACCAGTGAGCAGATACCCACGGTGTGCAGTCTCGGCGTCCTTGTAAATCCCGACCTTACGGTGAAGTCCGCAGGAGGCTTCCTTGTGCAGCTCCTTCCCTTTGCGGACGAGAAGTGCATAGACATTATCGAGAAGAATGTGGCGAAGATACGTCCCGTTTCGGCAATGCTGGACGAGGGCATAACTCCCGAGGAGATAGCGAATATGCTCCTTGACGGTCTGGAGCCAAATGTGCTGGACACAGCTGCTCCCGTATACAAGTGCGATTGCAGCCGCGAGCGTACAGAGAGAGTCCTCATAAGCATAGGAAAGGACGAGCTGAAGTCCATAGCCGATGAGGGCAAGGACACAGCGGTGAGCTGCCATTTCTGCGGCAAGGAGTACGTTTTTACTCCCGACGAGATAAGAAAGCTCATGGGTGAATGAGGAGGAGCAATGATAACAGCAATTTTTGATCTTGACGGCACACTTGCCGATACCATAGCCGACCTTGGTGACGCTGTGAACTACGGACTGGAAAAGCTGGGATTTCCCACCCATGACTATGCTGCTTATAAGCAGATGGTGGGAAACGGCGCAAGGAAGCTGTGTTACAGAGCGCTTCCCGAGGACAGCAAGGACAGGCTGGAGGAGCTCCACGGGCTGTTCAGCGAGTACTACGGCGCCCACTATCTGGACAAGACAGACCTCTATGACGGCATAAGGGATACTCTTGCAAGGCTCCGTGACAGCGGTGTTACCCTTGCGGTAGCTACCAACAAGCCCGAGAAGGTGGCTGTTGAGGTAGTTATGGAGTTGCTGCCCGAGTTTGATTTTGTCCGTATACTGGGCGGCAATGACGAGAGACCTGCAAAGCCTGATACTGCCATACTCGTGGAGATATTCGCAGCTCTCCCCGATGAGGAGAACCGCGTGTTCATGATAGGTGACAGCAATGTTGATATTCAGACCGCGAAGAATGCCTGCATAGAGAGCATAGGCTGTGCCTGGGGCTTCCGCGGACGCGCCGAGCTGGAAGCGGCAGGTGCGGATTTCATAGCTGAGAAGCCCTCCGATATTGCGGATATAATACTCGGATAAAAACGCTCTCTTGAAATAGTATAAATCATAATTTTGCGGAGCAAAATTATGATTTGAGTAAGTAGTAAGTAGAAAGTAGTGAGTAGAAGCCGATACACTGAATAATACTACTCTCTACTTACTACTCTCTACTCACTCAGAATTTAACACCGCAGGTGTTAAATTCTGATTTATCTCAGTGTCTGAATAAACACTCAGAAAAAGCTCCCCGAAGCGATTGCCTCGGGGAGCTTTATACTTTAATTCTGTCTGATAGTCTTTTCTTGATGATCTTGCCCCCTTACGAAGAACACCTTTGTAAGGGAACTGTCGGAATAGCCCAGAACATAGCGCTGGAGCTTCACAAGGTCGGCAACGTTCAGGTATCCGTCGAGGTTGAGGTCTATCCTGCTGTCGGGAGTGGGAGTGTTGTTTCCCGTCAGAAGCAGCTTCCTCAGTGCGGCAACATCGAAAATATCAATAACATCATCGTGGTTAAGATCACCAATAACGGTCTCATCAGCCACCATGGGAACGGTAGTTGTGGTAGTAGATGTAGTGGTAGTAGTAGTAGTTGTTGTTGTTGTTGTTGTGGTCTCCTTTGGCTGCTGAGGGAAGATGTTCAGGAATAGGTCAAGGGACTCCAGAGGCTTGCCGTGAAAGTCGAAAAGCGCCTGATTGTCAAAGGAGGAGCCACCTGTGCCGTCAACGTCCTTGTCATAGCCTTTGGCGTAGTCCGTAGCCCAGCCTGTGCCGTGCTTCTCCCAGTTGTTTTTCTGTTCGTTCCAGGAGAGATCGGGAATGCCCAGCCATGCAGGCTCCCAGTAGAAAACGCCTATGCCGTGACCGTTGCAGTTGGCAACTGCCTGAAAAACGTCGGTGACGGCTTTTACCTGACCGTCCACGGAGACGGGATAGCGCATATCGCAGCCCTCGTGGTTGGAGGTGACACTGTTGCCGAAATGGTCGCCGTCCATATCGGTGTAGGGGTAGGCGGTCTCAGCCACCATGACATACTTGTTGTAGGTATTGCCGATGTCCGTCAGCACCTTGGTCAGGTTCTCGGTGGAGCCGTGCCAGTAGGAGTAGTAGGAGGTGGCGAACACATCGTAGTCCAGCTTGCACTCATTCATGACCTTGGCGTACCAGGCGAAGTGACCGCTGCCGGGATTAGCGAAGTGGTGGGCGATGAGGATATTCCTGTCGAAGTCTCGGACCGCCTTCTCGCCGCTGGAGAAAAGGTCGCATATCTTGTACATATCCTTTTCACCGCAGAAGAAGCACTCGGTCTCGTTGCCCACCTGCACCATGCCGATGTCGCTGCCGTTTTCGGTGAGGTACTTCACCACCCAGGAGGTCCAGTTGTATATTTCGCTCTTTAGCTTTTCGTGGGAGTGGGGCTGCCAGTACTTGGGACGGGTCTGCTTGGCGGGGTCCGCCCAGAAATCGGAGTACTGTATATCCGCAAGGAGCTTCATGCCGTTGTCCGCAGCCCGTTTGCCTATCTTGGCGGCAGTTTCCAGGTCTGAGTGACCGCCGCCGTAGCTGTTGCCGTTGTCATCGTGGGGCTCGTTCCATATCCTTACGCGGATATAATTGACGCCGTGGTCGGCAAGGACCTTGAAAATGTCAGCCTCATTGCCGTTGTCGTCATAGAACTTCATGCCCGCTTCCTCCAGGGAGATCACGGAGGAGATATCCACGCCGCGGATAGGTTCTCCGCCATTGATACGGCTGTCGAAGTTGGTGAATGTAACGGCAGGTATGCTCGCTGCGTCGGTGACAGTGACGGGAGCTCCGCCGCTGACGGCAGCAGGGAATGCGATAGCTGCGGCGAGAGCCGCTGCGAGAAATCTCCTGAATTTCATAATGACCTCCTTTTTATCAGTCGTTTTTCTTCCTTGTTCTTATCCACATCTTCTTTAGGGGGTTCTTCACCTGCATATCAGAGAAGTAATGGTAGAGCACATCCTGATTGCAGCCTGCATCGGGGAGAGACTTGTAGAACTTTTCCAGACCCTTCATGTCCATGCCTATCTCCGAGGGGAACTCCACATCCTTGGCGGTGAATACAACTGCTCCGTTTACGGGAGTTGTATCGAAGCCGCCCTTTTTGAGATGGTGGATAACATTGTCGATGTGGGTCTTGTTCTGTAGCTGGGGATTATATAACTTATGGGTCTTGCTTCCGATATTGTGGGTCAGGTTCTTGCCGCTGCCTGTTACCTTACCGGAGATACCCTTGGTCTCGACTACGAGAACGCCGAAGCGTCCGAATACCAGGTGGTCAACCTCACAGGCCTTGTTGTAGAGGGGGAGGTAGGCGTTGTTGATTATGCGGATATGGTCGCCCTTGCCCATTTTCTTCAGCTGTTTTGCGACCTTTCGCTCGGCAGCCCTGCCCTTGCGCTTGCCCTTGCTGAAGTGGACGGAAATATAGAGTATGAGCAGAAGTACAGCCACCGCTATGACAGCGATGAGTATCCATGTTTTTTTATCAAATATGAACGAAGCAGAAATAACAGGTACCATAATTTTCTCCTTAAAAAATGAATAATCATAATATTTGCGGTGATAATAGTCATGTACCGTTGAAGCGCGGCATATCCGTCGTCAGCGGTCTTACAAATCCCGAATAAAGAGGTGTTCTCAATATGTGGGACAAAATAGCTCTTATTCTTCTGATAATCGGAGGAATAAACTGGGGACTTGTCGGTATATTCGAGTTTGACATGGTGGCATGGCTCTTCGGAGGCGCAGACAGCGTCATCAGCCGTGCGGTGTATATACTCGTAGCCATTTCGGCAGTCTGGTGCATATCGCTTCTCTTCCGCAAAGACGAGGAGCTTGCAGTGCAGAATATCGACAGATAGTTCCTTTTCACGCTCCTTCAACGATGCCGTAAGGAGCGCTACATACGGATATGCAAAAAGGGAGGCATAATGCCTCCCTTGAGTTTTATGAATTAGTCGCTGATATAAGGAAGCAGAGCGATGTGTCTTGCTCTCTTGATAGCAACTGTGAGCTCACGCTGATGGTAAGCGCAAGTGCCTGTTACACGTCTCGGAAGAATCTTAGCTCTCTCGGTCATGCACTTTCTGAGCTTAGCGAGATCCTTATAGTCGATCTTCTCGATTCTGTCAGCACAGAACATACAAACCTTCTTGCGGGGCTTCTTCGAGGGACGGGAATTTCTTTCCTTTTCCATGACTTTTCCTCCTATCGTAATAAAGTAAAGTTAACGATCTCAGAACGGAACGTCGCCGTCGCTGAGAATCTCCTCAAAATCGCTGAGGTTGCCGTAAGACATACTGTCATTTGCAGCGGGCTGCTGAGGAGCTGCCTGCTGAGGAGGAGCGGAATAATTGTTATTGTAATTGTTCTGGGGAGCGCCGTAGCCTCCGCCGTTCTGATAACCGCCGCCATTGCCGCCGTTATCGCCCTTGCCGCCCACGAATTCAACGTTATCCACCTGCACGTCCATGGTGTAGTGAGTAACATCGGGGTGATTCCTGTCCTGATAGTTGTTATTTCTGAGAGAGCCCTCAATAGCGATGAGCTTGCCCTTATTGAAATAACGTGACACGAACTCGGCTGTCTGTCTCCATGCTGTGCAGCTGATGAAATCAGCCTGTCTCTCGCCTGTAGTCTTATCGGCGAAGCGCCTGTCTACAGCAACAGTAAATCTGCATGAAGCAACACCGCTCTGAGTCTGTCTCAGCTCGGGATCAGCAGTAAGTCTGCCGACTAAAATAACCTTATTCATCTGACCGCCTCCTGATAAATGAAGTAGAATTATTCAACAACTGTAACGAGTGAACGAAGAACGCCGTCTGTGATGTTGAGACGTCTTGAAAGATCAGCGGGATAATCGGGCTGTGACTGGAATGTGTAGATCACATAGTAGCCCTCTGTCTCGTCCTCGATAGGATATGCAAGCTTGCGCTTACCCCAATCCTCGTTGACTTCAACAGCTTCGGCGTGACGCTCGATTCTCTCCTTGAACTTCTCTACGAGAGCCTTCATAGGCTCCTCGCCGTTCTTGAGGCTGAAAACAACCATTACTTCATACTTAGCGGATACCTTTGCCATTTAGCACACCTCCTTCTGGGATCATGCCCGGCAACTTACTGCGGGCAAGGATAATAATAGTATCGGTTTACACACGATACTCAAATATTATACCATTTCAAAAAGGGCTTGTCAAGCGTTTTGGCAAAAATCTCTTCCGCCTTTTTATAAAAAGAGCACCTGCCTTACGAGACAGGTGCTTTCTCTTATTTTTTGATCACTTAATACGTTCAATTTCCATAAGAGGCTGATCTGTTTTATTACTTCCTACTTTTATCCTCGAAGTGTTCATAGAAGAAGTTTGAAAGCCGCATGAAAGTTTAATGACAATTTCATCATTTTTATCTTTCCAGTCTTTTTCAAGAAATACGCCAAATCCTGATGGAGAGTCTATTTCCTCGCCGGGACCATATACTTTATCAAGGATATTTCCCCATTCGCGGAATACACTTTTCATGCCCTCATCATCTCTGTTCTCTGTTCCGTCCGGGGGGGTTGTATCAACGTTGAGTGTATATTCACATAGAAGCTCATCGTTGTTAAAAGACATAAACAGAACGTGTCCTCTGTCCTCTTCATCATAGAACTTGTCTGTTAATCCTATCGATTCAGGGGAATCTGATTTAGAGATATACGCAACATACCCGTACTCAGTTGAAGAATCTTCGGAATCATCGTAGAAGTCAAATGAATATTTTTTTACAACTTCTTCTGCTTCTGATTTTGGCATTCCAATGTATAGTTCTTCGATCACATTGGAGTTCTCCTCAACAGCTTCGGTAATATTTGCAGCAGTAGTCTCTGTGCTTCCTGTATTGCTTTCTTTTTTTGCGGCGTTATCCTTGTTTCCACCACAGCCCGTAAGCATAATAGCTGC
Source organism: Ruminococcus flavefaciens ND2009 (assembly GCF_000621785.1). Taxonomy (GTDB): domain Bacteria; phylum Bacillota; class Clostridia; order Oscillospirales; family Ruminococcaceae; genus Ruminococcus; species Ruminococcus flavefaciens_C. The sequence goes on along the minus strand of NZ_JHXI01000007.1, from coordinate 309,182 downwards.
AATACATAGTAAAAATACACTCTTTTTCATTTACATATCCTCCTTAAAAAAACAAAAGGCACACTATGCTCTTAAAAGAATAATGTGCCTTGCTTACCATTATTCTGCGAGTTTACACAACTTTGCCCTTTCTGTTGAACTTCTGACAAACCATGGCTTATGTGTCAATTCCTTTTTGATATTTTATGTAATTCTTTTTGCGAAATTATATATAATTATATCACTCAGAGGCAGGATTGTCAAGAATATTCTCGCTGTCAGCAAGCTGTTTTTCCTTGATGATGAAAAATCGCAGTATTATCTGTATAAAAGTTGACAACTGACAAGCTACATAGTATAATAAGTATATACGGGAGCAATGATGCTCCCTTTATTTGCGAAAGGATATGTATATGAATGGAAACCTATAGTATTCTCAGAGACCTTGCCATTATCTTCATATGCGCCAAGGGTGCGGGACTTCTTGCCAGAAAGTGCAGGGCTCCCATGGTAGTGGGTGAGATAATCGCAGGTCTTATCATCGGTCCCTGTCTCCTGAACTGGGTAACGCCAAACGATTTCGTGGCGCAGATGGCGGAGATAGGCGTTATACTCATCATGTTTTCCGCTGGACTTGAGACTAATCTGCAGGAGCTGAAAAAATCCGGCTTTGCGGCGTTTCTCATAGCCTGTGTGGGAGTGCTTGTGCCGCTGGTCGGAGGAAGTCTGCTGTATATGTGCATTTACGGCTTCTCAGCCTTTGGCACCGATGAGTTTTTCAAGGCTGTGTTCATCGGCAGTATCATGACGGCTACCTCAGTAGGTATCACCGTTGAGGTGCTCAAGGAGATGGGCAAGCTCAAGACCCGCGTGGGACAGACCATACTCAGCGCCGCTATCATCGACGACGTTATCGGTATCATCGTGCTGACCTTCGTCCTGGGATTCAAGGACCCCGACAGCAACACCCTTCTGGTAACAGGAAAGATACTGCTTTTCCTGGTGCTTTCGCTGGTACTGGGAATAATCATCTACAAGGCGTTCAAGTTCTACGATGACAGACACGTTCACACAAGGCGTATCCCCATAATCGCAATCACGCTCTGCTTCATCATGGCATTCGTTGCTGAGAAATACTTCGGCATTGCCGACATAACGGGAGCTTATATCGCGGGAATAATCCTCTGCAACGTCCGCGACGCCGAGTACATAGACCGCCGCATAAGCATAAACGGCTATATGTTCTTTGCGCCTGTATTCTTTGTCAGCATCGGACTGAAAACGGATTTCAGCAATGTTGACTCAAGCATGATAGTGTTCTCAATAGGCTTTGTTATCGTGGCAATGCTCAGCAAGGTCATCGGCTGCGGACTGGTGGCCAGATGCTTTAAGTACAGCTGGATAGACTGTCTCAAGATAGGTGCCGGCATGATGACCAGAGGAGAGGTCGCCCTCATCATAACCAACAAGGGACTGGGTCTGGGCATAATCGACTCCTCCTACTTTACCGCAGTAATACTTCTCATCATAGTTTCAAGCATAGTAACGCCGGTAGTGCTGAAGCTGCTTTTCGGAAAGTCCGACAAGGGCACTAAAGAAGCGGCTCTTGCCACGGCGAAGAAATAGCAATATCCCCGAAAGGAGAATAATATGTTCAGAATAGGTCACGGTTACGACGTACACAAGCTGGTGGAGGGCAGAAAGCTCATTCTCGGCGGAGTTGACATTCCCCACGAGACAGGTCTTCTTGGACATTCCGACGCAGATGTGCTGGCTCACGCCATAATGGACGCCATGCTTGGAGCCCTGGCAATGGGGGACATCGGTCACCTTTTCCCCGACAACGATGACAGCTTCAAGGGCGCCGACAGCATGAAGCTCATGGCTGAGGTATGCCGCAGGATAAGAGCCGAGGGCTGGGAGATAGGCAACATCGACGCAACTGTCATCGCTCAGGCACCGAAGCTTGCTCCCCATATAATGAAAATGAGGGAGAATATCGCAGCGGTATGCGGCTGTGATGTGTCGCAGATAAGCGTCAAGGCTACTACCGAGGAGCACCTCGGCTTCACAGGCGAAAAGCTGGGAATGTCCGCCCACGCAGTAGCCCTCATGCAGAAAGTGTAAAAAAATATCCCCGAAGTGATAAAGGCGACGCTCGTACAGAAGGTTTACGGGTGATATTGAGGGAAGCTCTTTGAGAGAAGTGCTTCCCTTTATTCTTTTTCTGAGGACTCTGTTTCGTTTTTATCAGGACAGGGCGCTTGATAATATATGCCTTTTTATTATATTTAAGGCGCCCTGTCCTGATAAAAACCAGCCAAAAGTCTTTGGAAAAGGGGGTATGGGGGAAAGAACCTTTCCTCAGAAAGGTTTTACCCCCATAATTACGCGTAAACTTCTATATAAGCATAGCCCTTAAGCTTCGGGGATTTTTTATCAGCAGTCAAAAGAAACTCTTTCCTTGAGCAGGTATCTCTGAATGAGAAGTGCGTCATTGGAGGTGAGTCCCTGTGTGGACTTATCCACGTCGCCGTTTTCCTTGCCCTGCTCGGTAAGGTGCTTGTCGGTGGAGCCTGCTGTGCCGTATTTATCGGGATTTGCAAGGCTCTGCATGATGAGAATGGCGTCTGCCAGCTCGATATTGCCGTCACAGTTGGTATCGCCCAGCTTCAGCTCACAGAGCTCGCCCTCGGAGGACGTAAGCGCAGCCCATATTATGGTATTGTAGACGGAACTATTGCTATGCTTTATGAGACCTGAGACAGTCGAACCGTCTGCAAAAGCTTTAGAGAGATCAGTTCTGGAGTAAAGACCTTCTGTATTTAACAAGAAAAAGGTATCTGCTGTAGAATCATACATAGCCTGTCCTTCCAGCTTGTAATACTTACCGTCGGCTTGTTCAACTCGGACGTTTCTGATAATATCATAGTTTTCTGCGTCTTCGGGAGTCGCTGTGATTATCGCCTTCTTATAGATACCGCCGGCATTTATGTCGAATACGATGGCACCTTCATGATTTGCCGTTACGGTAACTGAGCCGTCGGCGTTCTTTACAGTCTCAAAAGCTCCGGTATCAAGCTCCAGATCGTAGTCAGGGTTTTTAGCCACCTCAATTGAGAAGCTTGAGCAGTTCTTCACTGAAATGTCGGTAGATTCGCCTATCTTCAGATCCAGCTTGTCACAGATGATGATGGGAGTCTGTCCGGGGACAGTGGTTGTGATAGGTGTGGGGGGCTCATTTACGGAGGTCGTGGTAGTTGTTACCTCGGGAGCGGTGGTAGTTGTGGTAGTGGTGGTTGTTGTCCCTGTGATGACAGGTCTCTCTGTTATGGGAGCCATGCTGGGCTTGGTATCGCCCCACCACTTCCAGCGGTCGGGAGTGCGGTACTTGTTGATAGCCTCGCCGTTTGCGGAAGTCCAGGTGAAAACGTTATCATAGAGGTGTCCCTCATTGTAATAGAACTGAGCCATTGCGCAGATCTCGTCGGCGTATGTGGCATAGGCGCCGTCATCCTCAGCCATATTGCACCAGCCTGTGTTGAAGCCCTTGAGGCTGTTCCTTACGACCTGATAGTCGGTCATACCCTGCTCGTTCATACATATCTCCGCAAAGTGGAGTATCTTTCTGATACCCATGTGGTTGGAGATGATACAGTCATAGAAGTTCTGCGGGGTAAAGGAATACTGGAACATCTCGGGGACGTTGTCCTCGGGCATGAACTTGGGGTCGCAGTCTGCAAAGGCGGTAACTGCGGTCTGCAATGTGCCGTAGGCATGGGCGGAGTTTACGCCCCAGCCGTCCTCGTATGCAGTCTCGTGGTCTGAGCCTATCTTGCCCTCACCCAACGTGGACTCTCTTGAGCCGAGACCCAGGAAAAGCGCATACATCTTCTCACGCTCGGGCTGTCCGAGACGGGTTGAGATAAGGTCCCAGTGCTCGTCTATCTCCTTGTAGAGAGCGTACTTTACCTCCTGAACGGTCATTTTGTGGTTGATAGCGCGTATCTCCTCAGCCGATGCGTCTGCGGGAGTGTTCCTTTCGCCGAAGTTCAGGGGATTTCCCACTCCCTCAGCCTGAACGTTCCGTGAAGGGTCATGGAGGGGGTCACAGGTAGTTCCTGCAAAGCACCATTCCTCCGCAGAAGCAGTCATGACGGTGTCGCTGATGCCTGTCATTACGGGAGCACTTGCGGAGACGCAAAGAGCTGCCGCAGTGAGGGCTCCGAAAAATTTACTCAGTTTCATGATCGTCACCTCAGAAATTCGAGCCGTTCCAGCCCCAGTCGTTGGTACCCGTGTACTTGATGTAGATACGGTCGGACGGAACGCCTATGTTGTCGGTAATAATGCCTGTTATGTGGCTTGTGAGAGTGGTCAGCGCGTTTGAAGAAGCGCTTCCGAAGATGGAAACCTCCACCATAGCGGCGGGAGTATCTTCTCCCTTGAACCACAGGTCGTACTCGGGCTCGATGCCCACCATGAGCCAGCCCTCGGACTTTCCGGGGATAGCGGTGATAGCTCTGCCCAGAGCGGATTTGATACTTGTTTTCTGCTCGTTTGAAACAGAAACATTGGTCTTGACGTTGATGAATGGCATAGTGATTACCTCCTCATTGTAATTTTTATGTTTTTATATATTTATGAGTCCTTCCGAGAGCATTTCCTGTGCCGCCAGCATCACGCCCAGTTTGCCGCTGGTGTAGGTAATGCCGCCCTGCATCCATACAGCATAGGGTTCGCGGAGTGGAGCGTCTGCGGAGAGCTCAATAGATGCACCGTTGGTGAAGGCACCTGCAGCCATGATGACCTGGCTTGAATAGCCCGGCATATCCCAGGGCTCGGGAGTTACGAAGGAGTCCACGGGAGCACCCTTCTGAATGCCGCGGCAGAAAGCGCAGAGGTGCTCCTCGTCGCCCAGCTTTACGGCGGTGATGATGTCGCCTCTGGGCTCGTCCTTGCGCGGAGAACACTCAAAGCCCAGGAGTGTGAACAGCTCGCTGGCAAAGGTGCAGGTCCTGATGGCGTTGGCAACTACGTCGGGAGCGAAGAATATGCCCAGGAGCATCTCGCGGTTCATACCGAGAGTGCAGCCTACTTCCTTGCCCATGCCCACGCAGGTGAGACGATAGGAACAAAGCTCCACCAGGTCGACTCTGCCTGCGATATATCCTCCTGTTCGGGCGATGCCGCCGCCTGCGTTCTTGATGAGTGAGCCGATGATGACGTCGGCGCCTACAGCAGTAGGTTCTCTGTCCTCAACGAACTCGCCGTAGCAGTTGTCCACCATGATAATAACGTCAGGGTTGCCCTTTTTGGCAGCCTTTATCATCTTCTCAATATCGGCGATGGTGAAGGCTCCGCGGAGGGAATAGCCTCTGGAGCGCTGGATATAAGCCACCTTTGCGCCCTTTACAGCTTCGGTGATGCCATCGAGGTCGGGGGTGCCGTCCGGGTTGAGGTCTACCTGACCGTATTCCACGCCGTAGTCCATAAGTGAGCCGTTTCCTTTTTCGCCGCTTATGCCTATGACCTCCTCAAGGGTGTCATAGGGTTTGCCTGTGATAGAAACTATCTTGTCGCCTGTTCTGAGGACTCCGAAAAGGGCGACAGACAGGGCGTGGGTGCCCGAAACGAAGTTGAAACGCACCAGAGCGTCCTCAGCGCCGAGAGCCTGAGCGAAGACCTTGTCGATGACCTCACGTCCCATATCTCCGTAGCCGTAGCCTGTTGAGCCGTAGAAGCAGGGCTCGCTGACCTTGTTGTCGGAGAAGGCTTTGAGAACCTTAGCGCCGCAGTATTCGGCGTTTGCGTCTATTTTTGCGAAGGCTTCCGCGCAGTTTTTCTCAGCCTGAGCGGCAAGCTCCGAGAGCTTTTCATTGAATCCGTATAATTCATTTATCTTACTGTTCATTGGTTATCCTTTCTTGTAAATCAAAATTTAGCATTATGTAGGGGACGGCGCAGCTAACAGCTGCACGTACCCTCTGTCAGCTTTGCTGACATCTCCCTACACCGTAGGGAGTCACTCGACGTCCCACAAAATTCGTATTATAGTGGCGACTATCATCCGCTCAACCAGGGGACGCCTTCTCTTACAAGGCGTCCCCTCTCCAAAAACAGTCCACCGGACTGTTTTTGGATTCACCCCTTGCGAGGCGCCTGACGTAATAAGGGGCTCTGCCCCTTGACCCCCGCCAGAGGCGCTGCCTCTGGACTCTGCCAAAGGAACACAGTCCCTTTGGAATCCCATTCATAGTTGCCGCAAGGTATTACGATAAATTATGATTTGTATGCTTACTTAGATTATATCGCTTTTAAAAGCCGATGTCAACGCATTTTCGCTGAAACCGGCTCAGACGGAGTAATTCTCTGCCTCTTTGACCAGCTTGATGTCCACAAGGGCGTCCAGCAGAGTGCCGTTCTCGGCGTACTCCTCGGAGAATATCTTGCCCTCCTGACGTATCCTGCCGATGAATGCTCCCTTGTCGTATGGAACGAGGAGCTTCATGCGTCTGGCAGTCTCGGGCAGGTTTTTGACTATACATTCCAGCAGCCTGTCGAAGCCTGTGCGCTCCTTTGCGCTTATCATAACAGTGTTGTCGTCCTCGAAGACCGTATCCGTAAAGGGCGCGGCGTCCGCCTTGTTCATGACATAGATACGGGGGATACCCTCACAGCCCAGCTCCGTCAGCAGCTTGTCTGTGACCTCCGCCTGCTCCTTTATCTCGGGGGAGGAGAGGTCCTGCACGTTGAGGATAAGATCTGCCGCCGCAGCCTCCTCCAGTGTGGACTTGAACGCCTCTACCAGATTGTGGGGGAGCCGCCTTATAAGACCGACTGTGTCCACCAGCATGACGCACCTTCCGTCGGGGAGCTCGATGGCGCGGGAGGTTATATCCAGCGTGGCAAAGAGCTTGTTTTCCGCAAGTACACCTGCGTCAGTGAGGGCGTTGAGGAGTGTGGACTTGCCCACGTTTGTGTAGCCCACGATAGCCGCGCAGAGGACGCCGTCCTTTTTGCGGCGTGAGCGTGAGAAGCTTCTGTGCTTTTTCAGCTCCTCCAGCTCCGCTTCGAGGTAGCTTATACGCTTGCGGATATGTCTCTTATCGGTCTCCAGCTTGGTCTCGCCGGGACCTCTTGTGCCGATACCGCCGCCCAGTCGTGACAGAGCCGTGCCCATGCCCGTAAGGCGGGGGAGACGGTATTTCTGCTGAGCCAGCTCGACCTGTAGCTTGCCCTCCTTTGTCCTTGCGCGCTGAGCGAAGATGTCAAGTATCAGTGTGGTCCTGTCGATGACGCGGACGTCCAGTATCTGCTCGATATTTCGCACCTGAACGCCTGTCAGCTCGTGGTCGAAGATGACCAGCTCAGCCTCAAGGGCTTCCAGCTGCTCCTTCAGCTCCTCAAGCCTGCCTGCGCCCATGCAGGTGGCAGGGTCATAGGCGGGACGCTTTTGTATGATAGTTCCCACCACTTCGGCGTTTGCCGTATCAGCCAGCTCCGCCAGCTCGTTTATAGAGACCTCCGCGTCGAATTCTCCCGTGTCCACGCAGGCGAGGACGGCTTTTACGGGAAGGTCTTCCGTTTTGTTTTCGTACATAGTGACTCCTTATCAGATAGACTCACGGCGGTAGAGCTCCGCCATATCGCTGCCGAAAAGCTTCGGAAAAATGCTGTTGTCCGCGATGAGCGCCAGCTTCTGAGGCTTTGACAGCTGTTTTATCCTGTATTCCAGCTTTGAGGCTGTGCTGCGGTTTTCGCAGCTCCATAAAGCTTCGAGGGCGACTGCTTTGTGTGAACGGGTGAAACGGGCACATTTTTCGGTCCTGCCGAAATGCTCGTCCATACGTCGGCTGACATCGGTGGTGATGCCCGTGTAAAGCAGGTCTCCCTCGCATTTTAAGATATAGATATAATACATATTTTTAATGGACCGTCAGCCCCTGCACAGACCAGAGGCTGAGGCGTAAGGTCATCATGTCCAGAAGGCGAAGAGACGCTGTATCTCGGAAGCCCACTCGGGGAACTCCCTTCCGAACTCGTCGTATCTGAACATAGCGTTGAATTCCTGAGTTCCTGCCACAACGAGAGCCCACATGACTGCGAACCACATAAAGCCCTGTGCCAGCTTTTTCTTTGTGGGGTCGGTAAGCCTGCTGTAGAGGAAGAAGAATATGGCAAGTGCGCCGAGAAGGGACTGCCAGGCTATATCGGTCATATATCTTGCCGCATAGCCGCTTTCCCAGACGGAAGCCACTATCACAAAGGGTATGAGCACACAGGGAACTCCCACATAGACAGCGGTCCTGAGCTTGTTCTTTCTGCCCTTTATCTGTCTGAGAGCCCTGCCCGAGAGGAGGTAAGCGAACATGGGCAGTGCCAGGAAGAATATTCCCGAGGTATTGTATGTGCAGATCACATCGGCGTAGAAGTAGCCGCCGCTGTTGAGGTACTGGAATTCCGTCCTTACGCCGGGATAGCCGGGAATGAATATGGGCGGATTGAAGAAGTAGTTGTATATCGCCACCAGTGACAGACGGGGATGGAACTGTGTCTTTGTGAAGTCGTTGATGGTGAGTGAGTACTGTATTCCGAACTCAAAGGGATTTCCGAAGCGGTCGTAGTTGTACCACATCTGGACAAGTCCTATGCAGACCATGGGAAGCAGAGCGCAGAGCAGGTATCTTATACCTGCGGCGTTGAGCACCTTGCTGCCGCCCTTCTTTGTGCTTTCCGAAGCTGCTCTGGGAAGAGCCATGAGCAGGAAGACCGCCGCAGCTATGCAGTACAGAACCAGAGTAGGTCTGCTGAGCACGGCAACTGCGAAAAGGGTGGAAGCGATGGCAGTTCTGGGGAGAGAGATCTTCTTGTCGCCGATTATGTTTGCGGAGAGGAAGAAGTACACCGCCCAGGTCAGCACCGCAAAGCCTGCGGAGAGCGCTATCTCATAGAACATGGGCCTTCCGATACTGAACCAGATACCGCTTATGACCTGTATGATGATAAGTCCCGAGATCACGAAGCCTGCGGGAGCCTTGGGGAAGAACTTCTTTATGAACTCCATATAGAGCTTGGTGAGACCCAGTATTCCTATGAGTGCGAAGAGCATTACCGCCATTGAGTCGGGGAAGTAATAGCCTGTCAGCAGGTGATAGGGGAGGAATACCAGCACAACGGGCGCGATACCGTAGTAGCTGTAGTAGTGACCGTCAAAGTAAACGTGGTCCCAGCTGTATTCTATCTCGTCCCTGTTGAGAGTATCGGTGACATAGGGGTTGGGAGCGTTATTGAGCTTGTCATTGGGCACATCAAGGAGGCTTGTGCTGCCGTTTTCAAAGGCGTCCACCAGCTCCTGTGTCATCTGATTGCCCTCACGGCACTTCATTATATCGGTGATGGAGTAGTTGTCCAGCTTGGTGAAGGTAACGAGTATAGCTGCCAGACAGGCGAGGTCGGTGATGATGATAGCAGCCGTGCGGCACATATTCTTCTTCTTGGAATAGCCCTGCTGCATTGCCTTGCTGTGGAGCATAAGGTGCCAGAAGGTCATGCCGAATACCAGGAGGACTACTCTTATCCATGAGATGTCCATGGCTATCTGCCTGTTGAAGCTGATACCGTAGATGTAAACGGTTTTGCCGTCCTGGGGAGTAAGGGTGAGCCTGAGATCGCTGAGGCTGCCCGAAAGGTGGAGCTGAGTGAAATGGGTGTGCTCCCTGTTCTTTACGAGAGTATTTTCCGCCACGGCATATCTGTAGTCATGGGGCGTTGTCTCGTCCATGGCGTCAATGATGACGTCCGCAGCCTTGGCATCGTTGTCGAAGCCGATATCCACGTAAACATCAGCCACTTCCTCGTCTATGCCCTCAAAGGAGAATATAGCGGAGCGGTCGCCCCTTACGGTGATGGTGGTGCCGTCATCGTCCAGGCGGACGTCGCTGTTCCGGGCACACTCCGCAGGGGAGAAGTCCATCTGACCGTAGCTTCCGAAAAAGAGGCGGTATGTGGGGATATTGAATACAGTGACCTCAAGAACTGCCGCAATGAGCAGAGCCTTTACAAGAGCGGCGGCAGAATGGTATCTGCGCTTCTTGTTGACGGTACAGACCAGCATGGAGAGCCCTGCCGCAGCGCCCAGGAGCATGAATGCTCCCTGATACACCCGGGGACGTATTATTCCCAGGGCTTCAGCGGCGGCGATGAATGCCAGAAGAACAGCGGCTCCCCTTGAAAGGGCGCGGATATTTTTCAGCTTTTTGTCGCTGTGCTCCTTTCCGGCAAGGTCGCTTTTTATCTCATGAAGTGAAACTGCGGTCACAGAAACCGATGCCGCAAACATTAGAACAAACAGAAAAGTACTCATAAAAACTCCGTAAAATCATATTCTTGTCGCAAGAAGCTGCGAATATTTGCCGCGGAACTGCTCAAAGCGGTCCTCGTCGATGGCTTCTCTTATTTTTTCTGTAAGGGTATTGTAGAAATAGAGGTTGTGCTGCACCGCAAGCCTGCCTGCCAGCTGCTCATTCGCCTTGAAAAGGTGGCGGATATAGGCTCTGGTGAAGTTTTTGCAGGTGGGGCAGTCGCACTGCTCGTCCACGGGGCGGGGGTCGGTCTCATAGCACTTGTTGTTCAGGTGCATGATGCCGCTCCAGGTGAACACGGTAGCGTGACGGGCGTTTCGGCTGGGCATTACGCAGTCGAACATATCCACGCCTCTTGCCACGGCTTCGATAATATTTGAGGGAGTTCCCACGCCCATGAGGTAGCGGGGCTTCTCCACCGGCATATAGGGCTCAACAACGTCGATTATGCGGTACATCTCCTCTGTAGCCTCGCCAACTGCGAGACCGCCGATAGCATAGCCGTCAAGGTCCAGCTTTGCGATGTCCTCCATGTGCTTTATGCGGAGGTCATCGAAGGTAGAGCCCTGATTTATGCCGAAAAGGAGCTGCTGTTTGTTTATGGTTTCGGGAAGGCTGTTGAGCCTTGTCATCTCCTCCTTGCAGCGTATGAGCCAGCGTGTGGTGCGCTCGATAGAAGCAGCCACGTATTTGTAGGGCGAGGGATTTTCGATACATTCGTCAAACGCCATGGCAATGGTAGAGCCCAGATTTGACTGTATCTGCATACTCTCCTCGGGACCCATGAAGATGCGGTGACCGTCGATGTGGGAGGCGAAATATACGCCCTCCTCCTTTATCTTTCTCAGCTGAGCCAGCGAGAACACCTGAAATCCGCCGCTGTCTGTGAGTATGGGCTTATCCCAGTTCATGAACTTGTGGAGTCCGCCCATCTGCTTCACCACATGGTCTCCCGGACGGAGGTGCAGGTGGTAGGTATTGCACAGCTCCACCTGGGTCTTGAGCCCCTTCAGGTCAACTGATGAGATACCGCCCTTTATGGCGGCGGCAGTGCCCACATTCATGAAGCAGGGGGTCTGGAAGGTGCCGTGAACGGTCTCAAAGGTACCGCGGCGCGCCTTGTTATCGGTTTTAAGAAGTTTGAACATAGCTTCTCCTTTATATTTTTATTGCCCGTCTGTCTTTCGGCGCCTTCACCGGCGCTCCCTTGTCAGTCAAGGTCGAAGGGACGGCTCTGGTCGGGAGTCCTGCTCTCCTCACGGCCGTAGAAGCCGATGAGGTCTCCGCTGCTGTTCCTTATGGCGAGTATATACATATCCAGGTTCTTTTTGTTGTCATGGAAAGCAAAGACGCGGTTGTTGTTCTTGCTCTCCTTGAACCATTCCACGGACATACACACCATGCTCATGAGTTCTTCGTTCATGAAGGTCTCAAGTAGCTTGCCCTGCATTTCATGTCCCGATTTGTAGTAATCCATAGCGGCAGGGTTGAGGTAGATTATCCTGTAATCAATGTTGCAGATGACGATCGGTCCCTCCTCCGAATCGACGATCCCCTTAAAAAAGTCAGTAAGATCAAATTCTGTCATTGTTTTTCTCCTTAGTCAGTCAATAGTTGTATAGGGCTCTGCGGTGTCCAATATGCGGGATCTGTGTTTGCTGCAAAAGCCTATAAGCTCTCCGTTTTTGTCTCTCAGTGCGCACATATATATGTCCTTATCGGAGCGGTTGTCCTGAACTGCAAGAAGGCAGTTATGCTCTCTGTCCTCCTTGAACCACTCTATGACCATATCCACCTTGCTCTTAGCCTCCTCATCCATAAAGGCGATGAGAGATCTCCCCACAAGGCAGCTGCCGCCGTAGCTGTCATATTCGCTGGCTGCGGCAGGGTTCACATATACGATCCTGTAGTCAAGATCGCACATTACCAGCGGAAAATCCTCTGTCTCTGCGTAGCTGACGAAAAAATCGGAAATATCAGTATTCATTTGTTCCCCTCGTTCCTATATGATGCTTGCTCAGAGAATGCACATACTGTCGCCGAAGCTGAAGAAGCGGTAGCGCTCCCTGACTGCGGTCCTGTAGGCATTCATGGTATTATCGTATCCCATGAAGGCAGAGACAAGCATTATCAGTGTGCTTTCGGGAAGATGAAAGTTTGTGATAAGTCCGTCTATGCACTTGAATTCATAGGAAGGATAGATGAATATATCCGTGTACCCCTCATGCTCGGAAATATCCTTATAGAAGGTCGCCACACTTTCCAGTGTGCGGCAGGTGGTGGTGCCCACTGCGATGACTCTGCCGCCGCTGCGCTTGGTCTCGTTGATGAGATCGGCAGTCTCCTGCGGCAGGAAGTAATGTTCGCTGTGCATTTTGTGATCGAGGACGTTGTCCTCCTTTACGGGACGGAAGGTACCCAGTCCCACATGAAGGGTGACGAAGGCGGTCTTTATACCCCTTGACCGCAGATCGTCCAGCATTTCGGGAGTGAAGTGCAGACCTGCCGTGGGAGCCGCAGCGGAGCCCAGCTCCTTTGAGTAGACCGTCTGATAGCGCTCGCGGTTCTCCAGCTTCTCCTTTATATAAGGAGGAAGGGGCATCTGTCCCACGTCCTCAAGGGCGGTGAAGAAGTTGCCATCGCACCGGAACTGCACGATACGGTTGCCGTCGTCCTTTACCTCAACTACCTTTGCGGTGAGTCTTCCGCCGCCGAATGAGAACTCCGTTCCCACCTTGGCTTTCTTGCCGGGACGGCAGATTATCTCCCAGAGCTTGTCCCCCTTCTGCTCCAGAAGCAGGAATTCGATGAAGGTCCCGTTGGTTATCTTCTCGCCGTAGAGCCTTGCGGGGATAACACGGGAGTCGTTCATGACCAGCAGGTCACCTTCCTTCAGGTGGTCGCATAGATTATAGAAGTGGTCGTGGGTAATGGCTCCCGTAGCGCGGTCAACGCACATCATGCGTGAGGCGTTTCGCGGCTCAATGGGAGTCTGTGCGATGAGCTCCTCGGGAAGCTCATAATAGAAGTCGGATTTGAGAAGTTCCAATTTCATTCTCCTTTTATTCTCAGAGTACGGAGGTACTGCTTCTGCTCCCCGGTTATGCGGAAGCTCTCCACAGCCTTCTGTATCGTTTTATTGTGAGTCCATACATCAAGGCGCTTTTCCTCGATATAGGGAAGTACATCGGTATAGTTGGAGGCGAGGGCAGTGGCGAAGTACCAGGCTCTCACCATATTTATGTAGTATTCTCCGGAGCGCAGCTCTGCTGCCATATCAGCGTATTCCTTTTTGAAGCTGTCCCCAAGGAAGTGCTTCATGAGCATACAGATGCCGAATCTGACCGTATATGTGCGGTCGGAAGCTATCCAGCGGCGTATGCAGGGCAGCAGCTCATCACGGTGCTTTGCGAACACCTTGGGTGAGAACTGGTCACAGGTCGCCCAGTTGTCGATGTACGGCAGGAAAGCCTCGGTCTGCGCCAGGCATTTTGAAAAGTCCTTTTCATCGGCGATCATGAAGGCGTGGAGCTGGTTCTCCTCGAAGCTGCTATGGGGCAGAGCCGACAGAAAATCGCCTGTATCCTCACGTTTACGCAGCTCCTTAGCCAGCCTGCGCAGGTCGGGGGTGCGGACTCCCAGAAAGCGGCTTGCTTCCGGCTCGGGAATGATCTTTTTCTGGGATAAAGCGTATTTTTCGTCCCTCAGACCCGAAAGTGAAGCTTCAATATGGGTAAAAATGCTCATATGACACCTCTTTCTGTGAAAAATAATTTTTTGTAAAATCACGAAAAACTGTTGACAACGTATCTTTAAAGTGCTATTATGTAAACAAGGTAGAGGCGCGGCTGCGAAAAGTACCTGTTCACGGGACGACCCGTCCGATGGTGGACAGCGAAAGGCAATGCCGCCGAAGAGCTGTCTTTGGTAAATTCAGCTCTGGCTGTATGTCAAACAGGTATGCAGCTGTCATCGTGTGTGATGGAGAGCTATCGGCATATGTTCATTTAATATGTCAACATTTCTATTATAACGCATGATGAGCCGGTTTGCAACCGGTTTTTATTATTTTTTGTAAATTTTTATCAAGGAGAGGTCAATATGAAACAGTACAACGTAGGTATTATAGGCGCAACGGGTATGGTAGGACAGCGTTTCGCAACACTGCTGGAGAACCACCCCTGGTTCAATGTGAAGGTGCTTGCAGCTTCACCCAGAAGCGCAGGTCAGACTTATGAGCAGGCAGCAGGCAGCCGCTGGAAGATGGCAGTGCCCATGCCCGCAGCAATGAAGGATATGGTCCTCATGGACGCTACATCCGACATCGAGAAGATCGCAGGCATGGTGGATTTCTGCTTCTGCGCAGTTGATATGAAGAAGGACGAGATAAAGGCTCTGGAGGAGGCTTATGCCAAGGCAGAATGCCCCATCGTTTCCAATAACTCCGCACACAGATTTACTCCCGACGTTCCCATGGTAGTTCCGGAGATAAATCCCGACCACATCGAGATCATCAAGGCTCAGAGAGAGCGTCTCGGTACAAAGAGAGGCTTCATCGCAGTCAAGTCCAACTGCTCTATCCAGAGCTATGTTCCCGCACTCCACCCCCTGAGAAAGTTCGGTCTCAAGAACGTTCTGGCTTGTACTTATCAGGCTATCTCAGGCGCAGGCAAGAACTTCGAGACATGGCCCGAGATGGTGGATAACCTCATTCCCTACATCGGCGGCGAGGAGGAGAAGTCCGAGCAGGAGCCTCTGAAGGTATGGGGCGAGATCAAGGGTAATGAGATCGTAAAGGCAACAGCTCCCAACATCACAACACAGTGTCTTCGCGTTCCCGTATCTGACGGACACACAGCCGCTGTATTCGTAAGCTTTGAGAACAAGCCCTCCAAGGAGGAGATCCTCCAGCTCTGGAAGGACTTCAAGGGCGTTCCTCAGGAGCTTGAGCTCCCCAGCGCTCCCAAGCAGTTCATACACTACTTCGAGGAGGACGATCGTCCCCAGGCAAAGCTTGACAGAAACCTTGAGGGCGGTATGGCTGTATCAACAGGACGTCTCAGAGAGGATACACAGTATGATTACAAGTTCGTATGCCTCTCACACAATACACTGAGAGGTGCAGCAGGCGGCGGTGTCCTCCTTGCTGAACTCCTTGCTGCAAAAGGATACTTTGACTGATGCGTAGAGCCCCCGGATTAATGCATAATGCATAATTCATAATGCATAATTATATGGCTGGCGAAAATGTTATTGTTAGTAAAAGTAAAGCTTTTGCTCTCAGAATAATAAAAATGTATAAATATCTGACTTCTGAAAAGAAAGAGTATATACTGTCAAAACAGATACTCAGATGCGGTACGAGTATTGGCGCAAATGTAAAAGAAGCGATACGCGGACAGAGTAAAGCTGATTTTTATGCTAAAATGAGTATTGCATTAAAAGAAGCGAGTGAAACTGAGTATTGGTTAGAGCTTCTTAATGAAAGTGATTATATTGAAGAAAAGCATTTCCGAAGTATTTATCCGGAATGTCAGGAATTGATAAAAATTCTTACATCAATATGTAAAACTATAGATTCGTAATTTAATTATGCATTATGCATTATGAATTATGAATTGAACGAAAGGTTGAGTGTAATGAAGAACACTATTTTCACCGGCGCTGCTGTGGCTATCATCACGCCCATGAACGCCGACGGTTCTATAAACTATGACGAGCTGGGACGCATTATCGACGACCAGATCGAAAGAGGCACCGACGCCGTAGTTATCTGCGGCACCACAGGTGAGTCCGCAACTATGACAGACGACGAGCACCGCGACTGCATCAAGTTCGCAGTAAAGCACGTTGCAGGCAGAGTTCCTGTTATCGCAGGTGCGGGCAGCAACGATACACGCTATGCCGTAGAGCTCTCAAAGGAGGCTGAGGCAGCAGGCGCAGATGCTCTCCTCCACGTTACACCTTATTATAATAAGGCTACACAGAGAGGTCTCGTTGCTCACTTCACAGCTATCGCCGATGCCGTGAATATCCCCATTATCCTTTACAATGTTCCCAGCAGAACAGGCTGCGGCTTTGACGTGGCTACAGTAAAGGAGCTCTCAAAGCACAGAAACATCGCTGCTATCAAGGAAGCAAGCGGCAGCATAAGCTATGTTGCAAAGGTAATTGCTGAGTGCGGCGACGATATAGACGTATACAGCGGAAACGACGATATGGTAGTCCCCGTTATGTCACTGGGCGGAAAGGGCGTTATCTCAGTAGCTTCACACGTTATTCCCAAGGAGATGCACGATATGGTTCAGCTCTGCCTCGATAACAATTTCGCAGAGGCTATGAAGCTCCAGATCGAGAACCTGGACATCTGCAATGACCTGTTCTTAGAGGTCAACCCCATTCCCGTAAAGGAAGCAATGAATATGCTGGGCTGGAACGCAGGTCCATGTCGTCTGCCCCTGTGCGAGATGACAGACGAGCATAAGGCTAAGCTGAGAGCTACCCTTGCAAAGCACGGACTCATCAAGTAATCACCCACCGAAAAGGAAGTGTAAAACATGACTAATATAGCTATCTGCGGCGCTAACGGCAGAATGGGACACAATATCTTCAATTGTGCCGACGAGAGAGAGGACTGCACAGTAGTTGCAGGCATCGACCTCTATACCAAGCAGTATGCGGATTTCCCCATTGTGGAAACTCCCGCACAGCTCCCCGTCAAGCCCGATGTTATCATTGATTTCTCAAATCCTGCTTCACTGGACGGACTTCTTGACTACTGTCAGTCTACGGGAACTCCCATAGTTATCGGCGCTACAGGCTACTCCGAGGAGCAGACAGCGAAGATAAAGGCAGCTGCACAGCAGATACCCGTATTCTTTACATTCAATATGTCACTGGGCATAAACCTGCTGGTACAGCTGGCAAAGAAGGCAGCTGAGGTACTGGGGGACAGCTTTGACATCGAGATAGTTGAGAAGCACCACAACCAGAAGATAGATGCTCCCAGCGGAACCGCAATAATGCTGGCAGACGCAATAAATGAGACACTTGACAATTCAAAGCATTACGTTTACGACCGCCACTCACGCCGTCAGAAGCGTGAGAAGTCCGAGATAGGAATGCACTCGATTCGCGGCGGCACTATCGTAGGTGAGCACGACGTTATCTTTGCAGGCCATGATGAGGTCATAACCCTTTCCCACTCGGCAGCTTCAAAGGCTGTTTTCGCGGCGGGAGCTGTAAATGCAGCGGTATTCCTCAAGGATCAGCCTGCGGGACTTTATGATATGTCATTTTTAGTATAAGACGTGATCCCCCTCTTGAAGAAAGAGGGGGAAGCTTTTTACATCGCGGGTGAAAACAGATCATTTAAGTAAGGAGAAAAAAGATGAAAAAAAGGTTTCAGTTATTATTCGTTCCCATAATTGGCTGCACACTTCTTCTTGCAGGCTGTAATGATAAAAAGGACGAAAGTATCACAAAACACAAATACGAGATCGAAGAAGCAGTATCGGACGAAACATTCAGCAGCGTGATGGAAGGCGAGCTTACTCCTGTCGAGATAAAGTTCGGTGTTGGCGGAGAGGGCGGCTATGAGCAGTTTTCAACTACTGACGCAGAGATGATAAACGAGTATATCGAAGCATTCAGAGCAGTCAGGATAAAGAAGGTAATCACAGATAAAGAGGATATGTTCCTGGTAAATGACGGTATCGAGGACTATAGCTTTATCATGGATGACGGAACAAAGACCGGCTTCGGCACCGATCTGAGTACATACGTTATGGACAGAGAGAACAATAAACAATATGTTCTTGAAAACACAGACGAACTGAACAAACTCAATGATAAGATACGCGGCAGATCCGACAGTTGAGCGTCGGTAGTGAGAGCTGAGAGTTAATGTATTCGCTCGCATTATTTAAATAACATCGCCGAAGGCGACACCATATCTTTCAACTTCAACGATACACCTGATAAAGGGGAGATAAATATGCTTACACATATCGGTACACAGACAATAGAAACCGAGAGACTTATCCTCAGGCGGTTTGAATATTCTGACGACGAGGCTATGCTGAAGTACTGGGTCGCTGACGAAAAGGTGCAGTCCTTGTATTCAGAGCCCGTTTACTCCACCAAGGAGGCGGTAAAGGGGCTTCTGGACAAGTACATCGGCGGCTATGCCCGTGAGGACTATTACCGCTGGGCGGTCATCGAAAAAGAGTGCGGCGAGTGCATCGGACAGATAGCCTATTTCCTCGTTGACAGCAAGAACCACTTCGCTGAGATAGAGTACTGCATAGGCTCGCAGTTCCAGCGAAGGGGCTATGCCACCGAAGCAGCAAAGGCTGTAATAGCCTTCGGTTTTGACAGAATGAACCTGCACAAGGTGCAGATATGCTGCAAGACCATAAACGCTCCTTCCAGAAAGGTCATAGAGAAGTGCGGGCTCACATTCGAGGGCACTCTCAGGGACTATTTTTACATGGACGGTGAATATGTGGGCAGGCACTACTTCTCCATACTGCGCGAGGAGTACGAAAACAGGAGGTAATAAAAATGAACGATAACGAAACACTTGAAAGAGTACGGGAGACCTTCCGCGGAGACCGTTTCGCCACGGAAATGGGAGCAGTTATAGACGAGTTAGGTGACCATTATTCAAAGTGCAGCCTTGTCCTCAACGAGCACCACAGGAACGCCGTTGGCGGTATCATGGGCGGAGTTTACTTCACCCTTGCGGATTTTGCCTTTGCAGTCGCCTCTAACTGGCAGCAGGCAGGAGTAGTGGGGCTCAACTGCGACGCCTCGTTCATAGGAGTACCAAAGACGGAGCGCATAATCGCCGAGGCAAAGCTCATCAAGGACGGCAGGACCATATGCTGTTACAATGTTGACATAAGGGACGAGCTGGGCAATTCTGTTGCCGCTGTCCAGTGTGTAGGCTTCCGTAAGAGCTGATAACTCTCAGAATTTAACGGCTTTGCCGTTAAATTCTGAGTGAGTAGAGAGTAGCAAGTAGAGAGTAGTATTATTCAGTGTAGCGGCTTCTACTCACTACTTTCTACTTACTACTTACTCAAATCGGCATTGTCAATAAAAATAGCCATAGTACTTTCTTATCGGAAATACTATGGCTTTATTGTTTATTCAGACCTTTTCGGACTTTCTTGCCCGCTTTTTCTGCTTCTTTATCTCATACATCTTCTCGTCAGCCATTTTGATGATGCTGTAAAGCGTATCGCTGTCGCCGGCGGTAGTTATGATACTTCCGATACTTGCGGAAATAACGTAGGGCTTTTTCACCAGCTTGTTGATATTTTCAAGCTCGGTGTTGAACCTGTGCTCCAGTGCCTCTACAGCTCCCTGTGAAGCGTTGGTGCTGAAGATAACGAACTCGTCGCCGCCGAATCTTGCGCAGATACTGCCCCTTCCGCAGCAGTTGCTGATGATGTTGGCAAGGCGCTGTATAGCGAAATCGCCCTCATTGTGTCCGTAATTGTCGTTGATGAACTTCAGACCGTCCATATCTATGAAGCTGAGCAGCATTTCCTGCTTGTTAGCCACGCACTCCTTGAACATATCATCGGCGATATTGATGAAGCCGTTGCGGTTGTAGATATTGCAGAGGGGGTCGATGACATACAGGCGGTTGAGCTCGTCCATAGCCTTGTTGAGGTGGAAGAGCTTGCGGATATTCTCGATAGAGTTGCTCAGTGTCATGGTCAGGGTGTGACATAGCAGACTGTATATGGGAAAATCTCCGTTTGTGATTATGTAGTAGCCCAGACAGCGGTCACCGAAATGGAGGGGGAGGAAGTAGTTCACGCAGCTTCTCTCCTCGAAGCCCTCGGGGAACATATTGCTGCTGGGATAATAGCCTACACTTCTGCGCTCGCCCTTGTCCCAGATTATGGGCGCGGACATATAGCTCTTATAGGCGTCGGGCTCGGAGTCTATGGGAGCGGAGTTGAAGGCGTCCTGCCAGTCCTCGCTGAGACAGAGCTGGAATTTTTCACACTCAAGCTCACCGATAAGCCTTTCGATAACATCGAAGCACTCGGAAGCGGTCTCGGTCTCAGCCAGACCTGCTGTCAGGCGGTTGAGCATGAGTATATTGCTGTTGGTCACCTCGGTTTTTCTGTATGTGACTTTCTTATATGCGATGAGATCGTCATGTTCCTCGTTTCTGCATCCGCAGCTCTCACTGAAAATGGGAGTAGCCTCCAGAGATATGCTATGGGGCTGTTCTGTGCCGTTTATGACGTTGAGCAGCACCTCCGCAGCCTTGTATCCTGCCTTGTACAGAGGACGCTTCACCGAGGTGATGGCGGGACTGCAATTCCTTGCGCCGAATGTATTGTCGAAGCCTGTGACCATAACGTCGTCGGGGACCTTGTAGCCCAGCTTTTCAAGGGAGGACAATACCGTAAGAGCCATACTGTCATTTGCGCAGATGAATGCGTCGGGGAGTTCCTTTCCCGAAGAGGCAAAATCGTCCACAGCCAGCTTGCCGTCATAGCTTTTGAAGTCGCCGTAATAGATACGCTCCTCGTCGATAGTGAGCCCGTTATCCTCCATAGCGCTCCTGAAGGCGTCATATCTTGCCTTGCCCTCGGGGTTCGCGAGAGGACCGGAAACGAAGTTTATCACCTTTGCGCCGTGAAACTGTATGATATGGTTCACGAGCTTCTTCATGACGGTAAAGTTGTCGATGCTTATGTCATAGAATTCGGGGTATTCATGGCTCTCGAAAATGACAGTGGGGATATGGGCGTCCCTTACTCTTTCGAGTATGCGGGCGCGTATCTCCTTGTCACCGAAGGTATTGGTCATAAGAAGGACGCCGTCAAAGCGCGAATAGTCTATTAAATTGTAGATGCTTACTTCGCCGATGTCAAAGGTCCTGCTTCCGACCATTCCGCCGAAGGCAGCAAAATAAGACACATTTATGCTGTGCTCCAGTGCGAAACTGTTGATCCCGCGTATTGTGTTGTACTGATACTCTTCGTCGAGTCCCGAGACTACGACAGCGATGTTGATAATTCTTTCGGAATCCATATTATCCCCTCTTGTGAATGGAGTTATATACCTGATAATATTATACCACTTTTGCGTGAAAAATAAAGGATTCAGAGAAAATTTGTAGAAAGTAACATTATAATTCGCAGGGCTTTGTGCAAAAATACGGAAAAAATATACCTATAGTTGTTTTTGAGGAATATTTAAACGGGATCACTGTTGCCGCTTATTTGAGTTGAACATTTAGCAAGTTCATAATAATATAATGGTAAAAGCGTCCTTTCACCGCAAAAATCGGGCTGTCAGGAACTGCACGAAAGTGCAAGCTCACCCATCATTTTGTGCTGCTGAAATAACGGGAAATCAACGCATCACCGTGATTTGTATAAAAAAACGCAACAAATGAGAGCTAAAATGTACAAAAAGAGCAAAAAATGAGCAAGCCCAAAAATTGTTAGCAACATTTGACTTGAATAGTTCACAGAAATGTAATAAAATTAAGACAGAAGCTGAGGAAAAGGAGGGACACAGAAGCAGATCTTGTGCTTTTGCGCTTTTTCTTAGTGTCACGAAGAAAACATATATCACGAAATGAAAGTGAGGAATGATTAAACATGAAATTCAGAGGTGTTAAAAGAGCTGCACTCGGATTAGTAGCCAGCATCGTATGCGTTTCATCTGTACCTTTTGCAGGTCTGACAACCAGCGCAGCCGGTGAGACCTACAGACTTAACGGTGCAGGACAGCACAAGGGCACAGGCCCCGACGGCTACAGCTATGAGATCTGGGCTGCAGATACAAGTCAGCCTTCATCAATGACACTCGGCAGCGGCGAGGGTACATTCTCAACAGAGTGGAACTGCGCAGGACCTAACGGAAACTTCCTGGCTCGTCGCGGTAAGGATATGGGAAGCACAAAGAAGTTCCAGTCATACAACGGAATCACTTGTGACTTCGACGTAAGCTGGTCAGCAGGTTCTTCAGGTAACTCACGTATCTGTATCTACGGCTGGACTCAGAATCCTCTCGTAGAGTACTACATCGTTGAGGACTGGAAGAACTGGTGTCCTCCTAACGGATCACCCGGAGCAGGCAGCCCCTTAGGCACAGTAAGCCTCGACGGAGCTAACTACTACATCTATAAGGAGAACCGTAACTCCTATACTATCGAGGGTAACAAGCCCTTCGTACAGTACTTCAGTGTCCGCAGCAGCGGAAGAACAAAGGGTACCATCAGTGTTTCCAAGCACTTCGAGGCTTGGGAGAACAAGGGTCTCCAGATGGGTAATATGTACGAGGTTGCTTTCAACGTAGAAGGTTGGGAGAGCAGCGGTAGGGCTACAGTTAACAAGAACACCATCACATTCGGCAACGGCGGTGGCGGCGGCGGTTCAACAGGAACCACAACACCCACTACACCTACAGTACAGCCCGATGCTAACGGAAATTACTTCCAGAGCACATTCGAGAGCGGCGTAGACAGCTGGACAGGAAGAGGCGACGCTAAGGTTGCTGCAACTTCCGAGGTAAGCTACAGCGGTTCAAAGGCTCTCGCAGTTACAAACAGATCACAGGAGTGGAACGGCGCAGCTATCGAGCTCGATTCAGCAGCATTCGTTCCCGGTGAGACATACAGCTTCAGCGTAGGCGTACTCCAGAAGTCCGGTAAGACAGTTCCTATGCAGCTTTCACTCCAGCAGGGTGACGGCGACAGCGCTTCATACACAGCTATCGCTACAGAAGATGTTAAGAGCGGCGAGTGGACAAAGCTTGAGAATACCTCATTCAAGATCCCCTCAAATTCCGGTACAATGATACTTTATGTTGAGACTCCCCAGGATTCCGGCGAGCTCACAGATTTCTATATTGACGTTGCTCAGGGCTCTAAGTCAGGAACAAAGTCAACAGTAGTTACAGGTCAGGGCACAGTTGGTTCAACAGGTTCTACCGGTTCAACTGGTTCCACAGGCTCTACAGGTTCTACCGGCTCAACAGGTTCCACCGGTTCAACAACTGTTAGCGGCGGTTCAGGTCACCAGAACCTCAACTACACATATACAAAGGGCGGCGACGGCTTCAAGGATCACGCTGGTAAGCACTTCAGACTCGGTACTTCCGTAAGTGACAGCGAGATCGGTACATCACAGGGTCAGAGCTTCATTCTCAAGAACTTCAACTCAGTTACTTGTGAGAACGAGATGAAGCCCAGCGAGATCGTTACGGGTGTTAGTGGCGATAACGTAAACATCAGCCTCTCGAAGGCAAGCCGCATTCTTAGCTTCGCTGAGAAGAACGGCATCGGCGTTCGCGGCCATACCTTCGTATGGTACAGCCAGACTCCTAACTCACTGTTCCAGGAGAACGGCAGAGACGTTTCCAAGGACAGAATGAACAAGCGTCTTGAGAGCATGATCAAGAATACATTCAGTGCTATCAAGAGCCAGTATCCTAACCTTAAGCTCCATTCTTACGACGTTTGTAACGAGCTCTTCGTTCAGGACGGCGGTTCGATGAGACCCGGAAGCAACTCAGGCTGGACAAGAGTTTACGGCGATAACAATTCTGAGTTCGTTATCAACGCATTCAAGTATGCAAGACAGTATGCTCCTAAGGATTGTAAGCTCTATCTGAACGACTTCAATGAGTACATTGAGCCTAAGACAACTGATCTTTACAACATGGCTAAGAAGGTTATGGCAGAGGGCGACTATATCGACGGTATCGGTATGCAGTCACACCTTGCTGATAACTATCCTACTGCAAGCCAGTACGAGACAGCACTCAAGAAGTTTGAGAGCCTCGGTCTCGACGTTCAGGTAACTGAGCTCGATATCACAAACAAGACAGGCAACAATGGTAAGCTCTATAAGGAGATCTTCCAGATACTTGCTAACCACTCCAAGAACATCTCATGCGTAACCCTCTGGGGTACAACAGATGAGAGAAGCTGGAGAAAGAATGAAAACGGTGGTTCACCGCTTCCGTTCAGCAACTATCAGCCTAAGTCATTCTACAATGATATAATTTCTGTTCTGGATAACACACCCGGTTCAAAGGGCGATAATCCCGGTCAGACAACTCCTCCCACAACTACAACTACAACAACAGCACCTTATGTTCCGCCTACAACAACAACTTCCATCATCACAATCGATGAGAAGGCAGAGCTGGACAAGAAGGTTTCCAAGTGGGGCGACGCTAACGAGGATAAGGGCGTAGATCTTTCAGATGCTATCTTCATCATGCAGGCTCTCGCTAACCCCGATAAGTATAAGCTCAGCTCACAGGGCAGACTCAACGGTGACGTTTACGATGCCGGTGAGGGTATCACAACTAACGATGCTCTTGCTATCCAGAAGAAGCTCCTCGGACTTATCTCTACACTTCCCGAGAGCTACTCAAGCAAGCTCAAGACAACTACACAGATCGTTACACAGGCTCCTGTTCAGCAGCCCTCTGTTGTAACAACAGTAACTAATCCTCCTGCTTCAAGCTCAAGCGGAAATGGTTCTATAAACGATAACTTCGATTCAGGCGCAGGCAACTGGGCTGGAAGAAGTGCAACAGCTGCTCCCACATCTGACGCTTACTACGGTTCATCCGGTAAGGCTCTTGAAGTATCAGGCAGATCACAGGAGTGGAACGGTGCAGCTATCGACCTTGGATCAGAATTCAAGGTTGGCGATACTTACAGCATCAGCCTGGCTGCTCTTCAGGTAGCTAAGGACTCAGCTACAATCCAGATCTCTCTCCAGCAGGGCGAAGGCGACAGTGCTTCATACACATCTATCGCTAAGGCAGAATGCAAGAAGGGCGTTTGGACAAAGATCGAGAATACTTCATTCACCATTCCTTCTAACTCAGGCTCAATGATCCTTTACGTTGAGACAGTTCAGGATTCCGGTGATACAATGGATTTCTACATCGACAACGTACTCGTTGCTAAGGAAGGCACAAAGTCTTCTGTAACAACAGGCGGCCAGGGTAAGGTACCCGAGGCTAAGCAGCAGACAGTAACACCCGGTCAGGGTACAGGCGTACAGGCTGGCAAGAAGCTCTGCGCTATCTCATTCGATGACGGTGCATCAGCTACAAGCACATCTGATCCTGGTTACAGAATCATCAATGCTCTTGCTCAGAACGGCATGACAGCTACATTCTTCAATGTAGGCAGCTGGATCAAGACAGAGCAGCAGATCAAGTATGAGTATCAGAAGGGCATGGAAGTTGCTAACCACACTCAGACACATCCTCACATCGGACAGCTCTCAGCAGATCAGTGCTACTCAGAGTGGTCACAGTGTAATGCTAAGCTCAAGGGAATCATCGGCACAGAGCCTTCTCACCTCATGAGACTTCCTTTCCTTGAGGATAGCGCAAACGTAAGAGCTGGTCTTAAGGACGTTCCCCTTATCAGCTGCGACATCGATACAGCTGACTGGAACAACGCTTCTAAGGATCAGATCGTTCAGACAATCAAGAACGCTGCAAATAATGGTTCACTCGAGGGTGCTATCGTTCTTTGCCACGAGAATTACGCTACAACAGCTGCAGCTATGGAAGAAGTTCTTCCTTGGCTCGCTCAGAACGGCTATCAGAATGTAAACATCTCTGATATGGCAGCTGCAAAGGGCAAGACCCTCCAGGGCGGCGTAGTTTACAAGCGCGTTTGATAAGTAATAATTCTTATCAGAGTTTTCAAAGTGCCGATCATTTCGGTGGTCGGCACACTAATTAAGATTTCTCCAAATTTTAATATCCCCTGAAAGGCAGTCGGTGCAAATCGGCTGTCTTTTCATTTTTTCAGAAAAATGCTATAATATTATGTGACTTTTTGTATTTCCCCAAACGTGTATATAGTGAAAGGAGCTGATGAACAATGCAGAAATGCGGCTGCGCTCGCGAGGCGGTCGAGAAATACGGCGATATGCTGTACAGGATAAGCTTGCTTATACTGAAAAATACTGCCGATGCCGAGGACGCTGTGCAGGAGACCTTCATAAAATACTTCACGAAGGCACCTGAGTTCGCAGACGGCGAGCACGAAAAGGCATGGCTCATCACTGTTGCCACCAACAAATGCCGTGATATGATCAGATACCGTACCAGACACGAGACCGAGAGCGAGGAGCTTCTCAATACCTATGCCGTGGAGAAAAGTGACAGCGGTATACTTGAGGCTCTAATGGAGCTCTCTGACAAATACAGGATAATAATGGTGCTTTTTTACGTTGAGCAGTATAAGATCGACGAGATCGCGGATATAACAGGAGTAAGCGTTTCGGCAGTCAAAATGCGCCTGTCAAGGGGCAGGAAACTGCTGGAGGAAAAATACAGAAAGGAGTATATGTAGTATGGATAAAAAGCTCAGAAATGCGGCTGAAAAGATAACAATGCCCGAGGATATGAAAGAGCGTATCATAAAAGCCTGCGAAAACATAGACAAAACGAACATAGAGCATACCGACAACGACGGCTATACCGAAGTCGCAAGCGGTACCGAGCGTATAAGCAGAAAGAACAACATTATCCGCATAGTAAGCGCCGCTGCAGCCTGTGCCGTGCTTGCCGCGGGTATAGGAACTACTGGAGTTCTTCTCCATAAGAATCACAGAAGCCAGTTGGCGGGGAGTGAAGACGTTGATGTGAATGAGCAGGTGATCAGTCCCTTCGGAGACTTTAAATCGCTGGATTACACATTTGACGCAAATGATGGGGAATACGGTTACTACTCAGACGAAACCTACGCTAAATTGTCAGAATTTCTGAATGGATTCAGCTGGGGAGAAGAATATGAGAATACCGAAGGAAGAAAGATCGTACAGGATTCACCGGATAAATACTGCACTCTGTACTGGTTCACAGACGATGCCAATTGTTCTGTATGGATATCAAATGACGGCTTTGTCAACTATGTAAAATATGTTCTGCCTGATGTTTCCGAACCGCCACTATCGGAACCATTGGAACCGGCTGAAAGCAAGTACTATATGATAGACATTGAAGCCTTTGATAAGAGCGTACAGGAGATACTCGCTCAGGAAGAGGAGATTGAAGCAGAGAAGGAAGCTGAAGTATCACCCTTCGGCGATTTTACAGCCTTTGACTTTGAACTTCAGAACGGCACCGTGATGGTTAATAAGAACAACGAAAGGGCATACGATCTGGTAGCCGATATGCTCAACAGATGGGATTGGGGCGAGGAAACAGAACCACAGCCCGGCAGAGAGGATCCCTTTGCAGTAACTGACTCGGAATACGAGATCTCATGGGAGATAGACCACGAAATATACTGGCTCAAGATCGCGGAAGACGGATATGTCATCTATTCGGGCGACAGATACGATGAGGATTATCTGAATTCCGAGGAGATATGCAGAAAGTACTATAATATAGATATACATTCATTTGATGAAGGTATCTTTGAATGTATTTCCGAGGCTGAATATATTACACCGGAAGAAATAGATGACCTCAAGAGCGGTGAACTCATTTCTGCGGAGTTGTATGATATAAGCGAAGACAAAAACGAAAACATTACGCCCACTTCAGAGGGAGACAAGGAATATGTTGAGGAATTCCTTCCCAGTATGTTCATTGGTATGCTGAAGGATAATATTATCCCTGAGAGCCAGGAGGATCTGAGATATTCCGTTGTCC
Source organism: Ruminococcus flavefaciens ND2009 (assembly GCF_000621785.1). Lineage (GTDB taxonomy): Bacteria > Bacillota > Clostridia > Oscillospirales > Ruminococcaceae > Ruminococcus > Ruminococcus flavefaciens_C. The sequence goes on along the minus strand of NZ_JHXI01000007.1, from coordinate 281,151 downwards.
TGATGTACAAGGATAATGACAAGACCATCAGAAGGACATACTATGTTCACGAAAACGGCTGTGTAGTGCTGTACGAATATGAAGTGACTCCTGCGGGTGAGGAGCCGATAACAACCGCAAGCTACTCTGTGGACTTCAATGATTTTGAGCTTTGCCTTGGAAAATTCGGCGTAAATATTGAGAATTAAGACATAAAAAAGAACAAACGAAAGATAAAATAAAAAGACCGCACATCATAAGATGTGCGGTCTGATTTTATCTCAGTGAATACAGCTTCTTGAAGTCTGTTGGAGTGCAGTGCTTGATTTCCTTGAAGATACGGTTGAATGTGGTAAGGCTCTTGAAGCCCGAGCGCATTGCCACTTCCGTAATGGGAATGCTTGGGTCAAGGAGGAGAAGCTCCGCCGCCTTGGTACGTCTTGCGTTTATGTACTGGAGATAGGACATAGCGTTATACTGCTTGAATATACGGGAGAAATGGTACTTGCTGTAGCCTGCAACGTCGGCAAGCTGCTCAAGAGTAATATCGTACATATAGTTATTGTCGATATACTTGAGAACGGTACCGAACTTTTCGCTGTACTCGTCTATCTTCTCGTCATCACAGTCCATAACGATCTTCTGCTGCTCCAGCTGATACTCGCGGAGAGCCATGAACAGCTCGATGACCTTGACGTAGATCTTTACGTCGGCAAGCTCCGACTTTGAGTTATAGAGAGAAAGAATATCCAGCATGGTCTTTTTCGCCAGAACGTGGAGCTCCTTATCCATATCCGCATTGATGAGGACAGCCGAATTCAGTGAACGCATAACAGGTTCGAGGGCAGAGATCTCGCCAAGGATACTGTTATCGCACTGGAAGATTATACGTCTTCCGGGAATAGCAGGCATACTGTGAAGCTCGCCCGGGGGAACGATGAGAACATCGTTTTCGGGAATAATATAGTCGATGCCGTTCACAGTGACCGTATATTCATTTTTCAGCGGCATAAGGAGTTCAACGGCGTTATGCCAGTGAACAGGATAAGCCTCATTCTCGTTGTTGTCGTAGAGCATGGCATATTTTTGGGTGTCATACTCAACGGTCTCGAAGTCGCCCGAGAGATGTTTTATCATTTTAATACCCCCCCTCTGATCTGCACTAACAGAGGTCGTGACCAAATATTGCTGTCATTTGGTTCTGTTTCAACTTAATTACTAATATCATTATAATCTATATGATGTATTTTGTAAATGGTTTTTGCACAACTTTGTGAAAACTATACAAATGGACTGACCAATTTTTGCGCAAAATGAATTGCGGTCAATCGCAAAAAACAGGCATTCTTTACAGACTTATTACAGCGGTGCAACAGGGAAGTGACAAAAAGCTCCCCTGACGACCGCATATCGTCAGGGGAGCCTGTGGTAAAAATATTAGTCGGGAATGTTGTCGCTGTCGTAGAAGAAGCTTCCGTTGTCATCGGGAAGAGTTGACTCCTTTAAAGTCTCAGCTTCCTCAGCAGGAGCAGCCTCAACAGCAGGGGCAGCCTCAACAGCAGGGGCAGCAGCTCTGGGAGCTGCCATCTTGCCGCCTAAGAAGCCTGCAAGAAGCGATCTGATGTCAACGCCTGTAGCCTCGGTGAGACCGTCGGTGATCTTTGTGGTCGAGCCGATGATGTCACCAACAAGCTTGCTGGAGTTGCCTTCGCCGTACATAGTGATCTTGTCTACCTGAGCAAGAGGAGTAGCGGCGTTCTTTACGACCTCGGGGAGAGCCTTGAAGTACATTTCGAGAACAGCAGCCTCGCCGTACTTCTTCATAGCCTCAGCCTTAGCGTTGATACCCTCAGCCTCAGCAAGGCCCTTAGCGCGGATAGCGTCCGCCTCAGCCTTACCTACAGCAGCGATACCCTCAGCCTCCTGCATCTTAGCGAACTTCTGAGCTTCAGCCTCAGCCTTCTGAGCCTCAGCCTCCTGCTCACGCTGGAAACGATCGGCTTCAGCCTCTTTCTTGAGCTGATAGAGCTTAGCGTCGGCTTCCTGCTGAGCCTTATAGCGGTCAGCCTCAGCCTTTTTCTTGATCTGAGCTTCGAGAGCCTTTTCTGTAACCTCTGCCTCACGAGCCTTCAGCTCAACGTCCTTTTCGGAAGCGGCGATGTTAGCGTTAGCCTTTGATACCTCAATGGTCTTACGCTGATTTTCGCGCTGGATCTCGTAAGCAGCGTCTGCGATAGCCAGCTGTGTGTCGGCTTCCTTTTTGAGTTCAGCCTGACGGATAGCCAGCTCGTTGTTTTTCTGAGCGATCTCGGTCTCAGCCAGGATCTTAGCGTCGTTGGCTTCTTTCTTAGCCTGAGCCTTGGCGATCTCGATCTCCTTTTCGGACTCAGCCCTTGCGATAGCAGCCTTTTTCTGGATCTTGGTTGTGTTGTCGATACCGAGATTTTCGATCAGGTTCTGATCGTCGGTGAAGTTCTGAACGTTGAAGGAAACGATCTCAAGACCCATTCTGTTCAGGTCGGGAGCAGCGTTTTCCTGTACCTTCTCAGCGAATGCCTTACGGTCATTGACCATAGCCTCAAGTGACATCTGACCAACGATCTCACGCATATTACCTTCGAGGACCTCTCTTGCGACCTTAGCCACATAAGCTGTGTCCTTGTTGAGGAAGTTCTCGGCGCCCAGCTTTATGAGCTGGGGATCACTGCTGACCTTAACGTTAACGTTGGCGTCAACATTGATATTGATGTAGTCTGCGGTAGGAACAGCGCTTGAAGTCTTTACGTCTACAGCGATGAGCTGGAGCTTCAGCTTATCCACACGCTCAAAGAAGGGAATGCGGATACTTGCCTTACCGATGATTATTTTTCTCCTGAGACCCGAGATGATGTACGCGGTGTCCGGGGGAGCCTTGATATAGCCTGTGATGATTATAAGGAGAAGTAAGATAACTCCTATTGCGATCGGGATAACGAGACCCCAGTTGATGTTGTCAAGCATATAAACCTCCATATCATATAAGCGGCGCTTATGCGGAGCGCCAATAGTTTTACGGCAGACCTGTTTCTGCCGTATGACAGTATTATACATCAATTTCCGCTCTTTGTCAATATGCGACAAAATAATTACGGAGCGTATATCACAAAATATGAAATTGTGCAGAATATACAGAAGAATTTATTGCAAAAATAAGTTCATATGAACCTTTTGTACAGCTCTAAGAACCTAAGCCGCTCCCCTGTGTATTTATCATAGCTCCGGGACGGTTTCAACTGCGGCTTTGTTCACAGAAAATTTACAATCTTCTCCGCACATACAAAATGCCTCCTCCGTTATTATAGCAGAGCTTCTGATAATATAGAGAAGTTTCTAAGTATAAGGGGGTATCTTTATGAAAAAAAGGTATATATCATTACTGTCGGCGGTCTGTCTTTCTCTTTTCCCGTTTTCAACTGCCTATGCGGAGGGTGACGGCGGGCCCGACCCTATCTATGAAGCGGTAAAGCAGTTCGGCTCAGAGACGGACTATCTTACCTATGTCAATTACAGCAGCCTTGTCAAGGCGGAAAAAGATTCAAACAAAGCATATGCGGATTTCCTTGACCGCTGCTCGGATTCGGAGCTTTTTGAGGAGCCTGCCAAAAAGTATACCGATACCATGTTCGCGGGCAGGTGCCTGGGCATATCTCTTTTGGAGATAATGGCGCATAACGGCTTGATACGTCCCTCGGACATACAGGAGGGAGCTGTGAATATGACGGATATTGAGCTTGACGATACAGCCAGGTATTATACGGATTATTATCAGTCGGTACAGCTCCACAGGGACTTTGACCTTTATTTTAAATGGTATATGAGCCGCTACGGCAGAGCCGAAAGAGTGGAAAAGCTGCTTGAAACTGCGGAAAAGGCGGCGGAGGATAAAAAGTATTTCCTCATTATGATAAGATCGGGCAATTTCATGCACGCAGTGGCAGGTATCGGAGTTCTGGAGGGCGACTGGGAATTTGAGGGAAAGCATTATGATAAATGTATACCCACATTTGATTCCAACGTGGTGAAGCAGCAGTATATCCCCGAGAAAATGGTCTGCTGGGGCTTCAACAAGCACTCTTCCTTATATGTGAACACCGATACCCTTGAGATATATTCTCCCTCCTATTCCGAGTACCTCGGCGGAGAGTTTGAGGTGTTCAGCAGCGATGATGAAGCCTTGCTTTACAGCAAAAGCCTTTTCCCCGCGGATACCGATACAGGCAGCCTTTCAGATGAGCTGTGCGAGATAGATATTGACAGCAGCAGTGCCTGTTCCATAAATGCGCTGAGAGCAGACGGCAGCAGCTATACCGCTGATAAGGCGGACTATCCCACCTTTGCGGCTGCAAAGGGAACTGCATATTACCTTGACGGTGAGCGGTTCCGTGTGGATACAGAGGAGAGCGGAGAGCTGTATGTGAGATACGCTGACCTGAGAAAGACCGTTATTTCCGAGACAAGCGGCAGTGTCAGCAGTATCACCAACAGACCCGGCGGAACGGAAATAGACGGAGAGGATTTCGGCTATGATATGATGCTGCTGCTTAATGAGGGAAGCTACACCTTCGCGCCCCATTACCGCTGGAATATCAGAGGCGAGGCAAAGGAGAGGATACAGGTCACTCAGGGAGAGAAGGGGATGATCCTCGGCGGAGACAGCGGTGTAAAATGCACCCTTTCAGTGTATGACTCGGTCTTCGATGACAAGTTCAAGGATAAGGAGAGCGCTTCAAAGGTCAATGTTTTTGCGGCAAAAAGCGTTATGGCAGTCTGCGATGACAAGACGGGAGAGATCCGCTTTCTGACAGGCGAAGACTACGCCCTTCCTGTTGAAGCAGGTGACGTGAACTGCGACGAAAGGCTCAATGCCTCGGACGCTTCATATGTGCTGGCTGATTACGCCGAAACAGCGGTGGGCAGGGAGGCTTTCCTGAACAGGAAGCTTGCCGACTATAACGGTGACGGCTACGTAAACGCGGTGGACGCCTCACAGATACTTGCAGCCTATGCCGATAACTCCGTCAGCTGACATTAAGGGGCATTGTTCTTTTATAATTGACAAATATCCCTCAAGGTGATAAAATAAAATATGCTTGGAAACTGCGGCAATAATACCCAAATTAGTGCCGCAGTTTTTGTGCAGGCGTACAAAGATCAGGCTTCTTGAGAAAAAGTAGGCGCTTTTGCGACATTTATATTACAGAAGCTTATCGACGGAAGGATGTGAGACTGTTGATAGAGCCCGAACATTGCACGCTGATAATCGAAAAGTACTATAGTGAGATATTCAGCTACTGCTACGCTAAGCTCGGCTACAGTCATCACTCCGCAGAGGACTGCACACAGGAGGTCTTCGTGGTGTTCTTCTCAAAGCATGAGAAGCTTGACGAGACCGATAACATAAGACTGTGGCTGTACCGTGCGGCAGACAACGTCATAAAGGCGTTCCTGCGAAAGGCTCCGCCCCCTGCCGTAAGCCTTGAGGAGAGCCCAGAGGCTATGAATATCGCCGACAGCGGCGGTTTTACGGAGAGCGGAGACAGTCCGCTGGACCTGCTGTCACCCGAGGAGAGACAGCTCCTCGAACTGTACTATAACAGCGATTACGGACAACGAAACGAAGCTGCTAAGCGGCTGGGACTATCCCTGCCCGCACTTTACAGAAAAATACACAAGCTGAAAAAGAAGCTTCGTGCCGCTGAAAAGTGAGGCGGACGTTATCATGAACAAGGAGTGGTTTAATTTGAAGGATATTTCTATCACCGATAAGCTTTCGGATAAGAATATGCTATATGATCTGCAGCGGCTTCTCAGTGAGGAGCTCGCAAAGCCTCTGGAGGAGCGTGATCTTGATGCCGTTAAGGAGATCACCGACGCTATGGTCGGTATTAATGACGAAGAAATTCCGAAGCCGGTTCAGGCAGATGCAGTTCTGGCGGAAGTCAGAGCAAGAAAGAGACGCAGCCGCATCGTGCAGCTCCGCAAATGGGCAGCAGTCCTCAGCGCCTGCTTCGCAGTCTGCATCGCACTCAACTTCTACACCATCAGGACCTACGGCTCAAACGTCGTCGAAACAGTGATCAGGGCAGCAAAGTCAGGCTTCAGCATCGACCTGAAGGATATAGATGATATGGAGCAGCCCCCTGCCGTTCCCGGAGCAGCTGATACTACTACCACCACAACAACTACAGATCCGTATCATCCCGCATCCACTACTTCAGCCGGAGCTCTGGTGACAGGACCTGTGGAAAGCACTTCAGTGCCTATGTTCGCTACTACCACCACAACAGCAGGAATGCATCAGCCCGCTACTACCACATCAAATACGCCCGCAGGCAATTTCCCTGAGGGCTGTAATGCAGCAGCAGGACCTGTTGCCGTTCAGCTTCTTGAAAAGGCAGAGCAGAGCGGTATAAATACAGGCTATCCTCAGTATCTCCCCGATTATCTGTCGGGACTGAAGCTTACGGAGAGCAGCTCGGAGCACATGAAGGACTCCGCCGATCTCTACCTGACCTTCTCCGACGGCAGCAGCAGTCTGGACATCATCGTTGAGGAATACAGATCACAGGACGATATGCCCGAGGTAATGGTGCCCAGCGAAAATTTTGAATACGATGTCATCAACAGCGGCTATGCAAAGGGCTTCCTTATACGTGAGGACAGCGGCAGTACGGCACTGTTCGTAAGCGGAAACATCGTCTACACCCTCCACAGCAGCGATATTGATCCTGACGAGCTTATGGCGATAGCCGAGAGCTTTGTGGCTTATCCCTCGGGATCATCAGAGAAGTGAGGGCAGCGGCATGAAAATAAAATACATCACAGCTGCCTTTCTTGGAATACTTCTTCTGAATTCACCTGCACAGATGACTGTCAATGCAGTGGATAACAGTTCTTATGAACAGTACGAAAGAGCAATAGGACTTATAGAAAAGTGCTCACTTAGGTGTACATCTCCTGAGAGAGGAGCAATTGAGATAACAGCAAAAACACAGGTCTCGGGTAAACTCAGCGAGGTCGGCTTCAGAAATGTAGTTATACAGTACAGCAGCGACGGAAACAACTGGAGCGACGAGGTAGATCTGGGAGACCTTACAAAGAACAACGCAAGGTATTACAGCCTTGACGGGCGCAGGGTCCAGGTAAAGGGCGACGGCTTCTACAGAGTATCCGTGGTCCACTACGCCGATGAGGGAGGTTCCTCCGGCAGGATACAGACAGCGGTACAGGTTTCGCCTTCTGTATGGGTAACTGCAAAGCCCGTGACCACCACATCAACGACTACCACCACAACTACGACAACCACCTCAACTACAAAGAGGATCACCACTACCGTCACGACTACGGGAAGAAAGAACAGCTCAACAACTGCTGCCACAACTCCGCAGAGGAGAACAAGCTCCACCACGAAGGCTGCGGCAAATTCTTCCGTTGATTCATCGGGCAGCACAAGGACCGCAGCTGCAAACGGCGGTTCGGGAACGGCTGCAAAGACCACAACAAAGCCTTCGCAGACCACAACAACTACCACCGCAGCAAAGGAGAGCAGCTCACCAAAGACGGGCAGCAGCTCCCCTGTAATGGAGTTCACAGCTCTTTGCAGCGCAGGTGCAGTGGCACTCTTCCTTCACAGCAAAAGACCCAAGCGGAGCTGATTCCGTTTTATAAATGCACTTATGGATCACCAAGGGGGACAGATCAGAACACAAGGCAGTAAGCAGAACAACAATGCTGCGGCTGTTAAAATGACTGCGGCTCCGCAAAGCCTATCTGCACGGGCAGCGCAGAGAACGGGTCAGGAAGCAGCTCCGCCGGCTGGGTAAATGCCGTTTCAGAGCATTATCAAAGCGAAAGCACATAGTCTTTCAGGGGAATTTGCCTCAGTGCCGTCATGAGGGCGGCAGCCGTCAGGCATTATCGAAGCGGCATAAATACATAAGACATCATCGCGCGCAGACGGTCTGACCAAAGCCGTTCTGTGTCTTTGGACAATAAGTTTTTTCTCCATAATTTCCCTGTCCGCAGCACTCGGGCAGGGACTTTTTTTGTCTCGTTGACATTGCCGCGGAAAGGGGATATAATTAAGTTATACTGACGGCAGTAGTGTGTAATAAGGAGGTCAGCTATGAAATTCATACATCTCTCCGATCTTCATCTGGGAAAGCGTCTCAACGAGTTTTCGCTTATTGAGGATCAGGAATTCGTATTGCAGGAGATATACAGCATAATATCCGAGGAGAAGCCCGATTTCGTCATCATCGCAGGTGACGTCTATGACAAGGCGGTGCCCTCGGCGGAGGCGGTGAGACTCTTTGACGGTTTTCTCACAAAGGTTTCGGAGCGAACAGACCATGTTTTTGTCATTAGCGGAAACCACGATTCTGCGGAGCGCATAGCCTTCGGCTCCCATATAATGGAAAAGAGCGGCATACATATGTCGCCTGTATACGACGGGAAGATAGCTCCCACTGTGCTCACCGACAGTTATGGGGAGTTCTGTGTGTATATGCTGCCCTTCATAAAGCCCGTGACGGTCAGGAGATTTTTCCCCGATACAGCCGTGGAGTCCTACACCGATGCGGTAAATGCGGCGGTGGACGCCATGAACGCGGATTTCGACAAGAGAAACATCATCATCACTCACCAGTTCGTTACGGGAGCTATGAAAAGCGACTCAGAGGAAATATCCGTGGGGGGCAGCGACAACGTGGAAAGCTCTGCCTTTGACGGCTTCGATTATGTGGCGCTGGGACATATCCACAGTCCACAGAATGTGGGAAGTCCGCGGATACGCTACTGCGGAACTCCGCTGAAATACTCCTTTTCCGAGGCTTCACAGGAGAAGTCCGTCACTGTTGCGGAGATAAGGGAAAAGGGAACTCTTGACATCAGGACGGTTCCCATAATTCCGCGGCGCGATATGCGTATTATCCGCGGTGAATTTGACTATCTCACCTCGGCAGAGTGCAGCGGTGCGGGGGACAGGAGCGATTATATCCATGCGGTGCTCACCGACGAGGAGGAAGTCCCCGAGGCTATGGGAAGGCTCCGCAGCGTCTATCCCAACATCATGAGCCTTGAATACGACAACCGCCGCACAAGGAGCGACCACAGTGTCATGGCGGCTGCCGAGGCGGAGAGCAAGCGTCCTATCGAGCTTTTTGAGGAGTTCTACACCATGAGCAACGGCGGAGAGATGTCCGCAGAGCAGCATGAGTTCGTGCAGTCGCTCATAGAAAACATATGGGAGGGAGAAGAATGAGACCCATAAAACTTGAAATGTCGGGCTTCGGTCCCTATTCGGGAAAGACCGTGCTGGACCTTGCTTCCCTTGGAGAAAGCGGTCTGTACCTCATTACGGGAGACACGGGTGCAGGCAAGACCACTATTTTCGACGCCATAACCTACGCTCTCTACGGCAGTGCCAGCGGCGACAACCGCGCCGATGACAGCCTTCTCCGCTCAAAGTATGCCTCCCTTGATACTCCCACATATGTGGAGCTGACCTTTGAATACGGCGGAAAGCGCTATATCATCAGAAGAAATCCCTCCTACACCAGACAGGCAAAGCGCGGCAGCGGAGTGGCTACAGAGCCTGCAAACGCGGAGTTTACCTATCCCGACGGGCGGCAGCTCTCGGGAAAAAAGGACGTAGACCCTGCCGTTGCGGACATCATAGGTCTGACGGAGAAGCAGTTCAAGCAGATAGCCATGATAGCCCAGGGCGACTTCATGAAGCTCATCACCGAGGACACAGCGCAGCGCCGTGAGATACTCCGCCATATATTCAGAACGGACAACTACCGTATACTCCAGGAGAGACTGAAGTCGGAGTGCAGCAGTCTCAGGTCCCTGTGCGACAGCCGCCGCGAGGGCATCAGGCAGTACGTGGGCGGCATCGTCTGCGGCGATGAGGACGAATACGCAGAGGAGGCAGAGCGCATAAAAGCAGAGCTCCCTCCCGTGGAGTACGTTGAGGAGCTGATAAACAAGCTGCTTAGCCGTGACCGCGCCAGGGCGGAGATATGCACAAGAGAGTCCGAGGAGACTGACAGAAAGCTGGAGGAGGTCAGCGGCAGACTGACCAGGGCTGAGGAGAAGGCGAAGGCTGCTGCGGAAAAGGAAAAGACTGCAAAGGAGCTGGAGCGCACAAGACTGAACCGACAGGAGCTGGAGGTTGCCCTTGAAGCCGAAAAAGCCCGTCAGCCGCGGCTAAGGGAGCTCAGCGACGAGATAGCTCTCATAAAGGCGGAAATGCCCGAATATGCCAATATTTCAAGACTCAATGACGCCCTCCTGAGGGAGAAAAAGACGGCATTTGAGATAGCGGCTGCCCTTGAAAAGTGTGCTGCGGACAAAGCTGACTGCGAGAAAAGTCTTGCCGATATGAAGGCGGAGCTGTCACAGCTTGCGGAATGCAGCGGAAGCGCCGCGAAGCTGGAGGCTGAGCGCAGGGAGCTGGAGCGCAGAAGGACGGAGCTGGAAAAGCTGTCACAGCAGCTCACCGACTGGGAGAAGAGCGAGGAGGCTTTAAAGGCGGCTGCTGCGGAGCTCAGGGACGAGCAGACCGAACATGACAGTCTTGTCAAGAAGTCGGAGAAGACTGCCGAGGATATCAAGGCGCTGAAGCTTCGCCGTGAGGAGCTCAGCGGTGCTGAGGCGGAACGTGAAAAGCTGCTCCGTCAGGCAGAAGCGGCAGACAAGCGCATGGCTGAGCTGAAAAAGCTGTCGGCAGACTTTTCTCAGCTTGAAAAGCGGCGCAGTGCCCACAGGAAGGCGGCGGAGCGCTACAGCGAAGCCGCCGGTACAGCCGCAGCTGCGGCTGACAGGTACGAGCACAGCTACAGGCTTTTCCTGGACGATCAGGCAGGAGTGCTGGCGGCAGGTCTTACGGAGGGAAGTCCCTGTCCCGTATGCGGTTCCCGGGAGCATCCTTCTCCCGCGGTAAGAGGGGGCGAAGCTCCCTCCGAGGCGCAGCTGGATGTCATGAAAGAGGAAGCTGACAGTGCGCGCGCCGCAGCCTCGTCGCTCAGCGCCGAGGCTTCAGCCCTGAAAGCCGCTGCGGAGGAGCTGGAAAAGAATATCGGCGGCAGGCTTTCAGAGCTCTTCGGCTGCAATGCAGCCGAGGGTGCGGCGCGCTGCGGCAAGGAGCTCGAGGAGCTGGCAGTACAGAGAGGTGACATCGAAAAGCAGATCACCGAGGCGGGGGAGCGCATTGCGGATCACAGCAGAGTTTCCGCGGAGCTTTCCTCCAAGGAGAAGCAGCTCGGCGGCATAATGGAGGCAGTTGCCGAGGCTGACAGAAATATGGCGGAGCTTCGCACTGCAAGAGATACCGCAGAGGGAAGCAGCATTCAGCTCCGCAGTACTGCGGAAAGATCAGCCGCCGAGATCATAGGTGGGTGTCCCTTTGAGGAGATACGGGGCAGGATAGTAAAGGAAAATCTCAATCTGAAAGCCCGCCTTTCCGCCAATGCCGAAAATCTCCGCCGCGAGGAGCAGAGGTCTCTGCGCAGGGCTGAGCTTGAAAAGTCGGTTCCCGAGACCGAGAAGAAGCTGAAGGACATCTCCGATAAGGTCGCAAAGCTCTCTGAGGAGCGGACTGCGGCTGTTACAGGGGAAAAGGCTTTGTCTGCCAGGCTTGAGGAGCTCCGCGGAAAGCTCAGGTTTGAGAGCGGCGAAAAGGCGCAGCTCCGGTGCGAAGCTGCCGAAAAGGAAAGTGCGGAGATAAGGACTGCATATGAAACGGCAGTCAAGGCGGTTAGTGATGCCGTAAAGGTGTGCGCCGAGAAGGAGGGCAAGCTGAGACAGCTTGCGGAGCAGGTAAGTGCTCTCGGTGACCTTGATATTGCTGCGGAGACTGCGGAGAGAACCCGCCTCACAGCGGAAAAGGCTCGTATTGCACAGCAGCTCCGAAGCCTTCATACCCGAATAACGGTCAATGAGACCGCCCTTGGCAATATAAAAGACAGCTCGGCGGAGCTGGAAGGGCTGGAGCAGCGCTATAAATGGCTGAAAAACCTGTCTGACACCGCCAACGGAAAGCTGTCCGACCAGAGCAAATTCATGCTGGAGACCTATATCCAGACTGCCTATTTTGACAGGATAATCGCCCGCGCAAATCAGCGGCTGAGGGTCATGTCCGACGGGCAGTACACACTGAAACGCCGCACGGAGTACGCGGACAAGAAGTCTCAGGTGGGACTTGACCTTGACGTCACCGACCACTATAACGGCTCCGACAGAAGCGTAAAGACCCTGTCGGGCGGCGAGTCCTTCAAGGCGTCACTGGCGCTGGCACTGGGACTTTCCGATGAGATACAGTGCTCCGCTGGAGGTATACAGCTTGACACCATGTTCGTGGACGAGGGCTTCGGCTCTCTTGACGAAAACTCCATAGAGCAGGCGATAAAAGCGCTTTCGGGACTTTCCGAGGGCAGCCGTCTGGTGGGCATAATCTCCCATGTACAGGCGCTGAAGCAGCGTATCGACAAGCAGATAGTGGTCACCAAGGACAAAAACGGCGGCAGCAGCGCTCAGCTCATAGTGTGAAATTATCCGCAGTTCAGCAAGAACTGCGGATTTTTTGCTTTGTGCATTTTGTATAAACTGAGCCCATTCGGCAAGCGCAAAATCCGCATTTGCAGACCATATAAATCAGTTATCCTGTTAATTTTCACAAATTTCCCTGCCAAACGGCTCTGTTTATTGATTTTTCGTCGATGAAATGCTATAATTATATTGTTGAATTCATTTTTCTGTAAAAAACAATATCCAGATAAATACTGTTGGAGTGATAACAAAATGAAAATGACAAGGTGTCCCGAGAAGCATCTGTATGATGCGGACGAATATAAGACTTGTCCTTACTGCTCGGGGGAGCTCAAGGCGGGCTCGGAGCAGGGCAAGGCGCCGAAAAAGGGCAAGGTCGTAAAGGTCAGAGCCGTGAAGGCTCGACGCAGCTCCGATGTTGAGGAGAAAAAGTCTGTAGAGGCGCAGGCAGCTCCCAAGACTGAGGAGAAGAAGCCTGTAGAGGCGCAGGCAGCTCCCAAGGTCGAGGAGAAAAAGCCTGTAGAGGCGCAGGCAGCTCCCAAGACTGAGGAGAAGAAGCCCGTTGAGGCAAAGGCAGCTCCCAAGACTGAGGAGAAGAAGCCTGTAGAGGCAAAGGCGGCTCCCAAGACTGAGGAGAAGAAGCCTGTAGAGGCGCAGGCAGCTCCCAAGACTGAGGAGAAAAAGCCCGTTGAGGCAAAGGCAGCTCCCAAGGCTGAGGAGAAAAAGCCCGTTGAGACAAAGGCAGCTCCCAAGACTGAGGAGAAGAAGCCCGTTGAGGCAAAGGCAGCTCCCAAGACTGAGGAGAAGAAGCCTGTAGAGGCAAAGGCAGCTCCCAAGGCTGAGGAGAAAAAGCCCGTTGAGGCAAAGGCAGCTCCCAAGACTGAGGAGAAGAAGCCCGTTGAGGCGAAGGCAGCTCCCAAGGTCGAGGAGAAGATGCCTGCTGAGGCAAAGGCAGCTCCCAAGGTCGAGGAGAAAAAGCCTGTAGAGGCGAAGGCAGCTCCCAAGACTGAGGAGAAGAAGCCTGTAGAGGCAAAGGCAGCTCCCAAGACTGAGGAGAAGAAGCCTTTCGATAAAAAGGACAAAAAGCCCGTGCGCACAGACGACGGTGCCGAGCTTGCAATAGAGATCATGGAGTCTATCCCCGAGTCCGAGAAGGCAAAGTTCAAGGACGATATTAAGGAGGATATTCTCAGCAGCAAAAAGAAGATCGACACCACTCCCACTCCCGTAAAGCTCGACAAGCCTATTGATAAGAAGGACGAGAGTAAAAAGGACGGCGGGGACAAGAAGGCTGCTGAAAAGGCAAAGTCCGAAAAGGTGCGCCTTGAAGAGGAGATAGTCGTCAAGGATGCCAAGAAGGCGGAGGAGAAGAAGTCCGAGGCTGCCAAGGCTGAAAAGGCGGAGGAGAAAAAGTCTGAGACTGCCAAGGCTGAAAAGGCGGTGGAGAAGAAGTCCGAGGCTCCAAAGACTGAAAAGGCGGTGGAGAAAAAGTCTGAGACTGCCAAGGCTGAAAAGGCGGTGGAGAAAAAGTCTGAGACTGCCAAGGCTGAAAAGACCGAAAAGAACGTGGCAACGAAGTCTGAGGCTCCTAAGTCTGATGTTCCCGATAATTACGATAAGTACGGCGATCTGGTAAACGATGAGAACATCGAGATCGACGATGTGAATAACATGGCTATCGACAAGAACGGCACCCTCGTGAAGTACGTGGGTACCACAGAGTCCATAGTCATTCCCGAAAAGGTCAAGGTAATAGGCAAGTACGCATTCCGCGGCAACGAGACCGTGAAAAAGGTGGTCATTTCCGACAGCGTGCGCATTATCGACAAGTTTGCCTTCTGCCACTGCTTCAACCTTGAGGAGGTAGTTTTCTCCAAGAATCTTGAGGCTATCGGCGAGAACGCATTTCTGAAGTGCCTGCGCCTGAAGGAGGTAAACTTCCCCGAGTCCATAAGGAGGATAGGAAAGGGTGCCTTCGGACGCTGCAACAGCCTTGAGAACGTGGTCCTGCCTGCATACCTCCAGAGGATAAGCGACCTGATGTTCTTCTCCTGCAAGAAGCTGAGAAGGATAGTCATCTCGGGCTCTGTTGAGGCTATTGGCAATGCAGCCTTTTCCGAGTGCTACAGCCTTAAAAAGATAATCATCTCCAACTCTGTGGCTGTCATCGGTGAGAGCGCCTTCTCATGGTGCAGATCCCTGGAGAAGATAACTATACCCAATACTGTAAAGAGTATCGGCAACTGGGCGTTCTACGGCTGCCAGAACCTTACGGATCTGCGCATAAGCATGAACACCAAGGACATCAAGGAGGACGCGTTCTGCGGCTGCGAAATGCTCTACAATATCAGCATAAGCGAGTTTGAGGACGAGAATATCTCTCTTGACAGCATAAAGAAGGGGCATAAGCAGACCATAAGGATACTCAAGCAGGTAAACCGCAAAAAGGCTGAGCGCTATGCAAGGGAGCACGGCTTCAGCACACTGTTCATATAACTGTATAGCAACAAAAAACGGGAGCTTTTATGCTCCCGTTTTCTATATATTAAAGAAGGATATGAAATGAACTTTTTTACATTCCGCTGTCGCTGAAGCTGCGTCCGCCGCGTCCGCCGTGACCGCCGAAGCCGCCCTCGGGAGGAGTGAAGTCGCCGTCGGGAGGAGTAAAGCCGCCCTCGGGAGGAGTGAAGTCGCCCTCGGGAGGAGTGAAGTCGCCGTCGGGAGGAGTAAGTCCGCCCTCGCCGCCGAAGTCTCCGCGTCCGCCGCCGAAGCCTCCGCCGAATCCGCCGCCGTGACCGCCCATCATGGACTGGGGTGTCTCGGAGACCTCTGTGCCGTTGATGATGATAGTTCCGCCGTTGAACTCGGCTGTACGGTCATAGTCGAAGGAGGACATCTGAGCGGTGATGTCGATAGTGCCGCCGTTCACATAGATGCTGCCGTTAGCGTCAACAGCGTCGGTGTCGCCCTGCCCCATAGTGATAGTGGTATTGCCGCCGTTGAACTCCACAACGATGTCGCAGGCTGTGCTCTTGCTTGTGGCATTTATGCCGTCATCGGAGGCGTCAATGGTGATGTCGCCGCCGTTTATCTGAACGTAGGTAGCCTCAATGCCCTCGGCTGAGGAGATATTGAAGGTGCCGCCGTCTATCTGCACATAGGTGGTTCCCTGTATGCCGTCGCTTACGGAGGTTATATCGAAGCTGCCGTCAGCGATGTAGATACTGCCGAGGGTATCGTCCTCATCGTTCTCGCAGTGGAAGCCGTCCTTGTTGGTGTTGATGGTGAAGCTGCCGCCGCAGATGGCGATGGAGTCATTTGCGGTGGCAGCGTCAGCCGAAGCAGTGATATTGTAGGTGCCGCCTGTGAACTTCAGATCGTCCTTGCAGGAGATACCGTTTTCGTAAGCAGAGTATACCGACAGAGTACCTGTGCCGTTGAACACAAGGTCGTCCTTTGAGTAGATAACAGCATCGGTGTTGGTATCGCCGTCAGCTGTGAATTCCTCGCTGACTGACAGGATATTCTCGCTGTCGGTAGTAGTCACGAAGACCTTGTCCGCTGATACAACATAGATAGCGGGGAAGTCCTCGTTCTCGATCTTCACGCCGTCCAGCACCAACTGTACCTTAGCTGTATTGTCGGTGTCTACCTTTATGGTGCAGTTCTTAGCGCTGCCGCTGATGAGGTAAACGCCCTCCTCGGTGATGTCCAGGGTCTTGCCGTCGGCAGCTGTCAGGGACTTAGCCTCTGACAGGTCGGCTGTCTGTTCAAGATCGCGGTCTGTGAACATATCTGTTGTATCAATGACGCCGTCTGAGTTTGCACTGTATGAGGTCTTAGAAGCCTTTTCGGAGCTCTTTTCAGTAGTTTTCTCCTCAGTCTTTGAGGACATCTCCTCGGCTTCCCTTGTTACCTTGAAGCTGCTCTCCGAGTCGGAGCTGACGCTCTTGTTATTATCTGCACAGCTTGTGAAAGCGCTGAGTGCCATTGTGAGCACTGCCAGACCTGCTATTGTTCTTTTCCAAGTGTTTTTCATCATAATTACGCACCCTTTCGTTTTTGTTTTGGGAGTGTTTTGTTTCTATGGTTATAATATACACCCCTTTTTTGTAAAACAGCGTATTGGGATGTGAAATTGTTTGGAAAGAATTGTGTTGGCGGACACAGAAATGTGGACAGTTCGGCATGATAAATGAAAGCCCTGTGAAAAAACGTGAAATTTTCCTCACCCAACCACTTGACATTCCCCCACAAAAGTGTTATAATACAGACAACTAAATGCGAGGACGGAGACAAGTAGCGCAGAATATCGTTCCCAGAGAGTGCGGGCAAGGTGAGAGCCGCATATCAGAGTCTGTGTGAATAACACTCCCGAGCATCAAACCCAAAGGGTGCTGAGTTCAGCGGCTTGCCGGAAGGCGGCGTCAGGGGCTGTTTGTGAAAACAGTTCAGGAGGACAGCGCAGTTCAGGAGGACAGCGCAGTTCAGGCGGACAGCGTGGCTGTGACAGGGACGGCAGGTTCCTGACGGGGCGGCGCGTTTGTGATAAGCGCTGTGAGTTCCTGTTTTTCAATGCACTTCGAGTAGGGGCGACGTATTCCGCACGTTACAGCGGCTCAAAAGTGATCGCTTTTGCGGTAATTCAGGTGGCACCACGGGTATTATGCCCCGTCCTGTAGTTTCAGGACGGGGCTTTTTGTATTTTTGCTCGTCCTGCATGATACATTATTATGAAAGGTATGGTCATTATGAAACACATCGACGTCAAGGAGATAATCTCCGCAAAGGAATATGTAGGCAAGCAGGTAACAGTATGCGGCTGGGTACGTACCTCACGCAATTCAAAGAGCGTAGCATTCGTAGAGCTCAACGACGGTACATCACTGAAAAATGTACAGGTAGTCGTTGAAAAGGGCGAGGGCGACTACAAGGAGCCCAGAGTCGGCATGGCTCTCAAGGTAACAGGTACAGTCGTAGAGGGCAGAAACAACACAGTTGAGATAAACGCAGTTCCCGAGGGCATAACCGTTCTGGGCGACGCTCCCACAGACTATCCTCTCCAGAAGAAGGGACACACTCTTGAGTTCCTCCGTACTATCCCTCACCTCAGAGGCAGAACGAACACCTTCAACGCTGTATGGCGTGTACGTTCCGTACTTGCAGCTGCTATCCACGAATACTTTCAGAGCAACAACTATATATATGTAAACACTCCCCTTATCACAGGCAGCGACTGTGAGGGCGCAGGCGAGATGTTCCAGGTAACAACTATCGGCTACAGCAACGATTACAAGAGCGAGGAAGAATACTACGCAAACGATTTCTTCGGCAAGCGCGCAGGTCTCTCCGTATCCGGACAGCTTGAGGGCGAAATGGCTGCAACAGCAATGGGCAAGATCTACACATTCGGTCCCTCGTTCCGTGCAGAGAACTCAAACACTCCCAAGCACCTTGCCGAGTTCTGGCACGTTGAGCCCGAGATAGCTTTTGCAGAGCTTGATGACGTTATCGAGATCGCTGAGGATATGCTCAAGCACGTTATCCGCACTCTCCTTGACAAGTGCCCCGACGAGATCGCATTCTTCGACGCTCATTTTGAAAAGGGACTCCGCGCAAGACTTGAGGAGCTCATCTCCCACGACTTCGGCAGAGTTACCTACACAGAGGCTATCGAGCTTCTGAAGAATTCGGGCGAGAACTTCGTATACCCCGTAGAGTGGGGCTGCGACCTCCAGACCGAGCATGAGAGATACCTCTCCGAGAAGGTGTTCAAGAAGGCTGTATTCGTAACAGACTATCCCAAGGAGATAAAGTCCTTCTACATGAAGCTCAATCCCGACGGCAAGACAGTTGCTGCGGTAGACCTTCTTGTACCCGGTGTGGGCGAGATCATCGGCGGCAGCGAGCGTGAGGCTGACTACGACAAGCTCATCGAGGCAATGAACAAGAGAAACATGAACCTTGACCTGTACAGCGACTATCTCGACCTCCGCAAGTTTGGTACAGTTCCTCACGGCGGCTTCGGTCTGGGCTTCGAGAGACTCATCATGTACACAACAGGCATGGCAAATATCCGCGACGTTATCCTCTTCCCCAGAACAGTAGGCTCTATAAGATAATCAAGCGGCTTCGCTGTTAAATTACCAAGCCTTTAGCCTTTGGCTAACAGCTTATGGCTAATGGCTTTACAAGTACAGCACGGCAGTCGTCAATGGCGCCGATTGCCGTTAAAATATCAAGTAAAGGAAAGTGATTACTATGTCAAGATCGCTGTATATTCCCAAGGGCTATAAATCAGCCCTTACGCTGAGAGAAACTCAGCACGCAATCAAGTACATCAAGGACATCTTCCAGCAGGCGCTTGCATTTGCCCTGACTCTGGACAGAGTATCGGCTCCCCTTATTGTTAAAAAGGGAAGCGGTATCAACGACGACTTAAACGGCGTTGAGCGCAAGGTGGACTTTGACATCAAGGAGATCGACGCAGAGGCAGAGGTAGTTCAGTCTCTTGCCAAGTGGAAGCGAATGGCTCTCTACCGCTACGGATACAATGCAGGCGAAGGCATCTACACCGATATGAACGCTATCCGCCGCGACGATGATACAGACAATACCCACTCAATTTTCGTTGACCAGTGGGACTGGGAAAAGGTAATAACTGCCGACCAGAGAAACATACAGTTCCTCAAGGACACTGTAAAGTCCGTTGTAAAGGCAATAGCCTACACCAAGCGCAAGGTGAGCCTCCGCTATCCCCAGATAGCAGGAAAGATCTGCGAGGAGCCCTACTTCATCACCACCCAGGAGCTTGAGGACAGATACCCCGACAAGACAGGCCATGAGCGTGAGCGCCTTATCACCAAGGAGCACGGCACTGTTTTCCTCATGGGTATCGGCGGAAAGCTGTCCAGCGGCGAGAAGCACGACGGCAGAGCTCCCGACTACGATGACTGGTCGCTTAACGGCGATATATTGTTCTGGGACGAGGTACTGAACGATTCTCTGGAGATCTCCTCCATGGGTATCCGCGTTGACGCAGAGGCGCTGAAAAAGCAGCTTGCCGAGTGCGGAGCAGAGGACAGGATGCAGTACAAGTATCACCAGATGATAGCTGACGGAACACTTCCCCTGACTATCGGTGGCGGTATCGGACAGTCCAGACTGTGTATGCTCCTTCTTGAAAAGGCGCATATCGGCGAGGTACAGTCCTCCATCTGGTCTGACGAGATGATAGAGAAGTGCGCCGCAAACGGCATAACACTGCTCTGATAGTATAAATCATAATTTTGCGGAGCAAAATTATGATTTGAGTTTAGAGTTGAGAGTTTAGAGTTGAAAGTTGTGGAGTCGCCTGCGGCGACAATATTTAAATATTGTGAGCGCAGCGAACACATTAACTCTCAACTCTCAACTTTCAACTATCAACTTAGCGCATACGCGCTAAATTTTGATTTACATAAACAGAAAGCCCGAAAGAATTACTCTTTCGGGCTTGTTTGTTATATTCACTTATCAGGAAGCTTAGCCTCTTAATTCTGCTCCGATAGCACTGAGAGCCTTCAGGACGCGCTTCATAGCGCCGTCTGCCTGCTCGTCTGTGAGAGTACCCTCATGTGAGCGCATGGAGATCGAGTAAGCGATGCTCTTCTTGCCGTTCTTCTTCATGTCGTCGCTGCGGTAAACATCGAAGAGCGATACCTTTTCGAGTATCTTGCCCACAGCACCCTTGATAGCCTTTTCAAGCTCTGCAACAGGCATATCCTCGTCCACAAGGAGGCTGAGGTCACGGGTAGTTGCAGGGAACTTGGGCAGAGGCTGATAGGTTATCTTGTCTGCGGCAGCTTCCATGAGCTCGGGGATATTGAGCTTTGCAACATAGGTCTTTACGCCTATCTCATATGTCTCCTGTACCTCGGGGTGTACCTCGCCCATGATTCCCAGGTGCTTGCCGTCCTTGATGATGACAGCGCTTCTGCCGGGGTGGAGAGCGTACTTCTCGTCGAATACATCGCAGTCGCCTGCGCGGAGGTACTCAACGTCCTCTATTTTCAGCTCTGCAAGTATCTGCTCAACCATGCCCTTGAGGGTGTAGAAGTCAGCGTCGCCGCCGTACATACCGATAGTAAGTCTCTGGGGCTCATCGGGGAGAGAGTACTTGTACATATGCTTCTGCTTGCCGCTGTTTGCAAGGGTATCGCCGTTGATGAAGGGCTTCTCCTCCTGTGCGGGCAGGTACTCCTTAGCTATCTCATAGAGACAAGCCTTGTCGTTGCGGTTGTTGTAGTTGAAGGAAAGAACGTCCAGCATTGAGGGGATAGTAGATGTTCTCATAACGCTGGTGTCCTCGCCGAGAGGATTTACAATCCTTACTACCTTGCGGAGCCTGCTGTCCTCGGGAAGGCGTATCTTGTCGAAGTACTTAGGTGATACGAAGGAGTAGGTAGCTATCTCGTAGCCGCCCAGTGCTGAGACTGCATTTCTCAGTGTGCGCACGAATTTCTGCTCCTCGGTGAACTCTGCTCTTGCAACGCCGCGGAAGTCTGTTGAGGGAATGTTGTTGTAGCCGTAGATACGTGCAACTTCCTCTGCGATGTCAGCCTTGCAGCCGATGTCTATACGGAATGAAGGAGCTATGACCTTGCCGTTCTCCACCTTGAATTCAAGGCGCTCAAGGTACTTTATCATGTCAGCCTCGGATATATCAGTGCCCAGGAAATTGTTTATCCAGTCTGCGCTGAACTCAACTGATGCGGGAGTCTTGTCTGTGTAGTCGCAGTCGATAACGGTGTTGAGGACCTCGCCTGCGCCCAGCTCCTCTACCAGCTCAAAGGCGCGCTTTAAGCAGGTCATGGAGATGAGCCTGTCAACGCCCTTTTCATAGCGTGAGGAAGCGTCTGACTTCAGCTTGAGAGCCTTTGAGGTACGTCTTACCTGAGTGGGCTCGAAGTAAGCTGACTCGAATACAACAGTTGTAGTATCGTCCATGATACCGCTGTATTCGCCGCCCATGATACCTGCAACGGCAACGGGCTTCTTCTCGTCAGCGATTACCAGCATATCCTCTGTGAGTTCGCGCTCAACGCCGTCGAGAGTCATTATCTTCTCGCCGTTCTTGGCGTTGCGGACGTTGATGTGTGAGCCCTCAACGTAGCGGAGGTCGAATGCGTGCATAGGCTGACCGTATTCAAGCATAACGTAGTTTGTGATGTCAACGAAGTTGTTGATGGGACGAACGCCGCTTGCACGGAGACGCTCTCTCATCCATCTGGGTGAGGGACCTATCTTGACGTTCTTTACGATACCTGCGCAGTATCTCTGGCACTTTTCTGTGTTGTGTATATCCACCTTCAGCATGGAGTTGATGTCGCCGTCAACGCCCTTGAACTGGGGAGCCTTTACATTGAGCTCTGTGCCGTAGGTAGCGGCAGTCTCTCTTGCAAGACCGATAACGCTGAGACAGTCGGGGCGGTTTGAGGTTATCTCGAACTCAACCGAGGTATCGTCCAGACCGATAGCTGTGTGGATATCCTCGCCCGGCTTGCAGTCCTCCTCGATGACGAAAACGCCCTCGGGGTCTGCATAGGGGAAGTCATGAGCGGTGAGACCGAGAGTATCAAGGCCGCAGAACATACCGAAGCTTTCAACTCCGCGCATCTTGCACTTCTTTATCTTGCCCTCGGGGAGCACAGCTCCGTCAAGAGCAACGGGGACCAGGTCGCCCTCCTTGACGTTCTTGGCGTTGGTAACAATCTGTATGGGAGCCTCTGCGCCGATGTCCACCTGACAAACGAACAGGGCGTCAGCATTCTCGTGAGGTCCCTTTGAGAGTATCTTTCCAACTACCACATTGGAGATATTGCTTCCCTCTTTTTCATAGCATTCTACCTTTGAGCCGCTCATTGTGAGGGCATGGCAGAAATCCTTTATAGGCATATCGGCTTTAACATAATCGCCGAGCCATTTCATTGATAAATTCATATCATCGATTTCCTTTCGTATATTTTACTCCGTGACGCAGTATCAGCGTCCTCTGTAGCGCTCCTTTACTTCTGAAAGGAACTGCTCCATTTCGATGTGGAGACTGTCGCGCTCAAATTTATCAGACATTATCACATAGGCGTGATTGCCGTTTACATGGGTAAAGTCTATATTATAGTTGAAGCCTGCTGTTCTTCTCTGACCTGTGTAGTCCCTCATGGACATTATATCGTTGGTTCTCCACACAGCGCCGTTATTCATGAACAGCGTGTATTCCTCATTGGCATAAACGGCGCCCTCGTATCTTATAGGGCAGCTGTTCTTCCATGCAGTGAGCTCGCTTTTATTTTTAAGTCCCAGCTTTTTGCACATGGAGGAGCTTCCTGTCACCAGCTTTACAGCATAGAATGCTGCAACGGCTGCGGCGAATATACATAATATGATGATAAATGCGGCAGGCTTTTCTATGTTTTCATTATGCCACATCATTTTTATCACACCGCCGACTGTCAGGAGGATCAATATGGAATACTGACCTATCTGCTTCTTGTCCATATCAGAACTGGCTGAGGAACCTCACGTCGTTCTCGTAGAGGAGACGGAGATCGTTGATGTCATAGCGTCCCATTACCATTCTCTCAAGACCGAGACCGAAGGCAAAGCCCGAATACTCCTCGGGGTCTATGCCGCAGTTCTCCAGCACCTTGGGGTGTACCATGCCTGCGCCGAGGAGCTCGATATAGCCCTCGTCCTTACACATGGAGCAGCCCTTTCCACCGCAGTTGAAGCAACTGATGTCTACCTCACAGCTGGGCTCGGTGAAGGGGAAGTGGTGGGGGCGGAAACGAAGCTTGCAGTCATTGCCGTAGAGCTTCTTCATGAGCATTTCAAGAGTGCCCTTCAGATCGCTCATTGTGATGCCCTTGTCAACTACGAGGCCCTCGATCTGGTGGAACAGGGGTGAGTGAGTAGCGTCAACGGCGTCGGAACGAAAAACTCGTCCGGGAGAGATGATACGGATAGGGGGCTTCTGGTTCTCCATAACGTGTACCTGAACGGAAGATGTCTGGGTACGGAGGAGTACAGACTCGTCTGTGCCCTCGATGTAGAAGGTATCCTGAGTATCTCTTGCAGGGTGATCGGGGGGCAGGTTCAGAGCCTCGAAAACGTGATAATCGTCGTCGATCTCGGGACCGTCAGCGATATTGAAGCCCATTCCGATGAAGATCTCTCTGATCTCGTTCTCCACCTTTGTAAGGGGGTGGAGCTTTCCGAAGGGAGCCTGCTTGCCGGGGAGAGTGATGTCGATCTTCTCCTCAGCCAGCTTTGCAGCCTGTGCGTCTGCTTTCAGTGAAGCGAGCTTGCTGCCGAGGGCTTCTTCAATATCGGCTCTTACCTTATTGGCAAGCTGACCGATAACGGGTCTTTCTTCTGCCGAGAGCTTACCCATCTGCTTAAGGATAGCGGTGAGCTCGCCCTTCTTTCCGAGGAATTTGATCCTCAGGTCGTCCAGCGCCTTGATCTCTGTACAGGAAGCGAGTTCCTGCTTAGCCAGCGCTTCGATCTTTTCAAGCTGTTCTTTCATTCTTTTCACCTCAAAATAGTGTAGGGGACGGCGTCCTCGACGTCCCGACTGTATTATGTTTTTTTGCCCTTGGGCAATGGGCTGTCGAGGACGCCAGCCCCTACAAATGATTTATGTGTCGTGACTAAATAAAAAAGCCCTGTCCAACAGGACAAGACTGCTCTTGCTTTTATACCACCCATTGTCAGGAGAGCCGACACTCTCTTGCCTTTAACGCAGACCTACGTCGTCAGCCTACAACGCCATGCAAAGTACAGGCGCTTCCGCTCCGCCCCTCGTGAGTGAACTTCGGGATGTATCATTACAGGGCGCTTGCACCTATCCGCCCCTCTCTGAAGAAACTCCGCATCCTTACTCTCTCAGTCATCGGGTTATAAACCTATTATATACGCCAAAAACGAAAAAATCAAGCCTTTTTCGGAAAAAATTTTCAAGTCCTTCGCTCTGTTGTGAAATAATACTACAGAAATTAATTTTTTGCCGTGATTTATTGCAATCTGACGAAAATTGTGTTATTATATATGTATCTGATTAAAGAAACGGAGAAAATACAATGGATAATTTTGCAGAACAGCTTGTAAAGAAGAACGAGACCTCGGGTGACAAGACCAGAAGGGTCCTCATGGTCATAGTGGGCATACTCTTTGCCCTTGCCCTTGCAGCTCTGGCAGTGCTCCAGCTCAGGACGCCCCTTATCGCGCTTCTCGGCTTTGCACTTGCAGTCGCCGCAGGCTACGGTACCTTCCACATTGTCCAGAACACCTTTGTGGAGTACGAATACACCTTCACCAACGGCGACCTGGACGTGGACAAGATAATCGCCAAGAAGAAGCGCCGCGAGATGGTATCCACCAACGCCAGGGAGTTCACCGCCTTCGGAAAGTACGAGGACGGCATGGAGGAGACCGAGGATATGACCGTTATCCTTGCCACCGACAATATAGCTTCACATGAATACTACGCAGACTTCAACCACGAGACCATGGGAAGCGCAAGACTTATCTTCGCTCCCGATGAGCGTATGCTTGAGAATATACAGAAATTCCTTCCCGCAAAGCTGAGACACAAGTCGTAAACAGCCCTGTCAGCGGGAGGACTTTGCCACGTATCAAACCGTAAGGAGGTATATATATGCAGATAGTTACACCAAAGCAGATGGGAAAGCTGGAGGATATTTCCGAGAAGCTGGGAGTATCAAAGAGGCAGCTCATGGAAAACGCAGGCAGGAAGCTTGCGGAGCTTATAGACGGCTACTGCCGCAATGAAGCGAAGCTCCGCCCCGAGGACTCCTCGGTGGTCTTTCTTGCAGGTACGGGCAACAACGGCGGCGACTGCTATGCGGCGGCGGATATACTGCTCTATAAGGGTTACAGGATAACCGTTATCCACATAGGCGGACTCCCCAAAACTCTCCTTGCACAGGAGATGCTCAGCATTCTTCCCCGTGACAGGATAACCTTCATCGAGGGCTTCCGCAGCGGCAATGTTGAAGCGGCTATCGAGGCTGCGGAGCTGGATTACATGACCATACAGCCCAGAAGCACAGACGCTGCCGACGAGGAGCACGGCAGAAATCCCCTTGATGACCTGCTCCACGCAGAGAAGAAGCGCATGGGTCTCATAAAGGGCGCTGTTGTAGGCGCACAGGTGCTGGTGGACGGCGTTTTCGGAACGGGCTTCCACGGCGAGCTGGACAAGGACACCATGGGCATATTCAGCATAGGCTCGGGAGCTTACCGTATCGCAGTTGATATACCCAGCGGCGGAAACAGCTCCTCGGGAACGGTCTCCGCAGGCATATTCAAGGCTGATGAGACTCTCACCTTCGGCTATTTAAAGACAGGTATGTCGCAGTTCCCTCTGAAGAAATACTGCGGAAAGATAACCGTCGCAGATATAGGAATACCAAAGGCAGCTCTGAAGCAGCTTCTTGAAGACGGCGAGCGGGATTACCACCGCATAGAGCGCAATTTCCTTGCGGCTTATCCCCCCAAGCGCGAGAGGGACTCCCACAAGGGCGACTTCGGTACAGTCCTGGTCATCGCAGGCAGCTCTTCCATGAGAGGTGCAGCTGCATTCGCTGCTCTGGGCGCTCTCCGCAGCGGCGCGGGACTTGTCCGCCTTGCCTCGGTGGAAAAGAGCATAGATACTGTTGCTATCCACGCTCCCGAGGCTACCTTCATAGAGCTTGACAGCGACGATTACGGCTATATGCTCTACGACAGCAGCCGCGAGCCCATTGCAGCTGCCATGGAAAAGGCTGACGCGGTGGTCATAGGCTGCGGAATGGGAGTTACTCCCGACACCATTGAGCTCACCAAGTTCGTCGCCGAAACTGCAAAATGCCCCGTTATTATCGACGCAGATGGTATAAACTGCATATCAAAGGACATAGATATTTTAATGAAGAAGAATTCGGACATCATCATCACTCCCCATATGGGTGAAATGGCGCGGCTACTACGCTGCGATGTGAGCATGATAGCCGAAAACAGGCTTATCGCCGCCGAGAAGTACGCTGAGAAGTACGACATTACCGTGGTACTCAAGGGCGCAGGCACTGTCATAGCCTCAGGCAGGTCCACTGCCGTGAACCATACAGGCAACGCAGGCATGAGCGTGGGGGGAAGCGGCGACGTACTCGCAGGTATGATAGGAGCTGCTGTGGCTCAGGGCTGCGGTATCTTCGACGGAGCCTGCGCAGGTGTGTATATGCACGGTCTTGCAGGCGATATGGCTGCAAGGAAGCTGGGCATGGAGGCAATGCTGCCGAGAGATATAATCTCTGCCCTGCCCGAAGCCTTCAGGCTGTTAAAGGAAAAGAAGCAGAATATGACCGTATGAGCAGGTCGGATGTGAAAATTTACTTTCATTACTATGATCGGAGCTGGTAACATGAAAAGGATCTTCACATTCATTATCACTTTTGCAGCCGCTGTTTGTCTTACAGCCTGCGCTGTCACAAAGGGGGGCAGTATCTCGCGGAAGAACTGCCTCGGACTCCCGTTCTCCGCACAGGTCAGCATCACCATAGACCGCCTTGAAGCGGAGGGACAGCTGGTCCGCTACGGAGAGGGCGTGTGGGAGATAGAGTTCTCCGAGCCCAACACCCTCAGCGGTGTAAAGTTGGAATTCAGCGAGGGGAATGTCATGGCGTCATATAAGGGGCTCAGCTTTTCTGTGCCTCAGTCTGCCGTGCCCGTAAAGGCGATGATGCTGAATCTTATGTCCGCCGTGGACAGCAGTGCAGCCGCCGAAGAGCTCAGCGGCGAGGAAAAGGACGGCGATCTCGCTATCAGCGGCAGTCTTGACGGCGGGGACTACACCCTCACCGTGGATAAGGACGGAATGCTCAGCAGCTTTGAGATGCCCAACAACAAGCTTACGATCAGGTTCACAGAGGTAAAGACTGCGGAGATCTCCCTTGAGCAGGGGAGCACGGAGACTGTACCGGAAGCTTCCTCCGAAGCCGTGACCACAGAAGCCGCCGCAGCAGAAGCGACGGAAACAGCTGTACAGGAATAATAACGCAGAACAGCAAAACCAAATCGGATACGGATCCCGGTACATTTGTATCGGGATCTTTTTATTGTTGATCGGATGTCGTCCTTGTTCTCCGGCTCTGTTTTTCGGCTTTTTTGACAAAAGGACAAGTTTTGTATTGACGGGAACGGGTTTTGGAGCTATAATATTAATATCTTTACTGTAAGGAGATAAATATGAAACTCACAAAACGCGCATGGGCAGTTATTCTTGCTGCCGTGCTCTCCTCCGCGTTATGGAGCTGCGAAAACAAGAAAAGCTCACAAAGCGGAGCATCAGAGGCAAGCACCTCTGCAATAACAGAGACAACTTCGGAAGCTGTCACCACCTCTCGGGAGGAAACGAAAGCAGGCACCACTACAGCTGCATCGGCAGAGACCACGGCTGAGTCAACCACCACAGCTGCCGGGACTACCACTACAGCCGCGGAGACCACTGCTCCTGCCACTGCGGAAACGACACAGGCTCCCACAAAGGCAGTGAAAAAAGGCTTCGACAGCAGCTTTGAGGCAGCAAAGGCTTACTATAACGCCTATCTTACCAAAAATGCCGACGCTGTATACGATATGCTCTGCGAGGAGGAGATAGAAGCCTATCACTCATATCTCCGATCAACAGACCTGCTGGAGGGCAAGAACCCTCAGGTGGTTTTCAAGCGCTCTAATGTTATAAGTGCCATAGATAAGTCCATACAGGCTATCCACGATATAATGAAGGAAAAATCCGACGTCCCCCCCGAGAAGTGGACCGTTTCCCTTACGGAGGACCTTCTGAGGACAACAGGCGAGAACGAGCTTGCCGACTTCAACAAGACGCTGAATACAGAGTTTGATTCCGCTGCCGACTGCGGATATGTTTACTATAAGGACGGCAACGACGATCACTCCTTCATCGGGAACGGCTGCGCCTTCGTGGAGCTGGACGGACGCTGGTATCTCTCGTATACCACCATAATGAACGCAGAGCTCATTACATATCTTGATATATTCTGATACACAGGGGCGGTCTTCCGCCCTTTTCTTCTAAAGGAGGAAGCGATATGAAAGTGTTCCTTTTTCTCACAGGCTGCATGATAGCTATCCAGCTCACATCTCTTTTAAAGCTTATATTTTTCATTATATTTGCTCCCTTTGCGGGAATGACAGTCAGCAGGGTCTCCTTCCTCGCATTCTCACTGTCTAAACAGGACGGCAGATGGGGCTTTACCTCAACCGAGTTCACACCCATCATACAGTCCCTGGTCACTTACAGAAGAGATCTCCCTGCGGAGAAGTGCAGCGAGAAAAAAAGCAATATCATGACCATGGCAGTTCACATCACAGTTCTTGTCATATCAGCGGCAGCGGCTGTTCTGATAATGCTGAAGTTCCACAGCTATGACGGACCGCTGAAATGGCTCATGTACGGTATCGGCTTCGGAATGGTATTCATGTCGCTACAGAGTATTGTGATATTCATCTACACTATGATGAGTATAATGAACCGCCTTGGCGGCTACATGAGCGCTAACATGAAGCGCATAAGAAACGGCGAGAGCCTTGGTTCACTGGACCTCAGACCCGTGGAGCAGCTGGGCTTCAAGAAGGTGACCGACGCTGAGAGGATCTTTTATTACGGGCTCTATTCTGAGTACCTCACGTTCATCGGTGATTATGACGGTCTGCGGGCTCCTTCACATGAGATAATGAACCTCATCATCGGCAGACAGTTCATCAGCCAGGAGACTCTCACATATTACTGCCTCCTGTTCTTCTTCTCCGAGATAGAACCAAACAGGCAGTTCGCGGATATGCTCTTCAACAGGATAAAGGGCACTATCATCAACGATACCGACCCAAACGGAAAAAGAGTCATGGCGTATTATGCCTTCAATATCTATAATGATATTGCAGGAGCAGAGCGCTTCCTCAGCGAGGCCTATGCCGCTCTGGGCAAGTGGACGGGCATTCTCGCCTCTGAGGCAGAGCTGGAAAAGAAGCTCCTTGACATACTCAGCGACCGCATTGCACAGGCAAAAGCAGCTCCTCAGCCGCAGCCTGCCATGAACTATGATAACAGAATAATGTAAACTCATACGGAGGGATATATGGACAACAAGCTCCTTGCCGAGACCACAGACGCCGTAAAGCAGGTCATCGACCGCTTCGGCATCGATATTCTTGCGGACCACAAGAGGTTCTGCTCGGCATTTTCGGACTTTGCTCCCAGACTGAGCAAGGAGAACAAGGCGTTCTTCGTGGCACTCAGCGAAAACGTGGGAACTATATTCATAAAGGAAAACAGCGCCGTCACAGGGGGCGGAAAGCCGCCCGAGCCCATAGTGACGAGAGCAATGTCGGATATAACCGAATACCTCAACGACGAAAAGGCGGAGCTGGTGGTGCGCAGTATCGCCGGTGCCCTGGGCTGGCAGATGACCTCCGCACAGCCTCTTGAGACCGTTCAGTCGCCGCAGCAGGTGTTTATGGCGTCCTCGTCCCTTATCGAGGACCTTTTCCGCCGCGCTCAGAACGGCGATAACGATGCAGGCTTCAACCTGGGCGAGCGCTTCTTCTACGGAAAGGGCGTAAAGCAGGACTACGCCAAGGCTGTCAAGTGGTACACCATTGCGGCGGACCGCGGCGATTGCAGCTCTCAGAAAAAGCTGGCGGACTGCTACTACCTGGGACAGGGCGCAGAGCGCAACATAGCCAAGGCGGCTTACCGCTACGAGCAGGCTGCCGAGCAGGGCGACTATGACTCGCAGAAGGCACTGATACGCTGCTATCTCCAGGGCGGAAGCGGATTTCCGCCCGACAGCAGAAGGGCGGAGTACTACTCAAAGCGCTACGGCGTTTACGCCGACGACGATACTGTCGAGGGCATAACCAAGCGTGCGCAGCTGGGTGACCCCAATGCACAGTTCAGACTGGGCTGTATGCTCCTGAGCGGAACAGGCGCGGAGCATGACCCGCCAAAGGGAATATACTGGCTCAAGCAGGCTGCCGACAACGGTCATGCCGCCGCACTTTTCGACCTGGGCTGCTGTTACTACTCGGGGAACGGTGTTCCCGAGGACAAGGTGACGGCGGTGCTGATGTTCCGCAAGGCTGCCGAAAAGGGCGACCTTGACGCACTCAATAACCTGGGAAGCTGCTGCCTTCAGGGAGAGGGCACTGACCGCGACCCAAGAGAGGCTGCGGAAAACTTCCGTAAGGCTGCGGAGCTTGGTCACGCAAAGGCTCAGTACAACTACGGCGACTGCTGCTACAAGGGCACGGGCGTTCCCAGAAACGCCGCCGAGGCGCTCAGGTGGTACCGTGAAGCCGCCTCACAGGGCAATGCAGACGGTCAGTACTCCTGCGGCTGGTGTCTTGAACACGGCGAGGGTACTTCCAAAGACCCCATAGCCGCCAAGGAGATGTATGAGCTTGCGGCTGCACAGCGTCACCCTGCGGCACAGAAGGCACTGGGCTGCTGCTATGCAAACGGCACAGGCACCGCTAAGAACTTCGCAAACGCCGCGGACTGCTTCCAGAAGGCAGCGGCAGGCGGAGACAAAGAGGCTGCGGAGCTCCTTGCTGCCTGCTATAAATATGGCGGCGAGTATCTTGCTCCCAACGATGCAAGAGCCCATTACTACGCCGACCAGTACGGTCTGGACTACGATGAGATATGAAAAAAGGCTTCCCTTATGGGAAGCCTTTTCGTTTGTCCGACCTGTCAATCCAAAGCTGTGAACCGGAAATCAACGATATTATAACTGTCAATTATCTTGTTTGCCTCATCATTGGATATTCTTGCCTCATTGCTCGTATCGTACTCCTTTGTGGCAGAATAGTATGTGAGCGGTTCATTGTTATCGTCGAGACCGTCTGTTACCACGCCCTCAACATATCTGAGCTTGTCATATGCTAACCTGTAGAAGTAATTTACGCTGTGGGAAGCTCCGCCTGAGCCGGCATTCATGATAAATGAGCCGTGCTGCATTCCGTTCATGGGTCTGTCAGCAGTTGGATTTGTGCAGATATAGTATCTGTCCCTGAGGGCGCCGGAAACTATGCATTTTACCTCACCATTGCTGTCTGCTCCAAAGATATTGTAGATAACACTGTCAAAGTATTTGTTCTCTTCGCCATAGTCATAATTCACTCCGAGGAGGAGCTCATTAACACCGTCCTCATCGATATCATAGAATGCGTATCCGATATGTGCAGGATCTTCATGAGAAGCTGAAATGAACTCTCTTGACAGGTCAGAATCGTACTTGGCATCTGTCATATCTCCGCCCTTTATCATGGTGCAGCACTCGTCGATTATCCTTGCATACTCCCTGTATACCTTCTCTGCCTCCTCGCCGAACTGCGAATACTGCCTTATCTCAGCCAGCACCTTCTCCTCGGTCTTTGTATATGAGCTCTGAGGAGCTGTGGTAACGGCGGGCTTTTCGTTTTCTTTCTCGGTGACTGCGGCAGTTGTGGTAGTCGTTGTCGAGCTGTCGGGAGCTGTCGCTGCCGAGCCGCTTGCAGCCGCAGATGTAACGGTGACAACGCTGCCGTTCTTTCCTGTGACCGTAGTCACGGGAGCTGTTGCTACTGCCTCGGTGGTTGGAACAGATGTGGTGGTAGTAGCTGTCAGTACATCATCGGGAGTTTTGGGTCCCTTGTTTCTTCTGAGGTATGCTCCGCCGCCTATAGCGCCCAGCATTACCATTATTGCCGCAGCCATACTTATTATTCTTGTCATGTTTATCTTCCTTTCATACTTTTCAACGCCCTCTGCAACGTCAGTATAATCGTTATGGTCAGCTGTTTCTTTTTTCTGTACCCTTGCATAGACCGCTTCCTTCCTTGCCTGCTCCTCCAGGAGCCTTTCAACGGAAGCCTTGTCTGCTTTTTTCAGGGTCTCTATTATCTTCTTTTTGCTGTTCATACCTATCCTCCTTTACAGAGTTATATCGTTTTCGTCAAGGAGCTTTTTCAGCCTTTTCATGGCGCGTGCGCAGCGGACTCTCACTGCTGCTGCATTCATTCCCACCATTTCGGCTATCTCCTTGGAACTTCTATCGTAGTAATACTTCTGTATAAGTATTACGGAATCGGGCGTCCCCAGTTCTTCTATCATACGGAGGAGGAGCTCCGACCGCTCTGATTTTTCCGCATTATCGGCGATGTCCTCGGTATCTGCCAGTGCCGACAGCTCCTCGTCGCCCTCGCGGCAGTCCAGCCCTGTCTTTGCAGCCAGCCTCCTGCGCATACTTATAGCGGCATTTCTCGCAGCGGTACCGATATATGACTTCAGAGCCGTGTCATCACGGGGCATCAGCTTCATCATAACAGCGGCAAAGACGTCCGCAGCACATTCCTCCATGTCGCTGCTGCTGCCGAAGCCGCTGATGAGCCTGCTGACAATTGCATAGACATAGCTGTAGTATTTATCAAACAGCGCCCGCTGTCCCCGCGGGGGATCGTCACGCATAAGGCGCAATATGTCATTATCGGTCATAGTTTACCTCCGTATTCGTAATTATCGGGATCAGATCTGTCCTTCACTCATAATAACGCAACGTCAAAACAATGTGTAACACTATTTTAGCATTTTTTATTTTTAACTGCAAGAATTTATATCATAAACAATATTTTTGATATAAATCTGAATTATAATGGTTGCATTATTAATATTAATATGGTATAATTGACACAACAGTTATGCGTATTTGACAAAAAATCGCAAATGAGGTGAAGAAAAACATGAAGATACTATTTATCGGAGGCACAGGCACTATCAGTATGGCTATAACTAAGCTCCTGGCTCAGCAGGGGCACGAGGTCATACTGCTGAACCGCGGCGGCAGGAGCTCTGAGCTCCCCGACAGCGTTAAGGTCATAAAGTGCGACATCTCCGACGAGGCTGATGCTGCCGAAAAGCTCAAGGGTATGAGCTTTGACTGTGTGGGCGAGTTCATCGGCTTTGTCCCTGCACAGGTGGAGCGTGACTTCCGTCTGTTCAGCGGCAGGACGAAGCAGTACATATACATAAGCTCCGCATCTGCTTATCAGAAGCCCCTTTCCGACTGCGTCATAACCGAGAGCACTCCGCTTTCCAATCCCCACTGGCAGTATTCCCGTGACAAGATAGCCTGTGAGGAGTACCTGATGAAGCAGTACCGCGAAAACGGCTTCCCCGTGACAATAGTCCGTCCCAGCCACACCTACGACGAGAGGTCGGTGCCTCTGGGAGTCCACGGCGACAAGGGCAGCTGGCAGGTGGTGAAGCGTATCATGGAGGGCAAGCCCGTTATCATCCACGGCGACGGCACCTCCCTGTGGACCATCACCCATAACAGCGACTTCGCAGTGGCTTATGCAGGACTTATCGGCAATATCCACGCTATCGGACAGGCGTTCCACATAACCTCAGACGAGAGCGTTACCTGGAACCAGATATACTCCATAATAGCCGACGAGCTGGGAGTGGAGCTTAAAGCCTGCCATGTGTCCTCGGATTGGCTCAATGCAGTGGGTCCCTACGATTTTGAGGGCACCCTTATCGGCGACAAGTCCAGCACGGTCATATTCGACAACTCAAAGATTAAGCGCGCAGTACCCTGGTTCACCGCAAAGGTGAGAGCGGATCAGGGCATAAGGGACACCGTCCGCTACATACTTGCCCATAAGGAGTGCCAGACAGGCGACGAGGACTTCGACCGCTGGTGCGACAAGGTGGTATCCGCAATGGAACAGGCAAAAAAGGCAATGCAGTAAAAATACAAACGGAGGAACATTATTATGGATAATTTTCAGTTTTACAGCCCTACCGAGTTCATCTTCGGCAGGGATACAGAATCAAAAGCAGGCGAAATGGTAAAGAAGTACGGCGGAACCAAGGTGCTGATACACTACGGCTCGGGCTCGGCAGTAAAGTCAGGACTTCTTGACCGCGTAAAGGCTTCTCTTGACGAGAGCGGCATCGCCTACACGGAGCTGGGCGGCGTTCAGCCCAATCCCCGCGACACTCTCATTTACAAGGGCATAGAGCTCTGCCGCAGCGAGGGCGTTGACTTCATTCTCTCGGTGGGCGGCGGCTCATGTATCGACTCCTCAAAGGCTATCGCTCTGGGAGTTCCATATAACGGCGATTTCTGGGACTTCTACGGCACAGGCAAGGTAGTTGAGAAGGCTCTCCCCATCGGAACCGTACTCACTATCGCAGCCGCAGGAAGCGAAGGCTCGGGAGCTTCCGTAGTCACCAAGGAGGAGGGCAGCCTCAAGCGCGATGTGGGCTCAGACCTGCTTCGTCCCCGCTTTTCTATCCTCAACCCCGAGCTGACCTGCTCGCTGCCCGCATACCAGACAGCCTGCGGAGCTACCGACATCATGGCTCACGTTTTCGAGAGATACTTCACCAATACCCGCGAAGTTGAGATAACAGACCGTCTCTGCGAGGCTGTTCTCCTTACAATGATAAAGGAGACTCCCCGTGTTATCGCACAGCCCGACAACTACGAGGCAAGAGCCAACATCATGTGGGCAGGAACCGTTGCTCACAATGACATCGTCGGCGTCGGAAGGAGCCAGGACTGGAACAGCCACGGCATCGAGCACGAGCTCTCCGCTCTCTATGACTGCGCTCACGGTGCAGGTCTGGCAGTTATCATGCCCGCATGGATGGAATTCGTCTACAAGCACGACGTTATGCGCTTTGCACAGATGGCTGTCCGCATCTGGGGCTGTCAGATGAACTTTGAGTTCCCCGACGAGACCGCTCTGGAGGGAATAGCCTGCTTCCGCAGCTTCCTCCACAGCATAGGTATGCCCATCAACTTCGAGCAGCTGGGCGCCAGGGAGGAGGATATACCCGTCCTCGTTGAAAAGTTCGGCTTGGGCGACGGCAAGACAGGCGGCTTCGTACACCTGACCTCTCAGGACGTTGCTACTATCTACCGCATAGCTGCCAACGCAGGCTTATGATATACGACATCTCCCGTGAGATGTTCTCAACGCCAACCTTTCCGGGTGACCCCGTTCCCGAAACATGGGCGCATACAAGCTTCGACAAGCCCGAGCCCGACCTTTATCAGGTGACGGTCATGAAGATAACGGGACATACGGGCACCCACGCCGACGCTCCCCGACACTTTCTCCCCGGGGGAAAGGACGCAGCCCATGTTGACCTCTCACACTGTATTGGCAGATGCAGAGTATGTGAGCACAGGGGCGAGCTCACCGCCGAGGACGTCCGCAGAATGACAGCGGGCGGAACCGAAAGGCTGCTCATAAAAGGGGACATCACCGTAACTCCCGAAAGCGCGGAGGAAATGGTGAGAGCAGGTCTCCTTGCTCTGGGAGTTGAGGGCATGACGGTAGGTGCTGAGGGCACCATAGTACAGATACACCGTACACTTCTGGGCGCAGAGGTGTACATCATAGAAAATCTCGACCTTTCGGGAGCAGCGGCAGGAGAATACTTCCTGTCGGCGCTGCCGCTAAAGATGGCGGAGCTGGACGGCTCTCCCGTCCGCGCGGTGCTGACGGACCTGCCGTGACTCCGCACCAAAGGAGTGACTATCATGTTTGAATACGATGAGAGCACAGAGCTTTACACCCAGGATCTCGGCAATGTCATCGTCACCTGCGATGAGATAATGGAGGGCTTTGAGGAGCTTGCCCAGCGCATGGCTGACATATACGCTGCCCGTCTGGACGATATTGCAGACTTCCTTATAAAAGAGGGTATAAGCGATATTTACGGTGAGCTCACAGCCGACGAGATAAAGGACGCTCTGGGAGTTCCCACCATTGACATCGGGAACCAGACCGTGACTTACCTTGACCACACTCTTGACGAGGAGCACATCATCAGCTTTGAATACGATGACAAGGAGCTGAAAGGCTTCATGTACCTGAGTATAGACGGCTGACAAAGCGGATACACATATAAAATTTGCCCCTGAGCATTGCAAAGCGCTCAGGGGCTTTTTATTTGATAATATAAATCATAATTTAGCATTATGTAGGGGACGGCGCAGCTAACAGCTGCACGTACCCTCTGTCAGCTTCGCTGACATCTCCCTACACCGTAGGGAGTCACTCGACGTCCCACAAAATTCGTATTATAGTGGCGACTATCATCCGCTCAACCAGGGGACGCCTTCTCTTACAAGGCGTCCCCTCTCCAAAAACAGTCCACCGGACTGTTTTTGGATTCACCCCTTGCGAGGCGCCTGACGTAATAAGGGGCTCTGCCCCTTGACCCCCGCCAGAGGCGCTGCCTCTGGACTCTGCCAAAGGAACACAGTCCCTTTGGAATCCCATTCATAGTTGCCGCAAGGTATTACGATAAATTATGATTTATATCAGCCTCAACTCAAAAAATGCCAATGCTGCAAAAACGATGATAATCAGCCGTATAACCTTCAGCACCAGCTCTGCGGTGCGCTCGTGGGGCGTTCCTACCGTGAACAGGGCTATCACTGCTCCGCCGTCAAGGTTGCGGAAGGGCAGCATATTGTACGCCGCCGCACACAGGTTCAGCACGGGAAAGATACCGCCGCAGCCGATAAGCTTCATGGCTGCAAACACCAGTATATTGACGGCAGGACCTGCTAAAAGCACAAAAAGGCTTCGCATCACGGGCTCCGCGCCTGTGCGGACAGTTTCCATGCGGATACCTGCGGCACCGAAGCTTACCGACGAGAGCCTTCCCCCTGTCAGTCCGAGAGCAAGTATATGCCCGGATTCATGGAGGGCGCAGGTGGTATAGAATGCCAGTATAAGCGTGCTGTCGCGGAAAAGGAACACAAGGGCGTTGAACACCAGGAATGAGAACTCAACCCTGAGGGTGACGCCCCTGAGCTTAAAGCTTATCAAGGAGAGCAGCTCCCAGGTCGATCGGGTTGGGCATTATATCCCTGCTGTCGGAAGCAAGGGAGCGGAGCCTGCCGAACAGTGCTCCCGTCACCTGGGGGTAAAGCATATTCCCCGCGAAAAACGCTGCCGCAAGCAGAATACACACCACCGCCTGAAAGGCGATAATATCGTCAGCTTTTCCTTTTTTCTTCCGTGCTGTCTCTGCCGTCAGTGCCTCCACAGTGTCCTCCTCCGCAGTCATATCCTCAGTTTCTTCCATAATATCACCTCTGTAAATACTATGCGAAAATTTGCGGAAAATGCAGAATTATCCATGTTTTTTGCAGCTGTGAATGCTCATAATAGCTTTGCGGAGCGATCCGCACCAACAAAATCAGAGGTAAATGCTTATGAAGATAAAACCATACGCTGCACTGCTGACTGCGGCTGTGATGTCATGTTCGGCGGTATATGCTGCCGACAGCACAAAAATAGGCTACGGTCAGGGAACGGCAACGGACGATAAGAACCGTCCCGTTGACGCAGTGCAGTTCAACAGCCGATACGGCGACCTTGATGCCTTCGCCCTGTCGGAGGATGAAAAGCGGATAATCATCACCTTTGATCAGGGCTATGAAAACGGCTATACCGCAAAGATACTTGACACACTGAAGGAGAAGGACGTTCAGGCTATATTCTTCCTGACAGGTCCTTATGCAAAAACGGAGAGCGCACTGGTGCAGAGAATGATAGACGAGGGGCATATCCTCGGAAATCACGGCATGACCCATGCAAGTCTGCCTACCCTCTCTGATGAGAACGCAAAGGAAGAGATAATGTCCCTCCACAACTACGTCATGAACAACTACGGCTATCAGATGCAGTACTTCCGCTGTCCCTGCGGCGAGTACTCCGAAAAGGCGCTTGAGACTGCTCAAAACTGCGGTTACAAGACCCTTTTCTGGAGCAGTGCCTATGTGGACTGGAAGACCGATCAGCAGCCCTCTCCACAGGAGGGACTTCAGAAGCTGACTGAGTCTGCCCACGGCGGCGAGATACTGCTCCTCCACTCCGTATCCTCAACGAATGCGGAGATACTGGGCGGCCTGATAGACAGCTTCAGAGCAATGGGATATACTGTATAAAAACAAAACAGAGCCCTCATAAAAAAATTAAGGGAAGCACTTTTTCAAAAGGGCTTCCCTTAAAATTATGTACAAGATTTATGTGTTTAACGCGATATACCAAGCTTTCAATTCAGCATCAATAGTCCTTTTTCTTGCCGCAGACCTTGCAGACCTTGGACAGGAGC
Source organism: Ruminococcus flavefaciens ND2009 (assembly GCF_000621785.1). Classification (GTDB taxonomy): domain Bacteria; phylum Bacillota; class Clostridia; order Oscillospirales; family Ruminococcaceae; genus Ruminococcus; species Ruminococcus flavefaciens_C. Next base: position 242,333 of record NZ_JHXI01000007.1, on the reverse strand, counting down.
TTGAAGTCTCCGCCGCAGTATATGCACTTTCCTGCTGCCTTTCGGCTGGCGACTACGGTCTCGTAGTAAGCAGGGAAGTTCACGGCATTGTCGGCAAGGTTAGCCCATGATATGGTGGTGAGCTTGGGGCAGTCCGTAAAGCCGCCGCTCACCTTTTTCAGAGAAGCGGGGAGCCTTATGCTCTCAAGGTTGACACAGCCGCTGAAATCGCCTATGGCGGTGACGCCTGCGGGAATATCCAGAGCTCTGAGACCTGTACAGCCGCGGAAGCCGTCCACGCTGAGGACTCCGCCCGGTATCTCTATACTGCGCAGAGCAGTGCAGTTCTGGAATGATGATGCACCCAGGGACTTTATGGTCCTGGGAAGCCCCACAGCGGCGAGAGCGGAGCAGTTTGCGAAGGTACACTCCTCGATAAGTGATACGCCTTCGGGAATGATAACACGCTCTATCTGCTCACAGCCCGAGAAAGCGTACTTGCCTATCTGTGTTACATATTTGGGTATATCTATAGCCTTCAGGCTCTTGCAGCCAGAGAAGGCAAATGCACCTATTTCGGTGAGAAGGTCGGGGATCTCAACGGAGGTGAGCGCCGAGCAGTCTGCAAAGAGGCAGTCGGTTATATGTCTCAGCTGAGGAGGGAGCACCAGCTCCGTAAGGGAGGTACAGCCGCGGAAAGCCCAGGTGCCCAGCTTCTTTATGCTGTCGGGGAACTTTATCTCCTCCAGAGCCGTACAGCCGCGGAAGGCGTAGCCGCCTATCTCCTCCACCTTGTCGTGAATGATGACCTTTTTCAGTGTGGTGTTGTTCTCAAAGACGTTATCGCCTATTTTATGGACATTCCCGGGGATAGTCACCTCTTCGGAGCTGCCCTTGTAGGCGGTGAGGACACCCTCGTTTACTTCAAAGTCATTGCTGTTTTTCTTTACGGCTTTGACCTTTTTTGCCACATCTCTGTGCTGAGAGCGGTATTTTCTTATTGCTTTGTCAACTACAAACGGTGTACTGCAATGAGGACACACCCAAGCGTCCTTTGTGCTGTCGACTTCAACGGTCTTATTGCAGCTTGTGCAGATAGCATTTACTAATTGCATACAGATCCCCCTTATTATGTCATAACTTTATATTATAATTGTACCACTTCGGCAGGGAGATGTCAACGAATTTACCGCAATTCCGACAAAATAAACATAAGATGTTACGGCAATTTGTGCTGAATGTATATCGCGGGACAAAAAAAGAGCTGCATAAAGCAGCCCTTTTGTGGTACAATTTCTGATCAAAGCATGGAGGCTCTGAGCTCCTCGCCGCTGAGTCTTGAAAGGTATGCAGGGGGAACGTCGAAAGCTGTCTTGCAGCCTGTTGCGCCCTCAGCCTTCATTCTTGCAAGAGCTCTTGCGAAGCAGATGAGCACGCTTGCTGTGAACTCGGGGTTGGACTCCAGCTTCAGTGAATACTCGATCATCTGGTGAGTCTTCTCGCCGTCGCCTGTGAGACCGCTTCTCATTACGAAGCCGCCGTGAGGCATCTTGTTGTGCTTTGCGTCGAACTCCTCCTCGGTGATGAAGTTTACAGTTGTATCGTACTGATCGAAGTAGTTCTTCATGGTCTTGATGTCGTTCTCGATCTTAGCAAGGTCAGCGCCTTCCTCGGGAACTACCCAGCACTCTCTCAGGTGCTTCTGACGAGTTGTCAGCTCAGGCTGGCTGCCGCTGCGGACAGCTTCCATAGCGGACTCAACGGGAACTGTGTACTGGATGCCTCTCTTTACGCCCTCAACGCGGCGGATAGCGTCTGAGTGACCCTGGCTTACGCCCTTGCCCCAGAATGTGTAGCTCTTGCCGTTGGGAAGGATAGACTCTGCGTAGAGTCTGTTCAGTGAGAAGAGACCGGGATCCCAGCCCAGAGAGATGAATGCAAGGTGACCGTTTTCCTTTGCAGCCTTGTCAACGTTTGCAAAGTGCTCGGGGATCCTTGCGTGAGTGTCGAAGCTGTCGATAACATTGAACAGCTTAGCCATTTCGGGAGTCTGCTTGGGAAGGTCGGTAGCGCTTCCGCCGCAGATTATCATAACGTCGATGTCATTTGTCATTTTTTCAGCATCTGCAATGCTGTAGACCTTTACACCCTCTGTAAGGGGCTTTACTGTGGAAGGGTCGCGGCGTGTGAAGATGCCTGCCAGCTCCATATCGTCGTTCTGACGGATAGCCAGCTCAACGCCCTTGCCGAGATTGCCGTATCCTGAGATACCTATTCTGATTTTTTCCATATGGAAATACCTCCTTTGAAATACTGTGCTCGCCATTGAACACAGCTTACATACATTATAGCACCTTTTTTCAGAGTTGTAAAGCATTAAATCAGAATTTTGCTCTGCAAAATTCTGATTTGAGCCATTAGCCGTCAGCCGTCAGCTGTTAGCCATAAGCAATAAAGCAGGGGCGGATATTATCCGCCCCATAATAAAGCGGCGAAGCCGCTTCCTATTGGCTGAAAGCTAAAGGCTGACAGATAATAATTTTGCAAAGCAAAAATATTATCTGCGCTTCTTTTTTGCCTTGTGTCTGAGCAGCACCAGTCCTGTCAGGGCTGCTGCCTTTGCAGCGGTGACAGCCACCTTTTTCGGGTCTATCTTTGTGCGTATGTTCTGGGGAACGTCCTGTGCGGTGTCCAGAGTGCCCTTGCCTGCGGTCTTCATGGAGCCGCCCTCAACGTGCAGGACGCCGAAATCCTTGCTGAATTCCATTATTTCTCCTCCGTTATTGGCTCTGCGATGAGGAACTTTATCTTCTTGCCCTCATCGGTGAACATCTTCTCATGCTCGGTTACGAAGTTCTCATAGGGACTCTCTGCGTGGAGGTCCCATGTCTTGTACTTTATCCTGAAGCCTGCCTCCTCGAAGTACTCGAAGGACTCCTCAAAAAGCTCGTCATCATCGGTCTTGAACCACAGCTCGCCGCGGAGGAACTTCTTATAGTTCACCAGCTGACGGGTGTGGGTGAGGCGGCGCTTCTTGTGCTTTTTCTTGGGCCAGGGGTTGCAGAAGTTGATATATATGCGGTCTGCGCGGTCGTTCTCGTCCCATGCCAGCTCAAGGCGCTCGATGTTCTGTATGGCTATGCGCACATTGTCGGGAGCCACGCCCTTTTCCTCATAGGCAGCCTCCAGCTTGCGCTTTGCCAGCACCAGCATCTCGTTCTTGATGTCCATGGCTATGAAGTTAGCCTCGGGATGGGCGGGAGCCGCCTGTGATATGAAGCCGCCCTTTCCGCAGCCCAGCTCCACATAGAGGGGCTTGTCAGGTTCGGCGAAGAGCTCTCTCCAGTGACCTATCTGCTTCTGGGGCTCATGTATGTAAAAGGGACAGGCCTCCAGCTCGGGCTTTGCCCAGGGTTTGTGACGTATTCTCATAAGCTGCCTCCCTATTTCAGGCTATTACCATCTTTTTCTTGCCCTTTTTATTGCGGGGATATTCCTGTATGCGTGAGACATAATCGGCATTGACGATCTGCTTCTGACCGTTCTTGTCCTCTATCTCTACCCAGTTGTCCTCAATGGCTGTTACAGTGCCTGTAACGCCTGATGCAGAAGAAGTGTATATTACGACTTCCTTGCCGATATATTTTTTAATAAGTTCATTCATGATGCGTTCTCCTTTGTTTCGTTTTAAGCGGTTCCTGCGTGCATTCCTGACCTGACGGAGCTTTCTTGCCCTTGCAGCAGGCAGCAGGATACATAAAATGATGATAAAATAAAGATACCAGAATTGCATAAAAGTCATCCTTTTCAGAAAGTCTTGGGATCACCATATATTATAACAGCTTATTTATATTTTGTCAATTGATAATAATAATGCTGAAATCACTGGACAAGTGATGGGCTATGTGTTATAATAGATGTGTTGTTTGGAAACTCCCCTTTAATCCGATCCCGTGAGGTCGGCAAGGTGCGTTATTTGATACTCTATAACTATAACTGTAGCTATAGCTATAACTGTAAGTATGCTCCCTGCCGCGCGGGGAGCATTTTTTGTTGGAAGGTGAACTGTATGGAGACAAAGCGCGTCATAATGGACGATAAGGCTGTTGCAAGAGCCATCGCCCGTATCTCATATGAGATAATCGAGCGCAACAAGGGCACTGAGGAGCTCTGTATCGTGGGCATATTCTCAAGGGGAGTGCCCCTGGGCAGAAGGATAGCCGCAAAGCTCTCTGAGCTGGAGAAGAATGAGGTACCCTTCGGTGCTCTGGATATAACTCCCTACCGTGACGACAGCCGCTCCTCCACAGAGACCGACAAAACGGATATATCCTTCGACATAACCGACAGGAACGTTGTCATCGTCGATGACGTAATATTCACAGGAAGAAGCTCCCGCGCAGCCATCGACGCCCTTATAAAAAGAGGGAGGCCCCGTTCCATACAGCTGGCGGTGCTTGTGGACCGCGGACACAGGGAGCTTCCTATCCGCCCCGACTATGTGGGCAAAAATCTTCCTACCTCTCACAGTGAGGTCGTAAAGGTATCCACTGTGGAGATAGACGGCACAGACGGAGTTGCCATTTACTGAATTACCATTCCACCTACCGAAAGCGAGGTATTTATGTCATCTATCCTTATAAGGAATATCCGCGCAGTTGATACTGCACTGGACACCGTAACAGACGTACTCATCAGGGACGGCGTTATCGCAAAGCTCGGAAGCGGTATCACCGAAAGCGCAGAACAGGTCATCGACGGTACGGGACTTGTACTTATGCCCTCATTGTTCGATATGCACGTTCACTTCCGCGACCCGGGACAGACTCATAAGGAGGATATCCTCACGGGCTGTGCCGCTGCACTGGCAGGCGGCGTTACGGGAGTCCTTGCAATGCCCAATACCAAGCCCCCCTGCGACAGTCCCGAGACTATCCGCTATATCATCGACAAGGCTGAGGGAACAGGCGTTGAGGTCTATCCCGTGGGCTGCATCACAAACGGCATGAGCGGCGACGGTCTCTGCGACTACGAAGCCCTCAAGGCAGCAGGCTGTATATGTATCTCCGATGACGGACGTCCCGTTGAGAATGCGGAGATGATGAGAAAGGCTCTGGAGCTCTCAAAGGAAAACGGGCTTCTTGTGGCTTCACACTGCGAGGACCTGAGCATTATCAACGGCGGTATCATAAACAAGGGCGAGACCTCCGAAAAGCTTGGCGTAAAGGGCATGGACCGCGCCTCTGAGGACTATATCACCGCCCGTGAGATGATACTTGCCTCGTCGGTAGGAGCACATATCCACATCTGCCATGTTTCCACGGAGGGAAGCGCTGCAATGATACGCTTTGCAAAGTCAAGAGGTGTGAATGTCACCTGCGAGACCGCTCCTCATTACTTCATGCTGACGGATAAGCTGCTGGAGAAGCGCGACGCGGACTACCGCATGAATCCGCCCCTCAGGACTCCTGCGGACGTAAGGGCTATCATAGATGCTGTCAAGGACGGCACTATCGACTGCATAATCACCGACCACGCTCCCCATGCTGCGGAGGAGAAGGCTGACTTCGAGAAGGCTCCCAACGGCGTTGTGGGTCTTGAGACCTCACTTGCGGCTACTCTCACAGCCCTCTACCACACAGGCGAGATAGACCTGCACAGGGTAGTGGAGCTCATGTGCGTGAATCCCAGAAGGATACTGGGTCTCAGTGTGCCCGAGATAAAAGAGGGAAGCACCGCAGACCTCGTAATTGCCGACATCGGCAGAAAATGGACAGTAGACCCCGGAAAGCTCCATTCAAAGTCCCATAACACAGTGTTCAAGGGCATGGAGCTCACAGGAAAGCCCCTTGTGACCATATCAAAGGGCGTCATAAGGTACGACGGAAGAAACGACTGATATTATTTAAGGAGGAAATGAAATGTCATTTGACAGACTTATCGAAAAAATAATCGAACTGAAAAATCCTACGGTGGTAGGTCTGGACCCCAAGCTGGAGTACGTTCCCGAGTTCATTCAGCGCCGCTATCTTGACAGCGACGGCTGGACACTGAAGGCAGCTGCAAAGGCTATCTTCGACTTCAATCAGGCTATCATCGATGAGATACACGACCTTGTGCCTGCCATCAAGCCTCAGGCTGCTTACTATGAGATGTACGGACACTACGGCATAAGGACTCTCGAAAAGACTATCCGCTATGCAAAGCTCAACGGTATGTTCGTTATGACAGACGGCAAGCGCAACGACATCGGCGCTACCATGGAGGCTTACTCCAATGCTCATCTCGGCGTTACATCTGTGGGCGAGAACGCTCTGGAAGCCTTCGGCGCCGACGCTCTCACAGTCAACGGCTATCTGGGCACAGACGGTATCGAGCCCCTCCTTAAAGTCTGCCGCGAGCGTGACAAGGGCATCTACGTTCTGGTAAAGACCTCCAACCCCTCATCGGGCGAGCTTCAGGATATGAAGCTGGCTGACGGACGCACCATCTATGAGTGCATGGGCGATATGTGCGAGAAGTGGGGCGAGGATACCCGCGGAAAGTACGGCTACTCCGCAGTGGGCGCAGTTGTGGGAGCTACCTACCCCGAGATGCTGACAGAGCTGAGAAAGAGACTTCCCCACACCATGTTCCTTGTACCCGGCTACGGCGCACAGGGCGGCGGAGCAGAAGGCTTAAAGGGCGGCTTCGACGAGAACGGTCTCGGAGCTATCGTAAACTCCTCACGGGCAGTTATGTGTGCATATAAGAAGGAGGGCTGCGACGAGCGCGACTTCGCAAAGGCAGCAAGAAGAGAAGTTATCCGCATGAGAGACGACATCTGTCAGTATATCAATCTGAAGTGATCAGTTTTTAGTGCTTAGTGTGTGGCGGCGTTCCGCCGCCCGCAGTTCACGATAAGAATAAAGCGTATGTAGGGAACGCCGCCCCCGGCGTTCCGAAAAAATAAATCATTGTTACCGTTTTTGCTGTACAATGGCGTTCAGCAAAAGATAATAAACACCAAGTATACGACCTCTATAAAAAACCAAGGAGGAATTTACAATGTCATTATTCAACATGGGAGAAAAAGCTTACCTCATGCTTGCCGACGGGCAGGTGTTTGAGGGCAGGAGCTTCGGCGCAAAGGGCACGGTCATCGGTGAAGTCGTTTTCACCACGGGAGTTACGGGATATCAGGAAACTCTCACCGACCCCAGCTACTACGGACAGATAGTCACACAGACCTTTCCCCTCATCGGAAACTACGGTGTGAACTCAGAGGACAATGAGTCCGCAAAGTCCTACGTTTCGGGCTATATCGTAAGGGAGTGGTGCAATGCCCCCTCAAACTTCCGCAGCGAGGGAAATATCAACGACTTTCTCAAAGACCACAACATCGTCGGTATCAATAACATCGACACCAGACGCCTTACCCGTACTATCCGTGAGGTTGGCGTTATGAACGGCGTTATCACCACCGAGGATGTCTACGCAAAGAAGGACGAGCTCCTTGAAAAAGTAAGAGCCTTCTCCGTCAAGGACGCGGTAAAGGCTGTCACCAACAGCGAGACCCTCACCTATGAGCCCGAGGAGAAGAAGCTCCGTGTGGCGCTGTTCGATTTCGGCTACAAGCGCAATATCAGACAGGAGCTCCTGAAGCGCGGCTGCGAGGTGGTAGTAGTACCTGCCTATACCACAGCCGATGAGATACGGAAGCTTGCTCCCGACGGCATAATGTTCTCCAACGGCCCCGGAGACCCTGCCGAAAATGTTGAGATAATCGAGAATATCAAGGAGATACAGAAGCTTGGCATACCCATATTCGGCATATGCCTCGGTCACCAGCTCATGGCGCTTGCCAACGGCGGAAAGACCGAGAAGCTGAAGTACGGCCACAGAGGTGCAAACCAGCCTGTTATCGACCTTGAGAGCGGTCTTACCTACGTTACCAGCCAGAATCACGGCTATGCGGTAGTAGGGGACAGCATCGACCCCTCCATAGGACACGTTTCCCATGTGAATGCAAACGACAAGACCTGCGAGGGCATACACTATACCTCAGTCAACGCAAGAACGGTCCAGTTCCACCCCGAAGCACACGGCGGTCCGCTGGATACATCCTATTTGTTTGACGACTTCGTTAAATCAATGCAGAATGCATAATGCATAATTCATAATTATTGTATCAGCTTCGCTGATATGGTATTTAGATAGTCCGCGGAGCGGACACCGCAATTATGCATTATGAATTACGAATTATGAATTAAATAATCGGAGGAAATTAGTATGCCACTCAGAAGTGATATAAAAAAGGTACTTGTTATCGGCTCTGGTCCTATCGTTATCGGACAGGCTGCCGAATTTGACTATGCAGGCACACAGGCGTGCCGCGCTCTCAAGCAGGAGGGACTTGAAGTAGTCCTGGTAAACTCCAACCCTGCTACCATCATGACCGATAAGGCTATGGCTGACAAGGTCTACATCGAACCCCTTACACTTGACGTTGTAAAGCGTATAATAGAAATGGAAAAGCCCGACAGCCTGCTGTCCACTCTCGGCGGTCAGACAGGTCTGACACTGTCCATGCAGCTGGCAGAGGAGGGCTTCCTGGAGAGCCACAATGTAAAGCTCCTGGGCGCAGACCCGGAGACTATCCACAAGGCTGAGGACAGACAGGCTTTCAAGGATACCATGGAAAAGATCGGCGAGCCCGTTATCCCCTCAAAGGTTGTCGAGACCGTTGAGGACGCTGTGGACTTCGCTCAGGTGATACACTATCCCGTTATCGTCCGCCCTGCTTTCACTCTCGGCGGAACAGGCGGCGGTATCGCACAGAACGAGGAGGAGCTCCGCGACATAGCTACAAACGGACTTCGTCTTTCACCTATCACACAGATACTTGTTGAAAAGTGCATAAGCGGCTGGAAGGAAATAGAGTTCGAGGTCATCCGTGACGCAAAGGGCAATGTTATCACAGTCTGCTCTATGGAGAACTTCGACCCCGTTGGCGTCCACACAGGCGACAGTATCGTTATCGCTCCTGCGGTAACTCTCAGCGACAGGGAGTACCAGATGCTCCGTACAGCGGCTATCAACATCATCAAGGAGCTGAAGGTAGAGGGCGGCTGCAACTGCCAGTTTGCACTTCATCCCACAAGCTTCAAGTATGCAGTCATCGAGGTAAACCCCAGAGTTTCCCGTTCTTCCGCACTGGCTTCCAAGGCTACGGGCTATCCTATCGCAAAGACCGCAGCAAAGATAGCTATCGGCTATACTCTCGACGAGATTATCAATCAGGTAACAGGCAAGACCTATGCCTGCTTTGAGCCTGCTCTGGACTATGTTGTCATCAAGTTCCCCAAGTGGGCATTCGATAAATTCGTATATGCAAAGCGTACCCTCGGCACTCAGATGAAGGCTACAGGCGAGGTAATGGCTATCGGCACAAGCTTCGAGCAGGCTATGATGAAGGCTGTCCGCTCAATAGAGCTGGGTCTTGACACCATGAACCTGAAAAAGCTGGCAAAGCTGTCCACAGAGGAGATAAGGGAGCAGCTCCACGTCATCGACGACGAGCGCTCATTCTGCGTATTTGAGGCTCTCAAGCGCGGCATAACTCCCGAGGAGATACACGAGATAACCATGATAGACAACTGGTTCCTCTACAAGCTCCTGAATCTTGTGGAGCTGGAGAAATGGCTGGCTGAGGGCGAGCTCACCGAGGAGAAGTACGACATCGCAAAGCAGTACGGCTACCTTGACAGCACTATCGAGCGCATCTCGGGACAGAAGTGCCCCAAGCACAAGAGCGCTGTCTACAAGATGGTAGATACCTGCGCAGGCGAGTTCAAGGCTGAGACTCCCTACTTCTACTCCACTTTCGACGAGGAGAACGAGGCAAAGCAGTTCATCGAGCGCACAGACAAGGGCAAGAAAAAGGTCATCGTATTCGGAAGCGGTCCTATCCGTATCGGACAGGGCATCGAGTTCGACTACTGCTCCGTACACTGCGTATGGACGCTGAAGGAGCTGGGCTACGAAGCTGTTATCTGCAACAACAACCCCGAGACCGTCTCCACCGACTTTGATACAGGCGACCGTCTGTACTTCGACCCCCTCACCAAGGAGGACGTTCAGTCCATCATCGAGACCGAGCAGCCCTACGGCGTTGTGGTACAGTTCGGCGGACAGACCGCTATCAAGCTTACACGTTATCTCTCCGATATGGGCGTGCGCATACTGGGAACCTCCGCGGATATGATAGACGCCGCAGAGGACAGAGAGCGCTTCGACGAGGTGCTTGAAAAGTGCGGTATCCCCAGACCTGCGGGACACACAGTAATGAACACAGAGGAGGCTCTTGTGGCTGCCAATGACCTTGGCTATCCCGTGCTGCTCCGTCCCTCATATGTTCTCGGCGGTCAGAACATGATAATCGCCCACTCCGACGCTGACGTAAAGGAGTACATGGGCATCATCATGAGCCACAACATCGAGAACCCTGTCCTTATAGACAAGTATATGATGGGCACCGAGGTAGAGGTAGACGCTATCTGCGACGGCGAGGACTTCCTTATCCCCGGTATCATGGAGCATATCGAGCGTGCAGGCGTTCACTCCGGCGACTCTATCTCCATCTATCCCGCACAGCACCTTTCAGACCGTATCAAGCGCATAATCGTTGAGTACACAAGGCTTCTCGCCAAGGAGCTCAATGTTATCGGACTTGTGAATATACAGTATGTTGTTTACAATCACGAGGTATTCGTTATCGAGGTAAATCCCCGTTCATCGAGAACCGTTCCCTACATCAGCAAGGTAACGGGCATACCCATGGTGGACATCGCCACAAAGATAATGTTCGGCGCTAAATTAAAGGACATGGGCTATGAGAGCGGTCTCTATCCAGCAGGCGACTACGTTGCCGTAAAGGTGCCCGTATTCTCCTTTGAGAAGCTCACCGACGTTGACACTATGCTGGGACCCGAGATGAAGTCCACAGGCGAGTGTCTCGGTATCGGCAGAAATCTTGAGGATGCTCTCCTCAAGGGACTTATCGCCGCAGGCTTTGACCTCAAGCGCGAGGGCGGAGTTCTCATCTCAGTCCGCGACAGCGACAAGAGAGAGATACTTCCCATTGCGGACAAGTTCGAGCAGATGGGCTTTGAGCTCTACGCCACATCGGGCACACAGAGCGTTCTCCACAGGAACATGATTGCGGCAAACCTTGTCCGCAAGATATCCGACGGCGAGCCCAACGTGGAGACTCTCCTTGACAGCGGCAAGATACACTATGTTATCTCCACCTCCGCAAAGGGACGACTTCCCGAGCGTGACAGCGTTAAGATGAGAAGAAAGTCCATCGAGCGCTCAATATGCAGTCTTACAGCCGTAGATACGGCGAAATCACTGGTAAAGGTGCTTGAATCGGGCAGAACTATCAACGATGTTGAATTAGTTGATATTACGAAGATATAAGCCGTCAGCCTTTAGCCCTTAGCCGTTAGCTTGTAGGGGCGGCGTTCCGCGCCCGCAGTTTCAGATATGCAGTAAGATATATGAGATTGCGGCAAGGGGTATTACAACACAAAAGAATACTTGAAACTTACGGGGCGATGCAGTCATCGCCCCATACATTTTCTATTTTGTGGGACACCGTCCCATACACTCTCAACTTTCAACTCTAAACTCTCAACTTCCAAAGGGGGAACTTTATGGATCACTTCAAGCTATGTTCAAACTATGCTCCCGCAGGCGATCAGCCGCAGGCTATCGACAAGCTCGTAAGGGGCTTGCAGTCGGGCAAAAAGGAGCAGATACTCCTCGGCGTCACAGGCTCGGGAAAGACCTTCACTATGGCTAATGTCATAGCCCGTGTGAACAAGCCCACTCTCGTACTCGCTCACAATAAGATACTTGCGGCGCAGTTATGTTCGGAGTTCCGCGAATTCTTCCCCGAAAATGCTGTGGAATACTTCGTATCATATTACGACTACTATCAGCCTGAAGCCTACGTGCCGAGCACCGACAGCTACATCGAAAAGGACTCCTCCATAAACGACGAGATAGACAAGCTCCGCCACTCCGCCACCACTGCTCTTGCGGAGCGCCGCGATGTTATCATCGTTGCCAGCGTTTCCTGCATCTACTCCCTCGGAAGCCCCGAGGAGTACCGCTCCATGTGTGTTTCCATACGTCAGGGCGCCGAAAAGCCCCGTGACCAGCTCATCGAGGAGCTAGTCAAGATACGCTATGAGCGAAACGATATCGCCTTTGAGCGAAACAGGTTCAGAGTCCGCGGCGACGTTGTGGAGATATTCCCCGCAATGTCATCGGATACGGCAGTCCGCGTTGAATACTTCGGCGACGAGATAGACCGTATCTCCGAGATAAACGTGGTCACAGGTGAGGTGAAGGCAGTCGTGTCCCACGCGGCTATTTTTCCTGCTTCTCACTATGTTGTGGGCGACGACAAGCTGGAGTCCGCCCTTCAGGAGCTTGACCGCGAGCTTGCGGAGCGCATAGACTACTTCCGGCAGAACAACAAGCTCATCGAGGCTCAGCGTATAGAGCAGAGGACTCACTACGACATGGAGATGCTCCGTGAGGTGGGCTATTGCAGCGGCGTTGAGAACTACTCCCGTGTCCTTGCAGGCAGACCTGCGGGAAGCACGCCCCAGACTCTCCTTGACCACTTCCCCGAGGACTTCCTGCTCATCGTGGACGAGAGCCATGTGACACTGCCGCAGGTAAGAGCAATGTACGCAGGAGACCGCGCCAGAAAGACCACCCTTGTGGACTACGGCTTCCGTCTGCCAAGTGCTATGGACAACCGTCCGCTGAACTTTGATGAGTTCAACGCACATATACATCAGGCTATCTACGTCAGCGCAACTCCCGGACAGATAGAGCGTGAAAAGACCGACACCATAGTGGAGCAGGTGATACGTCCCACGGGACTTGTTGACCCCGAGATAATCGTAAAGCCCACTCACGGACAGGTGGACGACCTGCTCTCTGAGATAAACGAGAGGGCTGCAAGGAATGAGCGAGTGCTGGTAACGACTCTCACAAAGAAAATGGCTGAGGACCTCACCGCATACTATGAGAAGCTGGGCGTAAAGGTGCGCTACCTCCACCACGACATCGACACTATCGAGCGTATGGAGATAATCAAGGATCTCCGTGAGGGCGTTTTCGATGTGCTGGTGGGAATAAACCTCCTCCGTGAGGGACTTGATATACCCGAGGTGAGCCTTATCGCCATTCTTGACGCCGACAAGGAGGGCTTCCTGAGAAGCGAGACCTCCCTTATCCAGACCATAGGCAGAGCTGCCCGAAACGCCAAGGGACAGGTAATAATGTACGCCGACGCTGTTACGGGCTCAATGGAGAGAGCTATCACCGAGACCGAGCGCCGCCGTTCTCTCCAGATGGCATTCAACGAGGAGCACGGTATAGTTCCCAAGACCATCATCAAGGAGGTCAGGGACGTTCTGGAAATAACCTCAAAGAACAAGGTGGAGGAGAAGACGAAAAAGAAGAAGCTCTCCGCCTCCGAGAAGCAGCAGCTCATAGACAAGCTGACGGTGGAGATGAAGAACGCCGCAAAGCTGCTTGAGTTTGAACACGCAGCATATCTCCGCGACAAGATAAGGGAGCTCCAGGGTAAGTGAGACAATTTTTGTACAGTTACTTTTTAACGATATATTGACAAATCGGGCGCTTTAGTGTATATTATAGTTGCAGAACTCATCACACCATTAATCCAAGAAATGAAAGGAAGATAATTATGTTAAAAAGAGTATTAGCTATAGTGACAGCAGCGGCTCTCAGTCCCGTATGCGGTTATTCCGCGGGCGTTGTGAAGGTGCCCTCTGCTGCTGCAGCCGCGGAAAGCGAGACTGCCAAAACTGAAAAAATGACCCTTGATGATGTCAGGGAGCTTGCAAAAAAGGGCATGGAGCTCTCCTGGGCGGATCTTGAAGCGTTCTGGTATGACAAAATGGGTACCACAAAAAAAGAAGTTACCTGTCGCTACCCAATGGAAAACAGCTACTTCCTCTACGTAAAGGGTGCGCCTGAGGGAGCTATTGAGAGTGCGGAGCTTTACCGCTTTGCCTATGACCCTGTGTACCCGAGAGCTGACATACGCACAGATGACGTTGAAGCCTTTATCAAGGAGGCAACAACACAGACCAGAGTGACAACTTCCGCAGCGACCACCACATCAAAGACCTCTGCCACTACCATTGTGACTTCCACCGTGAAGGAGCCTGTGCTTTCGGGCACAGAGCCGATGACACTTGATGATGTCAGGGCACTTGCCGAAAAGAAGGAAGCCCTCACATGGTCTGACTTTGCAGCCTTCAAGTGGCAACGGATAGGCACAAGCAGCGATTATCCCAGAGTATACACATTCGTTCTTGAGGACGGCTTTGAGCTGTTTGTGGGAGGCGACTCCTTTGGAAAGCCCGAGACAGCAGAGCTTTACTTCAAGGACAGGAAGAACAGCGTCAATATTTCCACAGGTGATGTTGAGCTCTTTATCGAAAAGAACAGCGTAGGGGAGCTTCCCGATATCGGCTTTACCTTCGACGATATAAAGGCGATGACCACCGAGGAGGTGGAGGCGGTCTTCACCGAAAAGGGACTCACCGACAAGGACTTCTATCAGGTTTACAGTCAGGACATTATCTCCGCAGACAGCGGCTCTGTAAGTTACTCCGTCATGCTGGAGCCTGAGAGCTATATGATAAACCTCACAGGCAAAGAGCTCACCACAAAGGTTTCTTCCATAAAGGAAGGCCGCTATCTTGCCCAAAAGGCAGACTTCACCTGGAAAGAGGCAAGAGTGCTGGCGTCATTAGGACTTCCCGAGGACATATTCAGCGTAGATATAAGCACCTCGCCCATGCTGGGACGCATGGAGCACTCGGGCGAATACACATACGGACTTTACTGTCAGTGCAGCATAAGCTGCAAGGAGACAGATTCTGTGAAGCGTGCAGACCTTCTCAGCGCCGCACTGAATTACGCTCAGCTTAACCCGGATTTTGCATTTATCCGTGAAGAGCACATCGGCGGTACGGGAGCAGTTTCTCCTGAAGACGGCAGCTATATCATAGACGGCAGCCAGGTCCAGTTCAACGGGACTTCGGACGCTGTGTGGGTGCTTACCAATGACAGCTTCGACGACAGCATAGCAGGTGAGGGCTACAAGTTCTGTCCCGCTGACGGCGGAAAGTATACATTGCTCATTCTTGACTACAATGTGGACATGAAGGAGCTTATCAAACAGCCCGATATGCCCGGTGTGGACTGCACTATGAAGAGCTATGTTGTGGAGCGCAGCGGCGATAACATAACCGTGACTCCCGGGGAGAACTATGACTTCCCCTATCCTGAGACTGATGAGGAGACGCAGGCATCTGTTGCAAAGAAGGAGGGCATACTCTCCGATGCAATGAAGCTTGCAGGCGGCGACCACATCTTCCGGTGCATAAGAGTCCGCGGCGACAGCAACGGATATTACAACAGCCTTCACATCAATGCTTCATCAGAGGGAAGGCTTTTCGTCACGAGGAACGGCAAGGACGGAGCACCTGTGACAAGAGAGGAGCTTTCAACTTACAAGGACGATGAGGCAGGAATAAAGAGATTTACTGTGGCAGGCTCTGTGCAGCCAGGCGACGATCTCATCATCACCGTGCCCGTTACCGAAAAGATACAGATAACCAGGGTGGACGGCGGCAAGATCACCTCCTATGAGCTGAACGAGACCGACGGCGTCCTCATGCACACAACTCTGAAGATGCGTACCTGGAAGCAGGGCGACGTCAGCGGCGATAATAACTTCAACGTGGCGGATATAGTGCTGCTCCAGAGATGGCTGCTGGGACAGAAGCCCGAGAATTTCCGAAGCTGGAAGGCTGCCGATCTCAACGGCGACGAGCTGCTGGACGTCTTTGATCTGACTGCGGCAAAGAAGTATCTGATAGAGACAATGTAATAAACAAAAGCTTCCGCACCTGCGCCATGCAGGTGCGGTTTTTTGCGCCCTGAGGGCTTCCGTGTTGGTTTTGTGAAAACCGCAGAAACTATTGACATTTCGCCCTTGAAATGCTACAATATAGTTAATAATGGTACATTGGAAAAGTGTACTATGAGAGGGGAAATATAAAGATGAAAAAAATAGCACGCACTGCGGCTGCACTTGTGTCAGCAGCTGCGCTGGCTGTTACGGGAGCAGCACCCTGTTTCGGTCAGACAATGATGGCGGCAAACGCCGTTGACACAAACGGTGACGACTGGCTCCACGCAAAGGGCAGCCGTCTTTACGACATGAACGGGAATGAGGTATGGCTCACCGGCGCCAACTGGTTCGGCTTCAACTGTACCGAGAATTCGCCCCACTATCTCTGGAGCGGAGACATCGACGATATGGTGAGAGAGATCGCCGACCATGGCATAAATGTGCTCAGGCTTCCCGTTTCAACCGAGCTTCTCTACAACTGGATGATCGGTGACCCCGATGAGGTAGAGAGCATCAATCCCAACAATGACCCCAGCTACCCCTTCAACGTTGATCTTATCAAGGAAGACGGCAGCGTGGTCAACAGTCAGGAGCTTTTCGACATACTCCTTGCAAAGTGCAAGAAGTACGGCGTAAAGTGCTTTATCGACATCCACAGCCCCGAGTCGAACAATTCGGGACATAACTACGGACTCTGGTACGGCAAGAGCTTTGAGGCAAATGACGGCAAGACCGTTGAGGTCACCACAGATGTGTGGATAGAGACTCTTGCATGGTGCGCAGACCACTATAAGGGCGACGATACCCTTATCGGCTTCGACCTGAAGAACGAGCCCCACAGCAAGTACGGCGGAGCTCCCATCGACGCTATCTGGGACGACTCAAACGCTCCCAACAACTGGAAGAAGGCTGCTCAGGACTGTGCAGACGCTATCCTTGAAAAGAACCCCAATGCACTCATTCTCATCGAGGGCGTTGAAGGCTTTGAGGGTCACGGCGCATGGTGGGGCGGAAACCTCCGCGGCGTTGCAAAGTATCCCGTTATGCCCAAGTCAGGCACCTCACAGATAGTTTACTCACCCCATGACTACGGTCCTATCGTAAGCGACCAGACCTGGTTCCACAAGGACTTCACAGAGGAGACTCTCCTTAACGATTACTGGAGAGACACCTGGGCTTACCTTGTTGAGAAGGATATGTATCCTCTGCTCATAGGCGAGTGGGGCGGACGTCTTGACGGAGGCGACAACGAAAAGTGGCTGGGACTTCTCCGCGATTACATGATAAAGAATCACATCAATCATACATTCTGGTGCCTCAACGATGACTCCGGCGACACCGGCGGACTCTGGAAGAGCGTCCAGTTCGGAACATCACAGGGCGCTGACGGCAAGATAGTGGGCAAGACCACTGTGGACTGGGATCAGGTAAAGTATGATACCTACTATTATCCCGCTATCTGGAAGACCTCAAAGACCAAGAAGTTCATCGGTCTGGATCATCAGGTAGCACTGGGCAAGGACGGTATCTCGCTGAACGATTTCTACGCCAGCTTTGCTTCCTCAGAGGGAAGCAACCTGGACGGCGGCAAGACCTCAAGCGGCTCCACCGTTCCCGCAGATGACCCCAAGACGACCACATCAACATCTACAACTACAACCACAACGGTGACGACCACATCGACTACTTCCATCGAGGGCGTCAGTAATCGCCTTTACGGAGACACTAACCTCGACGGCAAGGTCGAGCTTTCAGATGCTATTCTCATAATGCAGTCGCTGGCTAACCCCGACAAGTACGGAAAGACAGGCAGCGACAGCAAGCACCTCACCAAGGAGGGGGCTCTCAACGGAGACGTTGACGGAGAGGAAGGCCTTACCGCAAACGATGCACTTACCATACAGATGAAGCTCCTTGGCTTATATAACAAATTACCAATAGCTTAATGCCTATCGCCGCACGGCTTCAGGGGTCTGTGCGGAGAAAATAAATTTTAATGAGAGGGAAATTATTATGAAGAAGTTTTTACGCTCAGTGGCTGCTGTAGCCGCTGCAGCAGCTGTGACGGTGTCGGGCGCTGCCTACTATGCACCTACAGCTGCCCCCGACACTATCGCAAACGTAGCAGCTGCCGACGACAACAATGACGACTGGCTCCACGCAGAGGGAAGCCGTCTCTACGACATGAACGGCAACCAGGTATGGCTCACCGGAGCTAACTGGTTCGGCTTCAACTGCTCTGAGAACTGTGCACATGGTCTCTATGCAGCAGATGCCGATGATATGCTCCAGAGCATCGCAGACCACGGTATCAACGTGCTCCGTCTGCCTATCTCCACCACTCTGCTCAAGTCATGGATGGACGGAAAGCCTCACGCTGTAAGCTCAGTACAGGCTTCCTACACTCCTCCCCAGGACGTTGTAGGTGAGGACGGTAAGGTAACACCCGCAGGTACCTACACAAACATCAACAAGGACTTCGTTGAATCTGACGGAAAGACTGTGAAGAACAGTATGGAGATATTCGATATCCTCGTACAGAAGTGCAAGAAGTACGGCCTGAAGGTGTTTATCGATATCCACAGCCCCGACGAGAACAACTCAGGTCATGACTATGAGCTCTGGTACGGCAAGGCTGGCATCACAACAAAGGACTGGCAGGATACTCTGGTATGGCTGGCAGACAAGTACAAGAACGATGATACTCTCATCGGCTATGACCTGAAGAACGAGCCTCACGGCAAGCGTGCATACAAGGACGGCGGCTGCCCCAGCACTATTGCCAAGTGGGACGGCTCAAAGGACGAGAACAACTGGGCATACGCTGCAACAAACTGTGCAGAGGCTATCCTGGACGTAAACCCCAATGCTCTTATCTTCATCGAGGGTATTGAGCAGTATCCTATGACAGAAAAGGGCTATGACTTCGATACCCCCGATGTATGGGAGCCCAAGTCTGAGGACGAAAAGAGATGGTACGGCGCATGGTGGGGCGGAAACCTCCGCGGCGTAAAGGACTACCCCATAAAGATGTCCACACCTGCCAAGCAGTCCAAGATCGTTTACTCACCTCATGACTACGGCCCGTCAGTATACGCACAGACATGGTTCGACAAGAACTTTACCACACAGACTCTCCTTGACGACTACTGGTATGATACATGGGCATACATCAACGATAAGGATATCGCACCTCTGCTCATTGGTGAGTGGGGCGGTTTCGTTGACGGAACCAAAAACCAGAAGTGGATGGAGCTTCTTGCAGACTATATGCTCAAGAACCACATCAACCACACCTACTGGTGCCTCAATCCTAACTCAGGCGATACAGGCGGACTTCTCAGCCACGACTTCCTCACATGGGATCCCGGACGCTACGGTATCCTCAAGGAGACACTCTGGCAGACTACCAGCGGCAAGTTCATCGGCCTTGATCACCAGACAGCACTGGGCAAGAACGGTATCTCACTTGGTGAGTTCTATTCATCAGGCGCAAAGAGCAACCTTGACGGCGGCGCTGGCACAACACCCGGTCACTCTGTAACAACACAGCCCCCCAAGGCTACAACAACTACCACCACAACGACCACAACGACCACTACGACCACTGCTCCCGTTACAACAACAACTACGACCACAGCTCCCGTTATTTCTACTCAGGAGTATTACATATTCAAGGATGTTGCAAGCTATCCCACAAAGACAGTCTACACAGAGGGTGAATCCCTTGACCTCAGCGGACTTGTATACAATGTTTCAAACAATTCCGGCACAGAAACCAAGAAGATCACAAAGACTGATCTGAATGACTGCACGATCATTGACAGCACAGGAGTTTCAAACAATGCAAATGACCTGTCCAAGCTGGGTGCAGGCAAGTATACCGTAAAGCTTTCAGAGCAGATCGGTTCTTACTATACAAACGATCTGATAAAGGGCGTTGACGTTTCCTTTGAGATAACTGTATCCTCCAAGGTACCCGGAACTTCTGATCCCGGTACAGAC
Source organism: Ruminococcus flavefaciens ND2009 (assembly GCF_000621785.1). GTDB lineage: Bacteria > Bacillota > Clostridia > Oscillospirales > Ruminococcaceae > Ruminococcus > Ruminococcus flavefaciens_C. Next base: position 222,328 of record NZ_JHXI01000007.1, on the reverse strand, counting down.
AAACCTGTAGTAGTATGGGGCGATACGAATGGTGATGGCAAGGTAGAGCTGGCTGATGCTATCCTTATCATGCAGGCACTTGCAAACCCTGACAAGTACGGTGAAAACGGCTCATACGAGAAGCACCTGACAGCTCAGGGCAAGCTCAACGGCGACGTTGACAAGGCTACTGAGGGTCTCACCTCAAACGACGCACTCTTCATTCAGGAGTTCCTTCTGAAAAAGAGAGCAACTCTTGACCCTACAAGATAAGCTTAAACCAGAAGCACCACCGAAAAACGGTGGTGCTTCTCTTATAGTGATACAAAAACGGCAGCCTATGGAGAAGGGCTGCCGTTTCTGCTGAAATATATAGAGATTATTATGGAAAGCTATATGTAAAGTCAGCTTCTTTCGCTGACGAGTATGGAAGCGCGGTTCTGTATCATTTTTGCGGCGTCCTCAGCGGACTTTTCGCCGTGGAAGAAGGCGTCAGCCTCCTCCATGACAATGGAACGCACCTCGTAGTCCATTTCCCCTGAAAGTGTATCGCAGCTGAGCAGATAGCGCTCGAAGTCATCGCGCTCGGCTTTGGAAACAGGATAGATGGTCCTTCCTACCTTGCTGCCGCTGCTGGGTAGCTCCACTTTTTCGCCGTTTTCTTTATATGAATAGACCTTTGAGGAAGCATCTATCGTATCGGGAAGATTCTTTTTCAGAGCGGAGAAGCTGTAGTTGTCCTCGGGGTCCATGAGAGACTTGATGAATTCCCAGGCACCCTCCTTGACCTTGCTTTTCTCACAGATGGAGAACTGTGTCAACACGCTGAGCTTTCCGCCCTTGCCGTTTGATGAGGGATAGCCCACCATAGTGTAGTCATCGCCGCCGAAGGTATCGGACTTAATATAGCAAAGTCCGCTGTCGCCATATGGGTATACAGGCGTGAGGAGAGCCTTTTCGTCGGCGATCCAGTTAGCCTTGTCGGTGTAGTATTCCATGAAATCCTTGGTTTCAGTGGACTTGTCAGGCATTTCCTCCTCTAAGACGAATCGGTCACAGAACTTGAGGATATTAATGAAGTCGGGAGTGTCAAAATTGCAGGTGCCCTTTTCCACATCTATGAGCTCGGACTGACCCTCAATGAAGGTCCTGAGCATTTCTGCTTTTGTATCGCCGTCATAGAGGTGCTCGGCGTTGGAGTGGTCATAGACCTCGATCATATCGTCTACAGTCCAGTTTTCACGGTCGAAGAACTTCCTCTTTACAGCGAGAGTCCTGAGTTCAAAATTGGGTGAGAGACAGTAGAGTTTGCCGTCACTGCTTTCAAGAGCTGAGAGCAGATTGGGGAGAACGGTATCGCGGTTGATGTCGGGATCGTTCTCCATAAATGTGTAAAGGTCGGTAAGAACGCCTTTTTCTCCCAGGAGCCTTACGGAATTAATATCGTATGAGATTATCATATCGGGAGCATTGCCCGAGATAATGTCCATCTGCATATATTTGAGCATCTCGGCGTCGCGGTTCTCCCAGTCATCCTTATCAGCCTCAGGATCGAGCTCGCCGTGCTCGGCGGCGTATCTCTCGGAGTAGTTGACTACCTTTATCCTGTACTTATCCTGGCTGCGGTTGAACCTGTTCACGTCCAGCGAGTGTGAATCATACATGGTGCCCAGGGTTATGACCTGAGTATTGGCAGCCTCAGCGGGATCGCGGGGCACCAGCTTCATTATCTGAAGGCTGTCATTGCTCATGTAGTCCCAGCAGTAGAATTCGTCATTGCCTGCGTACAGTACAGATAAAGGCTGGGTATCAGCGTCGCTCCAGTTGAGAATGGTCTCTGTGGTGCCGTCAGCCTTTATGCCAATGAGGTCGGTGTAGTTTGAGCCGATGAGCACATAGTCATCGTAGCCGGGGATAACCATATCAATATCGTTGATTTCTGAAGAGTCAGAGCTGTATATGGTGTCACCGTAGGTCTTATTCTCGATGTCGATGTACTTTATGGTCTGCTTACGGCTGCTGTAGTCGCCGTTATAGTAGTATGAATAGGAAACAGCAACAGAGCCGTCACCTGTGTAGACAAGGTTTATGTAATCCTTTTCGGCGTCCTCCTCAATTACAGGGAACTTCTCGGTAGTGCTGCCGTCGGTGAGAATGACAGTGCCGTCATAATAGGCAGCCATTATCCTGCCGCCGCCGATGTTGATATAGCCGGTCATATAGATCATATCATCATTGCTTGAAAACTCGCTGTCATCGAATTCATGGCTGCTGATAAGAGTGCCGTCGCTGTTAAAGAAGCACAGCAGCTTTGACTCGGTGGTGTTGGCGTAGAAGTTGTCATAGTCAAAGTTTTCATCGTATTCCTCGGGGAGTTCGATCCCGTGGTGGTCGAACAGAGTATATAAGACAGAGATCTCGCCTCCTGGAGTTACTGACAGATCGCTGTAGAACTCGTCCGCAGCTTCGACCTCATCGGGAGCGCTGAGCTTGAACTCATTTATCTCCGAGAAATCGCTGTTGATCTTAAACATAAAATCCGTTTCGGAGGAACCGTTAAAGTTTGAAACGATGTAACCTCCCTCATTCAGCGGAAAGATCCTGTCGATATAATCGAATTCGTCTATGGTCTTGTAGTTTACCAGCTTATATGAGCCTTCAAGGAGCTCGGACGCCATAGCGGGTATATCACTGATAGCGGATGCGATAGATGTGCTGTTGTCGGAGCTTGTCTTTTTCTTCTCGGCACAGGATGTCATGGAAACGCATACTGCTGCGGAGAAAGCTAATGCGCGAAGAATACTGTTTTTCATTTTGTATCGTCCTTTCCCTATATATGTATCATTTCTTTTGTTGAGGGGCGTGATTAACAGGGCACAAAAAGACGAGTTCATCTCAGTATAGTATTATTGCCTAAGAATACGCCGGAGATGTTGTGCAGTCCGCTGAAAATCCTCGCGGTTTCGTCTTTTTGTACCGTTCGAAATCACTTCTTAATGAAAGGAATATTATTTTGTCCCCCATATAAAGAAACGTCCGCAAACCTGTTTTTGTGACAAATAAAAATAATTTTTTTCGGAAAATTTTTTGAGCCTATTGCGGTGCGGGATATAAGGACATACAATGAGGAACAAAAAGAGAGCCGCCGACGCTATTGCGCCGACGGCTGATTTCTCTTTCCGAAAGGTGTGTTCAGAGGACGGTGGTGTGCGGCACCGTCATATTTGTTTTGCGCCGGGAGGTATGATCGGCGCAGAAACGAGGAACAATGAAGGTTGTGTTTTTTTCTTTTCCTTTACTGTCTATATTATACCTTATGAGGGCAGAATATGCAATAACAGAGCGTTATCGGTTTGAATACAGTTCGGAAATGAATTGCTTACGGAATGTATCACAGCGGTTACATAATGCTGACAAAGGTGACAACAATATTGACGGGGAGCAGGAGCATATCTGTAAGAATTTTCATTGTACCTTTTCGTGATTTCTGCATAATATAATGTAAGCGGCAATAAGGGCACGCCGTCAGGAGGTGGAGCATAGCTCCCGCGGATAGCTTCCTGGGAGTGGTGTGTATCTGACGGCTGCTTTGATATAAAAAGAGCTGCCTGAGTAAGTCTCAGGCAGCTTTTGCTGTATGTTATTTATATGCCGAAGTGATACCCAGGTACTCCTCAAGGCAGAGACCGCTGTTGTAGACAGCAGTTGCAGTGTCAACGCCAAGGAATCTTATATGCCATGGCTCATAGCTGTAGCCTGTGACAGCCTCCTTGCCCTTGGGATAGCGGATAATGAAGCCGAACTTATGGGCGTTCTTAGCCAGCCATTCGCACTCGGGAGTGTCCAGGAAGGAATAGTCGATAGAGTTTACATCTATCGCCAGACCTGTCTGGTGTTCTGAGTGTCCGGGGCGTGCGGAGTATGTATCAGTCTTTACGATACCGTCTATGGCAACGTAGTTATTGTAGATCCTCTCCTGGTCGCTGTATGAGCGGTAGCCCGATGAGCACTTTATGCTGAGACCCAGCTTTGCAGCCTCCTGTGTCAGCTTGTTGAACTGAGCAAGGGCGTTGGCATTGAGTGAAGGTGTGCCGTAATCGGCGGGGAGACCGTAGGTCTTGTTTACCACCAGAATACCATCCACGAAGGTAGCTCCGTTAATGTTCTGGATAAGGTGAGTAGATGTAACGGGAGCAGTAGTTGTAGTGGTTGTGGTGGTTGTGTTTGTTGAGGTAGTTGTTGTTGTGGTAGTAGTTGTTGTTGCAGAGGTCACAACAGGCTTGCTGCGGACAGTTACCTTTATATCAGCCTTTACGGCGGGGTTAGCCTTGCTGATGACGGAGACTGTGCAGCTTCCCTCTGACAGGGCGTAAACATTGCCCCAGCTGTCAACGCTGGCGATAGCGGGATTTGAGCTTGTCCACACCTCGTCGATGTTGGTAGCTGTCATGGGGAGCATAGTTACGTAGGAAATATCGTGAGTACCGATAACGAGGTCCATTTCGTACTTGCTGAGCTTTATCTCTGACACTTTTGAGGGATCGGTGACAGTTACATTGATATTAGCGCTTACGCTTGGATTAGCCTTGCTGTATACAGTTACGACGCAGGTGCCTTCCTTTATGCCTGAGATCCAGCCCTCGTCGGAAACTGTAGCTACGGTATTGTCTGAGCTTACCCAGATCTCCGCCTTGTTGGAAGCATCGGCAGGGAGCATAGTAACATACGATATATCTCCGCCGCCTATGGGGAGTCTTATATCGGTCTTGGTAAGTCTGATGCTGGATACCTTGTGAGGATCCTTGACTGTTACCTTTATTTCCGCCTTTACCTCAGGGTTGTTGAAGCTTGTGACGGTGACGGTGCACTGACCCTCCGACTTGCCCACGATCCAGCCCTCGTTGTCGACTACTGCCACATTTTCGTCTGAGCAGCTCCAGATCTCGCGCTTGTCAGCAGTTGCAGGGAGCATAGTCACATATGAGAGGTCTCCGTTGCCTACATTGAGCTCTATCTCAGTCTTGCTGAGCTTTATAGATGACACCTTGTAGGGATCTGTGGTAGTTGTTGACACAGGCTGAGTAGTAGTGGTAGTGGTCAGCAGTGTTGTAGTTGTAGTGGTGGTGGGCTCAGATGTGGTGGTAGTTGTTACAGGAGCCGATGTAGTAGTTGTTGTCACAGGTGCCGTTGTAGTTGATGAAGCAGGCACAGATGCAGTTGTAGTTGAAACGGGTGCTGCGGTAGTAGTAACAGGCGCCTGAGTTGTTGTAGTTGTGGGCACAGGTGCCTTTGTGGTAGTTGTGGTGGTCACGGGTGGTTTTGTGGTGGTAGTAGTCACAGGGGGCTTATTCATTTTGTTTGCAATGAAGTCCTCGATAGACGAGGTCCCCTGTGTAGCGGTGTATGCGTAATAGGCAAGTACGCATGAGGCGTCAAGTGCGTCCAGTTTACTGTCCATGTTGACGTCTGCGGCTACTGTCTGGGCGGGAGTAAATCCCGAGGCACCGTTATTGCTTGCCATCTTTGCATAAGCGGCAAGGATAGCAGAGGCGTCCACAGCGTCGATCTTATTGTCGCTGTTTATGTCGCCCAGTCTGATGGTGACTACCGAGATGCTGCCCGTAGCGGCGGTAGTCGTGACTGCGGGAGCAGCCTTGGCAGTAGTAGTAGTTACTGCGGCAGCACCCACGTTGTTGCTTGCGTCTGTAATATTGCTGTTCACCCCCACAGTGACAGCAGCTGTACCGCTCTCAGCTCCGCAAACGGGGAGCACAGGCATAACACCTGCACAGAGGGCGCATGACAGCACAGACGCGATCAGTCTTTTTGCTCTCATTTTATTCTCCTTCTATTTTATTTGTATTGCGAACCTTTTACCCCTTCGCAATAATACATTATGTAATGCGCACTATCATTTGCATGATTGTGCAAATACGCTTAATAATTATAACACATCACCGCAATAAATGAAAGGATTTTCGCAAAAAAATACTAACATTTGGCGTTTTTTCGGTGTTTTCCATAAAAAAGAGCCGCCCGGAAGAGGGCGGCTATATTGAAATTTAAGCCCGACAGCAGAATATCCACCTGCTGTCGGGCATTCTGGTGTATTATTATATTTTAAGTACCATTATGAAATAGTGCTGCCGCCAACTTCCTGAAATCCTTGTATCTTGCTGACAGGCTTGAGGGTAGTTCTCTTCTTGAGGAGGAACTCCTGGATGAACAGAGCGTCATTGGCTGTGAGACCGGCTGTCTCCTTGTCAACGTCGCCGTTTGCCTTGCCGTTCTTTGTCAGGTGCTTCTCGTATGTGCCTGTCTCGCCGTACTTGTCGGGGTTAGCCAGAGCCTGCATGATGAGGATAGCGTCAGCCAGCTCAACCTTGCCGTCGCAGTTTGTGTCACCGTAATTGATGTCCTGAACGGGAGCAGTAGTAGTTGTGGTGGTAGTTGTAGTGGTCGTTGTGGTAGTAGTTGTGGTCGTGGTGGTCTCGGGGAGATAGTAATATACCTCAACGTTGTCAACGCTGATAGTGTCAGATTCGCCGTAGTAATAGCCGAATACAACGTTTCCGTCGGGATTTACGATGTTGTCGGCAGGAGTCTTGCCAACTACCGCATCGGGCATGATCCACATGATCTCCGACTTCTTGGCTGCGTCAAGGATAACGGAGTTAACGGGCTCCTGATACCAGTACTTGTCGGAGGCGTCGGTAGTGCCCGTACCTGTGCCGAATACCAGCTTCTTGACGTCCTTGCTTGCAGAAACGTCGAAGCGTACAGCGTAAACCTTCATATCAGGCTCAATGCCCAGATCCTCGTAAGCTACCTCAAAGTTCTTCTTTGAGTCAGAGGAAGCTGTGCAGTCAAGAGTAGCGGACTGTGACTTCTTTACAGAGCCTGTGTAGGGAACGGTTCTTGTAACTGTATATGTAAGAGCGGCGCTTGTGATAGTAACGGGATCGGAAGAAGTGATCTCGGTGTACTTTGAAGCGTCCTTGGTGCCGTACCAGAACTGGAAGCCGATAGAGTCATAGGAGTTGTGGGTCTGATCCTTCTGTACCTCAGCGGGAACGTCCCAGATACACTCTATATACTTGCCTGCGCCCTCGAGAGTAGTGCCCTCGCCGATCTCCTTGAGACCGAACTCAACGCCTGCATCCTCGAACTCCTCCTTGGAGTCGGCGCCCATTTCGTTGTACCAGTATCCGGCATCTTCCTTGCCTTCTATAATGTCTCTCTTAGCGTACTCGGTATCGGAGGGAGAGCCCATTTTAACGTTTGTGCCGCAGCCGTACATGAACTTGTCAACGTCGAAGTCTGCCTCAACAACGACGTAGAGTGACTCGATGGTGACATCGTCGCCCTCGGGAACACCGAAGTCTGAGTACTTGAACTTGTGGCTGTTGATGGGATCGCCTTCCTCAGCGGTAACGCCCTTCTTCTCGTAGTAGTCCTCATCGTAGCCGATAGTCAGCTCATAGTCCAGGTCGTCCAGCTGCTTTGTGACAGTTGAGCTGATGGTAGCAGTGCCGTCCTTATTGTCTTTGAAGCTCCATGAACCGCTCTTCTTATTCTGAGAGGAAGGAGTTGATGATGAGCTGCCTGATGAGGAGCTTCCTCCGCCGAAGTCAACGCCTGTGAGCTTAACGGAGTTGTCCACCATATCGCCCTTTGAGTTGTCCCAGTGAGCGGAGTAATAGCATCTGAACTCAAACTTTCCGCCGGGCTTTGCGCCTGCCTTTGAAAGGTCAATGGTGATGGTGCTGGAAGCCTTGTCCAGCTTGCAGGCTGAGCCCTCAGCCTCAGAGCCGTCTACCCACTTGCCGCTCTTGTCGAGCTCCAGCCAGTAGGGAGACTCGGCAGTTGATACGCCGAAGCCGTAGGAGAAGCTCTGACCTGCATAGCTTGTATCCAGGGTGAAGGTAACGGACTTTGCGCCGCTCTCCGGGATAGTGCCCTCATAGACGGAGTCCACCTTCATGGTCTGAGAAACGCCCACATTCTCTGAGAGTGGGATAACGGGAGAGGGAGATACTGCATTGACGGGAGCCGCGTATGCAGGGACCATAGCAGCTGCCATAGCGAGGCTTACGACAGAAGCTCTGATCCTTCTTGAGAGGTTGTTTTTCATTGCTTATCATCCTTTCAGATAAAAATAAAATAATAAGGGTGTGCAAATAATTGTACAGGGTCATTATAGCACGTTTGGTAGTGCTAAATGTTAATAAACTGTTAAAATATGGTCAAAATCGGTATAAACAATAAATATGTTGTTAATTATTTGTGGATATTAACAACATATGATTTGCATATACAAAAAAAGCTCCGCCGTATTCTTATACAGCGGAGCTTTGGGCTAACCTGTTTTTGTGGTCGTTGTGTAGCTGTTTGCCGCAGCCTGAGTGGTCACGCCCTCTTTCAGTGTCTTTTTGATGTTGACACGGTCATTGGTGACCGACCACACGTTGTTGTACTTGCTGCATGATACCGTTACCTCATATGGGAACTGGTTCATGGTGTCATCTGCACCCAGCAGATTTACCTCTACGTCAAGGTCGGCGGCGGTGACTTCGTTGATTATATCCGCAGGACCGACGAGCTTAACAAGAAGCTGCTGCGTAAGAACAGTGTAATCATAGTTGTTGTTGGGAGCGTTGGTGGTATGGATATTATTGTTGGTAACAGTCAGGTTCCGCGATGCGAGACCGTCGCTGTTGAGCGAGATGTTTACGGTATCCGTGTCGGACATATTGATGATATTGGTTCCGATGAGCAGGTTGGATATGAGCACATCCTTTGAGAAGCCGATGTCCAGCTCTTTGGGGGTCACCTTCAGATCAAGCTTGTCGGGAAGCTTGGTCTCGGCGTTGTTGGTGGCGATAATGATAGTCTCGGGAGTAATGTTGAAGTTGAGACAGTCCGTATCGAAGCCGGACGGCGGATCCACTATGAGAGGCACGAATCTTACGGTCTTCTGGGTGAGTACGGGGATGTTCATATTCACGATAGGCGGATCAAAGGTCAGCTTATCATTGCTTATCTCGGTGCCGTCCTCCGAGAAGAGCTGATATACGTCACTGTTGAGGCTGTAGGAGCTTTCCAGTGTCTTTTCCTGATTTGATACCGCATAGCACTCCGCGATGCTTGCAAGCTTTGAGGCGGGACCCTTGATGTTGACCTCGCCGGGCTCGCAGGTAATATCAGCACTGTTGATGGCTTTGTTCTCGCCGCCGGAGATATTGGGCACCTTCGCCTTGAGCACGAATGCCTTGGTCTCGTACTGATCCAGCTCCACCTTGACTGTGGCAGGGCTTATGGTCAGATTTGAGATCTCCGCATCGTTGGTGGATTCCACCTTGACATTAAGGGTGTAGGTACCGGGAACGGTGATATTCTTGAAGTCTATGGTAGCCTTCAGTGAATCTGCGCTGATACGGTTGTAGTCGGTACGGCTGCAATCCAGGCTTACGCTGACGCTGCCGACGCTGCATTCTATTATGGAGAGACCGCTGTCAGCTGCGGCGGTACCGCTTATATCCCTTGAAAGCGGGATATTTGATACGTGCTTTGAGTCGGAGGGGTACTTGGTCATAGCGATGATGAACCAGCTTGCGATGGCGCACACAAAGGCTATGAGCAGGAGCATTGCATTGCTCCGCGCCTCCTTGATATTACGCTTGGTTATGTTTTTGAGTATGCTCATTTTTTCTTCCTCCTTTCGGAGCGTGAAGAAAACAGCTTCTTTTTGCCGATAGAGATCTCGGTCTTGTCATTATATATCTGATCCTCCAGGAGAGCCTTGAGCTTGTCGTGGGTATAGTCTCTGGTGAGCTCGCCGTTTATGGCTACGGAGATCTGCCCCGTCTCCTCTGAGACAACGATGACGATAGCGTCTGAGTTCTCGCTCATGCCGATAGCGGCTCTGTGGCGTGAGCCCAGCTTCTTGTTGATGAGGGCGTCCTTTGCGGGCTTGGGAAGGAAGCAGGCGGCAGCGAGGATCAGACCGTCGCGCATTATGACAGCGCCGTCGTGAAGGGGAGTCTTTGGGTAGAAGATATTGCCGAAGACTTCCTTGCTGGGTGTGGCGTTGAGGATAGTGCCTGTTTCTATCTGTTCTCCGAGACGGACCTGTCTCTCAACGACAATGAGAGCGCCTGTGCAGGTAGCGGAAAGCTCCACACAGGAGTCGCAGATAGCGTCTATAGCGGGCACCCATTTCTGCTTCAGCTCGTCGCTGTTCTGACCGAGACCGAAGAGGCGGATGCCGAATTTGCTTCGTCCTGCCTTTTCGAGAGCACGTCTCAGCTCGGGCTGGAAGAGAATTATCATTGCAAGAACTCCCATGCTCAGGGCATTCTGGAGCAGGTAGCTGACTACCTTGAGACCGATGGCTTTGCTGACGAAATAGCCTGCCACCAGGAAAATAATACCTTTTACGAGCTGACCTGCGCGGGTCTCCCGTATAAGCTTCAGCAGCAGGTAGATAACATAGGTGAGGATAAGAACGTCAAGGACGTCAATGGGCTTGAACGTAGATATGACGCTGAGAAAAGCGTCCAGCACCTGCTGTGGTGAAGAATGGAACATATACTGCACCCCCTCGGGGAAAAATTACACACATTTACTTTAAACATTTATCTATGATATGTATGAGGACAGCCGTCCTCATAGCAGACTGCGCAATACTGCATACTAATATTGTACCACAAATTCAGATAATTTCAATAGTTTTTTACGAATTTGGTAAATTTTTCAATGTTTTAACATTGTATACAAGCTTTCGCACCTCTTCCTCCGTATTGAAGACCGAGGGTGCAAAGCGTACAGTGCCGCCCTTTGTGCCAAGGGTGGCGTGTGCAAGGGCAGCACAGTGAAAGCCTGCGCGGAGACAGAAGCCCCGCCCCGCCAGCAGCTCCGCCGCCTGCTCCGAGTTGAAGCCTTCGATGTTGAATGAGACTATGGGAGCATACTCCGCGGCAGGGTCACGGTATATGGTTATACCCTCGGTGCCCTCAAGCCCCTCGATAAACAGCCTGCATAGCCGCTCCTCATGGCTGCGGAGCCTGCCCATGCCGTAGGAGCTGATGAAGCCTATGCCTGCCCCCACGGTGACAGCGCCGATGATGTTGGGGGTGCCGCTCTCAAGGCTGTCGGGGAGCATCTCGGGCTGGAAAAGGCTCAGTGAGCTGCTGCCAGTGCCGCCCTGAATTATCGGTGTAATGGGAAATTCCCCGTCGGTGAGCAGCAGTCCCGTGCCCGTAATGCCGTAGAGCCCCTTATGCCCCGCGGTGCAGAGTATATTTATGCCTTGTGAGAGCTTTATATCATAAATGCCGCAGGCCTGGGCGCCGTCGGCGATGAAGCAGATACCCTTCTCACGGCAGAGCTGCCCTATCTCCCTGTATGGGAGGAGCTGTCCCGTGACGTTGCTTGCAAGGGTGCAGACCACCGCTTTTGTGTCGCTGCGAATGAGCCTGCGGAAGCTGTCTATAGTGCGCCCGCTGTCGGGGAAGACCTCCGCCACGGACAGTGAGACCTGCTTTTTCATGGCAAGAGCCGCCGCAGGACGGGCAGCGGAGTTGTGTTCCATGCTGCTGATAATGAGATGACCGCCCTGTGACATGACTCCCTGTATCGCCATGTTGAGAGCGTGGGTGCAGTTCAGCGTGAACACTGTATTTTCCGGAGCTGCCCCGAAGAATTCCGCGGCAGTCTCCCGTGCGGAGTAAAGCGCCTCGGAGGTCCTCATCGCCAGCTCATGACCGCCCCTGCCTGCATTGCCGCCGAAGGACTTTATTGCCTCCGCAGCAGCCCGCCGCACAGCTATGGGCTTGGGAAAAGTCGTGGCGGCGTTGTCAAAGTTTATCATCTTCACCACCTCCGCCCCTGACGGTATAAGGGACAGCGTAGCCCGAGAGCACAGCCTCTGCGCTGCGGCAGCTGCCGCTGACATGGACAGAGAAGCCGCAGCCCTCCGCAGATGTCTTTTCGCGGCGTCTTATCCTGCACGGGAAGCCCCTTGCCCTCAGAAGGCGCTGAGCCTTTACCGCATAGGTGTAGGAGGGCATATCAAGAATGCAAGTTTTCAGAAGAATCACCCCTTGTGTCTGCATACTGCGCAGCCGCCCTCTCTGCGGTACTCTATATTATATGTATGGGAGCTGTCAGTGGTTAGTCTCAGGGAAGTCCTGCCATAATTACCATATTGCATTATTACGGCGGCTGTGATATAATGTAAAATATAAAGCAAACAGGAGGAAAGCCATGAAAAAGAGATACAGCATACCTCTCATAATAATAGCCGCCATGGTGCTGCTGAACGTCATCGCACGTTTCTGCCGCCCCTTTGCGGACTTCTACGTCGCCCACATCTTCCCCGTAATATCCACGGCAGTGTCCTTCCTTACGGGACTTCTGCCCTTCTCTCTGGGAGAGATGCTGACAGTGGGAGCTGTCATACTGGTGATATTCGGCATACCCCTTTTCCTGATACTGCTCATATTCAGAAAGGGCAAACGCCGTGCCACAGCTGCATTTGCAGGCACACTTGCTCTGTGGATACTCTGCTACATAACCACCACCGAGACCATGAACTGCTTCATCATGTACCAGTGTACGCCCCTTTCCGAGAAGTACTTCCCCGACGCTCATGACCACACAGACGAGGAGATAACGGAGCTCTACGCCATGCTCATAGACAAGTGCAATGAGCTGGCATCGCAGGTGCCCCGCGACGAGAATGGCTGCTTCGACATCACCTGCGACTTCAAGGAGGAAGCGAAAAAGGCGATGAAAAAAGCAGGGGAGGAATATCCTCAGCTCCGCGGCTTCTATCCCGACCCCAAGCCCATACAGTTTTCCTATTTCATGAGCCAGTCCCACCTGACGGGCATATATCTGCCCTACACCATTGAGGCTAACTACAATGATGACATGGTACGCGCAAACCTGCCTGCCACGGTCTGCCACGAGCTCTCACACCTGAAGGGCTTCATACAGGAGGACGAGGCGAACTTCCTTGCCTTTGTGGCAGCAACAGGCAGCGACAATGTGGAGTTCCGGTATGCGGGCTATCTGGACGCCCTTGAGTACGTCCACAACGCAGTCTGGGACAACGAGGTGGAGCAGGCGCTGCCGCTGTCGGACACTATCTCCGACGAGGTGCTCCGGGACTGGTTCAGGTTCATGCCCGAGAATTACTGGGAGGACAACGCCGCCAAGGAGGTCATCTCCACGGAGACAGTCAGCGAGGCTTCCACGGCAGCCATAGACACTAACATAAAAATGAACGGCAGAGACGACGGCATCAGAGCCTACGATATGGTGGTGGAGCTTCTGCTGGACTATTATTTCAGTTGAAAAACGGAGGTAAAAATATGAAAAAGACTATTGCAGGAATTGCAGCACTTACCATTGCACTTAGTGCATTCACAGGCTGCACGGACAAGAAAAACGACAAGAGCACAGGGGCTTCTTCTGAGGCAGTGACCACAGCTGCTCAGCAGGATACGGCCGTGGAAAAGACGACTGCTCAGGATACTACTGCTGCGGAGAAGACCACAGCCTCACCGGACAAGCCCTCAGCTTCCGCAGAGGAATATGAGAAGGTGCTCAGGGAGTTCATAGACGCCTACAACAATGAGGACTACAAAAAGACCTTTGAGCTCACCATGCCCGACGGTGCAGAGAAAGTAATGAAGATTCTGGCTTCATCGGAGACCATGCAGAGCGAGTACGGCGGTATCTCCGAGGAGGAGATGATAAAGGAGTCACAGGAGACGCTGTTCCTCGGCAAGAAGGACGGCACCCTTGTGCCGGGTGAAATAAAGAAGACCGAGCCCCTTACCGAAGAGGAGACCCTCGATCTCAGGTCCGGCATTGCAATGATGACCATGTGTCTGGACTATATAGACAGCCACGGCGGAGCTGAGGGCGTTGACACCGAGGCTATGTTGAATGAAATAATGGATTATGATCTCGAAGCTGCGGCAGCAGAGGTGGAGCTGGATGAGGCATATTACATCACCTTTGGTCTGGAGAACGAAAAGTGGGACTGGAGCGGTGACGGCAACGCCATAGTTTACCGTGTCAGGGGCGGCGGCTGGAAGATCTTCGCAGATGACTTTATCGGCACACTTTCAAGGGGCAAAGACAAAAGGCTCGATACCGCGGCTGACAGCTTATACAAGGCTGCAAATACCGCCCTCGTCGAGCTTGACGAAAGAGGAGAGCTTCCCGCTATGGATAACACCTTTATCGTGGCTTCGGATGACAGCAGGAACGCAGGAATTCCCGAGGACTTTGACGCTGCGGAATTCCGCAGGGTCCTGTCCAACTACTTCGACCATGAACGTTTTGCCGGAGACTGGTTCGTGGTGATAAAGGACGGCTGTGCGATGGAGACAGCAGTATATGACTCCGAAAAGTCGCACAATGTGGGCACTTGTCCGCCGTCTGACTACGTTGACTTCGCATACGAGGGCATGACCTACGACGAGATATACGATAAAGTCTGTGAGGACATAGGCGGCTGATCCCGCATATACGGCAAAGCCTGTGAATATACTTGACTATCAAGTATTTCGGAGGTAAGACCATGCAGGACAAGACCGCTGGCAAGAACCAGAACATCATACTCGAGAACCGCAGGAGCCTGTCTATATCGGGGATAACCGACGTTGACAGCTTCGACGAGAAGGAGATAAGCCTTTATACTCAGCTGGGAGAGCTGTCCGTTCAGGGCAGGGAGCTCCACATCGACTCCATGAGCGTCGAGACGGGAGATATGACCATAACCGGCGAGATATGGGCGATAGTCTACGGCGACGGCGACAAAAAGGGTCCTCTCTCCGCCCTGGGCAGGCTGTTCCGATGAGAGGACTTGAAAACTTTCTCTCTGTCAGCGAGGAGCTGCGGCTTTTCGGCATTTCCTGCCTTGTGGGAGCAGCTCTGGGAGTGGTCTTTGACCTGTTCCGCGCCCTGAGGCTGCTGTTTACGCATAACAGCTTCCTGACTGCCGCCGAGGACATAGCCTTTCTCGGACTTTACGCCCTTGTGTTCGCGGTCTTCTCCGCAGTTTTCGCAGGAGGCGAGACAAGACTCTGCTACGCCCTGGGGAACCTTCTGGGCTTCTGCATCTATATGGCATCGGTGGGGAGCGTCGTCACGGGGACGCTCCGCAGGCTGCTTGCCGTCCTGGGATTTTTGTTCCGACCGCTGAGAGGTTTTTATTCACTTCTTCGTGCAAAACTAAAGTTCATTTTTGTTGGTTTCTTCCAAATTATTGTCAAACCATTTAAAAAATCCAAAATAGTATTGCTAAACAGGCGGCTTCTGTTGTATAATAAAATGGAAAATAAAAAGAGAAAGAACGTGAAAAGCGTTGTCGAAAAAAATGAGACATGAAAAGCAAAAGAAAAAGGGTCTGTTCAATCGCGGTCTTGTAAGGCTGGCGGCTGTGGCAGTTGTCATCGGCTGTGGGGTCCTTATCGCGACTACGCTCAGGGACTGCGCCGACAAAGAGGAGCAGATGGAGCTCATACAGACTAAAATAGACTCATACGAGACCGAAAATGCCGAGCTGCAGCGTGTCCTTGACAGTGACGACCTCAATGCCTACATGGAGAAGGTAGCACTGGAGGAGAGAGGCTATGCCTATCCCGACGAGCGCAGATTCTACGACACTACGAGGGATTAATCTTGTTCCGCGGAGACGGATACAAAAAAGGAGTTATAAATAAGTATGCAGCTGGAAATAGGTAAGATCTACAATGGCAAGGTCAAGGGTATAACACAGTACGGAGCTTTCGTCGATATTGACGGCGGAGGTACGGGAATGGTGCATATTTCCGAGATCGCCAATACATACGTAAGCGACATCCGCGAGCACCTCACCGAGGAGCAGGAGGTCCAGGTCAAGGTGATCGGCATCAACGAGCAGGGAAAGGTGAGCCTTTCCATAAAGAAGGTGTCGGACAACGGCGACTCTCAGCCCCGTCAGAGACGCTTTGACAAGGGTCAGGGCAGACCCGACCGCGGCTTTGACAAAGGCGACAGGGGTGCAGACAGGGGTGCAGACAGAGGTGCAGACAGAGGCTACGACAGGGGTGCCGACAGGGGTGCAGACAGAGGCGACAGGAATGCCGACAGAGGTGACCGCTCAGATAAGGGCGGAGACCGCGGTGAGCGCCGCAGCAAGCCCAATATCTGGGAGCCCAAGAAGCAGATCCCTCAGTCTGAAATGACCTTCGAGGACATGATGTCACGCTTCAAGCAGACCAGTGAGGAGCGTATGTGCGACCTCAAGCGCAGTACCGACAGAAAGAACGGTACCAGAAGAAAGTAATAAAGAGCCGTCCGCAAGGGCGGCTTTTCTGCTGCCCTGCTGTAAGCCTCGTCACCCTCTGCAAACCTCTTTACATCAGGAGAAAAAAGTGGTATAATAATATAGATTATCATTTATTTGCGGAGAACATTATGGAATTCAAGAAAAACAAGGATCTGATTGAAAAGCCCGATCACCTCCATTATCCTATATGCCGCGGAAGGCTTGAAGCCATAAGACAGATCAGTGCGGATATATTAAAGGTAACTGTTGTCACAAGCGTTGTGCTTGCGGTGCTGTCCCTCGTGGGCATACCCTTCCATGTTGTGGGCTGGATACCCATGATGTTCACCATGGAAGAAATGCACATCGGTATGAACGGCGGCTTCGCTATCCTTCAGACTGTCATCTGTCTGATACCCATAGCCTTTGCGGCTTTCGGCTGTACCGAGCGCAAGATATTCGATGTTCTGCTGTTCCTGTACTATGCGCTCATGCTGATATTCTCGGTGATAATACACCTTACCCTGTTCGATGCGGTGTCGTTCCTTGTGGGACTTGTGGGAGTGCTGAGAAGCTTCCGCATACTCAAGGGCTATGCCGATTTCCAGCAGCTGAGAAAGACCGAGGGCTATCCCATATTCAGCATTACCCTTGCAGAGTATGACGACAGGAAGAAAAACAGTCCCGACGGCTATTACCGCGACCACTACGACGAGCTGGTGCGCCAGAGGCTCATGCAGCAGCGTCAGGGCTCTCAGCCTGCCGATATGAATAAAAGCGGCGGCATCATGGCTTTTTCACAGCCTCAGTCAGATGCTGCGGGAGGACTGGGCGATATGCCGGAGCTGGATATACAGAAGAAAGAGGCCATCAAAGCTGCTCCCGGCAGATTTGTCACAAAGACAGGCAAGGAGAGCACAGTTCTGTTCAGCGGCATGAAGCTGAAATAAAGGGGGATGAATTATGTTTGCAAAGGTATCAAGTCTTGGACTTTTCGGGCTCAATGCCTTTCCCGTTGACGTTGAGATAGACATCAGCCGCGGAAATCCCGTTTTTGAGATAGTGGGACTTCCCGATACCGTCGTGAAGGAGAGCCGCGAGCGTATCCGCGCTGCACTGCGCTCATGCAGCATAAGCTTTCCCGTGGCGTCGGTGATGATAAACCTTGCCCCCGCAGACACCAAAAAGAGCGGCTCCGTCCATGATATGGCAATATTTATGGCGATACTCCGCGCAATGCGCATGATAAGCGAGGACACCGACGGCTGCTCATTCATAGGAGAAATATCCCTCAACGGCGATATACGCCGTATAAACGGCGTCCTTCCCATGGTCATGCTGGCAAGGGAGACAGGCATAAAGTCTGTGTTCGTGCCTGCGGAGAACGCCCGGGAAGCCTCCGTTATCGAGGGTGTTGAGGTCTATGCAGTCAGCAGCGCAGAGGAGCTTATCCGCCATTTCAGAGGGGAGGAGAAGCTCTCGCCCTGTCCGAGGTATATCCCTCCCGAGGCTGCCTACAACGAGCCCCTGGACTTTTCCGACGTAAGAGGACAGCAGTTCGCGAAAAAGGCTCTGGAGATAGCTGCGGCAGGCGGTCACAATGCCCTGCTCATAGGTTCTCCCGGAAGCGGAAAGAGTATGCTTGCCAAGCGTATGCCCTCCATACTTCCGCCCCTGACCTTCGAGGAAGCTCTTGAGACCACAAAAATACATTCCATCTCGGGATTACTTACTCCCGAAATGCCCATAATAACCAAAAGACCCTTCCGCTCGCCCCACCACACCATCTCATCGGCAGGACTTGCAGGCGGCGGAACAGTTCCCCACCCGGGAGAGGTGTCCCTGGCTCACAATGGACTGCTGTTCCTGGACGAGCTTGCGGAGTTTGACCGCAAGACCCTTGAGATACTCCGCCAGCCCCTTGAGGACAGAAAGGTGACTATCGCAAGAGCCTCGGGCACGGTGACCTATCCCTGCACCATTATGCTCATAGGCGCCATGAACCCATGTCCCTGCGGCTACTACGGTCACCCCAAGCGGAAGTGTATATGCCCGAAAAACAAGGTAACGGGCTATCTCTCAAAGATCTCGGGACCTCTGCTGGACCGCTTTGACCTTCATATCGAGGTGGCTCCCGTAGAGTTCGGCGACCTTTCCTCAAAGACCAAGGAGGAGAGCTCCGCAGAGATAAGAAAGCGAGTCGTCGCGGCGAGAGCCATTCAGGAGGAGCGCTTCAAGGGCACGGGCATAACCTGCAACGCCCTTATCACTCCCGATAAGCTCCAGGAGCTCTGTCCCATGGACGACGCTGCTGAGACTCTGATGAAGAATGTTTTCGACAGGCTGGGACTCAGTGCCCGAGCTTACGACCGCATACTGAAAGTATCAAGAACTATCGCAGACATAGACGGCTCCGAGGTAATAAGGAAGAACCATGTGGCAGCTGCCGCACAGTTCCGCAGTCTTGACCGCAAATACTGGACTGAATGAGAGATCAGTGATAAGTTTTTAGTGATTAGTGCTTAGTATAGGCGGCGTTCCGGACTTACATGACAAAATACAGCCTGAGACAACCAAAACGAAAGAAAGATAAAACAAAGGAGAAACAATGAAATCGGCATTCAAAAAACTGCCCTCGGGCAAGCACAGCATAGACGCAGGACTGCTTTTCGCGGTCACACTCTGCGCTGCAATAAGTACACTGCTGATATATTCCATCACCCACAACAAGGTGCTTGAGACCGTGGGCTCCAGCTACTGGAAGACCCAGGCTTTCTCAATGGTCGCGGGAGTTGTGGCGGCAGTGATAATCTCGTTCATCGACTACCGCAAGCTGGTAAAGCTATGGGTCATCTTCGTGCCCTTGTCCCTGGGACTTATGGCGCTGACATTTACATCCCTGGGCTATCGGCGAGAGGGTGCCGATGACCAGGCATGGCTGAATCTGGGCTTTATACAGTTCCAGCCCTCTGAGGTGCTGAAAATGGCGTTCATACTCACCTTCGCCCACCACCTTTCAAGGGACGAGGAGGAGATGAACAAGCCCCTCCATATGCTGCTGATAATCATTCACGGCATGATACCTCTCGGTATCGTCGGATTGCAGGGCGACTACGGAACGGCTATCGTATTCGCGGCTATATTCGCATTCATGATATGCTCCGCAAAGATCTCCTGGAAGTATCTTGTGGCAGCCCCCTTCATCATTGCTGCGGGAGCGGCGGCAATGTGGTTTTTTGCACTGAGCGAGTTCCACAAGAAGCGTATCCTCATACTTTTCCACCCCGGCACAGACCCCGAGTACATCGAGTACCAGCAGGATCTGGGACTTGCGGCGCTGAAATCGGGCGGAGTCTTCGGAAAGGGACTCTTCGGCAAGCCCGATGACTACATCACCGTTCCCGAGATACACAACGACTTCATCTTCACTTATGCAGGACAGGTCTTCGGCTTTGTGGGCTCTATCGGACTCATAATAATCCTTGCCTATGTGTGCCTGAAGATATTCGGCGACAGCCGCGTCTGCCGCGACCATCTGGGCAAGTTCATCTGCATGGGTGCCTTCGGACTTATCTTCTCCCACTGTATCATGAATATAGGCATGGTACTGAAGGTAGCTCCTGTTATCGGTGTTCCGCTGCCCTTCCTCAGTGCGGGCGGTACGGCTATGATAAGTATGTACGGTATCATAGGACTTGTGCTCAGCACATACAGTCACCGCGCCGTGAACTACAACGTCTTTTACGATGAGGACGAGGACGAATAATACGGAAGTTCTGCCCCTGAGCGCTGAAAAGCACCCGGGGGCATTTTTTTAGTAAGGTAAATCATAATTTATCGTAATACTTTGCGGCAACTATGAATGGGATTCCAAAGGGACTGTGTTCCTTTGGCAGAGTTCAGAGGCAGCGCCTCTGGCGGGGGTCAAGGGGCAGAGCCCCTTATTACGTCAGGCGCCTCGCAAGGGGTGAATCCAAAAACAGTCCGGTGGACTGTTTTTGGAGAGGGGACGCCTTGTAAGAGAAGGCGTCCCCTAGTTGAGCGATGATAGTCGCCACTATAATACGAATTTTGTGGGACGTCGAGGACGCCGTCCCCTACATAATGCTAAATTTTGATTTACATTAGTACCCAATATAACACTATGCACTGATCACTAACCTCTGCTAACTATTTTCGGTTGACAAATTCCCGTATAGGTAGTACAATAAAGGTATACCATATAGTGGAGGTGTTTGTATGAAAAAGAACAGAAAAACTGCTCTTATGGCAGCTGTGCTCACAGGTGCGGTAATGCTCACGGGCTGCGATCCCGGAAGCGATGATGTACAGGACGTTTACGGTCCGCCTGTTACGGAAAATTCTTCCGCCGCCTACACGGTCCCTGCCGTATACGGACCGCCGCCCACTGATGAATTCGCTACAGACCCCATCGCTCAGCCCGACATCACAGGATATGCCCCCGAACATGACAGCGTTCAGCTGGTATACGGTCCGCCTGAGTCATTCAATAACTGACACAAAGGAGGGAACAGCCATGAAGAAGCTGAAAGCCGCTTTTATTGCGGCTCTGCTTGCGGGAACGGTCTGTCTTTGCGGCTGTGAGCTTCCAAGACGCGATGGCAGCATTGATGATGTATATGATCCTCTCGCGGCAGAGGAAGCTGAGCCTTCCCATGAGTCCGATACCGACGATCAGCGCGGACGGGCGATAAAGGGCTTCCGCGACATGATAGCGGACAAGTACGGCGAGGCTGATAACAGCGGCGAAAACAGCGAAGGATCGTCTGTTTATGATACGCCCGAACCGTTCGTGGAGTAATACTGCACAAATATGGCTTTGCGGCTTTGTGCAGGTATACAAAGTTGATGAGAAAGCGAAAAAACTACGCTCATTTACGACATTTATTTAATAGCACTGTGGAACTGTGACAGCCGACCTTATATAAAGATCACTTGCTAAATCGGCTGTCACGCCATAGATACATCGAAGGGAGTGTTTTTACTATGAAAAAAACTTTACGTACTGTCGTTACCGCTGCAATGTTCGCAGCAGCAAATATGTCAGCTATCCCTGCAGCAGCAGGTGAGAGCCCGGCTGTCCCCGACCTCAGAAACGACGTTGAGAGAGAGGCTTACAGAAATTTTGCACCTGTGTACGGACCCGGTCCTACATATCCAATAACTACCACAACTACTGATCTTGAGGAGTTCTTTACAACTACGACTACCACTGATTATCCTGTTCCTGTTTACGGAACTACCGCTCCGAGAACTACCACAACTACAATAGATCATGAGGATGACCCCTTCTATACTACAACTACTACCTCAGACCTTGAGGAGTTCTTCATGACTACCACAACTGCGCCTCAGCCCGTTTACGGACCTCCTATCCAGGACTGGGTGGGCGATGTGAACCTTGACGGCTCAGTTGACAGCTTTGACGTTCTCTCGGTAAGAAAGATGCTGGTAAAGGGCACCGAGAATTACGGCGAGGAGTATAAAGAGGCTTACTACGGCGACTTGAACAATGACGGCAAGCTCACTATCGCCGATCTTCTCCTGCTCCAGAAGTACGTTCTGGGCAAGGTAACAAAGCAGGAGCTCCAGGATCAGTTCCACTACTGGTATGGAAGCCATAATGTGGAGATCGAGAAGATAGAGCCCCCTGTTCCCGTAACAGAGCCTGAGGACGATCCTGTTGTCACCACAACAACTACATATGATCCCCGTCAGGACATCGTTGTTACTCTTTACGGCATTGCTCCTGTTGATAGTATAAAGGGCGACATCAGATTTGACAGAAACGGCAGCGACACCACCGAGACACTGCCTCAGGATACTACGGGTCAGGAGAAGTAATATGCTTGATGTTGCAATGAAGCGCTCTCATCTTGAGCAGATGAGGGACTACAGAAAAAGACTTATGGTAAAGCCTCAGCTCCGCAACCTCTTTCTGGAGCTGACTCTGCGCTGCAACGAGAGATGTATGCACTGCGGAAGCCACTGCGGCGAGGTCTTCTCCGATGAGCTCACCGTTGAACAGTACCGCACCTTCTTACAGCAGGTCAAGGAGGATATGTCCACCAAGGGCAAAATGCTGGACATCACAGGCGGAGAGCCCCTTCTCAGGAAGGAATTCTTCGACATCATGGGCGCCGCTCATGAGCTGGGCTTCAGCTGGGGCATGACCAGCAATGCTACACTCATCGATGACAGCGTTGCAAAGGACCTGAAAAAGGTGGGTATCGGTACTATCTCCGTAAGTATAGACGGTCTTGAGCAGACTCACGATGAGTTCAGAAGGACTCCCGGAGGCTACAGAAAGGCTATGAACGGTATCGAGTCACTTATCCGTTACGGCGGTCTTGAGCACGTTCAGGTGACTACCGTTGTAACACATAAGAATATCGGCGAGCTGGACGAGCTCTTCAAGATATTCAACGATATGGACATCGACTCCTGGAGAGTTATCAATATGGAGCCCATGGGACGTGCCAAGGAGCACCCCGAGCTCATCCTCACCAAGGAGGACTATCAGACCATGTTCGAGTTCATCAGGAACAAGAGGATGCAGGGCGAGCCTGTCACATACGGCTGCAGCCACTACCTGGGCATGGAGTATGAGCGCGAGGTAAGAGACTGGTATTACCTCTGCACAGCAGGTCTCTACACAGCAAGTATCTGCGCAAACGGCGATATAGTTGCCTGTCTTGACATTGAGCGCAGACCCGAATTCGTTCAGGGAAATGTTCTCCGCGACCGCTTCAGCGAGGTCTGGGAGAATAAGTTCCGGGTGTTCAGACGTGACCTTTCGGACGATAACGAGGTCTGTTCAAAGTGCGACCAGAAGGATTTCTGCCACGGCGACGCATATCACAGCTGGGACTTCGACAACAACCGTCCCCAGGTCTGTTTCAAGGACATTCTTTTCTGACAGCGATAATAATTCTTTTCTTTCAGATAAAGGTAAGGGAGCCTGTGGGCTCCCTTGCTTTTTTGCTGCCCGTTATTTCGTCCCAAAGGATAAAACCGCATAAATTATACCTAAAGGCTATTGAAAAACCTGTACCTTTCTGCTATAATATATAGTGACCTGTTATATTCTGAAACGAAAGGAGTTTATGCAATGGATCTGAAAAACACCATCATTCAGCTTGCCGAAGCAGCGGGAGCTTCGGGAAGCGAGGATGACGCCGCAGAGCTTGCTCTGGCAATGCTCCGTGAATACTGCCCCGACGCAGCTGTATCCGGCGGAAATGTCATCGGAAGCTTAGGCGTCCACAGGGAAGGCAGACCTAAACTGGTCCTCGATGCCCATATTGACCAGGTGGGATTTGCCGTTACCGCCATCACCGATGAGGGCTTCATCAAGGTGGGGAACATCGGAGGTCTGGACCGCAGACTTCTCCCCGCACAGCCCGTTGTCATTCACGGAAAAAGCGACATAAAGGGAGTTATATGCTCTGTTCCGCCCCATCTTACCAGCGGAAGTGCTCCCGTTCCCGAGATAAGCGATATTGCCATCGACACGGGAATGTCAAAGAATGAGCTGGAGCAGACTGTCTCACTGGGCGACAGCATCACCTTCGACGCTGCCTGCCGCGACCTCCTTGGAAGCCGTATCACAGGCGGTGCCCTGGACGACCGCTGCGGAGTTGCCTGCCTGCTCTATACCCTTGAGCTGCTGAAAGGGCAGGAGACTGCCTACAATGTCACCGTTATCTTCTCCGTTCAGGAGGAGGTGGGGGAGCGCGGTGCCAAGACAGGAGCCTTCACTATAGACCCCGATATTGCACTGGCTGTGGACGTGAGCTTTGCCTATGCCATAGGCGAGGACGAGAGCAAGTGCGGCTATCTGGGAGGCGGTCCCATGATAGGAGTTTCGCCTTCGCTGTCCCGTGAGATAAGCGACAGCCTTATGGCAGCTGCCGAGGCTGCGGAAATACCCTATCAGACCGAGGTCATGTGCGGACTTACCTCCACCAACGCCGACCGCTATGCAGTCAGCCGCGGCGGTGCAAAGGCGTGCACTGTCTCCATTCCTCTCCGCAATATGCACACTCCCGTTGAGGTCATAGACCTTACCGATGTGGAGCTTACCGCAAAGCTGCTTGCGGAATTCATCAAGGAGGGCTGAACATGAAGGAGCTTCTGAAAGAATTATGCCTTATCGACGGTATATCGGGCGATGAGGGAGCTGTCCGCGACTACATAATCAGCAGGGTCAAGGACTATTGCCAGTACAGCGTGGATGACCTCGGCAACCTTATCTGCTTCCGCAAGGGAAGAAAGTCCCCCAAGAAAAAACTGATGATATGCGCCCACATGGACGAGGTGGGCTTCATGGTAACATATATCCGCTCAGACGGCACTCTCCGCTTTGACTGCGTGGGCGGCATTGACCCCTCTGTCATCATCGGCAGACGTGTCCGCGTGGGAAAGGACCGTATCAGCGGCGTTATCGGCTCTACTGCCGTACATAACCTGAGCAGGGAGCAGCGCGAAAAGGCTCCCTCAGTGGACAGCCTCTACATCGACATCGGCGCCGCAAGCAAGGAGGAGGCTGAAAAGCACGTCTTCCTCGGGGACTGCGTTTACTATGACTCGGAGTTTACCGACCTGGGCGAGCACTGCGTCAAGTCAAAGGCTATCGACGACCGTGCGGGCTGCGCTATAATGATAAAGCTCATGCAGGAAAAGCCCGACTATGATACATATTTCGTATTCAACGTCCAGGAGGAGATAGGTCTCCGCGGCTCGGCGGTGTCCTCATTCTCCGTGGCTCCAGACTTTGCCATAGTGCTGGAAGCTACCACTGCTGCGGATATTGACGGCGTCACAGGCGAAAAGAGAGTCTGCGAGCTGGGCAGAGGTCCCGTTGTGTCCTTCATGGACAGGCGAACCATCTACGACAAGGAGCTTTATAAGCTTGCCTTCGACCTCGCGACCTGTCAGACCAAGACCATGATAGCAGGCGGCAATGACGCAGGCGCTATACATATAAGCGGAAAGGGAGTCCGCACCATATCCGTGTCTGTGCCTTGCAGATACCTCCATTCTCCCTCATCTGTCATTGATATGTCAGACCTCATAAGCTCCTATAAGCTTGTGAAAAATCTTTCAAAAAGGATACCTTTACTATGATAACACTTATCGAACATGAATACGAGCTTGACCGCGTACTGCTGAACAAAACGCTGTCCGGCAAGAAAATGCTCGCCTATATGAGAGCCTACGGTCCGAATTATGAATTCTGCCGTTTTTACAAGATAACTGACGAAACAGGCGTGGGCTTCATGTTCATCATAAATTCTACACTGATAATCTGCGGCGACGGCAACCTTGAGCCCAATCAGGAGATAGACCTGTTCGTAAGCATGAATGTGCCCTTCCGTATAGAGGGCGACCAGAAGATACTTGAGGGCATTACTATCCCCGAGAGGTATCAGGTGCTGAACCGTACTATCTTTGAGCTTATCCCCGATGATACGCCCCTTGAGGCTATCGAGGAGCACGTTGAGTTCAACCCCAATCTCCCCGATGTGTACAAGATACTCAGCGAGGGATTTCCAAATATCGCGGATTTCTCACTGTGGTACACCGATACCTCACACCGCTGCCGCCACGGTATAAGCAGAGTTTTTACCTATCGCAACTCCACAACGGCTTCGGCAGTTTTCGACATCGGAAGCACCGTCCTCATCGGTCAGGTGGCTACAAATAAGGCTGCCCGGGGCAGAGGCTACGCAAGGGAGTTCCTCAAGTGGCTGGCGAAGTTCTTCAACGGGCTGGGCAAGAGAGCCTATCTGCTGGCACTGGACGTCAGAGTCAGCTTCTATAAGGAGATAGGCTTCCGCGTTGCAGGAAGAGAGATAGTTCTTGAGCGTATCGACATCGAAAAGGACAGCGCTGCAAAGGGACGCCTTGAGGACAGAAGCTGAATCAAGCAGCTTCGCAGAAACTTTCTGAAAATTATTCCGGAAAAGCCCGTGAGCTGTCACGGGCTTTTTTCTTATGTTCCGATGTACTTTATATACATCTCCGAGGGCTGTATATCGGTGTCGGCGGTGATGATATTGGCGCCGCTGTAGGTGGGGATAGTGGTATGTGTGGTGGTGAAGCTTACAGTATCATTTTCGCCCAGAGGCTCTGTGCCAAGGTCTATCGATATGGCTGTGGACTGTCCTCCGCAGCTTATAGTCAGCGGCAGTGTCACCTTGTAGGGCTCCCAGGCAGTCACTCCCGAATAGGTGCCGTCGTCAAAGGGCTGAGCAACAACGGAAGCATCTGTGATATAGAAGCGGAAATAGAAATCGTGTCGGTCTGAATAATACCAATAAAGCTTGGTTATCATGCCGATCTCCGTCTCTTCGGCAAGAGTAAAGGGTATCTCCTCATGGAAGAATGCAGGACCATAATTAGCATCGTAATTTGCGAACAGTACATCTTCTCCGGGAGTGTTGTACCTGGTCTTAACATTACGATGTATCAAAATGGTGCCGGTTGAGGTTAATAAATCTACTGTTGCGTAACTATCATAGTTTGTCCGACGATTATATACGTCCCGAAAATCCCCGTTTTCTCCATTAATCATGACAAGTTCACAATGTAATTTATAAGAACCGGCGGACAACGTCGTTTTCCACTGGGCGTTGTTAAACTGCGGCGGATAAAGATGATTTGTCCGCTCATCAATTGCCCAGTCATTGACTGTTCCTCCCGGTTCCATGCCTATCCACTGCTGATATGCTCCCGTGTGCGGTGTCCCGGGAGGTATGGACGGAGCGTTGTCATACAAACTTTGCGGGAAGAATTCGACAGTGATGTTACCGAGATAATTGGGGTCAAGGGAGCCGTTGCTGAGCCCGTCGCTCTGAGCATATTCTCTCTGTGGAAGCAGGTTCACGCCTGTTTTGCCCACTCCTCCCGGGGCACCTTTAATGCGCCAGTCCAGAAGCGATGTGCCGTCGGAGACAAAGCGCAGGGGAAGTGCTCCCGTGCGCTCACGCTCTCCGATAGGACTGACGAAAAGCCGTGTGAAAAGGTCCTCCGCCAAGCCCGTCTTACGGGCTTTCAGTCTCTCATAGAGCATGGTCATTCCTCCTCGGAGGGATCGTATTCGTCGCCTGTGGTCTGGTTTATCCATGTGCCCTCAGAGGTCAGACCGTAAAGGTCTCCCGTGGTTATCTCCCAGGCGAGAGTGCCCTGTGAGAGCACCCTGCCGCTGATACCGCCGGGGAGGGGGAGGTCAGTCTTTTCGTCCACGGCAAGCTCTGCCACAACTACCGACCTCTCGTTTTCAAAGCTGCGGAATCTCTCCTTTAAAATAGTTACCATTATGGTTCCTCCTTTTTATATTTTTTGAAAGCGCTTTCATAAGTAGTCCGTAAAGGGGGTGTTTTAAACGGGAAACCGTTGTATATCACAGAAAGTTTACAAAATATTTTTTGCTCCTCCCCGTTTGACAAACTTTGTGATATGGAGTATAATATTCTGTGAATCTGTAATTAGGAGATGTAAGAATGAATCCAGAGGTATACGGAAAATATGAGATAATCGACGCTCATTCGCATATTTTCCCCGAAAAGATAGCGGAGACAGCTACTGTCAGTATCGGACATTTCTATGACATACCAATGAATAATCACGGCTTCAGCGAGAAGCTCATTGAGGCAGGAAGTAAGATAGGGGTAACAAAATATCTGGTCTGCTCTACTGCCACCACACCGAAGCAGACAAATAATATAAATCACTTCATCGCTCAGGAATGCGAAAAGCACTCATGCTTCTACGGCTTCGGCACCACTCACCCCGATTCCTCAGACCTTGAGGGGGATATCGAGCAGATAATCTCACTGGGACTTCACGGCGTGAAGCTCCACCCCGATTTCCAGAAGTTCAATGCGGATTCTCCCGAGGCTTTCAGGATATATGAGCTTATCGAGGGCAGACTGCCCCTGCTCATACACTGCGGCGATGCAAGATACGATTACTCTGCGCCCCACCGCATCAAGAAGATAAACGAGAATTTCCCCAGGCTTCAGCTTCTGGCTGCCCATCTCGGCGGCTATCAGCAGTGGGACGAGGCTGAAAAGACCTTAGCAGGTCTGGAGAATGTCAGGTTCGATGTAAGCAGCTCCCTGGCATTCATAACTCCCGAAAAGGCTGCCCGTATCGTCAGAAAGTACGGTATCGAGAACTGCTTCTTCGGCTCGGATTTCCCCATGTGGAGCCACGAGGACGAGCTCATGCGCTTCCTGCAGCTGGGCTTCACCGAGGAGGAAAATCAGAAGATACTTGCAACTAATTTCAAGGAGTTTCTCGGACTCTGAGGAGGGCTCTGAATGATAACCGATAACGGCGAGTGGGTAATGCTGGGGACCTCCCTGCGTGACCCCAACAGGCTCAGAAATGTTGATGACCTTGTCAGCTTCGTGGAAAAAGTGGGCTTTGTGCCCCTTTTCAGCAACAATATCGAGGACTTCTCCGTGGAGGAGCACTGCGCATCAAAGTCCTGGTGGACGGGCAATGCTGCCACAGATCCCTGGGAGTGGAGAGCCGCTGCGGCGGCAGGAGGCAGAGTGGCTTACGGCAAGTTTTTCGGCGGCAAGGCGGGGTTCATCTCAGCGGAATGGCTGCCCTGTTTCGCCAACTACCGCAGGGACGGCTATGACTTCGACAGTCTCTCGGACGAGGGGCTGGCAGGACGCCGTGAGACTAAGATAATGGAGCTGTTTGACAGCCATGAGGAGCTTTTCTCTTTTGAGGCAAAGGAGCTGGGAGGCTTCGGAAAGCGCGGAGAAAAGAACTTCCAGGGAATTATGACACAGCTTCAGATGAAGACCTATCTCGTTGTCAGGGACTTCCGCTACAGGCGCAACAAGCGGGGCGAGGAGTACGGCATGAGCGTGGCGGTGTATACTCCTCCGGAGAGAATATTCGGCTATGATACGGTCAGCGCCGCTTATTCCGAGGAGCCTGCGGCTTCCCGTGAGAGGATAGTAAAAAGGCTCATGGAGCTCTATCCCCATGCCTCTGAGAAAAATATAAACAAGCTCATCTGAGCGGAACTTGCGGCAGTGAGCTTAAATTTATGAAAAAGATACCGAGTCTGAAATAATGGCTCGGTAATTTTGTTCGGCGATGCAGCAGGTGGGGCTCCCTTCCGCTTTTTGTATTTATAGAAAGGAAAACACTATGGTAAAGGATATTGTAAGAGATGAAAAGGTCCTCGGAATAAAGTCTGAGCCTGCCACAAGGGCGGATATGCAGACTGTCAGGGACCTTCTGGACACGGTGCAGGCTAACTCCGAAAGGTGCGTGGGCATGGCTGCAAATATGATAGGAGTCCACAAGACTATCCTTGTGGCGCTCATCGGCGAGGAGTATATCGCTATGATAAATCCCCGTATCGTGGACAAGTCAAAGGAGACCTATGACACCGAGGAGGGTTGCCTTTCCCTGAGCGGTGTGCGCCCCGTCACACGTTTCCGCACTATAGCCGTGGAGTACCTGGATAAGAAGTTCAAGCGCCGCCGCGGTATCTTCCGCGACTATGAGGCGGAGATAATCCAGCACGAAATGGACCACTTTGAGGGGAAGATAATCTGAATTCACAAAAAGTGCCGTTCCTTCATATAATGCAGCGAGGGAGGGAAGTCTCCCTCCCTTAGTACGGCGGTCTTCCGCCATATGGAGGAATTACTATGGCAACTTTCTATAATCAGGCTACACTGTCCTATAACGGCACTGTGGCAAGCTCAAATATAACCGCAGGCGAGATACTTGAGGTGCTCTCGGTCTCCAAGACTGCGGTGCCCGACACCTATTCACAGGGGAGCGACAACGTGTTCATCATCAGTATCGTCAACACAGGCTCTTCCTGCTATAGCGGTCTTACGGTAACCGACGACCTGGGCGAGTACAGCTTCGGCGAGGAGGGCGGCACTGCTGTGCCCCTGACCTACAGGGAGGGCAGCCTTGTTTACTATGTGAACGGCGTTCAGCAGCCTTCACCTGCGGTGACCTTCATGTCGCCCCTTACGGTCACAGGCATAAATGTGCCCGCAGGAGGTAATGCCACACTTGTTTACGCCGTCGAGACCAACGAATTTGCTCCCATGGGCGCAGATGCGGTAATAACTAATACCGCAACAGTCAGCGGAACAGGCTTTGAGGCTGTGACGGCTTCTGCCGATATAGCCTACGGCGAGGGCATTGACCTTGCTATCAGCAAGTCACTCAGCCCTGCGGCTGTTGAGGAGAACGGCGAGGTGACCTATACCTTCATTATCCAGAACTTCGGCTCCGTTCCCGCAGAGGCAGCTGACAATGTCATCTTCAGTGACACCTTCACTCCCGCTCTCAGAGGCATTACTGCGGAGTTCAACGGAGCGGCATGGACCTCGGGTACTGACTACGCCTACGATCCCGATAACGGCGTATTTACCAGCCTTGACGGCGTGATAACCGTTCCTGCGGCTCAGTTCATTCAGGACGAGACCACAGGCGAGTGGAGCACTCAGGCAGGTATCAGCACCCTCATCATCAGAGGCAGGCTGTCCTGAAAGTTAAATGAAAAAAATTTCTAAACCTACTTGACAAGTGTGTGTTGTGGTGCTATAATAGGAAAAAATCAAACCGATGACGCGGAGATAAAGTTAATTATGATTCCACAGAGAGCCTGCGGTGCTGAGAGTCAGGCGAAACACAGATTAGCAAATGGACCGCCGAGGGTGCAGTCAAATGAGTGAAGCGCGATATTTCGCCGCTCAGAGTATTCTGCAACGTTATGATGTGCGTTAATCATCAGGGATATGATAGTATCCTGTAAAGTGCACGGCTATGCCGTGAATCAAGGTGGTACCGCGGATAGAATTATTCGTCCTTGACAGATCATATTGGTCTGTCAGGGACTTTTTTATTTGCCCTGACAGGTCACGGAGGTGCTTTTTATGAAGTTTTTACCCGAGCTCAGCAAGGTCAGAGAGCTGGCAGACTGCGGAAAATATGACATTGTTCCCGTAAGCTGCGAGATACTCTCGGACATCTGTACTCCCATCGAGGCGATAATGATACTGAAAAACGTCTCGAACCACTGCTATATGCTGGAATCCGTTGCGGAGAAGGAGAAGTGGGGAAGATATACATTCCTCGGCTTCGACCCCAAGCTCCAGATAACAGCCGCAGGCAATGACCTCACTATCGGCGACGTAAAAATGACTTCAGATGATCCGTCAGTTCAGATAAGACAGATACTTTCAAAATACAGGAGCCCTAAATTCGACTACCTTCCTCCCTTCACAGGCGGTCTGGCAGGATATTTCTCCTACGATTTCCTCGCCTATTCGGAAAAGACCCTCCGCACCGATGTAAGCGATACGGAGAACTTCAAGGACGTTGATCTCATGCTTTTCGACAAGGTCATCGCCTTCGACAACTTCCGCCAGAAGCTTATCCTCATCGCCAACATGAGACTGGAAGAGGGAGAGGCAGGCTACAACAAGGCTAAGCTGGAGCTCCGCCACATGGCTGACCTCCTCAGACGCGGGGAGCGAGTAAAGGAGCCTGCAGGCAGGCTCACAAGCGAGGTCACAGCCCTGTTCAGCAAGGAGCAGTACTGCGATATGGTGGAAAAGGCTAAGGGACATATCCGCGAGGGCGACATCTTCCAGATAGTCCTCTCAAACCGCCTCAGCGCAGGCTTTGAGGGAAGTCTCCTCAATACATACAGAGTGCTGAGAACTATCAATCCTTCGCCCTATATGTTCTATTTCTCGGGGACCGATGTGGAGATAGCAGGCGCTTCTCCCGAGACCCTGGTAAAGCTGGAGGACGGCGTTCTCCACACCTTCCCACTGGCAGGCACCCGTCCCAGAGGCAAGACCGACAAGGAGGACAAGGCTCTTGAGGCTGACCTGCTGGCGGACGGGAAGGAGCTTGCGGAGCATAATATGCTTGTTGACCTGGGCAGAAATGACCTTGGCAAGATAAGCAGATTCGGCTCCGTTCAGGTGGAAAAGCTCCACAGCATAGAGCGCTATTCCCACGTTATGCACATCGGCTCTACGGTACGGGGCGAGATAAGGGAGGAGTTCGACGGCTTTGATGCCGTAAGCGCTGTGCTCCCCGCAGGAACTCTCTCGGGAGCTCCCAAGATTCGCGCCTGTCAGCTCATCGCTGAGCTTGAAAACAACAAGCGCGGCATCTACGGCGGCGCTATCGGCTACATCGACTTCACAGGCAATCTTGATACCTGTATCGCTATCCGTATCGCCTACAAGAAGAACGGCAAGGTCTTCGTGAGAAGCGGAGCAGGCATAGTTGCGGACTCTGTTCCCGAAAAGGAGTATCAGGAGTGCATAAACAAGGCGGCGGCTGTGGTCAACGCCCTTAAAATGGCAGAGGAGGCGGACGAATGATTCTTCTCATTGATAATTACGACAGCTTTTCATATAATCTCTATCAGCTCATCGGTGAGATATGTCCCGATATAAAGGTGATACGCAACGACGAGATGACTGTTGCGGAGATAGAGGAGCTTGCTCCCGACAAGATAATACTCTCCCCGGGACCCGGACGTCCCGAGGACGCAGGCATTATAATCGAAGCCGCTAAGACGGTGTGCCAAAAGATACCTACCCTTGGCGTTTGCCTCGGTCATCAGGCTATATGCGCCGCCTACGGTGCAACAGTTACCTACGCCAAGGAGCTCATGCACGGCAAGCAGTCCGTTATCAGCTTCATGAACGACTGCCCTCTGTTCAGGGGAATAGACGAGGGCGCTCCCGTGGCGAGATACCATTCCCTTGCGGCAGACGCGGCTACACTGCCCGATTGTCTGGAGGTCACAGCTCTTGCCGATGACGGCGAGGTCATGGCGGTCCAGCACAGGGAATACCCCATATACGGCGTTCAGTTCCACCCCGAGTCCATCATGACTCCCGACGGAAGGATAATGCTGAAAAACTTTATTGAGCTTTGAATTATTCATTGCCGCAATAAAAAACGAGGTGACAGCTATGGACTATCTTGATGAATTCTACAGAAATTACGACGAGGAGGGCAGGCTCCTCTCACAGTCGGGTCAGGTGGAGTACCTGACCACCATGAAGTATATCCGCGACTGTATCGGTGACCGCAGGGACGCAAGGCTCCTTGAAGTGGGCGCAGGCACGGGACGTTACAGCGTAACCCTTGCAAAAGAGGGCTTTGATGTAACGGCGGTGGAGCTGGTGGAGCATAATCTGGAAAAGCTCCGCGCAAAGCTGGACGGTACAGAGCCCATAAGGACTTTGCAGGGAAACGCCCTTGACCTTTCGGAGCTTTCGGATAACAGCTTCGATGTCACTCTGCTGCTGGGACCTATGTACCACCTGTTCACCCGTGAGGATATGCTCAGGGCGCTCTCAGAGGCGGTAAGGGTCACCCGAAAGGGCGGATACATACTGGCGGCATACTGCATGAACGAAGCGGCTGTGCTCCAGCACGCCTTTCTTCACGGGAACCTGAGAAGGGTACTGGAAAATGATATGCTGGCAGAGGAGTGGCACTGCAAGAGCGAACCAAAGGAGCTCTTCTCACTGGTGAGGACGGAGGAGATAGCGGCGCTGAATGCGGAACTCCCCGTTGAGAGAATAAAGCTCATAGCAACGGACGGAGCGGCTAACTACATGAGCGAATGTATCGACAGCATGGACAGCTTCACCTTTGACAAGTTCATGGAATACCACTTCGCTACTTGCGAAAGAGCCGACCTTATGGGCGCTTCAAACCATACACTTGATATACTTAGAAAAATATAAATGATAGAAAGGAAAGATATTATGTCACAGTCAAAAGGACGATTCGGCGTTCACGGCGGTCAGTACATACCCGAAACGCTGATGAATGCGGTCATAGAGCTTGAACAGGCTTACGACCACTATAAGAATGACCCGGATTTCAACCGCGAGCTCACAGAGCTCCTCAACAACTACGCAGGCAGACCTTCTCTGCTTTACCGCGCAGATAAGCTCACAAGGGAACTGGGAGGCGCTAAGATATACCTCAAGCGCGAGGACCTGAACCACACGGGCTCCCACAAGATAAACAACGTTCTCGGTCAGGCTCTCCTTGCAAAGAAAATGGGCAAGACCAGACTTATCGCCGAGACAGGTGCAGGTCAGCACGGCGTTGCAACTGCTACCGCCGCCGCTCTCCTGGATATGGAGTGCGTGGTGTTCATGGGCGAGGAGGACACCAAGCGTCAGGCTCTCAACGTTTACCGCATGAAGCTTCTGGGCGCTGACGTTATCCCCGTAAAGAGCGGTACAGCTACCCTCAAGGACGCTGTTTCCGAGGCGATGCGCGAGTGGACTTCCCGTATCACCGATACACACTACTGTCTCGGCTCGGTAATGGGTCCCCACCCATTCCCCACAATAGTACGCGATTTTCAGGCTGTTATCTCACGCGAGGCAAGAGCCCAGATACTGGAGGCTGAGGGCAGACTTCCCGACGCTGTTATTGCCTGTGTAGGCGGCGGCTCCAACGCCATCGGCAGCTTCTATCACTTCATTCCCGATGAGGGTGTCCGTCTTATCGGCTGCGAGGCGGCAGGCAGGGGTATCGACACATTCGAGACTGCCGCTACCGTCAATACGGGCAGGATAGGTATTTTCCACGGCATGAAGTCCTACTTCTGTCAGGACGAGTACGGTCAGATAGCTCCTGTTTACTCCATTTCCGCAGGTCTGGACTACCCCGGCGTAGGTCCCGAGCACGCTCATCTCCACGATATCGGCAGGGCTGAGTACGTTCCCGTTACAGATGACGAGGCGGTAAACGCCTTTGAGTACCTTTCGCGCACCGAGGGTATCATTCCCGCTATCGAGTCGGCACACGCAATTGCCTACGCTATGAAGCTGGCTCCCACTATGGACAAGGACAAAATTATCATCGTAACAGTTTCGGGACGCGGCGACAAGGACTGCGCTGCTATCGCGCGTTACAGAGGGGAGGATATATATGAGTAATATCAGAGCTGCATTTGAAAACGGAAAGGCATTCATACCGTTCATAACCTGCGGAGACCCCGACCTTGAGACCACTGCAAAGGTGGTAAGGGCGGCTGCGGAGAATGGTGCCGACCTCATCGAGCTGGGCATACCTTTCTCAGACCCCACCGCTGAGGGTCCCGTTATTCAGGGAGCGAATATCCGCGCACTGGCAGGGGGAGTGACTACGGACAAGGTTTTCGAGCTGGTGAAGGAGCTCCGCAGAGATGTGAAGATACCCTTTGTGTTCATGACATACGCCAATGTGGTGTTCTCATACGATGCTGAAAGATTTATGGCAAGATGCTGTGAATGCGGAGTTGACGGAATAATACTCCCCGACCTTCCCTTTGAGGAGAAGGAGGAGTTCTCGGCAGTGGCAAGGCAGTACGGAGTTGACCTTATATCGCTGATAGCTCCCACCTCGGAGAACCGCATAGCCATGATAGCAAAGGAGGCTGAGGGCTTTATCTACATCGTTTCAAGTCTGGGAGTTACAGGTGTGAGAAGCGAGATAACTACTAATATCGGCGACATCGTAAAGGTCATCAGGGAGAACACCAAGGTGCCTTGTGCAGTTGGATTTGGTATCTCCAAGCCCGAGCAGGCTCAGAAAATGGCTGCTCTCTCGGACGGAGCCATCGTGGGCTCCGCTATAATCCGTATACTTGAAAAGTACGGTAAGGACGCCGCTCCCTATGTGGGCGAATATGTAAAGGAAATGAAAGAAGCAGTCGATAAATCATAATTTACA
Source organism: Ruminococcus flavefaciens ND2009 (assembly GCF_000621785.1). Taxonomy (GTDB): domain Bacteria; phylum Bacillota; class Clostridia; order Oscillospirales; family Ruminococcaceae; genus Ruminococcus; species Ruminococcus flavefaciens_C. The sequence continues at coordinate 186,222 of NZ_JHXI01000007.1, read as the reverse complement.
TTTGTAGGGGACGCCGCCCTCGGCGTCCCGCGAGATATATTACACGCCCAACGGGACGCCGAGGGCGGCGTCCCCTACATTAGCTAACGGCTAAGGGCTCAAATCATAATTTAGCGGAGCTAAATTATGATTTATATCAGCTGCAAAAGCACTCCCCGTGTCGAGGAGCAACTGCTCTTTCGCTGATACACGGACGTCTTAGCGCCGCCGCTCGCTCAGCGGCAAATTCTGATTTATAAAGGAGTTTTAACTATGATCAAGGAAGCAATAGCTAAGATCGTTGACAAGCAGGATCTGACATTCGATGAGGCATACAAGGTAATATCAGAAATCATGGCAGGGGAGACTACTCCCACACAGAATGCTGCCTTCCTATCCGCTCTTTCCACAAAAAGCACCAAGGCGGAGACTATCGACGAGATAACGGGCTGTGCTGCCGCTATGCGTGATGCAGCTATAAAGTTCGAGAATGACATGGATCTTCTCGAAATAGTCGGCACAGGCGGTGACAACGCTCACAGCTTCAACATCTCCACTACCTCCGCATTCGTTACTGCGGCTTCGGGCATAAAGGTATCGAAGCACGGCAACCGCGCTGCTTCGTCACTTTCGGGTACTGCGGACTGTCTTGAGGCTCTGGGCGCAAATATAAGCCTTGACCCCGACAAGTGCAGACAGCTTCTTGAGGACAGCGGCTTCTGCTTCTTCTTCGCGCAGAAGTACCACACCTCCATGAAGTACGTGGGACCTATCCGCAAGGAGCTGGGCTTCCGCACGGTGTTCAATATCCTGGGACCCCTGACCAATCCTGCCTGCCCCAGTCACCACCTCCTGGGCGTATATGACAGCGTCCTCCTGGGACCTGTGGCAGAGGTGCTCATGAAGCTGGGCTCAAAGAACGGCATGGTAGTCTACGGCACCGACAAGCTGGACGAGATCTCACTCAGCGCTCCCACGGCTGTATGTGAGTACAGGGACGGCTGGCTGAAGAATTACGAGATAACTCCCGAGCAGTTCGGCTTTGAGCGCTGCACCAAGGATGACCTCAAGGGCGGTACTCCCGAGGAGAATGCGGCTATAACACGCGGTATCCTTGCAAGCGACATAAAGGGACACAAGAGGAACGCTGTACTGCTCAACGCAGGCGCTGCTATTTATATTGGCGGAAAGGCTGAGTCCATGGAGGCAGGCGTTAAAAAGGCTGCGGAGCTCATCGACAGCGGTGCTGCCCTGGCTGCTATGGACAGATTTATTGCCGAGTCCAACAACTGAGGTGTGCTATGACTATTCTGGATAAGCTTGCCGTTCATGCGGCAGAACGTGTGGAGGCAGCCAAAAAAAGGCTGTCTCCCGAAGATGCAAGGCGCCTTGCTCTGGAGCTTCCAAAGGGGGAGTTTGAGTTTGAAAGGGCGCTGAAAAAAGATGACATTGCATTCATATGCGAGTGCAAGAAGGCTTCCCCCTCAAAGGGCATTATCGCCGAGGACTTTCCCTATCTGGACATCGCAAGGGAGTACGAGGCAGCAGGTGCGGACTGCATTTCCGTGCTGACTGAGCCGAAGTGGTTCCTGGGAAGCGATGAATACCTCCGTGAAATAGCCGAAAACGTGAAGATACCCTGCATCCGCAAGGACTTCACCGTGGACGAGTATATGATATACGAGGCAAAGCTCCTGGGAGCAAAGGCGGTGCTGCTCATCTGCTCCATTCTTTCGGCGCAGCAGATAAAGGAGTATATCGGCGTCTGCGATGAGCTGGGACTGTCCGCTCTCGTCGAAGCTCACGATGAGGAGGAGCTTCTCAGGGCTGTGGACTGCGGAGCCCGTATAATAGGCGTAAACAACCGCAATCTCAAGGACTTTTCCGTGGACACGGGCAACAGCCGCCGTCTCAGGGAGCTGGCTCCCGAGGAGGTGAGCTTCGTCTCGGAAAGCGGCGTCCGCACGGCTGAGGATATAAGGCTGCTCCGCGAGGCAGGGGTGAACGCTGTGCTCATCGGCGAGACTCTTATGAGGGCTGCGGACAAAAAGGCAAAGCTCAGAGAGCTGAAAGGGAAAAATGACTAAGATAAAGATGTGCGGACTTCGCCGTACTGAGGATATAGAATTCGCAAACAGGTTGAAGCCCGATTATATCGGCTATGTGTTCGCGAAAAAAAGCAAACGGTACATAACTCCCGAAAAGGCGGCGGAGCTTACAAAGCTGCTGGACGCAGATATAGTTCCTGTGGGAGTTTTCGTGGACGAGACCATGGAAAACGTTATCGCCGCCGTGAAAATGGGAGCCGTGAAAATGGTTCAGCTCCACGGCAGCGAGAGCGAGGACTTCGTATCTGAGCTGAAAAGCCTCGGTATCCCCGTAATAAAGGCGTTTCAGGTGATCTCCGCAGAGGATATTGCCGCCGCAGAGAGCTCCTGCGCGGATATGGTGCTGCTGGACTCGGGAAAGGGCTCGGGTCGGACCTTTGACTGGTCTCTCATCGGAAGTATCAGACGTCCCTACCTTCTTGCAGGGGGGATAACTGCGGAGAATGCTGCTCAGGCAATAAGGCAGCTCCGCCCATACGGAGTGGACGCAAGTTCATGCCTTGAGACCGACGGTTTCAAGGACTTTGCTAAAATGACTGCCTTTGCACAGGCGGTCAGAGAGGCAGAGGAGCAGGCTTAAAACTGTCCGTCAGTGGCGTACAAGCGTATTCACCAAAAATACAGTTGCGTGGGTGCCTATTTTTGGCTTTCTGTCAATTGATTTTAACGGCAAAAAGGCATATAATATATATTGCTATAAAATTATCAATGTTAAAAGGATGATATATATGAGTAATAAAGTCGTTAAGTTCGGCGGAAGCTCCCTTGCTGACGCCAATCAGTTCAGAAAGGTAGCCGCTATCATAAAGAGCGATGACAAGCGCAGATACGTTGTGCCCTCTGCTCCCGGAAAGCGCTTCTCCGACGATATAAAGGTCACAGATATGCTTTACAAGTGCTGTGAGCTGGCTGGCAGCGGTGTGGACTTCTCAAAGGACTTCCAGATCATAAAGGACCGCTATAACGGTATCATTTCCGAGCTGGGAATAGATATGTCACTTGATGAGGAGTTCGACTCCATCGTTAAGGAGCTGAAAGCACGTCCCGCAAAGGATTTTGCTGCAAGCCGCGGTGAGTTCCTTAACGGCAAGGTGCTGGCAAACTACCTGGGCTTCAATTTCGTTGACGCTGCTGACGTTATCATTTTCGATACAAACGGAGTTCTTCTCCTTGACGAGACAGTAAAGGCTGTACGCGAGAGACTCAAGGGTCTGGACAACGCTGTTATCCCCGGCTTCTACGGAAGAACTACCGAGGGCTACATAAAGACCTTCTCAAGAGGCGGCTCCGACGTTACAGGCTCAATTATCGCTAATGCGGTAAAGGCTGAGATATACGAGAACTGGACAGACGTTTCAGGCTTCCTGGTAGCCGATCCCAGAATAGTTGACAACCCCGATGTTATCGAGGTCATCACTTACCGTGAGCTCCGCGAGCTGGCTTACATGGGCGCTTCCGTTCTCCACGAGGACGCTATCTTCCCTGTACGCTCAGCAGGTATCCCCATCAATATCAGGAACACCAATGCTCCCGAGGACGCAGGTACAATGATCGTGGGCAATGACTACGACTTCAGCAGAGAGAGCCTCAGCCATACAATCACAGGTATCGCTGGCAAGAAGGGCTTCAGCACTATCAATATCGAAAAGGCTATGATGAACAACGAGACAGGCTTCGGTATGAAGGTACTGAAGGTTCTCTATGACAACGGTCTTTCCTTCGAGCATATGCCCTCAGGTATCGACACCATGAGCATCACTCTCAGCACGGAAAAGCTTGCTCCCGTTCGTGACAAGGTAGTCGCTGAGCTCCGCAAGGCTGTTGAGCCCGACCACATCGACATCGAGGACGGTATCGCTATCCTTGCAGTAGTCGGACGCAGAATGAAGAACACAAGAGGTACTGTTGCACGTATCTTCGCTTCAATGGCTCATGCACGCATAAATGTAAAGCTTATTGACCAGGGCTCCAGCGAGCTGAACGTTATCATCGGCGTCAGCGAGAATGACCTCCCCGAGGCTATCCGCAGGATCTACGATATGTTTATCAACTCCGAAAAGCAGTAAAAGTATTATCAGACACCTCTGCCTGTCATTGGCAGAGGTGTTTTTTTCAGATCTGCTTCGGTTGACAGTTGCTGCTCGGACAGATATAATATATGTATCAGGAGGTGCGGACATGGAGACTATCATCAGACAACTGAATGAGGAGGAGTACCTATTTCTCGGGGACTTCCTGTATGAAGCCATCTTTATACCCGAGGGCGTGGAGCCCCCTCCCCGCGGTATTATCGAAAAGCCCGAGCTGAGGCTGTATACCGAGGACTTCGGCTCATCGCCACATGATATCGCCTTCGGAGCCTTCCGGGGCAGATCTATAGTTGGTGCGGTCTGGTGCAGGATAATGAAGGACTACGGTCATGTGGACGACCTGACGCCTTCTCTTGCCATTTCGCTGTATAGGGAGTTCCGCGGAAAGGGACTGGGGGCTGCTCTCATGAGGGCTATCCTCAATGAGCTGCGCAGTCGCGGCTACAGACAGGTGTCACTGGCGGTGCAGAAGGAAAATTACGCCGTGAAGCTTTACCGCTCTCTCGGCTTTGAAACAGTCAGCGAGAACACAGAGGAGTTCATAATGATAAAGAAACTGACGGAGGACATATGAAGGTTCTTATTGCAATAGATTCATTCAAGGGCAGCCTTTCTTCACTTGAGGCAGGAAGGGCTGCGGAGCGGGGAATACTCCGGGCTGTTCCCGACGCTGTTACGGTGGTAAAGACCCTTGCCGACGGCGGTGAGGGGACTGCGGAGGCTCTTATCACAGGCATGGGCGGAAGGGCTCAGTCTGTGGCGGTCCATGACCCTCTGGGCAGGGAGATAACTGCGGAATACGGTATACTTCCCGACGGTACTGCGGTCATGGAGATGGCTGCGGCGGCGGGACTTACGCTCATTGGTGAAAATGAGCGGGATATAATGGCGGCTTCCACCTACGGTGTGGGAGAGATGATCGCCGATGCTGTCAGACGCGGCTGCCGCGAATTCATCATCGGCATAGGCGGCAGCGCCACCAACGACGGGGGAGCAGGCTGCCTTCAGGCACTGGGCTTCGGTCTTTTCGACAGTAAGGGAGAGCCCATAAACCGCGGTGCAGGGGGACTTGCCGACCTTGCGGAGATAACTGCGGATAATCTGCTCCCTGAGCTCAGGGACTGCCGTTTCAGAGTCGCCTGCGATGTGAAAAATCCTCTCTGCGGCGAAAACGGGTGCAGCAGGGTGTTTGCTCCTCAGAAGGGGGCGGCTGAGGGGGATATTCCCCTCATGGACGGCTGGCTCAGGCACTATGGGGAGCTGATGAAGGGCACTTTTCCACAGGCTGACCCGAACTGCGAGGGAGCAGGTGCCGCAGGGGGCATGGGCTTTGCACTGATGTTTGCACTTGGCGGTCAGCTACGGTCGGGAGCAGAGCTGGTCATGGAGGCGACTGCCATGGAGCAGGCTGTGATACAGGCGGACATTGTGGTGACGGGAGAGGGCTGCCTCGACGGGCAGACCGCCATGGGAAAGGCTCCTGCGGTAATGGCTGCACTGGCGAAAAAGCACGGCAAGCCCGTCATCGCTTTTGGCGGAGCCGTTGGCAGGGGAGCGGAGCTGCTCCGTGATAAGGGGATCGACGCCTGTTTCTGCATTCAGACACGGTCCTGTAGTCTTGCTGAGGCTATGGTCAGGGAGAATGCTGCGGAAAACCTGTCGAAAACCGCAGAGCAGGTCTTCAGCACTATAAAAATAGTAGGTTCATGAAGTAAACTCACTGATTTATAGTAGATTTATGTTGAAATTATTCCCGGGAACCGCACTTTTTGAACAGTGATGTTGCACATTCAGCAATATTCAGCTTGCAATATGCAAAAGCCGATAATATAATGTAGGTAGGAGGGAATTGGGTGAAAACGTGTAAGGCAGCGTTTTCCGTATCATTTCGGTTTATGAGGGAACTGCACTCCCACATAATAAAGAAATTTGTTGTAAGGGACAAATCAGAAAAAGCTGTACCGTGGGGTACAGCTTTTTTCATTTTCCGATATTGCGTTTCATGGTCTCTTTACAGAAAAGCAGAAACGAAGGCGGCTATCATGCCTTATTGAACTTACCCTTGCCCTGCTTTTCGAAAAGATCGTATCTTCTTTGATCTATAAGAAAAACTTATCATAAATCTGCGAAATGCAGATTGATTTATCTGAAAAACTGTGTTAGACTATAATTACCGAATAAATCACGGAGGATGATCACTATGGCTAACATACTTATCGTTTACTATTCACGCAAGGGCGAAAACTACTGGAACGGCGGTCTCAAAACTATCGCAAAGGGCAATACCGAGAGAGTTGCAGAGTTCATTCAGAAGGCAGTTGGCGGTGATCTCTTTGAGGTTGACACCGTCAAGCCCTATTCCGAGAGCTACATGACCTGTATCAGGAGCTGCGCGCTAAATCTCGCCCCGAGATAAAGGCTTATCCCGACAATTTCGAGGACTATGACACCATTTTCGTGGGCTATCCCAACTGGTGGGGAACCATGCCCATGTGTATGTTTACGCTTCTCGAAAAGTACGACCTGACCGGCAAAACTATCATTCCCTTCTGCACAAATGAGGGCAGCGGTATGGGCTCAAGCGAGCGTGACCTGAAAAACATCTGCAAGGGTGCAACTGTCAAGGCGGGACTTTCTGTTCACGGCGCTGAGGCTGAGAATTCCGAGAGCAAGGTGGCTGCCTGGGCAAAGAAAAGCGTATGACTGACAAGGAACAGATCATACAGCTCTACCATGAGATGTATGCCGCTATGGTGAACAAGGACAGAGCCGAGCTTGAACGTGTCCATGACGACAGCTTCGTGCTTGTCCACATGACGGGTATGCGGCAGCCGAAAGAGGTTTACATCAGCTCGATCATGGACGGTACGCTGAATTATTATTCTGCCGAACATGAGGATATGCAGGTGGAAGTCAAGGGCGATATGGCTGTACTCATCGGCAAAAGCCGTGTCACAGCCGCGGTTTTCGGAGGCGGAAAGCACACCTGGCGGTTACAGCTTCGGTTTCAGCTTGTGAAGAAAAACAACGAATGGCGCTTTGCAATGGCGAGCGCTTCGACATATTGAGGAGAAATAATGGATTGTAATGAGATGATCGTGGATATGAGAGGCTTTTCCCCGGAAGATAAGGAAAAAGGCAGAAGAATAACGGAGCTTCAGTTCAAGCTTAGCCACACCATGCCTATGACTGATGAGTATCAGGCTGTGCTGAAAGAGCTTTTCGGCGAAAACATTGGTACGGGTTCATACGTTGCTGCTCCGCTGAACGGTGCGGCACTTGATAAGATGAAGATCGGTAACAATGTGTTTATCAATGCAAATATGCTTGCAATGGCAAGGGGTGGCATCACCATTGAGGACGATGTGCAGATCGCAGGAAATGTTTCTCTGCTGACCAACAATCATGATCCCTATGACAGAATGATACTGCCCTGCAAACCAATTCTGATAAAGAAGGGAGCCTGGATAGGCGCAAATGTGGTGATCCTGCGCGGTATATCCGTAGGAAAACACGCTATCGTCGGTGCAGGCTCAGTCGTGACAAAGGATGTGCCCGACTACGCTGTTGTTGTCGGCAATCCTGCAAAGGTCGTAAAAATGCTGGATCCTGAAAAGTTCGACTGAAAGCGGTGATAAGATGCTGAAACAGATACGTTATTTTCAGTCGGTGGTACGGCTTGGCAGCTTTACCGCCGCCGCAGAGGAGCATTTTATTTCACAGTCGGCTATCTCTCAGCAGATAAAGACCCTTGAAGAGGAACTGGGTGTGACACTGCTTGAACGAAAAAAACGCAGCTTCACGCTGACTTCCGCAGGGGAGTTTTTCTACAAGAAAAGCCTTGTGCTTGTGGCGGATTATGATAATATGGTCCGTGAGCTGCAAAGAGTTTCGGGCAATAACGGCGAGCTTCTGAAGGTCGGGCTGCTCAAGGGATACAGCGGCAAGGAGTTCAACAGTGCCGTGTCGGAGTTTACGGTTCAGTACCCTGATGTGACGGTAGAGGTCACACACGGCAACCACGATGCGCTCTATGCTCTCCTGCGGAACGGCGAGCTTGATATTGTCCTCAACGACCAGCGCAGAGCCTTCTCGGATGAGTATGTGAACATTGTGCTTGATATTCGGGAATATTATGCGGAAATATCGGCAAATTCTCCCCTTGCACAGCTTGACGAGGCGGAAATCTCAGACCTGAAAAACACGCCGCTGATCCTGCTCTCCTCCCCCGATCAGCAGGAAACGGAGCGCAGCTTTTATGCTAATGACTTGGGCTTTACAAGTGAGATCTACTTCACGGAATATATTGATGATGCGCTGATGCAGGTCATTCAGGGCAAGGGCTTTATGCCCATTGAGGGCAGCGGCGATGCAGTGCAGACCACTACAAAGGCTGTGCGCCTTCTGCGAAACGGCAAGCCGATCATCAGGCGGTATTGTGCATTTATGAAAGCCGATAATCCAAAGAAACATACAAATGAATTCATCGGAATTCTGAAAAATCAATTCTGAAACCCGGGAGGATAAGATATGGAATACGATAAGGGCTATGTGTATGAGCTTATGGATAAAGGCGGTCCGACGAGAGTGACCGAACCTTATTTCAAAGAAGCAGTTGATGAAATGATGAGAGCAAGAACGCTGTGTGCAAAGGCAAATGCAGTCCTTCCCGATGATCCGTCTTATGTCGGCTTCCTTGAGGAGCTTTTCGGGCGTAAGCTCGACAATGTAAGGATACTCACTCCGTTTACCTGTGATTTCGGAAACCGTGTGACATTCGGTAAAGGCGTATTTATCAATCATTCGGCTATTCTTTCGGCGTCGGGCGGTATTGATTTTCCCAAACAGCTATATACAAAACCTTTACAGCAGGCTATAAAAAAGCAGATGCTTCCAAATCGAAAGCATCTGCTTTTTGTCATGTTAGAGAATCAAGCGGTATCTGCTCAGACTCCCACGAGCTTTCAGCGTGTATGGTTATCAGCTCTGCACCGCGCTGCTTTGTTTCCTTTTCTATCTTGTGGGAGCTGACCCATTTGCACTATAGGCGGAAAAGCTGTTGGAGCGCATTTCGCTGATAAAAAAGCATCTGCCGAACGTGGCTGTCATCACAATGTATGCAAGGACGGACAACATCGCCCACAAGAGCGACGAGGACTTGAAACAGCTGAAAGAGGCGGGCGTGAGTGACCTGTATATCGGTGTGGAGTCGGGCGATGATGTGGTCTTGAAGCGTATCAATAAGGGCTACACGGCGGCGCAGGCTCGTGAAGTGCTTGAAAAGATAGATGCATCGGGGCTGCCCTATATCGTGAACTTTCTGAACGGTGCAGGAGGTCACGGTTACGGGATCGAAAACGCACACCGCACCGCACAGCTTTATGACGGACTGCACATGACGATGGTGAATACCTCCATGATGACGGTAGTTCCCGGAACTCCGCTGTATCGTGCTAGACTGTCGATATCAAGCTGTAGCTTTTGCTTCCATGAAGTACCCTGATTCCTGTGTTCCCATTCGTTATATTTTACTGTTTTTCCTCTGCCTTTACTCTTATCAAAAGGTTGGATACCGAAAGCAAGAAGCTGAGTGCGGAGGCGATAGCTAAAGCGCTCTCAGAGTAAAATATAAGCCTCCGGACTTTATGTCCGGAGGTCTAACATAAACAGTATATTTGAAATTGTAATTTGTATAATGCGCGGAATGAAAATCGCGCCCCAGAAAAACTGAGACGCGAAATTGGCTGCGCGGGCTCCGCGCTGTCTAAGGCAAATAAAAATATTGACATACGCTAAATGGTTATTTTCAGCCTTTTTGTCGATATTATGTATTCAATTCCTTATCCTTGAAAGCATCAGGACTTACCACGACGTCATCATTATAAGTAACCTCTTTAAGGCTATCACAGCCGGCAAACGCCCATGAGTAGATTTTTTTCATATCGGTGCCGCAAACGACTCGTTTAAGATGTTTACAATCCTTGAATGCAAAAGGCGGAATTGACCTTAATCGATCCGGAATTACTATTTCTTCAATACCGCAGCGGCAGAATGTGTATCCCCATAAATACCGCAACTCTGAGGACAGCTTTATATGTTTCAGGTTATAACAGCCTTCAAATACAAACTCTCCCATATCAGTTACTGTATCAGGAATTGTTACTGATACTATTTCACTATGTCCTGTAAATACTTTATCGCAAATGACGGTCACTTTTATTCCGCCATAGTTTTCAGGGATAACAACATCCGACTCATCTCCCTCATATCCGACTATGCTGTATGTGTGATCCTCTATAGGACTAAACAAAAACTTTTGCATTGTAACCTCCCGAAACATTTTTAATGATACTATGTCTGATGTAAATTATCCTAATAACTGTCCTTTATATGAACCATTCTGTATCTTGAAGAAGAATTCGCTGAAGCTGTCAGTCTCAAATATCTGCATTAGCTCACGCATATTCCATATAAGATTTGCACTTTCTATTTCTGATCTATCAAGCCAGAAAACTCTGCCTTCTTCGGAGCTTTTAAGCTTCCCTTCAAACCGGTCTGTTTTATACAGAAGAACTATATAACGTGTACCGTCCTCCAGTATCCAGTCCTTGAATCCACACGGCTGCGGATTATGTATTGTAAGTCCAGTTTCTTCTTTCATTTCACGGACGACAGAATCAAAGAGTGACTCATCGGGTTCAACATGACCTCCGGGAAAGACGAGACCGCCTTTGTATTTTTCCTTCAATCCTTGCTTCTCCTGTACAAGCACACGCTTGTCATCATATATAAGACACATGTTAGTGAGTTCTATTTTTGATGATCTATCCATTTCCATAACTCCATTCATCATTTCATTATTACTAATTATAACGCATAAACAGGATAAAATCAATACTATTGACATTTCTGCAAATCGCTTATATAATAATCACCACTCTATACTTATATGCGGAATAATCAATACAGGAGATGTAATTATGAAAAATCTCTCAAAAACTGAAAAAGAAAACATAGTAAAACGCTGTTTGTCCGGAGAAGGCATTACTGTACTTGCTAACGAATATGGAATATCCAGAGGCTCGATATATAGCGAATTGAAGATTGTTCAGCCTTTTTCAAAAGCAGGAGTACCTTATGATAATTCCGTCTGCGAATCATTCTTCAAGAATATGAAAACTGAGGAGCTCTACCGAAAGGACTATACTTCCGAAAAGCATTTCAGAAAATCCGTAAACGACTATATCAGATTCTATAATCACGACAGACCTCACTCGGCAAATATAAATTGTACACCTGACCAAAAAGAGGCACAATATTTCGCAAATCATCTAGATGATCAATGATTGTGTAAATGAACACTTCTGTTCGAATAATGTAACATACTGTATTTCTTGTCTGAATTTGAATAGTTTTGATTTTTCTGTTCAATTTTAAGAACAAGCTTTAAATACAAGTATATCGAAAAAAGAAGCATAAGAAAATCCCGAAAAATGAACATATGTGTTCGTTTTTCGGGATCAATCCAAAATAAAATATAATATATTCTATCTTAGATACTATTTCTTACTTTAATAAATAATATATTGCATTTTATTATTTGCTGTGGTATAATAAAAACAGCAAAGCTGATGAAAGGAGCGTCCGTGATGAAGATAAACAGAGATTTACAGGATAAGGCTATTGCTAAGGAGCTTTCGTCGAGATTCAAGCAGTACCGCATAGCCGCTTCAATGACAAGAACAGAGCTTGCTGAGAAGTCAATGGTTTCAGTCGGCACAATAGCACGTTTTGAGAATGGCAGTGATATAGGTATGCTCAATCTTATAAAGCTTCTCAAAGCGGTTGACCTTGAAGAAAAACTTGATCTGCTGATACCTGATCCGCAGGAGCGTCCTTCTCGATATATAGACAACTATACTCCTAAGCAGAGGGTCAGAAAACGCAAGAAAAACGATAATGATTGGAAATGGGGCGATGAAGAATGATAAATACAGCAGAAGTGTACCTCTGGGGTACTCGTATAGGATATATTCATCAGGGTGACGATGACGTAGCGTCAAGCTTTGAATATGACAAAAAGTTTCTCAGGAGTGGAATAGAGCTTTCCCCATTCAAGATGCCTTTATCCGACAGGATATATTCATTCCCCGAGCTTAGCCGTGTTGAAGCATTTCACGGTATTCCGGGACTATTTGCAGATTCTCTGCCTGATAAGTTCGGTAATGCTGTTATAGATAAGTGGCTTGCAGGTCAGGGACGTTCATCCGAGACATTTACAGCGATAGAAAGGCTGTGCTACACGGGTAAACGCGGTATGGGAGCTCTTGAATATGTTCCTGCTACAAGTCCTGAGTTTATAAACAGCGAGATCGATGTGACAGAAATGACAAAGCTTGCATCTGAGGTGTTGTCAGGCAAAGAGAGCGCAGTGTTTTCCGATAAGGAAGCAAGTATAATGCAGCTGTTGGAGATAGGCTCTTCAGCAGGCGGCGCAAGAGCAAAAGCTATCGTTGCATGGAATGAAAAGACTGGCGAAGTAAAGTCAGGACAAGTGGACGCAGGAAAAGGCTTTGATTACTGGCTCATAAAATTTGACGGAGTATCAGGTAATGGCGACCACAATTTAGCTGATAAAAAGCAGTATTCGCTTATTGAGTACGCTTACTATCTTATGGCTGTTGACCTCGGCATCGAGATGAGCGAATGCCGTATATATGAAAAAGACGGACTTCATCATTTTATGACGAAGCGATTTGACCGTGTAAACGGCGATAAAGTACATATGCAGACTCTTGCTGCACTCGGGCATTTCGATTATAACACTCCGAATGTTTGCAGTTATGAATTGTATACCGATTATGCAAAGAGACTTGGTATAGGAAAAAGCGGCGTAGAGCAGATATTCAGGCGTATGGCGTTTGCAGTGCTGGGAGGCAACTGCGACGACCATGTAAAGAATTTCTCATTCCTGATGAACCGAAAAGGAGAATGGAAGCTGTCTCCTGCATACGACCTGACATTTGCATATAATCCTGACAATAGGTGGATATCAAAGCACCAGATGTCCATAAACGGTAAAACATCGGGCATAACATCAGATGACCTTATAGCCAGCGGAAAGTCCATGGGACTGACAGCAGAGTTCTGCCGTAATGCTATATCAGAAACAGAATCTGTTGTGTCTGACTGGCTCAGCTACGCCGTAAAATGCGGTATCACCGAGGAGCGAGCCGTGGAGATACAGAAAGGTATTAAATTGTCAGATAACAGAAACGACGGGAGGTCTGAAATTGCTTCTCAAAGCAAGATCTGAACGGGATTACTTTGTCGCTTTTATCATAGCCATTTTTATCTCGTTCATTGTAAATATACTATCGCAGTTTTCATGGGTTCCGCCGTGTATCCACACTCCGGCATCTTTCTTGTACAGCTTCATCATCATTGCATGGGGTGCAGCTGTTGCACAGAGAACTGTTCATAAGCGGATCCGACGGCATATCGTCATGATCGCTGTATTTCTGCTGATGCTGTTTATTGTCCGTATATGCCGATGGATGCTGTTTACACATTCTGCTATTGCTAATCGCTATTTGTATTACTTGTTCTATATTTCTTTTATTTCATTGCCTATGCTTTCTTTCAGCGCAGCATCATATGTCAGCCGTGATGAAAGTGCGGATATGCCTGCATTGATAAAGGTGTTCTGGGGCGTTACAGGCCTTTTAATGCTAAGCGTCATTACAAACGACATACACCACTTTGTGCTTTCAGTCACCAAAACATCTGACACCAGCGACCATATCAGTTATCACTGGCTCTATTATGTCATATTTGTATGGTCTTTCGTCGTCACGCTTGGTTCCTTTATAATGCTCATCAAAAAGTGTAAGCTTTCGCAGTGCCGCAGAAAATGGTATATCCCGATCATTCCGGCAGCTGCTGTTTTTGTGCTGATCGTCGTTTACTATATCTGCGGCGGAAGCTCGCCGCACATACTTGGTATCAGTCTTTACAACATACAGGAGATATACCTCTTTTTGTACATGGGACTGTGGGAAGGCTGTATCAGGATCGGGCTTATCCCCTCAAACACTGGGTACAACAGACTGTTTGAGATCACACATATCAATGCTGAGATGAAAAGCGCTGACGGAAAGACAGCGTACTATTCAGTCGATTATTCTGATACCGAAGGAAATGAGGACTATAATCGCAAGACCTATGCAATAAAAGGCGGAAGCGTCACATGGAGCGAAGACATATCAGCCATAAATCGGCTCAACCATGACATTGAGGACGCTACCGAACAGATAGATGGAGAAAATGACCTTATAGAAGCAGAAAACCGATTTCTCGCCGAAAAATCAAAATATGAAACTCAGAACAGGCTCTATGACAAAATTGCCCGACATACCCATCCACAGCTTGTGCGGATAGACAATATCATGAACGGAAGCGGCGAACTTGAGCAGAAAATGAAGCTCAGCCTGTTGTTCGGAACATACGTCAAGAGATGTTCAAACCTAATGCTTGCCGCTGATAACTGCCACACAATGTCAACTAAGGAGCTGTATCTTTCGGTCAGGGAAAGCTTGGAGCAGATACAGGCGCTCGGTATCGTCTGTGAGCTGATAAACGGCGATGCAAGGGAAATATCATCAGGAAAGCTCATTACAGCTTACGATGTTTTTGAAGCTGTCATTGAGTCTGTGATAGATACCGCAAGCACTCTTTCTGTAAGAATAAGCCCTGATGAAACGGTTCTGCTCTCTATAGAAACAGACGGCGAAGTAAACACCGACAGCATTCGTATTCAGAATACCGGGCTGAAGCTGATGTCCCACAGCGAGGACGATATTCAGCATATCGCACTTTCAGCAGGAGGTGAAGTCAATGGATAGCATACTTGGCGGACTGACTTTGTGGCTGCTGCTTTGCTGTCTGACTTTCTTCCTTATGATGATCATACATTTACTGTGGGACGGAAAAGCAAGCCGTATCGTGATCTCCACAGCAGAAATGCTCGTTCCACTGGTGCTGTCACAGATATTGATGGATCATCTGAAATATCATAACAGAGCGTATCTCGAAAAGCCTGTTGCCCTTTTGCTGGCAGCTCTCGTTCTTACGGGCATTGCCATTCTGGAACTCCTGAGCTGTATCAGGGCAAGAAAACGCAGTCTGACGCTGATGTCCGTCAAGGAATGCATGGACGAGCTTCCGGTCGGAATATGCTTTTATTGGGACGGCGGACTGACAAAACTGACAAACCGCCGTATGAACAGCATTGCCTGCAAGCTGACAGGCAGCGGCATTATGGACGCAGAGGGCTTTCAGAGAACGATTTTTTCCGGCGAAGAAGCACCCATTGTCTGCTCGGAGGACGGTTCGGCATATAACTTTGTTCATCGTGAGGATACGCTGGACGGCAGGACGATCCACGAACTGCTCGCCTTTGATGTCACGCAGGAATACCGCCTGACGGAGGAACTGCGAGAAAAGCAGAAAAAGGTGCAGAAGATCAACCGACGGCTAAAGGCACTCAACTCCTCGATACAGTTCATCATCATGGACAAGGAAACATTGCAGATCAAAATACACATTCATGACAGCTTTGGTGAAATGCTGCTGATGACAAGGCATTTCCTCGCCGATCCCGAACATACAGACACAAATGAAATGCTCTCACTGTGGCGGAGGAATACCGCCCTGCTGAAAAATGAGGAACGGGAAAGCTGGCAGAAACCCTGCTTTTTCAGTCTGACACACGCAGACAGTCTCGGTATCCGTATCGAGCTGAACGGCGAACTCCCCGAGGAGGAAACGCTGATATCGGTAGTGGACTCGGCGATAACAGTCCACGTCACCAATGTTCTGCGCCATGCTGAGGGGAATATCGCGTATATTTCTATCGAAAAAACGCCGGAGGGCTATGTGATGCACTTTACCAACAACGGCACACCTCCATGTGCGCCTGTGAAAGAAACCGGCGGACTTGCAAATCTCAGGCGCATGACAGAAAGTATCGGCGGTACGATGAAAATAAACAGTTCTCCGCAGTTTGAAATGATACTGCAACTGCCGGAGAAAGCACAGGAGGAATACGAAATTGGCATATAGGGTACTTATTGTCGATGACCAGAAAATGGTGCGGCAGATGTTTGAAACGGCTGTGAAGAGTTCGCCGGATTATGAGATCGCAGGAATGGCACAGACAGCAGATGAAGCTGTTCAGATATGCTGTGAACAGGAAATCGACCTTGTGCTGATGGACGTTGTTCTGGGGGTTGGCAGGGACGGTCTTGATGCTGCAAAGCAGATCAAACAGGAGCGTCCCGAGGTTAAGATACTGCTTGTTACATCTATGCCGGAGGTCACCTATATCGACAGAGCAAAGGAAATAGGCGTTGAGAGCTTCTGGCACAAGGAAGTGCAGGAAAAACCTCTTCTTGACGTTATGGACAGGACTATGAACGGCGAATCGATCTATCCCTCGCAGATGCCCGAGGTATGGTTCGGCAAGGTCATCAGCACAAATCTCACAGAGCGTGAGCTTGATGTGCTGAGAGGACTTGTTGGCGGCTTTACAAACAATGAGATAGGTGAGAAGCTCGGTATATCCGAGCGTGCCGTGAAAAAGCATATTTCCGTAATGCTGGAGAAAACAGGCTTCAGGAGCCGTTTGCAGCTTGCTGTAATGGCTCGGGGCGGCGGACTTGTCATTAACGACAATCCGTAATAATAAAAAGCGGCGGTGCAGCAAAAAGGCTGTGCCGCTTTTTTGTGCAAAACAGTGAATATGCGGTAGTTTTTTTCTACACGCAGGGTTCCCTTTCGTACACTGTTCACCCACTTGTAATAATGTTATAATTAAAATAGGTAAGTATACCGTTACATAGGCGTTTTGTTAAAAAATTAAAAGGAGATGGTTTTATGAAAGGTATCAGAAAAATGCTGGCAGCGTTTCTTGCGCTGACACTGATAGGAGGGGCAGCCCCCTTTGAGGCAGGCTCCTTCGACCTGTCCGGCATTTCACTGACGGCACAGGCGGAAGATGCAGGCAGCACCGCCACCCTCGATGAGACAACGGGCGTGCTGACCCTCAGTGGAAATGTTGTGAGAGATGATGTGAGGGCATTCAAAGAAGATGAACGAGTGACTTCTGTTGTTGCAGCGCCCGGCACTGTACTGCCTGCCAATTGTTACTGTTTATTTTATCAATTCAAATCAGTGATGACCATTGATCTTAGCAAAGCGGATACATCAAATGTAACTGACATGAGCAGTATGTTTAGAGGATGTAGTTCACTATCATCACTGAATCTCAGCAGTTTTAATACCTCAAATGTGACTGACATGAGCCTTATGTTTGGGCAATGTAAGTCACTATCATCACTGGATCTCAGCAGTTTTAATACCTCAAATGTGACTGGTATGGACGATATGTTTTACACCTGCTATGGATTGAAATCACTGGATCTCAGCAGTTTTAATACCTCAAATGTGACTAACATGGAGTATATGTTTTACTGCTGCCAAGAATTGAAATCACTGGATCTCAGTAATTTTAATACTACGAATGTGACTACCATGAAATCTATGTTTTCTGGATGCAAAGCACTGACATCGTTGGATCTAAGCAGTTTTAATACTTCAAACGTGACAAATATGATTAGTATGTTTGACAACTGCCCGGCATTGACATCACTGGATCTCTCAAACTTTGATACTTCAAATGTGGAAGCTATGTCTAGAATGTTTGGATTAGACAGTGAACTGATAAAAATCATTGTTTCCGAAAAATGGAACACAGACAATGTGACAAGCAGTACAGCTATGTTTGAAGGTAGTTCCAAATTAGTCGGAGGGAACGGGACAGTCTATGATCCTAAACACGTAGATGTTGAATACGCCCGTATAGATACCCCTGAAACACCGGGATATTTAACTATGTTCAAGTACAATCCCATAGATTATTCATCTTTCAGAGGCGACCCCATCGTATTTACCGGCGAGCTGCCATACCCGGGAAGCACCGTCAAGGCTGTCGGAGAATATCACCATAATAACTGCAATATCGACCTTGACAATACCGGCTGGTATGACGCCGAAAACGAGCGCTTCCTCGAAGAAGGCGAGATCATGCAGTATAACGGCTCATATATCTACAGAGTGAGACTTACGCCGGATCCTTTTTACTATTTCACTGAACCCAACATCGACGAGTTGGAGAAGCTGCAGATCGCTTACGGTTATAATATAAATATGTCGTTTTTGGACACAGCCGGCGCATGTCTCAATGATGACGGTTCGCTGGACATCTATGCAGTGCCCAGGAAGAACGCTGTGTACAATTCAGACGAGATACTGCTTGCACCCAAGGTGGGCACATATTATCATGTACCCTCATTCACTGTCTGCGTGAGGTCTGCGTATCGTGAGTACGGCGTACCTGTCCGCAGTCTGCCCGGTGTATACGAAAGCATCACTGTGATGCCGGATTCGATACAGCTGAACTCTCTCGCCGGCAATACCCTCACCAATACCTACTTGTATAATGTGGTGGCTGAGGGGGGCTATGAGGTCAGCTTCGGCGGCGGAAGCTATGTGGATCTGAGGGATCACGACGGACGTCCCTTCACAGGTCTGAAGCCTTCCAAAAACTACGTTATGAATATCCGGCTCAAAGGCGCCAGCGAACCCTTCTACACTGAGACCTTCCGCACAGCAGACAGCGATGACACTGACGGATATATCACCGACAGCACCCTCAGCAACATTGAATTCAAGCACAACTGCTCATTCCAGAACGACCTGTCCATGTACTACGCTGTTCCAAAGGAAAGCCTCAGCGGCTACAGTAATATCCGCCTTGATGTTTCCAAGGAGGAGTATGCAGCAGGTGCATCCAAGCCCACTCTCGTAAACAGGACTATCACAAACTACAAAGAGCAGACCATCGGCGGAGTAGTTTACTATATGTTCACCTTCGACGGCATTACTTCCACGGATATGGGCAGCACTCTCACTGCTTCTCTCCTTGCCGACAAGAACGGTGTGACTTATTCCACAAAGCCGGATAAGTACAGCATAAAGGATTACGCAATGGATCGCCTCCAGAACTCAAGCAGCGCAACCTTCAAGAAAATGCTGGTTGATATGCTGAATTACGGTGCAGCCGCACAGGTGCACTTCAACAAGAATGCGGCTCATCTCGCCAATAGTGACCTCACAGCCGCACAGAAGAAAATGGGTACACAGAACCTTCCCACGCTGAAAAATGCGGAAAAGTCAACAGCAGTCTCCGGAGCAACAGCGACCTTCGATAAGAAGAACGTCTCCTTCGAGAACAAGACAGTGCTCATGTACAGGCTGAAATTTGCAGCAAATCAGAATATGTCCAACGTCAAGCTGAATATCTCATACAAGACCAGCAGCGGTGCAACGGTCACAAAGACAATACCTGCTTCACAGTTCACAAAGAGCGGAAGCTATTACATCGTAAGCATTGATACTATAGCTATCACTGATGTAAGAAGTGTAATAACCGCTAAGATATACGACGGTTCAAAGCAGATAAGCAATACCTTCCAGTACAGCATTGAGTCATACGTCAATAACAGACTGCAGAATTCCGACAGTGAGACCTTCAAGAACCTAGTCACCGAAATGATGAAGTTCGGCATCTCTGCTGAGGAGCATTTCTCATAAAAACATCATCTACAGCGGCACAGTTTCATACTGTGCCGCTTTTTGTGCAAAACAGTGAATATGCGGTAGTTTTTTTCTACACGCAGGGTTCCCTTTCGTACACTGTTCACCCACTTGTAATAATGTTATAATTAAAATAGGTAAGTATACCGTTACACAGGCGTTTTGTTAAAAATAATTAAAAGGAGTGGTTTTATGAAAGCATTAAAAAGAACGATCGCAGCGCTCATGGCGCTGGTAATAGTGGGGGGAGCGGCACCCATTATCCCCGGCGGCTTCACGGCTTTAAAGCCTGTTACGGCAAGTGCGGCTGAGGCTGGCTCAGTAACTTTTAATAAGTATACAGGCACTCTCACACTCAGCGGTGCTGTTACTAAAGAACAGGTTCAGGAATATACGCTTGATCTGAAGGTTATAAAGGTTTATGCCGAACCCGGCACTGTTCTGCCGGGGGATTGTGCGTCCATGTTTTCCGATTTCAGAGGTGCAATGCAGATTGATCTGAGTAATGCAGACTCAAGCTACGTTACCAACATGGATTCTATGTTCGCTGGGTGCAGGAGTCTTACAACGCTCGATATTTCCGGATTTGACACAAGAAATGTTTGGATTATGACACACATGTTTAAGGGATGTATGTCCTTAGAAAGTCTTGACCTTTCTAACTTTGATACAAGTAATGTTTACTATATGTCTTATATGTTTTCCGGATGTACATGTTTGAAATCACTTGATATTCATAATTTTGACACAAGTAATGTTGTTTATATGGTTGAAATGTTTTCTGGATGTAAGAATATGCAATCACTTGATATTTCTAGCTTTGTCACAAGTAATGTTAAAAATATGAATCACATGTTTGCTGAGTGTCGAATGTTGACATCGCTTGATCTTTCTAATTTTGATACAAGTAATGTTACAGATATGGCGTATATGTTTTATGAATGTAATGAGTTAGAATCACTTGATGTTTCTAACTTCGATACAAGTAATGTTGCTAATATGGATAGTATGTTTTATAGATGTTTTAAATTAAAATCACTTGATCTGTCAAGCTTTAATACAAGTAATGTTTCGATTATGATGAAAATGTTTTATAGTTGTTGTTATTTAACATCGCTTGATATTTCTAACTTTGATACAAGTCGTATTAGTAATATGGATTCGATGTTTTTTAACTGTCGTTCTTTAACATCGCTTGATATTTCCAGTTTTGATACTAGTAGTGTTTTTAATATGACTTCTATGTTTTCAGATTGTATTAATATTGAAACTATATATGTTTCAAGCCTTTGGTCAACTGAAAAAGTAAGCTTTTCCGACAATATGTTTAAATGGTGTAATAAACTTGTTGGTGGCAATGGTACTTTTACTAAGGAAGGAAAACTAGATGCTACATACGCCCGTATAGATGGCGGCGAATCCGATCCGGGCTATTTCACAGATTATTCCCGCTGCTCCTTTGACGAAGCAACC
Source organism: Ruminococcus flavefaciens ND2009 (assembly GCF_000621785.1). Lineage (GTDB taxonomy): Bacteria > Bacillota > Clostridia > Oscillospirales > Ruminococcaceae > Ruminococcus > Ruminococcus flavefaciens_C. The sequence continues at coordinate 164,855 of NZ_JHXI01000007.1, read as the reverse complement.
GGAACCCTTACTCTCACCGGCAACGTCACAAAAGCACAGCTGGATGAATACAGAGCCGATCCGAAAGTCAAGCATATCGTTGCAGACAGTACGGTTACTCTGCCCGATAGCTGCAAGAATTTCTTCACGGGTATGATGGCTGAGGATATAGACCTTTCCGTCGTTGATTGCGATAACGTTAAGGATATCTACAATATGATAAGCTACTGTCAGAATCTTAAGACTGTAGACCTGGGCGGTATTGATCTCAGTTCTATTGAACACGCAAACTATGCTTTTTACTGGAATCCTAAACTTGAAACTATTTACGTTTACAGTGGCGGAATCATGAGCTACATAGAAGACGGTGAAGATACCAAAATGTTTGAGGGCTGTACATCACTTAAAGGATACGCAGGAACTGTATACGACTCAAATTATGTAGGAAAATCCCGCGCCCGTGTTGACGAAGGAGCAAGCAATCCCGGCTATTTTTCAGTTTATATTGACGGCGTAAAGTATCAAAACGGCGTTCTGACTATCACAAATGTATTCGATAAAAACACATTTAAGGATACCGAATACGCAAATGCAAAGAAAGTCATCGTCAGAGGAAATGCCCTTCCCGAGTACAGCGGCGAACTGTTTTCTCAGTTCCCCAACGTTGAGGAAATAGACCTTTCCGGCGCAGATTTCAGCCATGTTACCTATATGAGAGGTTGGTTCAGAGGCCTGACAAATCTGTACTCTGTAAATTGGGGAGACCATGCTGAGACTGGCAATGTTGAGAATATGCAGAATCTGTTCAACGGCTGTACTTCATTGGAATTCCCCCATATTGAGGCTCTTGATACGAGTGGTATAGACTCTACCTACGCTATGTTCAGAAACTGCTCCAGTCTTGAAAGCGTATGGCTGAATCTGAATAATTTTGATACAAGCAACATTGTGTCATTTTCACAGATGTTCGACGGCTGCTCAAAGCTCAAAATAATAAACCTCAGCAGCTTCGATACAAGCAGTCTGACCGATACACGATATATGTTCAGGAACTGCTCTGCACTTGAAAGGATAACTGTCAGTGACAAATGGGTCAACAACGACAGATTCCTGTCCGACGGGGGAATGTTCACAGGCTGTACTTCCCTTGTGGGCGGAAACGGTACTGCATTTGATCCAAGCATAACAAACAGCAGCTACGCACGCATTGATATGCCCGGCACTCCCGGATATTTCCGCAAGAAATGCTGCTACTATGACCCTGAGACCAATACTCTTACTCTCAGCGGACTTATCGACAGGCAGGAGCTCTATGAATACACTACGGAGAACGTACACAATGCACATGCGGTATACATAGTGGCTGATGAAACGGCTATACTTCCCGAAAACTGCACGAATTTGTTCAGCGATTTACGTTATACCAGGCATATCGACCTGAGCAAGGCTGATCCCAGCAATGTCAAGGTAGTCAGATGTATGTTTGAAGGATCTGGTGCTGAGGATATCCAGCTTCCCGACAACCTTGTAACAAACAAGGTGACCGATCTGAGCGGAATGTTCAAAGATTGTGAAAAACTGGAAAGCATAGACGTATCCGATTTTGATACAAGCAACGTAACTAAGATGAACTCAATGTTCGAATTATGCAGAGAATTAACTACACTTGATCTGAGTAATTTTGATACGAGCAATGTCATTGATATGAATAATATGTTCGAATGCTGTGCCTCTCTCACAGAACTCGATGTGAGCAATTTTGATACAAGCAAGGTCACAAATATGGCTTTCATGTTTGGGGAGTGCTGGTATCTGAAAACCCTTGATCTGAGTAATTTTGACACAAGTAATGTCACTGACATGAACAATATGTTTGCTTTCTGTAATAATATGACTTCACTTGATCTGATCACGTTTGATACAAGTAAGGTCAAAAACATGAAGGCTATGTTCTTAGCGTGTAAATCACTTGTCTCAATTGATCTGAGCAGCTTTGATACAAGTCAGAATGTAGAAATAGATGAGATGTTCAATTATTGTGACGACCTTGAAACTATACTTGTAAGTGATAAGTGGAATCATTATGCTTTAACAGCTTCTGGTGAGGTATTCATGTTCTGTTGGAACCTGAAGGGCGAAAACGGAGCTAAGTACTATTATTATCAATATGAGCCTGAAAGAGATGTCATGTATGCTCGCATCGGCGGTTATATGACCGAGAATACGCTCTACAACATTGCATTCAATCACAACTGCTCATTCCAGAACGACCTGTCCATGTACTACGCTGTTCCCAAGGAAACCCTCAGCGGTTTTGAAAATATCCGCCTTGACGTCTCCAAGGAGGAGTATGCAGCAGGCGCTACAAAGCCAACTTTTGCGAAGAAAACACTCACAAGCTACAAAGAGCAGACCATCAACGGAGTTGTTTACTATATGTTCACCTTCGACGGCATTACCTCAACGGATATGGGCAGCACTCTCAGCGCTGTACTCCGTGCCGACAAGAACGGTGTGACATATTCCTCAAAGCCCGATAAGTACAGCATCAAGGATTACGCAATGGATCGTCTCCAGAACTCAAGCAGCGCCACCTTCAAGAAAATGCTGGTTGATATGCTGAATTACGGTGCAGCCGCACAGGTGCACTTCAACAAGAATGCGGCTCATCTCGCCAATAGTGACCTCACAGCCGCACAGAAGAAAATGGGAACACAGACCCTTCCCACGCTGAAAAATGCGGAAAAGTCAACAGCAGTCTCCGGCGCAACAGCTTCCTTCGACAAGAAGAACGTATCCTTCGAGAACAAGACAGTGCTCATGTACAGGCTGAAATTTGCAGCAAATCAGAATATGAACAACGTCAAGCTGAATATCTCATACAAGACCAGCAGCGGCGCAACGGTCACAAAGACAATACCTGCTTCACAGTTCGTAAAGAGCGGCAGCTACTACATCGCAAGCATTGATTCCATAGCTATCACTGATGTAAGAAGCGTAATAACAGCTAAGATCTATGACGGTTCAAAGCAGATAAGCAATACCTTCCAGTACAGCATAGAGTCTTACGTCTATAACAGACTGCAGAATTCCGACAGTGAGACCTTCAAGAACCTGGTCACCGAAATGATGAAGTTTGGTATCTCTGCTGAGGAGCATTTCTCATAAGCAGATTTGTTAAGACTTTGTAAAAGCACATATCAGGCAATTTATTCTGAAGAACGTTTTCAGTAAGGAGCTGATAATATGAAGGAAGTATTAAAAAAAACTATGGTGGCAGCTTTGACAATGACTGTTTTATGCGGTGGACTGCCTGCCGTTTCAGGTGTATCAACTTCACTTATTACCGCTGTAACTGCAAATGCAGAAGTATATTCAGGCATCGAAGTAGCGGGAGTAGAGATCACTTCTGAAAATGCTGATGATATCCTCGGAGACGGCGTTTTCAGCTACGATCCACTTCAAGAGACCATTTCTATTGCCGGTGATTACACGAATAAAGAACTTGAATATGACTATTACACCGGCGAATCCCTTATCCGTGCTACAGTGAACTGTACTGTAGTGATTGCTGAGGATTCGGTCGTTACCATTCCAAATGGAACATTTATATACTCCAGTGCTGATGTGACAATCGAAGGTCCCGGCAGCCTTGTACTCAACTGTGAGAGTGTATATGATAATCATACCACAGGAGCACTTTCAATTATCGATGCTGATATTGATATCAGAGCAGGATTCGGTGATGGGAAAGGCAGTGGTATTATCGGCGGTTGTGCCTATGTACAGTCTGATCAGAAAAAGAAGTGTAAGTTCTATGCAGAAAACTCCAGGATCGTTATTGACCAGAACAGCTCGGAATATACTTCTCTTGGCGGTTTCTGCACATACACATATAACGGCTGCAGGATCACAGAGCCGCAAGAATACAGCATTGTAGACTCGGAATACATTACAGATTGGCATCCGGCGCATATCGTGATCGAGCCTGACGAAGGTAGTTTCATCGTAGAACCTGATAATGGTGATAACAATTGCTGTTCGTTTGATGAAGGCACCGGAACCCTTACGCTCAGCGGCTTTGTAAACAGAAATGATGTTTTTGCTTACGCTAATGATTCGAGGGTACGTTATATCACTGCTGAAAGAGGTACGATTTTCCCTGATGATTGCAACAATCTGTTCCAGGATTTCCGTTGGGCATTGTCTTTTGACCTCTCAGAAGCAGACACAAGCAGAGTCACTGTTATGAGTGGTATGTTTTTCAGATGCAGTGCGCTGAAATCATTGGATCTCACCAGCTTTGACACCAGCAATGTAGTAGATATGGATTATATGTTCGCATACTGCGACGATCTTGAAAATCTAAACATAAGAGGCTTTGATACAAGCAAAGTCGCATCAATGAACCTGATGTTCTATAATTGTAATTATTTACCTTATATTGACCTTAGCAGCTTTGATACAAGTTCTGTCATAGCGATGGAGTCGATGTTCGGTAATTGTACCAGACTTGAAACAATTTATGTCGGTGATCTATGGAGCGCCGCTAAACTTAGTGTTATTGAGAGTATGTTCGATGGCTGCGGATATCTTTCAGGTGAACAAGGCACAACATATAACGGGGATCGTGTCGATTCAACTTATGCCCGTATTGACGGCGGAGATACTGCTCCCGGATACCTGACGCTCGCTCCTTGTACAAGACTGGACGAAGCCAGTGGCACACTCTATCTTTATGGCAATGTACAGCGCAGTACGATCTGGAATTATCCCAATAAAAAGAATATCAAGCATATTATTGCAGAGGAAGGCACTGTACTTCCAAAGGACTGTGACCGTATGTTCATGAGGTTCACTAAAGCTGAGTCTATTGACCTTTCAGAGGCGGATTCAAGCAGAGTGACTAACATGTATCATTTGTTCGGCGGATTGCAGAAGATGACTTCTGTTGATCTGAGCGGTTTTGATACGAGCAATACCACAAATATGATGGAGATGTTCTATTTCAACACCTCCCTGACTGCTCTTGACCTGGCGACTTTTGATACAAGAAAAGTAAAGACTATGGAGTCGATGTTTGAAGGCTGCAATTCTCTGCAAACCATCAGCGTCGGCGACCATTGGGACACTTCCGCTGTATATGAATCAGATAATATGTTCAAAGGCTGTAATTCCCTGGTCGGCTGCAACGGTACTGCATTTGACAGCAGTGCCATAGACTCAGCATACGCCCGTGTTGACAGAGGAACAGCAGCTCCTGGTTATCTGACAGGCGAATATGGTGTCTGCTTTGATGAGGCTACCGGCACCCTCTGGCTCAGCAAAGGTGCTGTCAAAAAGGAGAATGTCCGTCAATATGCGAACGACGTGCGCGTCAAGAAGGTCATAGCTGAAGAGGGAGCTGACTTCCCTGCGGATTCCAGAGAAATGTTTAAGGATTTCAAGAGCGTTGAAACTATCGATCTTTCAAAGGCTGTTACAAACAAGGTTGCAGCTATGTCCTTTATGTTTAATAATTGCCAGTCCATGACTTCAATTGATCTGAGCAGTTTCAACACGGTCAGAGTACTCGATATGAACAGAATGTTCGATTATTGTCCGTCAGTTACTTCGCTCGACATTAGCAGCTTTGATATGTCGTATGTAGAATATGCCGAAAAAATATTCTTTTATGATGAAGCACTAAGGACAATACTGGTATCAGATGACTGGAGCAATGAATATAGCTTTCAAGCGCCTGATATATTCTATGGTTGTGAGAGCCTCGTTGGAGGAAATGGGACAGAATACGATTTGTATTATACCAATGTAAATTATGCAGTTATTGACACTAAAGCCCATCCCGGCTTACTGACTGCTAAGCTTTCACCTGACATTACATTCTTGCACAACTGCTCATTCCAGAACGACCTGTCCATGTACTACGCTGTTCCAAAGGAAAGCCTCAGCGGCTACAGTAATATCCGCCTTGAAGTAACCAAGGAGGAGTATACAGCAGGTGCATCAGAGCCCACTATCGTGAAGAGAACAATCACAAACTATACCGAGCAGACCATTGGCGGAGTAGTTTACTATATGTTCACCTTCGACGGCATCACTTCCACAGATATGGGAAGCACTCTCAGTGCAGTCCTCCGTGCCGACAAGAACGGCGTGTCATATTCCTCAAAGCCGGATAAGTACAGCATAAAGGATTACGCAATGGATCGTCTTCAGAACTCCAATAACTCAAGCTTCAGGAAGATGCTGGTGGATATGCTGAATTACGGTGCAGCAGCTCAGGTACACTTCGACAAGAACACCTCAAACCTCGTAAGCAAGGATCTTACAGCCGCACAGAAGGCGATGGGTACACAGACACTTCCCACGCTGAAAAATGCGGAAAAGTCAACAGCAGTCTCCGGAGCAACAGCGACCTTCGACAAGAAGAATGTATCCTTCGAGAACAAGACAGTGCTCATGTACAGACTGAAATTCGCAGCAAATCAGAATATGAACAACGTTAAGCTGAATATCTCATACAAGACCAGCAGCGGTGCAACGGTTACAAAGACTATCCCTGCTTCGCAGTTCGCAAAGAGCGGCAGCTATTACATTGTAAGCATTGATTCAATAGCAATAACCGATGTAAGAAGTGTGATAACTGCAAAGATCTACGACGGTTCAAAGCAGATAAGCAATACCTTCCAGTACAGCATTGAGTCATACGTCAATAACAGACTGCAAAACTCAGACAGTGAGACCTTCAAGAACTTAGTCACCGAAATGATGAAGTTTGGTATCTCTGCTGAGGAGCATTTCTCATAAAAACATCATCAACAGCGGCACAGTTTCATACTGTGCCGTTTTTTGTGCAAAACGGAGACAGAACAGTGAATATCCTGTAGTTTTTTCTATGCGCAGGGTTCCCTTTCGTACACTGTTCAAGAATAAATGCTCATGGTATAATTAATTATAGTATATTTGTCATTACGGGGGTGAAGGGCTGTGACTAAGATATCTGGAAATAGATATTCATGCTTCAAAGCCGCTCCTTGTGGATTTTTGCGTATCAAACGGGATAGTCATGTTCTGTTAGGTACGCTTTTTTGTTTTTATTATTAATTTAATATAGACAGGAGGAATACTATGGGATTATTCGACAAACCGAAACAAGCAGCTAACAGTTCCGCAAATGACGCAGACAAGCAGCCGTCAAACAAAACTGTACAGATCAGTTTCTCAAAACTGCCCGACTCACTTGATGAATTCAAGGCACTTACTCAGGCTCAGCTTGTTGATCCTTTTGATACAGCAGCATTGACGGTACTTGCAATGTGCTTCTATCCGCAGAATTCAGAACTCTCACTGCAAATGCTGGGATACTTAAAAGGACCTCAGCCGCTTTCCGCCTATGACAAGCAGTTTATTGCGGACAGATTCAGAGATAAAGACTATGTTCCGCGTTCTTATTTTGTGGGAGCAGTTCCGCAGAATGACTATACTCCAGCAGAACCATATACGATAAATATAAGTGAAAATCCATACTCATATCAGGAACAGGGCTATGCAAAGCTGTTTATACAGTCAGGCGGTGCTGATTCACCAAGACCAGTTCAGCTGAGAAAGGCAAAGGACGGCAAGTGGTATCTCTGGGAGCAGTTTCTTCTTGCAGATATAAGAGTACCTGAAAGTTCAGATCCATGGGCGTAAGGAGGTAAAACTATGAGATCAAAAAGATTTATAGCGGCAGTTCTTGCTGCTGTGACCGTATTTGGCTACAGCGCAGGTTATTTCCCCGCAGGACTCATAAAGCCTGCAAACACTATCACCGCAGATGCTGGTATCAAAGATAAATTTGCAAAGAAGTTCGACTCGTTAGGCTACCCTTATAGCACAGATCTGAACACTTTTTACGGGTATATGAACACATATTTTGATTACGAGAACATTGCTTACGATAGCACAACCAGTGTTCGTTCTATCAGGATAAAAGGATTCAAAACGAATGATAAACAGATCGAGATACCTGCTCCGTATTATGATGAAGCATCAGGCTGGCTCTACAGTATTACTGAGATAGGAAGAGACTACTCATATCAACTCAGTAACCGTAATTATGTTGAAAAGCTCACTATCCCATATTCTGTTGAACTCATCGGTGCATGGTCATTGTACAATGCAGCTTCACTGAAAGAGATAGTCTTTTCAGACTTTAAGTATTCAAATTACGGTATATCCGCATACGTTGACAGATGTGATCTTAAGGAGATATCTACCTGTGCTTTTACAGGCTGTACTGCTCTTAGAAAGATCGGTCTCAGCAATGACGGAAGATTTGATGAGTTCAAAAGAATAGGAAGAAAGGCATTCGAGGGCTGTACATCCCTTACTGAATTCACAGTGCCGGATCAGGTCGAGACTATAGAAAGTGAGGCTTTCAAGGACAGCGGACTTACCGATCTGATCATCGATATCGATAATGCCAGCTTCAATACTGTCGAGACTAACGTATTTGAAGGCACAAACCTGACTACAGGCTATATCACTAAAAACATGACGACAAACCCTTACGAGAATACCTACACGCTGGAGGAGTATGTCGTAGCACAGGATAATACCGCAGGATATTATGCAGAAGACGGGGTGTTGTACAGGAATTATACTACCGGGAATTATCCAGGTAATTACCTTATGCGCTATCCCAATGCAAAGCAGGCAGACAGCTATACTGTTCCCGGCGATGTGAGCGGCATTGCTGGGAACGCTTTCTACAAGTTAAATAATGATAGCCTCAGTGTAACTATACCCTCCAATGTCAGCATTGTCGGTAATTATGCGTTCAATGAAAGCACACTCAAAAACGTGACAGTCAACGGTGCACCTGTGATCTACGACAGAGCATTCTATAATTCTGCTATTACAGGCACCCTTGCTATCAATGGCAATGCAAGGTGGGCGGACTCAGAATCAGCATACTGGTTCATGAATTGTGATCTGAACAAGGTAGTATTCGGCCCCGGATTTACATTCAGTCCTGAGGTCGGGAATATGGCGTATTATTGGAAATTCCAGTTTTTCGGAGTATCGACCGGTGATTCTGAAGGTTATTATTCTTTCAGTGATAATTATACTTATGAAGATTTCAAAACGTATTACGGCAACAGCGTTGATACTGTTGAGATACAAGGCGAATGGGATTTCAGGCTCAGCGATGAGTATTGGTATCAGTTTGGTGAACATAAATTCGAGGGCGTAAAGCACGTTGTATTCACTGATCCGGATTGTGAAATTGCCGAATTCATGTTTTCCAGTTCGCCCGGCCTTGAATCAGTAAAGCTTCCGGCAAATCTCAAGGAAATACCTTCCAATGCTTTTTTCAATACCTACGACCTCAAAGAACTTGAGCTACCCGAAACAGTTGAAAAGATCGGAGCTTGTGCTTTTCAGAACACAGGACTTGAAAGCCTTTACATTCCCTATGGTGTAAGATCTCTTACTTCTTCAAATGGTGCAAGCTACAACTTCAAAACGACCAATTCGGAATTTTATCGCACGGAGCCTTTCACACCACAGCTCAGGACGCTCTACATCCCGCCTACGCTGTCCTATAACGAGCTGAAGGATATGGAATTCGGAGATTACGAAGTGTTCAATAATTATAGCTTCGATAATCAGACCTATCCCGTAACGCTGTACGGCGTAAAAGGCTCAGGAGCCGAGCAGTACGCAAAAGAGCACTCCAATGTTACATTCAAGTCTATGGAAGATCTGAATAATTACTATGTAACAAAGGTAGAGGGCGAAACACCTGTGACGTATAGTCATGACGGCATAACCTACTATATCTCCGACACCGTTTATCCACCTCCGACGTTTACTCTCACTAATGGCTCAAAGAGCTACAGCAGCACATCTTCTGCTCTCAGTTGCAGATATGACGGCGAGAGTGATGAGATCAGATGGTGCGATGTGAAATATGCTGACAGGACAAAGGGATACGGCAGCAAGAGGGTATACTTCACTTCTGATCCGAAATGGTACACCTGCCAGCCCGGAAACAGCTATTCTCATGAATATAATACAGGTATCGTAAAGACTGTACCTCCCTGCACGGAGGACGGCTATGACTACTACGAGTGCATTTTCTGCGGTGATCGCAAGAAGATCAGCGGTACTACCGTACCTATGAAGGGACATCAGTGGGGAGAGAGATATCTGGCTAAAAACGATAGGTATTACCATGACTGTTCGGTATGCGGCAAGAGCGAGATGGTAAGCACCGTTTCATTTGACAAGAGTACCGGCGTTCTCACATTTAAAGCAGGAAATATCAGTAAAAGTGATGTTAATGATTACAAAAGTAACATCAGCGTAAAAAAGATAGTTGCGGAAAAGGGTGCTATCCTTCCTGCCGATTCCAGCAGCATTTTCAGTTTTTGTAACGTTACAACAATTGACATTAAAAATGCTGACACAAGTAATGTCACTAATATGTCATGTATGTTCGGTGGCTGTTCTTCACTTACATCAATTGATCTTGGCAGCTTTGACACAAGTAATGTCACGGATATGACTTGGATGTTCTATGGTTGTTCTTCACTTACATCAATTGATCTCAGCAGCTTTGACACAAGTAATGTCATTAATATGTCTGAGATGTTCTATGGTTGTTCTTCACTTACATCAATTGATCTTAGCAGCTTTGATACAAATAAAGTCACGAATATGAATAACATGTTCTATAATTGTTCTTCACTTACATCAATTGATCTCAGCAGCTTTGACACAAGTATGGTCACTGATATGGGAGCGATGTTCAATGGATGCAGCAAACTCAGCACACTTGATCTGAGCAGCTTTGACACAAGAAATGTCACCAATATGAGCGAGATGTTCATTTATACCACAGAACTCAAAACGATTCTGGTATCAGATAAGTGGAACACCGGCAAAGTTGAATTATCTGAAGCAATGTTCGCTTACTGTGATAAATTGGTTGGCGGAAACGGAACAGTATTCGACGAAGGTATAGTAGGCGCCACATACGCTCGTATCGACAAAGCAGGTAATCCCGGCTATCTGACAGAGAATACGCTCTATAACGTAGCTTTCAAGCACAACTGCTCGTTCCAGAACGACCTGTCCATGTACTACGCTGTTCCCAAGTCAAGCCTCGCCGGATCCAGCAATATCCGCCTTGACGTCTCCAAGGAGGAGTATGCAGCAGGTGCAACAGAGCCTACTCTTGTGAAGAAAACGCTCACAAACTACAAAGAGCAGACTATCGGCGGCGTAGTTTACTATATGTTCACCTTCGACGGCATAACCTCGACGGATATGGGAAGTACCCTCACCGCAGTCCTCCGTGCCGACAAAAACGGCGTGACTTATTCCTCAAAGACGGATAAGTACAGCATCAAGGATTACGCAATGGACCGTCTCCGGAACTCAAATAACGCTACCTTCAAGAAGATGCTGGTGGATATGCTGAATTATGGCGCAGCAGCTCAGGTACACTTCGACAAGAACACATCAAACCTCGTAAACAAGGATTTTACAGCAGCACAGAAGGCGATGGGGACACAGACACTTCCAACGCTGAAAAATGCAGAAAAGTCAACAGCAGTCTCCGGAGCAACAGCGACCTTCGACAAGAAGAACGTATCCTTCGAGAACAAGACAGTGCTCATGTACAGACTGAAATTCGCAGTAAATCAGAATATGTCCAACGTTAAGCTGAATATCTCATACAAGACCAGCAGCGGTGCAACGGTCACAAAGACGATCCCTGCTTCACAGTTCACAAAGAGCGGAAGTTATTACATCGCAAGCATTGATACTATAGCTATCACTGATGTAAGAAGCGTAATAACCGCTAAGATATACGACGGTTCAAAGCAGATAAGCAACACATTCCAGTACAGCATCGAGTCCTATGTCTACAACAGACTGCAAAATTCCGCCAGCGAGACCTTCAAGAACCTAGTCACCGAGATGATGAAGTTCGGCATCTCTGCTGAGGAGCATTTCTCATAAGGAGATTTAAATGACAAACAAAATTATTCTCATATCCGGCATGATATTAACTGTGTGCCTAAGCGGATGCAAAGGCGAGGATAACTCGTCTGAACAAAATCACTCTGATTCGGCTGTAGTCACTACAAGTGTTACGAATACTGAAGCTACAACTTCCTCTGTGATAACTACAACTGCGCTTGCCGCTGAGGAAACGACAGTTCCGCAGACGACAACTACTCCGGCGGTCAGTGAGACAACTTCCGCTCCGGAAGAGACTGAGACTGCTGACGAGAAAGTCACGGGAGTAACTGACAGCGAAAACATAATAACAGATGTGCCCGAAACAGAAGATAACAACGGATTACCGGATAATCTGAATCTTGATGAAAATGAATGGGCATAATTATTTATCAGTGTACACCAGTATAAACTGTTGTATAAATAAATATACCGGGGAAGGAAGTGAAACAAAATGAAGTATACTACACCTGAGATCGATGTTATTGCTTTCGAGGCTGAGGATGTTATCTCAACATCATGCATAAACATTGATGAAAATGAGTGGGCTTGATCAATCCCAATTCATTCAGCAGCATAGCACCTTTTTAGAGTGTGCCGGCTGAATGTCAGCTTATCAATCAGCTGATAAAACTCGAAGGCAAGGGCTGTACGGCTGGTTTATTGCTGTGCAGCCTTTTGCTGAAAATAAAGGCGGTGATCATATCAGGATTTTGAGACAAGGTGACAGCCGAGTCACAAGGATCATAAACAGGAAAAAAATCAGCGAAGATGCCGGATTCCGGATCTCGCTGTTCACATATCTGTATTCAGAAAACGGCAGGTATCTTATCACCAATACGCTGACAAGAGAGGTCATTGAGCTTACTGAAGCAGAATGGAAGGCACTTCAGCAGATCAGATCTGAAACGGTAAACTTTAAGTTTGTTGCTGAAATCGGACTTGAACAGCTTGTTGTATCAAGATATATTGTTGAAGCGGAATATGATGAGGTTGGACAGTACAAGAATGTAGTGTTTATCATGAAAACAGTTGCCGGGAAAAAGAAGGGCTACAGTACATATACCATCTGGCCTACAACAGGCTGTAATGCAAGGTGTATCTATTGCTTTGAAGAGAGCTTCAAAAGCAGAACCATGACAGCTGAGACTGCGGACAGAGTGGTTGGATTCATAAATGATACCAGGCAGGACGGCGAGATCGAGATAAAATGGTTTGGCGGAGAACCACTGTTAGGTCACGAAATGATCTCATATATTTGCCGAAAGCTGAAAGAAAATAATATTTCTTTTGTATCAACAATGATAACCAATTGCAGTCTTGTTACAGAGAAACTCGCAAAAGAAATAAGCAGCCTCTGGAATATGAAGAGAGTGCAGATCTCATTGGACGGTGACAGAACTGACTACGAAAGAAGAAAAAGATACTGCGCTCCTGATAAGTACAACTATGATACTGTAATAAAAGGAATACGCTATCTTGCAGCAGAAGGACTCAAGATCAATATCAGATGCAATGTCGACAGCAATAATATCGACGGACTTGCCGCATTTGCAGATCAGTTAAAAGCCGATATAGGAGATATACATAATATTAATCTTTATCTTTCTCCGTTGTTTGGCGTTGATGAGTGCAGACCCACAAAAGAACTATTTGGAAAGATGGCTGCACTTACTGAGTATTTTGCATCTATCGGATTAGTTAAGAAAAAACATAATGCTGATTCAAAGTTCAAGGTCAATTACTGTATAGCAGATTCTATGGATACCACAATAGGTATCGGTCCTGACGGAGAACTAAATAACTGTGATTCTCTTCTGGAACAAAATGTATGGGGGAATATCTTTGACGGCGTGACCGATAAAACAAAATTTGATGAGCTTTACAGTCAGGCAGAAATAGATGAAGCGTGCGGAAAATGCTGCTTCCTGCCGCAATGTACGCCGTTTTATAAACAAAGATGTCCTCTGTATATGGATGAATGCTTTGACTATAAAATAATGACAACAGAAAGAATGATGCACGATCTCCTTAAAGGGGGAAATACGGAAACAGACTATGAAGAAGAATTATAAGATAGCGGATAAAGTCATTGAGGTTACCTCAATATATAACGGAGTCCATGAATACTGCAAGGATTATCTGACTGATGAAAAAGCAGATTTTTCAATAGAGATCACACCTGATGATATAAAATATGAAAAGCAGAAGTCGGATTCAGAGTATGCTTATGAGGGCCTGCCAATGCCAAACTTTTCGGAGGGACTGCTTGAGGAAACGGCAGTATACCGAAAAATAGCTGAAAAAATGCCCGACTGCGACACAGTTGTATTTCACGGCTCTGTAATTGCTGTTGACGGACAGGCTTACCTCTTTACGGCAAGATCAGGCACAGGAAAGTCAACTCATACACGCTTGTGGAGAGAGTATCTTGGTGACAGGGCTGTTATGGTAAATGATGACAAGCCAATGCTCAGGATCACTGACAGCGGCGTTACAGCATATGGCACTCCTTATAACGGAAAGCACAGGCTTGGCACGAATACAGCAGCTCCTCTGAGAGCCATATGTATACTTACCCGAGGTGATAAGAACAGTATTGCCAGAATTGGTAAATCTGATGCTTATGCTATGATCTTACAGCAGGTGTACCGTCCTAAGGATCCTCTGCAAATGATCAAGACTCTAAATCTTGTGGACAAGCTGACAGAAAAAGTTCTGCTGTACAAGCTTGCCTGCAATATGGATATTTCTGCGGCAGAAGTCGCATATAACTCAATGAAAGGATAGATATTATGAAACTTAACAGTGCATTTTTAACACACGATGACAATGGTCAGAAGCTCATTGTTTCTACAGGAGCAAGCAAATTTGCAGGATTGGTCCGCAGCAATGAGCCAGCCGGGTTTATTATCGGCTGTCTTGAACAGGAGACCACTCTTTCCGAGATCACTGAGAAAATGGCGGCAAGGTATGACGCACCCAAAGATGTCATAGAGCGTGATGTTAAGAATATCATTGACCAGCTCAGGAAGATCGGTGCGATAGATGAATAAGTCGTCTTTCGAGGAACAGCTCGAAAAAAACGGAAGGCTTATATATACGAACAAGGGCGACAGCATGATGCCGCTTATCAAGCAGGACAGGGATCTGGTTGTCATTGAGCCCGTTCATGACAGACTGAAAAAATATGATGTACCGTTGTATAAGCGTGATAACGGGAAACACATCCTGCACCGGGTACTCAAGGTCCGCAGAGATGACTATGTCATGTGTGGGGATAATCGTTGGGCGAAGGAGTACGGCATACAGGACAGACACATTATCGGCGTTCTTACTGCCGTTATCCGAAATGGAAAAGAGATAAAGGTTACCGATACCAAGTACAGATTATATGTTCATCTGTGGTGTGATCTTTTCCCGGTTAGGGCGTTTATTGTACACGTTATAAGCAAGATCAGAAGAATAATGCTGTAAGAATAGTCACAGCATTGGCAAGGATCGCTGAGAAGCAATTCAAACAGCTTTCACTGCAAGATCTCTGACGTTATAATCAGATGATATTAATCTGTAATTTTAACCTACACACCCCAAAGCTCTGCTTATCACGTTCAAGCAGCGTATCAGGGAACAAATTGAGCCACTTGTGGCTGAAGCTGGTATTTCCGAAGTAAGCATCGAAGTTGGAAACAGGCAGGATAACATAGTCTGAATCGTCGGGTTTGTTGGCGATGCAGTAAGCGATAACAGTTTCCGTAACCTCATACTGCGGTGACAGATATAACATCGTGAAGAAGGTCGATAAGCACAAAAACTGCACTAAAGTGTAAAAAACTCCCCGGAACTGCTCATATGAACAGCTCCGGGGAGTATTATTTTGGGATATGAACTTAGCGAGGTATTATCCCTCAATGGCAATATACTTGTGATTTTCCAGCTTCTTTGGCTCTGCCTTCGGAACGCAGATGTTAAGAACACCGTCCTCAAATTTAGCCTTTACATCGGCTTCGGTAACAGTATCACCGATGTAGAAGCTCCTCTGCATTGCGCCTGCATAACGCTCCTGACGGATCAGCTTGCCCTTCTTTGACTTTTCGTCTTTGTCAAGTCCCTTTGCGGCGCTGACAGTCAGATAACCGTTCTGAAGCTCAAGATTGATCTGGTCTTTCTTGAAGCCCGGCAGGTCGATCACGATCTCATAGTGGTCGTCATGCTCATGAACATCGGTCTTCATTACCTGTGCAGCGTGTTTGCCGTACAGCTTCTTCTCCACATCTCTGCCAAAATCAGGGAATCTGAAGAAATCATCGAATAAATTTTCACCGAAAATGCTTGGATACAACATAGGTCAGTCCTCCTTTTTACTCGTCACATTGTTTCCATTGCTTCGAGCAAGGGGACGGAGGGTTCAGCACCCGGATCCTTTGGTGCTTCTCTGTTCCTTTGTTCTGATTATATTATAGCACTCCGAATTAGCACTGTCAAGGTGAGAGTGCTAATTTTCACACAGGTTTCATATTTTTGACAGGAATGTCACATTAGCCAACTGAAAAAATCTCTCAGTGAGAATGGAGAAATGCGTCCTGTGCTGATTGACTATTATGCAGATTATGCTAAAATTAGTACAGCTTTTAAAAGCATACTAACGGACAGACAAAGGTATAGCTTACTCAAAGCTGTCCTCTTAAAGAAGCAGATGCTTTCACGGTAGAAAGCATCTGCTTTTTGTTGTGTTATAGAATCAAGCGGTATCTGTTCTGACTCCCATGTGCTGTCGGCGTGAATGGTAATCAGTTCAGCACCACGCTGTTTTGTCTCTTTTTCAATGCCGGGCATTGCGAGGTAGTCGATGCTCATGCCGTAGGTCAGGCGGATACCCTTGTACTCGATAGACGCATTATTGTAGTGGTCGTGACCACAGAAGAATCCCGTCGTGCTGCCAAGCTCAAGGGCGGTATCGAACATCTTGCTCGGATAGTCCGAGCAGCACACAAGATCGTTGGTGATACCGCCGTGGTCACCGGGGTTTTCGCCGTAGAAGTATTTCACCTCGTCGCTGCCGTCAAGAAAAAGTTCAGTGGCGGTCTTGTACTCCTGCAAGGGGATATGGAAGAACACCATTGAATTTACCGTGTGACCTGCCTCAGCGTTCATTCGCTGGACTTCATCGGCATACCAGTCCACCTGATCGTCGTGGATATAGTCATAAACGTTGATGCCCTCGCCCGTGTAGGCGTTTGAGTCTATCATAAAAAGCCCCGTGTTCAGCGAGCCGTCAGCATTTCTTATCTCGATCAGCTGATTGTTCCTGCCCATAACATCGGGCTGGGTGTAGGGGTAAAGCAGATTGCCCGAGGTCTTGAAAGACAGCGACTTGTAGACCTCGTTCAGCTCCTGTTTGTTTGCAGATGCAAGCGACTCGGTATCGTGGTTGCCGTAGGTGAATGCCCACGGAATGCCGGTATTTCGCATAAATGCCGCAAACTGCCCCACAGGTGCGGTGTTGTTCAGCGACATGGACATAATACCCAGCGGAAAGCTAAGGTCGCCCGTGACCACAACAAGGTCAGGGTGGGTATGCTCTATCTCCGCATAGCAAGCCCTCAGCGCCTTTATATCCTTGCGGTAGGAGTACAGACTTCCGCCGATGTGAATGTCGGTAAGATGCAGTATCTTGAAATCATCTGTGGTTTTGGTTATGGTGTAAACTCCCGTTTCGTCATTGTACTCTATCTTGTGAGTGTTATGCGCGACAACTGGAACGGAATTGATGTAGCTTTGCGTGTACCATGTGTCCTGCTGTAAGATCATAAAGCCCGATGCCGCAACTGCAACAGCCGTATAAACAGCTATTCTCGGTTTGTTGATGACGATATTTCTGAATGTGACCTTGCGTCTTAATGTGAGATCATAGACTATGACGAGCAGTCCGAAAATTATCCCTGCTATCATAAAGACATTTCCGGGGTATGCTATATCCTTGCTCTTTATGACTGTAAATGCGGTCACGGCAAGCCAGTAGACAGCCGAAAAAATCGTAATGCCTATGATGTGCTTTTTGTACTTGTCCTTATCGGGAATATTTATCCTCCGCCTTATCATTCTGAGGGAGAGGATATTCTTTATCAGCAGAAATACGGGTATCTCTATCACAATGCTGTTATTGAAGAAGTTTTCCGCAAATTCAGCCGACTTTGAATTGCCGAAGAAGTAAAAGCTCAGCTCCGATGCCACAAACACGAACACCACCGCAAACAGCAGAGCAATTCCGTTGAGCAGACGTTTTGCGTACTTATCGCTTCGGGTACGGAGATATTTGTAGGAATCGGTGTCGTATTTGCTTCCCTCGGTGGCTTTCTCGGTTTTCAGATATTTGCGGAACGGAAATGATGCGATAAATAGATCTACTGATATAACAAACACATTTCCGATAACTGCAACGGGTTTAGCTGTGATGTTGTAGATAAGCCAGAACAACTGCAATAGTGCAAACACCGCAAATGCCGATGTAAAATATATCCTCAGACGCTGTTTCCATATCTCCTTTTTCAGCGGACGAATATCAACAGCTTCCGTATCGCCGCGCCATTTTTCGGCACTTTCCGCAGGATAGCCTGCAAGCTCTGCCATTTGCGAGAGCTTGCCGTACCTGCCCAGCAATTCCTCCAAAGCCTCGTCCTCGTGGCGGTCAGCCTTTATCTTGTCAAACTCTGTGTTAAGTGCCTGTGTTATTTTATCCTGTGCCTGCGTGACCTCCTCGGAATAGGGAATGTCATCAAACATCATATCAACGACCGCTTTGATCTTGCGGTTTTGCTTGTCAAACATTTTGCCTTGCAGCTCATGAGATGGGACTGGCTACGGTTATAATGGGTATCTATGATGAGGACAAGCTGCCGACTTTTATTGGATTGCCGGAGGATCAGGTCTTGACTGCTATCATCGCGCCGGGTTATGCAGCGGATACACCTGATAGCCCGAAACGCAAAGGTGCGGACAAATTATTGAGGTATATTTGAGGGGCGAAACCAAGAAAACGGAAAGCGGTGTCACATTATGGCAAAGATCATCAACTTAAAGAAAACAGTACACGATCTTGTTAAGGAATATCCGGAAGTCAAGGATATCATGCTTGAACTCGGCTTTACGGAGATCACAAAGCCAGCAAAGCTGCAAACGCTCGGCAGAGTCATGACTATTCCAAAGGGTGCAGGAATGATGAAAATTCCTATGGAGACTGTCATTAAGGCTTTTGCAGAAAAGGGCTTTGAGGTCATCGGTGCTGATGAGGTATCGGCAGAAAAAGCGGAAAGCGATGAGCCTGTAACAAGCCCTGTTGCTGATGAGAATATACGCATTGCTCTGCTGAAAAGCTATCTTGTACGTTTGGGACGCGGCGAGGATCTGGAAACCGTCCGTGCTGCATTTGTGGAGAATTTCAGCGATGTTGAAGCAAGCGAGATCATGAAAGCGGAGCAGGCTCTTATCAAGGAGGGTACGCCTGTCTCCGAGGTGCAGCGGCTCTGCGATGTTCATTCGGCGCTGTTTCACGGTGCTACCCGTGAGGAACAGATCGCTAATGCAGAACGTGCTGTGGAGGAATCCTTGAAAAGAGAACAGCAGCCCTCGTGGCAGGAGGTCAGGGCAAAGGGTAAGCCGAAGGAGGCATATACCGATAAGCAGGAGCGTGCCGATCAGCTTGCAAAGGTCAAGGGACACCCGCTATACACGTTCACACAGGAAAACAATGCTCTTGCAAAGCTGATAAACGTGCTGAAAGATAAGCTCGACAGCGGTGATGTTGTTTCCGCCGAGCTGACCGCACTGCGTGATATCTCGATACACTATGCGAAGAAAGGCGATCTGCTGTATCCGCATCTGAAAGTGAAATATGACATTATCGGACCCTCTGATGTCATGTGGACAGTCGATGATGAGATCAGGGACGAAATTTCTTCTCTTGCAAAAGATACAGAGCATACTGCCGATCGGACGGAGCGCCTGAAGGCTGTCCTGAAACGTGCGGAGGAAATGATCTATAAGGAGCAGAATATCCTGTTTCCGATATGTGCGGTGAATTTCACGCTGGAGGAATGGTATGGCATTTACCGGGATTCCAAGGACTATGCAGACTGCTTCAACGTGTCGAATGAGATATGGGAAGAAGCCGAAAATGTTGCTCCTGCCGAAAAGCAAAATGTGGACAATGATGAAATCGTAATGCCCGGCGGTCATATGACAGTAGAGCAGATAACCGCATTGTTCAACACGATACCTATGGAGATCACCTTTGTCGATGCGGACAACATCAACCGTTTTTTCAACGAGGGAGAAAAGGTATTCAAACGTCCGGGAATGGCGATAGACCGAGAGGTGTTCTCCTGCCACCCGCCAAAGATCGAACAGATGGTAAGAGGTATCATTGACGATTTCCGCAATAACCGCCGTGACTGTGTTCCCGTATGGATGGACAAGGGCGGCAGAACGATGCTTGTAAGATATATGGCAGTTCGTGACAGGGACGGCAAGTATCTCGGAACAGTGGAGCTTGTGCAGGATATGGAGTTTGTGAAAGAGCATTTTAATTCACAGGAATAAGGATAAGGGCGATACAGATCGTTTCATGTATCGCCATTCAATATAACAGGAGGTATTATTATGGAACAGAAGGGCAACATCACAAAGTCCACATACACAAGCTACAAGCGGTACATGGACGTACACATGATACCATTTTTCAAAAAGATGAAGATAAAGGTCAAGGAGATAACAGGCGACGAGATAAACGAGTATTACGCTTACCTCAGAGCCAAAGGTCTGAAAGGCACAAGCTGTCAACGGCACCATTCGCTCCTGCACCTTGCATTCAAGTCTGCAATGAAGCGTCGTATCATTCCGACAAATCCTGTCGATCAGGCTGACCGCCCGAAGTCGGTGCAGTTCATCGGGAACTACTATAACGCTGAGGAGATAAAGCAGCTCATCGACTGCACAAAGGACGATCCGCTGCACATCGTCATCATTATAGCTGCCTATTACGGACTCCGCCGCAGCGAGGTCATCGGACTTAAATGGTCAGCGGTGGACTTCGTAGGCAAGACCATAAGCATCAAGCACAAGGTCCTGCAGGACGAGGATGGAGTGGCAGGCTACGATGTTATGAAAACGAAATCGTCATACAGAACCCTTCCGCTGATACCCGTAGTCGAGCAGGCACTCATCGCCGAGCGTGAGCATCAGGCAGAGATGAAGAAGGCATTCGGCAGAGGTTACTGCAAGAAATACGAGGACTACATCTGCGTAGACGCTGTTGGAGAGCTGATACGTCCCAACTATGTGTCAGACCATTTCCCCATAGTGCTCCGCAAGAACGGTCTGCGGAAGATACGTTTCCATGACCTGCGGCATAGTTGTGCCAGTCTGCTCCTTGCAAACGGAGTACAGATGAAGTTGATACAGGAATGGCTTGGTCACAGCGACATAGGTACAACGAGCAACGTGTACAGCCATGTGGACAGCGAAAGCAAGAAGCTGAGTGCGGAGGCGATAGCTAAAGCACTCTCAGAGTAAAATAAAAGCCTCCGGACGTTATGTCCGGAGGTCTAACATAAACAGTATATTTGAAATCGTAATTAGTTTAATGCGCGGAATGAAAATCGCGCCCCAGAAAAACTGAGACGCGAAATTGGCTGCGCGGGCTCCGCGCTGTGCCCCCATGACTTTATAGATGACATATGATAAATGGTTATTTTAAGCCTTTTAGTCAAATTAATATATTCAAAAAATAATTGTATGCAATACACAAAGAGAATTTAAACGTACAGTCTTGTATATAAATTGCAGCCTTACAGCTATTTCCTTAATATATGATTATTATAGCAATAATTTCTGTTCATGTCACGCCCTTGTTTTGATGCCCGCCCTTCTAATTCTAAAATGTTCTTCTCTCTAACGATAAAAGCTCGTTTATGAACTATTACATTCATAGACGAGCTTTCTCTTATTTCTCCACTTCAACTGTGGTTTCTATCCCACCTTTGAAGACTATCGTTATTTCTGTCTTGCTGTTGACCTTTATACACTCTATAAGCTTTCTGACCAGCATATCGTTATATTCTGTCAGTTCGCAGGTGCTGTTGTCTATTTTCTTAAGTGCCTGAGCTATCCGCGACCTTTTGTTATTATCGATATTATTATTTTCTTCCAGAACTTTCAGTCGAGAGTTAAGTTTCTGTTCCTCAGCATACATCTTTTGGAACTGTTCGTCCAGAGCTTCCTCATCCATAGTTCCGGCTGCTATTAGGGTGATGTAATCATTTCGGGCATCATCGATCTCCCTAAGCCTTTTCTGAATCTCATTTGTTTGTTTCAGGCTTACTCCTGCCATTGCTTGTTCTACATTGCTTTTCAGTAGTTCCTTTATACTATTATTGCAGTCATAGTACTCATTAATGGCTGACAGTATCGCTTTATGAAGCTTATCTTCATGAAGTGACGGTGATTGCTTGCAGTATCGTTTACCGTAATCTAATCGACTTACACATCGCCATACCGGGCATTTTCTGCCGTGGATATTCCATACTTGTCTCCTATATGCTGATCCACATTCTGCACATACCATTATTTCACTTAAAGCATATTTGCCTGAATACCTGCCTTGCTGTGATACTGTTTTTTCGCTCTTTTTTCGCATTGATGATCTGCGCGTAAGTTCTTGTTGAACGAGGTTATATGTATCTCTGTCTACTATCGCATCATGTGCATCAGTTACAAGGTACTTTGCGCGCTCTCCATTATTCTTTACGGATTTATGGGTTATGCAGTCAACAGTATATGTTTTTTGAAGCAAGGCATCTCCGACGTACTTTTCGTTTGATAATATTGAATGAATGCCATTTATAGTCCATTCAGCATATTCACGCTTAGGTATGTTCAAGTTTTTCAGATGCTGAGCAATTTGTCTAAGTGTCAATCCGTCAAGATACAGCTTATATATCAGCCTTACCACTTCAGCTTCTTCAGGAATTATTTCCGGTTTTCCGTCTGCACCTTTGCGGTAACCATATAGGTTGTTATAGCTATATCTGACCTTTCCGTCACGGAAGGCTTTCTCTACGCCCCAAGATACGTTTTTGCTTATTGATTCCGACTCCGCTTGTGCGAAACTTCCGTACAGGGCTATCATGAACTCTGAGGTCATCGTCAGGGTGTTTATGTTTTCTTTCTCAAATATAACGCCGATGCCGAGGTCCTTGAGCTGTCGGACATATTCAAGGGTATCAACTGTATTTCGTGCGAATCGGCTTATGGACTTACAGAGGACCAGGTCAATTTTCCGCTTCTTGCAGAGCCTTATCATCTTATTGAACTCGGTACGCTTCTTGGTCTGAGTTCCCGATATGCCTTCGTCGGCGAATATGCCTGCAAGCTCCCATTCCTTATTCTTATTGATAAGGTCAGTGTAGTAATCAATCTGAACTTGATAACTGTTCTGCTGTTCCTCTTGCTCGGTGCTAACTCGGCAGTAGGCTGCGACTCTGAGCTGGTGGTACTTATCTGTGGTATCAGCACTTATTTTCTTAGTCGCAGGTATCATCGTAACTTCCAATTTCTTTGCTCCTCTCCGTTATATTATTCAGTTTTACTCCGTTTATAAGTTCGAGTCCTATTGTAGCATTATGACTGACAGTTATGTATTCAGCGCATTTCTTCAAGAGCTCGATGTCAAGGGTGTTTTGCTGTTTTTTATCTAAAAGCTGCTTTTTCAGCAACTCTGTTTTCTGCGGAATGTCGCTATATGTACAACAATCATATTTCATTTGTGCCAGCTGCAGTATCGCACATTTCACTCGATCATAGTCTATTTCAGGGTTATCCATGAGCCTTGATACCTCATTGTTCTGCTTTAGTACTTCTCCGTCAGGTGTATAAACACTCATCTCGGAGTCTGTATCCAGCAGACTCGGATTTGCTATCGCTGAGTTAAGCATATTAAGTACTGCCGATAATATCATCTGATCTGTAGCTTTGAATTCAAATGCTCCGCAACGATATGTCTTGCAGGTCCATGTACCGTTCTGATTTCTGAACAGTCTTTTTCGACATTCAGCACATATTGTCATGTTCCGTATTTCTTTCAGTTCATCGGGGACTATGCATATGTTGGTTGCTTTCTTCAGCTTTTTATTATTAGCTCTGTGAAAGATGTCGGGGGATATGATCTGTGGATATATCTCAGTCCCAAGGTACTTTTCATTTTCAAGAATACGCTTTATCATATTCTTGTTCCATGTGCTGTCCTCACAAGGATGATATGGTATACCTTCTGCTTGCAGTTCTTTGGATATGTCAAGCAGACTTCTCCCTTTAAGGTATTCAGCAAATATTTTGGATACGGCATATACCTCTCTCGGGTGTGTTGTTATCTCTCCGTTTATCATCTGATACCCGAATGGGATCCTTCGATTTTTAGCCATTTCTGCACCTCCTTCCTTCACAAGGATACCACATATCCGTTTTCTTATCTATCACCAGATCCAACAAAAACAGCGCTTTGTTTTTGTTCACAAAGCGCTGTTTTTAGACTATTTGTTTCGTTTGTTCACTTGCTTTTGCTGATCCATGCGAACATAGATCACAGCAATAACACTTACTGTTTTTGATTCGTCATCGTTTATATAATAAACGTAATAATTCTTAACTATGATTTTTCTTACTCCCAATGCTCCCCAAGGCTGTTCATCCACGACCTTATACCTCGAAGGCATAGTTTCAAGAGATGTGATCTCCTTACGTAGTTCTTCCTGTAAAGTCATTGCTGCTTGAGGATTTGCAAGCTCACGAGCAATATATCTTACGCTGTTTCTGATATCTTCCTGAGCTTCGGGAGTGATTATTACTTTAAACTTTTCAACCATTTGTTACAGGAGCTCCTCTTTCAATGAATCGAAAAACTCATTAGCTTCAACGCCCTCGCCGTTTTTAGCCTGTGCCAGACCCCTGGCAAGTTTAGCGTCAAATTCTTCTTTTGTCATTTCATCTAACGATTTTAGCGTTGTCGGAGGAATAGACGGTCTGAACGGCAGACCGTTCCACAGAATGATCTGTCTATAAAACATATTGATTCCGTTTGAAGCCGATATTCCAAGACTTGAGAGAATAGACTCTGCCTTTTCTTTGATCTCAGGCTCTACTCGTGCCGCAACATTTGAACTTTTGATTGCCATATCAGCACCACCTTTCTGACTCTATTATACCACTTTGTATATCGTATTGCAATACCTTTTCTATATTTTTTCTTTAAATTTTATATTTGATATGAGTGTAAATTCAAGGGTGGTATCCTGTACAGTTATACTTTCTACTATCATTCTGAACGTCTCCTCATTGAATTCTGTCAATATACCTGACTGACTATCTATGCAGTCTATAAGTATATCGAGCTGCTCGAGAGTGTTATCCTCGTTATCGGCTTTAGCTGTTTTTTTTAGTTCTCGTTCCTGTCTTGCAAGTTGGCTTTCCAGTTCAGTGAGCTTTTCGTTGTACTTCTTCTCATCCATGAAGCCTTTCTTTCTGAGTCTGGATAGGACATGACGCTGTTCCTTGATATCGGCGATATTCTTATGTATATCTATTATTTTAGTATTACCGCTGAAACGGCGCATATTAAGTTCTTGTAAGCTTCGACGTAAGGGGAGAAGTATCTCTCGATAGTGCTGTATCAGCTTATTGCACATTCTTATAAAACATGATTTCAATGCATCATCCGGGATTACCACAGAATCACACAATTCTGCACTGATATCATGTTCACGGCATACCCAATAGTATTTGTCTCGGTTCTTTTTATGCTTACAAGCTGCTCCGCACTTACCACATTGTATTCTCGATGTATATATATTTGTCTCTCCTTTAGATTTATAGTATTGTTTACCATTCATCTTCTGGAGTTCCTGGACCTTATAGAACATTTCTGGCGATATAATCGCCTCATGGGAATCGGTTAGCAAGAATTTATCTCTTTCACCTTTATTTATAATCCTTTTTACAGGTAGTGTGTCTGTACCATATGTCTTTTGAAACAGCATATTGCCTATATATCGTTCATTGGTTAATATGTATTGTACATTGTATAGATACCATTTTGAGCCGCCATGTATAGGTGGTATTTTAGCTTTATTCAACTCATTCACAATTCCTTGAGCCCCGAGTCCACTTAAGTAATTATTAAATATCATTTTTACTATCTCAGCCTTGGGAGGATCTATTTCCAGTGTACCGTTCTTCATAATATATCCATATGGAATACTCGGAGTCTTATATGTACCGTTTTCCATGCGTTTTCTTACGCTCCAGCGTAAGTTTTGAGATATTGATGTGGACTCTTCCTGAGCCAGACTGCCCATAACTGTTATCATCAACTCATCACTGGTCTTGGTGGTATCGATGTTTTCCTTTTCAAAGTATATCGATATCCCAAGCTCTCTCAGGAGTCTGACAGTATTAAGACAGTCCTTGGTGTTTCTGGCAAATCGGCTGAGTGACTTTGCATATATCCTGTCTATCTTTCCTCGCTTGCAGTCACGGATCAGCCTTTGGAATTCTGTTCGCTTAGCTGTGCCTGTTCCTGAGATCCCCTCATCTGCATATATATCTACAAGCTCCTCAGTTTCAGAACCATTGAATTTCTCACTATAAAACCTGACCTGTGCTGCGTAGGAGTGCAGTTGGTCCTCGCTGCTTGAAGATACTCGGCAATAAGCCGCACAGCGTATTTTGTGTATCGTACTCTCGGCTTTTACCGGAGCAATATATGTAACATTAGCCATACTGAGCCTCCTTTCAACACACAAGAATACCACACTCCGCTCGGAAATGGTATCACCAATGTCAATAAATGCGGCGGTTCACATTTGTGCAAACCGCCATTCTTCCAAGCCTCTTGATTTTTACCGCTTCCAATGCTATACTTTTATTAGAAAAAACAGATTGGAGGCGTTATTATGAATAATACTTACACTGTTTCGCAGATACAAGATATTCTTGTACCTGTCTTTCGGGAGTACAATATTCGCAAAGCTATTCTTTTCGGTTCATATGCCAAGGGATCAGCTAAAGACAAAAGTGATATCGACCTCCTTGTTGACAGCGGCTTAAAGGGGCTTGCGTTCTTTGGCCTGCTTGAAGATGTTGTCAATGCACTTGGCAAAGACGTAGATCTTCTTGATATTTCACAGGTTATTAGTGATTCAGATATAGAAAATGAGATAAAAGCAACCGGTATTGTTATTTATGAGAAATAAAACGTTTGGCACTCAAACTCTTGTTTTATTGGTTTATTTATGGTATAATAATGTATAGGCAAAACATTGCCGATCTTATTGAGGAGGTTATTATATGGCACAAAATACAAGATATGGGAAACCATCTATGACTGATCTTCCGCCAGAACTTGGTCGACAGATCATTAACGAAATAATGCATGCTCCTCGTCCGGATACTCTTACTATTCAAAAGAAAAACCTTGAGGTTATGGAAGAACTAAGACGTAAACTGGAGATAATTAAATGAAGAGTTCTTGCATTTCTTTTTAAAATAGCATATAATATATATAGGGAAAGAATCCCAATTCTTTAAGGAGGTGCTGCTATGGCAACATCAAGTATCTTCGCAAGTTTCAATATCAAGGACAGAAAAACAGCCGAAGCTTTTGCAGAAGCACTTGACCAGTCTGCAAAAGAGCCGACGCGAGTACCTACATCGCCTGCTCCGTCACACATAACGGACAGAGATAAGATCTTAGAACTTCTCGCACAAAGGAAGAAAAACAATAAATAACCATTCTGATATTAATATATTAGACTTGCTGGACACCGTCGGAGAGGATGAAGTTAAAAGCATTCTCTCCGATTTTTCCTGTCTCAAAAATCAAGAAATTGAGGATTTTCTACTGAAAAACGCTATTGAATTCGCAAAACGAAAAATGTCCATTACATACCTCGTTTTTGATGAATTCCTACAGCTTGTAGGCTATTTTACGCTCACTCACAAATCATCGCTTATCCCCATAGAGATGTTAAGTAAAACAAGCCAGAAGAAGTTGTCTATGCACGCTAAACTTGACGAATCGATTAATTGTTTTGATGTATCAGCTTTCCTTATAGCTCAGTTCGGAAAGAATTTCGCAGTTGCAGACGGAACAACAGTATCTGGTGATCATCTCATGGACGATGTTTTTAGCATACTTGCTGAAGCTCAGCACCTAATAGGTGGCGGTGCTGTATTTCTTGAATGTGAAGATAACGAAAATCTATTGAGCTTCTATCAGAATGATAATAATCGTTTCAAGCTTTATGGTGAGCGAATATCTAAAAAAGAAGACAAGAAGTATCTACAACTTCTGAGATTCTTTTGATACTTATAATAATTCAAACAATTTAATAAGTTATCCAACATATATGTATTAAGCTCCACTCATTTGAGTGGAGCTTCTTCATTATCAGCTCTGCTCGCCGCTATACAGAAGCACATAGCAAGAACTCCCACAGTTACGCCGAACATTGCTCCTGCGATGAAGTGTATCATGCGTTCACCTCCCATTCACGGATAGTCATGTACCTTTCAGTAACAGTAACTTCGTTGATCTCACGAATTCTGACCTTCTCGGTTTCGGACACCTCCTTCTCGACAGCAGCAGAACCAAGTATCTGGTCCATTACTGCCAGCATATAATCTGCAAGTCCGGGTTTGTTGTTATTCATTTTTATCTTCCTCCCTTTTTTACCGGAGCAAAATATGTAACATTAGCCATACTTAGCCTCCTTTCAACACACAAGGATACCACACTCCGCTCGGAATTGGTATCATCAAAGGGAACAAATGCGGCGGTTCACATTTGTGCAAACCGCTGATTTGTTTTTTTCGACTTCTTTTACTTGACAAAACCATATCTATCAGTTATAATTTGTTATATACCGTTAGATTGTTAGATAACCGTTGGATAACCGTTAGATAACGGTTGAATAGGAGGCATAAGATGATAGAAAACGAAATTACCGAGTTCAAGCGTGAATATGTTGATGATATCAAAAAGAGCGTCATTGCTTTTGCAAACACAAACGGCGGAAGCATATTCATTGGCATTGACAACGACGGCACTCCAGTCGGAGTTGAAGATACCGATGATTGTCAATTAAAGCTCAGCAGCTCTCTCCATGATTCGATTCGTCCAGATGTTACGATGTTTACTGATATAAAAGTCGTAGTCATGGATGGAAAGAATATAGTTAAGATAAGTGTACAGCGCGGTACCGCAAGACCTTATTACCTTGCAGGCAAAGGTGTACGTCCTGAAGGCATATATATACGTCAAGGTTCAGCAAATGTTCCTGCATCTGAAGAAAGGATTTTAAATCTTATCCGTGAAACAGCCGGCGATAATTATGAGACAGAGCGTTCGCTTACTCAAGAACTGACGTTCAATACTGCTGATAAGTATTTTGCAGAAAGGTCATTACCTTTTGGTACTGAGCAAAAAAGAACACTTCACCTTATTTCAGAAGACGGAACTTATTCTAATCTGGCACTGCTGCTATCAGATCAATGTGAACATACAATAAAATTCGCCGTATTTGAAGGTTCTGTCAAGACCAATTTCAAGGATCGCCGAGAATTCTCAGGCTCCCTTTTCAAGCAGCTTGAGGAAACATATAGCTATATCGGTCAATTCAATCATATTCGCTCAGAATTTGAAGGACTTCGCAGAATAGATATATATGACTATCCTATTGAAGCCATCAGAGAAGCATTGCTTAATTCAATAGTTCACAGGGAATACAGTTACTCTGCAAGTACACTAATAAGCATTTTTGACGATCGTATGGAATTTGTGACCATAGGAGGACTTCCCAAGGGAATTTCAGCCAATGATATAATGCTTGGTATTTCAGTACCTCGGAATAAAAATCTTGCAGAAGTCTTTTATCGGCTTCATCTTATTGAAGCATACGGAACTGGTCTGCCTAAGATTAACGAATGCTACTCTGAATCCGATGTGAAGCCCACTGTAGAGATCACAGACAATGCTTTCAAGATAACCTTGCCGAACTTCAATTATTGTACTGTTCGTTCCTCAAAAGAGTCTGCCAACCTATCTGAAAGAGAGAAAGCCATTATTGATTATCTTAAAGATAATGCATATATCACACGACCTGTAGTACAAGAGCTTACAAAATGCTCGCAAACAACTGCGATCAGCACACTTACCCGATTAGTAGAAAAAGGGTATATCGTTAAAAGCGGCAATGCTTCTGCTACAAAATATAGTCTTTCTTAATATTATTCCATACAATATGTATGATAAGCTCCACTCATTTGAGTGGAGCTTCTTCATTATCAGCTTTGCTCGCTGCTATGCAGAAGCACATAGCAAGAACTCCCACAGTTCCGCCGAACATTGCGCCTGCGATAAACTGTATCATGCGTTCACCTCCCATTCACGAATAGTCATGTACCTTTCAGTAACAGTAACTTCGTTGATCTCACGGATCCTTACCTTCTCAGTCTCGGATATTTCCTTTTCTATGGCAGCACTACCTATGATCTGGTCCATAACTGCCAGCATATAATCTGCAAGTCCGGGTCTGTTATTATTCATTTTTGTTTTCCTCCCTTATCTTTCTCCAGAACCTTTTAAGCTCCGTTATGTTTTCAGTTGTATTATTTTCAGGCAGTGACGACAGCACATCCTCCCTATACGCTGTTTTTATTCTGCTGCTTGCTCTTGGGTCAAGTATTGAAACGATACCCTTGTCGCCGGCATTTCTGATGAGCCGCCCTGCACCTTGTTTCAGCTTTATCACCATTTCGGGAACTGCAACTTCCAGAAGCGGACACTCTGCCTTTGACATCTTATACTCCATGATCGGCTCGGGTACGGGAAACGGCAGTTTGAATATTATCACCTGTGATAAACTCTCGCCCTCGACGTTTATTCCTTCCCAATATGTTCCGGTGCCAAGTATGACCGAATCCACATTTTTACGGAAGTTTTCAAGCCTTTGTTCCTGAGACGAGTCGCTGCTCTGTATCATTATCTTATACGGCAACCCTGCACTTGTCAGCTGTCCAAAGACATAGTCTCTGTCGTCCTTTGCTGTAAAGAGAATAAGCGTTTTTCCATGTGTTATCTTCAGCAGTCTGACTATCTCGGCAATGGCTTCCTGGCGGTAACGATTGCGGTTATACCTTTTCGGACAAGGCAGCTTATTGGACACATACATCATAGAATGCTCATCGTAGTTGTAAGGTGACTTCTTGGGTTCGGTAATACATATATCATCAGGACAGCCGAGACTATCCATGAAGTAACCATATCTGTCTTTGAGTGTTCCTGAATTCTGAGATGTTAATGTTGCCGAAGTCAGTATCGTGCTCCTTGAACTTGAAAACAGCAGTCTACCTATATCTCTGCGTATATCTTTCCTGCACACATTTATGCGAACACCGTGCTCGTTGGACAGCCATACAAGGTTGGCATTGCTTTCTGAGTCTCTCAGTGTTTGCAGGCTATGCAGCCTTCGGTTTGTCCTCATTTCTATCTCTTTCATATTTGAGCGCAGCTTGAGGACCAGCTTCTTTATTTCCGTACTCGGTCGATAATAAAAGGTCTTCATATCAGCGTCCGCTGCTGCCTGCTGCTGAGATATGTCATTTTTAAGGAAATTGAAGAAAGTATCGACCATTTTTATAGTCTCGATTATAAGACGTGACATAGTGTTCTTTCTGTTGCTTGTGACTTTCATTATCTCTCTGCTGATCTCTCTCTGACTGAAAGAGTTGGTGAAAGCGTCCCTGAACTTGCTTTCGAGATTATGTGCCTCATCAACAACTATAGTGCTGAGATTTCCCTTGAATATCCCTCTGCCTGATTCCATGTTAAGAAGGTGCGACACCAGCATATTCTGATTACAGATAACAATTGAATCATTACAGCGGATACGCTCTCGCATTTGCAGGTACTCGCATCTTCCTCTGTATTTACAGTCATCACACTTCTGACCAACTGAATTTATGCACACCTTATCCCATGCTCTGTCGGTAACACTCAGTGCTGATTTACGCTGGACTCCACGCAATGCCAGTTCAAAGAGAGCGGCAAATTCTTCGTTTTCCTTACGATGCTTTCTCGCTTCCCTGAGACATATGTAATTCTTCATTCCTTTAGCCACCTCGACTTTCGCTTTTACTCCTATCATTTTGAGGACATTATGTACATCACGTTCGAGCTGCTCCTGCAATGCGATAGTTGACGTTGCTATCACTACCTGTCTGCGGTCACGAAAGAACTGCTGTACTATCGGCACAAGATAGGCGATCGACTTTCCGATTCCGACCTCAGCTTCAACTATCAGTGAGCTTTTATTCATGATCGCCTGTGCTATCTCCTGAGACATCTCGACCTGTCCCTGACGGCGTTCAAGACCGTTACGTTCTGCTTCATCAAAAAATCTGCTGACCGCTGTATCGAGCGGTAATTCCATTATTTTCATAGTTATTTCAACCCCTTGTTATCCATATCAAGGCTTATCCTTAGTGCTTTCTCTATCCTTCGGATATCCTTTTCACTTAGTCTGCCGATATACTTTTTCAGTCTTAATACTGATATAGTCCTTATCTGCTCTGTCAAAACACAGCCCTGATACTTCGTGAGAATACCGTAATGTATTATCACATGATTGGGTAGCTGAGCTTTCATCTGAGATGTGATAGGAACAATTATCGTCGTATCGGCATAGTGATTGCCCTTGTTGTTCTGAATTATCACCACAGGGCGTTCGTTTGCCTGTTCTGAGCCAATACCTTGTCCCAGATCGGCAACGTACATATCTCCACGTTTGGGTATCAGCATCATATCTCTCCTTTATGTAAGTGGGACTGCCTTGCAGCAGCCCCATGTATTGTTGTCCGCATATATCGTTTCATATGCAGACGCACCTCCGCAGGGGTGCTTTACCGTCACGCTGTGCGACGGCATTTTCCTTAATCAAAGGCCTCGGATAATCTCTCGCCATTTCTGACGCCCTCCGGGGAGGGGAGCGCATAAGCCGAACAGAGTCCTCACTGTTCACGCAGATCCTTGTCTCTCTGCCCTTACGGAGTCAGAGCCGCTGGTGCGGACGGGCGCGCAAGTCGGCTGTCATTGCCATAATGGGAGTGGCTCCGCTCCCACCGTCATGCTCATATTTATCGCTCGCCCGTTTCCGGGGTCGTGGCGTATGGATGTCCGCGGCTCGCAGGTTTGTTGCCCACACCGATCTTGCTGCACACTTATGCGCTGCTATTCAATTGTCAAGTTTAGCGAAGTGCTTTATTGCCCTTCACTAAGTAGCCGGTGGGAAGGGATGTTTTTGGCCACTATTTTAAAATTTCAGCAATTTTAACAATCCAGCGACTAACAGAACGCCTTGGTATCAGTAAAATTGACGAAGCGTCTTCCTGTTTCATTTCCAAAACCTTACATAAATAGTAAGCACGTCTTTGTTCCGGGCGCAGCTCTGACAACTGTCTTCTCTTATCAATGTCTGTTATGTACTCATGCCAGTTTTCTTCAATATTGCACTCGTCAATGATGCTATCACTGCTTTGGAGTGTATCTTCGTAGTCAGACAGATCATGCTTCTTTTCAAGGTAAGCCCTGTCCGAAAGAAATGTCTCATAGTCGAACTCCCAGATAGCAGATATCTGCTCATCTGTCATTCCAAGCTCACGGTAGAGCTTTTCATTTTTCTGCCATTCATTGTCAAACTTTTTCTTTTCAAGTCCATGATTATATCCCATTATTTTGACCTCCGTGTTGATTTTGATATGTAACTCAACACGGAAAATCATGGATATTTAGCCGTATAGCACAGCCATTTAACGTTGTTTTTCATTTCTGTGTCCTTTCAGCGGACACAAAAAACGGAGCCTGCATACATAGTACACAGACTCCGAGGCTGCCTGATAAATGGGCGCACTAAAGAAAGGGTACTAAATATGCTTTTCAAAAACGAAAAGTCCATATTTGTATCCGCAGCCCTTAATGCATATCAGGCGTTGAATATTTGATTTATAATATATAAGGTTTCTTCTTAGGAGTAACTAAGCAGAAAAGAATCAATATATTATATAAAAAAAGAGGACATCGACAGGGATGCCCTCTACCACTAAGGTAAAGAACATTCCTGCCGATGCCCTCCATGCGAGCGTCTGTAAGACGTCGGGATTTTAACTATCGGGTTCGGTTTGCTTGAAATACAAGGACTTACTATCAAGGCGCTGTTTCAGCCGGGCCTTGCTATCCGCAAACCGCTTGCTGCTTTATTCAGTTTTATTATCAATTGGAAATGATTATTTCTATCGCTTCTTTTGTACGGCTTATACGCTTTCTACGCATAATAATGCCGCAGCATTGACATACAGACTTATACGCTCCCTTATTATCAGGCAGTCCAACATTAAGATTTGCACAGTTGGGACAATACCATTTTGAGTGATCAAAACAGCCGCCGATGGGAACATCGTCGTCACGATCATATTTTTTCCCCTTATTCATTTTTATCCCCTCCATCAGATTTCTGATGTTGTAGTTATTATAGCAGAAAGTATGTTCTGTGTCAATAGTAAAAAAAGCAGGTGCACAATCAGTTGTGCACCTCAATAATTTATTTTTGTTTTTTAACAAGCATTTGTTTTTTTAATTCAAAGAATAAACGGTAAAAAGCAAAAATCGATCCTTTTTCAAAAAGGTATTGACAAATCCATTTATGTGATATATAATACTGATTGTAAGTAAACAGTGTTTACCGAAGGAGTGATATAATGCCGAGAGACAAAACCAACGCACATCAAAGGATAATCAAAGCTGCAACAGCCGAATTTCTCGAACACGGCTTCGAGAATGCTTCAATGCGAAGAATTGCAGAAAATTCGGGGATAACAGCAGGAGCCCTCTACAAACATTTCGTTAACAAAGAGGATATGTTTTCTGCACTTGTTGAGCCTACAATAACTGAATTGATGGAATTATTCGACAAAATGCAGACAGAATCACTCGAACAACTCCCTAAGGTCGGGATCAACGAGATATGGAAGGACTACGGCGGCGATGCTGCTCTGTTCATGCAGTTCATCTATTCCCACTTCAGTGCGTTCAGGCTGATAGTATGTTGTTCACACGGAACGAAGTATGAGAGCTTTATCCATGATGTTGCGATAATGGAAGAAAAATCGACTTCAATGTTTATTGAACGGAGCAAGGAGCTGGGGATAAAGATCAACGAAGTTTCCGATATGGAGCTTCATTTGCTTGTGACCGCCAATGTTTCTGCGGTGTTTGAGGCTGTGATACACGATTTTTCAGAAGCTGAGGCAATGCATTACGCTGATACGCTCGATGTATTTTTCTCAGCCGGCTGGAAAAGATTATTCGGCATTTAATGCCGAATATATTTTGGATATATGTTAGCAAATGCTAATATTTAAGGAGGATAATTCATGGAAAAACAACAGAAAAAGCGCACAGCTCTTAGCTGGGTAGTAGAATTTGCAGGGCAGAAGAGGTCTAATTATATTCTCAGCGTCCTGCTTGCGATGATGAAGGTCATCTGCGGTCTGATGCCCTATGTGTATATGGCTGATATCGTGGATAAGCTGCTGAAAATGCACTCGGGAGTTATTGAAAAGGATATGGGACTGCTTACTGCGAGCATTGTGAAAATGGCTGTATTCTGGCTGCTGTGCCGTATATGTCATGCACTTTCAACAACACTCTCTCATGCGGCTACGTTTGAAGTTCTTGCCAATATACGCCGTCAGCTCACAGAGAAACTGTCAAAGATACCGCTGGGTTCTGTGCTGTCTCAGTCCAGCGGAACGTACAAGAATATCATCTGCGAGCGAGTTGACTCCATAGAAACGACTCTTGCCCATATTATACCCGAGGTGCTCTCCAACGCCTTTGTTCCCATAGTGCTCATAATCTATATGATGACTATCAGCGTAAAGCTTACGCTGCTTTCGCTGCTGTGTGTGCCTGTGGGAGCGTTTTTCTTTGCACTTATGATGAGAGGAAGTCAGGCGAGCTATGAAAATACCGTTGTCAAGACAAAGGCTCTGAATGATACCGCCGTTGAGTATATCAACGGAATCGAGGTCATCAAGGCTTTCGGCAAGGCTAAGACCTCTTACGACAAGTTTGTCATTGCTGCAAAGGAAGGTGCGGACTGCTTTGTAGAATGGATGAGACGGTGCAACGTATATCAGAACCTTGCAATGCTGCTTATGCCGTCATTTCTGCTGGGACTGCTGCCCTTCGGTGCTCTCTCATTTATGCACGGCAATATCAGCGGCGCGGACTTCCTTATGCTCATTATCCTGTCTTTAGGACTGGTCGCTCCTATCACGACAATCGCTTCATATATGGACGATGTATCGAAGATGGGAACTATAATCGGTGAAGCGACGGAGATACTTGAACGTGAGGAGCTTATCCGTCCCGATACTCTTACGGAAAAGCCCAACGGTACTGATATCGTTCTTAAAGATGTGCATTTCGGCTACAAGGACAAAGAGATCTTACATGGCATAAACCTTGCGATAAAACAAGGAACGGTCAATGCTCTTGTAGGCCCGTCTGGCTCGGGAAAGTCCACTATCGCAAAGCTCATCGCCTCATTCTGGGATGTTGACAGCGGAAGTATCACCTTCGGCGGAGTTGATATACGAAAACTGCCGCTTAATGAGTATAACCGCAATATTGCCTATGTTTCACAGGATAATTACCTGTTTGACGAGACCATAATGGATAATATCCGTATGGGTGATCCCAATGCGAGCGATGAAGATGTGATGAATGCTGCAAAGCAGTGCGGCTGCCACGACTTCATCATGCAGCTCGAAAAAGGCTATCAGACAGTTGTAGGCGGTGCGGGCGGTCATCTCTCGGGCGGTGAACGTCAGCGAATCTCCATTGCGAGGGCGATGCTGAAAAATGCTCCCGTAATTATCCTTGACGAAGCAACTGCCTACACCGATCCCGAAAACGAGGCTCTTGTGCAGTCGTCGGTTGCAAAGTTGGTGCAGGGAAAAACACTGCTCGTTATCGCACACAGGCTGTCAACTATCGCAACAGCAGATCAGATAATACTGATAAATGACGGCAGAGTGGAAGCCTCTGGCACACAACAGGAACTTATCAAAAATTCGCCGTTGTATACTCAGATGTGGAATGCACATATAGCAGTAAAGGAGGGAGCATAATGTTTACAGCACTGAAAAGATTTTTCGATTTCTGCAATAAAACTGACAGGGATAAAATGTACAAGGCTATCGGTCTCGGAGTTGTAAAGGCTATATTTGCGGCGCTCAGGATAACGGCTATTGCTGTCGTAACCAAAGGTATCATTGACAATGACATGAAGAATGAATATATATTTGGAGCCCTTGCTATTCTGGGATTATCACTTCTCGGACAGTTTATAATCAATCTGAAAACCACCATGCTCCAATGTGAAGCAGGCTACCATTCCTGCTGCAACAAGCGTATTGAAATAGCCGAGCATATGCGTTATCTGCCTATGGGATATTTCAACGACAACAGTCTCGGTCACATCACAAGCGTTACAACAAACACTATGGAAGCCCTTGCGGATATAGCCACAAGAGTTGTTATGGTGACTACTCAGGGCATACTCACCACATTTGTTATCACTGCATTCGTTTTTATCTTTGACTGGCGCATCGGACTGCTCCTCACGGCAGGCATCGGCGTATACGCTTTTATAAATGCAGCCATGCAGAGAAAGACACGCAAGGGCGCTCCGAGACAGCAGAAAGCCAACAGAGAGCTTGTAGCTGCGGTAATTGAGTTCATACAGGGCATCGCAGAGGTAAAGAATTACAACCTTACAAGCAGCCGTGCAAAGAAGCTGGAAAAAGCCATCAAGGCAAAGCAGTACGGAGACACTCACCTTGAATTCGATGTTATCCCATATATTACCCTGCAGGAAATCACAACAAAGCTGACAGGCATTCTTATGTGCGCTGTGTCTGCGAATTTCTACATAAACGGCAGCATGTCGCTCCTTTACTGCATAATGATGATGATAAGCTCCTTTATGATCTATGAAAGCCTCGATGTTATGGCAGGTTTTTCCGCACTTATCCGCAGTGTGGGAGTTTGCGTTGATCAGGCAAGTGAGATACTTTCAATTCCCGAAATGGATATCGAGGGTGAGGAGATATCGCCTGCAAATCACGATATAGAGCTGAAAAATATCACATTTGCATACGAAAACAGAACTATAATCAACGGCGTTGATCTGAATATACCCGAAAGAACTACTACCGCCATTGTTGGTCCGTCAGGCGGCGGAAAGACAACTCTCACCAATCTTATGGCACGCTTCTGGGACGTAAAAAGCGGCGAGGTGCTGCTCGGCGGTCATAATGTCAAGGAGTACAGCTTCGACAGTCTGATGAATAATTTCAGCTTCGTGTTCCAGAGGGTGTATCTGTTCGAGGATACAATTGCGAACAATATCCGCTTCGGCGAGCCTGACGCACCTATGGAAAAGGTCATTGAAGCTGCGAAAAAAGCTCGGTGCCACGACTTTATAATGGAGCTCCCTGACGGCTATGATACCGTTATCGGCGAGGGCGGAGCAAGTCTTTCGGGCGGTGAAAAGCAGCGTATATCCATTGCAAGAGCCATAATGAAGGACTCTCCTGTCATTATCCTCGACGAAGCAACAGCCAATGTTGATCCCGAAAACGAAGCAGAGCTTACAAAGGCTATCGAGGAGCTGACCAGAGAAAAAACGATAATAATGATCGCACACCGACTAAAAACCGTCGAGCACGCAGATCAGATCGTAGTTATTGATGACGGCAGGATAGTCCAGCAGGGCAGGCACGAACAGCTTATGCAGCAGAAAGGCATTTACCGAACATTTGTCGAAGACAGAAAAAAGGCTGTGAGCTGGAAGCTTTAAAGTCTATTCAGCACTTTTCAGGATAAACTGAATCCGCCTGCAATTCATGCAGGCGGATTTTTTCATAAATTGGTATGTATCTGAATCAGTGTATTCGCTATTTTTATAAATTCGTCAACTGCGTTCCGTGGAGACTGTATAATTATATCGCCGCCGAACTGGAAGGCCCATGCATAAAATGTCGGACTTAGCTCTATCTCAACTACAGCATTAAAGTATCCTTTTTCAGCATTTGTTGTTTTTATTCCATGTCCGAAATAGTCAAGGAGTGCTTTCATGTGCTTACTTCTACATTTCAGGCACACCTCAGTTCGTACTCCTTTGAATACTTTTATCTTAGCTTGTAAGTATTCTTTCAGATCAAAATCTCTTTGACAGACATATTTGCTTTTATCTGATACTGATACATTAGTCATTCTGTCGATCCTGAAATTGGCTATATCTTCGTGTTTTACACTATATCCGATCATATAGTACCTGTCCTCATGCCACACCGCTGCATAAGGACTGACAGTGTAAATATGTCCGTTGTGCTTGAGAACTTTTTCCCTTTGCTCGTTATATTCATAATATTGAAAGGTTATTGCTTTCTTTTGAGATATAGCTTGATTTATCAAATCGACATTATAAATACTTGATTCAGTAACCTTCACACATGAAGGAGCTTGTATCATAGAACGTATCTTATCAGCCGTGTATGTACTGACATTTCTCAAAAGCTTACTAATAAGCTGAGATGTCTGCTTTTCGGTTATAAAGTGTGCTGCATTTACAGCGTCGCAAAGCATTTTTATCTCTGCATTATCAAAGTCACGTTTACCGATATAATAAAGATTTTGTGTGCTCTTTTCGCAAATTATATCATATCCGGCTTCTTTTAGGATCTCTATATCGCTTGATATAGTATTTCTGTGAACAGATACGCCTTCTTCTGCGAGTTTATTGATAAGCTGATTTGTAGTCAGCTTATGCTCATCGTCTGTTTCTTTCAATAAGATATCCAATAGCTTTATTATTCGATTATTCTGCATTATGTCACATCCCCATGTTTAAAAAAGCGTCAAAAATGATGTCATTGTTAATATACACCGGTTTTACTTTCTTGCAATAACTGTTATCCACGGCTTTGACGGGTGATGGTCAGAAGTCACCTCTGAAAAACCTGCTGCTTTCAGTGCAGCCGTGATCTCAGCAGGCGTATAGCATCGCATACCGTCAATGATTGATTCAAATTTCTTGCTCGTTTTATCTGTACCGTCGGACTCATTGCATATCATAAAGTATCCGCCGTCTTTCAGAATTTTAGCTACCTGCGAAAAGCACTTTTCAAGCCCCGGCCAGAAATAGATCGTTTCAAAAGCAGTCACAAGCTCGAAGCTGTCAGCTTCAAGGAGCAGTTTCGATACATCGCCTTGTATGACCCTGCACCTGCCTGCGTCTATCATAGCCTGATTGTATCCCTTTGCCTTCTGAATGGAAAGTGCTGAGTAATCCATTGCTGTGACAACTGCCTGCGGATATTTTTTCAGTAGTTCACCTGCATTTCTGCCTGCACCGCAGCCGAGATCGGCAGCCTGTTTCGGTGACAGCTTCGGCAGATGCTCAAATCCCCAATCGGCAAGTTTTGCGTGTCCCGAATTCATACCCGAAAGCATCATCTTACCAAGTGTACCTTCGGGTTTTCTGGTCTGACTAAAAAAGTTCTTCATGAGTCCCATATTCATCATTCTCCTTAAAAATTATTCAGTGCAGCACTCTACCCATTTGATGATAGAATCCAGTACCAGCTTTGAGTTGCCGACATTGCAGTGTGCGCCTGCATTCTGCTTGTCCGTCAGCAGTCTTAATGTTAAGGAACGAGCATTTTGAAGCATATCATATTCCTCATGGAACAGATACGGCATGATAAAATGATCCTTGTTCGCACCGATGATAAGTACGTCCTGATCTATTTTGTCAGCGATGTCTTTCAGCGTGAATTTACGTATCTTCTTAACATACTCGCAAGGCGTTTTTGCATCATAAGCGTACATTCCGTGCAGAAGATTCCACTTTATGATTTCTTCCTTTTCCATCATCTTCGTATACAGTTTATTCAGCGGTGCATCAAGTCCCATACGGAACATAGAGTCTATGGTTTTCCGCATGGGCTTAGGGTGATCGCATATTATAACATCAAAGAAATCAGGGAATATCGACCAGCCGACAACTCGCTTGATACGCTTGTCAAATGCTGCTGCACGGGGAGCAAGGTATCCGCCGAGTGAGGCGCCGACTATCGTCACATCATTCAGCTTGAAATAATTCAGCACAGCTTTTGTCGGCTTCTCCCATTTATGCGTGAACTTCATTTCCTGCAAGCGTAGAACGCCGCCCTGTCCCGGTCCTTCATACAGATACACGTCAAAACCGTTCTCTGCAAGATACAGCATAGGAAAGAAAAGTTCCTCAAAATAGCTGTCGTTTCCGCCGTGAAGCAGCAGTGCACCTTTTCTTTCACCCTTTGCTTTTGTCACCATAACAGGCAGATGACCGCCGCAGTACGGCACTTTATGCTGCTCTACGATACCTTTGTCGAAATAGTCGCTGTAATAATCATAAAACAGTTCACAGGCTTCGGTGTAACGCTGCTTTTTCTTCGGATCGGTATCATATATGAAAAACTCCGACATACGAAGATATGCGATCTCGTTGGCAGTTCTGCCCTCTGCGTGTGCTTTTTCGGCAAGCTGTTCCATTGCACTTACCCAATCAGAGCTTGTCTTTATGTTTTGCGATACAGCGGCAACCTCGTCAGCATCTCCGCCGTCCCACATAATAACACGGTTGAGCTGAAAATTGAAATTCGCATCGCTGTTCAGTTGGTATGTACCTGTTTTGAACTCAATTATCTGAGATATATCATATTTTTCCATTTGTTTTACTCCTTTATCATGTTAGATTCAGAATTCCGATCAGTCCGAACATGGCAAGGCCAAAACTCGGCATGATAATTCCGGGCAGATCCTGAAATTTCACTGGATCAATTTTTCGGCAGGTCACTCCAAAGATCAGAAAAACAATCGGATTCAGCAGTACACAAATTTTCGGAACATCAAGTGCTCCGTTGAGGATCGCTATTATGACCGTGACTGTCGGTATCATCAGCGTGATATATCCTGCGAAAAATGTAGGCGTGATCTGCTTGTACAGTTTTTCAAGTATATCATCTGCTATCTGCAGGTCGCCGTGTATCATTGCTCCTTTGTAGATAAGTGCCTGTATGCAGACAAAGGAATGAATAAAAATGCCTGCGATTGAACCGAAATATCCGCATCCGAGTGTCAGATAACCGAGTATAGAATGTGTTTCAGCGATCTGCATTCCGATAGAATAAAAACCAAGTCCGACAAAGGCGTCACCAATCAGAGCAAGTGCAATAGACAGTCCGAACCTCCAATCAGCCATTTTCAGCCAGTTACTGTCAATATTCTTAGAAGTGCCAAGTTTTTCATTTCCTTTGCCTTTCAGGTCGAACAGAACATCTCCCACACAGCAGAGCAAACCGCCGAGCAGTCCTAATATCGAAAAAACTAAATACATATTTCGTTCCCTTCTTTATAAGTGTTATTGAAACAATGTACATATCCACGCCGCAAGCGCAGATGCGGCAGGAAAAATGACAAACAGTTTCAAAAGCTGGCTTTTGATGTTATATCCATATTTTCTCCCCGAATATACGCTTTTGACTTCCGGATAATAAAACTGAAAGAACTGAAATTTCATCAGAAGATAATAATCAAAGCAGATCATGTCGTATAATTTGTAAATGGTGAATATGGAAACAAAGCGCAGGAAGAACTGTAAAAACGTAAAGTCACTTCTGAAACCGTCCCAAATTGATATTACGCCTACGCCTGCTATCATCAGTATGCTGAATATCATCAGCGTCCAGCCTATTGCTCTCGCACCGTAGAATAATTCATGTTCTCTCGGCAGAAGCGCTTCCTGTGCTTCCTTTGGTGCAGACGAGAAAAACTCTTTCTTCTGAACAAATGCTACAGCTGATAAAAGCATGATCGTGATAGCAGCACAGAACACGATCGCAAGAAAAATCGTTAAAAGCATAGTATATGTCCTCGCTTTCAAGCCCTGCTTTTTCTGATAACGGCGTGCAGCCGATAAGACGTTCTCTTTTCAAATAACTCCAAATGAAGTCCTGCATTGTCACACAGCTTTTTGATATCATCTCTGCCGTATATCCGAACATCGCCCTTGCCTGTCAGGTTCACGAGCTTTACACCGATGTGATTAAACAGCCAGCGTTTAACTGACGGCTCAACTGTAATATCACGCAGAATAAATCTGCCATTAGGTCGAAGAACACGGTAAACACTATTGAAAAAATCCTGCGGATTCGGGTAATGATGAAAGCTTTCAGAGCATATCACTGCATCAAAAGAATTTTCAGCAAACGGCAGATTTTCACAGTCACCAACCACAAGTTCAACATTTGTCATTCTCTTGTTTTTGGCAACCTCTATCATTTTCGGTGTCAGGTCAATACCTGTGTAGTGCTTGTCGGGATATTTTTCGTGCAGAAGTGTCAGCATGGGAGCTGTTCCGCAGCCGCAGTCCAGCAGATCGGTAAAAGGCTCTTTTTCAAGCTCAGCCAGTATGTCGGGATAATCTTTCTTACACATATTATATATGCCTGCCTGATCTGATTCGTATATCTCGGCAGCTTTTGTAAACTCCTTAACGGATAAGTCTTTATATTCTTTTGCAGTCATTTGGATCTCTCCTTGTTCATGATATTGTCAGCAGTAAAGCTGAATAAACGATAAAGCCTGTTCCCATAAATCCGATCAGCGGCAGCTTCGGAAATGCTTTTTTGACCGCAAGCATGGCTATCATCAGGAATATGGGATTGAATATGATCCACAGCCTTGATACAGGCAGGATACCTTGCCATATTGCCGCAGAGATCAAAAAAGCAGGGATTATGATCAGTGTAAAGCTGCATACAAGTACAGGTAAAATGGTGAGCCTGTCTGTTTCATGCAGTGCGGTTTCTGATGTTTTTAAGGATGCCTCCTGATAAATATGCTTGTATACAAGCGGCTTGATACAGAAAACGGCGTGTGTGATAAGACCTGTATAGCATCCGAGAAATGTGCATATTTTCAGGATGCTGCACATTGTATCATTTTCCTTCCCGATCATTTCAGCAAGCCGCCACATAACAAGATAACAGCCGGGCTGACCAAGAAAAGAAAGCAGAAATGACAGATAAAATCTCTTTGATGATGCGGTCTGCCAGCC
Source organism: Ruminococcus flavefaciens ND2009 (assembly GCF_000621785.1). Classification (GTDB taxonomy): domain Bacteria; phylum Bacillota; class Clostridia; order Oscillospirales; family Ruminococcaceae; genus Ruminococcus; species Ruminococcus flavefaciens_C. The sequence goes on along the minus strand of NZ_JHXI01000007.1, from coordinate 120,519 downwards.
TGTCTGAATATCCCTGCGCTGACCGATCTTTTGATTATTTTCATCGTAAAAATAGGCAAGCGGTGTATCTGCAAGCGCACACATGAAGCCGCTTATGATACCGATAATTCCGATAACTCTGTCCATATTGAAATCTCCTTTTATATCAGTACCGCAAGTGCAAGAAACATCAGGGCATTTGCAATATTTCCGCTGCCTGCTAATTTGAACGGTGATAAAAGAATGAACAGCGGCAATGTATTAAAGATACACGCCCATTTTGGCAAAGTCGTAGTTCCTGTAATAACGGCTGTAAAGAATGTGACCGAAAAGATAAGCAGTCCGGTATAGCATACGATCATTGTTGCCGATGTTTTCATGAAAAAATCAAGTACGGCTTTTCTTGCATCATCGGTTCGTCCGAGCTTAATATAAAGCCATTCCACCAGACCGCATATCACATGATGCGGTATCACACAAGTCGTAAACAAGACAGCGCCAATCAGCATAATAACAGCATAAACATTTGAAAACTGCCGCATCCACTCACTCAGAGCAAGAAATCCGCAGAATGACATGATAAGTGCAAAAACGCCAAGCATAATAGAACGCATCGGTCTTTTCAGCGACATATCCTTGAATAACTCAGAAAGCTGTTCATTATCATTCAGCATTTTGGCTGAAAACCTGCCGTCAGGCGTATATGTGATAAGGCAGTCGCAGTACCAGCACATCAAATGACCGATAAATGCGGTCAGCAAACATAGTTTCAGCATTATTTATCCTCTCTTAAACGGAATACAGCGATTGACACGCTTGCAGTAATCCTTATATTCCTGACCGTAAAGCTCACGCAGCCATTTTTCTTCCGTTTGCTTCATCAGAACCGTCATGAAAAGCCAGTATACAAAAGGCAGGACAAAGAAGAACGCATTTCCGATCATCAGAATAAAGCCTGTGCAGGCAAACATACAAGCAGAGTATATCGGGTTGCGTACCCAAGCATATATCCCTGTTGTTACAAGCTGATTCTTCTTGATATTATCATCAACCTTTGACACGATCACTGCCATGATCCACATGACTGCTCCGAGCACGATAAGAACGCTTCCTAAAATGATAAGTAAGGATCTGATGCTCGTAATTTTTCCTGCTTCAAATACGGACAGGTTTCTGCATAAAAAAGCAAGAAGTGTCAACATTGCAACGATGTATACATAGATCGGTCCGACGCCGAATAACGGTAAATGTTCTTTTTTCTTCATCATATCATATTATCTCCATATCAAAAAACAAAGTATCACATAGTCTATCCCCGAAAACAGCACAGCCATGATAGTGGTATATACACAGCCTATGAGAAATCCCTTGAAGTGAAAGAGATAGTCCTTATATCCCTTGCAGTCTTCTGTTCCTCTTATTACTACCCATTTCGGCGTGATTGTGCATACGATAAGCCAGTCCATAACTAGCAGATCAACAACATTCCATGTCATAGCGACTATAAACAGATATTCAAATACCTGTAGGAAAGAGACCTGTTCGTTGTGGAAGTGCAGCGATCCGAATGCAAGCAGAGTACCAAGTATAATAAGACCGCCGACTGCACCGAACCGTTTGGCTGCTTTTTCCTGTTCTTTTGTAGGTTTATCTATTGCTGCCGCAGCCTGAATATCCTTTGGATAATCATGAAGCATGGAAAACGGATAGCATTTCAGTATCAGAAATACATAGACGCTCCACATGACCGACCATATCAGACCGCATATCAACGCATTCATTATCATAATTTATTTCTTTCCGACCAGAAGTGACGAACCGCTGAGACCAAGAACTTTAGCTTCGCCCTTTGTCATAAACATACCGTCTGTTGTGTCGATAAGCTCTGCGACCTCATAGCCTTCATCATACAGCTCACTGATAAACTGCTGCATATCGCCGTACCGCCCCTTTGACATAATATCATGGATAGCAAATGTACCGCCTTTTTTCAGTACACGCAATGTTTCTCGCAAAAGCTCCTGTTTATTCACACCTGCAATGTTATGATAAACATAGTTGCTTGTAACTGCGTCGAAATACTCATCGGGGTAATCCAGCTTGCAGGCATCGCCTTGATGAAACTCGGTATTATTAACGCCCTCTGCATCGGAGTTATCCTCGCAGAGCTGCTGACTGAATGAAGCATACTCCATTCCCCAGCGGTCAATACCAATCATACGCCCATGTGGATTGCGCTTTGCACAAGCGATAGTCAGCGCACCGCTTCCGCAGCCTACATCAAGACCTATTCCACCTTCGGGAAGAGTGATGTATGCAGCAGTGCCCTCAACTATCTCTTTTGAAAGCTGACGTTTGCCGTCATAAGAGAATTTGCTGTGAGCATAGATGCTCCAAGCCGTAATTGCACCGCATACAAGCGTACCTGCACCTGCTGTTGCGACGAGAGCTTTTTTCATTTTCGGATCTATTTTTGTAAACATTAATGCTGCCGTTCCTGCACCGAGTATCGCAGTTCCGGCAGTAAGCGCAGTTATCATTCCGTTAGGTACCCAGTTTTTATAATTTGCACTCATTGACTACACTCCTTTATTTTTTGTATCCCATGACTAAAAACAGATTATCCTTTTTATTAACAGATATGTCGGCAAATCCTACTTTTTTAAGCATTTCGGCTATCTGTTCTGCCGTATATCTCTTCATACACGGTACTTTCTTTTCCCAATCCACATTGGGATCACCATAATTGTTGATAACCGCAAAGCAGCCGCCCTTTACAAGAGTACGGTGTACTTCCTTGAATCCTTTTTCCGGCTTTTTCCAGAAAAAAACTGTCTCGAATGCAGTTATCAGATCGATACTGTTTTCTTTGAACGGCAGTTTTTCAGCATTGCCTTTGATGATCTTCACTCGTTTGCCGATCTCAGCTTTATTAACCTTTTCAGCCTTTTTAACACTCTCATCGGATATATCAAGTCCGATAAATTTAGCTTTTGAACTCATTTCAAGCATACGCCTTATGTTATAGCCTCCGCCGCAGCCGATATCCGCAACTTTTCCATTATCGGGTATCTTTATCTGCTTTAACGCCCATTGTGCCATTGGCAAATGCTCTTTATCCATTGTTGTAAGCATCATACGTCCGAGAAGTCCTTTGGGATTTCCGAAATTATCTGTAAAACTCATGATATAGTTCCTTTCTTGAAGTATCTGCAAATCAGCCTCATTATCTCGTCAAACGCAGGCTTACAGCCGGGTATAAAGTATTGCAGCGCATAGCAGTGATGCATTCCCTTCCCCACATGAATAATACACTTTGCCCCTGCATTCCGGTAGCTCTCTGCATAGCTGGGAGCAAAGGCGTACAGCGTTTCTGCGCTGCCGTAATAGAAATGCGTCATGGGAGCATTGCGGAAGTCGCCGTGTGCCGTCGCAAGGTATTTTTCGGGAATATCTCTGCCGTGACACATGATCTCACGGGCAGTATACATATACTCCGCAGGAATCATGATATCTCGCTTGTCAAGTGCTTTGATTGCTGTTTTTTCTGCATCTGTTACGGGAACACTTCCGGGCGATATGGGAATCAGCAAACCCGGCATCGGGATATTGATGCCGCTGTCATTCAGCTCGTTGATATAGGTTATCAGATCGAGTATCAGCGCACCGCCAGAAGAAAACCCAAGAAATACGATGTTTTCGGGCTGATAGAATGTCAGCATTTTCTCATAGCATTCAAATATCATCTGCACATTTTCGAGCATATCGTGTTCGTGGCAGAGTGGATAATACGGGAACCATACATCGGAATTTGTTGTTTCAGCGATCTTTCTTGAAAGCCCCACATCGCCTTTATCCGAGCCAAGTATCATGCCGCCACCGAATACGAACAATATCGCTTTATCTCGCCGCTTCTTCTCTATGTCAATTTCAATGCAGTGATACTGTCCCTGTATCAGATGATCGGTATAGTGAGCCTTGTTGTCTGTCGGCATGATAAAATGACGGTTCTTCGCATTCATTTTCGCCGCTTTTGCAAGAACTTCTTCCTTTGTACCGATAAGGCTGTTCCGTATCTTTGCAGCCTTCACGGCTGCTTTTGTCAGCCTGTACAGCGGACTGTTCAGCGCATCAGGTGCTGTTACCACCTTATCATGTTGATCGAATTTCATAAAATAGCCCCCTAACGTGACAGATTGATCAGTTTGTCGTGACAGTAATCGCCGTCAACCTTGTCGGAATATCGAATGAATTTTGCACTCCTGTGCAGCACGCACATACACAGGTCATTATTGCAGAATGCCTTGCAGAATTTCCGGATATGATAATGCTCAAACAGCTTGACATAGGCACAGGTATGTATCTTGTATTCCAGCTCACGGTCATTATAGTGATAGGATTCATAGAGGACTGATCCGTCCTGATCCCGCGTCTTTTTGTCCTTGTCCAGCCAGTTTCCGCAAAGACGATATCCTTTTCCAAAAAAATCGGTAAGCCGGATAATCCCTTCTACCATACGCAACTTATCAGCCATGATATACGTTCCCCACGCTTCTATTGCTTCGTCCATTGAATAGCCGAGCTTCAGCATGATCTGTGCAAATGTAATTCCCAAGTAGACCTTATCCGTTCCGATGGAAGGATAGTTCTTTCGATACTTCTGATACATTTCTGAATTCAGGTGTGCATTGTAACGCTGATAAAAAACGTGCTCAAGTCTTTTATAATCACTCCTGCCGAGCTTTTTCATTGCCTTAGAGAACATTTTTGCGTATTTTCTTGTTTTATCTTTCATCATTTTTTCCTCTGCGCAAATCTCATTGTCAGCAGCAAGCCGCCGAACATCCAGATATTTCCGATACTGATCCATGCGGCGGTCAGACCGTTTACAACAGCGTGATTGCCGGCGAATTTCAACAGCATCGCTGCCGCCATACCGACGGGCATTGAGAATATCCAGCACCATTTCGGATAGGGCGTCATTCTTTTGGCGAATGCATCGATCTGTGCAGCGCTCATGACAGAGAAGAATACCAGGAACAGTATCAGCGCAGGCAGAAGAAAATACAAGCCGAATTTCACTGTCAGATCATACGCAGTATCCGGCGCTTCAAGCATCATATGGTTATAGAAAAACACAGTCGAAAGGCATGGCACATGAACGCCGCAGGCTGCAAACAGCATATACCCGAACACGCCGCTGCGGAATATATGGGCGTGTTTCATACTACCGCTTGCAATCAGTCTGTATATACCAAAATAGCAAAGCCCCTCCAGTGAAATGCCGATCAGTCCGAGAAAAGCTGACCAGAACAATGTTCCATCCGATAAGACAAGATATTGTGACAGCTTCTTTTCAAGTCCTGACAGACTTTCATCATATACACCGTATCCGAGGAGCCAGTCCCCGCAGAAGGTCATACAGCCGCCGATCAGCCCGATGATAAACAGCTTGCGGATACGGGGCCAGTCAAGGGTATTGTCGATTCCGATGTTGTTGTATGTCATAGATCATTCTTCTTTCGCTTTTTATAGATGCAGACCGCAGTGAATAACCCGCCTGCAAGCGCCAATCCCGCTGCAATCTTTCTACGCCTTGCTGACGGATCACATACGGTGATCTTTGTTCCGTGATCGTAGATTCAATGAATTTCATCCCATGACGGCATCGCATTCCGCAGCTTATCCCATTCCGGCATTCTTTGTTCGGGCTGCGCCTGCCGCAGCATTTCAAACGCTGTATCGAGCCATTCCATTTCCGTGACTGCATTCCGGCAATGGTCGGTCGCAGCCAGCTCACCGAGCTTTGTTTTGCTCATGATATACATGATTGCTGTCAGAACAGCCAGTTTCGGCTTGCTTCTGAAATAATCCGCATCACCCTTCGGACGGATCTCAATTCCGCAGGCAGCAATCAGGTCGTATGCTTCTTCTGCGGCTTTCATCATAGATGCAATGTCTTTTCCGTTCGCTTTCCGCAGATCACAACCATAATGATAGCTGAGATAAACGATCGGCAGGATGAACGCAGCGTGACAGTGCAGCCAGCCTTCCATATCATCTTCAAAGGTCAGCCGATAGCCGGTATCTCCGAATGCTTCAAGCAGTGTTTGCTGTTCATTTGCAGTCAATGCACGATGTAATCCGCCGATTGTCATAGAGCCGGCGCCGACGTGAAGGCAATTTACGCTTCCGGCACTGCGGACACCTGCCGTTCCCTGAAAGCCGAACAAAACGGTTTTGGGTGTGTCAGACAGTGCAAGTATTTCACCCTCCATATCAGCAGCTTCGGGATTGTTGCCGACCAGAATCACAACAGATGCATTAACTTCCGCTAACTCTAAGAGAACATTTCTCTGCTGACAGCCCTGCATGACCGAGAATACAAGGTCAAAGTAGTCATCGGGCAATTCTTTTGCAACGTTGGGATGATCGACAGTATCCTTATGCTGTAGCTGATGATGAATACGCAGCCCGTTTTTCTGCAATACATCGCCCCATGCGCCTTTGGAAACGACCGTTACATCATTGCCTGCTCTGCAAAGCGTATGAACCAAAAGTGAACCAATCACGCCGCAGCCGTAAACCAGTATTTTCATAATAAATCATCCTTTCCGGTAGCAAGTCCAATCACCGCTGCCAATTTATCATTGTTGAAACCAGCACCGCAAGTCCTGCAACGATCAGCGTGCCGACTACCCAAATCAGGGCAAGGAAGGAACGCTTTTTCACTACCTGCGCCCATGTCTGCACGAAAGGAATATCCTCCGTACCTTTCAGAATCCAGAATTTGCTGTGTCCTACCCACAGCTTGTCAATCACAACACCATCATAGATATTCATGACCTCCAGAAACAGAAGTGCCTGTAAATAGGCATTCTTGAAATCAGTGACACGATTCCACACGGCAATGATAAGAACCAGTGCAGACAGCATTACGATATAGAACAGCGTCATAAAGCGTTTGCACTGCTTTTTCACAGTCTCCCTGTCAGTCAGGCCGATCTCATATGCCCGTTCCTGCACCGCTTTCGGATAGAAATACAGTCCGTTTATCGCTCCGCCTCTGACAGAATATCTGACCATTGCTGTGAATAACAGGCAGTATAAGCATAATTGCAGAAAAATCATAAATCTTCATCCTGTCAGAGATTATTTTTGCATCAGCATCACGATCAAACCGACAATCGCAGCCGGAATCAGAGCAAACACCAATCCCGGAAACAGCATCCCTTTCAGATGAAACCATTTCTGATGATACGCTTTGTCCATGTGTTCCGTTCCTTCAAGCCGAAACCGCTTCATATTGGCGAAAAGCACCCAGTCAATAAAGAATGTATCATAAGCCCCGATCCACGCCATCATGCCGAATGCAAACAGAAAGCCTTGTGTAAAAGACTTTGCTCCGGCAAGCAGCGCCATGATAACAAGTATCACAGCAAAACAAAGAAGTGCGATTGACTTTGTAACGATCACTCTTTTTGAGAGCGGCGCAGTCGGTATCCGTTCATGCGTTTTGAAGTATTCCTCTTGTATATCGGGCGGATAGTTTTCGACCTGCACAGTATTATTTCCGCCTGTGGTTTTGAAGCACATGATCGTGAACAGTACGGAAAATACAGCCATTTCAACGAGAATAACAGGGATACTCATATCAGTTCACACCTTCCTTGCTGTACATCAGATCATATATCATACAGCCTGCCGCCGTTCGTGTCTGAACGAGCTTCATGCCGAGATGCACATAACGGTCGCATTTTCCCTTTGCATCGGTATCCAGTATGCAGGGGCAGCCATTCTTTTCAGCCATTTTATAGGCAAACTCCATGAGCTTGCGCATATAGCCCTGCCCCTGATACTTCTCTGTCACAATCAGCATTTCAACCTTAACGTAAGGCTTTTTCTGCTTTTTCATCTGTATTTCAAGCGGCTTTTTATCGCAGCCACTGTTTGCCTGTTTCAAAAATGAAAACAGCTTCCCCCAGCCTCCAAGTGCATTTTTCATACGCCGTGCCATTTTGACGATACTACGAAAATTCGGGTGATTTCCTTTGGTATCGGTGATAAGGATATATCCTTCACCATTATCGGTGCTGTAGAATGTTCCGCTTTCGATGCCGGCAATGACAAAGGATTTCATATACTCCGTCATCGCCTGCTTTGATGGGAAGAACTGCTTCAATCCGCCTTCTCCATCTTCATAGGGATAATCCCAGAACGATGCACCGATGAGTGCAGATATTTCATCTATTTTTGCATTGGATAAAGAACGTATCTTTTTCATAGCTGCTCCTTTCAATTTTAATATTATTTCGGATTTTTCACCTTATCTCCCACATACCAGTAATCGCATATCTTTCCGCCGCCTGCAAGCGTATTCTCACGGTGCAGCTTTGCGTGCATCAAACCGGCGGTCAAAAAATCCATATCACACATCACGGGAAGTACATCAAGCAGTCCCTCACGCCTTGCAAAGTTGTTCAGCGGACACTGCGTAAAATGATAGTAATATCCGTCACGATGCTTGTTTTCATCAAAATTGAAGTCCCACGAAACTTTCATGTACTTTGGGTGCTTTTCGAGCCATTCAGCGTTTTTCAGCATCATTTTGCGAATTGCCCGGATACCACTCGGTTTATTGGCATTTACGAATATTCCAATCAATCTCAGCGGTTTCCATTCCATAGCTTCATGTGCGATCATTCTCAGAGCCTTGATCGTGATTTTTCCGTTTGCAGCCTTATATGCTGCGAGAAACACAAAACTCATATAGATATTTGAAGCCATTGGATTATCTGCGCCGATATCGTCCACACGTTCAAGCATTGCCCGATACTCCGATTTAGCTTTTATCATCGTCTTTTCTGTAAACGCCTTTCCGTAATGCTTTTTCAACGACTTTTTGACAAGCGGTGCAAGAATGTTCCAGTATTTGCAAGTATACTTCAGCATACTTTATCACCTCATGAATCGAATAGTAGTTAGCAAATGCAAACTTATATTTCTATTATAGCATACGCTAACTGTTTTTTCAAGATTTTTCCACACGAAAAGCCGTCCAAGAATGAACGGCTTTCTAAAACTATTTCTGTATTGTTTTTTCCTCTTTGAGCGTCTTGACACCGAACACAAAATATATTATATGGCATACCCACACCACGCCGATGATGATACAAGGTATCCATATTCCTTTCCGTGCCATCATGAATACGCCAAAGCCCATCAGAAGTGTTACTGTAGTCAGTATGCTGATCTTTGTTTTCATCAGCATACCCTTCTTCTCAACAAAAGATTTCAGGTGCTTCTTATACAGCTCCGTTCCGATGAACCAGTCGTGGAGCTTCTGTGAACTTTGACTGAAGCAGAATACTGTTGCCATATAGAAGGGGACGGTAGGGAGTATCGGAAGGAAAATACCGACAGTGCCGAGTCCGAGACAGATGCAGCCGAGTATCAGAAATATCAGTCTTTTAATTGCCATCGCTTTCCTCCAATCGTTTTTTCTCACGTTTCGTGGCTATAACGTGACGTATCGCCGTCACAGGTCTGTAGAAGATCATCTTCGGTCCGCTGAATCGCATGACCTCTTTGATCTTTTCACGCATTTCGGGCTTGTAGCAATGCACTCTGCAATTTGAGCAGAAGGTCTTATTTTCCATGAAAGGACACTTATCTGACCTCTGCCTTGCATAGTTTTCAAGCTCCGCACACTGCTGACATAAGGATCTGCCGCCGTGTTTTTTGCGGCAGTATATCCTTATCATCAGCGATACAAGCTCCTTTTCACGTTCACGCTTTGTCTGAACATTCATCAGCTCACACGTCCGTTTTCTACGGAATGTGTCACGTCAGCGATACGCATGGTAGAGGCTCTGTGCGACACCAGAACAACGGTCTTTCCGGCAGATTCCTCTTTCAGCGAACGGAGGATAACAGCTTCATTCAGGCTGTCAAGGTTGCTTGTAGGCTCGTCAAGGAGCATGAACGGTGCATCATGGAGGAAGGCTCTTGCAAGACCGATACGCTGTCTTTCACCGCCGGAAAGCGTTTCGCCAAGCTCACCGACTTGCGTATCATAGCCGTTCGGCAATGTCATGATAAAGTCATGGATGGAGGCTTTCTTGCAGGCAGAAATTACTTCTTCATCGGTCGCACTGAGCTTGCCGATTCGGATATTGTTTGCGATCGTGTCCTTGAAAAGCTGCGTATCCTGCGTCATGTAGCTTTCAATATCACGCAGATTTGCGGTGTTGATGTTTTCGATGTTTGTGCCTGAGATATTCACAGTACCATTGGTCGTTTTCCAGAAACGCATGAGCAGTTTCAGCAGAGTGGACTTGCCGCTTCCCGATTTGCCGATCACGCCGACGATCTTGTTTTCGGGGAATTTCATGGAGAAATCTTTCAGCACAACATCGCCGCCGTAGCTGAATGTGACATTCTCACAGTCCGCACCGCTGAATGAAACATTCTGCTTTCCGGTGATTTCCTCAGTCTCAGGCGTTTCCTCTATAATGTCCAGAACTCGACCTCCCGAAGCAATCGTGCTTTGGAGTGTCGTACCGAGATTTGCAAGCGCAGACACCGGTCCGTAGCTTGACATCAGAGCAATCAGCGGAATGATAAATCCCGAAAAATCGGTGATACCCTTGCTGTAAAGGTGTGCCGATAACATAAGCATTGCAATGTCAAACACAAGAATAAAAGTGTTCGCCAGCGCAAGATTGAAGCCTGTCAGCTTATTCAGCTTGCCCTGATTTTCGGTAAGCTGCTGTGTCTTGCGGTTCATTCCGTCCATTCGCTGCATACCGTTTCCGTACTGCACCGTTTCGTCCAGTCCACGGATATTTTCGAGAACGTAAGCCGCAAGCTCGCCGGACTGCGCTCTGATCTCATCGCCTGTATTTCCGCTTCGTTTGGATATGATAAGCGGAAGTATCACTCCTACACTGACAAAAGCACAGAGAGCAAGCAGTCCAAGCGACCAGTGATAGCTGCCGATGAAGATCACCATGACAAGCTCCACCAGAAACGCAATGCAGATCGGTGAAATTGTGTGGGCATAGAACACTTCCAGCAGCTCAACATCGGAGGTGATAAGGCTGATTAAATCGCCCTTGTCACGTCCTTCCAGCTTCGCAGGACACAGCTTGCGGAGTGCCTGAAACACCTTGTCACGGATAATTGCAAGAAGCGTGAAGGCGATGTAGTGATTGGTGCGCTGTTCTGTGTAGCGGAGGACTGCCCTCAAAAGTGCAAACAGCACAAGACATACCCATATTGCCGTAATACTGATAGGTGTGTCGTGTCCGAGTCCATGAAGTACGGCAAATCCGCCTAAGATCGGGATAAACTGCACTGCAAGATAGCCGAGTGTTCCCGTCAGGACGGCAAGGCACATGAAGCCTGTCAGCGGCTTTACCAGTCCGAGCATTTTCAGAAGTGTACCTGCTTTTGAACGCTTTTTCATGCCTTCGCCTCCTTTCCGTAGTTTTCAAGCTCTGCCTGTGTTTGCCAGAGTTTTGCGTATGTACCGCCCTTTTTCAGCAGTTCCTCATGTGTGCCGCTTTCAGCGATAGTTCCGCTTTCAAGGCAGTAAATATTGTCTGCGTCAGCCACATTTGCAAGGCGGTGGCTTATCATGATAATGGTCTTGTTTTTCGCAAGTTTACGAATTTCGGAGAGGATAACTTCCTCGCTCTCAACGTCAATATTGCTGGTCGCCTCGTCGAAAATGTAAACGGGAGAATCGTGCAGGATCGCTCTTGCAAGGGCGAGTCTCTGTTTCTGACCGCCTGAGAGATTCCCTGCGTTTTCAAGCAGAACAGTGTCCAGACCTTTTTCGGCTTTCAGAAATGCGGAAAGATTGCAGCGGTCGAGCACTTCCCACAAAACACTGTCCTCAGCCGCAAAGCACGGTACGCCCAGAAGCAGGTTTTCCCGTACTGTACCTTTGAAAAAATAAGGCGCATGGCTGATATAGGTGAAATTCTCCATCAGATCATCTTCTGCGATCTCGCTCATGTCCCTGCCGTTCAAGGTAAGTGTGCCGGCAGTGGGCGTATTTCTCTCCATGAGCAGTGAAGCCACGGTTGACTTACCGCAGCCGGATTCACCGACAATACCCACAAAGCTGTTTTCGGGAATTTTCATACTGATACCGTGGAGGATCTCACGGCTCTCATCATAAGAAAAATGCACGTTATTCAGCGATATTTCGCCGATTTCTTCAATAATTCCGATACGGTCGGCAGGCTCATCCAGCTTCAGGAATTTGAATATTTTGTCGCTTGCCGCCATACCGTTCATGGCAACATGGAAATAGCTTCCAAGACGGCGCATGGGAAGGAAAAATTCAGCCGAGAGCAGTATCATGAAAATGCAGTTTGCAAGTGCAAGATTGCCCTTGACAAAGGCTCTTGTTGCCATTAAAATGCCAAGCGCCGCACCGCCGTATGCAAAGAAGTCCATGATGATAATGGAATTGAGTTGCATAGTCAGTACCTTCATTGTCACGAAACGGAAATGTTCGGATTCTTCGTTCATCTGCTCGTTCTTGAACTCGTCTGCCTGATAGGTTTTCAGTGTGGTCATGCCTTGCAAGTTTTCGAGGAATGTTGAGCCAAGCTGTGCGTATTGTCCCCAATATTTCGAGAGCAGCTTTTTGGCTATTTTCTGCACCATCATGATCGCACCGGGGATAAGCGGTACACAGACCAGAAGTACAGTCGCAGTTGCCCAGCTTCCGCCGAATCCGAACAGGAAGAACAGCGTGATTGGAGCAATGAAAGCGTAGAAAAACTGTGGAACGTAAAGTCCGAAATAGCTTTCAAGCTGGTCAACGCCCTCAACGGACTCCTGCACAAGCTCCGCAGTCGTGACCTGTTCACGGTATTTGCTGCCGAGTTTGAGCAGCTTGCCATATATCAGCTCACGGAGCTTCTGCTTGACAGTTTTTGACGCAAGATAGCTCATTCTCGTTGCTCCCTGCGCTGTAAAGAAGCGTATGACAAGTGTTGCCAGAATTACGATGATCGGCAAAGTCAGGTCGCTCATCGTCCATTCTTTGTAATATAGCTTGCTGATCGTTTTTGCGACCGTGATTATCATAACGGTATTCAGCGCAAGCTCCAGCCATTGCAGGATAATATTGCCCACAATGTATTTTTTGCTTTCGGGACATAGCTGTGTCAGTCGTTTATCAAACATCGCCGTCCTCCGATCTTCCGTGACATTTATGCGGACTTTCCGGCATCGGTGAGCCTGTTAAAATTGATTTAATAACTCTGCGGTGTATATACAAAAGCGGTGTCAGAAATAATATGATTGATAATAGAGTTTTTTTCTTACCCATATATCCTCCTTTTTTGTAATGGGAAGGGGCTTTTTCAGCCCCTGTCCTCGTTTGATTCTAAAATATGTGCTTTTATCGCTGCACGCATGTGATTTTGAAAGAATGCCTGCAAAGCCTTGAAGCTCTTTTCTGACAGGCTATGCTCCATACGGCAGGCATCAACTTTTGCCGTATCAGGATCGACACGGAGATAGCGTAGCATATCCATGAAAAAATCATACTTCTCCGTTACAACCTTTGCCCTCTGCATACCCTTTGCTGTCAGTTGGATACCGCAGTCATATTTGATGATGACATAGCCTTCTTTTTCAAGTTCATGGACTGCAATGCTGACGGTCGTTCTTGTGACACCAAGCTCATGTGCGATCTCAATGCCCCGTACATCGCCGTGCATCCGCTGCAGTCTGTATATTACTTTCAGATAGTTTTCTGTTTTCTCCTTTCCAAGCATAATTTCACATCCTTTGCTATTTTCCGATCGGCATGATGAACGGTTTTCCGTCAAGCTGTGAGATTTGAAGGTCTACGCCGTAGACTTCCTTCATCAGTTCAGATGTGATGACCTTTTGCGGCTCTCCCTGCGCACAGATCTTTCCGTCCTTCATGGCGATAATTTCGTCGCTGTAGTATAATGATTGGTTAATGTCGTGCAGTACCATGATGATCGTCATTCCGTACTGCTCATTTAATGTGCGTACCAGCTTTAATATTTGAAGCTGATAGCGAATATCCAGATAAGTGGTCGGCTCGTCGAGGAACAGCGTTTTTGTATCCTGTGCAAGAGCCATTGCGATCCATACACGCTGTCTTTGTCCGCCGGACAGCTTGGATACAGGCTTGTCCTTGTGCTTTACCACGTTCGTTATTTCCATTGAACGCTGTATTATTTCTTCATCTTTTTTCGTATCGGAGGAAATGCCGAAGCTCTGGTGCGGAGTTCTGCCGTAGCCGACCAGTTTTTCTACAGTTATATCATCGGGAGCGGTGTTATACTGATGTACGATAGCGACCTTTTTTGCAAAGTCTTTCAGGCGCATATCCGCAACATTTTCACTGCCGAGCATAATACTGCCGCTGTTCGGTTTCAGGCTTTTGGTTATCAGGTTAAATAGTGTTGATTTACCGCAGCCGTTCGCTCCGATCAGTGTTGTGACCTTTCCAGCCTGAATATTCACCGAAAGTCCCTTGATGACTTCGTTTGTTCCGTATGAAAAATGAAGGTCTTTGATCTCAAATACATTAGCCATGTTTTCTGTCCGACCTCCTTAACAGGAATACGAAGAACGGTCCGCCGACAACAGACATGATGACCGTTGCGTTGATCTCATAGGGATAGCAGATCGTTCTGCCTATTGTATCAGCAAGCAGGAACGTAAATGCTCCGAGTATCATCGTGTAGGGCATCAGCACCTTGTGATTGCTGCCGACCAGAAGTCTTGCGATATGGGGAACGATCAGTCCGAGGAAACTGATTGGACCGATCACTGCTGTTGAAATGGACGCAAGCAGACAGGCAATAAATGAGATTATAAGTCTGATCGCTGTCACATTGATGCCGAGTGACCGAACTGTTTTATCCTCCAGACTGAGGAGGTTGCAGTATCTCGTTACAAACAGTGAGAGCAGCAGTCCAACCACTGCATAGCAGACCAGAAGTCTGAAATCGTCCCATGTTTTCTGCGTGATATTGGCATTGACAATGCTTGCCACACCGCTGTATGTCGAGCCTGTGCCGGAATTGAATGCGCTCATCAGTCCTGTAAACATTGTATTTATTGCAACACCTACAAGTATAAGTCTCAAAGGGCTGAGTCCTGATTTCCATGAAAGCATATATACCAACGCACAGGCTGTACATCCGCCTATGCAAGCAAAAAGCGGTGTAAAATTATACATAAGAGGGAAAAATGCTGTTACAAGAACGGCTGCAAAGCTCGCTCCTGAGCTGACACCGATGATACCGGGATCAGCCAGTGGATTCTTCATAACTGCTTGTAAGAGTACACCGGATACAGCCATTGCTGCACCGCCGAGCATTGCGATAAATATCCTCGGAAAACGAAGGTCATAAATAGTGGCTATCTTCTGATCATACTTAACAAACAAGCCATTATACAATTCTGTCACCGAGACCTTGATACTTCCCGTTCTTACTGCGATCACAAAAAGTACAAGCAGCATTACTGCTGTAATGATATATGTAAATACTACTTTTGTCGTGCGCTGCAAGCTTATTCCTCCCCATATAATATAGGCTGGAGGACATCGAGCGCTTCCGGATAATCGAAGTTCGCACTCATACTGAACAGCTTACTGTCAAGATAATAGACATTATCTTCCTCAACCGCTCTGAAATGCTGCCAAATATCGTTGTTTTTGAAATCGTCCTTGAGGTACTTATATGCCACCTCATCAAGTCCGCCGTGAGCGGTACAAACAATAACATCGGGATCCTTTTTTATTATGTCCTCGGTGTTGGCAACAATATAGTCCTTATCCTCGCCCTCATATACATTCTTACCGCCTGCCAGCCTTACAAGAGAGCCTGTATAGCTGTTTTCTGTTGCCACACTGAATGAACCCGGAAATCCCATAAGGACAAGTACTTTCGGCTGTTCCTTGCCTTCATTTTTCTTATGGTATTCATCTATAAATTCATTGTATTCATCTATCATAGCCTTGGCCTGTTTTTCTCTGTCAAACATCTTTCCAAGTTCATCTATACTCTGATACATTCCTTCGACGCTTTCAAGATTCACAAATATGGATTTTACCCCTATTGCGGAATATTTCGGCTGCAAGTCGTTTTTCAGACTTGCCGGACCGAGTATCCAGTCCGCATCAAGTGTTGCTATTTTCTCGGTATCAGGTGACATTGCAATACCGATACGCTCTACATCGTCATACCTCTCAGGGATCGTACTGAGACTTGTGTCACTGACGCCAACGAGGTCAAGGTCGAGTCTGTCCATAATATCCGCTGTTGCCGGCGAAGTCGCTACAAGTCTGACATTTTCAGCAGTATTTACTTCCTTTGCACTGTCCGGGTGCTGATCCACACAGCCTGACATTGCTCCCGAAATAACTAAAGAAAGTCCGAGAGCTGCTATTTTTCTTATTTTCATTTGCTGCCCTTCTTTCTCTTTGAACGAATAACTGCATAAACTATTCCAACTATCGCCAGCGTACCGCAGCAGCCGCCGAGTACTCCCAATACTATGCCGTTATTACTCTTATCTTTATCAGCACCTTCTGCTGAACCGCTCAGAATATCACTTAACTCCATTTTATTGCCTCGCTCGTCATAAATCATAAGTCCGAGGCCGTCGTTATCGGAATTTCCTCCCACAGAAGGCATATATCCTTCTTCATCAGCAGATACGGTATAAGATTCAGAAGCAGTTGTGGTCTTATTTTCAGTTTTCGATACAGCAGTAGTTGTAGTCGTTTTTGCTGTAGTAGTTGTAGTTGTTGTTACTTCATCTGATGCTGCTGTTGTAGCTTCTGAGCCTCCTTCTGACGTTTTTTCGGCAGGGGAGGTTACCTCAACAGAGGTAACGAAATCAGCACTTCCTGGCTGTAAATCGGAGAATCCGATATAGTAGACGACATCACGTCTCATGGGAGCAACATAGAATGTCGCTCTCAGGTAGCTGTTTTCACTGGGAATCTGCATACGGAAATCTGTTGTATTATCATCGAGATTTTCCTGCATGATGTCATAATCCACATCATTGAACGGGGCATTTCCGTCAGCCTGCACCTTGAACGATACATTTTCGATATTATCCATAAGGGAAAGGCGGACTGTTGCATAGGTGTTTCCGTTTGGATCGACCTCGATCAGAGCTGTCGTATATGTAGCACTGTCAGTCATAGGCTGACCTATTCCCTCAGACTCGATTCCGCCTCTGTCTTCGACTACGCCTGTGACGGGGTGAACGTAGTAGGGGGTGCATTTTGCGGTATAGATACCGTTATCAAGGGCTTTTGCACTGAAATCACCTGAAATGACAAGTATGCCGCTGCATAGCAAGCCCATTACTGTACTGATCAGTTTCTTCATCACTTACGCTTCCTCCTTGATGTAAAAGCTGCCGCTGCTGCGACTGTCAGTCCGGCTGCAACTGTTCCGACACCTGCATCTCCGGTCTGAGGGCTGCTTGTCTTGGAAGAATTTCCGCTGTTTTTATTGCTTGTAGTTCCGTCAGGCTTGGAGCCTATAGCAAAAGTACCTGTTTCCTTTACTGAGAATGCGAACATTCCGTTCTCAGCAGTGCCGTTGATCTTTGTCTTTTTGCCGTCTGCGATACGGTATACAAGCGGATCTGTTACATTGCTTGGAATTGGCAGTGATATCTGCATCTTTCCGTTCAGGTCAGATGATACAGAAACGCTGTATACTTTGAAATTGGAAAGATTTGATTTGGCGGTATCGAAATCTGCGCCGCTTGTAACTGCGGATACTGTTGCAGAAGCATCGTTTGGCAGAACGCCCTGATCTGCATGGAGCTTTACGCCTGTTGCAGAATCAGTATAGTCGAATGCTTTGGACTGTTCCTCCTGTTCCTCGATCTGGAAGGGTTCTTCTGTTTTCGTAAGAGTAGACCAGTCCAGCTTCATCAGAACACTCTGCGTTCCTGTGCCGTCTGCGATAGCCTCCATGATCGGTACGAAAACCTGAAGCGGCACATACTCCTCACTCGCTTTGTCTACCAATGGAAATCTGACAAGCTGAGGGTAAAGATTATTTGCATCGTTATACTGATCTACAACATCGTATCTCGATACGACTTCTGCCTTGGTTACATCTCCCATCGGTTTTCCGAACTGGTTGTACGTATATCCTTTGTTATAGTAGTACAGGTCTTTGAGGTATCCGAACTGGTTATACATAGCAAGTCCCTTGAACTGCATTGTCACAAAGTATTCGCCGTCCTTTACTTCAAGCTGTACTGTGTGGTTGATGCCGTTGTTGGACATTGAATAATCTGCACGATCAACCTTTATCATTTCAGCTTGCAGCTCATACTTTCCGTCAGCAAGGTTGTCCTTGTCATATTTTGAAGGTGTGACAGGCTGTGCAGAAGTTGTAGTTGTTACCGCTGCTGTTGTAGTAGTGGTTGTGGTGGTTGTTGAAGATACAGAGACTGTAGTTGTCGTTGTAACATTTTCAGTTGTAGCGGTAGTAGTTGTTGGTGGTGTTTTTTCAGAGGATTCCTTTTTTAACGTATCCCAATCCAGATCAATAACAGCAAACTTTGTTCCGCCACCTGCCATTATACTTTCCATAACAGGCACATATACCTGGACAAGTATCTCATCTTCACGGTTTGAAAAGTCGATAGGAAGTGACAACTTTTTCGGGTACCATTTATTTACAACATTGCTGTCAGCATATTTACTGTCGGGATTGTTGAAATCATCATAAACATCCGTGTATTCTTCTATTGATGAAGCATCTACAGTAGTCACTTCCAGAGGATACTGGAACATATTTGCCTTTATGATCTCTGTGACTTTCTTCATCCAGCCAAGGTAGCCCTGCTTATCCATATATGTCATGGAATGCATATCTATCTGTAATTCTGCTGTTCCATCTTCTTTAACTACGATATGAGCAGTTGGATCCATAGACGCATTTCCCATGGACACTTCATCACTATGGAACTGCATAAGTGTCATTTTTACCGAATATGTTCCTGCTTCCGATTCGGCAGCAGATGCAATGATCGATGCAGTATTATATGGCTGCTTATCAATTATGCCTGCGTATCCTGCTGTCAGCATAAATGCTGCAATTGCAGCGGCGACTGTTCTTCTTGTTTTTACTTTCATATCTTTATCCTTTCAGTTATTAAAACTTTTATTATTCATTTCTTTCCACGCTCTGAACTCTTTCAGCCTTGCTTTGCGTGTAATGAATATTAACCTGTACACTCTCCGAATAAGATAAAAAGGATATAATACAGGATATTCAGCGACTATCGGTTCATATTTTTCAAGCCATGCTTTATTAGGGAAAATACGCACTAACATATATTTTAACTTACTGTCAGCACCAATAGTTTCAGCCTTATGTTTAATGCTGTTTTCCAAAGTACCATAAGTACCTGAAAACAACAAATATCTGAGCAGATCCCATTCATTATCTGTAAGGCATAGATCACGTTTAAATGCATGAGCTGACAGAGTACGCATATCCTTCTCAAAATCAGATATTTTCAGTTTCTCACACTCCTTGTGTACATATACCCAATCGAGATCCCTTTCTTTTTTATTAAGATATACATAATAATCTATCAGTGTACGCAATCCTGTTCCCCCGCCGCTGTAATGCTTGAAAGCATGGGCGGTCATGTAGATATAGAAATCCTCGTCTTTAAAACGGTACTCATACGTTTTTCCGTCAACGGGAAGGAGCTTGTCCTTTATATTCCTATAATAGTCGTACATCTCGGAATATTTTCCCATAAGAGATGTATGCATCTCAAAATTATATATTGGTTCCTTAAAATACACATCATGATGTGACTTACCAATGCTGTCTGCTTTATAACCAAGTTCTGTAAATATACTGGTAACATCATTTTGACGGCTGCTGTCATATAGAATGTCATTGTCTGCCATTTGCCTCATTCCCATTGAAGGATAAAAATTCTTCATATGGACACCCTTCAACGCAATATGCCATATCTTGTTTTTATCAAGCATATCAAAGATCTTACTTCGTTCCGCATCAAGCAGCATATTCTTCCGCAAGGATTTAGCATATGCATCTTTCCATTTTTGATCGACTTCAATGCCGGATTGCTGTAATGCTTCACAAACCATAGCAGTCAGACTGTTATGCTGACACATCTCATATATTGCGTCGAGATCGAAAGTTTCTATCTTTGACGGTTTTGCTTTACCGCCAAGCAGTACACAGCGGCAAAGATAGAACATATCATATCCCGCTTTTTTGAAACTATCTGTCAATACATATCATCTCTTTCAAAATTAATCACACTGTCACATATCTCAAGCGCAGCAGGTCTGTGCGTGATGATAACGACAGTTTTATCTGTCATTTTCCGTATATTTTCAAGCAGCCTCTTTTCGGTGTTTTCGTCAAGAGAGCTTGTTGCTTCGTCAAGCAGTAAGATCGGATTATCCGAGAATATAGCCCTTGCGATCGCAATACGCTGCATCTGTCCCTCTGAAAGACCTGTACCACGCTCACCGAGAACAGTGTCAACACCGCTCTCCAATTCCTGCACAAAATCATCTGCACAGGAGATCTGCAATGCCCGGTTGATTCCGTCTGTGTCGTGCATTCGCTCTGTATCACCGAACGCAATGACTTCTCTGATCGTTCCCGACATGAGCTGATTTCCCTGCGGCACATAGGCGAACAGCCTGTGCCACTGACTTGTCAGCGGAATTGCTGTGCCGTCTGCTTTTTTCAGCAGCATCTCTCCGCTGTCTGAGTGATATAGACACATCATCAGTTTCAGTACCGTTGATTTACCGCATCCTGAATGTCCTGAAAAGGCGATATACTGACCTTTCTGAATATCCAGATCCAAGTTATGCAATACGCTTTCACGGTCATTGCTTTTGTATCTGAAACAAATATTTTTCAAGGAGATCCCTGCGAAATCAGTATCATAAAAATGCTGTATTTCATCTTTTGACTTTGGCTCTGCGGTGCAGTCATCTGCAAATTGTTCAGCTTCACGCAAGCGCTCCGCACTTGCGGTCATTGCATAGAATTTTGGCAGATAACCCGTGATATTGGCAAAAGGGGATTGTATCTGCGATATAAGCTGTAATACTGCTGTCAGAGTACCATAGCTGACTGTTCCGCCTATGATGCCCAAACCGCAATAGCCAAGTCCGAGCAGATACATTCCGTTCATTGCCGCCGAAAAGCCGATATTGCACACATTTGAAAAATGATTCCGCTTTAGTCTTGCTCTACGGTGATCTGCCATTTTTTCATTTGCCTGAACTACACTTTGCTTTTCTGCCGAAAAGGTTCGGACGATCATCAGACTTCCAAGCCTTTCCTGCAAAAACACACGCAGACTGCCGTCATTCTCCTGAATGGCTTTGTGCAGCCGTTTCAGCACTCTGCGGAATGCGTAGGTCAGTACGATCAGAGCTGCACCGCCGGGAATAAGAACATACAGGAATTTCGGCTCAATGATAAGCAGCATGACAAGTGCGCCGATCATTTTCACAGCCATACCAAGAATACCGGGCAGTATTTCGATCATTCCGTTTGCCGTGACCTGCGTATCCGAGGTCAGACGGTTGAGCCATTCACCTGAATGTGTGTCCGTGACAGCGGCATAGTCCTTTTTCAGCAGCACCTCAAACAATCTGGACTTATAGATGTTTTCTATCGCAGACCGGGAGGATTCTTCCAGCCAGCGTACAACAGCACGAAGTAAGATCTGTGCGGCAACAAGTCCGATCACAAGCCAAAGATTCAGCCAGAAACCGGCTTTGTTCCTCACAGCGGCACTGTCTATGGTATTACGCAGGAGCATCGCATACAGGACACTGCTGCCGCCTAATATGCCTTGCAGTATCGCAAGCAATATAATGTGCAGCTTATATTTGCCTGTTACAGAGGATAGCCATTTCAGTATACTATTTTGCATGGATCATCCTCTTTGCCCGCAGCTTTACTTTTTTGCAGAAAATGCGTAAATTGGCGGTTTTGCACCAGAATCGCACATATTTCTGATACTGCTTATCTGTTACACGGTATTCCTTCCCATTATGGGTAAACTCAGTCATGATACCGATAATGTCGCTGTCCTTTACATACTCTTTATTGATGCAGTTATCGCCAAGCACGACATAATCATGCTCTCTTACAGCAATCACTCGATGCAGGACATAGCTGTCCGGCGGGCGGCGATAAAGTATCACATCATACTTCCTGCACCGCTGAGTGGTTTTCTTTTTTACAGTAAAGGAATCACGTCCTTGTTTGAGCATAGGAAGCATACTGGTTCCTGTGTTCCGATAAGTCAGTGTGCCATAAAGCTCTAAAAATGCTTCATAGGTCATTGTATTACCCAATGATCGCACCGACACTTTTCAGAGTTTCAATGATCTTATGAACATCTGCTTTCAGAGTCGCTTCCGGAACATCGTACTTCTTCTGCATCGCTGCCACGATCTTTTCCTCTGTGGTATCTGTTTTCAGCATTTCGATGATCTCTGCCGCAGTCTTATTGCTGCGAAGAAGTCCGCTGAATTTTGCAGAAGTATCGACCATCATCTGCTGGTCGCCGTCCATATGGGTAATAAATTCTTTTTTCAGTTTCATTGTTATTCCTCCGAGCCGGCTTTTATAAAGGGTAATTCTATAACATTATCACTGGTTGTGATAACATCTTCGCATTCAAAAATAATTACTTCTGATTCAGGTTTGATATACTTTTCTTTCATTATAGATTCTCCCTATTCATTTCATTAAATGCTGTTGCTACAGCATCAGGTGTTATATTACAATAAAGCTTATACAGCTTTATTGACGTACACATTTTGTCGAGCAGTTCAAATATTTTCTCCATTTTTGAAACTCCGACAGGTCTGTGAGTCTGCTGCATCAATATTGGGTATGCCTCAGATTTGGAAATCTCCTTTATAGAGTTTGTTTCTCCCCGATTCAGCCAGCATATCGCTTTCAGTGGAGCAGAAGTATTGGTACTGATACGGTGTTTTCCGTCATATGGAGTGCCATAGACAGTCACGTCGCTGTCAGTAATTTTCAAAAGTGGCTTATCATCATTTATCATGACAGCACGTTCACCGAAATACTCACGCCACAGCCTTGTGTGCGTGGATTTTCCTGTTCCGCTTTTAGCAGTAAAAAGGAAGGCTATACCGTCAACAGCAATGACTGAACCGTGAAATAACAGAATATCCCTATCTATCAGTATTTCGCACAGTTTCCTGTAGACTGCCAGTGTCTCAAGATAGCTGTCAGAATAGTTTTTGACGGGATTTCCTTCTTTAATATTTGTTTTGATTGAACGCTCACGTTCGTATTCTATATCTTGCTGATTGATCGTTATAGTAAATTCTGCTGGCTCATTACATTGATAATCCCTGCACAGCTCATGCACCTCATTATGTATAGAATCCACTGAAAATACAGTATCAGCTATACGATATGATCGTATTATCATGACATTACCTCAATTCTTTTTTGCAGGAACAAAAGGCAGCTCCACCACTTCATCCTCAACTATTTCAATGCTTTCATCTGCATCGTTGTTATTTGTTCCATTATCTGGTATGATCACTTCGGGTACATCTTCTTCATACACAAAAATTTCCTCCTGTTCCTCGTCTGGAACGGAATTATCATTGATATTGCTTTCTAATGTATCACTTTCATGATCAGGATTATTGTCTTTAGCTGCTGTAGTAACTGTACCATTATCTTCCGTTTCTGTTTTATTTGCGGTAGTTTTTTTGTTATCTGATGCTGATGTAGTTGTTGTGGTTTCATAAGAGCTTGTAACTGAAGTAGTTGCATCTGTTTGTATAACAGACGATGATATACTTCCTTTCTGTGACGAGCTTTCGTCTTTTCCGGAACCATTTGTGCAGCCTGAAAGAATTGTCAGAACTGCTATTGCTATGATCCCAATATATTTCTTTTCCATATTTGGCCTCCGATATTTTATTATTTCTGATGATTCGAGCAAGACCGCAAGAGATCTTGCGGCCTCGCTCCGAGCATCAGCCCGAAGTGAGAGATTTTCTCATTTAATGAAGAAGTTTTACTTATTAGCTTCTGCTGCCTTATAGAAGAGATATAAAGCCTTTGACACATTATGCAGTGCTTCATTTGAACTCTTAGTCTGTGCGATATTACAATAATCCATTGCACCATATTTCAGAGTGAATGTATTTGAGCCATTTGAAACTGTAACTGTATATCTATCTCCAAGATTTGCTGCATTGATCTTAGGAACTGTTACATAATAGCCCTGGCTGCTCATGGTTGGGGTTACATTTGTTCCGTTTACTGTGAATTTGTACTTGCTGATATCATTTGTTCCTGTAAGAGAAAAATAGTGCTTGATCTCTGTCTTTGAAGCGAGACTAAGTGATGATCCCTTATATGAAATACCGCTTACGCTTCCCGACTTGGAGAAATTATAACCTGAAAGTGTGCTTGCAGTTACAGATGAAAGTGACTTATCAGAATCAGCAAGGTTTGCGTTTGCCAGCTTATCTGTATTAACGCCAAAGAACTCCTGTGCGTATCCGCCATAGTTGAGCATAGCCTTTGCAAGTGCCTTCTGTTTATCGGTATAGCCTTCGCCATATGCAATTTCCATTGCATAGTCAACAGCAGATACAGAATATGTATCGACCACTGTGCCGTTTCCGAGCTGAACTTCAACTGTTATCTCAGAAGTCATATCCTTTGCAGCTACCTCAACAGGTATCTCATATCCGTTTGCTGTTGCAGTCTGATCCTTTACCTTTACTTCGGATACTGTTTTGCCGTCGATCTTAGAAACGATCTTTGCTCCACTGTCGGAAGTAACATTGCTGCTGAGATCAATGTAATTATTCAGTGTAATATCACCCTTGATACTTGCACTTGTTCCTGTCAGCTCTGACTCCTTCTTCCGGACATTATCCCAATCAATAAGAAGGCCCACAAACTTTGTACCGCCGCCAGATGTAGTACCAATCGATTCCATAATAGGAACATAAACCTGACAAAGCACCTGCTTGCAAAGGTTATTATAGTTGCTTTCGCTGCCTGTATAGAACCTTGCAAGATATCCGTCAACACCTGTGATGTTACCGCTTTCATCTACCGTTACATCAACAGGAACAGAAACCTTCTGAGGATACCATTTTCCTGCAACATTACTGTCTGCGTTTTTGCTGGTAGGATCATTGAATGTATCATATATTCCTGTATACTCATCAACAACTGCCGCTTCTTCTACATCTGCCTTTACAGGAACTCCCATGAATCCTGTCTGTGTGATCTCCTTACACTTATAAAAATGTCCGAGATAGCCTTCTCCGTCGCCGTATGTCATTCTCTGGAATTCAAGGATAACAGATGCGTTTCCATTCTTATCAATTACAAGTTCACCGACCTGCTTCATTGCAGGATTACCCATAGACGCCTTGCTCTCAGTATAATTGTAGAGAGAAACAGGCACGGTATAACTGCCTTCAAAATCAGCAACGCTTGATGCTGCGGATACTGTTAATACGGGAGCAGAAAAATACTGAGCGGCTGTTCCTCCTGATATACTTGCAGCAACACCCATAGCCATAACAGCAGCAATAATGTTCTTTTTGATCTTCATTTTTTAGATTCCTTTCTGTTATAATACATCAAACAACAATATAATTTGACGTTTGATATTTTCCTATTCGCACTCAGCAAAAATGCAGTTTGCATATGTGCGATACACTTCAGATCTGTTTTTATATCGAACATCAAAGTCTTTTTAAGGTCCAATATAAAAATGCAGAAAGGAACAGACAGTATTTTTAACACCATCTGTTCCTGATTGCAAATAGTTCAGTTTAATCAGAGAATAGGTGTTTCATTAGGATCACTTGTAGTGATAACATCCTCATTCTCAAACTCGATGATCTCAGTCTCGGGAGTGATATATTTTTCCTTCATTTTTATGCCTCCTTATGCGTTATATTTTTCAGCAGCCTGACTGTAGAAGTACAATGCCTTCATGAGAGACTGGAGCTTCTCGTCAGATGACTTTGAAAGTGCTTTGTAGATGTATGCGTAAGGACCTGTCTTAACGGACAGCTCTCCCTCGCCTGACTTATTAGCAATTTCGATGGCTGAACGCTCATCTATATCTCTGGAAGTGATATCGGGAATAGTAACATAATACTTATTGCCTGATTCAACAGGAGTAAGTTCAGTGCTGCCGATCTTGAATGTATAATCGCTGATCTTTGCTCCATCTTCAAGAGTGAAGTATGCCTTTAGGTCGATCTTTGTATTCAGTGAGAGAGATGAACCGTAGAAGTTGATACCGTCATCCTCGTCCTCAACTCTTTCACGCTTTGTATTTGCGATTGTTACATCGCCAAGAGTTTTTTCAGCGTCTGTGAGGTCTGCATTTGCAAGGGCTGTCTTGTTATATCCGAAGAACTCCTGAGCATATCCGCCGTAGTTAAGAATAGACTTAACAAGAGCGATCTCCGACTCATTAGTTGAAGAAGCAAGGAGCTTGTCAGCGTACTCCTTAACAGAGCAACTGAATACTTCGCTTGTTTCGCCGTTTGAAAGGATAACCTGTACCTTAACCGGTGCTGTCATTTCCTTAGCAGCAACATTTGCAGAGAACTTATAACCGTTTGCAGTCTTGTCAGCATCTGCAATTTCGCTGATAACGTACTCCTTAACAGAGCCGTCAGGGAGAGTGAACTTAACCTTAGCACCTGCATCATTAAGAGTCTGTTCGCCAAAGTTAAAGAAGAAGTTAAGTCCGAAATCATCCTTGAGTGAAAGGGTATTACCTGTGTACTCAGCGATCTTGCCAGCAGGTACTTTGTTTTCCCAATCAAGGTGCATCAGAACGCTCTGTGTTCCGCTTCCTGTTGATACAGCTTCCATTACAGGAACAAACACCTGTAATGGTATCCATTCAGCACCCTTTCCGTCTACAAGAGGAAATTCAAGATAATGAGGGGGATTTTTTCCACTGTATTCATCAATAACATCATACTTGTTTATAACGGTTGCTTCGGTAACTTCACCAACAGGAGCACCGAATCCATTATACTCATAGCCTGCGTTAAAGTATGACAGCTTTTCAAGGTAGCCAAACTTATCGTCAATAGCCATTCCCTTGAACTCCACCTGAACAGTAGCCTTGCCGTCCTTAACATCAACAACTACATTATGATTGATAGCATTTTCAGACATTGAGTCAGATGCTCTATCGGTTTTAATCATGTGTGCAGGAACAAGATATCTTCCGTCAGCTATCTTCTTATTCTCATCAACAACAAGAGCCGCTGTAGCCGACTGATATTCTGCAATACGGGCTGTAAGTTCTGTTGTGTCGGAATATCCTGTTACGCACTTCTTATCCTCTGTTGTTGTTTCAGTGTCGAGAAGCGCCTGAACATCTGCCCATGACTCGTCTGTGTAGATGTTATCATCAGCGAGAATGTTTGCATATTCATACTCTCTTTGAAGTGCTGTGATGTCATATGTTGGCAGATACGAAGATGCCTGATCGAGTGTACCGAGATATGTTGGATTGGAAATCATCATGATCGCAGTTAACTCATCCCAATACTTCTCAATTTCAGAAAAATCAAGATTATTTAAAGCAGCCATTGCTGGAGAACTAACAGCAAGTGTATATCCACCATATTCATTAAAACTATCTCTTTCAAGATGCAGTTTAATAGTTTTAGGGCAAGGGATTTGAGTTACACCATTGTAAATGTCATTATCTCTTATTGTCCCATCTTCATTTGTGTAATAGCTGTATACAACTTCACTATCTTCGTAATACTGGCTATCTCTCTGTTTTCCCTTTTCACTCCACAAACCGCCACAATATGACGGCTGATCTGGCGCGATAACATAAATAGGAACAAAGTTAACGTAAATGTTAATGTCATCTCCTAATTTAGTTAAATACGCATCATGTATGATAGCTTCATTCGACATCGAAGCACGAGTTGCATCTGCTGATGCTGTTAAATTAGCTTTTACATTATATATACCATCTTCTAATGTTAATGGATCTACATTTGAAATGGCATTTTTAAACAACATCGCACTTCCGTTTGCCTTACTCATAGATGTCTGCCTAAAAGTAACAGAAATTGTTTTGTTGTCAATATCTTTTTTTATTTTCGCAATACTACCTGAGCCAATTTCATTTGTATATAATTGATATGTAAGCTGAGACATATCAAAATCATCAGAAATAGGATAAGTAATTGTATATGGAGAAGAAATATTGATTCTTTTTCCGTCAGAACCATATATTGCTACATTATAGTACACATATTGTGAACATAATCTTGGTATATTCGTAAACGAATTAGAGTTTAATGTGAGCCACGGCCAATCTGTTGAATCATAAGCAGTTACAACTAATTCTGCATCTTGCGGAATAACATCGGAATCCGATGATACTGTAATACCAGTATTCGGATCAACAAGTGTAACACTGCAACAGTCTCGACTTTTGAGAAGATTAAAACACGGTATATACTGTTTTTCAATATATGAAGTATAAATTGTTTTTCCACCATATCCATCTTCTTCCGCTGCTTTGGCTTTTTCTAATGAATAATTACCAGAAGCTAAAGAGTCAAACTTTGTTTTGAAAGCGGTGAAACTTTCATCAGTATAATCATCTTTTACCAAGCTGTTTCCATAGTTAATCAGTTTTTCTAAATCAGATAAATAGCTATGAGAAGTATCAGCAACAAGAAAAGACTCTGCATACTCTATACCATCATATAGTGTTCTATATTCAATATCTGAATAAGATTCTGAATCCATTTCGATTATAAGCGATTTATTATAGGGCGCTAATCTATCCAAGAAAAGCGAGTAAGAATCAGCAGAGTAATCGGAAGATGAAATCGAAAGTGCTTCATTCAGCTTAGATATGTAACGATCTTTTTCAGAGAATTCACTATTATCTGATACACTTGCTGCCTTTGCGACGCAATTAGCTGAAGGCATAAAATAAACCCCTGTTGACAGCACCAAAGATAATGCAATCAAGCTGGAGCAAAGCTTTAAATTTATCATTAATTACACTCCTATTTTTCTTACCACTCGCTACACTCAATAAGTGAAGCGAGTGGTAAGAGGATATTTTAGTAAAATGTGATATTATTAGAAAAGTCTAAGTCTAAGGTCCATAGGATTAGACATAGGGGTAATATCGCTGATTATGTTAATAAGGCCACCACCAAACGTAACTGTAACATCAACATATCCGCTTGTGCCGTCTGAAGAAATATCTGATGCTGGTATAACAATGGTGCCATAAGGGTAAGTAGATGTAGCAGCATTGAAATAATTTGCATCGGTATTACTATTGACGCAATCGATTATCGTGCACGTTGTAAGCGGGAAAATTCCAACCTGCAGAGAACCCTGCTTGAGTACGATAGTTACATTACCATTAGAATCTGTAGAAGTGCTCTGAATACAAGCTGTACTCATTCCCATCGGTGCAGGATTTCCGCTTGAAAGAGAGTAGAAAGCTGAACTAGTATAATTCGCATAATCACGCTGCAGTGTTACGATTGAAGTGTCATCGTTTGGTGTGTCATAAGTTGCTGCAGAAGCACTAAGAGCAGAAACGCTCATTGTTGCAGCCATAGCGAGGGCTGCAATTGCTGATGTGATTCTCTTCTTTAACATTGTTAAATCCTCCTTAAAATATTGTCGTTCGTCATTACGGAGCCTTTCCGCACTGACATCTTGTTTGTCCCGAAACTCGCCGCTGATCAATTCGGCTTGTCTCATGTATGACCGCTCTGTGCACATTGAGCTGCTAAACCGAGGCTGCTGCCACGGTCCATAGGTGGTTGTTAGTGTTAGAGATGTAAGTATCTGCTAACTGCATAAATTATATATCCCTTCCTGACGTTTGTCAAGGCTTCGACGAATTACAAATTTGTAATCCTAAATTATGTTAGTTTTGTAAAACAATATTATTTCATCATGGCTTTTGTTCAATACTTTTGGCAATTTTATTAAGTCCAGATATTTTTATCCACTAATTTAGTGCTCGATGAATTACAAATTTGTAATCCGTTCGTACATTTTTCGTTCACAAACTGTTGATAACTAACATTTTTTGTGCATTTTTGTTGGAGAATATTTTATTCTCCATAAAAAACAAACGCAGGGCAACACTCTGAAAAATGTTACCCTGCGACAACTATTATTCAATTAATATAAATAACAAGTTTTTTTTTTTGAGTGATCAAACGTTGCACAATTGAAACGAAGATATATCACGCCTTTGAGTATCTTTGTATCATCATTCTCGCCAATGGTGTAAAAGTGAAACTTATCAAGTGGAATACTGAATGTATCGTCTTTTCTATCAGCTTCGACGAACTCATTTCCGTCAAAATACTGAAAAGAATTTGCATACCCCATGATATCCGTATGGTCGGAAGGGATCTGAGCCGACATACTCTTTCTTTTGAATATAACTGTACCTTTTCCGTTTTTTATGATTACAGTACACGGTTTATAGAAGCCTCGGTTAGCCATTGAATACTCTTGGAATCTGCTCTGATCATATTTCAGCAGTTCAAACATAGGCTCGAATTTAAAGTTTTTTACTATCTCCGTAAGCTCTGCACCTGTAAACTCTGCCCCTGAATTGAATTTGCTTTTCATAATTGAAACCTTATTAGGCTGATCTATGATCTTATCATAGAAATCTGATTCGGCAAAAAGCACCATTCTATCCGCATGAGCTTCAGCAGCTTCCTTCTCCATACCTTTGTACAGCAAAAAATCCCGAACACGTTTCTTATACTTTATAAGCTTGTCGATCAATTTTTGCCCCTCATCTGTAAAAGAAGGACGACCACTCGCTGTCATGAAGTATACTCCTTCCTCAATTAAAGGCTCCATTGACCGGCGGAGTTTGTGGGGCTTGATATCAAGTCTATTGGCAATTTCGACGTAGCTTCGCTCTTTTTCAGGCATTCCTCTCATAGCAATGAGAGCTTTAAGCTGAAGCTCATCTAACTGAACAGTCATGTTTATCCTCCATCCGTTTTAATATACGGATAGCAGATATTATCTAACACTAACAAATGTTATTTTATCACATATTTTTTTAAATGTCAACTATAAATCTCAATTTTTCGGTATTTTATTTTTACATAGAATTATCAATATTATATTCGTACTGCTGTGAACCATCCTCTTTAATTCCAAGTTCCTGTTTTTTTTGTTGGATAAGGTGACGAAGTTTCTTATCAGTGCGTGATATTCTTCTACGGCTTCGAGCATTGTCTTCTTCTATTATCCGCCCGAAGTCAACAAGTAAACTGACAATGGTATTTGATATCATGTAGTTGTGACCGTTATCATAATTAATCAGCTTTTCTGCGTACTCGTTTCCATCGGAAGCAGACTTCGTAAGCCATTCCAAAGCTTTTTCCCTGTCGGAAGCGATTCCGTCTTTTCCGAAAAGATATATCTTTCCAAGCCAATATGAAGCCCACGAATTATCATCAGCAATAGATTCAAACAGCTTGACCGCTTTGATAACGTCATATTTTTCTTGTGTAAGATATAGTTTTGCAAGCTGATATATCGCATGACGGTTATTAGCCGATGCTGCTGCCGAAAGATATTTTTCAGCTTTGTCATAATCAGCAGGAATGTATTCACCGTTAAAATACATCTTTCCCAGCATATATTGTGCATATTTGTTATCAGCCACAGCAGACTTTTCCAGCCACTTGAAAGCTATGTCAGATGCTTTCTCAGTACCGCATCCGTACAGATACATCTTGCCGATACGATATTGAAAGTACGAACTAATTTTCTTTGCTTTAGGCGCTATATCAATAAAACCTGCAAGTGCCGTTGCAAAATATCGCTTAGCTGTTTCATCATCGACACTGTACCTACCCATGTCATAAATAGCAAGTACATTTCCTTTATCAGCCTCCGACTTCATAACTGCGAGTGCCTCAGCTTTTTCATCATCTGTCAAGTTTTGTGATTTGAGTATCCTCGACGCTGACTTGTATCCATCTGACCATTTGAAATAATAATTGCTGCCGCTTTCTTCAGTATCAACATACTCATAGTCATCAGCGAAAGATACATCAGTATCTTCCTCAATATCATCGTGAATATCTTCAGGCTCGCTGTCAGGAATCTCAATCATATTTACGACTTTTCTTATGATCATATTTTTTACCGAGCGGAACTCCTTGTTCTCAGCAAGCCTTGGAAGCTCCTTATCCTTTTGCGTGTACATTTTATACTTAGCCTTTTCAAATTCGCACCACTTATCATACAGCTTTTGAATATCTTCATTCTGTGATAACAGAAAAAATATATCATCTACTGTCTGCTTGATCTCTTTAGGAAGATATCCATACATCTTCTTTCCGCCGATGCTTTGCAGTTGAGCATTTAATTCCCTGACCTTTGTAACAAGCCTTTCATCAACTACTCCGCTTCCGATTTGAGATAATATTTCACTCATCTGATCTTCGGACAGTGCTTTCAGTTCATCACGGGTAAGAGTTTGCTCCTGATAAATGCTTTTCATATCTTCATGGAAAATATCGTTTGCAAAAGCTGAACGTATTGCAGCCATACCTTCTTTTGTAAGGTATCCTTGTCTCGGATCTGACGAATACACAATGAGATGTATATGCGGATGATGTGTTGTGTCATGGAATGCTGCATACCACTTCATATTTGCAAGCGGAATATTCTGTGCCTTTGATATATCGTCAATGTGACGCTTCACAAGCTCACGCCACATATCAGAATTTGTATATCCAAGCCGCACTGCGTCCTCACGACGGAGTGAGACTACATGAGTCCACACATATCCTGGATGCTCGGCGACTTCATTTGCAACCGCATTCAGGTCAATAGGCTCATCACTTCCATTGAATAATCCATGTTCGCCACGTCTTTCTGCTCCTGGTCTATTTGCCATGTATCCTACGAAGTTCCTTCTGTTACCGATAATATCAGCATGACGTTCTATGATAGTTGATATGAGTTCCGAAGCATTTTCTGATGAAGGATTCTTAGTGTAATCTGTATATTCAAGGTACTGCTTCGCCATTGGGAACTCTTTAATCAGTTCAGCTATGAGCTGCTTTTGATTTGCAGTTGTTTTACCTGTATTCTGCGGACGCTTTTCCACTGACTCACGGGTAGCAATATACTTTGTAAAATTCCTGCGCTTTGTTTTACCACGCTTGCCGCTTTTTAGATAGCGGCTTGAAACAATTAATTGAGCCGTACTCTCACCTCCATGATATATGTATAGCGCTGTATCATACAGCGCTTTTATTTATTCCTCACTCCGCTGATATCTCACAGCACTTTCAAAGTTTATTATACCGTTTATGCGTCTGATCTCGTCTGTGACCATATCACGAAGTTTGAAAAGAGTTGTGTCATCTATATCATTGATTGCTGCAAGCATATGTGTCTGCACTCCTACTTCGACAGCTAACTTGAATATAGCACGTGACAACCGCTGCTCTGTTCCCTTTATAGTTCCGTCAACTATCGTACCTACCTGCGGTGCAAGGTACTCAATAAGTTCAGGCTTATTCTGCATAAGGTGAGCACAGTAAAAACGAATCGCTTTTTCCATGAATTCAGTTTTGGTAGGACAGCAGTCAGCCTTGTACAGACTATTGACCGTTTTCATTGTCTCCGGATAGATGTACAGCGGAAACTTAATTTTAGAGGCAGTGACTCCATCAAATTTTTCCGAATCACTGCTGTTTTTCTTGTCTTTTGTATTATTTGACTCCAAGATTTTTCACCAACTTTCATTTTGACTCCAATCGTTAAATTCTGAAAAGCTCGAAAATGCGGTCGGCTTTGCCGGTCCGCTGTGGAATGGCTGGCGGTTTGACGCCAGCCTTTTACCTGCAACCCAGAAACCACCCTCGGAAGCTCTCCGAAACCGCTGTTTCGGACCGCCGCCAAAACTGCCCGAAAACGGCTCGGCACTCCCGAGGTGGTATCCTTTCCCGACACTGTCGCACAAAATCGCACACAGCGCATTCTCGCGCGACACGGGGCGAGTTACTCTTCGGGCTTCGGTGTGCTGTCTACAGACCTGCGAGGTCTGCGTATCTGCTGTTTTGCAGTCAGCTCGATGTACTCTCTGACATTCTGAGGCACGACCTTGGTATATATCTGCTCGACCTGCTTGTCGAGCTCCGCCGCAAGTGTCGTGTTCTTTTGCTCGAGATACATCTCTATCGCCGACAGCTTTTCTTCGGGTATCTGTACTGTTATTGATCTCTTCATGATATTCCTCCCATACTCATTTCCTCAGACTCATCTTCCGTCTCGGACTCGTCCTCGGTTAACTTCTCTGCTTCTTCTATTGTCTCAGGCTCAGCAGTCAACGTAGTATAGAGCTTCTGACCTCTGCCTGAGATTACACCGTACTCAGTAAGCTCTCCACGCTTACGACTGAGCACCTGCTTTCCGAAGTCATTCATATCACAGTTCTCCAGAATGCTCCAGTCGAAGTTCGTCGTGAAGACTCGACAGGCATACACCTTTCCGTACTGACTCTCGTCCTGAACCATCGGATCGAAGTCGTATTCGTTCAGGCAGTTGATAGCATCTCTTGCCGCCGAGAAGGTCTGAATATTCTCAGCCTCCATGACTGCTTTCAGCTTCACCATCTGTGCCTTGCTCATACAAGTCATCTGCTCGGAGAGTGCTATCATATCATCTTCCCAATCAGGTTCATCGTAGAATGCCTCAGATATATTTGGGAGTATACATTTGACAACCGGATAATACATCTGCTCAGGCAAGGATCTCCACTCGGCAGCATATTCACGCAGCTGCTGCATATCTTCGGGCAGGTTGAACCACTGTCCCTGATCTGTATCGTCTGCATACGGTGATGCCAGCACTCTGAAAAATCTTTTGTCAGGCATCTCTATGGTTAGGGATATGTCAGGTTCCTCGTAGCTGTCAGGCATACAATAATAGCCGTCAACAAATATACCATTATCTCTTTCAGCAAGAAGCTTTCCAACTTTTTCATAATCCAGTAGCCCTATGACGGCATCGGAGCATTCCTCAATCTCAGGCAGCATTTCATTATCAACAGCTATCTCACCAATCTCAGCATATGTCGCCGCCGGGTATACGGGAACACAGTCGATGCCATAGGTCATCGCTATCATATCATCAATGCTGCTGTCAGGATTTCTCATGAGAACACTCTTGAAGCCTGCTTTCTGATGATCCTCGAGCCGCTGAAAGCGTTCTGCGAATACATTGAGCTTGTAAATATCAGCCTTGTACCACTTGTCAAGAATGTTGGCAGGCAGGTCGACCATATCGTATTTTGAGAACATGAACTCTATTTCTCTGCCACTCTGGACATTCATTCTGTCGAGTATGTCCTGTAGGTTTATAGCCGAGACAGGCATTCCCCAGCTCATTTCCTTATCTCCGTATCTAAGTCTTATCGTCATTCAGTTCATCTCCATTCCTATTTTTTCTTCCTCTGCCATATCTTCGGTCATTGCCTGTTCCAGTGGCTCACGCTCATAGCAGAAGCAGTAACAGTCGTAGTCGCCGGGCTGCGGTTTACACCGCAGGTAGTAGGTATGCTCGTCCGTCTGTACCTTGTAACCGTTGCCACGACTGCCGAGATCCAAGGACGGATGCTCTCGGACAAACTTACCCATAGCTGTCCTGTCCTTGAGCAGTCCCTGTCGGAGTTCCTTCGTTAACTCGTTGAACTCTGTTCTGAATTCATCATCGTTCAGCTCGCTTGTAGTTCCGAACCATGAGCCATAGAACTGTCTTCCCGTTCCAAAGTCGAACCGCATATGACCGATCTTAGATGCCTTTATTTCTTCTTCGTCGCAGGCATAGAAGAGCTTTTCTTCACTCTTGTCTGCCGCAGTAATTGTTATCTTCATATTTTTCAATCTCCTGTAGTTGTTTCAGTAGTCGCTTCTGTTGTCGGCTCCTGAAGCTCATTTATCCTGTCCTGTACCTCCTGCGGATATGTCACCGCATCGAACGTACACCATGAAGTCCAGCCTCCCTCTGTGAGGCTCTGCTGCTGAACGCCGCCCATAGCAGAGGAGAAAACAACCTCACCGCCGCCCACATATACACCGAACTCACTGCCATTGAAGACTCCCACACCTTTCACATCAGGCATTGTATCGATGCTGCCTTGTTCGGTATAGTAGAGGTCTACCGTATCCGAAGTGAATACCTTATTCTCCGCATCATACCTGACGTAGCCCATTATGAGACCGACGTTATCAGCACAGCGAAGTCTGTTCTCTCCGGTCCTTTCGCCGAAACAGTTATCTGCATACTGCCATTCAGACATATATGCATTCTCTGCCCAGGCTGCAAGGTCGGCAGTATTTTTTGTTGCAATGTCTGTGAACATATGAGGATCGATAGTTGCATTCATCACAAAAGTATACGTCCTCATGAACTCATTGTAGTCAATGCTCAGTCCGTAATTCTGATTGATGCTGTCGATGAGTATCTCGTCATTGGGTGCGGAATAAAAAAGATGAGCGTAGAAGTTCGCATAGAAACCTTCTACCTCATCGAAGTATGACATATATATGAGCTGTGCCTTTATGGTTTGATTTGGTATGCCAAGTGCTGTCAGCTCTGCTTCTATCGCATCACCTGCGGACTGTATCTCAGACATCCGCTCCTGCTGCTCGGGAGATAACTGCTCTATGAATGCACTTTCATTGAAAGTGTTTCGGTCTATCTCAGGTGGTTCGATGTCAACGTTTCCAATCGTATACAGAGCAATTATAGGAGCTGCAAGCAGGAGCAGAAAGCCTACAACGATACTGCCAATAAATATCAACACCTTATCTCTGGTCTTTTTATCGGCAAGAATCTTCGCCAGCAATATCAACACTTTTTCCATTTGCCGCCTCCTTACTGCATCTGCATTCCTGAGTCCTCGTTGAGTTCATAGTCAGAATACTCATCCTTCTTGTCATACATCTCCGATACCATATCGCTGAACTGCTCCTTTACAGCTATGTTATTCGGATCGTTAAGAACAGTTATTCTGTCGATCAGTATCTCCAGAGGAGACTTGAAATGCAGCAGATATTCCGCTTCTTCCTCTGTGAATGAGTCTTGGATATTATCCTTTACGAATCGGGCAGCAGATATTTCATCGGCTTTCTCTATGAGTTCTTCGTGACTCAGGTTCAGCCATTCGGCATATTTGTTATTGTATTCTTCTTTGATAACAGACTCGAGTTTATTGATCATATTCTCCATTTAGCATTTCTCCTTTCAGCAAAAAAGGAGACCGCTTTCGCAGTCTCCGCATTGCTTATTCCATTTTCATTCCGTAGCTTTCAGCTACATCTTCTTCGACATCGCCCTCAGTGGAGGAGATATCATAGCTTTGTGTATGGCTCATCGCCATGCTTTCAACAGTCTCTATCCTGTTTCTGACTTCGGCAGCTATAGTCTTCGCACGTTCAGTATCAATATACTGAGCTGCCTTATCGTCGCTGAACACTTCAAGTATCTCATCCTCGATACCGTCGAGCTTTGATGCCTCGAACCATTCAAGGGAGGAGACAAGTTTTAACTGCTCGCCGTGTGTCTTCTTGAACGGCTTACAAATTATGTTATTCCGTGCTATTTGAGCTGTATTCCGGTTATACCACAGTGACGTTCCGCTGTCGAATATGGGAGCAGCACCAAGCCATTCAAGGGTATTAGCATCACGCAGAAGTCCGAAGTTATTGAAGTGCCTGTCCTCGTTTGCTATGATATAGTCAAGGACTATCATTCCGTCAAGAGCAGTAACTATGTCCACACCAATTTCACTACATATATCCACAAAATGCAAATATTCGTTTTCGTGATTTGCTTTTGTTCTTAGCTGCATTATCTGCCATGCTGTTATTAGCTCAGTATCCTTCGTTACAAAATCCTCGCACACGCTGTATGGCTCATCGTTTATCCACGTTACTGTGTACGGAACATGATCTATTCCGAACCTATCCATTATCCTTGAGGCGATGACCTCATTGAATGACTGTTGTTGAAACGGATAAGAGCCCGACTTGAGAAGGACCCGTTTACCGTCAATGATCCTCCAGCACTTCTTCAGATTACCGTTTGTAGTATTATCAGGAGACCAGAAGTTGATATTATCGGTTTCTTCCTTCAGCCCGAGCAGTATATCTCCCACGTCCTCAGAGAAATCATTATCGAAGAAGTTAACATTTTCATAGAGAGTGGTATTACTGAGCTCGTTATCACAAGGCCTCAGCCAGTAATGGTCTGACAGACTCAAGCCCCAACTTTCAGTCACAAGCTGTTGTGGAGAT
Organism: Ruminococcus flavefaciens ND2009; assembly: GCF_000621785.1. Lineage (GTDB taxonomy): Bacteria > Bacillota > Clostridia > Oscillospirales > Ruminococcaceae > Ruminococcus > Ruminococcus flavefaciens_C. Next base: position 82,046 of record NZ_JHXI01000007.1, on the reverse strand, counting down.
GATCTGAGAATATAGGCTGCATCTGATAGTCCCATACGCCTTGAAGGAATACAGCGATTTGCCCACCACTGGTTCAGAGCATACCTGTCTATCGTTTCTCTGCCATACTCATTACGAACAACACCTAACGGCATATGCTCCTTTGCGTAGACGCTGTTTACCTTTGTGATCATACAAATAGCATCGTCGATCTCAATATCAGCGACTATAATATTTTTATGCATAAGCGAATATCTCATCGTTCTCACCTACAATTCTTATCCCACATTATACCACACTTTCTTTCTTGAATCAAGCCTTATCTTCCTCCAGCCGAACCGAAGAGAACCGCCTTGTATTTCGGTGCCTTGACCATGAGCAGATACCGCTCATTGCCGCAGCGATAGAGGCAGGTACCTCTCTCCGGAAACCTGATCAGCTCATATTCCGCAGGCTCAAGCTGAAGCGTATCTATGAATTCCTCAGCCTTTATGTTGCCGGGGTTGAACAGGAAGTGATGAGTCGGTATACTGAACAACGGTTTTGTCAGCTCCCGTATATCAGGCTGCAGGAAGTCCTCAAGGTTCTGTGATGCAAGAATAAATGCCGATTCTTTCTTACGGCAGCGTTTCATACCGTTTCTGATGTACTCAATTGCTGTTCTGTTGTAAAGAAAGAGGTACGCCTCATCTATCGCTGCTATCGAATTGCCCTTGCCAAGTATCTGGTCGTTCATATACGACAGAATATTGAAGAGCAGAGTATCTCTCAGCTTTTTGTTGGTGTCCATAATGCCTTTAACTCCAAAGCATACGAAGTCGCCGCTGCGGATATTTGTGTGCCCGTTGAAGTATTTAGATTCAGCTCCCTTGCACATTGAGTAGATGCCAAGACAGATATTCTGGAGCGTATCCTCGGTATAGATGTACTTCACCTCGGGGTCGAAGCTCCTGAACTCCTTCTCGCAGAGTTCATACAAGTCATCCATGAGAGGATAATCTTCTCCGGTCAGCTTATCAAGGTCTGTGGTATCATCAATACCGAAACGTGCATAAAGCCTTATGAGCATTAGCTCAATGGTGTCAATCTCCGCATCGGTGAAGTCCTTGTACGCACGGAAGAAATCTTTGAGGTAGGATATGTGCTGACTGAGCTTGGATATTTTCCTGAATGCCTCCGGCTCGTCCTTATTTCCTTTTTCGCCGTCAGTCCATGACTTAGGCTCAAGCGGATTTATCATATATTCTCCCGACATCATATCGATATATGTGCCGCCAAGGTTGTCGCAGAGATCATGGTATTCCTGCTCGGGATCCAGCACAAGGATATTCTTGCCTGATTCCCGGAGATTACAAAGCAGGAGCTTCATCAGGTATGACTTACCCTGACCGCTGTTACCGAGGATAAGGATATTGCTGTTGGTCTTATCCTCGGTACGCCTGTCGAAGTCCACAAGCACATTACTGCCATATTTGTCTCGACCGAGATAGAAGCCGTGTTCATCGGTCTTACCCGAATAGTTTAATGGATATAAATTTGCCACCGCACTCGCAGGAAGTATTCGCTCATACTGACCGCCAAACATATTCATTCCGCTCGGAAGCACTGACAGGAAGCCTTCTTTCTGTCGGAGGATAAGTCTGTCTACTGATATCTTCGCTCTTGTAAGCTCCATTCTTGTATCGTTCTGGAGCTCCTTCAGCTTATCATCACTATCCGCTTTCAGCTCAATAAAAACGGAGCAGTGGAGGAGAGGCTCCTTGTTGCGGTTCATGTCACTTACGAGCTCTACGATATCGTTGATGTTGTCCTGAGCCTTTATACTCTCGTTCACGTTATTTACGGTTGTCATCATGTGATTCTTGCGCATAGCCTGCTGTACTATCTTATCCTGTTCAATGCTGTCTACCAGCCTGTTGTAGATACGGAGCGTCACTCCGTTCTTGTCGGCAAGATGTGCAAGTATTGCGAGTTGCTCTGTTGTAGGAGGATACTCCGTTATTACCCATACAGATTTATAATAATTACCGCAGATATAGTGGTCAGTGTAGAATTTGACTGCTCCCGGTACTATGCGGTCGAAGTAGATCTTGACACTCATTTCTTCCTTCTGCTCTGCGGTAAGCTCCTTATTTCTTTTCTTCATTCGTATCAGCCTCCTTGATGTAGTTTTCACCTTCGATATCGGGTATTTCATCTCCGAGAATGCTTGCCCCGAAATACAGTGCCAGCATTCTCTTGATCTCAGCCTTATCCATTCTCTTGACGGAAAAGCCATGTTCAGAGATATTCTTCTGCACCTGCGATATGATACCGAATATCTGCTCGGGCTTCTCCCTGCGGAACCGCACAGCGAACATGAAACGTCTTGCTGAAGATATTTCAAGCTGTATCTCGTCAAGAAAGTCATGATCCGCCTGAAGCAGTTCTCTTACTGCAGGATTTTCTTCTTTCTGTAATCGCTCTTTGACATACCATTTATTGCCGTCGAAACGCTCCGCACTGTCCATAGCTATTATCTCAAGATCAGGTATCATTGACAACACTATTGTCAGGTCATGCACCTTTATCTCGATGTTTGCCGAAGACAGTACCGAGATATTTGTCGGCTCAACGGAGAAGAATACTATCTCCGCCTTATCTGTTTTTATGCCGTAATTAGTAAAGCGTTCAAGACCAATGAGGTCCTGAACGCCGTTTTTCTTATTTTTTGCCATTACTTCTCCTTCCAGCGATACTCCTGTTGACTTAGCAGGAAATATTTAACCGCATTTATGATGTAGTCCAACACGGACATATCGTCTGCTCGCAGGCTTATAAGCGAAAAGCAGACCGTCACCGCCGCAGGTATCACATTCCAGAAATTAGCGAACACCGCTACTGAAATGATAATGCCTGCGCATATGATTATGAAGTCTCTTACCGACCAGAACCACAGTTTAACTGTAGCTCTGAGGTTCTCGGGATAGATATATGTTTTCATACAGACACCTCCTTATGTTGCAACCTTGGATGCACTCTTTATGAGACCTACAGCTCTTGAACCCATATTGACCGCATGACCTACCGCCATTACGTTAACTCTTGTTGAGGTATCAAGTCCGTACATCTGTGCGATACGAGGTACTTCGTTAGCCGATAAGCATATACCTGCCGCCAGTATCGGGTGATCGGGACAGGTCAGCAGTCCGAGGAATAATATTGTTGTCTGCAGGAAAGCTGTGAGGCAGGTAGCTATGACCTGCTTGCACCAGTTTACGAATCCGTCCGTATATCCTCTCGGTACGCTGAACATATACAGGCTGCCTACCGCTATCTGACACAGCAGTATACCGCCTCTCTTTATATTTGCAAAAACGACTTTTATCGTACAGTAGCCAAATAGTATAATAAAAAACAGGCTTGAAAGAGAAACGTCAGCTCTTAGAGCTTCCAACGCCTCCATTCCGGCACTTGTAAGAGTTGCACTTCTGTTTTGTATCAGAGCTCCCACAAGGTCATTGGCAAAGGTGTGCTGCAGAGATACGCAGAATGAATACAGCCGCTGCGGTACTACAGTCAGGAGACTACAAGCAAAGAAACCTTTCAGCACATTAAGACATGTGTCCTTTATATTCGCATGACCGTTTTCGTATGCTATTGCAGTATCGAACACTGCAACTACCATGCCTGTGATAAACAGTATCCAGCCGATATTATGGAACAGTGTCAGAAATGCCTGTATCCAGCCGAGCTGAAACAGGTCAGTTGTCGACTCGTTGATGAAGTTAAAAATATCCGCTATACCGTCGTATACAAGCATGAACAACCAATCAAACATTACATCGAATATGGCTCTTGCTGCTTCGCTTGTAACAACGCCGACTGTGTTATCCCACAGCGACGATATTCCGTCACCGATCCAGTCTATGGCATCGCCGATCCAATCAAACATTCTCGTTCACCTCCTTGGGAACATTCGTCAGCCTGTAGAGGTTTGAGCTTGAACCACCGTTGTTGCGAAGTCTCGGCTGCTTCTCTATGAGTCCATTTTCAAGGAGCTCATGGAGAGCCCTGAATACAGTTCTGCGACTAAGGCTCAGGTCCTGAGCTATGGTCTTGGCTGACGGAAAACATTCTCCCTTTTTGTCTGATCTGTCGCACAGGTAGCAGTATACTGTTACCGCTCGGTGCGGCAGACCTAAGTCATATATTCGTCTTTCAACATTCAAATGATCAACTCCTCTTTTCTGTCTTAATATTGGTTTTCTTGGGTTCTTCATGAATATCCGCTTCCTCAAACGTCATATCCACGGGTATAGGAATGCTTTTCTTTGCAGGCGGATATTTCACAGATACCTCTCTCATCAGCTCATCTCGCTCCATATATGTCACGGAACGAGTGGCTTTATCTGCCAGCATGAAAGGCTTTCCGAATTTAATACCCCATTTGAAGTACAGCTTTAATTTGCTTATCATCGGGTGAGTTCCGGTTTTCATAACTATGAACTGACCTTTCGGCATACTTTTGAGTTCGTCAACGGTCATCAGCGGTCTGCCCATCATCTGAATGGAGCGTGAATGCTCCTTTCCAAGCGATACCGAGCCGCTTTGTACTGTCTGCTCGCCGAGAGCCTTTGACAGCACCTCCGCAGACTGCGACTGCGGAGCAAATCCACCGAATATGGTGAGCTGAGTATTATCAGTGATTATCTCCGAACCTTCCTTGCCGTATTTCTGCTCTAATTGAGCGAAGCTTTGGATAATAGCGACTATGGATATCTTTCTGCTTCGACCTGCGGAGAACATCGCCTCGGCTCCCTCTATCTTGGGAAAGGTGCCGAATTCATCGCAGTAGAACATTACTCTGTTCGGCAGTGCGCCGCCGTGTTCATCGGCTATGACAAGTATCTCTCGGTATAACTGCTGTATCAACAGGCTGACCATGAAATACTTTGACTGATCTTCCTCTGGAAGTATTATGAATATAGCTGATTTCTCATTGCAGAAGCGTTCAGCGTCTATGGCTGTACCGAAGCACAATATCTGCTCCATCTCGGAGTCCAGGAAGCTATTTAGTCGGGATAATGCTGTACTCATTACCGACAGCATCGCCTGATCCGCAGAATTCAGAGCCGCACCTGCCAGCCACTTTGCTTTGTGATCACTCGGCAGGAGTTCCATCAGCTTTGTGAAGTACATCGGAGGCTTATCCTTAGCATTCTTCGGAGGCGGCTTAGCTATGAGGTCCTGTATCAGCTTGAATACCGACACTATATGCCTCTCATTCTTCTCACCGAACTCAGCTAGAAGCAGTATTATCGATGATAACAGTCCCTCCGCCGCATCATAGAAGAATGCGTTTTGTCCGTAGTTTGAGCTGTCACCGCCGCCGATATTGATTATCGTCTTCGCTGTGATCTTTGCATATTTCTCGGCTTTTGCCTTAGCTGAAAGGTTGATCCTGTCAGAAAGATAGATATCCATATACTTGTTCACAAGGTGCAGGATATTATCTTCATCGCTTCGAGTAGGATTTCTGAGATCAAGCACTGATACATTGTACCCATAGCAGTTCTTGGCTATATTTCCATAGTTTCGAGCTATGTCTCCCTTCGTATCCGTTGACAGGAACGACATTCCTGATGCAAGGCAGAACTCGATATTCGGATATAGGAAGTATGCCGTTTTACCGACTCCGGCTGCACCGATCATAAGGCTATGAACATCTCCTGTATCAACAAGAGCTGTTGTATTCAGCTTTCCGTGACATCCTATGACCGTTCCCTGAACTTTCGGCAGGTCTTTTCCTTGCCTCCACAGTTCAGGCTCGAATGGCAGAGAGACAAAAGTCTGCCTTATCTCCGGCTTGGTCGCCCACCTTGCTGTTCCATGCTGTCCGTCACCGACCGCCTTTGATTTAATACTGTTTATTCCGCGGCTGTCAAGAATACTCACAACTATTGCAAAAATTATCAGACACGCCGCCATTAATGCTAACAGATATATTTTCTTATCATCCAATATCTCACTTCCTCTTTTGCTATGTTAATAATTAGTTACTTGTATACTTAATATATGCCTATGACATAATGACGCGCCCCCTATGACAATGAAGGAAGAGGAGATAGCTCCGCTTCCTCGTCCTGGTCTTCATTTTCAGATATTTCTTCACTTGGCTGATTGTCGAGTTCTTCCTGAGTCTGCACCTTTACCGCGCAGTCTGCAAGCTCATAGAGCCGTTTGGCTGTTGCTATGGACTGTTCATAGGTCCTTGCAGGCTGCTTCAGATCTGACAATACCTCTTTCAGCTTATTGCTCAGATCTCTGCATTTAACATCGATCCTTGCCTTATCCTTGTATGCTCTGTACTCTTTTCTCAGCTTTGCTTTAAGGGCAGAATGAGCCTTGGATTCGTTCTTTACACGCATGAAAAAAGCCGAGCCTGCTAATGCATACTCGGCAAGATATCTGTATTGTCCATTCTTGAATGCTGCCCTGAGCTGTGATGTCAGCTTATCGGGACGGCATGGGTAGTAATTGATGGCGTTGACGTTGTTATGATAAACACCCTTTCTCTCATGCGGCACTGCAATCAAAGCAGGCTGTCCGTTTCGTGCTTTCAGATCCTCGTTGAAGTCCTTGTTGGTAGGATATATCCTTGTAACATTGGTATATCCTCGCTCCTGAAGCAAGTCATTGAGCCTGTCGTATGCATCGATACCGCCCTCGTCATTATCCGTGCAGATAATGATATGCTTTATGTTATCATTCAGCTCCAATGCTTTCAGCACAGCAGACTCATATACGCCGTTCATGGCTATATATGAATGTTCCTGCCAGTTTTCAGGGTGGAGTGTGATATATGAAAGCATATCTATCGGTGCTTCAAACACATAGAGCCTGCCTGATGTACCGTAGTGTGCAAAGCTGTAATCGGTATCAGAGCCCTCGACGGTAATACGGAAGGTCTTTCCATAGCTGTTTGTAGAGCGTTTATGAGCCTGTTTCGGGACTCCGCTCTCGTCGTATCCCACGAATACAGCGTTATGATGCTCCGAGTCCTCATATATCTTTCCTTCCTTTGCGAAGAATGATACCACCTCGGGAGCGATATATCGCTGTTTGATAAGATATGCGTATACTCTGTTCATGGTCTTGTTCTTAGGCGGAAGATTGAATTCCTTTTTAGGTTCCGGTGCTGTCTCAGGGACACTTCTTGCAAGGGGAGAGACTGTATATCCCAGCAGATTCTGTACAGCGTCTGAAAAGCTCATACCGTAGAAATACTGCATAAACTTGATAGCACCGCCGCCGGTCTGGTTCTTGTGATCGAACCATGTACTGCCGGACATAGTTATACTGTCGTGTCTGCCGCTGCCGTCGGTATATATGAGCTTGTACTCACGCCCTACCTTTTCAAGTGTTTCTCCACGACTTCGCAGAAAATATTCGAGATCCACGGAGTTTGCCATGACCTTCTGTTCATCCGTGAATGGTATATATGGCATATGTTCACCTCCATATTGCTAAATTTCATGCTTTATCCGCTGGCTTTCCTCGGCTTTCTTTGCATCATTGAAACGGTCAAGCGTTCCCACGAGGTAGCCGGTTATCCTGCGGATGCGTTCAAAGGGAACGGTATCGTAGTTATACTGAATATCCACATATTTGCCGTTTATCGTAAGTGTCAGTTCGTTTATGATACGGTCGGGATGTTTCTTCCGTATTCTGCGGACATACTCGTCGATTTCAGCCTGTGACATATCACCGCCGTTTACAGTTACTATCATCAGTACTCCACCTTCTCTGCAAGCTGCTTTATGAGTTCCGAGAAGTTTTGTCTTTCGGTCATGTCCGTTGACAAGAGCTGTCCAGATATTACGGTCAGCTTGTTATCCCTGAGTACAGCGTAAACCTCAGCATATCCGAACTGTGTAGACATTCCGTCCGTCTTCTGGATAGCTCCATATCGCTGATACTTGCCCTTACTCACAACACTGGTTATCATACGATAATTGGTTGTGAAGTCTTCATTGTTGACTCCCTTCATACCGCCTTTTATCTGATCGTAACTGTAATCGCCGTATCTTCCAAGGACGTTTTCAATATCATTCTTAAGACTGCTTGCGGATATGTCGATTCTTGATACCTCAATAGTTCCGCCGCCGTTCTTGCCCTTGACAGTGATCTTCTCAGTGCCGTTCTTGGCACTTTCACACTCGAAGTCGGACTTTTTGATTACTTCATCGGTAATGCCTGCGGTATCCTCGAACTTTATCTGAGAGCCGAGGAATTCAGCTATAAAGGTACTCTGCTCGAGCTGTCTTCTTTCTTCCTCAGTCATCGGAGGCTCGGTGGGAGCCTCTGTTGTAGCAGATACCGTTGTCGGTTCTGCGGTAGTAGTCTCAGTGGTTGCGGGGACTGTTGTTACCGTGTTATCTATAGCAGGCGGTTTTATCGTACCGCAGCCTGTTAAAGCTGCGGCAATTAAAATGGCGGCTATTGCCGCTCTTATGTTATTCTTCATTTTCGTACCTCCATTAATTGAGTGAAATGTTCAGTTCTTCGTCTTCTGACTCTGTGAGCTCCTGTTCTGCGAAACAAGACAGGTAATCGTCGACAGTTTCCGACAAAGCAGAATAGTCATTACTGTTGGGATGATAACCATACCATTCAATGTCATTTCCGTACCTCCAGATATGCGGAGAACAAGACTCGCCGCGCACCGTTTTCAAGCCTATGACATCAGTTATATTCATTACCTGAACATCGATAGGTCCCTCTCTCTTGTTGAGCAGAGTAAGTTTAAGGGCAGTATAGTTATCGGCATAACCCTGTGTAACGAATCCCAACTTACCCGTAACATCATCGGACAGCCTGAAAACGCAGGACTGTCCGACAAACTTTGGATTCTGAATATATTCGCTCCTGTCAGTTATCTTCTTGAGCTCTTCTGTAAAGAAATTCATATATATCACCTTTATTCCTTTCAATCAGAGTATCGTCCATACATACAGCGGAGCTGTAAGGGAAAAGAGCAGACCGCCGAAGATTATAGCTATCGGAGTCCATTCAAGCGTACCATGTTTTCTATACTCCAAATACGCTGTAGCGATCTTGACGAAGAGCAGTACACCGAGTATTACGTCGATCACGGGGAAAACGACGTTATTTACCACAGTCTGTATCTGGTCTTTCGCCGATGTCCATGTACTCTCTACTGCCGACGCCACATCTCCTGCGGCATAGGCATTCATTGCCGTAAAGTTCAGCATTGCCATAAATGCTGTTACAGCACATATGAGCTTGGTTTTCAGTTTTCTCATATAAGTTTAAACCTCCTTTGTCTCTACGAGCTTTCCCGTAAGGATAGTTCGTGCGTTCTGGAATTCATATGAACAGGTCGATAATGAAACGAACCTGTCATCATCTGAATAGGTTATCTCTCTGCCGACTACCGATTTATCGCAGATATGCGGCACCCACTCAGCCACGGGAGTATCTCCCTCATACAGGCTGTCATGCCAGTCTGCAACAGCACAGGAGAAAAAGTCGATCCTGTATACTGTCTCAGGAGTAGCAAGCCAGCCGTACTTGTGGCTTTCGAAATAGCTGTCATTCTTGAAGTTTGTCACCTGTGCGAACATGGAGCCGTTCTTCATGTTGTGGGCATAAATGATGTTTATCGGGTTCTGAAATCTGCCCTCACAACGATAATCAAGGAATACCGAGCCTGCTTTCAGGTATGTTCCGTCATACGCATGACTAAGGTAATAGTCGTTATCACGGCTCTGCATTACGGGATAGCTGATGACCGTATCAGGGATATACAGCCAGCCGAGTGCATCGGGGTATGCTGAATTCAGCGACTGTGCTGAGTCAATAAGGCTCTGTCTGACCTCTGCTGATAACTCGGGAGATGTTGTTGTTATCGCAGCTTCCGTAGTGTGCTCAGCAGTTTCGACTGTAATGCTTGTAGTAGTTGTGGTTGTTGTCTCAGTTTCGGATGCTTCGTCAAGTGCTGACAAAACTGTCGGAGTAGGCATATATGGCTTTATTTCCGTTTCTTTAAGTTTCTGACGGAAGTCATCCTTTGTGAGCAGATATGCGCCTCCTAAAAGGAGGGCGACTGCCGAAGCAGCCGCCAGTATGCGAAGTATAGTCTTCTTTTTCATTCATTTTCTCCTTCAATAAAGTCAGGACAGAGCTCTGCGTAATCGTCAGCAGGCTCTTCCTTTTTCTTTCTTGCAAATATGGATACTGTGAGCAGTACGAGACCTGCAATCACCATGATATATCCGAGAGGACTCTTGCCTGTATCGCCTGTGGCAACATTAGGTGTTGTTACAATAATAGCTTCGTCCTTCATAGTCACCTCAGTGACGCTTCCGTCTGCATTGACAGTAAACTCGATGTCCTCAGCGGTATTATAGCCGTCAGGAGCTGTGATCTCACGGAGAGTGTAAGTTTCGCCTGCGATGAGTTTTGCCTCGATATAGTGAGGCTCTGTGCCAGATACCCATTCCTCGATAACGTTGCCGTCCTTGTCGATGACCTGAAGTGTCGCACCTGCAAGCTCTGTATCTGTTGTCATATCCTGCTTGCTGATCTTTACAAGTGTTGCATCATCGATCATTGTAACAATGGGATTTCCGTCATCATCAAAAGCATTAGCCTCAACGCCGTCAACAGTAACGTTTCCGTACTCGTCGATTGTGAAGCTGATATCAGTTGCAATAACATATCCGTCAGGAGCTGCAACTTCCTTGAGTGTATAACCGCCTGCAGGAATGTTTGTGATGATGTGATTCTCGCCGTCAGATGTCCATTCGTCTACGATATCACCGTTTTCGTCGATGAGCTGCATAGATGCGCCTGTCAGTTCGTTTCCGTAGAGGTCTTCCTTGCTGATAGAGACTGTGATCGCCATATTTTCCGCAGTTATCTCCACAACATCGCCGTTCTCAGCGATAACAACAGGATACTGCTCGTCTGAAAGGATATATCCGGTAGGTGCTGCGATCTCCTTGACGATATACTCACCGAAAGGAATATCTGTGAAACCGAAGTTTCCGTCCTCGTCGGACTCGTCTGTAAAGTATGCGTTCTCAGCTGTGAACTCAGTTTCGTCTGCACTGAACAGACCGAAGAGAGCGTTTTCGAGGGGATCACCATTTTCGTTGACCTTCTTACCGCTTACTGCTCCACGCTTAATGTCATTGATGAATGTACCGCAGTCGATGTCAACTGTTGTCATTTCCTGTCCCATGTACTGGAAGTTCACAAGATACTTCTCACCATTAAGCATATAGTGCTCATCGGTTGCTATCTCCTGAACATAGTAGCGTGAGAAAGGAAGCTTTTCTGTAAAGTCGGCTGTCATGTCTTCGTCAAGCGATACCTGTGCGATAAAGCCGTCCTTGGGGATAACTGTTCCATCAGCTGCAGTGATATCCTCTGCTGCATAGAGTCCGAATATTACATTCTTGTACTCATCGTTTTCGCCGATATCGAAGAGCTCGTCATGTTCCATGAACTTGGCAAGGCTGATCTTTACTCTCTGATAATCGTTGTTGAATGTGTTATTAACAGCGTCTGTGATAGAAACCTCCTGTCCTGCGTAGGTGAGCTCAACTTCCTTTGCCTCTTTATTGAGTACATAGCCATAGGGAGCAGTTTTCTCCTTGACAACATACTTGCCGAGGTAGAGAGGCTCAGTTAAAGCATTTCCGTCCTTGTCTGTGATAATGTCAGCAACTACCTCACCGGCAGATGCTCTGAGTGTTCCGTCTGCTGTGTAAATGTCCTCGGCTGCGATAACTTCGAACTCAGCTCCGCCAAGCCCACTTTCCTCAAAAACGGGTGTATAGGTTGTAAAGCCTGCTGTTTCTATTTCGCCGTCTTCATTTGTATGGATAGCAGGACCGATAGCCTGTACTGTCTTGAAGATCTCGCCACGCTTGCTTACTGAGATCCTGCCTTTCTGAGCAGTATCGAACTTCTCGACCTCAACAGTCTTTTCTGTTCCGTCAACTGTGAAAGGTACAGGTTCTTCGTTGAGGAAGTATCCTGTGGGAGCCTTTACTTCGTGAAGCTCATAATTACCGTATGCAAGCTCACCGGGGAGCATAAGGGTGCCTGTTTCGTTTGTATAGAATGTGTCGATAGTTTCTTCAACAGGATAGTTGACTGTCTGAGAAATGTACTTCTCATTGTCAACGCTCCACACCTTGAAGCCGATACCTGATACAGGGATAACCTTGCCGCTCTCAGCATCCTTCTTCACGATGCGGATATTTGCTGTGATAACAGCGTCGTTGATTATATATGGATAGGTCTTACCGTTTTCGTCGACGATAACGTCGAAGTCCTCAACGAATTCTGTGTTCTTCCAGCCTGTAGTCTGGTGAACAGTGTATGTTCCGTAAGGGAGTTCCTTTGTCTCTGCAAAGCCGTTTTCGTCTGTAATGAGATAGTCACGCTCAGTTTCCTTTGCGTCCTCATAGCTGCCTGCATTCTTGAGGTAAACCTCAAACTCAGCACCGTCCTCGGGAGTCTCGATTCCTGTTGTACCGTCATCGCTGTGCTTGATGATAGATACCTTGCCCTTTACTACGTCCTCTGTAACATCAAGGGCGATAGGATTTACTTCTACCTTGTAGTTCTGAGGCTCGGCACCTACCTTGTAGATCTCGTCATTGAGCTGATATCCCTGTGACGGAGTAAGCTCCTGAAGAGTATAGTTTCCGCATACGAACTCATCTGTAACGAAGTGTCCGTTCTCATCGGTGGTGTAAGTTGCTACACGGTTACCGTCATGATAAAGCCCGTAAGTTGCACCTGCAAGAGTAGCATCGCCCTGTGCAGAGATGTTCTCGCTGTCCTTCTTTGTAATCTCTGCTGTGAACTTTTTCAGCTTATTCTCGAACTTAACATCCACTGTAGCATCTGCTGTAAGGGTAACGGTCTGGTCAGCAGGAACTACATATCTCACGGGAACATCCTTCTCGCTGATGGTATAGGTGATGGGCTGGTTGCTGCTGTCATAAACGGGAATACTTGCAAGGATAGCCGTACCGTCATTGGCTGTTGTCAGAGTATAAGTCTCACCGCCGCCTGTGATAGTGAATGTCCTGTCGCCGTTCTGATTGTCCTCGGACTGCTTATTGATCTTGATATTGCCCTTTTTCAGCGTATTTTCAAAATCAACAGCTACTGTCAGATCAGCATTGCCGCTTGTGAGGGTAATGTCCTGAGCCTTTGGAGTCTCATAGCGGTTGTCTACATTGATCTCAGATACGTTGTAAGTTACAGGCTTTCCGTTTGTAAGATCATATACATCAAGTCCAGAAAACTCAGCAACACCATTGCCATTTGTTTTCTTAGTTACGGTCTTGCCATTTGATCCTGTAACCTTAAACTCTCTGTCACCGACAATACCGTCTTCGGCAGTCTTGTTGACAACGATCTTACCAGAAGTACGTGTTTCATTTACTGTGACTGACTTTCCCGATGCAAGTGTGTATACGGTAGCATCAATGTCATATCCAGTCGGAGCCTTTATCTCTTTAGCATAATAGGTTCCGTTTGGAAGCTTGATAGTTCCTTTTCCTTTATCGCCGATAGTGATCTCACCGACCTTTGTCTTACACTCCTTATCCTTGTATACTCCGTACACTGCGGAGGAGTTGTCAACAGGACTCTTGCCAATAACCATCTGAGTATCCTTATCCAGCTTTGTCACCGAGAATTCCACCTCGTTCTGAGTAACACGGAAGGCATACATATTCATTGCAGTGGCTTTCTTACCGTCAGTGCGGTTATTAATAACACAGCCGTTGGAGCCGTTTGACTCAATACGCCAGTGAGTACCGCCGTCACCGCTGCCGTCACCAACTGTATTGCTGTTGATGTAGCTCTCATTTACGCCGATGGATTTGAGGTAGCTGATGACCTCGTTACGGTTATTGAATTCGCCCATGTAGATCCAGGAGTGGTCCTCGCCGTTGAGATTATCGGCAATGACCATAGAACCGGGAGTGATAGTTGAACCGTCTGCACACTCCCAATAGGGACGCTCTGTGTAGGGGATGTTTGCCTTTTCTACATCGATTTTGGAAGTAACGCCGTTATAGGTAATCGTGCAGTTATCATTCACTGACAGCCAGTGCGGAGTATCCACAGGAACAGGATTGTTCCATGAAAATCCGCTTGTGCTGTAGCCCAGATGTGTCAGTGTGTAGTACAGAAGACCTGAGCAGTCAACGCCCTGCTGTCTGACATAGTCAAGGGAAAGCGGAGAATAGCTGTCCTGATAATATACACCTGTATATCCTTTGAATCCCCAGCCGTAGGGGGAGCCGAGAAGTGTTGCTGCCTGAGCGATGACCGCATCAGCAGAGGGGAAAGCTGTATTCTCAGTTGTCATAGCTGCACTTGCAGTAATGCCGATATTTGTTACCGAGCTTCCGATAACAGAAAGAGCGCAGAGACTTGCCATAAGCCCTGCACTCAGCTTCTTCATGAAACCCTTATGGTTTCTTGTATTATTCTTTGTCATATATTCATTTTCCTTTCATAAATAGAAATGGGAGCTGATGTTATCAGCTCCCTGCGTTTTTTATTGATACCATTCGTTTGCAATCGTTACATTTATCCTGTTGTCATAGATATCTGTGACTATATCCAGACCGTCAGGATAGGTTATTACTGAACCATCGTCAGCTATACCTCCTTCTGCAAATGTGTTCGGTGATCCCACAATGTCGCCCATAGGCTCCATATAGTACCATTTACCGTCAAGTTTGATTATATTGGCTACATGACCATACCAATCGTATTTTGATGATCTGGCTATATAGCATTCCAGTCCTGCACCTTGTGCCATGAAGTATGCGTTTATAGCATAATTTATGCAGTTCACACCGCCCATGCTCTCGGCTTCATTACATATCGCTACAGCTTTGCCGTAGTCGGTACCGTCATGGCTCAGATTTTTTCCCTTTTCGTACAGCCAGTCATAATCTATGTCATAGCCGTCGATGAAGGTCTGCATCTGGTCATTGAGCCTGTCATAGTCAAGCACCTGCTGTTTTGGTGCAGGCGGTTCGGTCTGCTTGGGCGGCTGAGTCACTACTGGCACAGCAGTAGTGACCACCGGAGGAGATGTGCGTGTAGTTGTCGTAGTCTTATTCTCTTTAACCACAGGAGCTGTCGTTACTTTCTGAGGCGAAGTCTGAACTGCTGTTGTAGTTTTGCTTTCGGACTTCTTAACCTCTGAAGCACTATTATCCTGTGAGCTTTGGGATTGTTTGTTTCCCTTGTTAGGCTGAATATCTGTATTTGCGGCTGCTGTGGTTGTCTCTGCGGCAGTCTTATCAGTTACCGACTGTGAGCTATTCTTCATTGCGGTCTCATTCGTAACTGTTACTGCCGAAGTAGTCATTATAGTCGCATCTGAGGCTGTTGTTACCGCTGTGTCTTCCGAATTCTGACTAACCGTCGTGGTTTCCTCTGCGACATACGGCTTATCTTCCGAAATACGACCACAGCCTGTGAGTATAGCGGATATGAGCATGATAGAGATGATCTTTTTCACAGTTTCCACCTTCTTTCAGCTTCCACTATACCACACCACATTTCAAAAATCCATACCTAAGTTGATTTTTCTACTTTTTCACCTATACGCACCGACCGATTTCCGACAATGTTCACATAGACATTTCGGGTTCAGGCTCGTCAAGTTCCTCACCTTCGTCTTCATCTTCGGGCAGATCCTGTATCTCGATACCTTCGTCCTGAGTCTGAGAAAGTGCCTCGTCGTACTTGTCGAGTACAGCCTGAGTCAGAGCCTCACGTGATCCCTTGGTAATGGGGTGAAAAGTATCACGATACTTTGTCTCGCCGCTGCTGTTGGTGTAAGATGTAGAAGGCATAGAGACGAAGAGTCCCTTTTCGCCTTCACACACCTTAACGCCGTGTACAGCAAAGTAACCGTCCAGCGTTACGCTGGCGAATGCCTTGATAGATGAATCAGGCTTGTCAATGATCTTAGTGATCTTTGCGTTTACTTTCATAATTCTTCTCCTTTCAGCATTAAAAGCTTATCATTGTCATTCCGATGTCTTCCTCGGGCGATATCTCTACCACCGACTGTGGAAACATCTGTATATACTTATCTACCTGCTCGTCGGTCAGAGTGCAGGAGTCACGCTCTCCTTCGTCATTGTAACCGTCGCCGCAGATAAAGCAAGTACCGTGAATAAGGGTATTGCCTATAACTCTGTTTGGGGCAGAGTCGTTGAGCAGGAATTCTTCATTGCAGAAACAAAGTGCATCTCCGTTTTCCTCGAAGTATACAGGCTCAATAAGACCGCCGACTATGCTCTGCATTGCATGGATATCCTTGCGTATCTCAGCCTTGTATGGCTCTCTGTCATTTTCAAGAATGACCACCTTCATGAGGTCTTCATGATCTGTCTGAGATACATCGAAGTCATCAAGTCTCTTGAATCCAAAGCTGTCAACATAGTAGAAGCCACTGTCTTTACCTTCACAAATCTCGATAACATCGCTGACAGACATTGTATGGCCATAGAAACCGAGTGGTGAGTTACCGGTATTACACTGCATATATAGCTCTCCAAGATCATGAGCATAGGCAATGCCTCCGTAGACCTGCTGATAAATGCCCGGATCTATGCCACCTTTGCTCATTGCAAAGTCGAAGTCCCTGAATTCAAGATCCTTCATATCCTTTTCGGCATTGATCTGATAGATACGGATCTTCATTTTAGGAGCGGATATTGCTTCAAGGCGCTTTGATGCCCATTCAGGAAGTTTTTCCTTGTCTGCAATACCAATGAAGTCACCTCTGGAGAAGTGAGACTTCTCTCCGTCGGCAATGAAGGTACCGAATACCTTTCTGCCTATACTGTTCGGATCACAGCCGAAGCCGTTCTCAGCATAGAAATACTGGAATGCAGGCTTTCTGGACTGATCGTTGAGTATCTCTGGACGGAGAATAAGGAGCTTATTGGTATAGTCCTCTTTGTAGCTTTCCTTGAGGCATTCCTCAGAAGACAGAAGTCCCAGAGCCTCATATTCAGCTCTTACACTGTCGATAAAGCCGTTAAGTACAGCCGGATGTGACTGTACCGCATACTCATCGAACTCGTATTTATCAAGATGTGACGGGATAATTGTGCGAGCCCAGCCCTTGTTGATGCTCGAGAACCTGCCGTCGAAGCTCTTATTCTTAACTGTTGCCGCAAGTACACACATTGTGCGGTCATATCCGAACTCGTCAAAGATATCCTGCACACAGCTTGTATCAAGATGCATTCCATCGAAATGTGTTCTTATCGCTTCCTCGATAGCCTCCTTGCACTTGATGTTGCACCTCTTGCTCTCACGGTAGTCCGTAAGCTCATTTTCATATCTTGCAGTTTCTGCCGAATACTTATATATTGGCACCATATCACATCATCTCCTCATCGCAGTAATTATAGAGCGGACAATCATCGCAGTTTCCGTAGTTCCTGCATATTGCCTCGATCTCGTCCTCTGTAAGCGGTCTGCCCACGTATTCTTCTTCGTCATCTTCGGGTATAGTTATCGATAAGCAGGCGTTTCCGTTTACGCAGACGAGCTCAACTTCCGCAGGAATACCTTCACTTGTGAAGAGTCCTGTATACGTTGTTTTTCCGTTAGCCATTATAGCCTGTGTTGATATTACTCTTATCATAAGATTATTCTCCCTTCTTCATTAAGGTCATCAAACAGCTCTAAAAATGTGAGCTGTCCGTCACCGTTGTAAAGTTTATAGATATCATAGTTTGCTATGAGAAACTCGTTATAGACAGCTCCGCTGCCTCTGTGCAGTACCATGCTGTGCGGACGTGAAAGCCTCATCTTGTACCATTTGCTCTCACTGTACAGCTCGTCAATAAACGGACACTCGTTATACGAAAGCAAAACATCACTCTTACATTCCAACAATGTATCATGGAGCTCTATATGCTTTGCATCTCCGAAGAGCGGTACTCCGTTATATAACGCTTCTGCCATGTAGTACGGCGGATCGCAATAAACGAAAGTGCTTGGATCATCATGGAGCTTTATGAGTTCAATGCAGTCCTTGTTTTCTACAGTTATTCCCTGCATCATTCGACTTGCCTCATTGATAAGTCTGACCATACTTTCTCGGTTGACTGCCTTACAAGCCCAGCTTGTTCCTGTTGCGGAATAGCTGCATTTCATAAGGTAGAAGAAAAGTACAGCGTCTATAAGCTCGGGATCGTTCTCACGTTCCTTATACAACCTCCAAGCATCCAATACTATTGACCATGCGTGTTCTTTTTCAGCAAGACTTGCGGCTTTTAGCTGTATTTTGAGGTTAGCGTCGAACAGCTTTTCCCATGTATCGCCCTTGTGGAAAACATTGCTGCAAGCGTTGAAGCTGTCTCTTGAATTTATAAAAAAGGTACGCTCAAAGTTTTCATTGAGCGTACCGTCTGAGTTATATGCACCTGTCAGCTTGTCTATGAGTTCCTCGGATCGTGATTTGAGGATCCTCATAAAGTTTGCAAGGTGCGGATTGTAGTCATTGTATATCTGTAAAGGTGCGTACCTCCCTGAAAGCGAAACCGAGCCTCCGCCGCCGAAAACATCGAGAAATTTGTTTTTTCTCTCAGGTATTATCCGCTTAATTACGGGAAGAAGAATCGTTTTACCGCCGATCCACGGTATCGGAGGTTCGCACCCTGTGGTCAAAATGCCTCGCATTATACTCCTTTCCGGAGGTCAGTTCATAGTTACCTCCATTTCTTCGTCCTCGTTTTCTTCCATATCGTCATCAACTGACGTAATATTGACATATTCTCCGATAATGCAGAGAGCCTTATTGTAGTCGCCCGATGATGTGATGCGTTCACACATTTCCTTTGCCTGGTCAGCCATGCCGTTCCTCTTGAGAGTTTTTGAAGCTATTCCCATGAGGTTAAAAATGTTTGAATCTTCGCCGATAAGCGGACAGTCGGGCTTTTTCTGCTCCTGTGCAGGCTGTTCCTCAATAAAACCGCCAAGCCTGTTGGGGACATAGTCTGAGAGCCATGTGCCGCCGAACTGCTCATGAGTCTGCAAACGCCACGTTGCCAGCTTACCGATGTCAAGCTCAACATCATCAAATGGGAACATGATATTTGTATGACCTTCGTTCTCAAAAACATAGAGCCTGTCGAACGGTGATCTCAGGATATCTGTATCGATAAGTGCTGAGTTAATACCGTCAGCCCATTCCTGAAGATCTCCGCCGCAGCCCTGAAGGATAATTCCTTCCTTGTCTTTCATCTTCCGCAGGTCTTCCAGAGATACCCTTATGACCTCTGCTTCGGGGAGCTCATAGCAGTTCTGCATACTCATGCCGTCAGTCTCACATTTATCGAATGCGATATTTCTCAGCGAACTATGGGTAAAAACAGCAGATTTAAGGTCGCACTTGTCGAATGCAACATTCCTGAATGCTGCTTCCTCTGCTGTGAACATATTACAGTCACAGCCGCTGAACTTCACATTATTAAGCTCGGCGAAGCACATACCTGTATCTGTCATATCACAGAGCTTGAATTCGCAGTTTCTGAACGCAGCACTGTTGAACTGTTTCCCCTTAAATGATAATCTCTCAAAAGAGCAGTTCTCGAAGACGGCATGTATACCGCCGTCCTCGTCCTCGATGAACTTATTATGCAGTATGCAGATGTTATCGAGCTCTTCCTGCGTTACTTTTCTTTTCTCGTCCATATCACACCTCCTGCATTCCCATGCTCAGTTCCTCGGTCTGCCCGGGATCATAATCCCTGAACATATACAGGGACATAGTTTCACCGAGGAAGTTAGGACTACTGTCCTCGTCAAGCACAATATATCCCTTATTCTTGAGATCAATGGGTTCCTTCGTAACGATAGAACCTGCATGATTTACTGAAACATTTTTTTCAATAGCAAAGAATTCTCCGTCATCGTTATGGCGCAGATGATAGCAGTACATTCCCTTCGGGATATTTGCATCGGTTATGCGGTCATTTGTAAAGAGAGCCGTATGTCCAGCTACCTCGATGAGTTCATACTCATCATCATACTCGATGTTGATATATTCAGTTTCAGTGGCATTAAGGTAAAGAGAATAGTCTTCCTCGAGGCTCGCATCCATTACTTTTGCCGCAAATTCAAGGCAGTCCTTCTGGCTCTCGGGGAAGTATTCTTCTATGCGTTTGCCGTCGTAATAGACGTAGCGTCCGCAGTTATTGCCGATATCCTCGTCAGCCCATTCATGCTCGAACTTTATATCTGGATACATTTCTGACAGCTTCTGCATTATGGGGTGAGGAGCTGCCCATGCAGTAAGGAATTTCAGCTTACCGTCTTCCATTTCGACTCCGTTGTCGTAGCCATAAGCATTCCATTTTGTTCCCCAATTACCGACAGCCCAATCGTACCACGTTGAGGCTCCGTACTGTATGAGGTTGGAGACGTATTTCTCGCCTTTATCTACAAGATACTTAACGCTCTCACGATACTTGTTCTCAGCTAAGTTTATTGCTTCGTTCTCAGGCATGAGAATATCTATCTTCTGCGATAAGACAGGCAGCTTCTTGAGCATTTTACGGAATTCGGCGGCATCTTTCTTCTTGACACCTTCAAATTCTTCGTTTATGGGATTTATAGCGGAAATGTATACCGCAATTGCACTGTCCTCGATGGATCCGCTTGTCATATGCAGAGATTCGGGCATAGGCAGTATCTTATTAAAATCCACCGATCCTATGCCAACCTCATCGTTCTTGATCTGTTCAAGCATAGCTTTTATACGGCTCTCATCACCTGACAGGGTGATTACACTTGTTACATGATTAGGCATTTATAACACCTCCATACTCTCTCATCAGCCTTGAAAGGATGTACTGCTGACCCTTGCCTGTAACAAAGGTCTGCTGATACGTTCTTTTCTGACCATTGGTCTCGTATACAGACTCCTTTACACGGAAGTATCCGTTTTCAATGTACTCCTGGTACGGAATGTTTCCTCCCATGAGGATTCCATGTGACCTCATCCATGCAAACAGCCTGTTGCGTCCGATGCGGATACCGTGATCAGCACAGAGCTTAGCCATGCGATTAACATCGATGACATTAGTGCTGTCACCAACATGGTCTGCGAACTTCACCTTCGGCTCGTCCTTACGGATACGCTCATTGAGCTGATTGATGACTCTGCACTGTATCCTGAAGAGCTGCTTTATAGGTTCATCTGCAAAGGGGAGATATGTCTCAACGAACACATCCTCATTTGCAACATAGCCGCCGGTCTTTCTGATTGTCGGGAGTATCTCTGCTGTTACCCAACGCTTGAACTTCTTGGCTGTGGGGAGTTTGCTTGAAAGGACAAGGCTATATAGGCCTGATTCGTTGATAACAGTCATTCCTCTGTTGGAAATTTTAAAAGTCGGAAAATCCGACTTTTGAATTATTCGCTTATCTTCGGCATCTACGTGCGCTTGAAGTGCATCTCTGTCATTACTGTAACCAAGTATTACAGCTACATCCTTTCCAACAAGCCAAGGCTCGCCGTCGATGCATACTGTTCTTACCGAGCCGAACTCGGGATTGTTAAAAATCATCATTTCATTCATTCTCATATTCCTCCATATCAATTTCCTTTATGAATTTCGCCAGAGCTTCTATGACGTTTACTGTCACAGCGTTTCCGGCTTGCTTGTATAGCTGTGCATTTGACATTCCTGTCGCTTTGACCTTATTGAACTGCTCATCTGTAAATCCCTGCAATCGCCAGCATTCAAGGGGCATCAGCTTTCTGATTAGTCCGTTATACATAACGCCGTTCCTGTCGGTTACGGTTATAGTGAACATCGGCTCGTCCGGATTTTTGAAACGTCTTCCTTGCTGCCGTACCTTCTCTTTGGCAGGAGTGAGCACAGGTATCGGCTTGTCCATGAAGAGAGCCGCTGATTTTTCGCCTTTATGATGTCCGATGCCGTTATCCTGTCTTGCAGTTATACACCTTGCAAGGTCGGTGATCTGAGGCTCGGGATTCATATCGATACATTTTACTGAATAGAAGCCCTGTGTTGCCGACGGAGTTACCGTATGGGCTATGTCATGTCCGACACGTCCTCTGCGGCTGTTCATGTCCGCATATGCCAGGTCGATACTATCTCCGGGAACGGCTATCTGATAACCTGACTTTGTAAGGGACTTTATCGGAAGACCAAGTATCTCATACAGCCCAGACTTACCGCCGAAACCGCCTGCAGTTCCGGTCAGCGTTATGCTCAGTCCTTCGGGAGAGTAGACTCTGCATCCTTCTTTTCCGGGTATGCGCTGGATAAGAGTTTTTGGATTTGCTTCTGTGAAAGACAGTATTCTTCCGGCACACTTGGTTCTAAGAAATCCGATAATGAACACTCTTTTTCTGGCTTGAGCGACTCCAAAATTCGCGCTGTTAAGCACCTGCCATGCGACATCGTACCCCAGTTCATCCAGCGCAGAGAGGATGGTCGCAAATGTCCTGCCTTCGTCATGTGATAGCAGTCCGGGTACGTTTTCAAGCAGCAGATAGCGAGGTCTTTTAACGGCAGCGATCCGAGCAATTTCAAAGAACATGGTTCCTCGGGCGTCTTCAAAGCCTCTCCGTTTTCCTGCGATTGAAAAGCTCTGACAAGGAAATCCTCCGCAAATAAGGTCGATATCCGGCAAGTCTTCCGGGACGATTTTTGTTGCGTCATCGTAGTAAACCTCCTTTGATGTGTCGTAAAGCGCTTCATACGCCTGTTTTGCGAATTTGTCTATCTCGCAGTAACCGACACACTCAAAGCCGCCGACTCGTTCAAGGCCTGAGCGGAAACCGCCGATACCTGCGAACATATCTAAATATCGTATCACAATTCTTCTTCACCTTCCTCTTTCTTTCGATTCCTTTTCTCTGGTAGCTTTCGTAGTTCAATAGACTCACACCTTTCATCAAAAAATTACAGCCGCCTGCATTTTTGCAGACAGCTGTATGTAACGAAAAAAGGCCACTGGTAGTTGTCCTGTTACGGACTCACCACCAGTGGCCTTTAATTATATTTATAATAGTATTCGGTTGTATTACTCGGCAGGAGAGATGAAACTCTCTATTACAGCCATTATCTCATCGAGACGTTTTTCGCCGATACCGTTGATCTTGCCGATCTCTTCACGAAGGCTCTCGAACTCGATAGCACCATGCTCGACGCTCTTGGCTCCTTGATTATAGATGTTAGTCAGCACCTGCTGCATCTGGTCTCGGTTCATAGCCTTGATTTCCTTATACATCGCTCTTGTGAGCTCAACAGTATTCTGTTCTTTTTCCATTTGATTTTCCTCTTTCTGTTTTTACTGCGAGCTCTATTATACCATACCTGCGGTCATAAGTCAATCGACATTCCCTGAGATTCGTCCTCATCCTGAGCTATATCCTCATTATTCAAGCCAAGGTAGCTCTTGATACCAGCCGCAACAGCTTCATCCGACAGGTCTGTGATCTCAACACCTTCTGCAAGACAGAAACTATCGATTTCATTCGTGCAGTCGCTGTCACTGAACACCTGACAGTAGTATCCTTCGCAGAGCATCTCGTTGCCATTATCATCAACTCTTGGGATAGAATTATCGTAACAGGTGGAGACATAAACGTCACCGTATCGACTGCTGTGTTTCTCTGTCAGTTCTTTTTTAGCTTCTGATACAGCAGGCTGAACCACATGAAAACTGTCAACGCCGGGGATAACGGAAAGAGAACTGCCGTTGCTCCATCTCGTCATGACCTGTCCGGCGTCATCCACTCCAACAACTTCTCCAATAGTTCCGGGAGGGATAGGTCGTGGATCATCAGACATATAGTCACAGCATATCTTCGTTCCTTTCGGGTACTGCTGTCTCAGTCGCTCAACCTGTTCTCTTGACGGAAATCCTTTCACCTGAACACCTCACATATCCATAGACATTCCCTCGTCCTCAGATTCTTCCGGATCTTCAGATTCGTCGAGGTCTTCATCTTCGTCCTCATCCTCCGATTCTTCGTCTTCCTCAGACAGGTCCTCGCCTTCGTCCTCATCGAGGGCTTCATCCTCGTCTTCGTCAGGCTCATCCTCTGACTGCTGTTTTTCAGCCATTGCCTGCTGTTCCTCATAGTCACGGTCGAGCTCATCCTGGATAAGACCGAGTACGAACTGCTTCTGTGTCATGTGATGCCTGTCCAGATAATCCTTTATCTGCTGGAACAAGTCCTCCGGCACCTGAAACGCCATTGTACGCATATTTCCCATATATTTTTCCTCCTTGATAGTTGTCTTCGGGTGGAGCTCGTCATCAAGTGCTTTTGATACGAACTCCGCCATTGTCATACCGTTTGCTTCGATGTACTGCCTGACCTGAGCGTGCAGGTCGGCATCGATCTTTACTGTTATGCCTTTTTTCTCAGTTTCCGACATCTTCGCTACTCCTTTCTAAGAGCTTCTTCATAGCTCTTTCTGTAAGTTCGTCTGCGGTTATTACTTCTTTTTCCGCAGCTTTCTCGATAGCTTCTGAAAACTGCGGAGGTATATTGATCTCTACTTTACTCACATACTCATCTCCATATCCTGTGTATTATCGCTTAAATATTCGTCCTCGGGTACAAGAGCCCATGATTCATCGTCCGACCAGAAGCTGATATTGATCTCTCCGCACTCTGTTCTCATGTACTTCTGCTCCAGCGATTCGCCCCAGCCGTCACTCAACTGACCGACGCAGTAGTCTGTGAACTTTGCCATCGACTCATCAGACAACTCACCAATGATCTTTGCAGTTATGACACCTGTGAGTTCGCCGTTTATTACCTCTACTGTACAGTGTGCTGACTGGACTTTTTCGGCTATCTCATCATCGGGACCTTCGGGATGATACCAATGCATAAGACCTCTCTCATGTTCAGCAGGAAGGTCATTTTCATAAATAAATGCGTTAATATCATCAGCATACCCAGCCATATCCGCATTATCAAGAATGCAGTTATCCCTCGGATAATCATAAATATGCTGATATATTTCTATAGGACAGCAGAGCCTTAGCTCATTGATATGAGTGGAGCGATGCTGCTCATATATTATCTTTGCCTGCGGAACATACTGAGCGTATCGGGCATAGTCACTGCCCTCGGACTCTACAACAATTCCATCGCCGAAGTCCCTGTCGTAAATGAGAAGGCAGTGATACATATTATATTTACTGTCAAAGTACATGATATCCTTGTTTTCAGCTATCAACGGTTCGTCCCTGAGAGGAGCTTTTGTTATAGCCTCAAACTTCCTGTGGCTGACGGGGATAGCCTTTTCGATGATACAGCCCTTGACCGCAAGTTCGTTCGGCTTTCTTTCAAGGCTCGTATTCAGCACCAGTTTATCTGAAAACTCCATAAATCGGTCTGCAAACAGCTTTTTGATGTCATTTATACATCTGACATCACTATTGAATATAGTTTGGTAGATGTAGTCCTGATCTGAGCACTTGCATATTACAGTACACAAATTATTGAGTTCTGCTATCGTATCGTTGTCACAAAGTCTTTCAAGGATAGCAAAGCCCATATTAGTATCTGAGTTCAGCTCAATGACATACGGTTTGCCTTTACTGTTTACTTTCAGCTTCTCGGGCGGTTCATATCCGAGCTCCTGTAACAGATCCGACAGATTATCGGCATTCATAGGCAGTTCAACAGCAATGACCTTATTTAAAGGCTCTTTCTTATGGTGTATAGTGAAATCTATCATACCGATCGCCTCACATTCTCATGCCTACATCCTCTGACGGCAACTCTGGAGCCGCCTTTACTTCTTCCTCAGTCATAAGCTCCCATGCACCGCAGGTGTCATAGAAGCTGACGTAGATATCTCCCTCAGAAGTATGGATATCACGCTGCTCGAAGCCTTCGCCCCAACCGTCACTTGCCTGTCCGGAGAGTTCGTGTAACAGCTCGTCATACTCATAGCTATCAAGTTCTCCGCATATCTGGCAGGTAAATACTCCCATGAGCCTGTCGCCGACCTTCTCAACGGAGGGGAATATGGAGTAGACCTTATCTGCGAAACGTTTTCTGTCTCCGAGATATGCCATAATTCCACGTTTTTCTTCCTCATCACACTGATATGCCTCAATAGCACTGCTGATCTCGCTTTCGTACTCAAGCACCTCGAAATCTGAGAGTTCCTCTGTGTCCTCGAAGAATTCATCTTCATCCTCATCAAATGAAGGCTTGATCTCTCGCTGAACTTTAAGGGGACAGTAGAACTTCAGCTCTGTGAGCTTCTCAGCCTCAACATGGATATCCGGCTGAAAGTCTACGCCAATATCCGTATTCTTAGCCATAGAGATGTCATCCCTCTGAGTGAGCTGCTGTATGATAGCATTTTTGACAAGGCTATCGACCTCGTCCATATCGATCATATCAGCTGATGTGAAGTCTGTTTTTCCGGTATGAGCAAGTTCAGCGATCTTTTCGACCGTATCCTTGATCATATCGTGCAGTTTCAGTTCGGGTTCGGAAGTCTGGTACCTTTCGTAGATTGACTTAGCGTCAGGTACGAACATGGAAAGGCGAGGATAATCAAAGCCTTCCGCTTCGATGAGCAATCCATCATCACTGTATTCGTCAAGCAGCATTATGCAGTGATAGGCATTCTTGTCCTCGTACATAAGGTCCCTGGCAGCAGTTATCGCTTCATGCTCCTGATACGGGTTGGATTTCAGCCTTTCAAAGTCGGAATGAGGAAGGAATACCCATTTCTCGACCTCACAGCGTTTGGTGTTGTGATCGGAAGCCTTGTGTATCAGCTTACCATTCATGTAAAATTTGTTCATCTGTTTTCCTCCTGTTACATAATTATTCCATAGACAGCAGGCGTGATCTGCTTTCTATGTATCTGCCACAGGAGGCTCAAAAATCGTTCACAGCGGCTGTAGTTGCTTTCGGTGGTGTAGTTTCTCGACCTGCCACCGATGCCGTCAGAAACGGCTCACAAATCGCTGATAGGTTTACTATCAGATGGCTTTCGGAGAAACAAAAAAGGACTTGATTCCAGTGTTTTCACATTTCGTGAAAAACACTAAAACCGAGTCCGAAACTTTGTATACTATTTTTTACCAACAAAATAGAGATTCGCCTGTATTTCGACCTTTGGAGGGGACTGAATTCGCACTTTTGAGAGTTCAAATCCAGCCAGAGACCTAAAATGCCCCAATGTCATCTATGAAAATCGAAGTAAATTTTACGAGATTTGGGTAGCAAAAAAGCCCGATATTTCGGGCTTTTTTGGGCGTACCATCAATTTTGTTATGCCAATATGAAAGGAACAGACAGTATTTTTAACACCATCTGTTCCTGATTGCAAATAGTTCAGTTTAATCAGAGAATAGGTGTTTCGTTAGGATCACTTGTAGTGATAACATCCTCATTCTCAAACTCGATGATCTCAGTCTCCGGAGTGATATATTTTTCCTTCATTTTTATGCCTCCTTATGCATTATAGTTTTCAGCAGCCTGACTGTAGAAGTACAATGCCTTCATGAGAGACTGGAGCTTCTCGTCGGATGACTTTGAAAGTGCTTTGTAGATGTATGCGTAAGGACCTGTCTTAACGGACAGCTCACCTTCGCCTGACTTATTAGCAATTTCGATGGCTGAACGCTCATCTATATCTCTGGAAGTGATATCAGGGATAGTAACATAATACTTATTGCCTGATTCAACAGGAGTAAGTTCAGTGCTGCCGATCTTGAATGTATAATCGCTGATCTTTGCTCCATCTTCAAGAGTGAAGTATGCCTTCAGGTCGATCTTTGTATTAAGTGAGAGAGATGAACCGTAGAAGTTGATACCGTCGTCCTCGTCATCAACTTTTTCACGCTTTGTATTTGCGATTGTTACATCGCCAAGAGTTTTTTCAGCGTCTGTGAGGTCTGCATTTGCAAGGGCTGTCTTGTTATATCCGAAGAACTCCTGAGCATATCCGCCGTAGTTAAGAATAGACTTAACAAGAGCGATCTCCGACTCATTAGTTGAAGAAGCAAGGAGCTTGTCAGCGTACTCCTTAACAGAGCAACTGAATACTTCGCTTGTTTCGCCGTTTGAAAGGATAACCTGTACCTTAACCGGTGCTGTCATTTCCTTAGCGGCAACATTTGCAGAGAACTTATAACCGTTTGCAGTCTTGTCAGCGTCTGCAATTTCGCTGATAACGTACTCCTTAACAGAGCCGTCAGGGAGAGTGAACTTAACCTTAGCACCTGCATCATTAAGAGTCTGTTCGCCAAAGTTAAAGAAGAAGTTAAGTCCGAAATCATCCTTGAGTGAAAGGGTATTACCTGTGTACTCAGCGATCTCTCCAGCCTTTCGAGCTGTAGACCAGTCGATATGCATATTAACGTCCTGATCCTCGCTGCCTGTCATAACAGGAACATAAACATGGAGCGGAACCCACTCAGCGCCAACGCCATCTACAAGCTCGAATTCGAGGTAGTGCGGAGGATTGTCATTGCTGTACTGATCGATAACATCGTACTTTGAAAGCACCTTTGCCTCGGTCTTAGTACCAATGGGAGCGCCTGAAAGTGAGTATGTATAGCCCTTGTCATAGTTCCAGAGTCTTGAAAGGTAACCGAACTTTCCTGAGAAAGCAAGTCCCTTGAACTCTACCTGAACAGTAGCCTTGCCGTCCTTGACATTTACAACGATATCGTGGTTGATAGCAGCATCAGACATAGAAGGATCGACACGGTTGAGCTGAACCATATCAGCATGAACGATATACTTTCCGTCAGGGAGGTTCTTTGTCATGTCGTAGCCTGCTTCAAACTCATCGAGCTTTGCGATAGCTGCTTCGTAAGCCTTAGAAGCGGCAGCGGCATCTTCATACTTAGCTGTGTAGACCTTGTTGGCTTCTGCAAGAGCAGCTTCCAATTTAGCCTCGCCCTTGTTTGCGGCGAATTTAAGCTCGACCTGCTTAATTTTGCGGAGGAGGGCAGATTTGTCATATAATGGAAGATATGAAGATGCTTCTTCAATTGTACCGAGATATAGTGGCTTCGAAATCATTAGATTACAAGTCAAAGTATCCATTTTCATTTCTTCAAAAGGTGTATTAGACATAGCTGCCATTGTTGGAGAACTAACTGCTAATGTATAACCGCCGTATTGATTATAACATTCTCTTTCCAAATGTAATTTTATCGCTTTTATGCAAGGAATCTCGGTTACTCCGTTATATATATCATTATTTCTAATTGAACCATCTTCATTAGTATAGCAGCTCAAGATAGTTTCACTATCAGAATAATATTCTCCATCATCATGTACACCTTTTTCACTCCAAAGGCCGCCGCAAAATGCTGGCGTATTAACATCGAATACATATATAGGGTTAAAATTCATATATGTATCTATACTATCACCAGACTTTACAATAAATGCATCATGATTTAATGCTGAATTTGCCATTGAAGCTTTTGAAGCATCACTATACATAGTTAATTCAGCATCAATGCTATAAATGCCGTCCTCTAATGTTGTAGGGTCTATAGCTTTTATAGGATTAGCAATCATAATTGCAGCACCATTAGCATAGTTAAGAAAATTTTGTTTAAAAGTAAGGATTATTTTTCTATTTTCCTTATCTATTTTTCTTGTTACAATACTACCTTTTGAGGCATTGTTTTTGTATATAGTAATTGATAAATTATCAATGTCAAACTCATTGTTAACTGGTATTTCAACAGTATAAGGAGCAGTAATATTTTTTCGATTATTATCTGCGTCTGTAATATTAAAACTATAATACTCATAGTTACTGCACATATTAGGTATATCAATTAAACCAGGTAAATCTACTTCTGTCCAATTCCAGTTATCATGATTAAATTTGTCAACCGCGAAAATCACATCAGACGATATAACATCAGTGTTAGAAACAAGAGATACACCCGTTAATTCATCAGTTATATTTATATCTTGACGATTTTTGCTTACAAGCAAATTAAAACAAGTTGCATATCTCTGAGATATATAATAGTGGTATATATCAGCACCATTTCCAGCTTCTTCCAAAGAATATGCATTTTCTAAAGAAAAATTGCCAGATAATAGCGTATCAAACTGTGTTTTAAATGCCGAGTAGCTTTCTTCAGTATAATCAGAAGGATTTATATTCTCTCCATAACTAATCAAATTCTTCAAGTCATTATAATATGTATGAGACTTATCAGATATCAAAAATTGTTTTGCACACTCTATCCCTTGTATTAGTTTTTCATAATCATATGAAGTGTATGGATTTGAATACATATCGAGAATATTAGTAACATCATAATCAGAGAGTTTTGCATTATAAGTTGCAAATGAATCTGCTGAGTATTCGTCACTCGATATACTTTTTGCTTCATCTAAAGCTCTTAAATACAACGATTTTGCATTTTCGACAGATTCGATTGATTCTGTCGCACAAACTATGTTATCATTAAAATTGCTTACACAACATACAGAAAGCATAGTTGTGAAAGCAAGAAGTCCAGATAATATTTTTTTACTCAATTTAATTTCTCCTAAAAAAGGAAGCCTCCTGCACTGCATTGCAGGAGGCTTCTATAATAGTTATTTGTTGATAGTGTTTGATTCTCGAATTTCTGTTATTAAGAAAGTCTGAGTTCCAAATCCATCGGGTTTGACATATTTGAGACTGAAGATACAGCCGACATAATGTTACCAAGAGTATCTCCGAAAGTAACAGTTACTTCAACAGATCCATAACCAGAAGCTGGCGAGATATCAGCAGCAGGAATAACTATTCTGCCATATGTATAAGTGCTGTCAGGATTTACAAAGTAATTAGCCGAAGATGTTGTGTTCTCACAACCTGTAATTGTTACATGAGTTTCAAACCAATTCATTACAGTAACACTACCTCTTTTGAGAACAATTGTTACAGTGCCGTCAGAGGCGGTTGATACACTATCAATGCAAGCAGTAGACATACCGTAAGGTGCTTCATTTCCGCTTGTTGAATAAAAAGCGGCATTTGTATAATTGGTGTAATCACGCTGTAACGTAACGATTGAAGTATCATCGTTAGGTACATTGTAATCTGCCGCAGAAGCACTGAGTGCAGATACGCTCATCGTTGCAGCCATAGCGAGGGCTGCGATTGCTGATGTGATTCTCTTCTTTAACATTGTTAAATCCTCCTTAAAAAATTGTCGTTCGTCATTACGGAGCCTTTCCGCACTGACATCTTGTTTGTACCGAAACTCGCCGCTGATCAATTCGGCTTGTCTCATGTATGACCGCTCTGTGCACACCGAGCTGCTAAACCGAGGCTGCTGCCACGGTCCATAGGTGGTTGTTAGTGTTAGTGATGTAAGTATCTGCTAACTGCATAAATTATATATCCCTTCCTGACGTTTGTCAAGGCTTCGACGAATTACAAATTTGTAATCCTAAAATATGTTAGTTTTGTAAAACAAGATTATTTCATCATGGTCTTTGTTCAACACTTTTGGCAATTTTATTAAGTCAAGATATTTTTATCCACTAATTTAGTGCTTGATGAATTACAAATTTGTAATCCGTTCGTACATTTTTTGTTCACAAATTGTTGATAACTAATATTTTTCGTGTGTTTTTGTTGGAGAATATTTTATCCTCTATAAAAAAGCAAACGCAGGGCAACACTCTGAAAAATGTTACCCTGCGACAACTATTATTCAATTAATATAAATAACAAGTGATGCGAACGGCTCCTTGCTTTGACGCGAGTGATCAAACGTCGCACAATTGAAACGAAGATATATCACGCCTTTGAGTATCTTTGTATCATCATTCTCGCCAATGGTATAAGCTGAAGTCTATCTAAAATGGACAGATTACGAATTGACCAGATACGAGCTTGAAGAAGCGGATGAACTTTGCCACTGGGCTCACAAATCGTTCACAGCGGCTTCAATCGCTCTCGGTGGTGCAGCTTCCCGAACTGTCACCGATGCCGTCAAAAACGGCTCACAAATCGCTGATAGGTTTACTATCAGTTGGTTTTCGGGAAAACAAAAAGGACTCGATTCCAGTGTTTTCATATTTCGTGAAAACCACTAAAACCGAGTCCGAAACTTTGTATACTATTTTTGGGCGACAAAATCGAAATTTGCCTGTATTTCGACCTTTGGAGGGGACTGAATCTGCTCTTTTGAGAGTTCAAATCCTTACACATGGCTAAAACAGCCCAATGTCATCTATGAAAATCGAAGTAAAATTTTCGAGATTTGGGTAGCAAAAAAGCCCGATATCTCGGGCTTTTTTGGGCATGTCATCAATTTAGTCATGACGATATGGCGCAGTGGGTGGGATTCGAACCCACGTCCCTCAAGGGGCATCATGATTTCGAGTCATGTCCGTTATGACCACTTCGATACCACTGCATAAAATCACTATAATATTATATCATAATGGCAGTTCAAAATCAATAGGCTGGTAAAAAATTAATATTATAACAAAAAGCGGAGCCTTACAGCTCCGCCTTTTTTGTCCTTGAAAGCAGGAATATCCTGCCGCTGAATGGGGGAATGTCCATGTTCAGCCTGCCATTTGCAAGGGTGAACTCTGCCTTGCCCTCGGGAGTAGTTCCGCTGTAGCGCTGATTGTCGGAGTCCAGAAGGAGCTCCGCACCCCAGTTGCTGCCGATATTGACGGAATAGCCGAACTGATACCAGTCGGAGAAGTTGAGAACTGCAAGTATATCGCCCTCCGCAGCCTTTCTGCGAATGGCATACACGCACCTCTCCGCGGAGTTGCAGTCCTCCCACGCGAAATTGGTAGGGTCATAGTCATAGTGGAGCGCCTTGTGCTCAAGATATATCTTGTTGAGGGCTTTTATGTACTCTCTGAAGGAGTCGTGGAGGGGGTATTTCAGCATATCCCAGTCCTGCTGGCGCTTTTCGTCCCATTCGCGGAGCTGGGCAAACTCGCTTCCCATGAAATTCAGCTTCTTTCCCGGGTGGACCATCATGTACATATACAGAGCCCTTGCCTGGGGGAACTTCTCATTGTACTGACCGTTCATCTTCTGAGCCACAGTTGCCTTGCCGTGGACCACTTCATCGTGAGAGAGGGGGAGTATATACTTCTCGTTGTAGAAATACAGCATAGAGAAGGTGAGCTTGTGATAGTCGCGGGAGCGATACATGGGAGCACTCTGGAAATACTCCAGAGTATCGTGCATCCAGCCCAGGTCCCATTTGTAGTCAAAGCCCAGTCCACCGTCAAATACGGGAGCTGTTACCTTCGGATAGGCAGAGGAGTCCTCTGCGGAAATAATTGCGGAAGGGTGACGGGCTTTGAGCCCGCTGTTCATGTCTTTCAGGAACTGTATGGCAGTTTTGTTCTCGCCGCGGTGCTCGTCGCCGTTCCAGTATATCATATTGCGGACCGCGTCCATGCGCAGACCGTCGAAGTGGTAGACGCTGAGCCAGTAGTCCGCCGCAGACTTTATAAAGGAGCGGACCTCGCCCTTGGAATGGTTGAAGTTGCGGCTGCCCCATTCGTTATAGCCTATGTCGTCCGCAGGATACTCATATAGCCTGGTGCCGTCGAACTCCGTCAGTGCATAATGGTCAACGGCGAAGTGCACGGGGACGAAATCGATGATGACGCCGATGCCGCGGCGGTGGCACTTGTCCACCAGCTCCATGAGCTGAAGGGGAGTTCCGTAGCGTGAGGTGGGAGCGAAGAAGCCCGTGCTCTGATAGCCCCAGGACTCGTCGCAGGGGTGTTCGCTGAGGGGCATGAGCTCTATGTAGTTATAGCCGAACTCGCAGACATAGTCGATGAGCTCATCGGCAATTTCCGAGTAGCTGAACCAGCCCTCCTCGTCCTCATCGGAGCGCCTTTTCCAGGAGCCCAGGTGCACCTCATAGATGTTGAGGGGCTTGTCGCGGCAGTCCGAGCGCTGACTGAGCCAGTCCTCGTCGCCGAACCGGTAGCCCTCAACGCTCCTTATAACGGAGCAGGTGCCGGGGCGGAGCTCCATGCCGAAGCCGTAGGGATCACAGTGGTCGATGAAGTTTCCCTTTGTATCGAAGATACGGTATTTGTAGCGCTGTCCCTCCACAGCCGCGGGGAACGTGAGCTCATAGGACCTTCCGTCATTCACAGCCTTCATGGGGAGCTCCTCCCACTTGCTGAAATCACCGATAACAGAGACCTTTGAGGCATTGGGGGCGTACACTCTGAAAATGGTGCCATTTTCCGTGAGATGAGCACCGAAATACTCGTATGCGGAAAACTCCTCGCCCTTGTAAAATCTCATTATGTCCATAAGCTCACCTCGTCGTTTTTCTTGATTATACCACGATATACCGTTAAAGTCAATGATGTGGAACTGTACAAAAAGAGCTGCCCGGGACTATACAAAATAACTATATACTTTATCGCTTTGAACCTGCAAATCGTTGAATTGCCGTGTTGACATATTCTTATCAAAGTGGTATAATTTAAAGGCAGTCCGAAGTGGGCTTTTTCACGTTATTCGGAACTTTTACACAGACCAGAGGAGATGTATATATGAAAAACACCTTCGGTTCCAGCGTTTCCGTCACCGTTTTCGGCGAGAGCCACGGTGAGGCTATCGGCGCCGTACTGGACGGCATAGCTCCGGGAATTGCTGTAGATGAGGAATTCATCGCGCATCAGATGAAGCTCCGCCAGTCAGTCAGCGCACTGTCCACCGCCCGCCGCGAGGCAGACAAGGTAAGGATAGTCAGCGGAGTTTTCAACGGTAAGACAACAGGTACACCCATAACTTTCATCATAGAAAATCAGGACACAAGAAGCAAGGATTACGGCGAGCTTGCCTATAAAGCCCGTCCCGGTCATGCGGACTTCTCAGCCCAGATGAAATATCACGGCTTTCAGGACTTCCGCGGCGGCGGACACTTCTCGGGCAGGATAACCGCAGGAGTTGTTGCCGCAGGAGCAGTCGCCATCAGCGCTCTCCGCAATAAGGGCATTACCATCGGCACACATATCCTGTCCTGCGGCGGAGTCTATGACCGTCCCTTCGGGGATATGGCAAGGGACATCGCTCAGCTGGGTGATATGGAGTTCGCAGTCCTCGACAGTCAGAAGGCAGAGGAAATGCAGGCAGCCATAACCGCTGCCAAGAATGACGGCGACAGCGTAGGCGGCAGACTTGAGACCGCAGTCATGGGGCTTCCCGCAGGCGTAGGCGAGCCCTGGTTCGACACGGTGGAGAGCCTTCTCGCCCATGCGCTTTTCGGCATACCTGCCGTCAAGGGAGTGGAGTTCGGCGCAGGCTTTGCCGCAGCTGATATGCTTGGAAGTCAGTGCAACGACTGCTTCAGCTCGGTGAACGGCGCTCCCGTATCCGAGACCAACAACAACGGCGGTATACTGGGCGGTATAACCACAGGACTTCCCGTACTCTTCAGAGTTGCCGTAAAGCCCACACCTTCGATTTACAAGGAACAGCAGACAATCGATATAAACACCATGGAAAATACCACTCTTCAGATAAAGGGTCGCCACGACCCTGCTATCGTGCATCGTGCAAGAGTTGTAGTTGACAGCATTACTGCACTTGTGGTCTGTGACCAGCTGGCAATGAGGTTCGGCACAGACTGGCTCAAATGATCCGGAAAGGAAAATTCTTATGGCACTTAATATCATCCGCGAGCTGCCCCACCCTTCGGAGCTGAAGGCTGCTCATCCGCTCTCTCAGGAGCTTATCGACATCAAGGCTGAACGTGACAGGGAAATAAAGAAGATATTCAGCGGAGAGTCCGATAAATTCCTGCTTGTTATCGGTCCCTGCTCTGCGGACAATGAGGACAGCGTCCTCGACTATATCACACGTCTTCGCGGCTTGCAGGAAAAGGTCAGCGACAAGATAATGATGATCCCACGTATCTATACAGGCAAGCCCAGAACTACAGGCGACGGCTATAAGGGAATGCTCCACCAGCCCGACCCCACAGCTATGCCCGACCTCAAGAGCGGTATCATCGCAGTGAGACACCTTCACATGAGAGCCCTTGCGGAGACCGGCTTCAGCTGTGCTGACGAGATGCTCTATCCCGAGAATTACAGCTACCTGGACGATCTGCTGTCCTATATCGCTATCGGAGCCCGTTCCGTTGAGAACCAGCAGCACCGTCTGGTCTCCAGCGGTGTAGATATACCCGTGGGTATGAAGAACCCCACAGGCGGCGATATTTCAGTAATGATGAACTCCATCACCGCTGCCCAGCATCATCATGCCTTCATCTACAGAGGCTGTGAGGTGAGAAGTGACGGCAACCCTTATGCTCACGCTATCCTCCGCGGATATGTAAATGACAGGGGACAGTCCTTCCCCAATTACCACTTCGAGGATCTCTACGGTCTGGCAAAGATCTATGCAGAGAAAGACCTGAAAAATCCCGCCCTTATCGTGGATACCAACCACTCCAACTCGGGCAAGCAGTTTGAGGAGCAGATAAGGATCTCCAAGGAGATACTCCATAGTATGCGCCACAGCGAAGATATAAAGAAGCTCGTGAAGGGACTCATGATAGAGAGCTATATCGTTGACGGCTCCCAGAAGATAGGTGAGAACGTCTATGGCAAGTCCATTACCGATCCCTGTCTGGGCTGGGAGAAGACCGAGCGTCTTGTCCTTGACCTTGCAGACCAGCTCTGATGAAAAAGCTTGATTAAATCATAATTTATATTTGTAGGGGACGGCGAGGGCGCCGTCCCCTACATTATGTTAACGGATTAAATCAGAATAAAACTACATTTCCCTGAGTGCTTTTAAAAAAACTTGTTATATCATCAGATTACTATATTTCTCCGCATTTTGCTATCATTTTTCAGCGTGAAAAGTTATAATAATGCCAAGATAGAATAAAGCCCGTATTCAGGGAGGAGTAAATATGAAAAAATTCAAGGTATTATCTTTTATTGCGGCTGTTTCGATTTTAGCTTCTGCAAGCGGCTGCGGAAACAATAACAAAAGCTCGGTCAGCGAGAGCGCTCCCGAGACCACAGCGGCTGAGACTACTGCCGCAGCTGTTGAGGAGGACGTTCCCGAAATAGAGGGCTATGACCTTCTCTGGAACGACGAATTCAGCGGCAGCGACCTGGACATGGCAAAGTGGAACTACGAGCCCCATGAGCCCGGCTGGACCAACGAGGAGCTCCAGGAGTATACCACCTCCACGGACAATGTTTTCATTCGTGACGGCAAGCTGGTCATCAAGGCTATAAAGACCGAGAACAACGGCAGAGCACACTATACCTCCGGCAAGGTCACAGGTCAGAACAAGACCGATTTCACCTACGGTAAGGTAGTTGTCAGTGCCAAGGTGCCCGAAGGACAGGGACTCTGGCCTGCTATATGGATGATGCCCAAGGACGAGAGCTATTATGGTCAGTGGCCGAAGTGCGGCGAGATAGACATTATGGAGGTTCTTGGAAACGATGTCAGCACCGCTTACGGTACACTTCACTACGGTGAGCCACACGGCGAGCAGCAGGGCACCTGGGGACTGACAGGTCAGACCTACGCAGACAGCTTCCATGAGTATTCCGTAGAGTGGGAGCCCGGCGAGATACGCTGGTATATCGACGGAAACCTCTACAATACCGCCAACGACTGGTTCACAGCCGTACAGGGCGAGGACGACAAGCCTTATCCCGCTCCCTTCGATCAGCCCTTCTTCGTTCAGATGAATCTGGCAGTAGGCGGTGTATGGCCCGGAGATCCCGACGAGACCACAGACTTCGATAAGGCAGAGTTCGAGGTGGACTATGTAAGAGTTTACCAGAAGCCCGAGTACGATACCAATGTCACCAAGCCCGAAAAGACCTACCGCGAGGCGCTTGAGGACGGAAACTTCATCTATAACGGCGACTTCTCAGAGGACGAGGATCTCACCGACGATGTGAACTGGAAATTCCTGCTCTTTAACGGCGGCGAGGGAAGTGCCGAGATAAGGGACAACATGATTGTCATCAGCTCTGAGGCTGAGGGCACGGAGGACTACTCCGTACAGCTGGTGCAGCCCGAGCTTCCCATGATAAAGGGCAAGAAGTACAGAGCCACATTTGACGCCTATGCCGATGAGGAGCGCGATATAGTTGTATGCGTTTCGGCTCCCACAGCAGGCTGGATACGTTATTTACAGGATACAAAGCTTACAGTAACACCCGAAAAACAGACCTTTACCTATGAATTTGAGATGAAGGACAAGGACGACCCCAACGGCAGACTGGAGTTCAACCTTGGACACAGAGGTTCCACAGCAACTGTGTACATCTCAAATGTAAGAGTAGAAGAAATATCTTGACCCCTCTCTTTTTTAGCCGACGTAATGTCGGCTTTTCTTTTTATAAAAAAAGCGGCACCTGCAAAACGTATGGTGCCGTTTACCTTTATTCTATGCAGCTTCTGAAAAACTCAAGCTGCTCTTTGTTGGCTTCTGCCGCATTTTTGTCCCTGATATTGCAGTGGAAAACGTGTCCCAGCCTGTTGCTCTCATCGCCGTAGAGCTTCGACACGAACCGTACTCCCTTTGCCCTGAGAGCCTCTTCCATAGGCGCCTGCTGGTCCTTCATGAAATCATCTGCGGCAGTCATAAGGAAGCAGGGAGGATAGTCCGCGGTGATGTGGTCAACGGTATGGAGCAGCTCAAGAACCTTCTCAGGGTCGTTCTTCGGAAGCGTGTTTATGTAGAAATCCGCCCTTCCCTTTGCAGTATAGGTGCCGCAGTTGAGACCAAGTCCTCTCAGCTTCAGTCCCTCGGGAGGAGTTACGGGAAACTCCTCCGCAAGTCCGGGGCAGGTGAGTACAGCTGCATAGGCAGCCATGCCCGCAGCGCCCGAGGAGTCTCCCAGACCGAAGACCGCAGCGGTGTCAAAGCCATATTTTCCGGCGTTGTCAAGTACAAATCGGAACACATCGTTTATATCCTCAAAGGCGGCAGGAAAGCGGTGCTTCGGTGCAAGGCGGTAGCTTGGATCCACAACGGCAAAGCCCTGCTCAGCCAGTGACATACAGTAGAAGCGGTAGGTCTCCTTGGTGCCGTATATCCAGCCGCCGCCGTGAAAGTTCACGATGACGGGGACAGCTCCCGCAGTATTCTTCGGACGGTAAACGTCCAGAAGTCCGTACTTTTTGTCTTTCCCGTATCTGATATTGCAGAAGCACTCCACCCCATCGGGGACGGTGAGCCCCCTGTCTCTTGCGTCATCGCTGCGCTTGCACATCATTCTGAATATCATTGTCTGAAGTGACATGGCTGTCATCCTTTGCACTGAGATTATCCATGAGCTGGTCGAAGGTTATGCCGAAGCTGTAGGCTATCTCACGGGCGTAGCTCTTGCCGTCGGGCTTTTTGTAGCTGACCTTGTAGGAACGCCTGCCGTTGTCATTTTCCATTACCATGCTGACCGCCTTGCAGACTGCCTTTTCTGTCTCGCCGAAGATGTCAGCCTCCGCCGCAAGCTCGTGCATATGGGTGTTGAAGACAGTCCTTGCGCCCAGACAGCAGAGGTACCTGATGGCGTCCTCCGCGATATATAGCGACTCGGTGTGACTGGTGGTGGCGAAGGACTCGTTCAGCAGCACAAGGCTGCCTCTGTCCGCACTTCGGCTTATCTCGCAGAAGCGGGCTGCCTCCTCACCCAGTCTGCCCAGTGATACCGTGCGCTCCTCCTCGACGGGGAAGTGGGTGTAGATACCCGTGCACAGCTCCACCGACGCTGAGGCGGCAGGCACGAACACGCCGCACTGATACATGAGGAAGGCAAGCCCTATGCCCTGGGTGAGAATGGTCTTGCCGCCGCGGTTGGGACCCGTCAGTATCTGAACGGTCTTGTCATAGGTGAAGGAAATATCGTTGCAGACTATATCCTCGCTGACTGTGCCGAGAGTACGGCATATAGCCAGCTTCACGTTGTAAAGGTCATGGAAGTCCGTATCCTTTTCCGAGGGTTCTCCAATGCAGGTGGGGAGACCTGCGGCGTTCAGCTTCTTCTCCAGCTCTATGAACCGCAGATAGAACAGGAACTCATCAGCAAGCTCCGCAAGAGCTATTCCGCTGACGTCCACATACCTGTTGAGTATGCGCTTCAGCTTCGAAACCGAAGCGGGCAGCATACGCTCGATTATGGTGGTCAGGTTGTGCATGAGAGGACTGTCCTTTGCCGCTCCATTGGGAGTAGGTCTGCCCACCTTCCGGGCGGCTCTGTTGAGGCTGTCGTGTGGTATCTCCATAGTGAACGGTAACAGGTCCTTATCCGTGACCTGGTTTTTCCGCTGGAACTGTATGAAGCGCTTCAGCACGCTCTGCTCGCCGAAATAGAATCTGTTGAGTGAAACTATCCCAACTTCCTCGGGGTAGAAATCCTGGTTGAAGTTGACGCCTATAGTCATGCTCCTTACGGTCTCGAACTCCTCGGCGATACCTGAAATGTCCTGGGAAAGCTCATCAAATCCGCTGTCGGTGTAGATGCTGCTGACATACTCTGCAAAGCGTCTGAGTCCCTCTGAGCGGAAGGTGCGTCCGCTGATGAGCTCCTTTATTTTCAGCACCGAGTTTATGTAGCTCTCCAGTGAGCGGAGACGGGTGAGAAACTCCCATATAGTGGAAGCGCCGCCTATCTGCATGGGGCGGTCGTTTATGTAGAAACGCATGGCGTCGAAGACTTCATAGAGCTTCTCGCAGAGCTCGCTGTCATCGCGGAGCTCCGCGTAGATACTGCTTCTGTAGCTGACAGTTTCGGCGCTTATGGGCATATCTGCCAGTATCTTCATCACCGTGGTCTTTTCAGTGTTGTTGCCCGTTATCTTCTCCGCCAGAAAGTCCACCGACAGGTCATTTACGGCACACTCTCCCAGCCTGAAAGAGGGAGCCTCCCTGCGTGGGGCAAGGAGACTGAATTCAATTATATCGTTGCTTGTTTTCTGCTTCATTAAAAACTCCTCTGGTGGTATTACTGCTCCTGATACTTATAGGTCAGATCGCGCAGCTTGAGTGCCACCTCGCTGAATGAGCGTGTTGTTTCGGCAGTATCACCGTTTGCATAGGTTATCACATAGTGATATGCGAAGCCGTCGTTAACAAGGAGCCCCGTGTCATTTGCGCCTTCTTCAATTATTTTTGCGTAGTTCTCAGACATGATACTGCTGTAATCCTGTTTGGTTATATTATAGATCAGGTTTACATCATTATTGTAGTCTCCGTTGTGCGCGGGAGCGGACAGCTTATATTCTCCGTCTTCCTGATATATCTTCCATTCGTTATGAACGCCCATTATTCCGCCTGTCTGTGTAATGCTCACCGAAACGGGAGCCACAGGCTTGCTGATAATAGCCTTTCTCATGAGAACGAGGTCGAAAGCGTCGATGACTTCGTCCTTGTTCAGGTCGCCTGCCCTCCAGTCAGCCAGCTCCGTATCAGAGCCTGACAGGAGCCATTTCTGCATAAGGAGCATATCTGCGATGGTGAGGTAGCCGTCGCCGTTCACATCACCCGTGGGCTCAGCAATTACCTTGTATACGATGTCCTCAGCGCCGTTGTCGTACTTTGTGACTTCCTTGTGATCCTCGGCAGTGAGGGCTGTATCAGGAAAAGTTGGAACAGAGAAGCCGTCGGGAGTCATCAAAAAAGTCGTATCGTCAAGGAAATACTCCACATTGCGGACTATACAGGGATTTGAAGTAATATCCGCTAATTTTGGAGCGCTGCCGGGAGTATTGACTATCTGATTTACAGAAAAGCCCTTGTTCTTTTCAATGTCAATGAGCTTGCCGCTCTCGTAGTCCTTAACGGTTATCCTTCTGTCACCTGAGAGCAGAACGGTCTGTGCGTTATCCAGCACGACGCAGTCTGCGGTTATGGTCTCCTTAGGCGCCGATGAGCTGTAAACGGGAGCGCAGCCGTAGGAGATCTTGCTATAGCCGTCCTTTACCGCCTCGTAAACATAGACGTTGCTGATTTCGCCGCCGTCTCTGATATTATCCTCGGTCACATTTGCCGACAGCACATCTTTAAGCACAAAGCAGTCACCGTCGTATTCTGTCCTCGTCCATTCATCGGGAGTTCCGCTGTTATATGTAAGGCAGAACACAGCACAGTTATCCTTTACGGAGAGCTGACCGTTCTTTTCAACGTACCTGCTGAACTCAGCAGGACAGTCGGGAGCCCAGCCGAGTATATCGGTCTCGGTGATATTGTAGTTTTCGTCAACGGAGAAGGAATAGTGTGCAGCTTCATTGGTGATACCCTTATTGGGATCCGAGGGCTGTGCCCATGTGTCGATAACGGAAGCTTCAAAGTCACCTGCGGTCCATGCACGGTATACCTGCACATTGAAGTCTTTGAACATTTTGCCGAGTATTTTCTTGCGTCCCACCTCAAGCATTGCATTTCCTTCTGTCTCGAAGCTGTAACGTTCCTTACCGATGGAGTCGGCGGGACCTGTCATTATATCCTCGGGGAAAACAATGCAGAGATAGCCGTTCTCATAATGTGTAGCACCGTAGGTGTTGCAGAATCCGATAGCAGACTCAAGGTCATCGGGTACCCATTCGGGGGCGTATTCATCACTGTCGGGGTCTGAACTGAAGGCATTTGCGGACATGGGTATAATACCTGTGGAGAAGGGGAGAAGTGCCGCTGCTGTAAATGCAGCTGTGATCTTTTTGATTTTCATTGCGTTCACCTGCTTTCTTGATTTTTGGTGCATTGCTGTCTGCCTTCATTATAGCACAGCCCTCCATAGATTGCAATAGTTCGGCATTATTTATTGAGAAAATCACTATTAGCGCAAGCGCTAATAGTGATTAGTGCATAGTGGTTAGTGATTAGTTAATGTGTTCGCTGCGCTCACATTATTTAAATAACGTCGCCGAAGGCGACACCACAACTATTCACTATTCACTAATCACTATTCACTCAAATCATAGATAACATTCCCGACCATACGGCTTTTCATATTATTATCTCGACGGAAAAGATATTCCCATTCATCTCTGCTTTTGCGTCCCAGCCGAGCCTGTTGCAGAGCAGCTTCACCACATACAGCCCCAGTCCCGAGCCGCCTGTTGTCCGTGAAGCCATGCGGTAAAAGGGCTCGAAGACTCTGTCTGTATCCACGGACTCGCTGTCCGCAACGGTGTTCTCCACACGGAGCCTTATATGGTCATCACTGCGGCTCAGCGTAACGCCGAAGCGGTCAACTGTGTATTTCTCGGAGTTGGACATAAGGTTGCTGAGTATCCTTGTAAGGCAGTGCCTGTCGGTCTCTGTCATTATACCCTCGGATATGGAAAAGTCCGCAGCGATGTTACGCGCTGAGATCCAGGAGTGCTGCTCCAGAACTGCTTCCGTCAGGAGATTGCTGAGATTTACCTCCTCGAAGGCAAGCTCCTCGCCTCCGCTCTCTGTTTTTGTGAGCTCGAAAAACTCGTCGGAGAGCTCCTTTAGATAGCGGTTCTTCTCCATGGCGATACTGAGATATTCTGAGCTTTTTCCCGTAAGTCCGCCGCTTTTCTCTATCATCTGCAAATAGCCCAGGGAAGCAGTCAGCGGCGTACGGAAGTCATGGGAGATACCGGATATTACTGTGTTCAGCTGACGCCTGCTCTCATCGTATTCCATGGCAAGTTTCCGCTGTATGTCGGTGTGCTCGTTGACCTTTACCGCCAGCTCCACTATATCCTTATCGAAGTCCGACACCTTCAGAGGCTGGCTGTAGCCGCTGTCCTTCAGCTTTTCAAGCTCCTGTGAGAAGCTGCGGATATTACGCTTTACGGACAGATATTTCCGCAGCAGCACTGCCGAAAGCACAATGAGGCACACGCAGACTGCTCCAAGTAAAATTTCCATAGCGTGAACCTCCTTTTCCTGATCTGTGATTTTAAACGTGACCGCCGATAGTAGTCCTTACATACCACTTTCTCTTGTGAGAAGTATAGGCGAGAGCGTACATTATCGCAAACTCGATGATAAAGCCGATGAGCGCCTTTGCCACAAGCCCTCCGCTGAGGCAGCCGTTTGCAACAAGTGTACATTCCGTTGCCGGAAACCACCCGAATAGGGCAACAGCAGTATCTGACATTGAGATAACTGCGTCTTCATTTGAAGCAAGTCCCAGAATTGAGACGATACTCTCAAGAATTATCCTGACATACGCTAAAACAATGCCTTCCCCTGTCTTTATCGTCATGGATATGCCGATGACAAACATTGTCATCCTCAGAAAAACGATATAAAGCAGCGCGATAGCCATGATCGTCTTCAAATTATGAGAATATATCAGCATTATCAGGCTCAGGGGGATAAAGTACAGCACCGTAAGAAGCGATGTATATACTATGATCCTGTACCATATGAGCTTGTGGACATTTGCGCCGTCCATTATTTCGTAGTGTGCAGTGCGGTTTGTGTAATGCTTTCCTAATAGTGATCCT
The DNA here is from genome assembly GCF_000621785.1 of Ruminococcus flavefaciens ND2009. Taxonomy (GTDB): domain Bacteria; phylum Bacillota; class Clostridia; order Oscillospirales; family Ruminococcaceae; genus Ruminococcus; species Ruminococcus flavefaciens_C. The sequence continues at coordinate 37,494 of NZ_JHXI01000007.1, read as the reverse complement.
GCACACATTGTCATCATACAAGCCATAATCGGAAAGCTGCCTGCTGCCACCTTATAGCTGGGGTGAAGAGGATCCGACATGAAGGTGCCAAATACTAATGCCAGCAACATAAAACCAAACAGTATGTATGCCAATACGCTTCTTCCTCTTGTTATGCGGTAAAGCTCTGCTTTTATGTAATTACTCATGGCTGCCACCTACCTTTTCAAGATAATAGTCCTCAAGGGACTGTCCCGATTCGTAAAGCTTGGTGATTATGCAGCCGCTGTCGGTAACGGTCTTTGAAATACGCTCCACAGCGTCAAGCTGCTCATATATCTCGATGTCTCCGCTCTGGAGCACCTTGTAGCTGCCGATGGAAAGCTTATCCTCAAGCACGGCTGCGGTCTTTTCGGTGTTGTTTGTCCTCAGCACTATGTGGCTGCGGCACCTGTCGTGAAGCTCCTCAAGGCTGAGATTTTCCACAAGCTGTCCCTTGTTGATTATGGAGAAGTCCGTGCATAGCTCAGAAAGCTCGGACAGCAGGTGGCTTGATATGAGTATGGTGACGCCCTGATCCTCCGAAAGCTTTTGCAGTATATGCCTTACCTCTACTATGCCCTCTGGGTCAAGACCGTTGACGGGCTCGTCCAGCACCAGGACCTCGGGCTTTGTGAGGAGAGCCATTGCGATGCCCAGTCTCTGCCTCATACCAAGGGAGAACTTGAGAGCCTTCTTCCTGCCTGTGTCCTTCAGACCAACGATGTCCAGCACCTCATCTATACGCTTTTTGTCGGGATAGCCCCTTACATAGCGCACATAGTTCAGGTTCTCATATGCGGTCATTTTGTAGTCCACAATGGGAGCCTCTATCATGAAGCTCATGCGTCTGCGGTTCAGGTCCAGGTCATCGCGGCTGCCGTAGAAGCTCAGCTCTCCCGAGGTCTGGAACATAAGTCCCGCAAGTATCTTCATGATGGTGGTCTTTCCTGCACCGTTGGGACCGATTAGTCCCGTAATACTGCCTTTTTTTACATCAAGGCTGAAATTTTTCACCACCTCGGCTTTTTTGAAGCGCTTGGTGATATTGGTCATTGTTATAACGCTATTGCCCATAGCGCCGCCTCCTTTCGTTTTGCTGACCTTATTCTAACATGGAAAGGTTCAGAAAAGGTAAAGCCAAAGGTAAAGAAAGTGTCAAGTTACGAGGCGGTATCCCATGCCCCAGACGGTCTCGATGTACTCGGTGTCGGGGTCAAGCTTTTTCAGCTTCTGGCGGATATTGCTCATGTGCACCTTAACTGTCTTGTCGTCGCTTATGTAGGACTCTCCCCACACGCTCTCAAAGAGGTTCGCCTTGGACCAAAGCTTCTGGGGACTTTTCAGCATAAGCTCCAGTATGGCGAATTCCTTGCTCGTCAGGGACATGATGCTGCCGCAGACCGCTGCCGTGCCTGCCGTGATGTCAAGGGTCAGGTTCTTGCAGGTGAGCACCTCTGCTTCCTTTTTTCGGCTGCCGTCGCTGTCATATCTTCTCAGCACAGCCTCCACGCGGACAAGTAGCTCGTCAAGGTCGAATGGCTTTGTCAGATAGTCGTCGGCGCCCATGCGGATAAGGTCTATCTTTGAGCGCGTATCGCTCTTGGCGGAAACGATTATGACGGGAATATCCGAGAACTCCCGTATCTTTGTCAGCACCATGTCGCCGCTCTGGTAGGGGAGCATGATGTCCAGTATCAGCAGTGAGATGTCCTCCTGCTCGCGGACCATGCGCACTGCGTCAAGTCCGTTCATCGCCGGTATGGTCTCATAGCCCTGAGAGGAGAGATATTCGCAGATAAGGCGGTTTATCTCCCTGTCGTCCTCGGCGGTAAGTATTTTCTTCATAGTGTACCTCCACGGTGGTCATTTTCGCTTCTGAGGTGCTCGCTTATGAGAGCACAGAAGTCCTCGCCGTACTTTTCAGCCTTGCGCCTTCCCACACCCGATACCGTCAGGAATTCCTCGGCGGTGGTGGGGAGCACTCTGCACATATCCTCCAGGGCGGCGTCGGTGAAAACAATATATGCAGGCACCCTTGCCTCCTGAGCCAGTCTGCTTCGGAGCTGCCTGAGCTTTGCAAACAGGGTCTCGTTCTGAGTGAGACCGCTGTCTTTTTTCTTCTTTTTCTCCGTTTTTTCTATGGGGAGCTTCATGGTTACGGGGATACGTTCCTTCAACAGCTTTGCGGAGAGCGCGGTGAGCTCCACCACAGGGTATTCGCCGTCGCTGAAGCCCAGATAGCCCTCAGCGGCAAGGTGGTCAAGCTCTGCGCGGATACGCCTTGCGGGAGTATCGCTCATGATGCCGTAGGTGGAGAGCCTGTCAAAGCCCAGTGAGAGCAGCCTTTCGTTCTCGCTTCCCCTGAGTATGTCAACTATCATGCCCTTGCCGAAGTATCTGCCCTTCTGCTTTACCCTGAACACGCAGGAGACTATCTTTTGGGCGTCCACGGTTATGTCCGCCTCCTCGAAGCCGTCGATACAGCAGGAGCAGTTTCCGCAGTATGAGGGAGCTTTCTCACCGAAATACCGCAGCATGAACTCTCTGAGACAGCTTGTGGCGGTGGAATAGAAGGTCATTTCCTTCAGCCGCTCCTTGTCCCTTTCAAGCATTATCTCCTTTTCCTCGTCGGATAGCTCGGTGTTCTCGTCGCGGCTCCGCTCTATCATGAAGTCATTGGTGCGCACGTCCGATGGACCGTACAGCAGTATGCACTTTGCGGGGCTGCCGTCACGTCCCGCGCGGCCTGCCTCCTGATAGTAGCTCTCGATGTTCTTGGGCATATTGTAGTGGATAACGAAGGAAACGTCGGACTTGTCTATACCCATTCCGAAGGCATTGGTCGCCACCATTATCCGCTTGCGGTCGTAGATGAAGTCCTCCTGATTGGCGCGTCTTTCACTGTCGGAGAGCCCGGCGTGGTACCTTGTGGCGGAGAAGCCGTCGCTGCACAGCTTTTCGCAGACCTCCTCCACACTTTTCCGTGAGAGGCAGTAAACGATACCGCATTTATCCTCCATATCGCCGATGAGTCTGCGGAGCTCATTGTACTTGTTCTGCGGCTTTTTCACAGCAAAATATAGGTTGGGGCGGTCGAAGCCCGTCACCAGCGTAAATGGCTCGCGCAGCCCCAGAAGACGGACTATATCCTCCCTTACCGTATCCGTGGCAGTTGCAGTAAAGGCGCTGACTATGGGGCGGCAGGGTAGGCTCTCTACAAATCCTGCAATATGTATATAGCTTGGACGGAAGTCCTGTCCCCACTGTGAGACGCAGTGCGCCTCGTCGATGGTGACCATGGATATTTCCACCGATGACACAAGGCTGCTTATCTCACGGGTGCCCAGGCGTTCGGGAGCTATGTAGATGAGCTTGTATTCGCCGCGGCAGGCGCGGTACATGGTCTCTGCATACTCCTCCTGAGTGAGGGAGCTGTTGATACAGGCGGCGCTGACTCCTGCTGCGGTGAGAGCGCTTACCTGGTCCTTCATAAGGGAGATAAGGGGAGATATGACTATGGTGACACCCCTCAGCATAAGGGCAGGCACCTGATAGCACAGGGACTTTCCCGCTCCCGTAGGCATGATACCCAGCACGTCGCAGCCGCCCAGGATATGGTCGATGAGCTCCTCCTGACCGCTGCGGAACGCCCTGTGACCGAAATATTCTTTTAGTACGGAAAGCTTGTCCATTCTGCCCGCTCCTTCTCTTGGTTTTATATTATTATATCACTGCTTCGGTTTTATTGCAAGGCGTGAGTGGGGCTTGCAATTGTACGGAGTTGTGGTATAATTATTACATCAGCTCCGTTTTCACAAGACCCGGTACAAGATTTACAAAAAATTCACATTTATTCTACTTTTTATCACACCAAAAAATTGTCTATATAAGTGAAGGAGGCAGAGCAATGGAAGACCAGGAAATAATCGAACTCTATTTCCGTCGCTCGGAAGACGCTATCGCCGAGACCCGCAGCAAATACGGCGCTTACTGCAATACTATCGTCTATGGGATACTCCATGACAGTGAGGACTCGGAAGAATGTCTTAATGACACCTATCTAAGGCTGTGGGATACCATACCGCCGGAAAAGCCCGAAAATCTCAAGGCTTACATCGCAAGGCTGGTAAGGAATTCCGCGCTGAATATGTATAAGAAAAGAAATGCCGCCAGGCGGGGCGGTGACTTCGTAAAGGTCGCTCTTGACGAGCTCAGGGACTGTGTGCCCGACAGCACTTCGGGTATTACGGAAAAGCTTGAGCTGAGGGATCTTGCGGAGAGGTTCCTGCGGGAGCTCACCGAAACGGAGCGGGTGATCTTTCTGCGGAGATACTGGTATATGTGCCCCATATCCGAGATCGCGGAGACCTGCGGTATAAAAGAATACAAGGTTGCCTCCATATTGAAGAAAACAAGGAAATTGCTGAAGAGATACCTTGAAAAGGAGGGGGCGGGGATATGAATGAGATGCAGTTTTTAGAGGCACTCGGTGAAATAAGCGACGACCTCATAGAAGAGGCAGCTCCGGAAAGGAAGCTGAAACATACAAAAAAGCCCATATGGCGTACCTGTGTTGCCGCAGCCTGCATGACAGCAGCTGCACTGGCAGTGGGAACACTGGGGCACTATATGTACAGAGGCGGCGAAAAAAGCGTGATACGCGGCGGGACCGTGATGTCAGAGCCGCCGGAAAAGCAGTACAGTCTTGGGGGCACTATGCTTTCGGGAGGAAAAATATATACAGGCACATCAGATGAGCTGTTGGGAGGGGGAAACGCCTTTCATTCCCCCGATGACACCAACAGCTCGGACGGTGCTGCGAAGGAGGATGCATTGATAAGTCAGGAAACGGAATACAGGGGAGATGTTTCCGACATGAAGGAGGTGACCCGTGCGGTCACCGATTACATGAAGACCGAGGAGTTCAGAGCCATGACCACCGACGAAAAGGCGTCGGGGATGTACGGGCTCCTTACTCAGCTTGCGGAAAACGGTACGGAAAACGCTCCCCGCAGTCTCATACTAAAGGACAGCATAATCGTATCAGCAGATTCAACAGTTATCTCATACAGGTACCCCAACGGCAATATCGCAGTAATTAACCTTTCAGAAAACAGCGGAACGCACTCTTGAACCATTGCTCCTTTTTCAGTTTACGCGCAGAGCTCATGCGGCTTTGCGCGGCTTTTTTTGTCATATAAGGGCGATTGCTTTGTCATGATTGTATAATCTGACAGCTGTCAGACCATTTGCGGTTGTGCGATATGACGTTTTGCTGCGGAAAGGTGTTGACAAGGAGAAATCGACCATATATAATGAAATCAGCGCTTTATGAAAATGTACTGCCAGTCTCGGAATTCATCTCAGCAAGAAAATACACCAAGTATAACTATATCGTTATTTTACTATAAGGAGCGTGATATATAACGCATGATGAGGCGTTAGCTATTCTGAGAGACGGCTGTGGTATTGCTGCCCTGAAACGGGTGTCATATACTGCGGCTTTTTATATTTATACCCGTTTATATTTGTTTGTTTTTCCTGCTCTGAAGCTTTCCGCGAAGGGCGCCGCATTATTTGTACAAACGCTTTTTATTTTATTTATCTTATCAAAACACTGACTAAACAAAGGAGTAAAAATGGGAACAAACAAATTTTTCAGAAGAGCTGCGAGCAGTATCCTTGCCGCAGCTGTAATGACAACATTCGTACCAAGTGCCATCTATGCCAGCGCTGCGGCAGATGTCACCACCTACAGCTATGAAGGCTTCGATGTGACATATTCCGTTGAAAAGACATGGACAGGAGCACAGAGTATCTGCGTAACACTCACGAATACAGGCGATGAGTCCATCGTAAACTGGGCTCTCAAGTACGATCTGGGCGGCACACCCTCAAATATGTGGAACGCACAGGTCTACAGCAATAAGGATTCAGAGTACGTCATCAGGAACAACAGCTGGAACTATGAGATAGCTCCCGATTCATCGGTATACTTCGGCTATATCCTCTCAAACGAGGAGGACATCGCAGTTCCCACAGCCTTCGAGCTGTGCAGCGAGCGCGTAGACGTTGCCGAGGGCTATGATGTTTCTGTTGCATATACAGATGAGTGGAACACAGGTATGCGCGGCGAGGTGACCATAACCAACACCACCGACGCTCCTATCGAGGCATGGACTCTCTCCTTCGACACCAATTTCGAGATCACCGATCTCTGGGACGCACGAACAGTAGGTACACCCGAAAACGGCAGATATACCGTGGCAAGCCCCTACTGGAGCGACGCTATCCCCGCAGGCGGAAGCGTTACCTTCGGATTTGTGGGCCGTGTTGCAGACAAGGGCGAGGACTATACTGCTGCTGTCGGCAATTATGCTCTCACTTCTGTTGTGATAGACCCCGAGAAGAAGGATCCCCCCCAGCCCGACGAAGATCTCGCCCTCTCGGCAAGTGAGAAGGAGATACGCAAGGGAACAGGCACCAAGACAGTTTACTTCTATGCCCAGACAGAGCTTGATGTCACCTCTGTCTCACTTTATGACGCTTCATCCGATACTGTTGCGGCAGCTATGATGGACGACGGCAAATACAGCACAAGCGGCGACGATATGCAGGGTGACGGCGTATTCAGCTGTAAGCTCGATCTTGACATCTCCGCAAAGAACGACTTTAGCTTTGTTGCAAAGGCTGTTGCAGACGGCGAAGAGATCGTTTCCAATGACATCACTGTTGTAGTTTACGAGACCTTCTCAGACGATCAGAAGGCTTGCATACAGGAGGTACAGAACACTATCTCCGCTCTTGTAAACAGCGATGAATTCCACGCACTCCCTCTTGAGGACAGAGTTGCCCAGACACAGGCTCTCCTTGAAAGCCTTTCAGAGAACGGCACAGAGAACAAGCCCTTCAGCCTTATCAAGGAAGGCAGCATACGCTATAACGAGGCAAGCAAGGTATTCACATTCAAGTATCCCTCGGGCATCATCAGCCTTGTAAGACTTGATGACGGAAATACCGAGGCTACTCTCAGCGGCTCCACAGTAGTGTCCGAGTCGGACGTGGTGCTCAGCGGACCTCTTGCCGACGGCATTCCCTCAGGCAGCGTTGAAGCTATCGTTTTCAACGCAGTATCACCTGATATTCCCGTAACCGACAGCTTCTTCGACAGCTGGAGAGATCTCGGAGCAGATGTGAAGTACGATGATACCGTTACAGTTGCAGAGCTCAGGAACCAGCTTTCCGGCAACGACGTCATCTATATGATCATGCACGGACTCTATGCTGATTTTGATGACATAGGAACAACGACCATCATGCTCACCAACGAGATCTGCACCGATACAAATCTCGAGGCATATGCACACGACTGGGACGAGGACAGAATAGGCGTTATAATCGATGAGGACTCCTATGATCCCTACTATGTCATCCTTCCCAAGCTGTACAGCGACTGCTACAGCGGCTCAAAGCTCAGCGATGCTGTCGTTGCTCTCAATACCTGCCAGAGCTTCGGCGCAGACGGCGATTATTTCTACGGACTGGGCGACGCATTTATTGATTCCGGTGCAAGCGCAGTTGTAGGCTTCCACAATAGTATCTATGCATCATACGCTATTCCCTTCACCATTGATTTCATTGATCATATGATCAACGGCGACAACTGCGCAGATGCTTTTGATGCTTGCAAAACAGCATACGGTGACGACGACGGACATAACGGTGTTCCCGTTCTTTACGGTGACTATGACGCACTCATCAGCGCAGGCGACCTTATCAACGGCGATTATGAGAAGCTGCTCTGGCCTCTGACTAATCTTAACCTGTTCATTCCCGGCTGGAAGAAGGGCGGCGACGCAAGAGTCGTAAATAAGCTGGGACCCATTGATACTATCAGCAATTCCCATATGGCTATACTCACAACAGGTGTAGGCTCCGGCGAGAATGTTTACATCAGCGGCGGTACAGAGGGAAGCTACCTCTCACAGACCTTCAAGATCCCCGAGGGCGCAGAGACACTCAGCTTCTACTACAATTTCGTATCCGAGGAGCCCATGGAGTACGTAGGCTCAAAGTTCGATGACAAGTTTACTGCTGACATCTATGACGTAAATGACAACAATGTTCTCAGAGCAGCATTTGAATCCGTAAACACTTCAAGCTGGACTGCTGTAAGCGGTATCAACTTTGACGGCGGCGACAGCACCTGCTATGAGACAGGCTGGAAGAAGGTCAATATCGACGTAAGCCAGTGCACAGGCAAGTATATCTCAATGAGATTCAGCGTAACAGACGTTGGCGACTCTATCTATGATACAGCTGTTCTCATCGACAAGGTTTGCTTTGAATAAGGACAGATAAACAGCGAAAAACTGCTGTCTTAATGAAAAAAAGCTGCACTTCCGCGGATAGGGCGGGAGTGCAGCTTTTTATCTGCTGTCAGGCGGAGGCTCTGACAGGAACTCATAATATGGGAAGTCCTGTTTCGGGATCTACTTCGGGGACGGATGTGGTGATGACGTCCTCACATTCAAATTCTATCATGATAAGCTCGGGAGCTGTGTATTTTTCTTTCATATCGATTTACCTCTGTTCTGTATTTTTAGTCCGGGAACTGCTTTGTGCCCTTGACGGGAGTGACATCGTTGTCCTTTAGGTCAACGCCCTCTTCGATGACTACGTGACCGTAGATGTCGGTGATCCTGAATGTGAACGGACCCGGCTCGACTGCTTTCTTGAGATTGAAGTAATTGTATTCCTCACGGGGAACTTCGATATACTCGCCGTTCTGTAGGAGCTCCAGTGAATAGATGGGGTACTTCTGATTGAAGACCTGCATCTCGAACCAGTACTGTGTAGCGCCTGTCTTGTATCTGTAGCTCATGGGCTCGGTCTCAGCCTTATCGAAGGGGATTATCTTCCAGGTTATAGGCACTCTGCCGTCAACCTTGTCGGCTATCTTCTCAAATGCAGCAGGGTCAAGGTCGATGTCGCCCTTTGCACCCTCGGGGAGCCTGTCAACTATGTAGACATCAACGCTGCCCTTGGGACCTGTTACCTCTACATAGGCGCCTGCCAGCATAGCAGTATTGTAGTCGGCGGTGTTCATGGCGGCGTAGTAATAGTCGCCTCTTACGTCATTGAGGCTGGCATTTCCAAGGTTGTCATCAGCAAGGTCATAGTATGTAGCCTCGCCGCTGTGGACCTTGCCCTTTTCCTCAAGGAGCCACTGTGGCTCGTCGGGAGTAACGGGCTCGTCCTTCTGAGCTTCGGCAGCCTTGCCGTAGGCGTAGAGCGCTTTGCACACGTTAACAAGCCCGGTATCGCTCTGGGCAGTTGCCGCTGCAAGATACTGCACAGGCCTGAAGTCCTCAGTAATAGTGCCGTTTGTGAAGGTATAAGCCTTGCCGAGAGCTGTTGCGGGAACATCGGCGGAGACTGTAAGGTATCCGCTTCCGGCAGAAGCTGCGGTGACGGTATTTCCGCCGAAGGTGAAGCCCTCAAGGAAAGCCTTTGCCTCCTCGGCGTCTGCGTCATCATCTGTTTTGAAGTAAAGAGTGAGCCTTGTCTCCGAGCGGAGCGAAAGGTTCATGCCGTAATAGCTTACGCCCGTGCCGCTGAGCTTGCTGTTGAAGGCTTCCTTGTCGAATATATCCGAGTCTATGGCAGTGCCGCTGTAGTCTGCGCCCTCTATGTCCTTGTCGGCGAGGTCGTCCGTGTCCACACCGAAATAGGTCTGTGCGGCTCCGCCGTATCTCAGCATAGCCTTTGCCAGGTCGTGATACGAGGCATAAGTGCTGTCATCAAGGAGACTGTGGAGGTAATCGCTGACCGAGACCTCCTTGCTGAGCAGCTCCTCTCCGTTCTTTGAGACCTTTATGGTATGGGCTTTGTTCATATTCATTGCAAACTCGTCGGCGGTGATGAGCCAGCCCTTGTCAGTGACCTGTGGAGTGGCTGACGCGCCGTCCAGAGTAATATCATAATCCGAGGGCTCTCCCTCTGCGCTGAGATAGAAAGAAATGCCTATCTTTGAACCTCCTGCGGAGAGACCCATGCTCAGCTTTGCTCCGGAGCTTTCACTATCCGACGCATCTGCTGCGACAGCGGGGAATGTCTGAACAGCAGGGAGTAAATATCCTCCTGCCGATACTGCCGCAAGGACTGCCGAGACAGCTGCTGCGGTAAGCCTTCCTGTGATGACCTTATTTTTCTGCATAAGTACCTTCCTCTCCAATAAAAATATACGCAACTGTATATTTTACAAATGATACACCTGCGTCTTTTATAAGTATAACACATAAATATGAATAAATCTACAATAAATCTATGCAAAATCCCGTATATTCAACACTGATATATACTTTTTGTATTAAAGCGAGACTATTGGTCTGACCTATTGACATTTTGGTTTCAGAACTGCTCCAAAAGCGACAATTTGATAACAAACTGTCCTCTGCTATTGATTATTGACGGCAATTCTGTTATAATGACTTTGAAAAAACGGGGTATTCCTGAAAGCAAGGAGATGTGTATATGACTACAGATGTGAACAAAATAGCTCAGGACGCTATAAACGCTATCTCTGAGAGGATAAAGAACCTCAACAGGCTCAATATCATCGTGGCAGGCAAGACGGGAGTGGGCAAAAGCACCCTCATAAACGCTGTTTTCCGCGACAAGCTGGCGGAAACAGGCATAGGCAGACCCGTCACCGACCACATGAGGAAGATAACCAAAAAGGGCGTGCCCCTTTCCATATACGATACCCGCGGCTTCGAGCTGGGCAAGGAGGTCCAGAACGAGGTCAAGAGGGAGATAACCGACACCATCAGCAGGGGACTTGCCACCAACGACGTAAACGAGGCTATCCACTGCATATGGTACTGCATAAATACAGCCTCCAACAGGATAGAGCCCGAGGAGATACAGTGGCTCAGAGAGATCTCTAAGGAGAACGAGATAACTCAGGTGCCTATCATAGTGGTGCTGACGCAGTCCTTCTCGGAGGCTAATGCTCAGGAGATGAGAAAGACCCTCCTTGACGAAAATCTGGACATCATACAGGTAGTCCCCGTCCTTGCGGAGAGCTACGAGATAAAGGGGCTGGGAGTTGCCCCCGCCTACGGTCTGGACGTGCTGATACAGGTGATGGAGGAAGCCCTCCCCGAGGAGCTCATGGACACCCTCCAGAACGTGCAGATAGCTTCACTGAAGGCAAAAAAACTGAGAGCACAGGCGGCTGTGGCGACGGCAGCCCTTGCGGCAGCAGGTGAGGGAGCTGCACCTCTGCCCTTTGCCGACTGTGCGATGATGATACCCACACAGCTCGGAATGATAGCTTCTATCACAGTCATCTTCGGATTTAACGTCAGCAAGAGCATAATCACAGCCCTTCTCTCCTCCACTATCGGCTCGGGAGGAGCTACGGTCCTGGGAAAGACGGTGGTATCGAATATCCTCAAGCTTATCCCCGGAGCAGGCTCCATTCTTGGCGGAGCTATCTCCGCAGGCACGGCAGGAGTCATTACCGCAGCCCTGGGAGAGGCTTACATCGGCGTCATGGAGCTGGTTTTCAAGGGAGATATGAGCCTTGATGACCTGAGCACCTCAAAGGGCAGGGAAACAATGTCAAAGCTTTTCAAAAAGAAGCTGAAGGAGTCGGAATGAGATCATAATGAGCGCCTGATTTTTTCGGGCGCTCGGTTTCTGTGTAATGACAGTTCTGAAAAGGTGAGAGAAATCCCGGTGTCTTACGTCTAATAAATGAAAGACATGATTGTTAGAGCGACAGATATTCCAAAATGAAAAGAGGTCATTTTGATGAGGGGATATGTGAAACACTTGTTTATCAGGGCTGTGACATTGATGACAGCTGCACTTGTGATGCTTGCTGCGGCAGTGCCGTCGGTGAGCCTTGCTGCCGATGCTGATACGAAGGAGCAGGAGCTGAAATACAGGGACATACCTGTTTACGATCTTGAGGCAAGTGAGCTGGCTCCCGGTACGGATACCTGTCTGGACTATGTCAGATGGTGGTACAGCGAGTGGGAGGACTGCCGCTATCTGTTCCTGCCCTCAACTGCGGACAGGAACAGTATAATGGTGAACTATATCGCCGATGATGTCATAAGTCTCGGCGGAGTCCCTCTGGTCTCGGGAGAGATGACCTCCCTGCTGGGGGAGGCGGACGAGTTTGACATAACAGTGGGCGGTACCGACTGCGGAAAGCTGAAAATAATGCAGTCTGAGCTGGGCTGTATATTCATCACCACCGAGCATATGGGACTTGACCGTCTGGACAGTAACCGTGCACTGACGGAAACAGGTCTGATGACAGCCATAAATGCACAGGGCGGCACGGAGTACAACGGGCTCATCGAGAAGCTGTCCGCACACGGCAATTCCTCCTGGGATTACAGCAAGAAAAAGCCCTATAACCTGAAGCTCCCTCAGAAGGAGGATCTCTATGGCATGGGCAAGGCAAAGAAGTGGGTGCTCCTTGGCAACTACCTTGACCACTCCATGCTGAGAAACAGGATAGCTGCGGAGATGGCGAATGCGGCAGGAATGGAATACGTTCCCGATACTGTCTTTGTGGACTTTTACGCTGACGGCTCATACCGCGGAACCTATCAGCTCTCGGAGAGAGTGCAGATACAGAAGAACCGCGTGAATATCCGCGATCTTGAGGAAAAGACCGAGGAAATAAACGAGAAGGACCTTGAACAGTATCAGTATCTGGCTGAGGGAGCCGCAAACACAAGGGAGTATATGGAAAACAGCTATAAATACTATGATATACCCAACGATCCTGCGGACATTACGGGCGGCTATCTTATGGAGTTCCAACAGTGGAACCGCTATGGCACCAAGGCAAAAAGCGGCTTCGTGACCTCCCGAGGACAGGCTGTCTCTATCAAGGGACCCGAGTACGCTTCAAAGGCGCAGGTGGAGTATATCCGCAGTTTTGTACAGGACATGGAGGACGCTATCTACTCCGAGGACGGCTATAACTCCAAGGGAAAGCATTATTCCGAGTACCTGGACGTGGACTCACTCATAAACGCCTATCTGATACAGGAGATAAGCGAAAACGTTGACTCAACCTATTCCAGCTTCTATATGTGGAAGGACTCCGACAAGAAGGGGGACGGAAGGATACATTTCGGTCCCGTCTGGGATATGGACTTCACCTACGGCAACTTCAAAAGGACTATGACCAATTCCGACGGCGAAAGCGGCTTTTCCGGCAATCCCGAGACGCTGTACACTGCCTGTTTCTTCATCAGCGGCTACAAGGACTCGGGACGTGATACCCTGGGTATAAGCTGGCTGGGAAAGATGTACAAGCGCGAGGACTTCCGCAGGCGTGCGGCAAGTGCCTATAAGGAGCGGTTCGAGCCCTTCCTCAATGAGCTCATAGACGGCGATGAGCCCTATATCAGGCAGATGGCGGAGGAGATAAGCTCCTCGGCAGAGATGAGCAATGCCCGCTGGCATACCTACGGCGGAAAAGACTTCCTGATATTCGGCGACTCCAGCGGAGAGGACTTCATGGGCTCGGTGGAGATACTGAGAGCTTTTGCGGAAAGACGCAGGAATTTCCTGACAAAGACCTGGACCCCTCTCAGCTTCGTCCGCGGAGACGTAAACGGCGACGGAAACTTCGACACGGCAGACCTTGTGCGGCTGAAAAAATGGCTCATAAAGGCGGAGACCGCGCCCCTTGAGGAGCCCATTGCGGCGGACATCTATCCCGACGGCTCAATTGACGTATTTGACCTGTGTACCCTGGAAAGGGAGCTGCTGAAGCAGTCAGGCTGACATTATCGATACAGACCCCTGAGGAGCGGAAATCCCTCAGGGGCTTTTCTGTACCCGAAAAAATTTCCGCAGGTATGAAATATCCTTATGTGTAAATCGACTATATGGGTAAGAGGACCTCATGCCTCATGAAAGGGGGCGCATACCATGGACGACGCGTCTATCATTGAACTTTTCCGTAAAAGAGACGAGAAAGCCATAACGGAGCTCCGTCAGAAGTACGGGCGGCTCTGTTTCTATATCGCAGGGAATATACTCTCTCAGCGCGAGGACGCGGAGGAGTGCGTGAACACGGCGCTTTTCGACGTCTGGCAGAACATTCCGCCCGACAGTCCCGACGACCTGAGAACATATCTCTGCCGCATAGTTAAAAACAAGGCTATCGACAGGCTGAAATATAACTCCGCAGGGAAGCGTGACCCTAAGTTCACGGTGTCCCTTGACGAGCTTGCGGAGTGCGTGCCCGACCGCGCTGAGGAGAATATCTCCGCGGAGAGACTTTCGGAGCTCATAAGCCGCTTCCTGAGAACTCAGGACGAAAGGCGGCGGAAGATCTTCGTCAGGCGCTACTGGTACGGGGACAGCCTCGGCAGGATAGCAGAGCTGTTCGGCATGAACGAAAAGACCGTGGCTACCGACCTTTATCGGACAAGAAAGAAGCTAAAAGCGTTTTTACAGAAGGAAGGTTACGATTATGGATAAAATGAATATATTTGAAGCCATGAACAATGTCGATGACGACCTTGTCAGGGAAGCGGCTGAGGAAAACATCGTATCTGAGAAGGCTCATGTAGTCACTGAGAGCAATGTGACCGTTTCGGGAGTTGAGACCTACCGCAGGATAACATGGCATAAGATAGCCGCCATAGCTTCCGCAGTCCTGCTCATTGCAGGCGTGGGAACAGGAGGAGCACTTATGCTGAAGAACCGTCCCCCTCTCCTTGAGGAGGTGACAACAACTACCACCACCGAAGCCGTGGACGCCACAGCCGTGCAGGCAAAGGGCAGCAAAGAGACTACAGAGCCGCCCACAGCGGCTGCTGTCACCGAAGCTGAAACAAAAGAAAGTGAAAATAAAGTCCCCACGGAGGCAGAGAAAGAAGAACGCCGCCTTACAGTCAGGGCTGAGGAAAAAACAGAGTCTCCCCGTGAGGAGGATAGCGACAGCAGAGAAGATGAGGTGCCTGCCGTAACTACCGCCAAGGCAGTTCAGCAGCAGAAGACCTCGCCTGCCAACGCACAGACCCTTCCCAAGCCTACAACGGTCACCACCGCAGCAATACATTATCCGGGCGAGAAGACCACAAAGCTCAACGAAAATCCTTATCGTCCCGAACTGCGTGACCCTGACGATGATATTCCCATGCTGACATGGTATCCCGAGGACGGAGCATGGCTATTCAATACGCTGAGTGGTCTGAGCTACCGCCCTTATACCTGCGACGGTATCCCCGAGGGCATCTTAAACGGCAGCGACGGCAATACCTATCAGCTGAATTTCTCCGATGGATGGATCTGGAGAAACGGAATTGAAGAAGCTACCATGCCCGATGAGATCAGACAGTACTTTATAGGAATAGCAGAATGATGAGAAGATACATAGCAGCGATCATCGCTTTTACGATGTGCCTGTCAGCTATGAGCCCTCTGTCCGCAAGGGCGGAGGGCTTCTTTATACGCGGAGACGCAAACGGTGACGGAGCCTTTGATACCGCCGACCTTGCGGCTCTGAAAAAATGGCTCACGGGTGACCCCGAAAGCGGACTTGTTTCACCAAAGGCAGCTGACCTGTGCAGGGACAATGTCACTGATGTTTTTGACCTTGTGGCTATGAGGAGGGAGCTCATCTCCGCGGCTGAGCCTTCTATCATATCAGCCCCGGTATGCAGGGCTGCGGCTCTTGTATGCGCAGACAGCGGAGAGCTGCTCTACGGGGACAATATAAACGAGAGGACGGCTCCTGCCAGCCTTACGAAGCTGCTCACCGCACAGGTGGCGCTGAAATATCTCAGCCCCGAAACGGTCATCACCGTGGGCAGCGAACAGAGCCTTGTGAAAAGCGGCTCCAGTCTCTGCCTTATACAGAGGGGACACAGGCTCAGGCTCTATGACCTTTTGAAGGGTATGCTGATGGCTTCGGGCAATGACGCCGCCTACACCGTGGCAGTCGCCGCCGCAAGGGCAGCCCGTCCCGATGTCAGCATGACGGATATACAGGCTGTGCAGTATTTCGCGGAGCTGATGAACAGCTATGCTGCGGATATTGGCATGACTCAGAGCCACTTCGTTAATCCCGAGGGCTGGGACGATGAACAGCAGTACACCACGGTCTCGGACCTGCTCATACTTGCACAGCGGGCGTGGTCGGTGAAGGAGATACGGGAGATAACAGGCACAAGCCGCAGATATGTGGTTTTCGCCTCGGGGGAGAACATCACCTGGAACAATTCCAACGCCCTACTCGACAAGAGCAGCCCATATTACAACGCAGATGCCGCGGGCATGAAAACAGGCACCACCGCCGCCGCAGGTAACTGCCTTATCGCAGTGTTCAGACGCAATGGCACCACCTATATCTCCGCGGTCACAGGCTGCGGCAGCAATGAAGACAGATACCTCCTGACAAATAAGATATACTCGGCAGTTGTATGAGCCTGCGGAAGCGGAAATGCTCTTTCTTGACAATGGCTGCGGAAAGGAGTATGATAGTTACTGACGATAATTCCGCAGAGAGAGGGGCAGAGCAATGGCAGAAATACGCAGGCATATGATCTTTCACGGCTATGTACAGGGAGTGGGCTTCCGCTGGAAGGCAGCCCATACGGCGCGGCGCTTCGGCGTTACGGGCTGGGTAAGAAATCTGGACGACGGCTCCGTTGAGATGGAGGCTGAGGGACAGGAGCAGGACATAGAGGCTCTTGTGCAGGCTCTTGAGGACCACAGCTGGGGCAGCGTGGAGAGTATAGACTCCCGGAATATCCCCGTTCAGGGCGGCTACAGCTTTGAGATAATATGACCGCATTAAATCAAAATTTAACACCGCAGGTGTTAAATTTTGAGTGAGTAGAGAGTAGTAAGTAGAGAGTAGTATTATTCAGTGTATCGGCTTCTACTCACTACTTTCTACTTACTACTTACTCAAATCATAATTTTGCTCTGCAAAATTATGATTTATCACAGCAACAAAAATGCCCCTGAGCACTTCGTAATGCTCGGGGGCAGATCTTTTGCATGGGTATCTGTCTTGTTTCTGCGGAGATCCTTGGCTCAGATATAGTACATGGGAGCTTCTGACTCCGAATTCTGTATCTCGCTGAACCTGTCCGTTATCTCCCTCAGGGTGAGCTTTGCGGAGAAGTCCTGCATATAGTGGGTGACAGGCTCCCACAGGCACTGTGATATTGCCGTATTTGCGGCGGAGTCCAGTTTTTCACTGAATATGCTGTGTGAGAGAATGGTGTTGTCGAGAGCGTCCACTATCTCCTTCAGAGTTATTTCGGCTGAGGGACGAGCGAGAACATATCCGCCGCTTGCGCCCTTGACGCTGTTGATAATATGGCTCTGTCTTAGGTGTGGGAGTATCTGCTCCAGGTACTTCGCCGAGATATTGTTTCTCTCGGAAATGGCTGCGACCTTGACGATGTCTCCCTTTGCGGAGTTCACGGCAATATCAACGAGAGCGATTATGCCGCATTCGACCTTGGTGGATATTTTCATACATATCATCTCCTCTTATCTCATATAAATCCTATTGATATACTAAGTATAACATATAAAAACATTTTTTGCAAGCCCGTTTGTTATAGATAAAACTTATATCGTCTTATTTGTCAACCGACAACACAAAACAGGTTGACAAAAACGATGGGGAGTGATATAATAGCCTTGACATAAAAAATACAGAGGTGCATTATGAAAACCAGAGACCTTATACTCATTTCCATGTTCACGGCGCTTACCGCCGTGGGCGCGTTCATCCGCATACCCGTACCCGTCTGTCCCTTTACGCTCCAGCTTCTTTTCACCACCATGGCAGGACTGCTCCTCGGCGCGAGAAAGGGTGCGGTTTCCGTGCTCATCTACGTCCTTCTGGGACTTGCGGGACTTCCCGTGTTCACAGGGGGCGGCGGTATCAGCTACGTTTTTCAGCCTACCTTCGGCTATCTCATCGGCTTTATAGTGGGCGCCTTCATAACAGGTGCCATTGCACACAAGGGTGCTCCCACCATGAAGCGACTGCTGACAGGCTGCTTTCTGGGACTTGCGGTGGTCTACGCCCTTGGAATGCTGTATTACTGGCTCATAAGCCGCTTCTGGCTGGGAGAACCCATTGGCATTGCCCCACTTTTCCTTTACTGCTTCGTTCTGGCAGTCCCCGGGGATATATGCCTGTGCATACTGGCTTCCGTACTGGGTAAGAAGCTTCTCCCCGTCATCAATAAACAAAGCGTAAGGAGCGTGTAAACATGGACTTTCTTAAACTTGCAGACGAGATAATCGGCGGCAGACGTCTCGGCAGGGAGGACGATACCTCCGCCTTCATCACCGCAGACCTTGACGGACTTCTTGAGGGAGCAGACCGCATAAGGAAGGCACTCTGCGGCGATCATATCGACCTTTGCAGCATCATCAACGGCAGGAGCGGCAGGTGTTCGGAAAACTGTAAATTCTGCGCACAGTCCGCCCATAACTGCACGGGCGTGGACGAGTATGGTTTTCTCGATGAGGAGGCTATCGTGGACGAGTGCAGACACAACGCCGAAAAGGGCGTCCACCGCTTCTCCATAGTCACCGCAGGCAGAACTCTCAGCGGAGCGGACTTCGACAGGGCGGTCTCAGCCTACAGCCGCATGAACGAAAGCGTTGACATTGAGCTCTGCGGCTCCCACGGACTGCTGACCGATGAGCAGTTCCGCAGACTGAAGGCGGCTGGCGTTAAGCGCTATCACTGCAATATCGAGACCTCACGCCGCAACTTCCCCAACATCTGCACCACTCACAGCTTTGACGAGAAGACAGCCTGCATAAAACGTGCTCAGGCGGCAGGGCTCCAGGTCTGTTCGGGAGGTATAATCGGCATGGGCGAAACATGGGAGGACAGAGTGGATATGGCGCTGACTCTTGCGGAGCTCGGCGTGGATTCGGTGCCAATAAACTCCCTTATCCCCATCAAGGGCACTCCTCTTGAGGAGCTGACACCCATCTCCGAGGAGGACATTCTCAGGACTGTGGCGATATTCAGGTACATTCTCCCCACAGCTGATATAAGGCTGGCGGCAGGCAGGAACCTCATGGAGGGCTGCGGCAGGAAAGCCTTTCTCTCGGGAGCAAATTCAACTATCACAGGCGATATGCTCACCACCTCGGGCAACGGCATCGCAGACGATACCGCCATGTTCAGAGGCATGGGCTTTGACATCGGAAGGAGACAGAAATGAGCAGAGGGATTTTTGTGACAGGTACGGGTACGGACATGGGAAAGACCTATATTACGGGACTTATACTGAAAAAGCTCCGTGAAGCAGGGATGTCGGCAGCTTACTTCAAGGCGGCTGTCAGCGGAAACGAAAGGGGAGCGGACGGTGCTCTCATTCCCGGAGACCCCCTCCATGTAAAGACAGTCTCGGGCATTGACCAGCCACTGGAGGAGATGTGTCCCTACGTCTACGAAAACGCGGTATCACCTCATCTTGCCGCAAGGATAGAGGGCTCCCCAGTGGAGCCTGACGTCATAAAGAGCCGTTTTGCCGACCTTTGCAGCCGATACGACTTCGTTACCATGGAGGGCAGCGGCGGCATTATCTGTCCCATATGCTGGGACGGGCAGAAGATACTCCTCGAGGACATCATCAAGGCTCTGGGACTGGACTGCATAATAGTTGCGGACGCAGGTCTGGGTACCATCAACAGCGTTGTCCTCACCTGCGAATACATGAAAAGCCGCGGCATTGCCGTAAAGGGCATCATCTTCAACAACTGGCAGGGCGGTGTCATGGAGGAGGACAACCGCAGTATGTGTCAGCAGCTCACGGGTGTTCCCGTTATAGCCTGCGTGGAGCGGGGAGCTGCCGACCTTGATATAAGTGCAGACGAGCTTACAAAGCTTTACGGAGGTGTGTGACATGATATGGTATCCCTACGCTCAGATGAAGACCCTTGACCCGCCAATAAAACTCTCTCACGCCAAGGGAGTCCACCTTTACACCGAGGACGGTCTTGACCTTATCGACTCCGTTTCCTCGTGGTGGAGCGTTATCCACGGCTATAACCACCCCGAGATGAATGCAGCTGTCAGCGGTCAGCTGGAAAAGTTCGCCCATGTCATGCTGGGCGGCATCACTCACGAGCCTGTGCAGCGGCTCTCCGCAAAGCTGGAGGAATGGCTGCCCGCGGACCTCAACTACTGCTTCTTCTCTGACTCGGGAAGCGTGGCGGTGGAGGTGGCTCTGAAAATGGCTCTCCAGTTCAACACCAACCGCGGTTCAAAGCGCGACACAGTCCTCGCCCTTGAACACGCCTATCACGGCGACACATTCAAGGCTATGGAGGTGGGTGACGATGAGGACTATCACTTTGCCTTCGGAAGCTCCAACGAGAAGAAAAAGGGCGTTATCCATATCCCCACGGAGCTGCCCGCTCTGGAAAAGGCTTTCGCGGACTATGGCGAAAGGCTGACCTGCTTCATCGTTGAGCCCCTTTTGCAGGGTGCAGGCGGCATGAGGATGTACGATGTGTCATTCCTCAAAAGAGCCCGTCAGCTCTGTGACGAGTACGATGTGCTGCTCATCTTCGACGAGGTGGCAACAGGCTTCGGACGCACGGGAAACCGCTTCGTAGCAGACCTTGTAACTCCCGATATACTGGTGCTGGGAAAAGCACTCACGGGCGGATATATCGGTCATGCTGTCACCGTCGCCAATACAAGGGTGTGGGAGTGCTTTTACAGCGACGACCCCACTCACGCTCTCATGCACGGTCCCACATTCATGGGAAACGCTCTCGCCTGCTGTGCGGCTCTCAAGTCCATAGAGCTCTTTGAAAAGGGAGACTATATGGCAAAAATACGTCGTATCGAGGAGATAACACGCCGCGAGATGGAAGGCTTCTCCGACCCGAGGGTGAAGGAGGTACGCATAATGGGGGGCTGCGTCTGCATTGAGGTGTACAACGGCGCAGACATTGAGGGCTTCCGCAGATTTGCCCGTGAAAGAGGAGTTTTCAGCAGGACCTTCCTGAAATATATGTACGCCATGGTTCCCTACGTCATCGAGGAGTGGGAGCTGGTAAAGATACTCTCCGTCATGAAAGAGTGGTTCGCAAGATAAACGAAAAGACCCGTAAACGGCTGATTACCGCTTACGGGTCATGTTATTCTCAACCAAAGAAATGATCCTCCAGCATAAGGCAGAGACAGTGGTAAACAGGGAGATGAAGCTCCTGAATCATGTATGTCTCGGTCTGGGGCACCTTTATGCACACATCGGAAAGCGCCGCCAGACGGCTGTCCTTTGCGCCTGTGAGACCTATCACCTTCATGCCCTTAGCCTTTGCGACTGTGGCTGCGTAGAGCACGTTTTTGCTGTTTCCCGAGGTGGAAATGCCCAGCAGCACGTCACCCTCATTGCCGTAGCCGTTTACCTGCTGTGCAAAGCAGAGCAGGGGCTCACAGTCGTTCATATAGGCAGTGGTCAGTGCAGGGTGTCCGTCAAGGGCTATTGCAGGCAGTGCGCCCTGCAAATTCTCAGCCAGTACGGCGCCCAGCCCGGGCTCGGCTTCGGTGAGTTTTTCCGCAAAGGCTCTGTCCACCCTTCTGGGCAGCTTGAAGCCCTTCATCAGCTCTCCTGCGATGTGCTCCGCGTCTGCGGCGGAACCGCCGTTTCCGCAAATAAGCAGCTTTCCGCCCCTGCCGTAGCTCTCCTCCATAAGGGAGTAAGCCGCGATGATACTTTCCTTTGCGCTTTCAAGGGAGGGGTATCTCTCCACAAGAAGCTCTATGTGCTTCATAAGCTTTTCGTCCATTACTTTTCTCCTTCTTCCGCGGCGAACCTCTCCGCAAATGCGAGAAGGCTGTCCACGGTCATATCCTGTCCGAAGTCTCCCTCACCGATGAGGGCTGTGCGGCAGCCTGCCGCCTTGCCTGCGAGGATATCGTTCTCACCGTCGCCAACCATCCATGAGCGGGAAAGGTCTATATTAAGCTCCTCAGCCGCCTTCAGCAGCATACCTGGCTTTGGCTTGCGGCACTCGCAGTCGAATTTCAGCTCGGGTATCTCTCCCTCAAAGCCCTTGTGTGGGTGGTGGGGACAGAAGTAGATGCCGTCCAGATAAGCGCCCTCCTGTCCGAGGAGAGTCTCCATCTTGTTGTGAATCTCCGACAGCTCCCCGAAGGTCACCTCGCCCCGTGCGATAACGGGCTGATTGGTGGCGACTATTGCAAGGCAGCCCGAGGCGTTTATGAGCTTCACAGCCTGTGCAGCGCCCTCCTCCAGCTCGAAGTCGTCTATATCGCGGAGAAATCCCACGTATTTGTTGATAGTGCCGTCGCGGTCGAGGAATATCGCTCTCTGCCTGTGCTTGAGGTTTCGGGCAGTTACCCTGCCTGCGGCGAAATCCGCGCATACCGCCTCATAGCGGTCGGGAGTTCCCATATCCTTGACGTATTCGGGACTGTCATAGCAGAACATCTTACCGCTTCCGCAGAGGGGCTTGAGTATCTGCCTGTCAAGGTCAGCCTTTATTATTTTGCCGTCCCTTTCGCAGCCCACTTCGTCGGCGCTTATACCGCACATATCCAGCACCTTTGGCGACAGCACATGAAGTCCCGCATTGACTCTGTTACTGTACCACTGAGGACGGACGTCCTCCTTGGTGAGCCAGCGCTCTACTGCGCCGTTTTTGTCGGCGATGAGTACACCGCTGTCATAGGGGTGGCTGTTTGGGTGGGTAAAGAGGGTGACAAGCCCGCCCTTTTCCCTGTGGTAAGCCGCAAAGCGGTTGAAGTCTATATCGAAGACCGCGTCAGCATTGAGCAGGAGGAAGTCCTCCGTAAGCTCACTGCGGAGCTTCAGCAGCGCACCTGCATTGCCAAGGGGCTGCTCCTCCACATAGTAGCTGATATTCACGCCGAAGCTGCTTCCGTCGCCGAAGTAGTTCATGATGTGCCCGGCAAGATGTGACACCGTAATGATGATGTCTGTGAAGCCCTGGCTGCGGAGGCACTCTATCTCGTGCTCCAGCACCGGCTTGCCCTGAATGGGTATCATGGGCTTTGGTATATCCGAGGCGACAGAGCTTATCCTTGTGCCCCTGCCGCCAGCCATAATAACTGTTTTCATATCACTCGTCCACCCTCGGCTCATAGGTCTCGGGAGTGTAGTGTATCACCTGAGTACCGCTGTTTTCAAACTTGAATGGGATATACATCAGATCCTTCATAGCCTCCCTGACCCTTCTGTGGTCCTCGGGACGGACGTAGAACACCAGAAATCCGCCGCCGCCTGCACCCAGGAGCTTTCCGCCGAGAGCACCTGCGGCTCTGCCTCTTTCGTAGAGTGCGTCGATGCTGTCGGTGCTGACTGCTGAGCCTGTCTGGCGCTTCAGCTTCCAGGTATGGTCGAGGAGCCTTCCGAAGTCGTCCAGGTCTGCGCTGCGGTCGGTGAGCACCTTCTCGGCGTCGTCCACAAGGCTGTACATCTCCATGAGCTGAGCGGTCTTGTCAGCAGCTCCCAGGTTGTTAGCCTGCTGGACTGCCGCAGAAAAGCGGGTAAATCCCGTGAAGAACATCATAAGGCTGTCATTGAGCTGCTGCTTTCTCTCGGGACTGATGATAACGGGAAGCACCTCATAGCCGTCGGCATTGAAGTTTATCCTGTTGAAGCCTCCGAAGGAAGCCGCTATCTGATCCTGCCAGCCCCCTGCCTCGTCGCAGAGCACTCTTTCAAGGTGGATAGCCTCGTCAGCAAGCTTTCTCTTGTCGGCATATCTGCCTTTGAGAGCGTAGAATGCGTTGAGCATACCAACTGCGAATGATGAGCTTGTTCCCAGACCCGACCTTGCAGGCAGGTCTGCCTCGTAGGTAAGCCTTATCTCGTGCATATCCAGCATCTTCATGGCGTTCCTGATAGCAGGGTGAGCGATGGAATCAACGTCGGTGACACGCTCGGTCACGGAGTAGGAGAGCTCCGTGCTGTAATCGAAAAAGCGTGGGAGATGCCTTACGTTGACGTAGCAGTACTTATCGAAGGTAGTGGAAAGAACTGCACCGCCGTGCTCTCTGAAGAAGCTTTCCATATCTGTTCCGCCGCCGAAAAAGGACATACGGAAGGGGGTTTTTGTGATTATCAATCCTATTGCCTCCAGTCTGACAGCTGCGGCAGGAAGTGCCGCTTATCTTATCCTCCGCTGTGTGGGAGGAGGGAATATCTTTATTTTGCGTAAACACACAATATTATAACATAAACTGCCTGAAAATACAAGAGGCGCGGCATCAAAGTTACCGTTTTATTATGCTTTGCAGCTAAAAATGCAGTGTTAGGGCTGCCTGAACATAAAGGGTTGCAATTCTGCGGGTACTATGGTATAATGGGTGTATCTTTTAACTTCGAGGTGCTAAACAATGAAAAAAGCTACGCAAATATTCTCCGCTGCCCTTGCAGCTCTTATGTTATGCAGCTGCTCGGCATCCAAGGGAAACAACAAGGAAAACAATCCATCAGCAGGCGCTCTTCCCGTACTGTCCATAGAGACAGTCAGCAAGGAAAAGAACGTCCTGGACTTCGTCAATAAGCCCGTTGCGGGACACGTCTCCCAGCTCATCGCCTCGTGGACTCCAGGCTATCAGATACCTCCCGAGCCCTATTATGAGGACTGCCTTATCACCCTCAGGGACACCGACGGAAGTCCCCTTCTTGACTCCTCAGAGGGCAGGGTGAAGGTGCGCGGAAACTGGACGACTACCTACGACAAAAAGCCTCTCAGGATAAAATTCACGGAAAAACAGAACCTCCTCGGTCTCAATGACGGGGCAGAGCAGCGCAACTGGCTGCTGCTGGCTGAGTACAAGGACGGCTCCATGCTCAGGAACAGGGCTGCCCTCTATGCCGCACGGGAGATAATGAAGGAGGACGGTCTTTTCGTTGCGGACTCACAGCTTGTTTCCGTGGAGATAAACGGCGAGTACTACGGCGTGTACCTGCTCTCTGATATGCAGCAGGTAAGCTCCCACAGAGTCAATATCACCGAGCCCGAGACCGATTACACAGGCACGGATATAGGCTATTTCATGGAGTATGACGGCTATTTCTACAACGAGGACGAGCTTCACGGCTTCCCTCTGGACTTTGCGGACAATGCTCCCCTCACTCCCTTTGACGGCGAGGGCGGCGGCGGAAGGACTATTGATCCGCTCCCCAAGGACGAATATGACCCCAAGCCCCAAATGGGCATGACTATCAAGAGCACGGTGAACTCCGCAGAGCAGCATGACTTCATCGAGAATTACGTCAATAACGTCTATAAGATAATGTACGAGGCTGCCTACAATGACAAGGCTTATGTCTTTGACAGCAAATATAAAAATATCTCTCTTGCGAGCAATATCACTCCTCAGCAGGCAGTTGAGAACGTAGTGGACGTTGACTCGCTGGCGGATATGTACATCATCAGCGAGCTGACCTGCGACGCGGATATTTACTGGTCCAGCTTCTACATGGACGCTGATTTCGGCGCAGAGGGCAGCAAAAAGCTCCGCTTTGAAGCTCCCTGGGACTTCGATTCCGCTATGGGCAACAAGAACAGATGTATCGACGGAACAGGCTTCTATGCCGCAAATATAGTTCCCGACGTGGACGGAGGTCCTGAGGAGAACGGCGCCTACTACACCATCAATCCCTGGCTGGCTGTCATAGCCAATGAGGACTGGTACCAGGACATCGTAAAGGAGAAGTGGACAAAGGCTTATGACAGCGGCGTTTTCCAGCGCACCTGTCAGCTCATCACCGACGAAAGCAGCAAGTATAAGGGCGATTTCACTAAGAACTACGATAAGTGGAACAATATCATCAATAACGAGATATTTGCCGCTGAGCTCTCTGCTCCTGCAAATGAGTGTACCAACCAGGCGGAGGCTGCTGCCTTCCTGCATGACTGGCTTGAAAAGAGAGTGGAATTCCTCAACAGCCAGTGGCATATCAACTGAACCATGCTCCGTAACGGCATTGCTGATAGGGTAGCTTACAGGTAATTATCAGGGAAAAACCTTTCTGATGTAAGATGTCTTTAACGCAGAAAAGTGAAAATCAAACTGGATAGGACAAAAGCTGATACTTACAATAACGTAGGTATCAGCTTATTTTTATATAAATCCGTTGATTTAGATGTTGAATTACGGTAAAGTGATTACGAACTATAAATTCGGGCTTATCATAGCAGCCGTATAAAATACAAATGCCCCGAAGCTTTCAAAGTGCTTCGGGGCAAAACTTATATATGGGAATCCGTATTACAGGAAATGGCACATCATATTCACTCAAACTATAACCTTTCCGATGAAAATCAAATCGGTTTCATCTACCACTCTATTTAACTCAAAAGGTTTATATGAAGCGGAGACTTGTTTGGTCAACTTAGAAATTTCAGATTCTTGCCATATTGTTGAACTTTAATCGTTTGTAACAGAGTTCCTGGCGTAATAATAAAGTATTGCAGAGGCATCAACAGCATTTATTGAACCATCACTGTTAAAATCCGCTGCCACGCTTTGCTCCTTATTGAATATTCCTTCTCTATTTGTAGAGATGTTGGCATAATGGGACAATACAAGTGACGCATCAACTGCATTGATATGATCATCAGAATTTACATCTCCATATAGGTTTCCCATCTCAGTAACGGATCTTCGAAGTCCCGTCACGGAAAAAACTACACGGACAGAGTCAGTTGCTTTAAATCCGGCTGTTTCTCTGTTTTTAAGTCGTGCTTCCATTTTGATAACTCCATGATTTAATACCCCGTCAGTTTTCCAAGCGTAAAGCGGCTGACGTGCAAGTCCACCATCATATTTTTCACCATCAACCCATATCTCTTCGATATCAAGCTTTACCTCACCATATTCTCCCATACCTATAGGGTCGTTCCCCTCAATGCAAAGATCAATATCAACGGCATTAATGAAATTATAATTTCCTTTTACGTCCCATGTCAGATCATACCTGCCGTTAGAATAAATATCTTCACCCTTCAGCATAGTATCACTATCAGAGTCAGATCTGAGATATGATGTTCCGACAGACACTTCCTTTAAATCTCCGCTTTTTGTTTCTGCAAATGATGTCATACTTGCTGCTGATCCAATACCAAGCATCATAGAAATAGCAATCGATAAAACTTTAGTTTTTTTCATAATGATACCTCCTTTTCAGGTCATGATCAGCCATTATATGGCAGATATTGTTTATTTAAGAGCATTCAAAAGCTCTTTTTACCGGTTAAAAAGCTCGCTGAGAAATCTTGTTAAATCATCTTTTCGGAAGAACATGAACCAATTTGAGCTATTAGCTTCATCGGGAATACAGTCTGTTATGTCTTCCTTTTCAAGTGCCATCGACAATACATTTTCATCATTCCCGAAATAACCGTTATAAGCCGAGACTATGTCATTTATAACAGGCATTACTGCATCGCGGGAATTGGTTATATACAGATCGGAATGTTTCTCCTGTTCAAATCTGTCATAAGGATTATTTGCTTTCATTGCATAATAGTCATCATCAAAGGCATTTGTTATGAATATGTATTCCCGATCGTCATTTATCAGAAATGATCCCGTGTGAAGCTTTGAAAGCGAGTCTGCATAATAAATCCTGACGGTCTCCTTGTCGGTTTGTCCGTAATATATATCATTAATTTTAACTTCTATAACAGCATTACGATACGGTCCCCAGTTCTCACCATTTTCATCTGTCCACTTGACCTCATATTCCTTTCTGTCAATGACAGTACCGCTGAAAACAAGATCAGTTTCTTCAATAACACTATCAAGATCAAATGGTTTATACATATTCGATACACGACCTATTCTGCTGTCGATCTCAACCTCGTTCCATTCTGCACTGATATTATATGTCACTTTGGTAGTTGTAGTCCGGACAACAGGTCGTCTCGTTTCTGTTGTATGCTGCTCATGAGTTCCTGCTGTGGTATTTGTCTTAACAGAAGTGATCTTCTCTGAATTTTTATCGGAAGATGTTCTCACTGTCTGAGAAATAGTCTCAGAAGTGATCGTAGAGACAGATGTTGCTTTCTCTGTACGTTTGCCATTTGACATAGTGGTCGTGGCATTCATATAAGATGAACTTTCGCTTAATGCTGAAGATGATTCTTCAACAAAAGATGATGTAGCTACTATAATATCAGAATGTTCAAAATGATCATTATCAGGCATTTTTATTGCAAAAACTGCAACGATCACTGCTGCACAAAGGCCTGATATGCTAAAGGCAACACGACGAATAACTGCCATTTTTCGCCGTTTAGCTTCAAGCTTTTCGTCATACTTACGAAAAATGCTTTCTATCCTTTCGTCATAATTCTTCATATTCAAAGCCTTCCTTTTCCAGTTCCTTTTTCAAAGCCTGTTTTGCCCTGAAAACTAAGTTTTTCATCTGACTATCGCTTTTCTTCATTATTTTCGCCGCTTCTGAATTGCTGAAGTTTTCAAAATAGATCAGATATAACACCTGCTGATAATCCGGAACAAGTCGTGAAAGCACCTTGTGAAGCTGTATTTTTCGTTCTTCGCGGATATAGCTCTTTTCGAGATCCTGCTCATCACTGATATTATGCATTTCATCAACAGGAGTGTCATAGTATCTTGAATTCTTCTTCAGACAATCAATGGAGGTGTAGCGTGCTATTGCGTACAGCCATGTTTTAAAAGAGCTTTTCCCCTTGAACGCAGGCTTTCTCAGAGCGATCTCAACAAATACGTCTTCCATTATCTCTTCTGCAAGACTTATATTCTGCACATAGCTGTTTATGTAGAAGATCAGTCCGTCACTGTATTCACGAACGATCTCTGCTAAACCTTCATTATCTCCATCAAGGAAACGGCGGTAGCTACTTGCACCGTTATCCATTTTCACTTCTCCTTTTGCAGTATTTTGTCTTCTATAACTTAGTCTTTTTAGTATGCTAAAGGTTTCACCACAAACTCATATTTTTTATATTTAACTAAAGCTTAGCCCTATATACTCATTTACATTCTATCATACTGTAATTACATGTCAAGTTTTGTGGAACGAAAAAAAGCTCATTTTTATAAAGCGAGATCATTAATGTCAGGTACAGCCATGATCATACACAATGCAGAAAACAAGAACATATAAAAAAGGACTCTCCGCAAAGGAAAGCCCCTTATATGTGTTTAAGTTAAGCTTGATTCTGATAGATCTCAGGATGTGAGTTTCTTTCTCATCAATACCATATCAATGGAATCCACCACTCCGTCTTCGTCAATATCGCCATAATAAGCCCCCGTACCAACATATTTCCCAAGCAGGAACCGCTGAAGTGCGACCGCATCTGCAACAGTTATCTCTCCGTCAAGATTTACATCTCCTGCTTCTGCTTCAAGAGCTTCAAACTCCAGTCCCCATTCGTTTGCATAACGCTCAGCTTCTGTACCCTTGTAGCCTTTGATGACGCATTCGCTGTCAAATACACATTCCTGTTCATCGGTAAGGGGATGAATTGCCTTTACTTCAATTCCCGTTGTAGCGCCTACGCCTTTTGCTCTCGGAAGTGCGCCTATTATCTCTACTGTTGGTTGTATAGTAATTTTTTTCAGTCCGCATGGATAATTACTTATGTTGCCTATCTTATATTCGCCAAAGGCTCTCGTACCAACAGACTTTACGGAGCTGCCAAGGCTGACATTTTCAAGTGAAGTGCAGCCCATGAAGGCGTCAGGACGTATTGCTCTGACATCATTTCCGAAAGTTGCTTTTTTAAGCGATGTACAGAACGTAAAGTCTTTTTCGCCAATTATATCTGAATTAATATAGATCTCTTCCAGTTTTCTGTTCCCCTCAAAAGCACTCGGATAGATTATCAGTTCGGGAATATCTATGTATAATTGTGTCAGACCGCAGTTCTGGAATGCTCTTGCTCCGATAAATCTAAGTGAATCAGGAAAAGAAATCTCAGTAAGATTCGGGCAGCCATAAAAAGCCTGTGCCTCTATCCGTTCAATTGTGTCAGGAATCCGAATATCTGTTATTAACGAATTCTTGAATGCACTTGCCCCAATGGAAGTTACAGTATAGCCGTTGACATCAGAGGGAATAACTACCTGTTCGGTTATGGCAGGGGCTTCGTAATTACGAATGTTATATATCGCATATTTACTATAAGAAAACTGCACTCTGTTATCATCTAATTTTTTGTACAGGTCTCCGTCGTGTATAAAATAACCGTCATGACCATCATAGTCTGAAAAGTCCAGATAATCATTATCGTCTTTTTTGTAGAATTTTGGTTCATGGAAATCATATTTCTTCCGTGGGAGAGTGAAGACGCAGTAAAGCATTCCGTTATCGGTGGTTCCATAATCAAAATTCGATGCCTCATGTTCACGGGCAAAATCTATGTATTCGGTAATATCATCTGCACTTTTAACGGTAACGCTGAATAAATTTCTATAATCAGAGCCACCGTCATCTCCTGTGTTCTCACCGCTCGAACGCACTCTGGCTGTTCCTTCATCATCCAGCCAGTATTCGTTATAATCATCCCAGTCGTCAAGGAATTTAATATCGGGAACACAGTGGGTATAATCCGGATAACTGAATATAGTATCAGAATACTGATCCCATACACCATAGCTGTCAACAAGATCTTCAAGCTTCAGTCTTTCTCCGATAAGAGGATCATGAGCAAGAGTTCGCCTTGCTCTCTCACATATAACAGTCCCCTTTGCAGACTGTTCTGTATCGAATATAAAGTGACACAGTTCCTGTTCCTCCTCAGTGAGGGCATTATAGTCTGTAATGCACAGATCATATTTCAGGAATTTATTCCATAACTGATAATCCGGTTCAATAGAATACGCTCTTTGAGGGCAAATCGAGTTAATTATAAGCGTTGAAATAGTAAGCGCTAAGATTTTCTTCATAACCATCTCTCCTTAGGCAGCATCGACGCTTAATGCAGACATCTTTCTTTCACTTATTATAACATGAAAACCACACGTTTTCAATATAAAAATATGTATTTATCAGACTTATATCAGGACAAACCATTTTCCGGTGCTCACAAAATACTTAAAGGATCCTGATACTCGCCAAATAAGTTTCTTCCCGCTCGATTTTGTTTTATTTCAAGGTTCAATACGTATTTCCCGTAATTACCGATATAACAGCTTTTGCCCTGTCCGCGCTTATGTCGTAGCAGGAACGTACACCGCAGAGCTCGCACCAGAGCTGACCGCTTTCGGAGACTCCGAAACTGCCGCTGACATAACCCGTCCAGTAGTATATCTGGACAACAGATCCGTTTTTTGCTTCAGCACTGTATATGTCGGGGAGAGATGTGTCCGCGGTGAGCAATGACCAGATACTGTCTTTGTCTATGTTTTTGCGTAAGCCGGAGGCTGAATAAGCAGTGCCTGTAAGTCCCTCAGCACTGAGTCCCATATCATTTATGAGACCGCCAAGGTACAAGGGAGAGTAGTCTCTTTTGACATAGATATACGTGCCCGTCCTGTCGGCAAACTTCACTGCTATCATAGCATTTGTATTGGAAAGTCCCTTGACGCTGTATATTTCTATATCCGCGGCAGCAGCCTTCGCCGTGCCGTTTTCCATATATTCCCTCTCAATATGAGCAGATCGGATATAGCTGCCTGTCATGCGGTCGGAGCTGTTATAGCTGACGAATTTGTAATTTGTCCCCGCAGGTTCGGGAGATGCAAGCTCCTCATGACTTTCGATGAAAATTTCGCTGAAAACAGTGGGAACTGTAGATGTGGGGGACGGTGGAGCAGTTGTAATTGCAGGCGGCTCCGTGATGCTTTCGGGAGTTGTAGTGGTAACAGCAGTAGTCCCGGCGACTGTCGGAGCCTCTGTTATGGCAGTTGTCCCCGTAGTTGCCTGAGGTACGGCTTTGGTAGTATTTGCAGCAGTGGTGCCTGAGATCCCGGTAGTTTCTGCCGCAGCAGTACTTATCGAAGTGGTCTGAGTTGTCACAGGAGAAGATGTGGTTTTCACCGCAGAAGTCACAGCAGCTGTTGAGACAGACGTTGTTTTAGTTTCGGTGACGGTCTCCGATGCAGTCGGCTCTGTCGTATTTCCGACCATGCTGCTGCCTGAGAATTTGTCGTTTCCGATATCCTTGGCAGAGGACAGTTTCCACATTCCCACACCTGCGATGACAGCGGCACACATCCCCGACACCGCATAGGAGGTGTGCTTTATTTTTACGGCTCTGAGCCTTCTCTGCTCGATTATCTCGTCGCCGCGCTTCATTATCCTGTTGGCAATATCTTCATAGCTCCTCATACTCAAAGCCCTCCTTTTCAAGCAGTTTTTTCAATGCGCCTTTTGCGCGGTAAAGCAGGTTCCTGACCTGCCTTTCACTTTTCTTCATAATAACAGCCGTTTCGGTGTTGCTGAAATTCTCAAAATATACCAGATACAGCACCTGTCTGTAATCAGGCGTCAGCTTCTCCATCGTCCTGTGGAGCAGCCTGCGCTCATCGCTTTGTATGTGGTTCTTTTCTATATCTTCCCTGTCGGAAATATCGTAAAACTGATCTATGGGAGCCTGCTGTATCTTCCGCCGTTTTCGTATGAAGTTATAAGCGGTATAGCGTCCCACGGAGTAAAGCCAGGTCTTGAAGGTGCTTTTCCCCGAAAACCTCGGCTTATCGGTGTATAGTTTAAGAAAGGTCTCCTCGGCAAGCTCCTCGGCTTCGGAAAAGCTCTCCGCAAAGCCCGTGAGGTACAACGTGAGACCGTCCCAGTATTCAGCGACTAGCTCGGTAAAAGAATTTCTGTCACCCTCAAGGAAACGGCGGTAGCTGTTTGCACCGCTGTCCATAGACAACTCCTTTCATGCGATATGGTATAGGTCCTCTACTGATTAGTAACATTTTTTCGCATTTTGTCTCACCTTGATTATAAAATATCTATTTTTCCATGTCAACAGGATTTTTTTGAAACCAGTGAGACAAATCCATCGAAAGTGTTACTAAATAGTGAAAGGCAAAAACATACTGCCTTAAAAAGGAGGTATTACTATGAAAAAACTGACAGCTATTATATTATCCGCAGCTCTCGCCGCAGCACAGACTGCGGGAATAGCCGCAAATGCCGAAACGGGCAGAGATTACTATGCAGACAAGACAGTAGATGAGGTATATACTGAGTTATCGGGAGAGGACTATGTATTCCTCTCAGACAACTATCGCTACGGCGGAGGACAGACCATAACCCTTGACAGCAGCGGAAAGTACCATATCATAGAAAAGAAGTCGCAGGGCACAGAGATAACTGTTGCCAAGGGCAGCGAACTTCCTGTTGATGAAATAATCAGCGCTGCAAGGGCGCAGATAAAGGAGTCCCCTGCAAAGCAGAAGCCAACTATTAAAAAGAATGACAACGGTGTTACCTACACCCTGAACTGGCTTCGCAGCGACTATTATGAAGCTGTATGCGATGTCCTCAAAGACTATGACAGTGTTCTGTCCATAGACGAGAACTTTGAAGTATATGAGGACAGGAATTATCTGAGTGTGGACGGTTTTTATATCCGTTCAGACAGGTCTCCCGAGAAGATCATAAGTGACTATCCCGAGCTGAGACTGGAACAGAGATGGTATGAAGTTTTTGATGACTATGATTATTACTTAGCCATCGGCAGCGAATCATGGACACACGGTCAGCTTTATGAGGCATTGAAGGATATGAGCGAAAATGGTATCGGATATTCGGCATTGTGTGCGACAACAGAGCTTGCATTCTTAAATGTTGACACAATAAACTGCACCCATAACATCTACACCAAGGAGGACGTGACAGATGAGCTCCGCACCGAGATAAGGCAGTTCTACAGAAGACCAGCGATGCAGGGCGACTCAAACTGCGACGGAAAAATGGATCTTGCAGATGCTATATACATCATGCAGTCCCTTGCAAATCCCGATAAGTACCGACTCACGGATCAGGGCAGGTTCAACGGTGACCTCAACGGCGACGGTGTTACTTCCGGAGATGCCCTCGAGATACAGGAACGACTTCTCGGATTAAAATGAGAAATTACTACCTTTAATTGACTTTTTCAAAAGTAATATAATAGAGAAGCTCCACAGATTTCTGTGGAGCTTCTTCTGTTTTATAAAAATCATTATTGAACAATAAATGTCAAATACGATGGAACTCAAGAAATTTTATGATATCAGTAATGTAAGCGCCAACCCAAGCCAGCCCTTACGATAGAAGAAAGTATGTATTTTAGAACTGTGAAATGAAAGAAAAAAAGCAACAGGAATGTGTGCTGATCTAAGCAGAATAATTGACAAACCAAATCGAATAGGACTAAAAACAGCGGTGCTCAGACGAGTACCGCTGTTTTATCGTTTATGATCGTTCACTAAGCAGTATAGATACACGGTTCTGTATCATCTCAGCGCATTGCCTGGCAGAATGTTCCCCTGCAAAATAGTATTCCGTTTCCTCGGCGATCATAGAGCTAATAGCGAGTTCTGTATTTCCCGAGGATATCCTACGGACGCTGCGGACAAACTGCCCGTATCTCTTCTGCTCATCATAAGTCATAGGAGTTATCTTTATCTGTTCATTTGAATATGGATCCCTGCCTGTTTCGTCCATATATACCTTTTTATTGCCGTTCAGCTCATCGTAATAGAATGGCGGTTCAAGAGCAGCTTCCATAACCTTTTTTAATCCGTTTTCGGTAACAGGGATACCATCCGGATTCCCATTGCAGCATTCATCGGCAAGAAACAGCTTGATAAACTCCCACGTGCCTTCCTTATTATCTGAAGTCTCCATAATTGCAAACTGATTTGACGGCAGCATGACAGAGCCTTTTCCGTCAGCGGACGGAGCTCCTACAAACGTCATATCCTCGCCAAATACAGACTGCTTCTGCACATTTATATCTCTGAACGAGGAAAAGTACATATCGCTCAGCAGAGCCGTATCATTTCTGCATGAGCACTGTTCCCACGCATATTCGTCCACACCCGGGAACTGTCCTGCAAATTCAAGCATATCAATAAACTCCTGCGAATCAAATGAACAGGTATGTGTAGTCAGGTCGATGAAGTCAGATCCGGAGTTTGAAAGCCTGTCGAAAACTGCGTTCCTGTTATTGGCTGTTTCAAACAACTCCATACCGTCAGGACGTGACTCATAAGCTGACTTGAATTCATCAAAAGTCCAGTTCTCCGTATGGAGAGGACGCTTTATATATGAGAGAACGGCAAACTTTTTCAGGCTTCCTCTCCATAGAAAAACTAAAACAGAGCCTTCAGAAAAAGAATAGAGGGAAGTACCCTTCAGAATGGGCTTCCCTCAATATCTTCTGTAAATTACTATATTATGGATGCCGTTGCAGAGCGTGGTTTATTGCGGTTTAGTGATAACGGCGACTGCGCAGGGCATACGTCCCTCTATTACGAAGAACTCAGTATCAGCATAGCCTGCTTCCGCAAAAAATCTCTTGTAGGACTCAAGGTCGAACTGCCGCTTGAAATCCGCGCCCAGTCTGCCAATTATCCCTGCCATGAGACCTGCGCTTTTGCTGGAGCGGTTGATGTAGGTGGGGATAATGACTATGCCGCCCTTTCTGCACACTCTGTAAAGCTCCTTAACGGCGGCTTCGGGATCGTCAAGGAGGTGTATGACATTGCCTGCAACTACCTTGTCGAAGCTCTCGTCTTTCCATTTCAGGGCGGTCATGTCAACGCGGCGAAGCTTCACGTTAGAGAAGTCCCTGCACTTTTTCCCGGTCTGCCTCAGCATACCCACGGAGAAGTCCGTAGCGATGAGCCCCTTGCAGGCAGGTGCCAGATGACGGGTGATAGCTCCGGTACCGCAGGCGCACTCCAGTACAAGGTCGGTTTTGTCTATATATCCGGCAACTTTGACGCCGAGGGCTTTGTAGTTCTTACCGTTGTAGATATTCTCGAATAGGTCGTAAAGACCTGAAATTCTGTCCCAGAACATGGCAGTTCCTACTTTTATTGTTTGTAAGTATAGTATAACACAAATGCTGAGAAAAATCAATATTGCAGGAGACTTGACAATCCCTGAGATTTGTATTATAATAAAAGGAACGTAAGTTCTTTTTTGAGGAGGGATAAAATGCACGATATATGGAATCCCTGGCACGGCTGCACAAAGGTCAGCGAGGGCTGCCAGAACTGCTATATGTATTTTCTGGACAGGCTCCGCGACCAGGACGGCTCGAAAATATACCGCACAAAGGCGGGGTTCCGCTATCCTCTCTCAAAGGACAGGAACGGCAATTACAAGATAAAGAGCGGCGAGACTGTAAGGGTCTGCATGACCTCTGACTTCTTCCTTGAGGAAGCCGATGAGTGGCGCAGCGAGGCGTGGGACATCATGAAGATACGCAGCGATGTGGTGTTCTTTCTGCTGACCAAGCGCCCCGAGAGGGTGGAGAGGTGTCTGCCGAAGGACTGGGGCGAGGGCTGGGATAACATCTTCTTCAACGTGACTGCCGAGAACCAGCGCCGCGCCGATGAGCGCATACCGATACTCCTTGACCTGCCATTCAGACATAAGGGGGTCATGTGCGCGCCCTTCATAGGACAGGTCAGCATCAGAAAGTACCTGGAAACGGGACAGATAGAGCAGGTGCTCTGCGACGGTGAGAACTATGACGGTGCCCGTCCCTGTGACTTTGAGTGGGTGAAGCTGCTGCGGCAGGAGTGCCTGGACAATAACGTGACCTTTGTGTTCTGCGGAACGGGCAGAAGGTTCATCAAGGACGGCAGGCTCTACAGGATAGAGGGCAGCGGACTTTCAAGCATACAGGCTTATAAATCGGGCATGAGCTTCAGAGGAAAGCCCATGAGCTTTGACCTCTATGACAGTCTTGGCTATCCCATCAGGGACGAGGACAGGTACGTTCCCTATTTCGGAGAGCGCTGCAATACCTGCGGCATGAGGCTGAGCTGCAATGGGTGCAGCAGGTGCGGTAAGTGCGGAGAAGTCGGAGCGGACAGATAAAGAATATGAAAAGGCGGACTATTAAAGGCGACGCTCGTACAGAAGGTTTACGGGTGATATTGAGGGAAGCTCTTTGAGAGAAGTGCTTCCCTTTATTCTTTTTCTGAGGACTCTGTTTCGTTTTTATCAGGACAGGGCGCTTGATAATATATGCCTTTTTATTATATTTAAGGCGCCCTGTCCTGATAAAAACCAGCCAAAAGTCTTTGGAAAAGGGGGTATGGGGGAAAGAACCTTTCCTCAGAAAGGTTTTTCCCCCATAATTACGCGTAAACTTCTATATAAGCACCGCCCTTACAGTCCGCCTTTTTTGCTTATTAATGCATTAATCCTTTTCACCGGTGTCGAGGTCTGTCATGCTTTTCATTCC